>NZ_JBBDGL010000002.1:0-822771 GCF_037204165.1 Microbacterium marmarense
ATCATGTCGATCGATGACGACGAAGATGAACTTGACGTCGCACCAGATCAAGCCGCGCGCACAGAACGCTCTGCACGTTCAGCCGGCTCGGATGACCTCTCGTCAAGCGAAGTCGCGGTGGACGAAGAAGTTGCAGTGGTTGCTGGTCACGCAGACCACGAGGTAGGTGAAACGGCGCACGAGTCTGCCGGCGAGGCACACGCACAAGAAGCGCAAGATGTTGAGCTGACCGGACCTCTAGCGAACGACGATTCTGCGTCTGACATCGCCCCGGTCTCCACTCCGGATGCGACGCAGGTCTCAGTGGAAGACGAAGTCGCCGAGATCCTGATCGAAGCAGGCATCGACGAAGCCCCCGAATCATCCGGCGACTAGCAGCCGCCAATTCTGCTGCGCTGTCCAAGGAATTGAAACGCCCCGAGTGACATCTGGAGATCAGATGTCACTCGGGGCTTTCTGCGAGAGCAGGTCTCGACGACCTAGTGCTCGTGCGCGCCGGCTGCTCCTGTAACAACAACACCGGTAGGTGCCTGATCGAGTGCTTGTGTCGCAAGCACACTCGAGTCGTGCGCATCGAAGATCACGAGATGTTCGCCGTGAAAGTCCGCGATGATGACGTTGTCGCCCGCCACGGCGATAGTGGGAAGCTCCATAGCGTGGCCTTCGGGCAAAGCGAACGGATCGATCACTTCGGTGCTCGAGATCACTTCTCCATCTGCGGTCAGCATGCTGAGCACGCCATCTGTGGTGAGCACTGCGACATCACTGCCGAGTCGTGCGACCGCGCCGATGTCTGCACCGACTGAAATGGTCGAGGTAGTTCCGCTCTCGAGATTCAGAGCGAGCAGCTGATCGGTACCCCAGTTGCCGATCATCGGTTCACCTGCGTAGAACGAGCCAACTCGGTTGTCTCCGGCGCCGTCTGGGTACGCGACGGTCGAGGTCGTGTGTTCGTCGGTATCGATGACTGCGACGAAGTCCGTGCAGCCGAACAGCGCGACGCCATCAGTTGTTGCCTCACCATGAAGGCCGGGGCAGACTTCGTCGTAGCGGGCGACTTCGGACCCGTCTATCGCGACCTGAACCACGGTGTCAGGCAGCCCGCCATCGGGCGTTTCGGTGATCAGCAGTTGGTCCTCGAGGGGCACAGCAACCCCGTGATGGGGAGCATTGGTTTCGAATAGATTCGTCTCGAATCCGCCTTCGGAGATCGTCGCTTCCGACAGCGTGGTGATGGAGCCTTCGCCATCGTCGAAGATTGCGACGAGACCGTCATCATTTCCGACCACGTGAACAGGGCTGGTGCCGTCGATGGTCTGTTCGACCAGTGTTGGCTCAACGGTGTAGTAGTGGTCGTGATCGCCATGAGGCTCGGCGTAGGTTCCGGTGTCGAGCAGGGTGGTTTGGCCGCCTTCATAGTCGACAAGGTAAACGTAGCGGCTGCCAGCTCCCGACTCGGCGCGCGAACCCTCAGCGACGTCGAAGGTGCTGAGCAAAGTTAGTTCATCGTCGTCGAACGCGAAGACTTCGACACCGGTGGCGGTAGTGACCGCGATGCGTGTTTGTAGCTGGTCTTGCTCAGTGACCGGCATTTCGTCGATCGGAGTTGCCGTTGCTGATGTGCTTGGGGTAGACGAGCACGCGGCAAGAAGGGGTAGAAGGGAAACGGTAGCGATAACAGGAATCATTCTCAGTTGCACACCAGGAAACGTAGGCTAACTGAGAATGATTGTCAATTAGAACAGACGGGCTCTCGTTGCATCCCGCCGACGCGGAGTGGGTTCCGGCATTGTGGAAGAGTAGAGGAGCACCTCCGTCTTGGGCGGCACAGCGTGCGGAAATACGCACCCGAAAGACAGAGAATCTCGATGGCACTTTTCACTCGACGTACTAGCCGAAACTCGACCCCGCTTGAGGGGGTCGACACCGTTCTCGCGGACCTCGATGGCGTCGTCTATGCGGGAGCGCGAGCGTTGCCGTACGCGGTAGAGAGCCTGAATCGGGCCCGCGATGGGCGCACCCTCGCCTACATCACCAACAATGCCTCGCGCACCGACATTTCGGTAGCGGCGCATCTCAGCGACCTGGGCTTGCAGACGGCCGCAGATGAAGTAGTAACAAGCCCGCAAGCGGCCATGCGCCTGCTCGCTTCGCTGGTGCCTCCGGGCTCCGTGATCCTCGTAGTTGGCGGCGAAGGCCTCGTGAATGAAGTTGAGAAGGCTGGGTTCGTCGTCACACGCAGCGCGGACGATGCGCCCGCTGCCGTCGTGCAGGGCTTTGCGCCCGAGGTTGGCTGGGCGCACCTGGCGGAGGCGGCATTCGCCCTGAAGCTGCCCGAAGCTGAGGGCGGCATTCCTTGGATCGCAACCAACACGGATTGGACGATCCCGCAGGCTCGTGGGATCGCGCCCGGAAACGGCACGCTGGTGTCAGCCGTGCACACCGTGATTGGTCGTCTGGCGACCGTCGCTGGCAAACCCGAGGTGCCGATCTTCGAAGAGGCGGTGACACGCTTCGGCGCGCAGCATCCACTGTTTCTCGGTGATCGTCTCGACACTGACATCCTCGGCGCCAATCGCGCCGGCATCGCATCAGCGTTGGTGCTGACAGGAATCGATCGGCCCAAGCACCTGCTTGCTGCGCCACAAGGTTCTCAGCCGACCTACATTCTGGGCGATCTGCGAGAGCTCCACGAGCCTTACCCGAGTGTCGACGTCTCTGACGGCGTCGCGACCGTCGGTGGTGCGCGCGTCGCGATTGATGGCGCCGACGTACGCATTCTTTCGGTGGGGGAACGACCCGTCGATCTCGTTCGTGCGGGCACCGCCGCAATCTGGTCGACTGGGCGCGCCATTTTTGGGTTCCGCGTTCCAGAAGAGCTCTATGCGGATTCATTCCACAAGCCGTGACATTGAGCGCCGCTGCGCGCACACGCACGTATTCTGGGGAGCATGGACACCTCACGCGATTCGGTCTCGAGCGATTTGCTATCTGACCTTGAGGTGATCGAGGCGCAACCCCTGCCGTCTCGTTCTGCTGCCTACGACTCACTGCACGATTCGCTCGCCCGCAAGCTCGAGTCAGCCCCCACGACATCCGCGTCCGCGGGCACACCGTGACGGTGCGCCTCGATACGGCGCTTTCGGCTAGGGGACTTGCGCGTTCGCGCACGCAGGCAGCATCCCTCATCGCTGATGGACGAGTGAGCGTGAACGGGCGAATCGCCGTCAAGGCTTCGGTCACCGTCGACGACGACGACACCATCGATGTCGCCAGCAACGACCACTACGTCAGCCGTGCCGCGCACAAGCTGCTTGCTGGCCTTGACGCCTTTCGAATTGATGCGACAGGCAGACTTGCGCTCGACATGGGTGCCTCTACTGGTGGCTTTACTCAGGTACTGCGCGAGCGTGGCGCGAGCCGGGTGATCGCGGTCGATGTCGGTCACGGGCAGTTGGCTCCCTCGATCGCCGCAGATAGTTCCGTGGTGAGCGTCGAAGGCTACAACGTGCGGTACATGACCCGCGAGAACCTGGCACAGGCAAGCGGCATCGGCGAGCAGCCGTCGCTGATAACGGGCGATCTCTCGTTCATCTCGCTCGGCCTGGTGCTGCCCGCCATCGTGGCGGTGGCAGCGCCTGCGGCTGATGTGGTTCTGCTGGTCAAACCGCAGTTTGAAGTTGGGCGAACGGCGGTCAAAGGCGGTCTCGTAACCAACCCCACGCTTCGGGCAGACGCGGTCGCACGCGTGCTGTGGTCCGCGTGGGACGCTGGTCTTGGCACGTCGGGCATTGTTGCATCGCCGATAGCGGGCACCCACGGAAACTCTGAGTACGTCGCCCACCTTGTGCCGGGAGGCGGTAGCAATCCGACAGAATGGTTGGCGACAGTGAACCAACTGACGGGGAGCGCATGAATACCGCGGGATCGCACTCGGAGCGCAACATTCTGGTTGTCGCCCACGCTCAACGAGCCGACACCGTCGATGCCGCCGAACGAGTGGTCAGTGCGCTTCGCGCGGCAGGCGCGACGCCCGTGCTCGCACCGGGCGATGCTGGTCCTCTCGCAGCCGAGCGTGCAGTCTTCGCCTCAACTGCCACGCTGGGTGACGACGTCGATGTCAGAGACCTAGAGTTGGCGATCGTGCTGGGCGGCGACGGCACGATCTTGCGGGCAGCTGAACTCGTGCGCGAGGGCACCGCTCCGGTGCTGGGGATCAACATGGGTCACGTCGGATTTCTCGCTGAGATCGAACGCGATGATATGGACGCCGCCGTGGGGCGAGTGATCGACCTCGACTATGAAGTCGAAGAGCGTCTGGCGTTGCACGTCGAGGTTCGGGATGCTGCTGACGCAGTGATCTACGAGACCTGGGCGCTCAACGAAGCAACGGTCGAAAAAGCCAGCCGCGAGCGCATGCTCGAAGTTGTGATCGGCGTCGATGGTCGCCCGCTTTCTTCTTTCGGATGCGACGGTGTTGTCGTGTCTACCCCTACAGGTTCGACGGCATACAACTTCTCGGCCGGAGGGCCGGTGATCTGGCCGAGCGTGCAGGCGATCTCGGTCGTGCCGCTGTCAGCGCATGCACTTTTCGCCAAACCGCTCGTCGTGGGACCGGATCACACCGTGTCGATAGATGTGCTCGAGCGAACGGCAGGAGTCGGAATCCTTTGGTGCGATGGTCGTCGTTCCCACGAGTTGCCTCCTGGAGCGCGCGTGGTCGTTTGTCGGTCGGAGCGGCCGGTTCGGCTTGCGCGTCTGCACCCCACGGCGTTCACAGATCGACTCGTGCGGAAATTTCAGCTTCCGGTGGCAGGTTGGCGTGGTCCCACGATCGCGAGCGGTGACGTACCGTGATCGAGGAGATGCGTCTTCGAGACCTTGGGGTGATCGCTGAAGCGACTCTGCCGATCGGGCCAGGGTTCACCGCGATCACCGGCGAAACCGGTGCCGGAAAGACGATGGTCGTCACGGGCCTCGGTCTGTTGATGGGTCAGCGGGCAGATTTCGGCGCCGTGCGTTCGGGCGCGACGCAGGCGACAGTCGACGGCGTCTGGCTGGTTCCTGGCGAAGGTGCGGTAGTCGAACGTGTGCGCGACGCGGGTGGTGATGTCGAGCCCCTGCCCGACGGCACTGCCGAACTGCTACTCGGGCGATCGATTTCGCGCGAAGGGCGCAGTCGTGCCTCGGTTGGAGGTCGTTCGGCCCCCGCGGGCGTGCTGGCGGATCTTGCGGATGAGTTGGTGGTGGTGCACGGTCAGTCCGATCAGCTTCGCCTGCGCTCTGCCGTTGCGCAGCGCGATGCCCTCGACCGCTTTGGCGCAGACCCCTTGGCGCAGGCCTTGGGCGACTACCGCGCCGAGTATGAGGGCTACCGGGCGCTGGCAGGTGAACTCGAGCGGTTAGTCACCGAGCACGACGCGCGTGCATCCGAAGCCGAAAAGCTCCGAGCCGCGATCGCTGAAATCGAGCAGATTGCTCCTGTCGCCGGTGAAGATGCCGAGCTCACTCAGCGCGCTGCGCGTCTCGCGCACGTCGAAGAGCTTCGCGGAGCGGCGATGATCGCTCATGGCGCGCTGTCGGGTGAACCTCATCTTCCCGACGTGACCTCGCTCATCGCAGATGCTCGCCGGGCCCTGGAGCGTGCCGGTGCCACCGACCCGGCGCTTGAAGAGTTTGCCGGCCTTGCCGCTGATATCGGCTACCGCGCCAGCGACCTTGCTGCGGGGCTCGCCGGGTACCTTGCCGATCTCGATGAAGCCGGCCCGCACGAGCTCGCTGCACTCGAAGACCGCCGCGCGCTGCTGGGCGGCCTGATGCGCGAGCACGGTTCGCTCGATGCTGCGATCGAACTGCTCGACTCCGGCTCAGCCCGACTTGTCGAGCTTGACGATGACGACGATCGAATTGCGCGCCTCACCTCAGAAGTAGCCGCGGCTGAGGCAACCCTTGACGCTGCGGCGACCGCGCTTACGGCAGCACGCAAGAGCGCCGCTGTCCGACTCGGTGATGCCGTGACTGAAGAGCTGCGCGCGCTCGCTATGCCCGACGCGCGAGTCGAAGTCGACGTCACGCCGGGCGCCGAGACAGCCGCCGGTCGTGACGATGTCGCGATCCTGCTCGCCCCGCATCCTGGCGCCGATCCGCGTCCGGTGTCCCGCGGCGCATCGGGGGGCGAACTGAGCCGTGTGATGCTTGCCATCGAGGTCGTTATCGCGGGCGTCGATCCGGTTCCGACTTTCGTGTTTGACGAGGTCGACGCAGGTATCGGCGGCGCCGCGGCGATTGAAGTCGGCCGACGGCTCGCGCGCCTGGCCGAAGCATCCCAAGTCATCGCGGTCACCCACCTCGCCCAGGTCGCTGCGTTCGCCGGCAACCATCTCTCGGTGGTAAAAGAAAGCGACGGCTCGGTGACGGCGTCGAGCGTGCGACGACTCGAGGGAACCGAGCGCGAGGCTGAGATGGCGCGACTGCTTTCGGGGCTTTCATCTTCGGATGCTGCTCTTGAACATGCTCGCGAATTACTCGCCCTCGCATCCGCCGGGAATTGATCAGCTAACTCTCCAAGACGTGGGATAGGATAGAAGCCCGTGACGGACTCTTCTGCAGCGGAACCAACGAACGACACCACCAAACACATCTTTGTGACCGGAGGTGTCGTTTCTTCGTTGGGTAAAGGCCTGACGGCAGCAAGCCTCGGCAACCTGCTCACAGCCCGCGGACTGCGGGTGGTGATGCAGAAGCTCGACCCATATCTCAACGTCGATCCGGGAACAATGAACCCGTTCCAGCACGGCGAGGTCTTCGTGACCGACGACGGTGCAGAAACCGATCTCGACATCGGGCACTACGAGCGATTCCTCGACATCGAGTTGAGCCAGGCCGCCAACGTCACCACCGGTCAGATCTACTCGCAGGTGATCGCTAAGGAACGTCGTGGCGAGTACCTCGGCGACACGGTGCAGGTCATTCCTCACATCTCAGATGAGATCAAGCGCCGGATGCGTCTGCAGGCCGGCGAGACGCCGAAGCCCGACGTGATCATCACCGAGATCGGCGGCACGGTCGGCGACATCGAATCGCAGCCCTTCATCGAGTCGGCGCGCCAGATTCGCCACGAACTCGGCCGCGGCAACGTCTTCTTCGTTCACGTTTCGCTCGTGCCCTACATGGGCGCATCTGGCGAACAGAAGACCAAGCCCACACAGCACTCTGTCGCCATGCTTCGCTCCATCGGCATCCAGCCAGATGCGCTGGTGCTTCGCAGTGACCGACCTGTCACCGAGTCGAACAAGCGCAAGATTGCGCTCATGTGTGACGTCGATGAAGATGCCGTGGTCAACGCCGTCGACGTGCCGAGCATCTATGACATCCCCACCATGCTCAACAACCAGGGGCTCGACGACTACATCGTTCGTTCGCTCGGGCTGGTGAAGGCTCGCGAAGTCGACTGGTCGCGCTGGCAGAAGGTTCTTCAGGCCGTGCACAACCCCAAGCACGACGTCACGATCGGCCTTGTCGGCAAGTACATCGACTTGCCAGACGCCTATCTTTCGATCACCGAAGCGTTGAAAGCCGGGGGTTTCGCGCAAGAGACGAAGGTCGCGATCACGTGGATTCCGTCTGACACGTGCGAGACGCCCGAAGGGGCGGCCAAGGCGCTAGGTGCCATCGACGGCATCATCGTTCCCGGTGGCTTCGGCATTCGAGGCATCGAAGGAAAACTCGGCGCGCTGAAGTTCGCTCGCGAGCAAGGGATCCCGACGCTCGGAATCTGCCTCGGCTTGCAGTGCATGGTCATCGAGTACGCACGAAACAAAGCCGGACTCGAGGGCGCTTCGTCAAGCGAGTTTGATCCCGACACTCAATTCCCCGTTATCGCGACGATGGCCGAGCAAGTCGACATTCTCGCTGGGGGAGACCTCGGCGGAACCATGCGCCTTGGGCTCTACGATGCGGCGCTGGCTGACGGCTCGCTTGCGGCGGAGTTGTATGGCTCGAACCGGTCACAAGAGCGTCATCGCCACCGCTACGAGGTCAACAACCGCTTCCGTGATCAGATCGCAGAAGCGGGAATGGTGTTCTCGGGCCTGAACCCTGAACTGGATCTCGTCGAGTACGTGGAACTTCCGCGCGAGGTGCACCCGTACTACATCGCCACCCAGGCACACCCCGAGCTGCGCTCGCGCCCGACCGATCCGCATCCGCTCTTTCGCGGATTGATCGGCGCTGCCCTTGAGCGTCACCGCTCGAGCGAACTGTTTGACGTTGACAATGGCTGAGCTTCGCGACGATCAGGTCGAGGTCGAAGTCACTCGATCTGAGACGGTTTTCGAAGGCCGGGTGTGGAATATTCGGCGTGACGAGTTCACGTACAACGACGACACCATCGTGCGCGAGTACATGGACCACACGGGCGCCGTCGCGATTCTCGCGCTGGATGAACACGACCGCGTGCTGTTGATCAAGCAGTACCGCCATCCGGTGCGCGCCAGAGATTGGGAGATCCCCGCGGGGTTGCTTGATATCGACGGCGAGCCGCCCCTCGAAAGCGCCAAGCGAGAGCTTGCCGAAGAAGCAGACCTCGTCGCCGAGCGTTGGGATGTGCTGTCGGAGTTCTACACCACCCCGGGCGGCAGCGATGAGTCGATTCGCATCTACCTGGCTCGTGACTTGCGACCTGCCGCCGAGACCTTTGCGCGCACCGAAGAAGAGGCAGATATCGAGGTGCGCTGGGTGTCACTCGACGACGTTGTTGCCGCAGTTCTTGCTCGTCGCGTGCAGAACCCGTCGCTCGTCGTCGGTGCAATGACCGCACACGTCTCGCGGGCAGGCGGATGGACTAGTCTCGGCGCGGCGGATTCCCCTTGGGAGCGCCGCTCGCGCCCGGTGGGAGCGACGACGGCGTGAAGCTTGATCGGGCGGTGGACGCATACCTGCGGCACATCTCGATTGAACGCGGCCTTTCCGAGAATACGGCCGCGGCATATGCCCGAGACCTCGCGGTTTACCTCAACTGGTTGGCAAGCGAAGATATCGACGACTCGGGTGCGGTCACCCCAGAAGTTGTGGCGCGCTTCGCCGCGACGCGTGCCTCGGTCGACCCCCCGATTGCAGCATCCAGTCTGGCTCGACTTCAGTCTTCGGTGCGAGGACTGCACCGCTTTCTCGCTCGCGAGGGCATCGAACCGACAGACCCCTCTGACCGGTTGAAGCCGCCGAAGCTGCCCAAGACGCTGCCGAAAGCTCTCACAATCGAGCAGGTGGAGAGTCTGTTGGATGCTGCTGGCCCGGCCCCGCTCGCCGACGAGCGGGAAGGCGGCATCGCGGTAGAACTCACGGCGATCCGAGATCGCGCGCTGCTTGAGATGCTCTACGCCACGGGCGCACGCGTGTCAGAGATCATCCAACTCGACGTTGATGATGTCTCGCACGGTGATGTTTTGCGCGTACGCGGCAAAGGCTCAAAGGAACGCATCGTTCCGATCGGCTCGTATGCGCGGGCCGCTGTCGACGCCTACCTCACGCGGGTGCGCCCCGAGCTCTCGCGGCGAGGCCGCGCCACCCCCAAACTGTTTCTCGGCGCTCGAGGTGCGCCCCTTTCTCGGCAGAGCACATGGCTGCTGATTCAGTCTGCAGCTGAGCGAGCGCAGTTGACGGCGCATGTGTCTCCGCACACGCTGCGTCACTCGTTCGCGACCCATCTGCTTCAGGGCGGCGCTGACGTGCGAGTCGTGCAAGAGCTGCTCGGTCATGCCTCGGTCGCGACGACGCAGATCTACACGCACGTGAGTGTAGACGCGCTGCGTGACGTGTACGCCACAGCGCATCCGCGCGCTCGCTGAGCGCGGTGCGCGGGGGATTCGCACCAATCTGGTGACCACTTAGTCCAACGCCGCTGAGCCGCGCTGGCCAAACCGTCTGTGGTGACTAGAATCGAGCGAACGTACGTGAAGGCAGGAGAGTCCGTGGCGGGCACCAAACAGGGCAGCAAGACAGCCCCGACCGACGACACCCCACTGGGGCCGACAGGTCGTCCCTACCGCGGATTTGCGACACCTCCGAAGCTCGATTCTCACGGTCCCGCACGCATCATCTCGTTGTGCAACCAGAAGGGCGGGGTCGGCAAGACGACCACGACCATCAACCTCGCGGCATCGTTGGCAAGCTACGGCCGCAAGGTGCTTGCGGTTGACTTCGATCCGCAGGGCGCGCTGTCGGCAGGCCTCGGCATCCAAACCCATGAGATTCCCACCATCTACGACCTGCTCGTCGATTCCAAGCGTGATCCACATGAGGTCATCGTGCCCACGCGCGTCGAGAACCTCGACATCATCCCGGCGAACATCGACCTGTCGGCGGCCGAGGTGCACCTGGTCAACGAGGTGGCCCGCGAACAGACGCTCTCGCGAGCTCTGCTCAAGATCACCGCAGACTATGACGTGATTCTCATCGACTGCCAGCCGTCGCTTGGACTGCTCACGGTCAATGCGCTCACCGCGAGCCACGGAGTGCTGATTCCGCTTGAGTGCGAGTTCTTCGCACTGCGCGGCGTCGCCATGCTCATCGAGACCATCGACAAGGTGCGCGACCGGCTCAACCCTTCCATCACGCTCGATGGGGTGCTGGCGACGATGTATGACGCTCGAACTCTCCACTCGCGCGAGGTGCTTGAGCGCGTGGTCGATGCATTCGGTGACGACGTTCTCGAAACGGTTATCGGCCGCACCGTGAAGTTCCCCGATGCGTCGGTGTCGGGAATGCCCATCACTGAATTCGCCCCCGAACACGCAGCCGCTCAGGCCTATCTGCGGTTGGCGCGGGAGCTGGTCTCGCGTGGCGCCGTCGCCTGACGGAACCGATTCGGTCGACGCTCTCGCAGCTGCCGAAGCTGCGGGCTTCCGAGTTTCGCTCGGGGTGTTCGATGGGCCGTTCGATCTGCTGTTGAGTCTCATCTCAAAGCACGAACTCGACATCACCGATGTTTCACTTTCGAAGGTCACCGACGAGTTCATCTCGTATCTCAGGCAACTCGGCCCCGACGAAGAGCTCGACGAGGCCTCCGAGTTTCTTGTGATCGCAGCGACGCTGCTCGACATGAAGGTGGTCGGCCTGTTGCCGCAGGGCGAGCTCGTTGACGCTGAATCTGTTGCGCTGCTTGAAGCACGCGATCTGCTGTTCGCGCGTCTGCTGCAGTACCGTGCGTTCAAAGAAGTGTCAGCGTGGTTCGCTCGCTGTCTTCAGCGCGAGGAGAAGCGACACACTCGCGCTGTGCGCCTCGATGAGAAGTACCGCAAGGCGGTGCCCGACCTGGTCTGGACGCTGAGCGCCGAAGACTTCGGTGCACTCGCGATGCTCGCGATGACGCCGCATGAGATTCCGCACGTCGGTCTCGACCATTTGCACGCACCGCTGGTGAGCATCCGCGAGCAGGCCGCTATCGTCGTTACGCTGCTCAAGGCGGCGGGAACATTGAACTTTCGCGAACTCGTCGTTGGCGTCACCCAGCCAGGCATCGTGGTCGCACGGTTCATCTCTGTGCTGGAGCTCTACCGCCATGCGGCATTGTCTTTCGAACAGCTTGAACCGCTCGGCGAGCTCACCTTGCGGTGGAGTGCGCAGCGCTGGTCAGACGAAAATCTTGCGACTCTAGGAGCCGACTATGACCGATGACGATGTGACGCCAGCAGCAGTCGCCCGCCGGCTTGAAGCAATTCTGCTGGTAATCGAAGAGCCACAGTCGCTCGTGAGCCTCGCCGCGGCAGTCGCTGCACCCGTGCCTACCGTTCGGCAAGCCATCGACGACCTGGTCGCGGACTATGACGGCGCTGACGGGGGTACCGTTCGTGGTTTCGAGTTGCGGGAAGTCGGTGGCGGCTGGCGACTATACGTCCGGGAAGACTACGACGACCTTGTCAGCGAGTTCGTCAATCAGCAGGCACCGTCACGCCTATCTCAGGCCGCTCTTGAGACGCTGGCCGTGATCGCCTACAAACAACCGGTGACGCGCAGCCAAGTGGCATCCATTCGCGCTGTGAACGTCGACTCGGTCGTGCGTACCCTGGTGGCACGCGGGCTGATCACCGAACTCTTTGCCGACAGCGAGACGGGCGCCATCAACTACGGCACGACCGACGCGCTGTTGGTCAACCTGGGCATCAACTCGCTCGACGAGCTGCCCCATATTTCCCCCTTGCTCGATGACGGAGCCGATGGCTTCGCAGAGGAGATCCACCGATGAGCTTTACCGACACTCCACCCGACGGCGCACCCGAGGGCGTGCGCCTGCAAAAAGTGCTCGCCAACGCGGGTGTGGCCTCACGCCGTGTCGCCGAAGAGATGATTCTCGACGGTCGCGTGCGCGTGAACGGCGAGGTCGTCACCGAGATGGGGTCACGTATCGACCCTGAATCCGATCTGGTTGACGTTGATGGCACCGCAATTCAGCTCGACCAATCCAAGCGCTACGTCGTCTTGAACAAACCCACCGGTGTCGTCAGCTCGATGAACGATGACCGTGGGCGGCCTGACCTTCGCCGCTACACCAAAGACTGGGACGAGCGGCTTTACAACGTCGGTCGATTGGATGCTGAAACCAGCGGTCTGCTCGTGCTCACAAACGACGGCGACCTCGCTCACGTGCTCGCTCACCCGTCGTTCGGCGTCACGAAGGTCTATATCGCCAAAGTCGAAGGCAAAGTCACTCCTCAGACCATCCAGACATTGACGCGAGGGATCGATCTTGACGACGGGCATATCGCCGCCGACAAGGCTCGTTTGCTTTCGAGCTCTGCCGAAGGAGGGGGCTCTCTGGTCGAGCTGACGCTGCACTCAGGGCGCAACCGCATCGTGCGTCGGATGCTTGATGCCGTCGGCCATCCGGTCGTTGATCTGGTGCGTCGTCAGTTCGGTCCGCTCCACCTGGGAACACTGCCAGCAGGACGAGCCCGCGAGTTGACTAAAGTAGAGCGGGGCGCTCTGCTTACTCTCGCGCGCCGTGCGACGGATGAACCGTCGGGGGACCAGGAGACATAAGTGACCGATTCGACGGCAACGCCCGTGCGCGCCCGTAACGCTGCGCGCGTTTCGGGCACCGTGCGTATCGTTGGTGCGGGTCTGCTGGGATCAAGTATTGGTCATGCGCTGCGAAACCTCGGCGTCGATGTCGCACTTGAAGATGCTTCACCGTCACAACTGCGTCTCGCTGTTGACTACGGAGCCGGGCGCCAAGCGACAGGCGACGATGACCCGACGCTGATTGTCGTGGCTGTGCCGCCCGACGTGACCGCCGACGTCATCGAACGCGAACTTCGGCGCTACCCGAACGCCGTGGTCACTGATGTTGCGAGCGTGAAGCTCGAGCCGCTCAACGCACTGCGCAAACGTGGCGTTGATCTGACCCACTACATCGGGTCGCACCCGCTGGCTGGCCGTGAGCGCGGCGGCGCGATATCTGCGCGCGCAGACATCTTTGTCGGCCGACCCTGGGTGGTGTGCCGTGACGAAGAGACTCCGCCCGCCGATCTCGCCATTGTTGAAGCCCTCGCCCTCGATGTGGGTGCCACCCCGATTGAGATGACACCCGCTGACCACGATCGTTCGGTCGCGCTTGTCTCGCACGTGCCTCAACTCGTTGCCAGTCTGCTCGCGGGGCAGTTCGTGAACGCCGCCGACGAGTCGTTGCGGCTTGCCGGTCAAGGAGTGCGCGACACGACGCGTATCGCAGCATCTGCCCCCGAGCTGTGGGTGCAGATTCTTGATGCGAACGCCGCGCCTGTCGTCGAAGTTCTGGATGCCCTGGCTAGCGATCTCACCACGGTCGCCGATGCGCTGCGCGCGCCTGAAACACCCGGCGCTCGACGCTCCGTTGCCGACACGATTCGCCGTGGCAACGATGGCGTCGGCCGGTTGCCAGGCAAGCACGGCCAAACCGGTCATTTCGAGCAGGTCGTCGTGATGGTCGACGACACCGCCGGACAGCTGGGCCGCCTGTTCGGCGAGCTCGGCGAACTAGATGTGAACGTAGAAGATTTGCGCCTCGAGCATTCTCCAGGCGCGCAGTTCGGCCTTGCCGAAATCAGCGTCGTGCCCTCAGCCGTGCGGCGTGCTGTAGATGGCCTCGAAGAGCGAGGCTGGAAGATTGCGAGCACCACCAATGACTGAATCGACGATTATCGTCGCCATCGATGGCCCCGCAGGTAGCGGCAAATCCAGCGTGTCAAAGCAGGTTGCCCGGCGACTGGGGTTTGGCTACCTCGACACGGGCGCCGCGTACCGAGCCCTTGCCTGGCATGCGCTCGAGCACGACGCCGACACCTCAGACTCAGCATCCGTCATCGACCTTGCGGGTTCTTTCGACTATGCGATCTCGCTCGACCCCGACGACTACTGGGTGCGAGTCGGCGAAACCGACGTCACCGAGGCCATCAGAGAGCCCCGCGTGACCGATGCCGTCAGCGGCGTCGCTCGGGTGCCTGTCGTTCGCAAGACCGTCAATAAGATGTTCCGCCGACTCGCTGAAGACTCGGGTCGTCCCGGCGTCATCGTTGAAGGGCGTGACATCACGACGGTCGTTGCCCCCGACGCGCCGGTGCGCATTTTGCTTACCGCTGCTCCAGAGGTGCGTGCCTCACGTCGTAGCGCTGAAGTGACAACCCAAGACGCTGCGGCTGTTGCCGCCGCACTGCACAAACGCGACGCCTCTGATTCAGCGGTCGTTGACTTTCTTACTGCTGCCCCCGGAGTCGACGTTGTCGACTCGACCCACCTTGACTTCGATCAGACCGTGGACGCCGTCCTCGATGTGATCCGCACGACTGTGCCTGCCGCACAGACAGGAGCGCCTCATGGCCGCTGACGACCGTTCACAAGAAGAATTCGAAGCTGGTCCTGACCGACTGCTTGAAAATCTTGCCGCCCTCGATGACGAACTCGTAGAGAAGCGCTCTGCCGCCCTGCGTGTTGGCCTCGATGACTACGACCTCGAAGAGGATGACGCCGAACTGCTCGAGGGCATTGTTCGTGGCGAAGACGGTATCGAATACCTGCCGGCGCTTCCCGTCGTCGCCATCGTGGGTCGACCCAACGTCGGCAAGTCGGCTTTGGTCAACCGAATTCTGGGGCGCCGCGAGGCTGTTGTCGAAGATACTCCGGGTGTCACCCGCGACCGTGTGACCTACAAGGCTGAGTGGATGGATCGCCGGTTCTCGATCGTCGACACGGGCGGCTGGGAGCCTGATGCGCGTGGCATCGACGCGTCGGTGGCCGCTCAGGCCGAGATCGCCATCGACCTGTGCGATGTCGTGATGTTCGTCGTCGACGCAATGGTCGGCGCCACCTCTACCGACGAGCACGTCGTGCGATTGCTTCGAAAGAGTGGCAAGCCCGTCTTCCTCGTTGCGAACAAGATCGATGACGCCCGCCACGAACCTGAAGCCGCCGCCCTGTGGGCGCTTGGGCTCGGCGAACCGCACCCGGTGTCAGCGATTCACGGTCGTGGCGTGGCGGATCTGCTCGACAAAGTCATGGAGAAGCTCCCCGAGATCTCCGCGGTCGCCCAGCACGAGATCGGTGGTCCTCGGCGGGTCGCGATTCTTGGTCGCCCGAACGTCGGCAAGTCGTCGCTGCTCAACAAGGCAGCCGGCGAGGAACGCGTTGTCGTCAACGAGCTTGCTGGCACCACTCGCGACCCGGTCGATGAGATCGTCGAAGTGGGCGGCAAACTCTGGCGGTTCGTCGATACCGCCGGTATTCGCCGCCGGGTCCACCTTTCCCAGGGCGCTGACTTCTACGCTTCGCTGCGCACGTCCGCTGCGCTTGAGAAGGCAGAAGTCGCCGTTGTCGTGCTCGATGTCAGCCAGCCGATCAGCGAGCAAGACATTCGCATTATCGACCTCGTGCTCGAATCAGGCCGCGCCTTGGTGCTCGCGTTCAACAAGTGGGACCTGCTCAACACCCCCGCGCTCGAAGACAGCGAACGTCGCCGGTACCTCGAGCGAGAGATCGAGCAAGACCTCGCCCACGTCGCATGGGCCCCGCGCGTCAACATCTCGGCACGAACGGGTCGACACCTCGAGAAGCTGGTGCCGGCTCTTGAAACGGCGCTCGAATCGTGGGATCGCCGCATTCCTACAGGCAAGTTCAACGCGTTCCTGTCGGAGCTCGTCGCCGAGCACCCGCACCCGCTTCGTGGTGGAAAGCAGCCGCGCATTCTGTTCGGCACGCAGGCGACGACCCGCCCGCCGACATTCGTGCTCTTCACCACGGGCTTCCTCGATCCCGGTTATCGCCGTTTCATCACGCGTCGCCTGCGCGAGGTCTACACGTTTGAAGGAACGCCCATCGTGATCAACATGCGCGTGCGCGAGAAGCGTCAGCGCTAGCCACGCTCTGCGTATCGGCCCGGTCACCGATCTTGCTGGCCGGGCCGAACCTTTCGCACGTCTTCGTGTGGAAAGCTGGACGGGTGAGGATCGAACCGCTTGTACCGGGGGAGCCGCGTCGCCCGCATGGGCCCCGCGATCCTGGTGACGCCTGGGTGGTGGCCCCCACGGGCGAGCGCTACTGGGGCCGTTTCGGCGCGGCAGGGTTGCTTGCCCTTGACGGGGACCGCGGTGTGCTTCTGCAACACCGGGTGTCGTGGAGTCACTTTGGCGGAACCTGGGCGCTGCCAGGCGGAGCGCGTCATCAGGGCGAATCAGCGATCCTCGGTGCTCTGCGCGAGTCTGAAGAAGAGGCTGGCGTTCCGGCTGTCGCGGTGCGACCGCGTTTTGTGAGTGTGTTCGATCTCGAATATTGGTCGTACGCGACTGTTGTGGCCGATGTCGTTGTTCCGTTCGAGCCGGTCATCAGCGATCCTGAAAGCTACGAGCTGTCGTGGGTTGCGATCGACGACGTTGCTTCATACCCGCTGCATCCCGGATTCGAACTGTCTTGGGCAAGGCTTCGCCCCTTGTTGGCGCTGCGGCCGACCGTTGTGGTCGACGTAGCCAACGTGATGGGTGCGGTGCCCGATGGCTGGTGGCGCGACCGCGCGGGTGCCGCTCAACGGCTGGTTGGGCGTATCGGCACGCGTACCCGTGGTGGTGTACCTGGCGAATCTCTCGGATTGCCTGAACGCAAGTGGTTTCCGTCGTGGGTGGCCGTCGTTGAGGGGCAAGCGCGCGGCACAGCTGGCAACGATGAGGTGGCGGTGGTTGCCGCGGCAGCCTCTGGCGACGATCAGATTGTTGCCGAGGTGGCGCGCAGGGTCGGGATGGGTGAGGTTATCACCGTGGTTACAAGCGACCGTGAGCTTGCCACACGAGTGATCGCCTTGGGCGCCTCCGTTCATGGCGCACGTTGGCTGCTAGACCAGCTTGAGATTGGCTAGACACCCTCGTAGTCGTCGTACCGGCCGCGAAGCTTCTCGATGTTTCGGCGGTCGCGCTTGGTAGGTCGGCCAGCGCCTCTGTCGCGGGTGGGAACGAACGCGGTGAGCTCCCGAGGCGGCGGTGGGGGAGTCTGATCGTCGACGGATGCTGCCACTAGCGCCGCGCCGACCCGCTTCGAAATTGTCTGGCGCACTACCAGAATCTTGTCGAATCCATTGATGCGCACGCGCACCTCATCGCCCGGCCTCACCGGCTGGGCTGCCTTCGCTTTCTCGCCACCGACGCGCACATGCCCCGCGCGGCACGCTGCGGTAGCGAGCGAGCGGGTCTTATAAATGCGCACGGCCCAAAGCCAGGCGTCGACGCGCGCGGTGGCATCTGACATGCATTCAGCCTGTCATAGCGAGCGTGGGGTGAGCGCACGGTCAGCGATGATGACGCCCGCGGCGATGAGACCTTGGCCTGTGCAGTAGGTGAGCATCACGAGGGGGTCGCTCCAGGCGGGCATGGCGTCGGGTGCGAAGAGAAGAAAAGCGAGAACGGTGTCAGAGGTCAGAAAGAAGGCCGCACCTGTCGCGATGACTGGATTGCAGCGAGACGCGGTCGCGGCTGTTGCGCCGAGCACGACGCCATAGGCTCCCAGCGCCGCGATCCATGCACCGCCGCCAGGTTGCGCGAGCAGCACGGGCGAGAGTATCGCGAGCGTGACGATCCACCAGAGCAGGTAGATCGCCGACCATCGCGGAAATCGGCGCACCGCAAGCCGCTTCGCGAAAAGCCAGATATAGCAGAGGTGCGCCAGGCCGAAGAAAAGCAGCATGAGTGGCAGGGTGGGTGCATCAGGAAAGAAGAAGCCAGCACCGTCGCCCAGCCAAGACAAGGCCAGAGCGGCGAAGAGCAGCGTGTAAGACATGCCCCAGGTCGATCCGCGCCCGCCCCACAGCACCGCGATGATGAGGGCAGGCATAAGCGCAAGCTTGGTCGGGGCGGCGATCTCGTCTGCGTTCAGGGTCAGCGCGACGATATGTACGAGTGAGATGAGCGCGAACGGCACGAACCCCCACCACCAGCGGGCAGGAAGCGTCGCGCTGGCGGAGACGTCGGGCTGAGTTGCAGACACAGCACTCCTTCGTGATGTTGTTCCTCGTCGTGAGGATGCCGCCCCATCGTACGCTGACGACGCGGACATATCGTGGAACGGTTCGCGAGCATCAATTCGAGCGGGTAGGATAGTGGAGTTGTCCGGATGCGAGTCTGGGTAACGGGATGTGGCGCAGCTTGGTAGCGCACTTGACTGGGGGTCAAGGGGTCGCAGGTTCAAATCCTGTCATCCCGACGTAATGAAAAAGGGTCAGCCGAAAGGCTGGCCCTTTTTCAATGCGCGCGGTGCGGGGCTAGAAGGTGTTCTGCAGTTCGCAGACGATGTCTGCGTCGATTGCCGTGCCGTCTTCAAAGGTTCCCGCAAAGCGCACCTCGACGATGTCGCGACTGCCGTCCGCGCTTCGCGGACCCTGTTCTGTCATCGTGGTGATCTCGCCCTCTGCGGTGTTTCCCACGCCGGCCGCACCCACAAGGTCGCGGAATCTAAAGCTCTCTTCATTGAGCGCGATGTAGTTCATCGATGTGTCTTCGTGCGCCGCGGTGTTGTCTACGGCGATGATCGCGACGATGTCGCCGTCGTTGAGGTCGCCCACGTCTTCGGTACCGTGACCTCGACTGATTTCGCAGTCGCCGGTGAAGTCCGGAAACTCGACACCGCCGATGTAGAGAGTGGCGTTTCCGACGTCGTCAGAGGTGTAACTGCCAGCCGCGGCCGCCGCTTCTTCGTCTTCGTCAGCAGCGCTCTCTTCTGATGACGTGGAGTCATCCGTCGTGGTGTCGTCTGCGACCGAGGTTGCCGTGTCAGAGCCGACGGTGTCGTCGTCAGCAGTCGTCGAGCACGCCGCGAGCGTCGCGCTCAGCGCGAGAGCAACAACCGCGACCCCGGCTGTGCGAGCCCAGGCAGGGGAAACAAAGACGAAGGACGGATGCGGCATGGTCATACGTTCAAGGTTGCCTACGGGGTGAGCGCTTCGGCAATACGCCTTTCGGCGTACACGCGCGGGTAATGTGTCACAGCATGGGCCTGAGCGATTCCGATGCGCAAGCGGTTCTGCGCGTCGCAGGGAGGCTCACGCAACACCCACCTCTAGAGTTCGCGGAGGTTCTCGAGGCTCTACGCGAGTTGATTGACTGCGACAGCGCTTCCTTCAACGACATGGTGATGGCGACACGTGACTTTCGGTACGAGATGGCACCGGAGAGCGAGGTCGCGATCGCGGTGCGCCTCAAGCCTCAGTACGACGAGTACTTTCATCAGCATCCACTCAACAAGGCCGCTCAATCCACGCCGGGGCTTGGAGCGATCCGACTCTGCGACGTCGAGGGTGGCGAGAGCTTCACAGACACTGACCTATTCCGGTATTTCTACGCTCCATTCGACGTGCGCTTTCAGCTGGTGGTCGAGCTTCCCTCGCCGCCGGATGTGGTCGTCGCGTATGCGCTCAATCGCAGTGCGAGATTGGGGGAGTTCAGTGATCGTGACGTCGCCGTCATGAACGCCATGAGTGGCCATCTCGCCATGCACCACCGGCTCGCGCTCGACGGTGAACGTGCCCGCCTCGTGGACGCCGAGATGGACCGGCATGCGTGGGCCGTAGCCTCGGTGCGCTCAGACGGCATCGTCGAAGCGTCGTCTTCAGGCGTGCTGACGGTCGGAATTCGAGTGCCTGAAAGCCTCGCTTCGATCATCGGCGAATCGGATCTGGCGTCCGGCGAAGAGTCTCGCCACGAGCTGGCTATTGGCACACAGCGCTGGCAGTGCATCGTGCATCCGGTACGACTTGGTCCGACAGTGCTGCTTCTGCGCAGGCAGCAAGATGGCGACACTGACAGCGTCACACTTATGGAAGCAGGCCTGACTCGTCGCCAAGCGGAGGTTGTGATTGCCCTCGCACGCACGGGAGGGTCGAACAACGAAATTGCCCACGAACTGGGTATGTCAGCGTCGACCGTAAAAAAGCATCTCGAAGGCATTTTTCGCACGCTTCAGGTCACCAGCCGTGCAGCCGCAGTTCTTCGGCTGCACGAGCTCACCGCGTCGGGTTCGCCCCCTTCACCCGGGGGCGGCTGAAGACCGGCCTTGCGACTACTCGCGAGGGTCCGAAAGCACTGAGTGCTGCTCGCCGCGCGCTGGAGGTGTGTAGCTGCAAGTGTCGCCGGGGCACAGTTCGGGCTTGCGGCGAGCAAAGCGCTGGGAGACGACGCAGCCGAGGCAGATGCCGAACGCCGCCTCGAGGTAGATAAGCAACAAACACATGCCGCAGATCACCTGAGCGATGATTGCTGGCATTCCGAGCCACCCGAGGCTCAGGCAACCCGCGAGCGACATGCCGAGCCCCAAGCTCCAGGCCAGCACCTTGGAATTGGCTTCAACCCACTCCGGCCGCTGCGGCCGCGTGATCAAGGCGCCGAGCACGAGTGTGGGAGTGAACGCTGTTCCGATGAACAACCGCACCATCATCTCGACGGCGAAAAAGATGCCGAACGTACGCATGGGTTGCAACTCGCCGGTGGCAACAGCCCACATCCACGCCGAGAAGCCCAGCAGAAAGAGGATTCCTGCTGATGCGCGTACCGCGCGCTCGTTGATCACTGGCATGTCGAGGCCGTCGACCCATTGGCCGATGACGGGTCGCTCGCTTCGTTCTGCTGACGTGTCCACGGTCTGACAATACCCTAGGGAGTATTATTGGGCGAGCGGGCAATATCGGCGGAGGGCGAGTTGGCGTTGACAAATTCGATACCCCTAGGGGTATAGTGGGGGATGCCCGAACAGATACCCCTAGGGGTATCGCCCCAAACATGTAAAGGAATCCCATGTGCCGAGCTGTCAAATGCCAAACCTGCGGCAAAACCACTTGGGCTGGCTGCGGTCAGCACATTTCTTCGGTCAAGTCGAGCGTGCCGGCATCGCAGTGGTGCAACGGAAAGCACACACCGGCAGAGATCGAGGCGGCGAAAGCTGAGCGCGGCGGGTTCTTCGCGCGAATGTTCGGCCGCTAAGGGCATCGAAAGGAACGATCTGATGGCAACCACGAATCTCACCCAACATTCGTTCGATGAGGTAGTGAAGAGCGATGACATCGTGTTCATCGACTTCTGGGCCGCATGGTGCGGACCGTGTCGCTCGTTCGCTCCCGTCTACGAACGAGCCTCAGAGCAAAACCCGGATCTCGTTTTCGGCAAGGTCGATACCGAAGCTGAGACGCAACTCGCTTCAGAGTTTCGCATCTCGTCCATTCCGACGCTGATGGTCTTCCGGGAGGGCGTCCTGTTGTTCTCGCAGCCGGGTGCGCTCGGTCCCGCACAGCTTGATCAGCTCATTGACGGCGCACGCGCGCTCGATATGGATGACGTGCGCAAGCAGATCGCTGAGCGCACCTCTCAATCGCCCGATTCATCAGCCACCGTCTAAACCCCCAAGGAGCATCACATGTGCGCACGAGTCACCTGCAACCAATGCGGAAAGCAAACCTGGGCCGGATGCGGCCAGCACATCGAAGAAGCGCTGCAGGGCGTGCCGCAGTCTGAGCGCTGCACCTGCTCGTAAACATCCCAAGCCGAAATCGCAAAGTACCCGGAAGGTAATCATGCTGCTCGAACGCATTTATGACGAAGACCTCGCTCAGGCGAGCTATTTCATCGGATGCCAGGTGAGGGGAGAGGCAATCGTCGTCGATCCGCGTCGCGATCTCGACGTCTACCTTGAGCTGGCTGCAAAGAACGGCATGCGAATCGCTTCTTGTATTCGCCGCAGGAATGGTGTTGCCGCTGTTCGTTCTCGCGTTGGTGTGGAGCCGATTGCCGTTCGTGCGCAACTTCATTCGCCCCCGAGAAGTCCGAATTGGCCGGTGGCGCAACACCTGGACGGGCGTCGTCAGCGGTGCTCTGATGGTGGCTGTCGGTGTGCTGTTGATCGCAACCAATGGCACCGCGTCACTGGGCTCGGCACTGGGCGCACCCGATCAGGTGCGGCTGGAGAGCTGGGTGATGACCGCCACAAGCGCGGTTCCTGACTCCCTCGTGGTAGCAGCTACGGCGCTGGTGGTGGTGGGTGTTGTCGCTATCAGGATGCTGCTCAAGAGAACATCAGCATCCACCGACCAAGAAGCGAGCGAAGTCGAAACCGACAGCTGAAACGACTTCGCGTGTTCACGCCTGCCCCCCAGCGTGACGTCATGCGATGCTGTTACGTGGCTTAGGGAGAACTAGATGACATTCGTGCCCCGTCAGGCAACAGCAGCGACAACGGCGATACTTGAGCAGCGCGAGGCGCTGTTCGCGAGCTCGCATGACTACGACACGGCGGTTTCAGGCTTCCGCTGGCCCCAGTTGACGGAGTTCAACTTCGCACTTGAGTGGTTTGATGTCGTCGCTGGCGAGCACCCTGATCGTGCGGCGGTCACGCTGGTATCGGCCGATTTGAGCACACGATCGTGGTCATATGCCGACCTTTCTTCTCGCAGCGATCAGGTGGCTAACTGGCTGACCGAGATAGGCGTGCGCCGCGGCGACCACGTGATCGTGATGCTCGGCAACACCATCGAACTATGGGAGGTGATGCTCGCCATCACAAAGATCGGCGCCGTCGCGGTTCCCACCTCGACGCTGCTATCGGCCACAGACCTTGAGTACCGTGTCGAGCACGGCGCCATTCGTGCCATCGTTACCGAGTCGAAGCTCGCACCCATTGCCGAAGCGATTGACGCGCAGGTCATTCGCGTGGGAACGGGACACAGCGCTCCCGAAGGATGGAACGCCTGGGTCGACTCCTACGACGCTCAGCCCACATTCACGCCGGATGGGCCCACACCCGCTGGAGATGCCGCGCTGCTGTATTTCACGTCAGGAACCACCTCGCAGCCCAAGCTCGTGCGCCACACCCATGTGTCCTATCCCGTGGGACATCTGTCCACTATGTGGTGGCTCGGCGTCAGACCGGGCGACATCCACCTGAACATCTCATCGCCTGGCTGGGGCAAGCACGCATGGAGCAACTTCTATGCGCCTTTTCTTGCCCAAGCCACCGTGTTTATCTTCACCTACGAGCGCTTTGACGCAGCTCAGCTGATGCACGTGATGCAAACACACGAGGTGACGACTTTCTGTGCACCCCCGACCGTCTGGCGAATGCTGATCCAAGCCGACCTCAGCCTGCTGAGCACTCCGCCTAGGGAGTTGGTGGGGGCGGGTGAACCGCTCAACCCTGAAGTAATCAGTCGTGTTCGGGCGGCGTGGGGTGCCAGCATCCGTGACGGCTACGGGCAAACCGAGATGACGTGTGCGATCGGAAATGCACCAGGCCAGCCCATTAAAGACGGGTCGATGGGCAAGCCGATGCCCGGCTATCCGATCGTGCTCGCTGATCCGGTCACTGGCGAGGTGCGCGACGACGAGGGCGAGATCTGCCTCGATCTTTCCGTGCACACCCTGGGTCTTATGGACGGGTACCACAACGACCTTGCGCGCACCGCCGAGGCTTGCCGCGAAGGCCTGTACCACACCGGCGACATCGCTTCTCGGGATGCTGATGGCTATCTCACCTATGTGGGTCGAGCCGACGATGTTTTCAAGGCCTCTGACTACAAGATCTCGCCGTTCGAAGTTGAGTCGGTGCTCATGGAACACCCGCTCGTCGTCGAAGCGGCGGTTGTGCCGAGCCCCGACGAGCTTCGTCTCGCCGTGCCGAAAGCTTACGTGCGAGTCACCGACGCTGGCCGCGACCATGAGGCGGCGGCACGGAGCATTTTCGCTCACTGCCGCGAGCGCCTATCCGCCTGGCAGCGCGTGCGCATTCTCGAGTTCACTGAAGACTTGCCCAAGACCATTTCGGGCAAGATCCGGCGCGTGGAGTTGCGTGACTGGGAGGCGCAGCGTGTTGCCCAAGGCGGCGACACTGCCGATCAGCACTTCGAGCGCGACTACCGCGACTGATCATTCTTGGCGCCGCCGGGCTTGTGCCACGGGACCTTGGGCCCTGTGGCATCGCCTCTGGCTTCTCTAGCGTCGGTACTAGCGGTAACGCCGTCGCTAGCGCCAATGAGGGGAGTCGTTCGTGGACACCGTGGTGGTTGGATTCGATGGCACTGCGCCCAGCGTGAACGCCCTCGAATGGGCGGCGCACCGCGTAGCGAAACATGTCGCACAGCTGAGAATCGTCACGGTTGGCGTCGCCGACGATGATCCACTGCTCGATGTTGGCGCCGGAGGCGTGCAGCAGGCGCACGTGATCGCACCATCAGCCGAGATCGTCGCGTCGCGTGTGATTGGCAAGATGCCGCAAGCGCTATTGGCTGCTGCAGCGGGCGCCACCCTTCTCGTAATCGGTGCTCACCGCCAACGTCCAGTACGGGCAGCCCTTGCTGGCTGGCCGCCACTGCGTCTGGCTTCGAGGTCGCAGGGCCCGGTTGTGGTGGTGCCTGAAGACTGGTCAGATTCTGCCGGCCCGGTGCTGGTGGGAATCGATGACGATGATTCTTCAGCAAGCGCCGTGCGATTCGCCGCGGCTGAGGCTGAACGGCTCGGCCTGCGGCTGTTGCTTCTGCACGCCTGGCAGATGCCGTCGCCAACGACGGATGGGGCATTCGCCTACCTGGCATCGCCGCTGGAGCAGAAGGCCGTTCATCGCCGCATCCTCGATGACCTTCGCAGCGAGGTGCGAGCGCAGCATCCAGAACTGAATGTCGAGGGAGCCCTCGTGCAAGGAGCACCCAGCAGCGCGCTGCTCAGCGAGGCCAGGCGATGCTCGCTGATGGTGATCGGCACTCATCGCCGCAGCTTGCTTGAGGGTGCGCTGTTGGGATCGGTCGCCCAAGATACGCTGATGGGGTCACGCATTCCGGTTTGCGTAGTTCCTTCGTAGCGAAGAGCAACCCGAAGTTGGCATGGCGTGACAACACTCGTCCGACGGGAGACGCGGAATGTTCGAGAGCGGCGATACGCCCCTGCCGACGCCGCGCGAGGCTGAGCCCGAGCAGCACCGCCGCCGCATGCATGACCTACTGCGAGCGAGCACTTCCGTAGTCGAACGGCTCGACCTTGATGTCGTGTTGCGGCGCATCGTCGAGGCGGGGATGAGGCTGGTTGACGCGAGGTACGGCGCGCTCGGCGTGATCGGTTCGGACGGAGCCCTTGAGCGTTTCATCCATGTCGGCATGAACGAACACGTGGTTGCGCAGCTGGGTCACCTGCCCACGGGCAAGGGGGTGCTTGGCGCTGTGATTACCGCCGGCGAGCCGATCCGCTTAGAGCATCTGTCATCGGACCCGCGCTCGGCTGGCGTGCCCGACCATCACCCTCAGATGGAGTCCTTCCTCGGTGTGCCAGTGAGAGTAGGTGATCAGGTCTACGGCAATCTGTATCTCACCGACGGAAAGAACGGCCCGTTCAGCGCAGACGACCAAGAACTGATCGTTGCCCTCGCTGCTACCGCCGGCATCGCAATCGAGAACGCTCGCCTCTACGATGCAGCGCGCACTCGCGAGGCCTGGCAGGCGGCTATTGCTGACGTGGTCACCGCCATGCTCGACGTCAGCGGCGAGAACGTGTTGGACGTCATCGCCGATCGAGTGGCTGCAGCAATCGAAGCCGACCTTGTGGCGGTTGCTACTCCTCACGGCGACGACGATCTCGAGCTGTCGGCGGTACACGGCCTCAACGCCGACGCATTGCGCGGTCGGGTGTATCCCGCCGAAGGAACGTTGACCGCTCATGCGCTGAATACTCGTCGTGCCGTGAGCACCGACGCGCAACGTGGCGGCGAGATGTTCGAGTGGCAGCCGAGCCTGGGGCCCTCTGTTGCTATCCCATTGTTCGTAGGTGATGAGCCGCTGGGTGCTCTCGTCGTGTCTCGCACATCTGGAGGGCCCGGCTTCACCGCGGCCGACCTCGAGATGGCTTTCACCTTCGCCGCGCAAGCGAGCATCGCGCTCGAGGTGGTGCGCGCGCGAGAGGAGCGCAGCCGCACCGCGACCAACCGCGACCGCGCCCGCATCGCCCGCGATCTGCATGACCATGTCGTACAGCGGCTGTTCGGTGCTGGTCTGTCGCTGCAGGCGGTTTCAGCGAGTGTGGATGCGTCAGCATCCGATGCCATCGAAACGCAGATTGACGTGCTCGATGCGACCATCAAAGACATTCGCACCATCATCTTCGCGCTGAGCAGTGGCGACCGAAAGGGTGCCAAGCAGTTGCGCGATCGCCTACTCGATGTCGTTTCGGGTGTGACGGGCACGTGGACGACGCCACCTCACCTGTCGTTTGCCGGACCGGTAGACAGCCTGACGTCGTCGGCGCTCGCCGATGATGCCGTTGCAGTGCTTCGTGAGTTGCTCACGAACGTTGGCAAGCACGCACACGCAACGGCAGTTTCGGTACGCGTCGCTCTCGTCGACGGCTGGATCGAGCTCGGAGTGCAAGACAACGGGAGAGGCATCCCCGAAGGTGAGGCTCGCAGTGGGCTCGCGAATATCGCGGACCGGGCGTTGCTGCGCGGCGGACAGTGCGAGATTGTCAGTGAGCCCGACGGTGGCACCCACGTGCGCTGGAAGGTGCCTATGGACGACCGGAGCCACGAATCATGATCCGCGTGTTTCTCGTCGATGACCATGAGATCGTGCGGCGCGGTATCGCACAGCTCGTCGACACTCAGCCTGACCTCGAAGTGGTGGGCGAGGCGGGTACAGTCGCGGAGGCGCTTCGCAGAGTCGACGCGTGCTCGCCCGATGTGGCGGTGCTCGATGTGCGGCTTCCTGACGGGAACGGGGTGGATCTGTGCCGAGAGATTCGCTCGGCACATCCCACGGTTGCATGCTTGATCCTCACCGCGTACGACGACGACGAGGCATTGCGCTCTGCCGTGCTTGCCGGTGCGAGCGGATATGTGTTGAAAGACATTCGCAGCGGCATGCTCGTCGAGGCGATTCGCCGCGCCGCTGCCGGAGGCACGATCCAGGCATCCGAGGTCATGATGCGTGCGGCCCGCACGCTGCACTCTGACCGCGAACGCCGCGATGAGAACAGCGCTCCAGCCCTGTCACTTCGGGAGAGCCAGGTGCTTTCGCTGATCGCTGAAGGGCTCACCAACCGAGAGATCGGCGCACGGTTGGGCCTTGCCGAGAAGACGGTCAAGAACTACGTCAGCGCTCTGCTCGCAAAGCTCGGCATGGAGCGGCGCACGCAAGCGGCGGTATATGGCGCGGAGCGCAAACATCAGTCGGATTGATGCTCGCACCCCGCAGGACCTTTGACCCTTTACTCTGGCGCCATCGAGGAGTTGAGTAGGGGATAGGACCGTACGCAGTACGCAGTACGCAGTACGCAGTCGAAGGGAGACGCCGTGGACTCCGCGATCGAGAATGTTGTCGAAAAGCTCAGCGCCGCAACCTGCTGGGAATTGCTCGGTCGCGCGCAGCTGGGCCGTCTTGCGCTCGCCGTTCACGGCGAGATCGACATCTTTCCGGTGAACTTCGTCGTGCACGAAGGCTCGCTTCTGTTTCGCACGGCCCCGGGGACGAAGCTGTTCGAGCTGACGGTGAATCCGCGCGTCGCTTTCGAAGTCGATGAGTTCGACGACGGCGTCGCGGCGAGCGTTGTAGTCAAGGGCGAGGCGGAACGTGTCGAGGCTCAAGACGAGGTGGATGAAGCCGACGCACTCGAACTGAAACCGTGGATTCCCACGCTCAAGTATCGGTGGGTGCGAATCACACCCACGTCGCTGAGCGGTCGTCGCTTCGTGCGCGCTCCTGAACCAGATAGATACGAAGTCATAGACGACTAAGTCGGCAACCTATCGTCCCATCGAGAAGAAAGACCAGCAACACCACGACCCACAGCAGCCACGTTCGAGGAAAGGAGCCGCACATCATGACCAGTTCCACACCCGCTCAAGGCGACGGTGCACAACAGTCGTCTGCGTCGGAAGTCCAACCACGCACTGATGCACCCAACCCCTATCTCATTGAGCCGCACCACGAACCCACTGCCGCAAGCCTCGGTGTCCAAGAGATTCCCGTTGATGAATGCTGGCGGCTGTTGGAATCGGTCGGTCTTGGCAGGCTGGCGATCGTCGCCGCTGACGGGCGCCCCGACGTGTTTCCGATGAACTTTTTGGTCTACGACGGCAGCGTTGTCATCCGCACTGCTCCCGGCGGAAAACTGCAGGCGCTGCACTCGAAGCCTGCGGTGGCGTTCGAGGTAGATGGATCGGACGTGTGGCGACACTGGAGTGTCGTCATCCGCGGAGACATTGTGCGCATGGATGCTGACGAGCTGATCGAAGCGTCTGGTGCGCTGGAGCTCTTCTCGTGGAGCCCGACCGCCAAGCACAACTTTCTGCGCCTGAAGCCAGACTCTATTTCAGGTCGTCGCTTTCGCAAGCGTGGGCCCACGGCCGCCGGAGAAGTGGAACGCGAGGCCACCGGAGCGGGGGAAGACGAGGAAGCTCGTCTGCACGACGAGAAGCCATCGCCAATCCCGCACTACGCCCCGCTCGAGTGACACGTCTCGCTCGAGTGATACGTCCTGCCTAGCGTGGCGAAAGGGCAAGCGCCATCGGCATCTCAGCCGATCATTGCGCCCGCCGCGCCCGCAACGTAGGGGATAAGCCAGATCACCCACACCACAACGCTGAACCGGTGGAACGTGTGAATCTCGTTGTCGCGACCGCGTAGCAAGACGATGACTGCCCACACCAGGTGGAACGCCATCAGAGCAATAGCGATCAGCCCGCTCCACGCCATCACGGTGTCCAGAACGCTTGCCTCGACGCCCGCTGCGCGGCGTTCGTTCGCGATGCTGCTCATCATGAGCGTGCCCGTGGTATCGGCAGCGAGGCCGAGCGCGAAGAACGCGACGTGCCACCACTTCAGCACCTTCTGGATGCGCTCAGCCCACACCCCGATGGTGTAGAAAACGAGTGCGAGCGTGATGGTGACGATGGCGGCAGGCAGCATAGGGAACCTTTCTGGACTGCTGCGAGCCTATCGGTGGGGGCATAGTGCGAGCCTCGCGATATCGTGAAGGCGGTCAGTTCGCGCGTCAACAGGAGTCAGTCATGCCAAGCAATCGCATTCTTCGAATGACTTTCGCAAGCATTTACGTGCTCTATGTGCAGAAGGTCGAACGCAAGGGCAAGTCCAAAGCAGATGTCGATACGGTTATCGAGTGGCTGACCGGTCACGATGACGAGAGTCTCGCCAAGGCCGTCGCAGATGAGGTCGACCTCGAGACGTTCTTCGCCGAGACGCCCGCTTTCAATCCCGACGCGTCGCTCATCACGGGTGTGATCTGCGGCTACCGTGTCGAAGACATCGAAGACCCGCTGATGCAGAAGATTCGCTACATGGACAAGCTCGTCGACGAGGTTGCACGTGGTAAGAAGATGACCTCGATCCTTCGAACGCCTGCGGCCTGACGGGTTCGCTATAGGGCATGCACGCCCCGCGTCACCTGCCAATGCGCTGAGCAGCGCCGGTCTGCCTTGCGGCGTGCGGCCACGCACCCGACGATGGAGGGGTGACGACCCCTGACGAGACGACTGCGCCCCCGCGCCGCTGGCCGTGGATCGTCGCAGCCAGTGCCCTCGCAGCCATCGCGGTAGTGGTCTTTTCGATGTGGATGCTGCGCCCCGCCGAAACGGCAGCATCCACTCCCATCGCTACGCCAACGGCGACTCCTACACCGACACCGACACCGACTCCTACTCCTACTCCTACTCCGACTCCCACCGGCTTTCCGGCCAACACGGCGACGTACGACGTGACGACGCTCGAGCAGGTGAGCGTGTTCTCGGTGCTTGAGAAACTTCCGGTGGATGATGAGCCAGCGGCATCCTTCGTGGGAGAAACCGCTCTTGCTCTCGGAATCGGCGCGCCCGTCTTCGCAGATCCTGAGGGGGAGCCCGTTGCGTATGTACCGCGAGAGTTCCCCTATGACGGCACCTTGCTTCCGGTGATCGAACGCCAGACCAATTGGGTGAAGGTGCTGCTCACCGGCCGGCAAGCCATTCCGTCGACGGGCGATCCTGCGCAGGTGAGCGGATGGTTGCGTGTGCAAGACGTTGAGCTCGCGCCAAACGACACCGTGGTGAAGGTCGATATCTCAGACCGCACCCTCGACATTGTGACCGACGGCGAAGCGGACCGTATCGCGAATGACTTCGCCTGGGGCACCGACGCAACGCCCACCCCACTCGGGCGCACCTTCATCATGACCACCCGTGTGGTTGAGGAGTTCTGGTACACCCGCGGGCACCCGATCGTGTATCTCGCAGTGCAATCGCCCACGCTGGATGGTTTCGGGGGAGCGGACGTTGCAATCACCGCATTCCACTACCACGACCAACGCTCGGGCGCTATTTCCAACGGGTGCATTCGGCTGGATGCAGATGCGATAGATACGCTCGCAGAGTTGCCGATCGGCACCCCGGTCGTCATTGAGCAATAACCGTCACACAAGGAACCTCATGAACCAGCGCCCCCTCGCTCGTACCGGTCGAAACGTCTCCACTATCGGCCTGGGAACTTGGCAACTAGGAGCAGACTGGGGTTCGGTGAGCGAAGAAGATGCGACCGCAGTTCTCGCAGCGTCGGCCGACGCCGGCGTGACGCTCTTCGATACCGCCGATGTCTACGGCGATGGCCGCAGCGAGTCGATCATCGGCGGGTTCCTTGCATCGCGTCCAGGGCATGGCATCACCGTCGCCACCAAGATGGGCAGGCGCATGGCGCAAGAGCCCGAGAACTACGTGCCCGAGAACTTCCGCGCGTGGACCGATCGCTCCCGCAACAACCTCGGCGTTGACACCCTCGACCTCGTGCAACTGCACTGCGCGCCCATCACGGTCATCAACAGCGACGAGACGTACGACGCGCTTGATGCACTGGTCACCGACGGTGCGATTGCTGCCTATGGCGTTTCGGTGGAGACGACTGCGCAGGCGCTCGCTGCTATTTCGCGTCCGAACGTGTCGAACGTGCAGATCATCTTCAACCCGTTCAGGTTGAAGCCGCTGGATGAGGTGCTGCCGGCGGCCGAGGCCGCAGGTGTCGCGGTTTTCGCTCGGGTTCCGCTGGCCTCGGGGCTGCTCTCAGGCAAGTACACGGCCACCACGACGTTCGCCGAGAACGACCACCGGACGTACAACCGTCACGGCGAAGCCTTCGACCGTGGCGAGACGTTCTCGGGCGTGGAATTCTCTGTGGGCCTCGAGGCAGTAGCGGAGCTGACCCGTGCTTTGCCCGACGGGGTCTCGCTTCCCGCGGCGACTCTCGCATGGATTGCCTCACGCACTGGCGTGACATCGGTCATTCCGGGTGCACGCAACGTTTCGCAAGCGCGGGCAAACGCTGACGCGGGCGCACTGGCCGAGGGCGACTTTGGCGTAGATTCGTTCGATTCTGTGATCCGAAACGTGTATGACCGGTTGTTGCGAGATGCGATTCACCCACAGTGGTGATACGCGGTCTTGTCTGAACTGTGCGTGCCGAGCTGTGCCCGCGCAGGGGTGTGGAGAAACAGCGTGCGGGTGCGCGGGGCTGTGGTGGACTACGTGCATGATCATCGAGTTCGAGGGCGAAGTCTTTTTGTGGGATGCGCGCGCCGATGTCGCCATGCACCTCACCTCGGTCCCACCTGAACTGAGCGAAGACATTCGTGAGATTCCTCGGCCGCACCGCGGTTTCGGGGCGGTACGAGTAATTGCGCGAGTCGGCGGTTCCGAGTGGAACACGTCGATCTTTCCCGACAAGAAAACTGAGACCTACGTGCTACCTCTGAAAAAGGCGGTTCGCAACGCAGAAGGTCTCGTCGAGGGCGGGCCTGTTCGGGTGCGTCTTGAGGTGCTGGATGCCTAGCCGCTCGCGGGGGCACCGGGCTGATCTTGAGCGGGTCGCCGGAACGCTGCCGAGACGGGTATGACACCCGCCACCGCGTTCCTGTTAGTTCTCCTCACGACAGCTGGACTCGCCGTTGGCTATCTGCTCAACGGCGTTGTTGCGCGCGTGCAGCCGCGGCTTGAGCCATCGCCAGAGCGCACCCGCCTTCGACCGACCGCTCATATGCACGCATGGCCGCGCCGCACCGCAGTCATGCTGATCACACCGCTCTCATTTGTGGGCGTGACATGGTTCTTTGTTTCAGATGCTGACCCGAGTCGTGCCAATGAAGTGTGGTCCCTTGCGGTCACGATTGTTGCGTTCCTCTATTTCGCCGCCGTCTCGATCGCGCTTACGTTCATCGATCTCGCAACCCATCGTTTGCCGAATGCTCTCGTCTTGCCGTGCTATCCCGTAGGCGCTGCGCTCCTGGGCTGCGCGTCCTTGCTGGTCGGTGACTGGCAGGCAGTGCTCACCGCAGTGGCGGGGATGGTGATTCTATTCAGCTTCTACTTCACGCTCCGCTCTCTGCAGCCCAGGGGCATGGGCGGCGGTGACGTCAAACTCGCCGGCGTGATCGGGATGTATCTCGGGTGGCTGGGCTGGACCGCGCTCGCCGTCGGGGCTTTCGCCGCCTTCCTGCTTGGAGGTGCGGTCGGCGTTGCGCTCATTCTGGGTGGCCGAGCGAGTCGAACGACGGCATTGCCGTTCGGCCCATGGATGTTGGCAGGGGCCTGGGTCGGCATCGCGCTGAGCAACAGCACGCTTCTTGTCTCCTGACGCTGACTTCTGCAGGGTGCGCGACCGGTGCGTAGCGAAAGATCTCGGGGTTGCATAGCGCTGAACGACGGGTCTGTCCAACCCAGTTGTCTGGAGCGTCAGGCTCGCTATCGTGGCGGTATGAAGGAGTTCATCGCGAAAGCCATTGCTTGGGTGCTGTCGCTCAAGCTCGTACGATCGGCGTTGCTCTACGTAGAGCGACGCGGTCCCATGCTGGCAGACAGCGTCACATACCGTGCGCTGTTCAGCGTGTTCGCGGGCGTGCTGCTGGGCTTTTCGATCGCGACGATCTGGCTGGCGGGAAACCCGGTCGCGTGGCAGGCGCTCATCGATGCAGTCAACAACTTCGTTCCGGGCCTCGTCGGACCCGATGGCATCATCGAGACCGACGAAATCGACGCACCCGCCGGACTGACCGTTGCGGGAACGATTTCTCTCATCGCCCTGGTCGCGGCGGCGATCGGGGCGATTGCCACGATGCGTTTGGCGATCCGGTCCATCGCTGACTTCGCCCAACAAGACGGGTTCTTTCTGTGGGTCATGTTGCGCAACCTGCTGCTGGCCATTGGAATCGGGCTTGCACTCGCGGCCTCGGCGGCCATCACCTTCATCGGAACTGCAGGGCTCGATCTGGTCGCAGGTTGGCTCGGCATCACCGAGAGCTCGGCATTGATGGAGTTCGGCTCGCGTGCGCTGACGCTCATCGTGGTATTCGCGATGGATGCTGCGATTATCGCGGTACTCTTTCTCACGCTTTCCGGTGTAAAGCCGTCAGCACGTTCGCTGTGGAGCGGTGCGTTGCTTGGCGCGGTCGGCCTGACCGTATTGCAACAACTGTCATCGTTGTTCGTGGGTGGTGCATCGTCTAACCCGTTGCTCGCTTCTTTCGCATCGCTCATCGCGTTGCTGCTGTGGTTCAACCTCTCGGCACAGGTGATTCTCATCGCTTGCGCCTACATCGTCACGGGAATCGAAGAGGAGCGCGACCGGGTTCGTGCAAAGTTCGGGGCGTCGACCTTCGCTCAGCGCAGAGTGCGGCGCGCCGAGAACGAGGTGCGTTTCGCGGCCAAAGAACTGCGAATAGCCCGAGAGGCTGAGGCAGCAGAGCGCGAAGGTGACGAGGGTAAACAAGACACCCCTGAGGCAAAGTCGGGTTCATGACGACCTGGGCGACCACCTACACTGCGGCGCAGGTGCGGGCGGCGGAGGCACCACTGCTGGCTGCGGGGGCTCCATTGATGTTGCGCGCGTCAGCCGCTCTCGCCGACGAGCTGAGAAGAGAGCTGGCTGAAGTCCGCGCCCCACGAGTGCTTGTTCTCGCGGGCAGCGGCGACAACGGTGCAGACGCCTTGTTCGCCGCCGCCGAACTGGTTTCGCAGAGTGCCGCCGCCGTCGTGGCGGATGCTGATCCCTTCTCGCCCGTGCAGACGGACGATAGAGCGATAGCCGTCGACGTGCTGCTCGTATCCGAGCGCTTCCATGTCGCGGCCCTCACCGAGGCGGTCTCGGCGGGCGCGCGGCGGATCGACCTGGCCAGGCTGCGAGACAGCGCAGCGAACTACGACCTCGTTGTAGACGGCATTCTCGGCATTGGGGCGGGTGCGAAGTCCGCGTTGCGCGGTATTGCGCGCGAGGCGGTGCAGGCGCTCTTGCACGCCGCACGAACCGGCGCTTTGCGCGTAGTGGCAGTAGATCTTCCGAGCGGACTTCACCCCGACACTGGTGAGGCAGACGAGGTGGTGTTGCCCGCTGCGGTCACCGTCACGTTCGGCGCAGTAAAGGCTGGACTGGTCACCGACCGCGGCCCCGAGCTGAGCGGCGATATCGTGTTCGTCGATCTCGGTCTTACGCCCGGCCTCAGAGCGGAAGCGCCGGCGGGCGAGGCTGAGATTGCGCGTGTTGTTCGGGCGTAGCGCCTCGCTGGGGCGAGACAGGTGACGGGCAAGTAAAAAATTGGACCTCGACGCCTAGAGAGCGCTGTTAACCGCGGGGGACTCGGTAGTTTCGTACTCATGCCTGATCACTTGCATCCCACACACCCGCTTGCGCTTGCGCCGGTCGCCGCGCCGCCGAGCACGGTCGATGGATTCGTGCGGGAATTTCTGTTGAACCTCAACTCCGGCCGCGGAGTCACGCTTTCGAATGCCAGCGCGACTGACAAGTATTTCGCGCTGGCACACACAGTGCGCGACTATCTCATGGCGCGCTGGCTCGAAGACCTCAGACGTCAGCGCGAAGTGCAAGACAAGGGAGTCGCGTACCTCTCCGCTGAGTATCTTCTTGGCCGCCAACTCGACAACAACCTGCTCGCTTCCGGCCTGAGCGAGATCGCCGAGGAGGCGCTCGCCGCCTGTGGCATCGATCTTGACGTCCTGCGTCAGCAAGAGGTCGAACCAGGACTCGGCAATGGCGGTCTCGGTCGCCTCGCAGCCTGCTTCATCGACTCACTCGCCACGATGGGGGTTCCCAACGTCGGCTACGGCATTCGATATGAGTACGGCATCTTCCGCCAGACATTCGTCGATGGGCAGCAGGCAGAACAGCCCGACGCGTGGCTGTCGCTCGGGTCACCGTGGGAGTTCGCACACCCTGAAGGAGCGCAGACGATCGCATTCGGTGGCCACACCGAGACCTACGACGACGAGGGAGTACCCCGATCTCGCTGGATTCCGGCATGGAACGTGCAGGCGGTGCCCTACAACTACATGGTTCCCGGCTACCAGAACGGACGCGTCAACACGCTTCGGCTTTGGAGCGCGGTGGCCACCAACTCGTTTGATCTTCGGGTGTTCAACTCGGGAGATTACGAAGAGGCAGTACGTGCCCAGACGTATGCCGAGAACATCTCGAAGGTGCTGTACCCCGAGGATTCGACCCCCCAGGGCAAAGAGCTTCGACTGCAGCAGCAGTATTTCTTTGTGGCGGCATCGATCAGAGACGTCTTCGATGTCATGCTCCCGGCTGACTTCGAACTGACCAACCTGCCAGAGCGGATCATCTTCCAGCTCAACGACACCCACCCGGTGATCGCGGTTCCCGAGTTCATGCGCGTGTTGGTCGATGAGAAGAAGATGGATTGGGATGCTGCGTGGGCAGTCACGCAGCAGTGTTTCGCGTACACATGCCACACTCTGTTGCCAGAGGCGCTGGAAGTCTGGCCCGTCGAACTGCTGGGCCGGCTGCTGCCGCGACACCTCGAGATCATCTACCGCATCAACGAAGATTTCCTCGTCGCCGTCCGCGAGAAGTTCGGCGATGACGAGATGCGCATTCGCGACATGTCGATTATCGGCGAGCATCCGGTGCGCTCAGTGCGCATGGCATATCTCGCGACCGTTGCTGGCGCAAAGGTGAATGGTGTCGCTGAGCTGCACTCCCAGTTGCTGCGCGACAAGGTGCTGCCCGACTTCAACGAGTTCTACCCGGGAAAGTTCATCAACGTCACCAACGGCGTGACGCCTCGACGGTTCGTGCGCCTCTCGAACCCGTCGTTGTCAGGGCTCATCACCGACGCGCTGGGAACCGGCTGGGTCACTGATCTTGAGCGGTTGCGAGAACTCGAAGCCTACGCTGAAGACCCCGAGTTTCGCACACAGTTCGCCGAGGTGAAGGCAGCCAACAAACGCCTGCTCAGCGATGTGCTGCGCGAACGCGACGGCTTCGAAGTGAGCGACGGACACATGCTCGACGTCATGGTCAAGCGGTTGCACGAGTACAAGCGTCAGATGCTGAAGGTGTTGCACATCGTCACCACGTATGAGGGGATCATCTCAGGGCGCGTGGCCGTCGGCGACGTGCAGCCGCGCACCTTCATCTTCGGTGCGAAGGCCGCGCCCGGCTATGTCATGGCGAAGCGCATCATCCATCTGATCAATGCGGTCGGCTCCGTTGTGAACAACGACCCGAGGGTTGAGGGCAAGCTCAAAGTGCTCTTCCCTCCGAACTACAACGTCACCTTGGCCGAGCGGGTAATCCCTGCCGCCGACCTGTCAGAGCAGATCTCGCTCGCGGGCAAAGAGGCATCTGGAACGGGCAACATGAAGTTTGCTCTCAATGGGGCGCTCACCATCGGCACCGATGATGGTGCCAATGTCGAGATTCGGGAGCTGGTCGGTGACGACAACTTCTTCCTGTTCGGAATGAGCGAGCCCGAGGTGGAATCGCTATGGGCGAAGGGATACAAGCCGAGTTCGTTCTACAACGCCGACAGCGGCTTGCGCCGTTCACTCGATCTGATCGCAGCCGGTGCATTTTCGGGTGGGGATCGCTCAATGTTCGAGCCCATAGTGTCGAATCTGCTGTACGACGACCGCTTCATGGTGCTGGCCGACTACTCGGCCTATATCGGGGCTCAGGCCAAGGTAGACGCGGCATACGCCGACCAGGACGCCTGGACGCGTTCGGCGATCCTCAATGTGGCGCGGTGCGGATACTTCTCGTCGGATCGCTCCATGCGCGACTACATTGAGCGCATCTGGCACACCGCGCCGTCGTTCTAGTGCGCTCTGGGCGTTCAGCGCGCGTAGCGCTGTACGAAGGCGCGCAGGATCCGGCTCGGGTGCGAGACAGATGTGGCCCGCACCGCACTGAGCGTCAGTTCAAGCTCGTCAGCCGCGAAGTAGCCGTGCTCTGCGTAGGCATGAATGCGAGTGGTGATGCCTTCGACATCGAGTTCTGGATGAAACTGCGTCGCGTACACGTTCTCGCCAACGCGGAACATCTGCACGGGGCACGTCGCCGACGAGACGAGCAGGGTTGCACTGTCGGGCAACTTCGAGATGGCCTCTTTGTGTCCCACGAACGCGCCGAAGGTAGACGGCATATCATGCAGCAATGGGTCGGCTGCTCCGGCGTCTGTCACGCTGAGTGAGACGACGCTGATGGGCTCGGAATAGGTGCGATCAATCGTGGCTCCGAGAAATGCGCCTACCGTGCCGACGCCGTAGCAGGCGCCGAGGAATGGAAAGTCCCGCGCAACAACTTCGGTGAGCACCGTGTGAAAGTCGGCTTCCACACGGTGTTGCACAGGCGACTTCTGGTCGGGGGGATCGGACGCGTTAAACGGTCCGCCACCGACGAAGATGCCCGAAAGCTCGTCGAGGTTCAGCTCGGGCATCGGCCCCGCCTCGAGTCGCACGCGGATGAGCTGTTCGGGCGCGAGTCCGGTGTAGCGAAGGAAGAGTTCGTACTCTTCGTCAGCCGGCAGATCCTCGGCGCGGGTGGCGAGCAGAACGAAAGGTTTCACACCTGCCATTATCTCGCGACCGGGCGAGCCTGCGGCGCCAGCTCACTATCGCTCCTGATGCCGAAGTCAAGTTCGAAGACAATGGTGTTGGCCGACGCTAGGCTCGGATCATGGCTATCGCACGATTGCACGGCGGCCCGCTCGACGGGCAGATTCTTCCCCTCGACGATCCCGCTATGGAACGGCTCATCGTCCCCTACAGCGAGACGCAGGTTGTTTACGCACGAAAAGGGCAACCCGAACATACCGGTCAGGGTGATGGGCCCACCGAGTCGGCGTTCTGGTTCGTCGAGTCGCAGGACGACATCGATCCAGACCCAGATGCCCCGCGTGACCGCCGCTGATTCCACAGCAGGTGCCGCTGCGCCGCGGCGGTCTGTCGAGGTAGAACTCAAATTCGACGCCGACACCGAAACGTCGTTGCCGAACTGGATCAGCGTGCCCGGCATCGCTTCCGTCGGCGCTGGTGAGGTGCGAGAGCTTGACGCCCGCTACCTCGACACCACCGAGTTTGCCCTCGCCTCCGCGGGCTTCGCGTTGCGTCGTCGCACGGGCGGAGGCGATGCCGGATGGCACATCAAGGGTCCGCGCGTCGGAAATGGCCGTGTCGAGTTGCACTGGCCGCTCGGCAGTGCCGGGGAGGTTCCGGCCCCGGCGCTCGAGGTGCTGGCCGACGTCACTCAAGATCCGCTATTGCCACTCGCCCGAATTCAGAACTCCCGCACCGCGTACGCACTACGCGATGCCGCCGGAGGCGTGCTCGCAGAGTTCGCCGACGATGTCGTCTCGACGCTCGATGAGCGCTCCGGGGTCGAGCGCTCGTGGCGCGAGTGGGAAGTGGAACTCGGTCCTGCCGCACCCGATGACGCCGAGTGGCGCGCAGCGTTCTTCGCTGCCGTCGAGACGGCGGTCATCTCCGCTGGCGGCAAGGCCGCAGCATCCGAATCAAAACTGGCTCGAGCTCTGGGCTACTGAGAATCCACCCAGGCGCACGAAGCAGCCCCGAGACTATTCAGTCCCGGGGCTGTTTCGTTGTTGTACGAATCACATATTGATCATGTGACCGGCGAGGCCGTGGAAGGCCTCTTGCACTGCTTCAGAAAGCGTCGGGTGGGTGTGCACGTTGCGTGCACCTTCGAGAGCGGTGAGGTCCCACTTCTGGGCCAGCGTCAGCTCTGGCAGAAGCTCTGATACGTCGGGGCCAATGAGGTGAGCACCAAGAAGCTCAAGGTGCTCGCCGTCGGCGATGAGCTTTACGAACCCGATCGGCTCGCCCAGGCCGTTTGCCTTGCCATTCGCCGAGAACGGAAACTTCGCTACCTTGACGTCGTAGCCCTCATCGCGGGCCTGCTGCTCGGTGAGGCCGAAAGAGGCTACCTGCGGCGAGCAGAACGTCGCACGGGGCATCATGCGGTAGTCGCCGAGCGCCATGGTCTCGGCCTTGCCGATGGTCTCAGCGGCTACAACACCCTGCGCTTCAGCGACGTGGGCGAGCTGCAGCTTCGCTGTGACATCGCCGATCGCGTAGATGTGCGGAACAGAGGTGTGCATGTAGTCATCGATTTCGATGGCGCCGCGTTCGGTCAGCTTCACACCGGTCTTTTCGAGACCGAAACCCTCGACGTTCGGTGCGAAGCCGATCGACATGAGAACCTTCGAGGCGTCGATCGACTGAGTGTCGCCGCCCGCGTTCGGTGTGTAAGTCACCGTGACATGGCTGCCGTGGTCGGTGACCGTCTCCACCTTCGTAGAGGTGAGCAGCTCAACGCCGTACTTCTTGTACTGGCGTGCGATCTCTTTCGACACGTCTGCGTCTTCGTTCGGAAGAGCGCGGTCTAGGTACTCGATGATCGTGACCTTGACGCCGTAGTTCACCAATACGAAAGCGAACTCCATGCCGATCGCGCCAGCACCGACGACGACGATCGATTCGGGCAGATCACGCGTCATGATCTGCTCTTCGTAGGTCACGACGTTGTCGCTCAGGGTGACGCCGGGGAGCAGCCGAACTGTCGAACCAGTAGAGATGATCGCGTTATCGAAGGTGAGCTCTTCGCTCGAACCATCTGCCTTTGCGACGGTCATGCCCTTGGGGCCGGTGAACGTTCCGCGTCCTTCGTACTCGGTGACCTTGTTCTTCTTCATCAAATAGTGGATGCCCTTGACGTGGGTCTCAGACACCTTGCGGCTGCGGTCCCACGCGGTGCCAAAGTCGAACGACACGTCGCCCGACATGCCGAAGAGCTCCGCTTTGTGGTTGAAGATGTGCGCGAGGTCGGCGTTGCGAAGAAGAGCCTTGGAGGGGATGCAGCCTACGTTCAGGCACACACCGCCCCAGTACTTCTCTTCGACGATCGCAACAGAAAGACCGAGCTGAGCGCTGCGGACCGCTGCGACATAGCCGCCGGGGCCCGCGCCAAGGATGACGACGTCGTAGTGAGGCATGACTAAAACCTTATCGTTTGGTAGTGGGGTCGGAATCAGCGAGAGACTTCTTCTGGCGCGAGCGTGATACGAGCAGGTAGATGACCGCACCAACAAGACCGAGAACGACGATGCCACCGACTATCCAGGGCCACACGGTCCCCGACGCGTCGTCAGCGTCCGCGGCTTCTGCAGTAGCGGTAGCAGAAGGCTCAGCGGTGGTTGCCGCGGTCGGTTCGACGATCGGCTCTTCGGTAGCAGTCGGCTCGGGCTCGGCGGTTTCGGTGGGGATGGGCGCGGTGACCGTAAAGGCATACTCGCCAGATATCGGGTGCCCATCGCTTGAGACAACCTTCCAGAGCACTGTCACTTCACCGATCGCCTCGCCTTCAATGGGCTGGATCAGCACGTTGTCGGTGACAGCAGGATCCGCAGCGACAAGCGAGATGCCCGACGCATCGGTGACCTCAATCTCAGAGGCTCCCTCTTCTTGCGAGATCGCGTCGCTGAAGGTCAGCCTCACCTCGCTTGGCAGCACATCGAGTGTCGCGTCTGCCGCGGGTTCGGAGCCGGTGAGCTCGTCGTGCGCGTGCGCTGGCGAGGCGAACATCAGCGTTGCGAATGCCAGGAGCATGGCTGCCAGAATGGCGAGCAGGCTTCGAGAGAGCACGGTCACTGATTTCGCTGAAGTACGCATCACCTCCAGGCTACGCCTGTCGACGAGGTTGCGATTGCGTGCGTCATACTTACTCGGTGCCCTGCCGCATCTCTCGTGGCTATGTGCTCGCCATGAATTCATGATCGCCAAGGATCTGGCCTCGTGTAGCGAGGGATCGATCGGCTAGGCTTGCACCTCAAAGGAGGACCCCGTGGAGGAATATCGCCGTCCTGACGATTCCAGTCGCCCGGTTGACGTCACGCAGACGTTTGGGCACGACTCGGATCTGTCATTTGTACCGTTCGGAAGTGAGCTGGGCGACGCTGAACTTGAAGCCATCGAGGCTCTTCCCTCCGGGGCGGCTCTGCTGATCGTTCGCTCCGGTCCTGCAGCCGGTGCTCGCTATCTGCTCGACACCGATGTGACCACCGTCGGACGCCATCCTGAAGCAGACATCTTTTTCGACGACGTCACCGTATCTCGGCGTCACGCGGAGATCACACGCACCAATACCGCCTTCGAGCTGGTTGACCAGCGTTCGCTGAACGGAACCTACGTCAACGGTGAGCGCGTCGATCGCGCGGCTCTCGTAAATGGCTCTGAAGTGCGAGTTGGAAAGTTCCGGCTCAACTTCTTCGGTTCGCCCGCTGACCTGCCACAGACACCCGAAGCCTGATGGCGGCTGCTTCTGCCCGCGAACGCGCTGCGTCGTCGGGCCTGCTCAGTATTGGGCAGGTGCTTGCGAGGCTGTCGCCAGAGTTCCCCTCGCTCACTTCGAGCAAGCTGCGCTTTCTCGAAGTGCAGGGAATCATCACCCCGCTTCGCACTGAATCTGGCTATCGAAAGTTCTCGCCGGATGACCTCGAGCGGCTGAGGCTTGCCCTCACCCTGCAACGGGATCACTACCTGCCGCTCTCGGTGATTCGGGAGTATCTGCAGGATGTGGATGCTGGGCGTGATCCCGTGACACCGGCATCCGTGCCGCCGCCATCTATTGTCCCCGCGCCGCGCCGTTACCGCCGGGAAGAGCTGTTGGCGGCCTCAGGGGCTGCTCCACAGTTGCTCAATGACGCGATCAGCACCGGCGTGCTGGGGGCAGACGTCTATACGGATCAGTCTGTCGCGCTCCTGCGTGCCCTCGTGGCGCTAGACCGCCATGGAATTGAGCCGCGACACATGCGCACACTGCGTCAAAGCGCGGAACGTGACGTGTCACTGATTGAATCCGCCCTCGCGCCTCTGCTGCGACGTACTGACTCGTCATCGCGCGGCCGAGCGGGGGAGTTGGCGCCTCAGCTGGCCCAGCAGCTCGAAGAGGTGCGCGCCATTTTCGTGCGCGCGGCGCTCGAACGACTTGTGGACTGAATCATCCGACACGCCGACCGCGCAGGTCGGATGTCATTGCCGCAGGCGTCTGCCTGTTCTACCGTGGGACTAACGAAGGCGGAGGGGGAACGCGCGTGAGCGATCGCGACAATGTAGACGGTGGTGCGTTCACTGCTGACCTCCTTTTCACCGACGGGCTTCCCGAGATGGACGACGAAGTCGGCTACCGCGGTGCCGTAGCAGCACGAGCAGCCGGCATAACGTACCGCCAGCTGGACTATTGGGCACGTACCGAACTCGTAGAGCCCACCGTGCGCGGCGCTAGTGGTTCTGGATCGCAGCGTCTCTACGGATTTCGAGACATTCTTGTCCTGAAACTCGTCAAGCGCCTTCTCGACACTGGAATCTCGCTTCAGCAGATTCGTACTGCAGTGGACCAGCTTCGGGCGTCAGGAATCCGCGATCTTGCCGGTACCACGCTCATGAGCGACGGCGCATCGGTCTACCTCTGCACCTCGAACGACGAGGTCATCGACCTGGTCAGTCGCGGGCAGGGCGTGTTTGGCATCGCCGTCGGCAAAGTGCTGCGCGAAGTGGAATCCACTCTTGTGGACTTCGACCCGCAACTGCCCGATGCAGCTGATGAGCTTGCCGCACGCCGCGCTGCACGCTCAGCCTGAGATACCTCTGCGATAGTGCCTGACGTACCTCTGCGGTAACAAGAGCCTCAACGCTTCATTGCCCCGACAGGTGGCGCTGAGCGAGCTACGTGGGTGTTTCGTTGGGCACCGGCACGCGCCCGGTGCGAATGATGCGGTCAAGCAGCGCATCGAAGTCAGCCGCGAGTTCCTGCGCTGAATCGCCAGGCCAGATGTGCAGCGGCTTGGCGGCGCCCTGTGCCTGTTGCAACGAGGTGCGTTCGGGCAGCTGAGGACTCAGCACCAAGGGTCCGAACATATCGCGCAGCTCTTTGATTCGGAACTGGTGTTCGATCGACTGCGGGCGAACACGGTTCACCACGATGCCCAGAGGCTGAAGGCGGGGAGAGAGGCCGCGACGGATCTCTTCGATTGCGCGAAGCGCACGGTCGGCTGCCGCAACCGAGAACAGGCCCGGTTCGGTGACGACGATCACGCGGTCGCTGGCAGCCCATGCAGTTCGGGTGAGCGCGTTGAGAGACGGGGCGCAGTCCACCAGCACCAGGTCGTAGTCGGCCTCAATGGTGGCGAGTGCTTCTTCGAGCTTCCAGACGTCTCTCACACTCGGGTGAGGGCCGTCGAAGTTGATCGCAGAAGGACTGCCGATCATCACGTCGATCGTGCCAGGGTGAACCTTCGCCCAACCACTCGACGTAATCGCTTGCCGAACGACCTTGTCTTTCGGATTCGCCAACACATCGGCGATGTTCAAGCGACCTGCCACCTGAATATCCAGCCCCGTAGAGACGTCGGACTGCGGGTCGAGGTCGACGACGAGCGTACGGACACCTCGGGCGAAAGCCGCCGATGCGAGTCCGAGAGTTACGGTCGTTTTGCCGACTCCACCCTTAAGCGAGCTGACGGAGAGGACGTGCACAAGGCTCTACGTTACAGTCCTCTAGGCTGAGAACGCACTCAGGTCCGCCAGCATTGCCGCCCTCGGAGGTCGAATGTTCCGTAAGATCCTCGTCGCTAACCGTGGAGAGATCGCTATTCGCGCTTTCCGCGCTGCCTACGAATTGGGTGCGCGCACAGTCGCCGTGTATCCACACGAAGACCGAAGCTCGCTGCATCGCCTCAAGGCAGACGAGGCATATCTGATCGGTGAGGTTGGTCATCCGGTCCGCGCGTACCTGAGCGTGGATGAGATCATTCGCGTCGCGCGCGAAGCTGGCGCCGATGCCATCTATCCGGGCTATGGGTTCCTCTCAGAGAACCCTGAGCTCGCGGAGCAGGCCGCAGCTCACGGCATCGCCTTCATCGGTCCGCCGGCATCGGTGCTTGAGATGGCCGGAAACAAGGTGACCGCCAAGCACCATGCGATCGCGGCCGGTGTGCCGGTGCTTCGCTCGACCGAGGCATCCGACGATGTCGATGCTCTGCTCGCGCAGGCCGAAGACATCGGATTTCCGCTCTTTGCGAAGGCGGTTGCCGGTGGTGGCGGCCGTGGAATGCGGCGCGTAGACACCGCTGATGAGCTGGCCCCTGCGCTGGCGGAAGCCATGCGAGAGGCGGGCAGCGCGTTCGGCGACGCCCGCATGTTCCTTGAGCAGGCAGTGCAGCGCCCGCGCCACGTGGAGGTGCAGATCCTGGCAGACACCGCTGGCAACACCGTGCATCTCTTCGAGCGCGATTGTTCTGTGCAGCGTCGTCATCAGAAAGTCATCGAGATCGCGCCCGCGCCGAACCTCGAGCCCGAGGTACGTGATGCGCTGCACTCGTATGCCATCGCGTTCGCCGAGTCGATCGGCTATCAGAACGCGGGAACCGTGGAGTTCTTGCTTGAAACTGCCGGACCTCGCACTGGCGAAGTCGTCTTCATCGAGATGAACCCTCGAATTCAGGTAGAGCACACGGTGACCGAGGAAGTCACAGACGTCGACCTTGTGCAGTCTCAGATGCGTATCGCTGCCGGTCAGACCCTGCCCGAGCTCGGACTTGAACAAGATCAGATCCAGCTGCGCGGCGCGGCGCTGCAGTGCCGTATTACGACAGAGGATCCCACCCAGGGCTTCCGTCCGGACACAGGAAAGATCACCACCTACCGTTCACCGGGCGGAGCGGGTATTCGACTCGACGGTGGCACGACAGCCGCCGGCGCCCAGATCTCGCCTCACTTCGACTCGATGCTCTCGAAGCTCACGTGCCGTGGTCGTGACTTCGGCGCCGCAGTGCTTCGCGCTCGGCGGGCGCTGGCGGAGTTCCGCATTCGTGGCGTGTCGACGAACATTCCGTTCCTGCAAGCAGTGCTCGACGACCCGGCATTCGTGTCGGGGGATATCGCCACGTCGTTCATCGACGAGCGCCCGCATCTGCTCAAGGGCCGCGAGTCGAAAGACCGCGGAACCAAGGTGCTCAGCTGGCTGGTTGACACGACAGTCAACAAGCCGAATGGCGACAACCCGCTTTCCATCGAGCCGCGGGTGAAGCTTCCTGAGCTCGATCTCACCGCTGCGGCTCCTGCCGGCTCGCGACAGCGGCTGCTCGAACTTGGCCCGGCAGGCTTCGCGAGATCGCTGCGTGAGCAGACCGCCCTGGCCGTAACGGAAACCACTTTCCGAGACGCGCACCAGTCGCTGCTCGCGACGCGCGTTCGCACGAAAGATCTCGCCACGGTTGCACCGTATGTCTCACGGCTCACTCCCGAGCTGCTGTCCGTCGAGGCGTGGGGCGGCGCTACCTACGATGTTGCGCTGCGATTCCTCGGTGAAGACCCGTGGGAGCGCCTTGATCGACTTCGCGCGGAGCTGCCGAACATTGCGATCCAGATGTTGCTTCGCGGTCGCAACACCGTCGGCTACACCCCGTACCCGACCGAGGTCACCGACGCCTTTGTGCAAGAGGCTGCGGCGAGCGGGATTGACATCTTCCGTATCTTCGACGCCCTCAATGACGTGGCGCAGATGCGTCCCGCCATCGATGCCGTGCTGGCATCGGGGACCGCTGTTGCCGAGGTCGCGCTCTGCTATACCGGCGACCTGCTCAATCCCGCCGAAGATCTCTACACGCTCGACTACTACCTCGGTCTTGCTGAGCAGATCGTCGACGCTGGCGCGCACGTTCTCGCGATCAAAGACATGGCAGGGCTGCTGCGGCCCGCTGCGGCATCCCGTCTCGTGAGCGCCCTTCGCGATCGTTTCGACGTGCCGGTGCATGTGCATACGCACGACACTGCCGGTGGCCAGTTGGCCACCCTTCTTGCCGCGAGCGCTGCCGGAGCCGATGCAGTGGATGCTGCGGCTGCGCCGATGTCAGGCACGACGAGTCAGCCGTCACTGTCGGCGCTCGTTGCTTCTCTCGCGCACACCGAGCGCGACACCGGCATCGATCTTGATGCGGTATCGAGCCTCGAACCGTACTGGGAAGCGATGCGCCACATGTACCGTCCGTTCGAGTCGGGCTTGCCTGGTCCCACCGGTCGGGTCTACCACCACGAGATTCCCGGTGGTCAGCTGTCGAACCTGCGACAGCAGGCGATCGCCCTGGGACTCGAGGAGGACTTCGAGCTGATTGAAGACATGTATGCGGCGGCCAACAACATCTTGGGTCGCGTACCGAAGGTGACGCCCTCGTCCAAGGTGGTGGGTGACCTCGCTCTGCACCTCGCCGCTGTCAAGGCCGATCCTGCTGACTTTGCCGAGAACCCGCAGAACTACGACATCCCTGACTCGGTCGTTGGCTTCATGGCTGGCGAGCTGGGAGACCTCCCGGGCGGTTGGCCTGAGCCGTTCCGCACGAAGGTCCTGGCGGGACGCGACATCTCGATCGAAGTGAAGCCAATCAGCGAAGCCGATGGCGCCGCGCTTGGCGCAGACTCGCTCTCACGTCGTGACGCGCTCAACCGTCTGCTGTTCCCTGCTCCGACACGTGAGTTCACTGCAATGCGTGAGCTGTTCGGCGACCTCAGCGTGCTCGACACCACCGACTACCTCTACGGTCTCGTTCAAGGCTCAGAGCATGTCGTCGAGATCGAACGCGGCGTGCAGCTGTTTGTCGGGCTTGAGGCCATTGGCGAGGCTGACGACAAGGGGATGCGCACGGTGATGACCACGCTCAATGGCCAACTTCGACCCGTGTTCGCGCGGGATCGCAGCATCACCGTGGAGGCGCGGCAGGCAGAGCGTGCCGATACCTCCAAGCCGGGTCAGATCGCGGCGCCGTTCTCGGGAGTGGTGACGCTCAAGCTAGAGCCGGGCGCGACTGTTGCCGCGGGCTCTCCGGTTGCCTCCATCGAGGCGATGAAGATGGAAGCTGCGATCACCTCTCCCATCGACGGCGTCATCGAGCGGCTCGCGATCGGCTCGCCTCAGCAGGTGGAAGCGGGCGACCTTTTGGTCGTAGTGCGCCCCGCCCAGTAATCTGGAGGATGGCCCCAGATCTATACCGCCGCAGGAGAAGTGACTAGTGACGCCCGAACGCACCGAACACACGCCCGATGACGCTGAGCACGGCGTGCTGTCCGACTCTGGAAGCCTCGACACCTCGGGTCTTGGCATTCTCGGTGGCGGCACCGCTCAGGTGAACGTCGCAATGCCTGCCGCAAACGACGACGACGACTTCGTCGACGACGAGGCGAGCATTGCTAACCGCCCAGAGCAGCGATCTGCAGCCTCAGCAGAAGAGGCTGCTCGGGCCAAGGCATTCGACGCCTTCTTGTCTCAGCCGGTTGAGCCCGAGATCGCCGAGCCAGCTGCCGGCGAAACGTCGGTAGCCGCCGAGGAGACCGGCGACGTCGAAAACACTGTCGCCGATAGCGATGATGACGACCCGCGCAGCCAGATCGAAGACGCGGATGTGTTCTCGACCGAGATTGAGTCAGAACGATCAGCGCTCGTTGCCCCCGCGCCGGTCACGCTCACCTCGAAGCGTCTGGGCGAGATCGAGGCCGACCGCGAGACAGCAGATCTGCTTACCGCGGATCGATTGCTAGACCCTAGCCATGTCATTCGCTCAGAGCCTGAAGGTGCGTGGCAGCACCTCGTCTATTCGCTCTCGCTTCGCCGGATCAACCTCGGTGACAGCAAGCGCGCGAAAGCTCGCAAAGAGCTGGACCGTCGCATCGCTGCGCCGCTTGCAGGCGGCGCTCGCTTTGTTCCGGTGCTGTCGCGAAAAGGTGGTGTCGGCAAGACCACAGTGACCACTCTTTTGGGAATGGCCCTGGCCGACGCTCGTGACGATCGCGTGATCGCGATCGATGCAAACCCCGACAGGGGCACGCTCTCAGATCGTATTTCTCGCCCCGGTGGCAAGACCGTGCGAGATCTCGTGCGCATGAGCGGCGAGGTTGTGGGGTTCAACGACCTTTCAGCGATGGTCGCTCGCGATGAGACCCGTCTTGACGTGGTGGCGTCCGACGCCGATCCGAGTGTTTCAGAGGCGTTCAGCGACACCGACTATCGTGACGTGGCCAGGCTCGCTGCTCACTACTACTCGCTCGTGCTGACCGACACAGGTACCGGGATCGTGCACTCCGTGATGGAAGCGACGTTGCAAGCGGCTGATCAACTCGTCGTTGTGGCAGGTTTGAGCGTTGACGAAGCACGCTTGGCGTCAGAGACCCTGACGTGGCTCGAGACCAACGGCTATTCGTCTCAGGTGCGCAACGCAGTGGTGGTCATCAACAGCGCACGCCCCGGTTCACCGGTGGTGCAGCTCGACCAGCTGGAGTCGCACTTCAAGACGCGCGTGCGCGCGGTGTTGCGAATGCCCTACGACCCACACATCGCCGCGGGCAGCGCGATCACCTTCCGTGATCTCGAGCCCGAAACTCGGCGCGCGGCACGTGAACTCGCCGCGACTGTTGTCGAGGGCTTGCGTTCGCTCGCCTCGGCAGCGTAGTCGCTATGGCTGTTCGTGCCATCCGGGTGTTCGGCGACCCCGTTCTGAAGTCCGCGTGTGCGCCGATCGAAACCATCGACGCGGGTGTGAGAGCGCTCGTTCAAGATCTGATCGACACGGTAGAGCTGCCGGGGCGAGCTGGCGTCGCTGCTCCCCAGATCGGCGTCGGTCTTCGCGCCTTCAGCTACAACATCGATGGCGACATCGGCTACGTGCTCAATCCCGTGCTCGTTGCTGTGTCGGGAGAGCTTCAGCCGATCGGGGAAGGCTGTTTGTCAGTGCCAGGTCTCTGGCACGACACACCGCGCTATCCCTGGGCGAAAGTTGTCGGCATTGACGTCGATGGCAATGAGGTGGTGCTCGAGGGCGACGGGTTGATGGCTCAGGCGCTTCAACACGAGACCGACCACCTCGATGGCACGCTGTATCTTGACAAGCTCGAGCCCGCGAATCGTCGAATCGCGATGCGCGAGGTTCGCGAATCCGACTGGTTCTGAGCCGCTCCACTCACGCTGCTGGCGCGCCGCAGCCGACGCGCAGCACGCGCGAACAAGCCCCAGACCGCGGTTGGTCTGGGGCTTGTTCTGCTTTGCAAGCGAGCGCTACGAGAGTGAGACGTTTGTCGTGTTGACAGGCACGTCGTAAATGTCTGCGATTTCATCGGCAAAGTCATCCATGATGACGTTGCGCTTGATGCTCATCTTCGGTGTGAGGTGCCCACTGCCCTCGGTCCACTCGGTAGAAAGGATCGTGAACTTGCGGATCGACTCGGCACGCGAAACTTTGGCGTTGGCGATGTCAATTGCTCGCTGCACCTCGGCACGCACCGCGGGATCCTTCGCGGCCTGCTCGAGGCTCATATCTGCGGGCTTGCCGTTGTTACCCAACCAGGTCGGCAGCATCTCGGAATCAAGGGTGATCAGAGCACCGATGAAAGGCTTCTGGTCGCCGACGACGACAACCTGGCCCACGATCGGGTTGGCACGAATCGGGTCTTCGAGAGCCGCAGGAGCGACGTTCTTGCCGCCAGCGGTGACGATGATCTCTTTCTTGCGTCCGGTGATCGTGAGGAAGCCCTCATCGTCGAATGAGCCGATGTCGCCCGTCTTGAACCACTCGCCGTCGAACGTCTCGGCGGTGGCCTCAGGGTTCTGCCAGTACTCCTTGAAGACGTTGATGCCGCGCACCTGAATCTCGTCATCTTCGCCCAACCGAACAGCGACACCGGGAAGAACGGGACCGACAGTGCCGATCTTGGACTTCGTGGCGAGGTTGACTGTCGCCGGCGCTGTCGTCTCGGTGAGGCCATAGCCTTCGAGAATCGTCACGCCCAGGCTGTGGAAGAAGTGGCCCAGACGGGGGCCCAGGGGCGCCGAACCCGATACTGCGTGCTTGATGTTGCCGCCCATGGCTTCGCGCAGCTTGCTGTAGACAAGCTTGTCGAACAGAGCGAACTTGATCTTCAGTCCGAGCGAGATCTTCTTTCCGTCCTGCAGACGGGTCGAGTGCTCGACTGCTGCGGCGGCGGCAGCGCGGAAGATCTTGCCCTTGCCGCCGGCTTCGGCCTTCTGCTCTGCAGAGTTGTAGACCTTCTCGAAAACGCGGGGTACCGCCAGCAGATAGCTGGGCTTGAACGAGCCGAGCGCCGGCAGAAGCTGCTTCGTGTCTGGCTGGTGTCCGGTTTTGACTCCGGCTTCGACGTTCAGCAATGAGATGAAGCGCGCGAAGATGTGCGCAGTCGTGATGAAGAGCAGTGTGGATGCTCCGGGTTCAGCGACAACTTCACTCAAAGCGCGGTGCGAGTTGCGCGTGAGTTCGACGAAGTTCGAGTGCGTGAGCACGCAGCCCTTCGGGCGACCGGTCGACCCTGAGGTGTAGATCAGAGTGGCGATATCGGAACCATTGGCGATCGTGCGTCGGCGCTCGATCTCGTCATCGGTGACGTCAGTGCCCGCTGCGGTGAGGGTATTGAGGTCATCGGTGTGCATGTTCCACACATTGCGTACGAGAGTGAGCTCGTCGCGAACGGACTCGACGCGCTCGGTGTGGTCGGGAAGCTCGGCAATGACGCCGACTGCACCCGAGTTGTTGAGAATCCAGCTGATCTGCGCGGGGGAGCTGGTTTCGTAGACGGGCACCATCACAGCACCTGCGAAGAAGAGCGCGAAATCGACCAGCGTCCACTCGTAGGTCGTGCGCGCGATGAAGCCGATCTTGTCGCCGGGCTCGATACCAGCGGCGGCGAACCCCTTTGCGAGAGCGACCACCTGCTTGTGGAACTCTGCGGTAGAGATATCGCGCCAGCCTTCGCCGTCAGGAACGGCGAACAACGCGAGGTTTGGAGTCTTCTTCAGGCGATCTACGAGCAGGTCTGTAACATTTGCCTGCGGATCGGCGGGGACAATTGCGGGAACTTCGAACTGAACCACGGCAGCTCCTTCGGTACCGGTATGAGTTTCGGGCATTGGTGCGGGTCCAAGTCTAATCGGACGGTGGCGCAGCGCATGACTATTCGCGTCGAAGCCCTAGTTGTGCCGTCGGGGAGCGTAGATAGACTTCAACTCGCCGTCGCGAGTGCGATGGCCGGAAGGGAATGCGGTGCTAAAGGTCGGTATCGACATTGGTGGAACGAAGATTGCTGGAGGGGTGGTCGACGAACACGGCCGCATTCTCGAGAAGCTGCGGGTAGACACACCGGCCGATACCGCCAACCTCGCTGATGCCGTGGGCGACATGGTTCGCCACTTCGCTGCCGCGCATGACATCAAGGCTGTGGGGGTCGCTGCCGCAGGCTTCATCGACCGCGACCGAGCGATTGTCATTCACGCGCCCAACATCGCCTGGCGCAATGAGCCGTTGAAAGCTTCGCTGGAATCGCGCATCGACATGCCGGTCTTCATCGAGAATGACGCCAATGCCGCAGGCTGGGCGGAGTTCCGCTTCGGGGCTGGACGCGACGTCAGCCACATGGTCATGCTGACAATGGGCACCGGGGTGGGCGGCGCAATCGTGATCGACGGCGAGCTTTTCCGTGGCGGACACGGCATCGGCGCTGAGCTTGGCCATACGCGTTTCGTTCGAGACGGTCTGTTGTGCGGTTGCGGACAGAACGGATGCCTCGAAAAGTATGCGTCCGGCCGCGCGCTGCAACGTGAAGCCAATTCCATTGCCGATCAGCACGAGATCGGCAGTGCACTCGCGGCGATCCGAGCTGAAAAGGGCACGATCTCTGGCCCAGCCATCTCTCGACTCGTTCTCGCGGGCGACGCGGGAGCCACCGAAGCACTGCGCCGTGTCGCGACAGCATTGGGCGAAGCCTGCGGCGGGTTTCAGGCGGTTCTCGATCCCGAGCTGTTCGTGATCGGCGGGGGAGTTGCCCAACTTGGCGACAATCTCTTGGCGCCCGTGAAACGTGCCTATGAGACCTCGCTGCCCGGCTATGGGGACCGTCCGGTTGCCGAATTTGCGATCGCGAAACTCGTGAACGATGCCGGGCTCATCGGCGCCGCGGATCTGGCGCTGGCCGAGGGCTGATTGATGTTCTACTGGCTCATGAAGTACGTGGTCATCGGGCCACTCGTGAAGGGGATCCTGCGCCCGTGGATTGTGGGCCGCCGCAACATTCCCGCGACCGGTGGTGCGATCTTGGCCAGCAACCACCTCTCGTTCGGAGACTCGATCATCTTGCCCTTGATGATCGATCGACCAATGGCCTTCCTTGCCAAGAGCGACTACTTCACCGGAAAGGGACTCAAGGGCTGGGCGACGCGGTTCTTCTTCAAAGCGAGCGGCCAGATTCCCATCGATCGCTCGGGAGGTAAGGCCTCAGAAGCGTCGTTGAACACAGGCCTGCAGGTGCTCGGTGGCAGCCAGCTTTTGGGCATCTACCCCGAAGGCACGCGCAGCCCCGATGGCCGGCTGTACCGGGGTCGCACTGGCATCGCACGGATGGCACTTGTCGCGCGCGTTCCTGTGGTGCCGATTGTGATGGTCGACACCGATGTGATGTGGCCGATTGGCCAGCGGCTGCCGAATATCGTGCGCGTCGGGGTCGTCGTCGGCGAGCCGCTCGACTTTTCGCGCTTCTACGGAATGGAGGGCGATCGCTACATTCTGCGATCGATCACCGACGAGATCATGATCGCTCTGCAGCGGTTGGGTGAGCAGCAATACGACGATGTCTACGCCTCCACGGTGAAAGACCGACTCACTTCCCGCAGCTAGCGCTGGCCGCAACCCGCGTGAGGTGTCACGCGTCCTCCAGGACCCGCACACGCCACTAGACTGGCCTGATGCCTCAGCACCAGGACGCACTCGACCACTGGCGGACATTGCCCATCAAGCAGCAGCCACAGTGGTATGACGCTGCGGCCGTCGCAGAGGCCTCGGCCGAGCTCGCCATCCTGCCACCTCTCGTCTTCGCAGGTGAGGTCGACAATCTGCGTGATCGCTTGGCCAGCGCAGCATCCGGCAACGCTTTTCTCCTGCAGGGGGGCGACTGCGCTGAAACCTTCGCTGGCGCCACCGCGGAACAGATTCGCAACCGCGTGAAGACCGTATTGCAGATGGCAGTCGTGCTCACGTACGGCGCGTCGATGCCGGTCGTGAAGATGGGACGCATGGCGGGACAATTCGCCAAGCCGCGTTCCAGCGACACCGAGACTCGCGGTGACGTCACGTTGCCGGCGTACCGCGGCGACATCGTCAATGGCTACGACTTCACCGCTGCGTCGCGTCTTGCCGACCCGCAGCGACTGCTGAAGGGCTACCACACCGCGGCATCAACGATTAACCTGATCCGCGCATTCACACAGGGCGGCTTTGCTGATCTGCGAGAAGTTCACTCGTGGAACCGCGGCTTTGCCCAGAACCCCGCAAACCAGCAGTACGAGCGTCTCGCGACCGATATCGACCGCGCGATCAAGTTCATGGAGGCGGCCGGAGCCGACTTCGAAGAGCTGCGCCGCGTCGAGTTCTACACGGGGCACGAAGGCCTGCTGATGGACTACGAGCGCCCGCTGACGCGAATCGACTCGCGAACGAGCACGCCATACAACACTTCGGCGCACTTCCTGTGGATCGGTGAGCGCACACGCGACCTCGACGGTGCGCACGTGGACTACTTCTCGAAGATTCGCAACCCTATTGGTGTGAAACTCGGTCCGACAACGACGCCCGAAACCGCGCTCGAACTCATCGACAAGCTTGACCCAGAGCGTGAGCCTGGCCGTTTGACGTTCATCACGCGTATGGGCGCGGGCAAGATTCGCGACTCGCTGCCACCGCTGCTCGAGGCGGTCAAGGCTTCCGGCGCGACCCCGCTTTGGGTTACTGATCCAATGCATGGCAATGGCATCACCACGCCGACTGGATACAAGACGCGTCGCTTCGATGATGTCGTAGACGAGGTTCGCGGCTTCTTTGAAGCGCACCGTGCGGTGGGTACGTTCCCCGGCGGCATCCACGTCGAGCTCACCGGCGACGATGTGACCGAGTGCCTTGGTGGATCAGAGCACATCGACGAGGCAACGCTTGCTACGCGCTACGAGTCACTGTGCGACCCGCGCTTGAATCACAAGCAGTCGCTTGAGCTGGCGTTCCTCGTGGCGGAGGAACTAGAGAAGCGCTAGCGTCTGCTGTCTAGCCCTGCGCGGTCATCTCGACTTCAACGCGGGTTCCTTTGACGCGGTACTCGCCAGCGGCCGGATTCGAATTGGTCACTGAGGTGATGGCGTCAGGAAAGGCATCCCAGTAGAACCCATAGTCAACTTGGAAGCCTTCAGCTTCTAAGGTTGCGATCGCCGAGTCGCGTGTCATTCCCACCACGTTCGGTATGGGAAACAGTGGCGGGCCAGACGACACGATCAGCGTGACAGCGTCGCCCGGGCGCCACCAGCCTCCGCCCTCTCGCTCGGTCGTGGCGATCACGATGCCGGCGTCGACCGTTTCGCTCGACTGTGAGATGACGTCAGCCGCGACTTCAAGCCCCGCGTTGTCAAGGGTGGTGCGAGCGTTCGACTCCGACATTCCTTCGACCGACGGCAATGAGCCAAGCGACACCAGAAGTCTGGCGCTGTCTCCCTGGTGAGCGCTGCATCCGTCCCCACACTCGATGTCGTCACCGCCCGCTTGCGGAGTGATGACAACCCCGACTACGGCATTGTTTGCGGCTTGCGTGTAATAGGTGGCCTCGCCGACGACCTCGATGCTCTCATTCGCGAGTTCAGCTGTTACCTCGTCCCGCGATAGACCGTTCAGCACCTCGAAGCTCACCGCGGCAGGGCCGGTCGAGACAAACACCTCGACTTCGGTGTCTTGGTCGACACGTGCACCCGGCTCGGGGTCGCTGCGGATCACCCTCCCCGCCTCGATCTCGAGGCTGCTTTCGTCGCGTTGCACCGCGACCAAGGTATGGGCGCTCAGGGCGGACTGAGCTTCGTCGAACGACATGTTCGCCACGTCGACGACCTGAACTTGAGATCCGGGCCCGGTGCCGAACCACCACCCGGCCCCAGCGGCGAGACCAGCCAGCAATAGAACGAGAAAGACGAGCCAGCCGCCCTTGGCTGCGCGTCGCTTTGAGGCCCGCTGCAGTCGGGTCGCATTGTCGGTCGTCTCGATCGTCGCGGTCGGCATAGTGGTGGCAGCAGGCAGCACCGCCGTGAGATCTCCCGATGCGATTCCTTCGTCCGGGGTATATGCGGCCGTGGTAGCCCGCGCGACGACCGGCGAAATGCCAAGGTCTTGTTCGATGTCGCGTAGGCGGTCGAGCATTTCGCGCGCATCCGACGGGCGGTCATCCGGATTGCGCTCTGTCGTCCACAGCACCAGCTCGTCGAGCTGCTCTGGAACGCCCGGGTTCTTCACGCTTGGACGAGGGACGGAGTCAGTCGCGTGCTGAAACGCGATCTGCATGGGCTGTTCGCCCTTGTACGGCTGTTCGCCGGTGAGCATTTCATACAGCATGATCCCGAGCGAGTAGATGTCGCTGCGAGCATCTGCGGTGCCACGCGTCACGAGCTCGGGCGCGAGGTAGGCGATGGTTCCAAGCAGCTGTGAGCCAGTCGCTGTGTTCGCTGTCGTCGCACGCGCGAGCCCGAAGTCGCCGATTTTGATTCGGCCGTCTTCCGCGAGCAGTACGTTCTCGGGTTTCACATCCCGATGCACGATGCCTGCACGGTGCGCGGCAGCAAGCCCCGAAAGCACGGCGTCCATGATTGAGACCGCTTGCGGCAGGGTGAGCCGTTTCTGCTCGCGAAGGAGCTCTCGCAAGGTGATGCCCGGGAGGTACTCCATCACCAGGTAGGCGATATCGCCGTCCTGGCCTTGATCAAAGACATTGACGACGTGTGGATCGGCGAGCCGCGCTGCCGACCGGGCTTCTTGAATGAAGCGACTCTGAAAAACCGTGTCGTCGCTCAGATGCGAGTGCATCACCTTCAGCGCGACCCGTCGTTCGAGTCTCAGGTCGGTAGCGACATAGACCGTCGCCATTCCGCCCCGCGCGATGCGCGCACGAACCCGGTATCGGCCGTCAACGAGACGGCCGATCAGCGGGTCCGTCTGCTGACTCGTGCTCACTCTGAGAGTCTACGGATGAGTAGTGAGTACTCCGCGGAGCGGCTCACCGAGCGCGGCCCATTGGCCGCGTTATCTTGCACGTTCAGCCAAGGGAAGCGAGCCAGGCGTAGGCCGGTGCCTCCCACTGGGCGTAGCGGTCTGGATATGCGGAGATCTGCACGGCCTGTGCGGCCTCGGCAAATGTCATGCTCTGCCAGCCAGGTATATCGAGCAGACCCCGGGTGTCGTACCCATTGGGATCGCTCGGCCCTCCGAAGAATGTCTTGATCGAGCGCACTGGATCGCGCACTTGGTCGGCAGTTCCCCAGCCGGTACTCGGGCGCTGTTGGAATAGACCGAGTGAATCTCTGTCTCCCCAATCGAGGTTGCGGATCCAAGACTCCTGCATCGCGGTGCCCAGAGCGATCGCGATACCACGATCCGATACGCCGAGCTCACGTCCTACTTGAATGATCAACTTCGCGTTGGCTGTCTGCTCGGCGTCGAGGCTTGACGCCGCAGCGCTGCTGCTCGTGCTCGTGCTCGCCGCGGGCGTAGCGGAGATAGCGGAAGCTTTTGCGGGGATCTGTATCGTTTGGCCGGGGTAGATGATCGACGACGTGCTGAGGCCGTTGGCGGTGAGTATCGCGTTGGTTGTGGAGCCGTGCCGCGAGGCGATCGCACTGATGGTGTCGCCTGCCTTGATCTCGTAGCTGGCTGAGGTGCTTGAGTTCGAAGTCGAAGTCGAAGTCGAAGTCGAAGTCGTTGGAGTGCTGGGCTGCGGAGTCGTCGTCGCGCCCGGGATCTGTATCGTTTGGCCGGGGTAGATGATCGACGACGTGCTGAGGCCGTTGGCGGTGAGTACCGCGTTCGTTGTGGAGCCGTGCCGCGAGGCGATTGCACTGATGGTGTCGCCCGGCACCACCGTGTAGGTAGTCGGTGTCGCCGCGGCAGGTTTGATGGCCGAGACCGTGACGGCAGGTATCGAGATTGCGTTCGCCGCTGGGGTGGCAGGCAACGCACGAAACGCACGCTCGTCGGCGCCTACCGCAGCCGCCGCGCGCTCATCTGCATACGCGGGCGAAGCGCTCAGCGCGAGTGCGACCGCACCGGCGATGGCCGTCGGGATGCCAACGGCCATGTTGCGTGATTTGCTCCCGTTGCGGAAGCGAGTTTCGGGTGGCAAAAGCATTCCCCTATCTGCGAACTTCCAAAAACCGTGTCACGGATGTAAATGCATGTCAACTGGTGATACGCGTGTGACCAATGTGACTGACGGGATTTCGCTGCGAACGTGACGCACTTCGTCGTCGCCATGGCGATTGAGGTGGGATAGTGGGGGAGTGACTGCTGAAGCTTCCCCGCGCATCGAGACTGAATGGCTGACTCTTCCCGACATGGTCGAGTTGACGGGCGAGTCGTTGGGGCGTGTGAAGCGCTATCTCGATGAATCCAACATCGTCGGAACGCGCCGCAATGATGTCTTCGTCGTCCCGTCGGTCTTCTTCGTCGACTCGGCACCGCTTTCTTCGCTGCGAGGAACGATCATCGTGCTCCAAGATGCGGGCTTCAGCGACGACGAGGTCATCGATTGGCTGCTCAGCACCGAAGAGTCCATGGGACGCACGCCGATAGAGGCGTTGACCGCGGGGCATAAGAGCGAAGTTCGACGCATCGCGCGCACCCTCGCCTGACGCGAGCGCGTTCAGTTCGCCCGACCCGCGCGTCTATGCGGTGCGCACCGTCGCGGCGCGCGCGAGGTCGCGCAAATCGCCCACGGCGCTGTTGCCCAGTCGTGCGCCGTTGAGCGAACGCTCCGCTTCGAGCGCATACTGCGCGATGAGCTCTTCAACGCGTTCGAGTGCGCCCGAGTCGACGATCGTTCGTTGCAGAGCCGCGATCTGTTCAAGATCGAGCGTCGGATCGCCGACCAGCTCGTTGAACAGGCGGGACATATGCGGATCCAGACCTTCTTGGGCATACGCGATCAACACGGTGCGTTTTCCCTCGCGCAGGTCATCGCCCGACGGCTTTCCCGTGCTGCGCTCATCACCGAATACGCCCAGCACATCATCACGCAGTTGAAACGCCATTCCCAGCGGGTGGCCGAACGCCGAAAGGGCGTTCATCTGTTCTGCGTCTGCGTCTGCAAGAGCGGCACCGATGCACAGCGGTTGCAAGACGCTGTATCGGGCCGACTTTAGCGACGCGACGCGAAGCGCGCGACTGGCGTGTGTGTGCGCAGGCGCCGTGCGGAATGCCGACTCCTCAGCGACGTCGAGAAACTGGCCGAGCGTGACTTCGCGCCGCATTTTCGAGTACTGGTCTCTTGTTGCCCGTGCTCGCTCGAGCGGTACTGAATGCAGCCCTTCTTCGAAAAGGTCATCGCTCCATGCGAGCAGAAGGTCTCCGAGCAGGATTGCGCCGAAACGGCCGAAGGCTTCGGCGTCGCCCGCCCAGGCTGCCGCGCGATGCTGGGCCTCCAGGGACCGGTGCGCTGCTGGCTGGCCACGTCGAGTGTCGGAATTGTCGATCACGTCGTCATGCACGAGTGCAGCGGCGTGGAAGATTTCAAGGGATGCTGCGGCAGACACAACTTCGGCGGGCGGGGTGAGGCTGCTCGTCGAAGGGACATCGTGCTCAGCCACCGCGCGCCAGCCGGCAAGCGCAAACCGGCCGCGCAGTCTCTTTCCACCGCTGACCGCGCGAGCCCCAGCCTCGACCAGGAGTTGTGCTTCGGCGCCGAATTCCTCGTTTAGGCTGAGTTGCGACGCCACGAATCTTTCTACTCGCTGGGAAATTGCTTCGATCGGTTCAGGCGAGGGCTTCACAGGCCTAGCCTAGTGATTGATTGCACGCGTAGAATCAGAGCAACGAAGTCTTTTAGAGGGGGACGCATGCCACTCTCCGAACAGGAGCAGCGCCTGCTGGATGAGATGGAACGCCATCTCATGCGAAACGACGCCGATGTCGTGACCGCGCCACAGGATGGGCGTGGCCTGAGCTACCGCAACATTGTCTACGGAACAGTGCTCGTGCTGCTCGGTCTCGGCAGCCTCATCGTCGGCGTGTCTATCCAGCTGGTTGTCGTCGGCGTCATCGGGTTCGTCATCATGCTTGCTGGCGTGATCCTGGCAGTTACGCCGTCGAAGCAGAACGGATCATCTCCCACCCCGACAGAAGCGCCGCGCAAAGCCAAAGCCCCCTCGTCGTCGGCATCCTTTATGGATCGCATGAACGATCGCTGGGACAAGCGACAGGAAGACCGCTGATCTGAGCTGATCAACACCGGCCTCGGCCACAGGTAGAAGCACCGACCCTTGGGTCGGTGCTTTTTCTTTTGCCTTCGTGCTTCGCTTTTCCGCCCGTTTGGTGGCCTAGGGGAGCATTGACTCAGAAAAGAACACCAAAGTGGAGGAAAGTGGAGTAAAGTGGCGCATATCCGGAGGCTGGCGGAAGGGGGTGGTGGGTCCGATGTTGTTGGGCACGCATACTCCCAAGCTCGACGACAAGGGTCGCGTCATCCTTCCGGCAAAGTTCCGCGACGACCTCGGCGCTGGCGTGGTCGTTACCAGAGGCCAGGATCGCTGCCTCTATGTCTTCAGCACTGAAGAGTTCGAACGCGTTCATGAGCGCATTCGCGAAGCACCACTTGCCAACAAGCAAGCGAGGGACTTTCTGCGCATGTTTCTTTCGGGCGCAAGCGCCGAAAAGCCCGACAGCCAGAACCGCATAACCCTCCCACCTTCGTTGCGCAGCTATGCAGGTCTTGACCGTGAGCTTGTCGTGACCGGTGTGGGGGCTCACGCCGAAATTTGGAACGCGGATGCGTGGAACAGCTACGCAGAAAGCAATGAAGACACGTACGCCGAGCTGGAACAGGAGGTGATTCCGGGACTGTTCTGATTCCGGTGGTTTCGACTCCCAGCCGCTCCCGCCCTGACACACTTCCCCGGTGTCAGGTCAGAGCGGATGGGGATCAAAGCCACCGGGTCGGTCCCTGAAGATCATGAGCCTCCGCGATATTCACACTCCCGTGCTTCTCGACCGCTGCGTCGAGCTGCTTGCTCCCGCTCTCACGCGTGAGGGAGCGGTCTTCGTCGACGCAACGCTCGGCATGGGCGGACACTCTGAAGCATTCCTGGAGCGCTTTGAGAACGTCCACCTGGTGGGATTGGACCGCGACCACGATGCTTTGCGAATTGCAGGGGAGCGGCTCGCTCGATTCAAAGACCGCGTCACTCTCGTGCACACCGTCTACGACGGCATCGCCGATGCGCTGAAGAAAGCGGGCGTGCCGGCAGCAGACGGCATTCTGTTCGATCTCGGCGTCTCATCACTGCAATTGGATGTCGCCGACCGCGGGTTCGCCTACTCGCAGGATGCGCCTCTCGATATGCGCATGGACCAATCGGCGGGCACCACCGCAGCAGACATCATCGCCACGTACGGCGAAGGAGACATGCGCCGCATCTTCGAGCGCTACGGCGAAGAGAAGCTGGCTGGACGCTACGCGCGCGCAATCATTGCGGCGCGGGCCGAAACACCCATTGAGCGCTCGGGGCAGCTCGTCGAAATCCTCATTGCAGCTACCCCCTACGCCGCTCAGCGAAGCGGTCACCCGGCGAAGCGGGTCTTTCAAGCACTGCGCATCGAGGTGAACCGCGAGCTCTCAGTGCTCGAACGCGCGATCCCCGCAGCGATGCAGACGTTACCGGTGGGCGGGCGCATGGTCGTGCTCGCATACCAGTCGCTCGAGGATCGACTGGTAAAGCGTGAGTTCGTCAAGGCAGCGGCCTCGACCACTCCTGCCGGATTGCCGGTTGAGCTTCCTGAGCATGCGGCAAAATTCAAGCTGCTTGTCAAAGGCGCAGAACTGGCAAGTGAAACAGAACGAGAGACCAATCCTCGGGCGACGCCGGTTCGTCTGCGCGCAGTCGAGCGGTTGCGGAGCGCGAAGTGAGCGCAGCCGACGGTTCGCTCGCATCATCATGGCCGGTCGCACCGGTACGCTCTCCCGCTGTCGAACCGAGAAGGCGCCTGCGCGCGGTCGAAACACCAGCGCCACGTCGGCGACCCAAGCTTCTGTACGGCGTGATCGCGGTGCTCGGTGCTTTTCTGATCGCAGGCTCGCAGATGGTGCTGTCGATCATGACCACGCAGACCTCATACGAACTCTCAACCCTCGAGAAAACCCAGCGGGCACTCACCTACGACAAGCAGATCCTCTACGACGAAGTCGCCGGACTGAGCTCTCCGCAGTACCTCGCCGCGAACGCCGCGGCCCTCGGGATGGTCATTGACGAATCACCGAGCTACCTGCGTCTGAGCGACGGCAAGGTGCTCGGAGCAGAAGCGACCTCAAACGGGTCGACATCCATCGATGCGATCGGGCGCGGTGTCGTGCCGAACTCGCTCGTCGAGTCGACGCCGCTCGTCACCGCACCTGACGCCACCATTGAAGGAGCACCAGTGCTAGCCGCCGATCCGTCGGCAGTCTCAGACACTCCGCTTCCGGTGACCGACGGATTGCCGACCCCGAGCACACACTGAGTTCATGACCACGCAAGCTACACGCAGTCCGCGCCGACGCACCGTCGTCGCGCTTGCGGTCGTGCTGGCTGTTCTGATCGCATTCATCGTGCGATTGGTCGACATCCAAGTCGTCAATGCTGACGATCACATTGCAGACTCGATGGACCGCGCCTTCGGCAGCAGCCAGCCGCTGTATGGCAGCCGTGGTTCGATCGTTGACTCAGAGGGCGAAACGCTCGCGGGCAGCATCCTTCTTTATGACTGCCAGCTCGACCCCTTGCTCATCACCCAGATCGACGAAGACATCGTCGCGGGCGAATCGACCGCCCGCAGTTGGGACGAAGTATCAGCCGATGCAGCTGCCATCGTCGAGCTGCCAGTGGACGACGTGCGCGCGATCGTCACCGATGCCTTGACCGAGAACGCCGAATCGCGCTTCGCTTACCTCAAACAGAGCGTCACGACAGAGCAGTTTCGAGATCTCGCCGATCTGGCTGTTCCGTACATCGCCTGTCTACAGCATCCAGCCCGCTCTTACCCCGATGGCGCTGTGGCCGGAAACCTGGTCGGCTTTATCGGCACCGACGGGCCGCTCGAAGGCCTAGAACTTTCTCAGAACGACTGCTTGACGCCCACCGACGGCACGCGCACCTTCTCGCAGGGCAAAGACGGCGTTGTCATTCCCGGAACGGAACGCGAGATCTCGGCGGTCGACGGTGGCACCCTGCAATTGACGATCGATCGAGATCTGCAGTGGTATCTGCAGCAGCTCATCGGTGAGCAGGTGATCGACATGCGCGCTCAAAGCGGCGCGATCATGGTGACAGAAGTTGCTACCGGAAAGATTCGCGCCGCAGCCGAATACCCGACAGTCGACCCCAACGACGTGACAGCGACTGATAGTGAAGACCGCGCGAGTCGAATCTTTCGCAGCTGGTTTGAGCCGGGATCCACTTTCAAGGGGCTCACGGCCGCGATTGTGATGGATGCTGGTGGGCAGACTCCTGCCTCCACGGTTACAGCCTCAGGCCAAGAGACATTCGCCAACGGTGCTTCAGTACGCGACTCGTTTCAGCACGAGACTTTCAATTACACGCTGACGGGGGCCCTGATCGACTCATCGAATGTGGGCATCTCAAAGTTCAGCGAAACGGTGTCAGCTGAAACTCGCTACGACTACTTGACGGACTTCGGCATCGGCGAGGGCAGTGCGGTTGGCTTCCCCGGTGAGCAGTCTGGCTTGGTCAGGCCCGCCGCCGATTGGGACAATCAGACGCTGTACAACACGGCGTTCGGCCAGGGGCTGACAACGACCATGCCGGAGCTTGCTGGCGCGTACGGGGCGATTGCCAACGACGGCGTTCGCATGCCACTTTCGCTCGTAGAGTCATGCACTGCCGCGGATGGCACGGTCAGCACACCGGAGCTTCCTGATCCGGTTCAGGTCGTGAGCGAAGAAACTGCCACTCAGACGCAGGCGATTCTCGAGAACGTCGCCATGCAGGCGCTTTATGCCGACGATGTCGAGGTGCCCGGCTATCGCATCGCCGTCAAGACGGGAACTGGCGAGAAGTCAGAGAACGGCGTCTACAAACTGGACGCGTACTACACGACAATGATCGGGTTCGCACCAGCTGACGACCCCGAGTACCTCGTGGTCGTCACCCTTGACGAGCCGCAAAAGGTAAAGTCGTCAGCGGCTAACGCGACGGCGTTCCAGAAGGCCATGACGCAGGTTCTCAAGACCTTCCGAGTGATGCCCTCAACGTCGACGCCCGAGGAGTTGCCCAAGTTCGGGTGACCCTGGCGATCTTGCCGGAGACCACATGATTGCTCTTTCCCTCGCTCACATCGCGCGCGCCATCGGCGGCGACCTTCAGCTCAGCTCTGATGACACTCCCGAGACCGTGGTCTCGGGCGCAGTCGACACTGATTCTCGGCTGATGATGCCCGGCGGCATTTTTGTCGCGAAGCCGGGTGAGACAACCGACGGACACGAGTTCGTCGACGCTGCAGTCAGTGCGGGCGCCGTTCTTGCGATCGTCGAACGGCCGGTGGCTGCATCGGTGACACAGATTGTGGTGACAGACGTCGTGCTGGCACTCGCAGACCTCGCCCGTGAAGTCGTCGCCCAGGCGCGGGCGCGTGGCGACCTCAGGGTTGTCGGCATCACGGGATCGAACGGAAAGACGACGACCAAGAACCTTCTCGCACGCATTCTCGAGGGCGAAGGCGAGACGGTTTCGCCGAAAGCGTCGTTCAACAACGAGGTCGGCGCACCTCTGACGATGCTGCGTGTCACCGAGCAGACACGTTTTCTCGTGAGCGAGTTCGGGGCAAGCGCTCCGGGCGAGATCGCACGACTTGCCGGGCTGGTTACTCCCGATGCCGGAGTGGTGCTCATGGTCGGCATGGCGCACGCCGGTGGTTTCGGCGGCATCGAGGCGACCTTCCACGCAAAGTCGGAACTGGTGCGCGCGCTTCGCGCCGATGGCGTCGCACTGCTGAACATCGACGACCCGCGTGTGGCTGCAATGGCCCCGATCGCGGGTGAGGTCGGCGCCTCAGTTCGTTGGTTCGGTCGTGGCGCCGACGCTGAGGTGCGCGCAGACGACGTGGCGGTGGCGGCGGACGGAACCCGGTGCACCGTCACTGTCGATGGTGTGAGCGCCCCCCTTCATCTGCAGGTGCTCGGCGAGCACCACGTGTCTAACGCCCTGGCAGCGATTGCTGCAGCCACAGCGTGGGGCGTGTCGCTCGCTGACTGCGTTGCGCGCCTTGAAACCGTAGAGATCGCGGAACGCTGGCGCATGCAGCCCATGGGATCGCAGCGCGTGCGCATCATCAATGACGCCTACAACGCCAGCCCTGACTCGATGGCGGCTGCTCTGCGCACGCTCGCGCAGATCACCAGCGCCGACGAGCGCAAAGTCGCAGTCTTGGGGGCGATGAGCGAGCTCGGTGAGTACGCCGAAGAGGAGCACGATCGGGTGGGTCTGCTCGCAGTTCGGCTCGGTATTCAGCGCATCGTCGTGGTAGGGACGCCTGCGCGCCGCATGTTTCTCGAAGCGGTTGCACAGGGATCGTGGGATGCTGAAGCGGTGTTCTTCGAAACCGCTGATGAGGCGTACGACTACCTGGTAGGCGAATTGCGCGACGGTGACAGAGTGCTCGTGAAGTCGTCGAACTCTGCTGGACTACGTCATTTGGGCGATCGTCTGGGAGAATCCTTCTCGTGAGATCACTTCTGACGGCAGCGGCGATCTCGATGGCCTTTACCCTCTTTCTCACCCCCGTCTTCTTGCGATCGTTTCGCCGGTGGGGTTGGGGACAGGTCATCCGCACGCCCGAGAGCATCAACAACCCGAGCCACCACACGAAGCGCGGCACCCCGACGATGGGGGGAACGATCTTCATCACCGGCACGATCGTGGGCTATCTGATCGGTGCGTTCACTGGGAATAATCCGCCGACGATTTCGGGCCTGCTGGTTTTGTGGATGATGGTCGGCTTTGGGATCGTGGGCTTCATCGACGACTTCCTGAAGGTTCGGCAACAGCGCAGCCTTGGTTTGTCGGGCTGGCGAAAGATCGTTGGCCAGATTCTTGTCGTGATTCCGTTCGGCATTGTCGCCCTGAACTATCCCAATGCGCTTGGCCAGACACCCGCGTCGCCCTATATCTCCGTCTTCAGAGACGTGCCAGTGCTGTCGTTCATGGTTCTCGGACCCATTATCGGCTGGATCCTGTACCTCACGTGGGTGTCGTTCATTGGCGTCGCCTGGTCGAACAGCACCAACGTGACAGACGGCCTAGATGGCCTCGCTACCGGCGTCGGGATCTTCGTTGTCGGCGCGTACAGCCTCGTGGTGTTCTGGCAGTTCAATCAGTCGTGCGCATCGGTCATCGCGGAGTTGAGCACCGGGTGCTACGCCACTCGTGACCCATTCGACTTGGCGATTGTCTCGGCCGCATTCGTGGGCGCGCTCGTCGGCTTCTTGTGGTGGAACGCTCCGAAGGCCGAGGTGTTCATGGGCGACGTCGGCTCTATGGCGATCGGTGGAGTGATCGCCGCGATGTCGATCCTCTCGCGCACCGAAGTTCTCGGCGTGATCATTGCCGGCGCATTCATCATCGGGCCCGGCTCGGTGATACTGCAGCGTCTGTACTTCAAAGCCACCCGTGGCAAGAGGCTGTTCTTGATGAGCCCGTTCCATCACCACCTCGAGATGCGCGGATGGTCTGAAATCTCCATCGTTGTGCGCATGTGGATCATCGCAGGCCTGCTCGCGGTCACCGGCATTGGGTTCTTCTACGTCGAGTGGCTCGCCAGTACATGAGTGCCCCGCGCCTCGATACGCTCACCAGTTGGCATTCTGACTGGAAAGGTCTGCGAGTAGCCGTTCTAGGGCTTTCAGTGACCGGTTTCTCGGTCGCCGACACCTTGGCCGAATTGGGCGCCACCGTGCTTGTGCTCACCGAACATGCGGCCGAGGAATACGCCACTTTGATTCCTGTCATCGGTGCCCGACTCTGGGTGGGCCCGCTTGATGCGGCGCCGCAAGAGCTGATCGACTTCGCCCCCGAAGTGGTAGTCGCTTCACCCGGGTTCTCGCCCACTCATCCGCTCATCGAATGGGCGCAGTCCTCGGATGCTGCGCTGTGGGGTGACATCGAACTGGCTTGGCGGGTGCGCGACAAGGTCGCGCGACCAGACGGCACTCCCGCGGACTGGGTTCTGATCACCGGCACCAACGGCAAGACCACCACCACGCGCCTTACGGCAAGCATGCTGGCGGCGGGCGGATTGCGCGCAGCTCCGGTGGGCAACATCGGCACTCCAGTGCTCGATGCGGTGCGTGACCCTTCGGGTTTCGACGTGCTCGTTGTAGAACTGTCGAGTCACCAGCTCTGGTACCTCGCTTTGCAGCAGGGCAGTAATCGACTGTCTCCCTATGCCGCGGCATGCCTCAACCTCGCCGATGACCACCTCGAGTGGCACGGCTCCGCTCGGGCATATCGCGATGCGAAAGCGCAAGTGTATGACCACACCCGCGTCGCCTGCGTCTACAACAAAGCCGACACCGCAACGCGCTCGATGGTAGAAGACGCGGATGTCGTCGAGGGTGCGCGCGCGATTGGATTCGATCTTGGCGTCCCGGGTCCGAGCGATCTCGGCATCGTGGACGGCATTCTGGTCGATCGCGCTTTTCACGAGGAACGCCGCACCAGTGCTTTCGAGCTGATGACGCTCGCAGACCTCGAGGTGGCAGGTCTTGCCGCTCCGCACATGGCGGCTAACATTCTTGCCGCCGCTGCGCTGGCGCGATCCCTTGACGTGCCACCGGCGGCCATTCACGACGCCGTGCAGGCATTCACGCTCGACCCTCACCGCATCCAGGTCGTCGCGCGAAGCGGTGGCGTCACATGGATCGATGACTCCAAAGCAACCAACCCGCACGCCGCGGCCTCATCGCTCGCTGCATACCCGGGCGCGGTCTGGGTAGTCGGCGGGTTGCTCAAAGGTGTCGACATCTCTGAGCTGGTGGCGACATCGGGCGCGCGCGCCAAAGCGGCAATTGTCATCGGCGTCGAGCGCGACGCTGTGGTGGCCGCGTTCGAACGACACGCCCCAACGGTGCCAGTGTTCGAGGTAGATACGACTGAGACTGAACAAGTCATGGTGCAGGTGGTTGAACTGGCAGCCGGGATTGCCCGCGACGGGGACGTTGTTCTACTTGCTCCCGCCGCAGCATCCTTCGATCAGTTCGCCTCTTACTCAGACCGAGGCCGCAGGTTTCACGCGGCTGTGACAGACAGAGTTGGAACGGGGGGCGCGGGTGACGACGACTTCGCCGCGTCCGACGGCCACTGAGAACGGTGATAGACACGGCCTTGCCGCGCGAGTTTCGCTAGGCCGCATTTTCGCGCCAGTGCCGAGCGAGTTCTTTCTGATCGCGTCGACTGCGCTGATGCTGACGATCTTCGGCCTCGTCATGATTCTGTCGGCGACGTCTGCCGTGGCGACGGCCGCAGGCGAGCCGCCGTATGACTCGGTGATGAAGCAGTTCGTCTTCGCACTGATCGGTGTGCCGCTGATGTTCGTCGCGAGCAGGCTGCCGATCAAGTTCTGGAAGCGGATCGCGTGGCCAGCCCTGATCGGTGCCACGATCTTTCAGCTGCTGGTGTTCACTCCGCTCGGTGTTTCTGCTGACGGAAACCGAAACTGGATCAACATCGGTGGGCTGCAGGCTCAGCCCTCGGAGTTTTTGAAGCTCGCACTCGCGCTGTGGATCGGCTACGTGCTGTTCCGCAAGCGCACCCTGCTGGGATCGTGGAAGCACGTGTACATCCCGCTGGTTCCCGTGACCGTGCTCGTGATCGGAACGGTGCTTGCGGGTAAAGACCTCGGCACGGCGATGATTCTCGTGCTCGTCGCTCTCGGCGCGCTGTTCTTCTCGGGCGTGCGACTGCGCGTGTTCGTGCTGCCAGCGATTGGCGCGGTTATCGCGGTCGCCATCTTGGCGGTCACGAGCCCTGACCGCATGCGCCGGTTCATGAGCTTCTTGAACCCTGACTGCCTGGCTGACTACTACAACGACTGCTATCAGCCGCTGCACGGAGTATGGGGACTCGCCGGGGGCGGAATCTTCGGCCTGGGCCTCGGCAACTCGCGCGAAAAGTACGATTGGCTGCCCGCAGCGGCCAACGACTACATCTTCGCAATCGTCGGTGAAGAGCTGGGCTTGATCGGCTGCGCTGTCGTGCTCGGATTGTTTGCGCTGTTCGCAGTCGGAGCCTTCCACATCATCCGCAAGACCGATGACCCGTTCGTGCGCATCGTCGCGGGCGGTATCACCGTCTGGATCGTCGGGCAGGCGCTCATCAACATCGGCGTCGTGTTGCGCGTGTTCCCGGTGCTCGGTGTGCCGCTGCCGTTCTTGTCGCAGGGCGGCACGTCACTGGTCTCGGTGCTCGTGGCATCGGGTGTGTTGCTCGCGTTCGCACGCACGTTGCCGCAGAAGCGAACGGTGGCGCCGACGGCGCCCGGTCGCAATGCGCGTCAAAACGCAACCGCTTCGCGCCGCTAAACTCGGCGAGTGACGACCTATCTTCTTGCTGGCGGTGGCACCGCTGGCCACGTCAACCCTCTGCTTGCTGTGGCCGATGTGCTTCGCGAACGCGACCCCGAGGCAGAGATTCTGGTGCTCGGCACCCGCGAGGGTCTCGAAGCACGGCTCGTACCCGAACGCGGCTACGAGCTGCTTTTCATCGAAAAGCTGCCGTTCCCCAGGCGGCCCGATAAGTCAGCGGCTGCTTTTCCCGGACGCTTCCGGCGTGCTCTCGCTGCCGTGCGCGAGTACATCTCCGAGCGCAACATTGACGTCGTCGTCGGCTTCGGAGGCTATGCCTCAGCGCCCGCGTACGTCGCAGCGCGAGGTGTGAAGGTTCCCGTGGTCATTCACGAAGCGAACGCCAAGCCTGGGCTTGCCAACGTGCTCGGTTCCAGATGGGCCGCAGGCGTAGGCGTCGCGTTTGAAGGCACAAGAATCAAGGGCGGTGAGTTCGTCGGGATGCCGCTTCGACGGGAGATCGTCGAGCTTGACCGAGACGCGCTGCGCGCAGAGGCTGCCGCGTATTTTGGCCTTGATGCGCAACAGCCGACCCTGCTGGTGTTCGGCGGCTCGCTCGGCGCACTGCGGCTGAACATTGCATTCGGCGAAGGTCACGACGGCGCGTGGCGCGATATCGTCGATGCCGGCTGGCAGCTGGTGCACGTCACGGGGGAGCGAAGCGAACTGCCCGATCCTGGCGCAGACGGTTATGCTCTGCGTCGCTATGTCGATCGCATGGACCTCGCGTTTGCTCTCGCTGACGTGATCGTCTCGCGCGCCGGCGCAGCGACGGTGAGCGAGATCAGTGCGCTCAGAATTCCCGCCGTCTATGTTCCCTACGCGGTGGGCAACGGCGAACAGGCACTCAACGCGGCGTCGGCAGTGCGCGCGGGAGCGGCCGTGATCATCGCTGACGGTGACTTCACCGGCGTTCGGGTGCGTAGTGAAATCCTGCCATTGTTGGCTGACGACGCACGCCAGAAGGCCATGGTGGATGCTGCGGCAACCGTCGGCACGCGCACTGGTGCCGAGAACGTCGTGGCGATGATTGACGCGGCGCTCGCGCAGTAGAACCGCTGCGATGTGTGAGGGGCGGCCAAGGGCTAGGTGAGCGCGGTGTCTCCACCGCGCAGAGCGGCTGTCACGAGGGTGAGCGCTTCGTCTGCGTCGAAACTCAGCGCGCGGATCTGTTCCGCGAACGCGGCCGCCGCGCGTTGCACCTGTTGGCGGCTAGGGTCGCCGGTGGCCGAGACGAATGTGCCGTTGCGTCCGCGCGTTTCGATGATTTCGGATGCTTCGAGCTCCCGGTATGCGCGCGCGACCGTTCCGGGCGCGATCCCGAGGTCTTCTGCGAGACGTCGAACCGTTGGCAGGCGTTGACCGGCAGCTAGTTCGTTCGACGCGACGGCAGCGAGCAAGCCGGCGCGCAATTGCTCGAACGGCGGTACGTGCGATTGCGGATCGATGACGATCACTTCGCTATCTCCTTCGTCACAGACAGATCAGCTTGCGGGGAGTTCAAGTATTCGGGAAAGAGCGCAGGTGAGAGCCGACCCGCGCCGAGCACATACACAACCTGCAAAAGCAGAATGCCCCACCATGGAAACAGCCCAGCAAACTGTTCAAGGTCGGTTTGACCGCGAAAGATCCAAGCGTTGGTGAGTGCGGTCAGCGCAATGCCAAATGGTAGCCACGCTGTCATCGCGGCGACCATTCTGAGATTGTTGAGCGAATCTGTGCGGAAGAGATCATCCCAACCGAGCTCAAGAGTGTTGGTTGCGGGCTGTGGGCAAGCGAGAATCCGCTTTTCTGTGACTCGGCAGATCCACGTCGCCACCAATGCGAGCGCGAGGCTGGTCGCGGATCCTACGATCACCGGGATGCTGATCTCTTTCCAGAAAGCGCTGAGGCACAGCACGGTGAATGCCACACCGGCGGCGATGAGTAAGACCCGTGGCGTGTATTGACGCACGGATGACAGATAGTCCGAGACATCAAGCTCGCGCGCCCGCGCAATGCGCGCGGCCTGCGGAGCGGGCGAGAAGAGGCGTTCACGCGTGCTGGCGAGGGTCGACGTCACCGCGGTTACAACGAAGATCATGAGCACCAGGATCCAGATGAAATACGGGCTCGACTTCAGCTGAGTGAATGCAAAAAGCGTGCCGACGATTGCCACCGCGATCAACAAGCCCCACATACTCGCACGAGTTTCATTACGCGAGCGGCGCCGAATGCTCCACCACATCTCATCCGACGTGATTGGTAGCCGAGCCCGCGTCGAAGCCTTGTACACGTGGGTGATGCCCCAGTTGGGCCTGCGCAGTGAGATGAGGACACCTATCGGCACAGCAGCGATAGCGACCAAGAAGATCGCGCTGAACACCTCCATCGACATGTAGAACTCCAAGGCCCGATTGTGTCTTGCAATGTATCAATGTGTCAACACATACGAGGCAGCCTCACAGCCACATGCCAGCGCGCCGGGGGTGCAGCATCCAATCGCCAACTTAGGATTGAGAGGTCATGATCAGACCCGACCTCACCCTGCCCATCCCCGAGAACATCGAGGCCGCCCACTTCATCGGAATCGGTGGTTCCGGCATGTCGGGGCTTGCGCGCATGTTCCTTGAGCGTGGCATCAAGGTGTCGGGCTCTGACCGCGCCGACAGCAAGTACCTCCAGGAGCTCGCCGCGCTCGGCGCGACTGTCTACGTGGGTCACGAAGCGTCGAACCTCGCTGACGACGTCGACACGGTCGTGCACACGGGCGCGATCTGGCCAGAGAATCCGGAATTCGTGCTGGCCAAACAGCGCGGATTGCACGTGATCCACCGTTCTCAGGCGTTGCATTGGTTCATTGGCGCTCGGCGACTTGTTTCGGTGGCGGGTGCCCACGGCAAGACCACGTCAACCGGCATGGTCGTTACCGCGCTTCAGGGGTTGGATGCTGATCCCACCTTCGTGAATGGTGGAGTGATCGCGCATCTCGGCGTTTCAAGCGGCAACGGATCAGGCGATCTTGTCGTCATCGAAGCTGACGAGTCAGACGGCACCTTCGTGCTGTACGACACCGCGGTCGCGCTCATCACCAATGTCGACCCCGATCACCTCGATCACTGGGGAACCCGTGAGAAGTTCTACACCGCGTTCGCCGAGTTCGCCAACAGCGCCAGCGAGGCCGTGGTCATCTCGTCTGATGACGCCGGCGCAGTGCGGGTAGCGCGGGAGATCTCACATCCCCACATGGTCACGTTCGGCCAAGCCAGCGATGCCACGTTCCGTGTGCATGACATCCGCACAGACGGCCCCGTCTCGTTCTCAATCACTCATGGCGACCAGACCGCGCACGCTCAGTTGGGCATTCCGGGAGTTCACAACGCTGTCAATGCGACCGGAGCGGTTGCCGTGCTCGTCACGCTGGGATACGACTTCGAAGCAGCCGTCGATGCTGTGCAGGCCTTTGGCGGCACAGCCAGACGCTTTGAGCTCCACGAGACCAGACGTGGGGTCAGCGTGTACGACGACTATGCGCATCACCCCACTGAGGTCGCGGCAGCGCTCTCTGGCGCTCGAACTGTCGTCGGCGAGGGGCGCATCATCGCGCTCCACCAGCCCCATACCTATTCGCGAACGCAGGACATGTTCCAGGAGTTCGCGGACGTACTCGAGTCGCTGGCCGACCACACGGTCGTGCTCGACGTCTACGGTGCGAGGGAAGACCCCGTGGCCGGCGTGACCGGAGCCCTCGTGAGCGAAGCGTTCTCGGACTCTAGGAAGGTCCACTTCGTCGCTGATTGGCAGGAGGCCGCTGACTACACGGCTTCCGTCGCTCGCGACGGGGACTACATCATCACCTTGGGATGTGGCAACGTCAACCTCATCATTCCGCAGGTGCTTGAAGCACTTGAAAGCTCTGACGCTGTGACGGGCCAGGGGGAGTAGCGGCGCATGCGCCGACCCCCGCCGTTGCCGCCGCCTCCGGCGAGACCCGCGCCGTCAGGCGAGGCAGAGTCGTTTGAGGGCGACGAGACAACGGCAGATCGCTACGGGAACCCCACTGCGCCGGTCATCGCGCTCGCGCCGCAGGCGGGGGCGGACGGCCGGGTTGCGCCGCTGCCCGCGGGCGACGACGGCAATGCTGCCTACGAGGGTGACGTGGGCATGCGCGACGTCTGGCGCGCCTCCCGTGCAAGGCGCAAAGCGTTGCGCTCCGAGGTGCGCCGTTTCACGGGTCGACAGCGGCGACGGCGCATGGTGTGGATCGGCTCGCTCGCTTCGCTGGCAGCGCTGGTGGTCGTGACGCTCGGTGCGGCGTACAGCCCACTTCTTGCGGTTGAAGACATCGTCGTCGTCGGCGCAGAGCGCCTCGACGCAGAGGAAGTCTCGGAGGCGCTCTCGTCTCAGCTGAACACGCCGCTGCCACTTGTTGACGAGAGCGCCGTCAAGGCCGCGCTCGTGGCGTTTCCGCTGATCGAGTCGTACACGCTCGAGGCTCGTCCTCCGCACGAACTCGTCGTGCAGCTTGTTGAACGAACCCCGGTGGGACTGATCGAGTCAGCCGCCGGGTACACGTTGGTCGACGCAGCCGGGGTTGCGCTCGCGACCACCGAGAATCGCGAGAGTGGCGAGCCGATCATCGAGGTGACAGGTGGATCTCGTTCTGACGCGTTTCACGCCGTCGGTCAGGTGATTCGATCGCTTCCCGACAGCATCCTCGAACGCGTCACCAGCGTGTCTGCGTCGTCGCCCAACGACGTTACTCTCACCTTCGGCGGCACCAATACGGATGTCGTGTGGGGGAGCGCGGAGGACTCCGCACTCAAAGCCTTCGAACTCGAAAAGATCATGCAGACGCGTCCTCCCGAAGATGTGCTCAGCTATGACGTCTCATCGCCCGCGGCAATTGTCGTGCTCTGATGTCTGATCGCTCCAATCTGGGGCGGAGATGTGACGACACGCCCACGGCCTTCCGCCGCCACGTCGACCCGCGGCATACCTTCAATTCAGGAATTGCATACCGAGCAATTCTTTAGACCTCTACTAGAGGTTGAAGGTTACCCAGGTCCGGAGGCCGGCATGAGCCAGAACCAGAACTACCTCGCCGTCATCAAGGTGGTCGGCGTTGGTGGAGGCGGCGTTAACGCCGTCAACCGAATGATCGAGCTCGGCCTGCGTGGCGTGGAGTTCATTGCGATCAACACCGATGCGCAAGCGCTGCTGATGAGCGACGCCGACGTCAAGCTCGACGTTGGTCGCGAGCTCACCCGGGGCCTCGGCGCCGGAGCCGACCCCGAGGTTGGGCGTCGTGCCGCAGAAGACCACACTGAAGAGATCGAAGAAGCGCTTCGTGGCGCTGACATGGTCTTCGTTACTGCGGGCGAGGGTGGCGGAACCGGCACCGGTGGAGCCCCCGTCGTCGCGAAGATTGCCAAGTCCATCGGCGCATTGACCATTGGTGTCGTCACCAAGCCGTTCTCGTTCGAAGGTCGTCGCCGGCAGAGCCAGGCTGAAACTGGCGTGTCGAAGCTGAAAGAAGAGGTCGACACTCTCATCGTCGTTCCGAACGACCGTCTGCTTGAGATCAGCGACCGTGGCATTTCGATGATCGAAGCTTTTGCCACTGCCGACCAGGTGCTCTTGGCCGGTGTGCAGGGCATCACCGACCTCATCACGACTCCTGGTCTGATCAACCTCGACTTCGCAGACGTGAAATCTGTGATGCAGGGCGCGGGCTCTGCCCTGATGGGCATTGGCTCGGCGCGAGGCGCGGATCGTGCAATCAAGGCAGCCGAACTGGCGGTGGAATCCCCTCTGCTCGAAGCGAGCATCGAGGGCGCGCACGGCGTGCTCCTCTCGGTGCAAGGTGGGTCGAACCTCGGCATATTCGAGATCAACGATGCGGCGCAGCTCGTCAAAGAAGCCGCGCACCCCGAGGCGAACATCATCTTCGGAACGGTGATCGACGACACCCTCGGAGATGAGGTGCGCGTCACGGTCATCGCCGCTGGCTTCGATGGCGGAGAGCCGCAGTCGCGAGTGGATCCCGTCACCACCGCTCGCGTCGCGCCAGCTCTTCCTACGGCTGCTGCTAGCGACGTTGCAGACGAGCAAGCGCCTGTCGCCGCACGCGACCCCGAGCCGGTATCGGTGAGCGCCAACGTCGAGTCGAACTATGGCTCTGCCTTCGGCGACGACGATCTCGACATTCCCGACTTTCTGAAGTGACGTGAACGCCGACTTAGGCGCTCGCCTCACCGAGATTGACGCGAGAATCGCGGATGCCGCTCGCTCGGCAGGCCGCGACCCCGCGTCAATCTCGCGCATTGTCGTGACGAAGTTCCACCCGCCCGAGCTCGTTGCAGCGCTCTACGCGCTCGGCGTTCGGGATGTGGGCGAAAATCGTCAGCAGGAGTTCTCAGAGAAATCGCTTGCGCTGGCTCACCTCTCGGATCTGCGCTGGCACTTCGTTGGCCAGGCCCAGACCAACAAGGCACGAGCAATCCGATCTACGGCCGCGATGGTGCACTCGGTTGATCGCGCCAAGTTGGCCAACGCGTTCGACAGTGCAGCGGAACCTGGTTCCTCGACTCTCGATGTGCTTTTGCAAGTGAACCTCACCTCCGACACGGGCCGCGGCGGAGTCGCGCCCGAAGACCTCCTTGCCCTGGCTGAACATGTCGCAGCGAAAGACAGTCTTCGCGTACGAGGCGTCATGGCAGTCGCCCCGCTCGAAGAGCAGCCGGCGCGAGCATTCGAACGACTGCGTGGCTGCGCCGACATCGTTCGCAGCGTCGTGCCAGACGCCGAGTGGATCTCAGCCGGCATGAGCGCAGACTTCGCCGAAGCGATCGCAATGGGCGCGACACACCTGCGCATTGGCTCGGCAATCACGGGCCCTCGGCCCCAACACGGTTAACCTCAGAACAGATGAGCACTACGGAGGATGCAATGTCGAACCCGCTCAAGAAGACCATGGTCTACCTAGGTCTCGCCGACGAAGAAGCAGAGGCGTACGAAGAGCCTCAGCCGATGAGCCGCAAAAGCAGCCCGCAGAGTGTGGAAAAGTCCGCACCTGTGACGCCGCTGCACCGTCCGACGGTTGTGCGCCAGCCCACGCCGACGGCGGTGAGCGAGATTCTCACGGTGCACCCCAAGCAGTACCGCGACGCTCAGGTGATCGCTGAGAACTTCCGCGAGGGAATTCCGGTGATCATCAACCTGTCGCAGATGAGCGACGCAGACGCGCGCCGTCTGATCGACTTCGCCAGTGGACTGTCGCTGGGACTTTACGGGCGTATCGAACGAGTGACGAGCAAGGTATTCCTGCTCTCGCCCGAGAACGTTGCAGTATCGGGCGATGGATCAGTCGTGCAGGCTGACCCTGACGCCGTGCCCTTCGCGCAGCAGTAGATCGTGGCAGTTCTCCAACTCATCGCATCAATTCTCAACACGCTGCTGCTGCTCTATGTCTTCGTGTTGATCGCACGGCTGATCCTTGAGTGGATTCCGGTCTTCAACCGCGAGTGGCGCCCTAAGGGCGCTGGTCTAGTTGCTGCTGAGATCGTGTACTCGATCACTGATCCGCCCATCAAGCTGTTTCGGCGGCTCATACCGCCGTTGCGGGTGGGAGCAGTCGCCATTGACTTCGGCTTCGCGCTCACCATGCTGCTGTGCTTCATCTTGCTGAGCGTCACGCGCGCGCTGGCAAGTGCCTGATAAGTAGTAGACCGTCGACGAACTGCTTCGACAGTCACCTGAACCCGCGGCTATGCTTGCTAGATACGGCCCCGTCAGGGAGAGTATTTCTGACATACGCCAGCGACCGGAGCGCTCGAAAGAGGAATCACCATGGCATTGACCCCCGATGACGTCGTCACCAAGCAGTTTCAGCACGTACGTTTCAAGGAAGGTTTCGACCCGGATGAGGTCGACGACTTCCTCGACGAGATCGTCGTTGAGTGGCGCAAGACTATCGCCGAGAACGAGCAGCTGAAGGCTAAGGTCGCGGAGTTCGAGTCCGGCGACGCCGCCGCAGCTCCTGCCGCAGAGTCCGCGCCTGTTGCCGTCGAGGCTGAGCCCGCCGCCGACGAGACCGAGTCAGCCCCAGCAGCCGCGCCTGCGACCGCTGCCGCAGGCGGAGGTGCCGCGGCTACCGCTGGCATCATCGAGCTCGCACAGCGCCTTCACGACGAGCACGTCGCTGAGGGTGTGGCCCAGCGCGACCAGCTGATCGCTGACGCCAAGGCTCAGGCCGCGTCGATTATCGATGACGCTGAAACGCGTGGCCGTGAGGCGCGCGAGAAGCTCGAGCGCGACCGCACGGAACTCGAAGGTCGCATCACGGAGCTTCGCAGCTTTGAGCGTGACTACCGCGCACAGCTGCGTGGCTACATCGAGGGCAAGCTGCGCGACCTGGAGACCACAGCCACTTCGTCGGGTGCGACCCCGGTCTCGGCTGTCGGCCTTTAAGCCGGACCTTTGACAGTCCGTCCTCCCCTTCGACAGGCGGCGGCCGGCTCGATCATCGCGATTCTCGCGGCGATCGTGCTGGCCGCCGACCAGTTTACGAAGTATCTCGCGCTTGAGAACCTGCCCTATCAGGAGTCGGTTCACATCATCGGCGACTTCCTGATCTTCTATCTCACCAAGAATCCTGGTGCTGCCTTCTCGCTCGGCGAAGAAGTCACCTGGGTCTTCACCATCGCACTTGCCGGCGTTGCCATCACTATCGTGTGGCTCGCCGCCACACGAGTGAAGTCGAGGCTGTGGGCGGTCGGTCTTGGCTTGCTGCTCGGCGGTGTGCTCGGCAACCTGACTGATCGACTGGTGCGTGAACCGGGCTTCGGTGTTGGGCACGTGATCGATTTCATCAACACCCCCTGGATGATGCCAGCGATCTACAACGTCGCCGACATGTTCATCGTGACGATGATGATTGGCGTCGCCATCATGGTTCTCGTGGGGTTGCGATTCGATGGAACCCGCGAAGGTGCGGTCGCCAAGAACGAGTCGGCTGATGAACGTGAAGCAGACGACAATCCGGATGCAGCAGCATCCATTTCATCGGTCGACTGACGTGGAATCACGCTCGCTTCCCGTTCCCGATGGCCTCGACGGAGTTCGTGTAGACGCAGCGCTCGCAAAGATGCTGGGCTTCTCGCGCACATTTGCCGCCGAAGTCGCCGAAGCGGGCGGGGTCACGATGGACACCCGGGTGTTGGCAAAGTCGGATCGGCTTCACGGCGGATCATGGCTCGACGTGTCGTGGACGCCGAAAGAGGAGCCGCGCGTTGTGCCGGTCAACGTGCCAGACCTTGGCATCGTCTATGACGACGACGAGTTCGTTGTCGTCGATAAGCCGACCGGCGTCGCGGCTCATCCGTCTGTCGGTTGGGAGGGTCCTACCGTGCTCGGCGCGCTTGCGGGCAGCGGGTATCGCATCGCGACGACGGGGGCGGCCGAGCGCCAAGGCATCGTTCATCGCTTGGATGTCGGCACCAGCGGCCTTATGGTGGTCGCGAAGACAGAACGCGCGTACTCCGTACTCAAACAGGCGTTCAAGGAACGCACCGTCGAGAAGATCTACCACGCGGTCGTTCAAGGGCACCCTGATCCTCTTGCCGGCACCATCGATGCTCCCATCGGGCGCCACCACTCCCACTCGTGGAAGTTTGCGGTGACGCCGACCGGCAAAGACTCGGTGACTCACTACGAGACGATGGAAGCGTTCCCCGGCGCATCTCTTCTCGAGATTCATCTCGAAACCGGTCGCACTCATCAGATTCGAGTGCACATGGCTGCGCACCGCCACCCCTGTGTGGGCGATCCGCTCTACGGCGCCGACCCCACTATCGCCGCGCGCCTCGGACTCACCCGTCAGTGGCTGCACGCGCGAGAGCTGTCGTTCTCACACCCGGCGACGGGGGAGTGGATGACGTTTCGTTCAGAGTATCCCGAGGATTTGGGCCACGCACTCGAGCTGCTGCGCGATCCCGCCTGATCTCAACGACCGCCTGAGAACGAGGCAGGATCGTCTTCGGCGAGAGCGAGCGCAATCTTGCGTACGTGTGCCTGCTCCATGTCGCCGAGCTGACCGAGCGCGAACCAGCCGACTTCGGTGAGTTCGCCGTCTGCCGGGTGTGGGTCACCCGAGACCCAGTCGCAGCGGAACACGAGATCGAGATAGTCGACCTGATCACCGTTGTCATAGGTGATTCGCGGAAGCTGCTGCACGAGAGCAAGGCGAGTCGCGCGCACCACCACGCCTGCTTCTTCGCGGCACTCTCGCACCGCAGCATCGGCGGGCTCCTCGCCCGGGTCTACGATTCCCGAGACGCACTGCCATTGACCGTTGTCTGCGCGCTTGCCAATCAGCAGCTTCTCGTCTTTGAACACGACGGCGGTTACCCCTACAAGCGGGAGTGGGGAATGACCGAGCTTCTTACGAAGCGACAGGACGAAATCTGGAGTTGCCATGAGAACGAGCCTATGGGGCGCGCAACGACGACCACGTCGTGACCCGAAGGTAGTCTCGTTGAGTGGCATCCGACTCCTTCGTACATCTGCACGTACACAGTGAATACTCGATGCTTGACGGGGCAGCGCGCATCAAGCCGATGATCGATGAAGCTGTGCGCCTTGACATGCCAGCGATCGCGGTCACCGATCACGGCAACACCTTCGCCGCGTTCGAGTTCTATCGGACCGCCAAAGACGCGGGCATCAAGCCGATCATCGGCATCGAGGCCTACGTCACGCCCGGAACCCATCGCTCAGACAAGTCACGAGTCAAATGGGGCTCGCCCGAGCAAAGCCGTGACGACGTCTCGGGTGCGGGCGCATACACCCACATGACACTGCTCTCTGAATCGACCGAAGGCATGCACAACCTGTTCCGGTTGTCGTCACTTTCGTCGCTCGAGGGCTACTACTTCAAACCCCGCATGGATCGGGAAATTCTGCAGAAGTACTCCAAGGGACTCATCGCCACCACTGGCTGTCCCTCCGGTGAGGTGCAGACCAGGCTGCGACTCGGCCAATACGATGCGGCGCGGGCCGCAGCGGCAGAGTTCCAAGACATCTTCGGCAAAGAGAACTACTTCGCCGAGATCATGGACCACGGACTCGACATCGAACGTCGAATCATGAGCGATCTGCTGAAGATCTCCAAAGACCTCGATATTCCGCTGGTCGGCACCAATGACCTGCACTACACCCATCAGCACGACGCCTCTGCCCATGCCGCGTTGCTGTGTGTGCAGTCAGGGTCGACGGTCGATGACCCCAAACGCTTCAAGTTCGACGGCGACGGCTACTACGTCAAGTCTGCGGCCGAGATGCGGCAGGTCTTCCGCGACAAGCCCGAAGCCTGCGACAACACGCTCCTTATCGCCGAACGCTGTGACGTCGAATTCAACACCAGCGCGAACTACATGCCACGATTCCCGGTGCCAGAAGGCGAAACCGAGGAGTCTTGGTTCGTTAAGGAGATCGAGGCTGGGCTGCACTACCGCTACCCGAGCGGAATCCCTGACGCGGTGCGCGCGCAAGCAGAGTATGAGACCGGCGTCATCATCCAGATGGGTTTTCCGGGCTACTTTCTGGTCGTTGCCGACTTCATCAACTGGGCCAAGGCCAACGGTATTCGTGTCGGGCCCGGACGAGGCTCGGGTGCGGGTTCCATGGTCGCCTACGCGATGAAAATCACCGACCTAGACCCGCTGCAGCACGGCTTGATCTTCGAGCGATTCCTCAACCCTGACCGCGTCTCGATGCCTGACTTCGACGTCGACTTCGACGACCGGCGCCGCGGCGAGGTCATTCAGTACGTGACAGAAAAGTACGGTGACGAGCGCGTCGCTCAGATCGTCACCTACGGAACCATCAAGGCCAAGCAAGCTCTGAAAGATGCTGGTCGAGTGCTGGGCTTTCCCTTCAGCATGGGAGACAAGCTCACCAAGGCGATGCCTCCCGCAGTGATGGGAAAGGACATGCCGCTCGAGGGGATGTTCGACAAGAGCCACGCGAGATTCAAAGAGGCGGCTGAGTTTCGAACCCTCATTGAGACCGACCCTGAGGCCAAAACGGTCTTCGACACCGCAGTAGGGCTCGAGAACCTGAAGCGGCAGTGGGGCGTGCACGCGGCGGGGGTGATCATGTCGAGCGAGCCACTCATCGACATCATTCCGATTATGCGCCGAGAGCAAGACGGGCAGATCGTCACGCAGTTCGACTATCCGTCGTGCGAGTCGCTCGGACTGATCAAGATGGACTTCTTGGGGCTTCGAAACCTCACCATCATCAACGACGCCCTCGACAACATCGAAGCCAACCGCGGCCATCCCCTCGTGCTCGAAGACCTCACTCTCGACGACAAGGGCGCCTACGAACTGCTCTCGCGTGGAGACACGCTCGGCGTCTTCCAGCTTGATGGCGGTCCGATGCGGTCGTTGCTGCGTCTGCTCAAGCCCGACAACTTCGAAGACATCTCCGCCGTGATCGCGCTCTATCGTCCCGGGCCTATGGGGGCGAACTCGCACATCAACTACGCGCTGCGAAAGAACGGCCAGCAAGAGATCACTCCGATCCACCCCGAGTTCACCGAGTCGCTCGCCGAGATTCTCGACACCAGCTATGGCCTGATCATCTATCAAGAACAGGTGATGGCGATCGCGCAGAAGGTCGCCGGCTTCAGCCTCGGACAAGCCGATATTCTGCGTCGCGCAATGGGCAAGAAAAAGAAGTCGGAGCTCGACAAGCAGTTTGAAGGCTTCGAGGCAGGCATGCACGCCAATGGCTATTCGGATGCTGCCATCAAGATGCTCTGGGACATCTTGCTGCCCTTCTCCGACTATGCGTTCAACAAAGCCCACTCGGCGGCCTACGGACTGGTCTCGTATTGGACGGCGTATCTCAAAGCCCACTACCCGGCCGAGTACATGGCAGCACTGCTGACGAGCGTCGGTGACTCTAAAGACAAGATGGCGGTATACCTCAACGAGTGCCGTCGCATGGGCATCAAAGTGCTGCCGCCAGATGTCGGCCAATCAATCCGATTCTTTGCCGCTGTCGGCGAAGACATCCGCTTCGGGCTGGGTGCGGTGCGCAACGTCGGCTCGAACGTTGTGGATGGCATCGTGTCATCGCGCGCCGACGAGAGCTTTGTGAGTTTCCACGACTTCCTCACCAAGGTTCCGATGCATGTCTCCAACAAGCGGACGATTGAATCGCTGATCAAGGCGGGGGCGTTCGACTCGCTCGGCTCCACGCGCAGAGCGCTCATGGAAATCCACGAGGATGCCACCGAAGCCGCGGTCGAGAGCAAGCGAAAAGCGGCTACGGGAGCCATCGGCTTCGATTTCGACAGCCTGTACGACGAGACCGAAGAGATTGCGCCGGCGAAGGTACCAGAGCGCCCCGAGTGGACGAAGAAAGACAAGCTCGCATTCGAGCGCGAGATGCTGGGCCTGTATGTCTCTGACCATCCGCTCGCCGGGCTCGAGGTGCCGCTCGCGAAGCATGCCTCGATCAGCATCCATGATCTTCTTGCTTCGGAAGACCTTAGCGACGGTGATCAGGTGACCGTCGCGGGACTTGTCACCAGCGTGCAGCATCGGGTTGCAAAGGCGAGTGGCAACCCGTACGGCATGATCACCATCGAGGACTTCAACGGCGAAGTGACGGTGATGTTCATGGGCAAGACGTATGCCGAGTTCTCATCGATGCTGATAGCCGACTCGATCCTCGCGGTGCGCGGGCGGGTGTCGCGACGCGACGATGGCTTGAACCTCCACGCCCAGGCGGCATTCACGCCAGATCTGGGTGCATTGGATGCTTCAGGCCCCCTCACCCTCTTGGTTCCCGAGCATCGGGCCACTCAACAGCTGGTCGAAGAGCTTGCGCAAGTGCTCAACCGCCATCAGGGCACCACCGAGGTCACGCTGCGACTGCATAAAGGCGGCGTTGCGAAGGTATTCGAAGTGCCGATGCCGGTTTCGGTGACGGCCGACCTCTTCGGCGAATTGAAGGGGTTGCTCGGGCCGCAGTGCCTCGGGTGATCTCATCAACACCTCATCTCGATCCGGCCACGCGCGGTTAGGATCGAACAAGACTTACGCTGCGCTCGCGCGGCAAGAAGGGAAGATTGTGACGGACGACAAGCTCGCAGAAAACTCCGATGTGGAGGCGCTGGTTTCCACCGACGCTGCGGCAGAAAGCACGGCCGACGGCGACGAGGATGCCACCACGCCGGAGCATGCCCCGCAGTACGGCGTAGGGCCGTTCTCCATCCGCGAGGTTGCGCTGATGGGCGTGTGGGCGGTGGCCTTCATCGTGTCGTTCTTCTCACTCAGCACCTTGCGCTTCGATTCGGTGTGGACGTCGGGTCTGCAGTGGATTCTCACTATCGGTCTTCCGACCGCTGCGGTGTTCCTGATCGTATTGCGGCGCCTGTCGCCACTCGGCATTCGCAGAGTCGGATCGCTGGGCATCGACCAGTTCGCCTCGGTCGCATTCAGCGTGTCGAGCGTGCTGTGGGCTCAGTCAATCTGGGAGACGGTCGCGTTTGCTGGCAGCACCGGACAGTGGGTGCGAAGCTGGGTGATCTGGGTGTCATTCTTCTTGATGATGGCCGGGGTCTTCCTCACGGTGTTCGCGCCGTTCATCTCGCCGATCGACGAGGACTTCGTCGGTCGCGATGAGGTTCCCGCGCACCGCAACGCGCGTCCGATCAGAGCCATTTCGCCACGCCCGGCCCCGCTGGCAGCCCCTGTCGCTGACGATTCCGGTGCTCTTGAAGACAGCGCCGACGCGCACGAGCCAGTCGATGCCGACGCCGAGATCGCGACCGACGACAGCGTCACTGGCGCGTACTCGGCCGAGCAGATTGCAGTGGTTGATGCGGGCGAGAGCGCAGAAGCTGACGGTGCCGCGGCCGAGTTGGCCGATGCCGATGCCGACGGTGCCCCCGTTGCTGAACCCGTGCGCCAACAGGCCTTCTGGGCACTCGCACCCGAAGAGCGAGATGTGGTCGATGAACTGGGCATGCCCCTCTTCCGCGTCGGTCCCACTGCGTGGGCGCTCGTGATTGAAGATCGTGGCGAGAGCTTCGTCGTACGTCACGAAGATGGGCGTACTGGCATTCTCAACGACGTATCGGGAGTGACCCGCGGCTAATGCTTCGCATCATCGATCTGCGCGGGCGCACTATGACGCCCGTCGAGCTGCTGGCCACCGTGCCCCGCGCAAGCGCGGCGCGAAACGATGCCCTCACTGTCGCCGCCGAGATCGTCGCTGACGTCGAGGCGCGCGGCGAGGTTTCGCTGCGCGAGCAAGCAGAACGGTTCGATCGAGTGTCAGGTCACGAGCTGCGCGTGCCCGCGTCTCATCTTGATGAGGCGCTGGCGGGACTCAACCACGCTGTGCGCAGCGCGCTAGAGGAAGCAATTGCGCGCGTGCGGGCAGCATCCGCCGCGCAGGTTCCCCCTCCGGTGGTGACCGAACTCGGCTCAGGTGCTCGCGTCACTCAGCGGTGGCAGCCGGTGCGCAGAGTCGGACTCTATGTGCCCGGTGGTAAAGCTGTGTACCCCTCCAGCGTGGTGATGAATGTGGTACCGGCACAGGTAGCTGGTGTCACGCAGATCGCTCTCGCTTCGCCGCCCCAATCGGAGTTTGGCGGACGGGTGCACCCGGTGATTCTCGGCGCTGCACGTTTGCTCGGTGTCGAAGAGGTTTACGCCATCGGGGGAGCGGGAGCCATCGGCGCGTTTGCGCACGGGGTGCCCGAACTCGCTCTTGAGCCGGTTGATGTGGTGACGGGCCCCGGCAACAACTTCGTGGCAGCGGCAAAGCGCGCTGTCGCAGGGCTTGTCGGCACGGATTCTGAAGCCGGGGCGACCGAGATTCTGATTGTCGCTGACGATGCCGCCGACGCGCGGCTGGTAGCCGTTGATCTGATCAGTCAGGCCGAGCACGACGAACAGGCTTCTGCGGTACTGGTTACGACCTCCGTTCGTCTCGCTGAGGCAGTGCAGGCTGAGATCACAGCGCGAACCCCGGGCACTCGACACGCCGATCGCATCACGGCCGCGTGCGAAGGAGTGCAGTCCGCGATCGTGCTGGTAGACGACATCGAAACGGCGACAGCTTTCAGCAACGCCTACGCGCCCGAGCACCTTGAGCTGCACCTTGAAGACGCTCGTGCAGAAGATTTCGTTCATGCCGGCGCAGTGTTCGTCGGTCCGAATTCACCAGTCAGCCTGGGAGATTATCTCGCCGGCAGCAACCACGTGTTGCCGACAGGTGGTCAGGCTCGCTATTCGGCAGGGCTATCTGCGTCGACTTTCTTGCGTCCTCAGCAGGTCATTGAGTATGACCGCGACGCGTTGCAGGCTGTGCGCGCCGCGATCGTGACACTGGCTGAGGCAGAAGCTCTTCCTGCGCACGGCGAAGCGGTGACGGCGCGGTTCGAGGCGTAGTCTGGCCCTCTTATGCATTGCCCGTTCTGCCGCCATTCCGATTCTCGCGTTATCGACTCGCGCACCAGCGACGACGGTCTGAGCATTCGTCGCCGCAGACAGTGTCCGCAGTGCGGGGGCCGGTTCACCACGGTTGAAACGGCGAGTCTCAACGTCATCAAGCGCTCCGGAGTCATTGAGCCTTTCAGCCGCGAGAAGGTCATGTCGGGTGTTAGAAAGGCGTGCCAAGGGCGTCCTGTCACCGAAGGCGATCTCGCGGTGTTGGCGCAGACGGTCGAAGAATCGATTCGTCAGACCGGCACGTCGCAGCTGGATGCGAACGAGATCGGTTTGGCAATTCTGCAACCGCTGCGCGAGCTCGACGAAGTTGCCTACCTTCGGTTCGCGAGCGTGTATCAGGCCTTTGATTCGCTTGAGGATTTCGAAGCGGCGATCGCTCAGCTTCGGTTGGACCACCCCCGTGCCCGCGGGGAACGTGCCGCAGCATCCATTCTCGAGTAGATTCCTCGCGCACGAACGGCTCAGCGCGTGCTGAGCTCCGCCTGCGAACGGCTAGCCTGGAGACGATGTATCCCTTCATCTTTCGCACCGTGTTCGCGCGTATGGACCCCGAAACGGCACATCACGCCGCAATGCTCGTCATTCGTGCGCTTGGTGTTGCACCGCTGTCATGGGCGGTCCGTCGTCTGACCGCACCTGCACCGGAACTTGCCACAACTGCGCTCGGCCTCACGTTCGATTCGCCATTCGGTGTCGCGGCGGGGTTCGACAAAGATGTGAAGGGAGCAGCGGGTCTCTACTCGCTCGGCTTCGGGCACGTCGAGGTGGGTACTCTTACCGCGATACCCCAAGGCGGAAACCCGCGACCACGACTGTTCCGTTTGATTCCCGATCGCGCGGTGATCAACCGCATGGGTTTCAACAACACCGGCGCTGAGCGAGCTGCCGTGCGCTTGAAGAAACTTCGCAAGCGGTCGAAGCGCGCGGTGCTCGGCGTCAACATTGGCAAGAGTCGAGTGGTCGACGTCGAGAACGCGACAGCCGACTATGTGCAGAGCGCTTTGCTGTTGGCGCCGCTGGCTGACTATCTGGTAGTCAATGTCTCGTCTCCGAACACTCCGGGCCTGCGCGGATTGCAGGCAGTTCAAACGCTGCGGCCGCTGCTGAGTGCGGTGCGTGAAGCGGCCGGTTCGGTTCCGCTCTTGGTGAAGATCGCGCCTGACCTCGAAGACGACGAGGTCACCGCCGTTGCGCAGTTGGCTGTTGACCTCGGCCTGGCCGGATTGATCGCGACAAACACGACGATCGCTCGTGACGGGCTTATCTCCGACGACGCAGTGGTGCGGGCAGCAGGTGCCGGCGGCCTGTCGGGAGCACCGCTGAAAGCACGGTCGCTTGAAGTGCTGCGCCTTGTGCGTGCCGCTGTTCCCGCGGAGTTCTGCGTGATATCGGCCGGGGGAGTTGAAACTGGCGCCGATGTCGAAGAACGTCTCGAAGCGGGCGCGAACCTGGTGCAGGGCTACACCGCATTCCTGTACCGCGGACCGCTGTGGGCGCGTCAGATCAATCAGGCGCTGGCAAAGTAAAAGGCGCGCACTGAGAAATCAGCGCGCGCCCTTTCGGAGGACCTGGTCTATGAGACCGGGCGTCCGCCGATCTTGACCTGCGGCTTGGGCAGCCGCAGGAATCGCATCTGGATGCTTCGCATTGCGGAATACCATCCCAGACCCTTTTCGACCTTGCCTTCGCCGAACTTCTCTTTTGCGGCGCGCTTGACGCGGATCGACGTGATGACCATGTCGCCGACCACGAAGAAGATGAAGATCCAGAGCGCGACGAACGAATAGAACTGCACCTCGGTGCTCGGAATGAAGGTGGCGAAGATCACCACAACCATGGCGGGCATAACGGCCTCGCCCAGGTGGAACCCGCGGTCTACGAAGTCACGAACAAACTTGCGCTGCGGGCCCTGGTCACGCGCGGGGAGGTAGCGGGGGTCGCCGGCGGCCATGCCGACTCGTGCTTTCTCACGCTGAGCGGCGAGCTCAGCCTTGGCGCGAGCTTTCGCCTCCTTGCTGTCGGGCACGAGGGGGCGCTTGCGGGCCGCCTCTTGCTCGGCACGGCTCGGGGTCGGGCGACCCTTGCCGGTCGCTGACGACTCGGCCGAAGAATCGGCCGGAACGTCGTTCGGTGCGGGGGCGGCGGGTGTCTTAGCCACGGGTGAATCCTCGATGATTGTGAACAGGTGTGGGCTTAAGATTACCCGCATGACCACTGAGCTTTCTCGAAAAGATGCTGTGCGCGCTGCCGCAGCGTCTGGAATCCCCGTCGCCCTCGCCGATCTCGGCGCTCTCGTGCGCATTCCCTCGATCGCATTTCCCGGCTTCGACCCTGGCGCTGTGGCACAGAGCGCCGAGGCAGTCGCTGAGTTGGTTCGCGGGCTCGATCTGTTCGATTCTGTGGAGATTCGCAACGCCGTCATCGCTGACACCGGCGAAGCCGGCCAGCCGGCGGTGCTGGCCACGCGTGCTGCCCGCAATGGTCGCCCGACCATCTTGCTCTATGCGCACCACGACGTTCAGCCCGTCGGTGACGAGTCGCTCTGGGAGTCGCCTCCTTTCGAGCCGACGTTGCGACAAGGACGCTTGTACGGTCGCGGCGCAGCCGATGACAAGGCCGGGATCATGGCGCACGTCGCAGCGCTACGTGCGCTGAAGCAAGCCCTGGGAAACGATTTCGATCTGGGTGTCGTGCTGTTCTTCGAGGGAGAAGAAGAGGCCGGCTCTCGTTCTTTCGCCCAGTTTCTCTCTGACAACGCTGAGGCGTTGCGTGCTGATGTCATCGTTGTTGCAGACTCTGGCAACTGGGATGCGACCACACCCGCTCTCACGGTCTCGCTGCGAGGCAACACCCGGTTCACCCTGAAGGTGCGCACGCTCGAGCACGCCTCACATTCCGGGATGTTCGGGGGCGCAGTGCCTGACGCGATGCTCGCGACAGTAAAAATGCTCTCAACGCTCTGGGACGACGACGGGGCTGTGGCCGTTCCAGGGCTTTCAGAGCGGGATGCTGAGACGCCCACCTACAGCGAAGAGACGTTGCGTGATGAGGCAGGGCTTCCCGAAGGGGTCTCGCCGATTGGACGCGGCAGCATTCTCAGCCGAATCTGGAACAAACCATCGATCACGATCACGGGGATCGATGCACCGAGCGTCGCGAACGCCTCGAACACGTTGACCCCGGAGGTGACCGTCGTGATCAGCGCGCGGGTGGCCCCCGGCCAGCCCGCACGCGAGGCGTATGCCGCCGTAGAGGCGCATCTGCGTGCCAATGCGCCTTTTGGCGCGCAGCTGGAGTTCGTCGATCAGGACTATGGCGACGCGTTCCTTGTCGACACGAGCGGCTGGGCCGTTGCGGCTGCGCGCGACGCACTTCACGAGGGCTATGGCGTTGAGCCGGTTGATATCGGCGTGGGCGGGTCGATTCCGTTCATCGCCGATCTCGTCAGGGAGTTTCCCGGCGCACAGATTCTTGTGACGGGCGTCGAAGACCCCCACGCGAAAGCGCACAGTCCCAACGAATCGTTGCATCTCGATACGTTCCGCAACGCTGTCGCGTCAGAAGCTCTCCTGCTCGAAGCGCTCGACTCTCGAGCGTGAAGAACGGACTCGTGTGGCTGCGGTTGTGATCGAATAGAGCTGTTCCAGGCTGGCTGCCAAGCAGCGGGCGTACAATCGACACATCCAGCCGCGCGAGCGGCCCGTCCGGAGGAGTGCCATGACAGACACCGCGCTGACGACCGATGCAACCACCCGCGAGCACGGCGTCTCATTGACCAACGAGGCTGCGCTGAAGGTGAAGAGCCTGCTCGGGCAGGAAGGCCGAGATGATCTGCGATTGCGAGTTGCCGTCCAGCCCGGCGGCTGCAGCGGTCTGATCTACCAGCTGTATTTCGACGAGCGCTATCTCGATGGCGATAAAACGGTTGATTTCGACGGGGTCGAAGTCATCATCGACGACATGAGCGTGCCGTATCTTGACGGTGCGACGATCGACTTCAAAGACACGATCGCGGAGCAGGGGTTCACTATCGACAACCCCAACGCCGCCGGCAGTTGCGCGTGTGGAGACAGCTTCCACTGATCGAGCAATTTTTGACAGGCCCGAAGTGCTGCGAGAGCACGTCGGGCCTGTTTTTTGTGGGGACATATCTTTGATCAAACTGGGTGGATGGCCTGAATCGCCTGGATGCTTGCCATAGACTGATCTACAGTCCTGTCCGCGAACTGGAAAGGTGCATTGTGCCCTCGAAACGCCGCCTCCGCTGGGCCGTACTCCCTGTGGGGATTGCTACGGCCGCAGTACTTGCCGGGTGCACCCCCACTGAGCTCAACGGTTACCTCCCCGGGTTCACCGAGGACGGTGTCGCCACAACGAACCGAACCGAGATGGTTTCGGGTTTGTGGGTGAACTCTTGGATCGTGCTGCTCGTTGTGGGCATCGTCACGTGGGGCCTCATGGGATGGGCGGCGATTGTATACCGCCGTCGTCGCGGGCAGTCGGGTCTTCCCGTTCAGCTTCGCTACAACATGCCGATCGAGATTTTCTACACGGTGATTCCACTGATTCTTGTGATCGGCTTCTTCGCCTTCACCGCGCGCGATCAGACGATTCTCGAGACTCAGTACGAAGATCCCGACGTCGAAATCACCGCCATTGCCAAGCAGTGGGCATGGGACTTCCAATACACCGCCGACAATGATGCCGACACGGTGTGGACCATGGGCGTGCAGGCTCAAACAGACGAGCAGGGCAATGTCCTCAATGAGCTGCCCACGCTCGTGCTTCCGGTAGACCAGGAAGTGAAGATCACTCTGCAGTCGCGCGACGTGATCCACTCCTTCTGGATCATTGACTTCTTGTACAAGAAGGACATGTACATCGGCAAGGACAACTACTGGTCCTTCACGCCGACCCGCGAAGGCGAGTACGCCGGCAAGTGTGCTGAATTGTGCGGTGAGTATCACTCGATGATGCTCTTCAACGTCAACGTCGTCAGTGAAGCCGAGTACGAGAGCTACCTGGCCTCGCTTGAAGCAGCGGGTCAAACCGGCGACATCACTGACGAATACGATCGTTTGCAGAACCTGCCGGGCACCGGCGCCAGTGAAGACGGAGAACAGTAATCATGGCGACGACACTTCCTCTTGAAGACGCCTCGGCTGGGCGCCCCACGACGCTCCCGCCCCGGCAGGCTTCGCTGATGAGTTCCTCACGCGTTGAGGAAAAAGGCAACATCATCGTCAAGTGGATCACCTCCACTGACCACAAGACCATCGGCTACATGTATCTCATCGCTTCGGTGATTTTCTTCATGCTCGGCGGTGTGATGGCGCTGCTGATTCGTGCTGAGCTGTTCGAGCCCGGGATGCAGATCATTCCGACCAAAGAGCAGTACAACCAGCTATTCACAATGCACGGCACGATCATGCTTCTCATGTTCGCCACCCCGCTGTTTGCTGGTTTCGCCAACGCGATTCTGCCGCTGCAGATCGGTGCGCCTGACGTTGCCTTCCCGCGTTTGAACGCGTTCGCATTCTGGCTGTTCCTCTTCGGCTCGACGATCGCCGTCTCTGGCTTCCTCACACCGCAGGGAGCAGCAGGCTTCGGCTGGTTTGCCTATCAGCCGTTGGCGAATGCGTCGTTCTCGCCAGGTGTCGGCGGAAACCTGTGGATGCTCGGCCTCGGTATGAGCGGTTTCGGAACGATTCTTGGTGCCGTGAACTTCATCACCACAATCGTGACGATGCGCGCGCCGGGTATGACGATGTGGCGCATGCCGATCTTCACCTGGAACACTCTCGTCACCAGCATCCTGATCCTGATGGCGTTTCCCGTGCTGGCAGCAGCGATCCTCGCCGCCGCATCCGACCGCATTTTGGGCTCTCATATCTATGACCCGGCAAACGGTGGTGTGATTCTCTGGCAACACCTGTTCTGGTTCTTCGGCCATCCCGAGGTGTACATCATCGCGCTGCCGTTCTTCGGCATCGTCTCGGAGATCTTCCCGGCCTTCAGCCGCAAGCCGATTTTCGGATACAAGACGCTCGTGTACGCGACCATTGCCATCGCTGCACTGTCCGTAGCAGTGTGGGCGCACCACATGTACGTGACCGGCGCTGTACTGCTGCCCTTCTTCGCCCTGATGACAATGCTCATCGCGGTGCCAACGGGTGTGAAGATCTTCAACTGGATCGGCACGCTGTGGCGAGGGTCGATCACGTTTGAAACGCCGATGGTTTTCGCCCTGGGCTTCTTGGTTTCGTTCGTTTTCGGTGGCCTGACCGGTGTCATCTTGGCGTCGCCGCCGCTGACGTTCCACACCTCCGACTCGTACTTCGTTGTCGCGCACTTCCACTATGTGGTGTTCGGCACCGTCGTATTCGCGATGTTCGCTGGCTTCTACTTCTGGTGGCCCAAGTGGACCGGCAAGATGCTCAACGAGCGCATCGGCATGATCCACTTCTGGATGCTGTTCATCGGTTTCCACATGACCTTCCTCATCCAGCACTGGTTGGGCGTCGATGGCATGGTTCGCCGGTACGCTGACTACTCCGCTGCGGATGGCTGGACCTGGCAGAACCAGGTGTCGACCATCGGCGCGATCCTTCTCGGCGCATCGATGATTCCATTCCTGTTCAATGTCTGGATTACCGCACGCAAGGCGCCGAAGGTCACGGTCAACGATCCGTGGGGTTACGGAGGCTCGCTTGAGTGGGCCACGTCGTGCCCGCCGCCGCGCCACAACTTCACCTCGATTCCGCGTATTCGCAGTGAGCGCCCCGCATTCGATCTGAACCACCCGGAGGCTGCTGTGCCTGTGGGAGTCGGACCGGCGAAAGATGCTCCCGATACCCCGGTTGTTGATGTCGAGACAGGAGAGGTCAAGTAGATGCGCACCAATACGGGTCTCTGGTGGCTGCTCACGGTCTTCTTCTTTCTCGTGGCAGCGATGTACACGGTCTGGAATATCGTCGCTCATGCGGATCGTCCCTGGTACAACGCCATTGAGTGGGTCGGCACGATTGCGCTGCTCTTCACCGGCCTGATGGCGGCACTCATCGCGTTTTATATCGGTCGCGTTCACGCCGCACAGGGCGGCGAGCTGCCAGAAGACAACCTGATGGCCGATATCGACGACGGTGACCCTGAGTTGGGCGAGTTCAGCCCGTGGTCCTGGTGGCCGATTGTGCTGGCTGCCTCAGCTGCCCTGGCCATGATGGGTCTCGCGGTTGGAGCCTGGATGATGCCCATCGGTATCGCTGTGTTCGTCGTGGCGATCGTCGGCTGGGTCTACGAGTACTACCGCGGGTACTTCGCGCGCTGATCAGCTTCTGAGAAAAGGTGTGCCTCCCAACCCGGGAGGCACACCTTTTTTGCTGGCTATCTGAGCTTTGGTCGCGACTTCACAACTGTTCGGAGCGAACGGCCATGACTCGCGCATCGAAGGTACGAGGCAGCGAGCCCTCGTCGTTCACCAACGGCTGACCCTCGCGACCCCAGTACTCGTAGCCACCGATCATCTCGCGCACGGAGTAGCCCAGCTCGGCGAATCCGAGAGCTCCCTTGGCGCCGGCGTTACACCCCGGGCTCCAGCAGTACACGACGACGGGAGTAGCGATGTCGATCTCGTGTGGCGCACGCTCAGCAATTTGACGGTAGGGGATGTGTACGGCCCCGGGAATCCGTCCCTGGGCCCACGCTTCGGCGCTGCGAACGTCGACGAGCACGAAGGAATTGTCACCCGACTCTTGCGCCGCATAGACGTCTGACGGGTCTGTCTCGTGGCTGAGTTTTTCGGTGAAGAAGGCCATAGCGTCTGTCATGGTTCCACGCTAGGTCGCGCAGCGGAACCGAGCCAGACTCCAAAGCGTCAGCATACGCAGGATTACTGCCGCGTTGCCAAGCCAAACGAATAGCCCCCGCCGCGCCCCGCAAAACGGGGGAGCGACAGGGGCTATTGCGTTAGTGCTACTTCTTGTCGTCCTTGTTCTTGTCCTTCGATTCCTGGCCAGGTTCAGGAATGATGACGTTTGACGGGTGCACCGAGGTCTCTGACTGGTGACCGTCGTCGATCGGAACGTGCGGAGCATCCGGAACACCGGCACGCTCATGAGCGCCCTGGATCTCGGCGTGCTCTTCTTCAGCGATGTGATCGAGAGCGTGGTGCTGGTGGGCGCGCGCAGCTTCGAGCTCTGTCTGCGTCATAGGCGTGAGGCGGTCTTCGAAGAACCACCGCGAGAGCGAAGCGCGAACATTCTCGGTCCAGGGGATGTTTCCCTTAGCGTTCGGTCGCACTACGAGAGGTTCGTACGCCTCGACATCGACGAGCTTGAAGAGCTCGTACTCATCCACGGGTTGGTGAACTTCGATGAACTCGCCGCCGGGAAGACGCACGATACGTCCGGACTCGTAGCCATGCAGGGCGATCTCACGGTCCTTCTTCTGGAGCGCGATGCAGATGCGCTTCGTGACGAAGTAGGCGATGATCGGGCCCAGAATGAGCAGAGCCTGCAAGGTGTGGATGACACCTTCCATCGTGAGCCAGAAGTGCGTCGCAATGATGTCTGATGACGCTGCAGCCCACAGGACCGCATAGAAGGTGACGCCAGCAGCACCGATCGCCGTACGCGTTGCCGCGTTGCGTGGTCGCTGAGCGATGTGGTGCTCACGTTTGTCTCCCGTGACCCACGCTTCGATGAACGGGTAGATGAGCACCAGCACGATGAACAAACCGAGCACAGCGAGGGGAGCGATGATGTTGAACGACCAAGTGCGCTCGAACAGCACGAACTCCCAGCCCGGGGGAACCAGGCGCAGCGCACCGTCTGCGAAGCCGATGTACCAGTCAGGCTGCGTACCAGCCGAGACAGGCGACGGGTCGTAGGGGCCGTAGTTCCAGATCGGGTTGATCGTAAACAGCGACGCCACCAAGACGATGACTCCGAACGTGATGAAGAAGAAGCCACCCATCTTCGACATGTACACGGGGACCATCGGGTAGCCCACGACGTTGTCGTTGGTGCGAGCGGGTCCGGCGAACTGCGTGTGCTTGTTGATGATCATCAACATGAGGTGGGCCGCGAGCAGCGCGACCAGGATCGCCGGCAAAAGCAGGATATGGAGCGAGTAAAGACGTCCAACGATCTCGGTTCCGGGGAACTCACCGCCGAACAGCAGGAATGAGATCCACGTTCCGACGATTGGGATGCCCTTGACCATGCCGTCGATGATTCGCAGTCCGTTGCCCGACAGCACGTCATCGGGAAGCGAGTAGCCGGTGAAGCCCTCTGCCATCGCAAGGATGAAGAGGATGAACCCGATCACCCAGTTGAGCTCGCGCGGCTTGCGGAACGCGCCGGTGAAGAAGACGCGAAGCATGTGCACGCCGATACCGGCGACGAATACAAGGGCGGCCCAGTGGTGAATCTGGCGAACGAGCAATCCGCCACGCAGGTCGAACGAGATCTCGAGGGTCGACGCCATAGCGGCCGACATCTCGATTCCTCGCATCGGCAGGTAGGCACCGTAGTAGTGCGTCTCAACCATCGATGCGTCGAAGAAGAACGTCAAGAACGTTCCCGACATCAACACAACGACGAACGCCCACAGTGCAATCTCGCCGAGCATGAATGACCAGTGGTCGGGGAAGATCTTGCGACCTAGCTCTTTGACGATGCCAGAAAGACTCGTGCGCTCATCGAGATAGTTCGCGGTGGCGCCGATGAACCGACCGCCGAGAGGCTTCTCTCGTGGTTCAGCTTCGGCCTGGTTCTGAGGCTCGGTGACGGTACTCATCAATGGCGCTCCCAGAAGCTCGGGCCTACAGGCTCGTTGAAGTCGCTCGTCGCAATGAGGTAGCCCTCATCGTCAACGGTGATCGGCAGCTGCGGCAATGCGCGCGCAGCGGGCCCGAAGATGACCTTTGCCTCGTCAGTCACGTCGAACTGCGACTGGTGGCATGGGCACAACAGGTGGTGAGTCTGCTGCTCGTACAGCGCAACAGGGCAGCCGACGTGCGTGCAGACTTTCGAGTACGCAACGATGCCGTTGTACGACCAGTCCTTGCGCTCTTCGGACTCGATCAGCTGGTCTGGCAGAAGACGCATCAGCAGAACGATCGCCTTCGCCTTCTCTTCGAGGTAGCCGTCGTGGTGCGAGAGCTCTGCGAGTTCCTGCGGAATCACGTGCACGGCAGAACCGAGGGTGAGGTCAGCGGCACGGATCGGCTCACCGGTGGGGTCGTGCGCGAGGCGCGATCCTTCTTTCCACATGGTGTGGCTGAGAAGGGCGACGGGGTTTCCGGCGTCGGGGTGCTCAGGAGAGTCGAAAGGTGCGAGACCGCGGAACAACACGATACCGGGTGCGATGGAGGCCACGAGAGCGGCGATCATCGAGTTGCGGATCACGGTGCGACGGCCGAAGCCCGACTCCTCGTTGGCTTCGTCAAACACCTGAATGGCGGCCGCGCGCGTGACGTCACGGCCACGAGTGGCGTGTCGGGGTTCGATGAACTCCTTGTCCGACATGATCGCCTTCGACCAGTGGATCGCTCCGATACCAATCGCCAGCAACGCTAGCGCGATGCCCAATCCGATGAAGAGATTGTTGTGACGGATGTCGATGATCCGGCCGCTCTCGATCGGGAAGAGCATGTAGGCAGCGATCGCCCAGATGCTCGCCGCGACCGAAACATAAAACAGCGTGTAGACCGTGCGTACGGCGCGTTTCATTGCCGCTGGGTCCTGGTCGGTCATCCGCGTGCGGTGCGGAGGCAAACCCGGGTTCTGCACTGGGTCGGTGACCGCGACCGCGAGCCCGGGGGACGGCTTCCATGAAGCCCTCTCGTGCTCGAGGGCGTCGTCCTCGTGTGCCATGCTGCTCCTCGTCAGTGCTTACGTGAATCGATAAATCAGTTGGATTTCGCCGTGATCCACACGGTGATGGCGATCAGCGAGCCGATGCCGAATATCCAGATGAACAGGCCCTCAGAGACAGGACCGAGTGAGCCGAGCGAGAACCCGCCGGCTGACTCATTGTCTTGCAGATAGAGGAGGTAGGTGATGACGTCACGCTTCTCTTCGGTAGTGAGAGTCATGTCGTTGAATACCGGCATGTTCTGCGGCCCAGTCACCATTGCCGCGTACATGTTCAGTTCGCTGGTGGTGTGAAGCGCGGGGGCGTACTTGCCCTCGGTGAGTGCGCCACCGGCGCCGGCCACGTTGTGGCACATTGCGCAGTTGATGCGGAAGAGCTCTCCACCATGCGATTCGTCGCCTTGACCGTCGAGAACCTCTGCGTCGGGAAAGCTGGGCCCAGGGGCGGCGTCCTGAATGTAGGCGCCGATTGCGGCGATCTGCTCATCGGTGAACTGCACGGGCTTCTGCGGAGCCTGCGGACCCTGCATCTGCAGCGGCATGCGTCCGGTGCTCATCTGGAAGTGAACGGAAAGCTCGCCGACTCCGTAAAGAGCGGGGCCTTCTTCCGAGCCTTGCAGGTCGAGACCGTGGCAAGTTGCGCAGTTCGCCTGGAACAGCTTCTGGCCGTCTTCAACGGTCAGCGTCGAGGCGACGGCGGTCGGTTCAGTCGAGGCCATTGCCGCCGATGCTCCGGCGTATACGCCGCCGGTGATCAGAAGGCCGATGCCAATGAGGGCGGCGGCAGCCCAAGGGCTGCGGCGGCCGGAGGAGCGGCGCGGGGTGTCACGTGCCATGTCGGGAATCAGCTCCGCTCTATTTCAGGAAGTAAATGACGGCGAACAGGGCAATCCACACCACGTCAACGAAGTGCCAGTAGTAAGACACGACGATTGCGGTGGTCATTTCCTTGCGGCCGAAGTTCTTGACGGCGTACGCGCGGCCGATCGTGAGGAGGAATGCGATGAGTCCGCCTGTCACGTGGATAGCGTGGAAACCGGTCGTGATGTAGAACGCCGAGGCGTATGAGTCAGCGGCGATCGGCATGCCCTCTGCGACGAGCTGTGCGTACTCCCATACCTGACCCGAGACGAAGATCGCGCCGAGGATGAAGGTGAGCCAGAACCACTCCACCATGCCCCAGCCGAGCCAGCCGCGCTTCTTCGTGCTGTAGGGCTGGAAGCGCTCTGCCGCGAACACGCCCATCTGGCAGGTCACCGACGAGAGAACCAGGATGATCGTGTTTACGAGGGCGTACGGCACATTGAGTAGCTCGGTGCGCTCCGCCCACAGCTCCGGCGATGCGTTGCGAAGCGTGAAATAAATGGCGAAGAGGCCCGCGAAGAACATAACTTCGCTGCCGAGCCACACGATGGTTCCGACAGCGACCGGATCCGGCCGCTTGACGGACCGCATGGCCTGGGAGTAGGTCGCTGTAGAGGTCGTCACAGATCCATTATGTCGGATGATGAGCGATCGTATTCCCATCCCGGCTCACTGTTTTGTCTCAATACCGTCTTAGGGCGGCCTAAGAATGCGCCGTGAGTTGTCCAGGAAGTCCCGATGCACGCAAACGAGTACTCGCTCGTGATGGCGCGGATCGTGGCGGCGCAGCATCCGGATAGGCTTTGGCGTTATGGCGGAGCTCTACAACTGGTCTGAAATTCTCACCGATCTGCTGAAGGAACGTGACCTCAGCGTGTCGCAATCGACATGGGCGATGCGCAAGATCATGTCGGGCGAGGCGACGCCTTCACAGCTGGCTGGATTTCTCATCGCGCTGCGTGCGAAGGGGGAGTCCGTTGATGAGGTCGTCGGCTTCCGTGACGCGATCCTCGAAGCGGCGTTGCCGTTGCCTGTGAACTCGGCCGTGCTCGACATCGTGGGAACTGGCGGCGACCGCTTTGGCACTGTCAATATTTCTACGATGGCCGCTCTGGTAGCTGCGGCATCTGGAATTCCGGTAGTTAAGCATGGCAACCGCGCGGCGAGCTCGGCTTCGGGATCGTCAGACGTGCTGAGTGCGCTCGGCCTCGACCTCACACTTACGCCGGAGCAGGTTGCCGAGACTCTTGATCAAGCGGGCATCACGTTCGCGTTCGCATCAGCGTTCCACCCGGGTTTTCGCCACGCGGGACCAACGCGGGCCGAGCTGGGTGTTCCCACCGTTTTCAACTTTCTCGGGCCGCTCTGCAACCCCGCGCGTGCTGAAGCCAACGCGGTCGGTGTCGCCCAGCTCGACCGTGTGCCGCTGATCACGGGGGTCTTTCAAACTCGCGGCGCCACCGCTCTCGTCTTCCGCGGTGATGACGGTCTCGACGAATTGACGACTACCGGACACAGCCGATTGTGGGAGGTCAGTCGTGGTGACGTGCACGAGCACGACCTCGATCCTCGAGATCTCGGCATTCCGCTCTCGCAGATCGACGATCTGCTCGGGGGAGACCCCTCGCACAACGCGGATGTCGTTCGGCGTGTCTTGAGTGGCGAAACGGGAGCAGTGCGCGACATCGTGCTGTTGAATGCTGCGGCGGGAATGGTGGCGTATCGGCTGTTCCTTGATTCAGCGCAAGTGCAGCGGCCCATCGTCACGCGTCTCGGCGAGGCGCTTGCCGACGCTGCTGCTGCGATTGACAGTGGTGCTGCATCCACTGTTCTTCGCGACTGGGTGAGCGCCACTCAAGCCTTCGGCGGCCACGCGTAATGTCTCATTTCGACCTCTTCCGTCGACTGTGCCCACACCGATAGCGTGGTCGGCAGGAGCGCACACCGCGCCAGCACACAGCGAAGCCACGGAGGGCGATCATGACCGAGTCAACTTCGAACTCAAATACTTCTGATTCCCAAGCCGCAGCAGTTGAGCCACCAGCCCGAAGCCTAGGCGGGGTCAAAGTCGTCGGAACCTTGGGCGTTCTCGCCGGGATCTTGCTCATCGCGGTTGGTCTTACCGCGTGGATCATGGTGTCGTCTCAGTTACGCGCTGAGAACATCATTGTTCCTGATGACGCCTCGGCCTTCGCTGGGCAGCAGGTAGCGGGGCCGCTCACGGCGTACGTGCAAGCCGAGACGATTCAGCACCATGCGCTCGAGGCTTCTGGGGGCCAGACCTATGCCGAGTTGCCGATGGATGACCCGACGCGCGCGACCGTGATGAACGCCTCGTTCCTTCGCGCGTCGCTGTTCACGTCGGTGGTGGCGTTCGGGGTGTCGGCGTTTGCGATCGGAATCGGCATTTTGTCGATCATGTTCGGGTGGTCTTTCCGCCGCATGGCGAGCGCCCCCGTGGTTGTCAAGAAGGCGACCTTCGCACCCTGACGGAAATGAGATGATCGGCGATGCACGCGCACGAAGCCCTCGCTGAGATTGCCGCGCTCCTCGAGCGGGAGCGGTCGTCGAAGTATCGGTCGAAGGCGTTTCGAGCGGCAGCAGACGCCATCGCTGGCCTGAGCGACGAAGAGCTGCGCGATACGGCGCGGGTGCGAAGACTCAAGGGCGTCGGAGATTCGTCTCTGGCTGTGATTCAAGAAGCCCTGCAAGGCGGTGTGCCCGCGTATCTGCTCGATCTGCGCGAGCGCGTGGGGGCTGAGAAGCAATCGTCTCTCAGAAGCTTGCTGCGCGGAGACCTGCATTCGCACAGCGACTGGTCAGATGGGCTCACCCCGATCGATTTGATGGTGGATGCTGCGCGCTCCCTCGGTCATGAATACCTTGCGCTCACCGATCACTCGCCCCGGTTGCGTGTCGCGAACGGGCTCAGCCCTGAACGGCTGCGCACGCAGATCGAGATGGTGCGCGGCCTGAGTGCGCCTGGCTTCACGCTGCTGACCGGCATCGAGGTCGACATTCTCGATCATGGCGACCTCGATCAAGAACCCGAACTGCTTGACGAACTCGATGTGGTCGTTGCATCTGCGCACTCGAAATTGCGAATGGAGCGTGCGCCGATGACTCGTCGGCTCATCGCTGCGGTCTCAGGACCGCACATCGATGTGCTCGGCCATGTGACGGGAAGGCTCGTGGAAGGCTCCCGTGGCACGCGACCGCCGTCTGCATTCGACGCGAAAGCCGTGTTCGACGCCTGCGCCGCACACGGCGTGGCGGTGGAAATCAATTCTCGGCCGGAACGTCAGGACCCGCCAGATGAGTTGATCGAGCTCGCGCTGCGAGCGGGGTGTCTGTTCGCGATCGACTCTGATGCGCATGCCCCGGGACAGCTGTCGCTGGTCGACCACGGAGCGGCGAGAGCCGAAGCGGCAGGCGTGCCACCAGAGCGGATCGTCACGACCTGGCCGTTGGAGCGGCTGCTGGAGTGGACGAGACGGAACAGGTGAGCGCAGCGGGGCGAGACGCGGCGGCCTCCTAGACTCGGGTGGTGAACTCCGACACTCGCTCCCGCGTCGGACGAGGGATGCCATGGCTGGTCGTGGCGGGCGTTCTGCTCGCAGCGATGAGTCTTCGCGGCCCGATCGTGGCGCCTACCGCAGTGCTGAGACTCATCGAGCAAGACTTCGGCATCGGCGCGGCCACTGCAGGATTGCTGACAACCGCGCCCGTGCTGATGTTCGCTGCCCTGACACCGCTGGCTGCGCTCGTGATTCGAAGAGCGGGTGCAGAACTCGCGCTGATGCTGTCGCTTTCGGGTGTGCTCGTGGGGACCTTCGTGCGTGCGCTGCCCGGATTCGGCTGGATGCTCGCCGGGATGTTCATCATCGGCGCGTTCATCACCGTCGGAAACGTCGTCATTCCCGTCGTGATCCGACGCGACGTGCCGCCCGACCGTGTCGCTCTGGTGACTGCGGCATACGCCGCCACTCTGAACGTGGGGTCTCTCATCACCTCGCTCGGCACCGCACCTCTGGCCGAAGTGATCGGATGGAATGCGGCGCTGCTCAGCTGGTCGGTGCTCACCGTCGCAGGCATCGCGCTCTGGGCGGTGCACATTCGCCGCTCGCGCCGTGCCTTCCGTGACGGTGACGGGCTCTCGGGCGAACCCACGCAGACGGCGGCGCTCGACACCACCCAACCTACTTCGCCCGTTCTACGAGCCAAGGTTGTGCGAGACAGCGCTGGCAACGAGCTCGACAGCGCGGCAATCACTGGTCCGTTGCCCGTCATCGGCGGAAGCCGTGATTCGCGATCACTTCTGAAGCGGCCTGTCGCCTGGTTTCTCGTCGCTTCATTCGCGTTGCAGTGCACGATCTACTACGGGCTGACGACGTGGCTGCCATCGTTCGCGGCCGACGAACTGAATCTGGATGCTACGTCGGCAGGGGCCGTAGCATCCATCTATCAAGGCGTGGGAATCGCGGGAGCGTTTGTCGTGCCGTTGCTGAGCCGCTTCGCCCCGCGCTGGGTCGCGCCCTTCGTGATCTGTGTTTCGTGGCTGACCGTGTCGATCGGCCTGCTCGCCGCGCCACAGCTCTTGTGGGCGTGGCTTGCTGTCGGCGCGGTAGGACACGCGGGTGGCTTCGTCGTGATCTTCAGTGCACTCGTCGCCGTGTCGCGAAGCGATGGTGAGGCTGCCGGGCTGTCTGCCATGGTTCAGGGCTTCGGCTATGCCATCGGCGCCCTTGGCGGGCCGGTTATCGGTTTGCTGCACGAGCGATCTGGTGGCTGGTCGGCGCCGTTGACGCTCGTGCTCGTGCTCTCTTCGCTGTATTGCGTTGCGCTGGTCAGCGCGGTCGTCTTTGCGAGGCGTGCGACTCGCTAGCGCTTGTTCAACGCTGTTGTTATGCGCGACATTGCGGTGCCCAGCGACCACTGCTCACCAAGCGCCTGAGCGGTGTCGAGTTCGGCGGATGCGAGGGGCGCGAGGCGAGAATCGACGTCAGCGAGTTCAAGGTCGCGCACGACTTCAACGACCTTAGGGGCGACGTCAAGGTAGTCCGATGCGGCGAGGATCTTGTTGCGCACGCCCGGCGTCATGCCAATGCCCTCGGCAGCGGCGGATCGAATCCCCACGAGATTGCTGTGTGCGGCCAGGAGTGTGGCGGCGGTCTTCTCGCCGATGCCAGGCACGCCGGGCAGTCCGTCGGACGAGTCGCCGCGCATCGCCGCGAAATCGGCGTACTGCTGCGGAGTCACGCCATACTTCGTCGTGATCGTGGCGTCAGTGACGACCTCGAGATTGCTCATGCCGCGCGCGGTATAGATCACTCGCACGTCGCTAGCGTCGTCGACGAGTTGAAAGAGATCACGGTCACCGGTGACGATGTCGACGGGAATTGTCGAGCGCGTGGCCAGGGTGCCGATGACGTCGTCGGCTTCGTGGTCGGCGATTCCGACGATCGGGATGCCGAGCGCGCCGAGAGCAGCGCGGATGAGGGGAATCTGCGCCTCGAGTGGATCGGGCACTTCTTCGACGTCAGCACCCGTTTCGACGACCTCAACGACGCGGTGCGTTTTGTAGGTCGGAATCAGGTCGACACGCCACTGCGGGCGCCAGTCGTCGTCCCAGCACGCGATGAGGTGGGTGGGTTCGTACAGCGTGATGAGTTTCGTGATGATGTCGAGAAAGCCCCGCGCGGCGTTCACCGGCGTGCCGTCGGGGGCGCGCACAGTATCGGGCACCCCGTAGAAAGCGCGAAAGTAGAGGGAAGCACTGTCAAGCAACATCATCCGGTCGGTCACGATCTCATCCTGTCACGCGGCATCGACATGTTGTGGGGCGCTGAGGGATGCGACAGCCTGGCTAGCAGCCAGGACCGTCAGGGTCTTGATCGCAGGTTCGATCGACGAGAGCCGTGCGAGCTTCGACGATCTGCACCGAGTACGTCGGCGCTCCGGCGGTGATCGTGCCAGGTACGCGATACCAGTTGGTGCCAGTGTCGAGGCGAACTTCGGGTGCGAACTGCACCGTGAGTGAGATGGGATAGTTGCCGGTCGTCAGGTAAGTGTGAGACGTGTCAGTGGGGCTGAACTGGGGCGCCCCGAGCGACTCCCACGAAGCGCCGCCCGTTGCTGATGTGGTGGTGGAGCCGTCGCCGTTGTCGAACACATAGGTGGCGGGCGTGAAACGCACGACGACGTCCATGTCAAGAATCGTGGCCGCGAACTCGCTCGACTGTGCTTGAGCTACACGGTTTGTCGGTGCGCCCAGAAGACCAAAACCGAGCGGCTCACCGCTTAACGATGGAGCTGGCGGTCGAAACGACGCCAGATCTTCGAGAGTGATGTCACTAAGACTCACGATCGTGAACTGGCCGTTGCAGAGGACGTACTGCGTCGAACAGCCAATGAAGATATCTTCGTCATCTCCCGGCGCAGGGCTACCGGGGGATTGGTTGTGGCCGCCGCCTCCCGACGAATCGGACCCATCGGATCCGCCGCCACCCGGAACCGTCTCGCTGGCCGAGATGTCGAGTTGGGTGTTGTCGCTTGTTAGATCGCACGTCCACATAGTTGCGTCGTCGCACGGTGAATTATTGGCGATCGCTTCAGCGAAGTCGGTAGCCAGCAGCCCTACACTCAGGGCCACCACTAGTACTACTCGCCACATTGTGGTTCTCCGTCACGGCTGGCCAGCTCTGCGACCAGGTAGTTGAACGGGGCGCCCGGGTTCCGAGTAAGGGTGACTCGCACCGACTGCACGTCCGACCTGGCGGGGTCTACCGCGGATGCTCCGTCCTGTCGGCTCACCTCGACAGCACTGACATCGACGCAGGCATCGAGTGCGACGGATTCTGACGACCGAACCGGCTGGGGCGAGCTCGCCTGCACTAGGATCAGAACCGTCGTTCCCGTGACGGTGAGATCCTCAGCGTGCATTGTCGAAAGCGACTTACGAATACCAGCATTCGCATCGCCAGTCGTCCAGGCGTAGACGTCCTCGAAGGTTTCAGGATCGCTCAGGTCCACTGCGTTGAGCGCATCGACGTAGGCACGGTACGTGGCCTCGGCGGCGGCGAATGCTTCTTCATCGCTCGAGAACACCGCTGTCGGCGTCGCGGTGGGGTCAGGCTGGGCGGTGCAGCCGACCAGCACAGCTGTCAGCACCGCGCCGACGGCGGTGATGCGAGCGAGACGGTGGATCACGCCACTACGGTAGCCGCGATTGAGCGCTACTGATCGGAGTTATCCACACCCCGTATTTCGCCTCGGGGGCAGCGAACGCCGCAGTCGCTCCGAGACACAGAGCCGGCAATCATCGGGGGAAATGATCGCCGGCTCTGAGCGGATCGAACACGCCACTCTCTGCGCCCCAGGGGGAGTGAGAGCGTCGATCGACGATCCGCGTTTCGGGTATCGCGCGTCTCCGCGGGGGTTCGGTTTCGCGAGTACGACACCTACAGTGCGCGTGTGACCTGGGAGGATGCTTTGGCTGGGCCGTACGCCAGCATAGAAGCACGCCTGTGCTTGCTATACCTGCCGCTTAGGAGGGCGACGATGTCATTCGGACCAGCAGTTTCGCCAACAGGCAAAGGGTTTATGGTCGTTGTGCCATCGGCGGCGTGCCCGTGTGCAAGTGGCAGCCGGTTCGCACAGTGCTGTCAGCCGCTGCACAACGGCGAGATCGCGCCTTCGCCTGAGCGATTGATGCGCTCACGGTATGCCGCCTTCGTTGTTGGGAACGAGCACTACCTTCGCGCGACATGGCACCCCCTCACAAGACCTGAAGATCTCGAGCTCGACCCGCAGCTGCGCTGGAACAAGCTCGAGATCATCGACGCAGGTGAATCAGGTGATGAAGGTTTCGTGGCGTTCCGTGCTGCTTGGCACATTGGCGACGAATCGGGGCAGCTCAGCGAGCACAGCAGGTTCCGACGCGCGTACGGCCGGTGGTACTACGTTGACGGCGATGTAGCACCCTCATAGCCCGTTGACCGTCGCGCGCGCCTATGCTCGACACATGCTTGCCACCGTTATTCACGCTGCCCGAGACATCCGCGTTGAACAGGTTGCTGATCCAGCGCTGTCGACCGGAGCCGATGCGATCGTTCGCGTCGTCGCTGCCTGTGTGTGTGGATCGGATCTTTGGCCGTACCGCGGCGTGACAGAAACCAACGAGCCTCATCGAATCGGTCACGAGTTCGTGGGAATCGTCGAAGAAGTCGGCCCAGATGTTGCGAAGGTCAAAGCCGGGGATTTCGTCATCGCGCCGTTCTATGTCTGCGACAGCACCTGCGTCAACTGTCGCAACGGAGTCAGCACCTCGTGCACACAGGGCGGGTGGTGGGGCAGCGACGATCGCCTCGGCGGCTTCGCCGATGGAGCGCAAGGCGAGCGCGTGCGAGTTCCCCTTGCTGATGGCACGCTCGCCGTCGTTCCTGGCCCGGTCGGTGATGACGAGATCGCAGGGCTGCTGACCCTGAGCGACGTGATGGGCACCGGCCACCACGCTGCAGTTTCGGCCGGCGTGAGCGCCGGCGATTCGGTCGCCGTGGTCGGTGACGGTGCGGTGGGTCTCTGCGCGATCATCGCGGCCAAGCGACTTGGTGCGACCACGATCATCGCGATGTCGCGGCACCCCCAGCGTCAAGCGCTCGCTCGAGAGTTCGGCGCCACCCACATCGTCGAAGAACGAGGGGATGCTGGTGTCAAAGCTGTTCGAGCACTCACCGACGAAGTCGGAGCCGATCGGGTGCTCGAATGCGTGGGAACCAAAGAGTCGATGGACCAAGCGCTTCGCTCCACGCGGCCAGGTGGAATGGTCGGCTACGTAGGCGTGCCCAACGGTGGACCAGAGTTGCCGATCGGCGCCATGTTCGGCCGCAACGTCGGGGTGAACGGGGGAGTTGCACCCGTGCGCGGCTACATCGAAGCGTTGCTGCCTGACGTGCGTTCGGGGGCGATCCAGCCGGGCAAGGTGTTCGATCTCGTACTGCCGCTGGCAGAGGCCGCCGAGGCGTATGCGGCCATGGACGAGCGTCGTGCGACCAAGGTCATGTTGCGGCCCTAGCAGACGATCAGCTGCGGCCGGCGAGTGCGTCGTGAATGCGCCGCAGATCTTCGAGGAGCGATCCGACGAGAATCCAATGCTCCGAAGGAGCGACGATCGCAAGGGGCGCGGTGAGCGCCGGAATCGGCGAGGCGAGGTCAGAGACCCCGTCGGCGTTTCGTGCCTTGGCAAGCCCAAGGCGAACGTCGTGCGCCGCGCGGTGCAACTGCTCTGAGATCGCCTTCACCGAAGCATCCTCCGCGATTGCGCGATCATAGTGGTCGTAATACGCACGAGTCATGCCGATGACCTGGGTCACGATCGGGCCGTACCGATCAAGCAGCTCTTGAACGGTCGTGAGATCAGCGCGATGCCGACCAGCCCGAGGATTGAGAGTCAGCGATTCGGCACCATCTGCGATTGCGGTCTCGGCAGCATCCCTCATCGGCTTCATCAACCTCGCAGTAAGCAAGAGCTCTTCGAGGCTGGCGTTGGTCTGTTCCTGCTGAAGCGCGTCGCCAAGTCTGTCGAGGGATGCTGCCAATTCCGCTCCGAGGTCATTCACGGCGATCGCCGCGGGCGCGACCACGACAGGCGGAACAAGCGCAAGATTCACGATGACGCCAATGACCGCGCCGATGAGTGTCTCAAGAATCCGGTCGAACGCATAGCTCGGTGACGTCGTTGCCAGGGCAAGCACGAGAATCGCGCTGATCGCGATCTGATTCGCCGTGCCGGCGGTCATCTTCAGCGCCCACGCAAGTAGCAGTGCGATCACGATGGCTGTCACGACAACCCACGTCTCGTCGCCGAAGACGATCCCAAGAGTCGAGGCGATCACCACGCCTGCGATCACACCGACACTGCGTTCAATCGCTTTGGCGAGCGACTGATTGAGGCTCGGTTGCACCACAAGCAGCGCGGCGATCGCAGCGAAGACCGGTGGCTGGCCGGGGACCAGCCACCCGGCGATGATCCATGCGGCGGCCGTTGCGATCGCGGACTTTGCCATTTGAAGAAGTGGCGCACGCCGGCTCGCCCGCAGGGCACTTGTCATGCGCATGAATCCACCGTAGAGCGCGGCCGGCTGAGGCGCGTGGTTAGCCCGGTCAGTGCTGGGCTCGCCGCACGTGCACCAACGCGGCAACTGCGCGCCACCCGACCAAGAAGACCAGCAACGTGACTGACGCGACGACCACGAAGGCCATGGCTACACCCTGATCGCTGACCGCGCGCAGCAGCATGCCACCGGACACCGTTATCGCCCAGACCGGAAGCCCGGTGCGTAGTGGCGGTGAGGGGTTCAGCCAGGCACGTGAAATGAGCCATCCGAGCGCGAGGGAGGCCAAGAACGGCCATGCCGTTTGCCACAGGCCCGACCCCCACGCGCCCAACACACCTTCGTCGTGGCTGGCGCGTCCGATAGCGGCAAAGGTGACGACCAAAGCGGCGTCGAGAGCAAACGCGCCCAGAATCGCGCGAGCGCTGATGGGCAGGCTGCCGGATTGATCGGTGCTCATGATGCAGTCGATTCTGCCCGACAGCGACCTGCCACCTTTTCAGCCGCGTGACTCAGTCCATCGCGCCTGGCGCCGAGATCAGTACCAGCCGACAGACTGCGAGTGCGACCACGCGCCACATGGCGTGCCGTAGCGACCCGAGATGTAGCCGAGTCCCCACGAGATCTGGGTGGTCGCGTTGGTCTGCCAATCGGCGCCGGCGCTGGCCATCTTGCTACCGGGCAGCGCTTGCGGAATGCCATAGGCACCGCTTGAGCCGTTGTGGGCCTGCGAGTTCCAACCTGATTCCTTGTTCCACAGCGACACGAGACACGCGAACTCTGCGTCGCTCCAGCCACGGCTCGCGACCATTCCCTTCGCAATGGCCTGAGCCTCGCCAGCGCTGGTGCTTGCGCTCGCGTACGACGGGGAAGGAACCGAGGTTGATGACGATGATGACGATGCTGACGACGATTCCTCAGCGACGGCTGCCGCGGCTTCTGCCGCCTGAGCAGCTTCGGCGGCTGCAGCTGCTTCGGCAGCGGCTTTCGCCTTGGCTTCGGCCTCTTTGCGAGCCTTCTCAGCAGCCTCTTCGGCTGCTTTCTTCGCCTTTGCCTTGTCGAATGCCTCTCGCAGCTCGCTGACCTCGGCGCTCACTTCGTCAGCCTCAGCGGCGACGTCATCGGTCAGGTCGGGAATAAGCGGAGCAGGCAGCTCGCTGGCGCCTTCGAGACGTTCAGCCGACGCTTCGAGATCCAACGTTTCGATGGATAGTTCGGTGTCGCCCAGATCGAGATCTGACTCTTCGATCTCTGCCAAGAGCTCTTCGGCTGCGACGATTGCTGCATTCGCGTCGGTCAGTGCGGCGCGGGCATCCATCGAGATGTCATCGCTTGCACCGGGACCCAGATTGACGACCGGTTCAACCGACGTGCTGAACGACGCGAGTGCGAAGCTCGGGGTTTCGCTTGACGCCTCTACCGATGCCGCGGGGGTCGATGCGAGTCCGGCGATCGCGATGATTCCAAAAGCGGTACCCGCAGCCAGAATCGCGGTGCGACGCCGAGTGGTGCGGGCAGGGGCAGTAGAGGTATTCGAGAGCATGTAACCGAGTTCCGTATAAAGGGTCGGCGCCGATGACACGGCGCTTCACATCCCGCACGAGCGGGCACAAGAAGCCGATTCTGCCCACTCCTCCTGAACACTACCCGTGTAAACGCTGGGTGTGTGTATCGGTCACCGCCCGCCTAGCGCGGTCTAGCCTGTTCCCAATGAGCGATGAGACACAGCAGCAGCCCCGAACCCGGAGCGGTGCCGGCGCGCCGGCCGAGACCCGTGAGATCCCGCTGCCGTCACATGCGCACCAGTGGCGGGCATTCTGGGTGTGCGTGTCGGTTGCGGCGCTGACCATCCTCGATCTCACCAAGGTGAACGTTGCGCTCCCCTCAATCGAAGACGCTTTCGGCTCAGGCTCGACGGCGCTCGGCTTTATCGTGTCGGGCTACGTGCTCGCCTTTGGGCTCGTGCTCGTGCCGATGGGACGTTTGGGAGACCAACGTTCGCGGCGCGCCCTTTTCATCGTCGGGCTCAGTCTGTTCACACTGATGAGCTTGGTGTGCGCGCTCGCGCCCACGATCGAGATTCTGCTGGTCGGCCGGCTGGTGCAAGGAATAGCTGCGGGCATACAGATGCCTCAGGTGCTGGGCATCATCCAGGAGCTCTTTCGTGGCGCAGATCGCGGGAGGGCCTTCGGGCGGTTCGGCGCGATCATCGGCATCTCGACTGCGCTCGGGCCGACGATTGGCGGACTCGCGATTGCCGTTGGGGGTGCGGCTGACGGGTGGCGCCTGATCTTCTGGATGAACGTTCCGCTCGGCCTCATCGCGATTGGGTTGGCCATCTTCTTGCTGCCGAAGCTTCACAAGCGCTCGCGCAAGCCGCTCTCGCTTGATCCGTTCGGCATCGTCTTGTTTGGCCTGGCGGTGTTGTCGCTCATGCTCCCGTTCCTGTTCACTACGGGCTCACCCGACGACAACCCGTTGCGCTGGTGGCTACTCGTCGTCTTCGTGCTCTTCGCCGCGTCGTTCATCACGTGGGAACGGCACTATGAGGCATCCGGTCGGGCCCCGCTTATTCCGCTCAAGCTGTTCCGCATCACCTCGTATCGCAACGGCACTCTGATCGTCGCGACGTACTTCACAGCCATGCCCTCTATGTTTCTGCTCACCACGCTCTATCTGCAGGGCGGGCTAGACCTCGAGCCCGTCTACGCCGGCATGGTGACGATCGGTTTCGCGCTCGCGAGTGCGGTGACGTCTTGGATCGGGGGGAGTCTCGTCAACAAACTCGGCAGACCGCTCGTCGTCGCGGGCATCGCCACGGTGCTCGTGTCGCTGATCGGTCTTGTGGTGATCGCCCTTGTGGCCCCTCCAGAGTGGATGCCCTGGTTGATGGCGGCCACAATGACAGTGGGTGGGTTGGGCGGCGGGTTCGTTATCTCACCGAACCAGACGCTGACTCTCGCGGAGATTCCGGTGAAACAAGGCGGCGTCGCAGGATCAGTGGGCCAACTCGGGCAGCGCATCGGAACGGCGATCGGCACCGCGGTCGCGATCTCGTTGTTCTACGCCACGATCTATCGTGAGTCGGGTTCGCGGCCAGATCTCGTGGTTTTCCACGACGCATACGCCTTCGGAATGCTGTCAGCGGCTCTTTTTCTCGCGGTCGCCTTCTTGATAGGGCTCATTGATATGTCGTCGCGGCGCCGAGGTCGCCGCCCGCGTAAGCAGGCCCGCTGAGCGCTGGGCTACGTTCGGGGCACGCGCACTGAGGTGCGACCCCAGGTCTTGCCAGGATTCTGGTAGCCTGAAGTGTCATGCGTATGAGCCTTTCGCAGTGCGCGCGACACTCGCAATCAAATCCATTCGCTTCACCTCGAGGTATTTCCATGCCCGCGGCGAAGCCTGACACCCAAACCCACAAGGACAATCCACTACATGACTACCGCAACGACCGCCCCGGCCACCAAGCAGGTCGCAATCAACGACATCGGATCTGCTGAGGACTTTCTGGCCGCGGTCGAACTGACTCTTAAGTTCTTCAACGACGGCGACCTCATCGAAGGAACCGTCGTGAAGATCGACCGCGACGAGGTTCTTCTCGACGTCGGCTACAAGACCGAGGGTGTCATCCCCTCGCGTGAACTTTCCATCAAGCACGACGTCGACCCCAACGAGGTCGTCAAGGTCGGCGACGAGGTCGAAGCCCTTGTTCTTCAGAAGGAAGACAAAGAAGGCCGCCTCATCCTCTCCAAGAAGCGCGCACAGTACGAGCGTGCCTGGGGAGACGTCGAGAAGATCAAGGAGACCGACGGTGTTGTCACCGGTTCGGTCATCGAGGTCGTCAAGGGTGGACTCATCGTCGACATCGGGCTTCGTGGGTTCCTTCCCGCGTCGCTGATCGAGCTTCGTCGCGTTCGCGACCTCACGCCGTACCTCGGTCAGGAGATCGAAGCGAAGATCCTCGAGCTCGACAAGAACCGCAACAACGTTGTGCTTTCGCGTCGTGCGCTGCTGGAGCAGACGCAGTCCGAATCGCGCACCACGTTCCTCAACAACCTCCACAAGGGCCAGGTCCGCAAGGGCACCGTCTCGTCGATCGTCAACTTCGGTGCGTTCGTCGACCTCGGTGGCGTTGACGGTCTCGTTCACGTCTCGGAGCTCTCATGGAAGCACATTGAGCACGCATCTGAGGTCGTCGAGGTTGGTCAGGAAGTCACCGTCGAGATTCTTGAGGTTGACCTTGACCGCGAGCGCGTTTCGCTCTCGCTGAAGGCAACGCAGGAAGACCCGTGGCAGGTCTTCGCCCGCACCCACGCCATCGGCCAGGTTGCACCGGGCAAGGTCACCAAGCTCGTTCCGTTCGGCGCGTTCGTTCGTGTTGCCGACGGCATCGAGGGTCTCGTGCACATCTCGGAGCTTTCGGGCAAGCACGTTGAACTCGCTGAGCAGGTCGTGTCGGTCGGCGAAGAGGTCTTCGTCAAGATCATCGACATCGACCTCGAGCGTCGCCGCATCTCACTGTCGCTCAAGCAGGCCAACGAGTCGGTTGACCCCAACGGAACCGAGTTCGACCCGGCCCTGTACGGCATGGTTACGGAATACGACGAGAACGGCGAGTACAAGTACCCCGAGGGGTTCGACGCCGAGACCAACCTGTGGAAGGACGGCTTCGACGAGCAGCGTCTCGCTTGGGAAGCAGAGTACGCCGCTGCCCAGGGTCGCTGGGAAGCTCACAAGGCTGCTGTTGCCAAGGCCATCGAGGCCGAAGCAGCTGCTCCCAAGGAGACCAGCACCAGCTCGGCTCCGGCCGGCTTCGCTACCGACAGCAGCTCGGCGGGAACGCTGGCTGATGACGAAGCACTCGCAGCACTTCGTGAGAAGCTCTCAGGTCGTTGATTCAAAACGCATGAGTTGAAGGGCCGGAACCGCAGGGTTCCGGCCCTTCTTCGTTCCCGATGGTGCCTGGGCAAGACAGATCTCGCGAACCGACCGCAATGCCGGTGATGAGATGGGTCGCTCGCGTTCTTGCGCGACGCACGCGATGATCTGCTGCGGCAGCTCGAGGCGGCAGGTGTCGACAGCGCAGGCTGAATCAGCTGACAGCGCAGGCTGAATAAGCTGACAGCGCAGGCTGAATCAGCTGGGGGACGGTTCCGGGTGGGTCAGGCGGTAGCCCACGCCCCGCACGGTCTCTATCCAGCGCGGGTCTGCCGGTGACTCGCCCAGCTTGCGACGAAGGTTGGCCACGTGCACTTCAATAGCGCGCGCGTCGCTTTCGCTGACATACTCCACTCCCGTGGAATTCTCCCCGCGAAGCATGAGCGCCAATTCGCTCTTGCTTCGCACTCTTCTTCCGGAAGCCAGAAGATCCGCAAGAATATCGAACTCGCTGCGCGTCAATTCGAGGTCGTCGCCGTCTCGCGTCACGACACGCGTGGATTCATTGAGCACCAGTCCACGATGCTCATGCACGACGCTTGAGTCGTCCGTCTTGGTCGTCGCAGCCCCAGAACTCGCAGCCGCGGTGGTACTGGCGTGCTGACGAGGTCGACGCAGCATCGCATCGATTCGGGCTCGCAGCTCGCGAGGCCGAAACGGCTTCGCGATGTAGTCGTCTGCACCGGCTTCAAGACCTTGAAGTGCATCGATTTCTTCGGTGCGAGCGCTCAACATCACGATGTACGTTGAAGACTCCGCCCGAATGCGCTTAGCTGCCTCGAAGCCGTCCATCCCGGGCATATTCACGTCGAGTGTGGTGACGAGCGGATTGTGTGCGCGCACAAGCTCTAGGCCGTGGGTCGCGTTCGCCGCACCGTGAACATCAAACCCGGCCTGCTCGAGCACAGCTGTCAGCAAGGCTCGAATATCGTCTTCGTCTTCGACGACGACAGCGATTCGCGCTTCGTCCACAGAAAAACCCTCCCGTTGCGGCAGGGAAAGAAGTCTTGCCGGAACCTCGGTCATGTTACCCCAGAACGCTGTTTCGAACATGCCGCGTGCGCCGTTCACTGCGAAGCTCGCTTCGAACGCGTGGTCGGGGCGACGGTATCCCCAAGATAGGTCGCCCCGCCACGCCCACGAACTCGCTCGGGTTGCAGTGCGGGTGTGCAACGCGATCTGTTGGTGACGAGTGACACCGGTGCTGTTCTGCCAATCTCGGTGGCCATCGTCCGCCTCCCCAGACACGCAGGTGCGGGTTCGTGTGGTTTTTCGGGTGTGTACGACGTTAGTGTGGCTTCCTCAGGTGGGCCTCAAGAACGACTTAGGAGATGCCAAGGTTCGCCCCGGTGGCATCTCGTGGCATTCTCGTTTCATGGCTATTGTGGCGCTCACCGGCGGAATCGCATCGGGAAAATCGACGATCGCACGCTTTCTCAGAGAGCGTGGCGCGATTATCGTCGACGCCGATCAGATCGTGCGAGATGTGCAACAGCCGGGGGCACCCGTGCTCACCCGAATCGCTGAAGAGTTCGGCGACGAGATGATCAACGTCGATGGGACTCTCGATCGTGCCCGTCTCGGCGCGGCCGTGTTCGGCGACCCCGACGCGGTCGCGCGGCTGAACGAGATCGTGCACCCAGCGGTACGCACCGAGGCAGCTCGCCAGTTCAAGGCAGCCTTCGCCCAGAGCCCTGATGCGATCGTGGTCTACGACGTGCCCCTGCTGGCCGAGACCAGAATCGAGGAGCCATGGGATCTCGTGATCGTCGCGCACGCTCCCGCCCCCATGCGGCGGCAACGACTGATCGTTCAACGAGGCATGAGTGAAGCCGCGGCTGATGCACGAATCAATTCGCAGGTGTCAGATGACGCTCGACTCGCAATCGCCGACGTCGTTGTAGACACCAGCGGCACGATGGAGGCAACCGCGGCGCAAGTCGCGCAGGTCTGGAACCAGTTGACCGCGTCGGCGTGATCACACCGGATCGACTCCGGTGTCGGCGACCACACGTACGCTTGAGTGATGCAACCTACTCGATCCGTCCGGCCATTCGAGGTCGTCAGCGAGTTTGAACCCTCAGGCGATCAGCCGGCAGCGATTGCCGATCTTGCTGGCCGCATCAACGCGGGCGAAACTGATGTCGTCTTGTTGGGCGCAACCGGTACCGGAAAGTCAGCGACGACCGCGTGGCTTGTCGAAGCGGTGCAGCGTCCTACGCTGGTGCTCGCTCACAACAAGACTCTCGCCGCGCAACTGGCCAATGAGTTTCGCGAGCTGATGCCGAACAACGCGGTGGAGTACTTCGTCAGCTACTACGACTACTACCAACCCGAGGCATACGTCCCGCAGACTGATACGTTCATCGAGAAAGACTCGTCGGTGAACGCTGAAGTTGAGCGGCTTCGCCACTCGACGACAAACTCGCTGTTGAGCCGTCGTGATGTGGTCGTGGTGAGCACCGTCTCCTGTATCTATGGACTCGGAGCGCCCGAAGAGTACATGCGCGCGATGGTCGCGTTGCAGACGGGCGAGCGCTACGACCGTGATGCGCTGATTCGCAAGTTCATCGCGATGCAGTACAACCGCAATGACGTTGATTTCTCGCGCGGCAACTTCCGTGTGCGTGGCGACACAATCGAGATCATTCCGGTGTACGAGGAGTACGCGATCCGCATTGAACTCTTCGGCGATGAGATCGAAGCGCTCTACATGCTGCACCCGCTCACGGGTGACGTGATTCAAAAGCCCGATGCCGTGCCGATTTTTCCCGCCTCTCACTACGTCGCGGGCAATGACACCGTGCAACGCGCTATCGGCACTATTGAAGAAGAACTGATCGAACGACTGGCGGATCTAGAGCGGCAGAACAAGCTGCTCGAAGCGCAGCGCCTGCGCATGCGAACGTCGTTCGATCTTGAGATGCTGCAACAGCTCGGTTTCTGCTCGGGAATTGAGAACTATTCGCGTCACATGGACGGTCGCGCGGCCGGTGAGCCACCCCATACCCTGCTGGACTTCTTTCCAGACGACTTCTTGATGGTGATCGACGAGTCGCACGCCACCGTTCCCCAGATCGGCGCCATGTACGAGGGAGACGCATCACGAAAGCGCACGCTGGTCGAGCATGGCTTCCGGTTGCCGAGCGCAATGGACAACCGACCACTGCGGTGGGACGAGTTCAAAGAGCGCGTGGGTCAAACGGTGTATCTGTCTGCCACGCCCGGCCGCTACGAGATGGGTATCGCTGACGGCGTCGTAGAACAGATCATCAGGCCGACCGGTCTTGTAGATCCCCGCATCATCATCAAACCCTCCAAGGGACAGATCGACGATCTGCTCGAAGAGATCAGAATGCGCGCGCAGCGCGATGAACGCGTACTCGTCACGACGCTCACCAAGAAGATGGCCGAAGAGCTCACTGACTTCTTGGGCGAGCATGGCGTACGGGTGCGCTACCTGCACTCCGACGTTGACACGTTGCGTCGCGTTGAGCTGCTCAGCGAATTGCGCGCCGGGGTCTACGACGTGCTCGTCGGTATCAACCTGCTTCGTGAAGGTCTCGATCTGCCCGAGGTCTCGTTGGTGGCGATTCTGGATGCTGACAAAGAGGGGTTCTTGCGCAGCGGAACATCGTTGATTCAAACGATAGGCCGTGCCGCGCGAAACGTTTCGGGTGAGGTGCATATGTATGCCGATCGAGTCACCGACTCGATGGCGAAGGCGATCGAAGAGACAGATCGCCGCCGCGAGAAGCAGATTGCCTACAACCTTGAGCGCGGCATTGACCCCCAGCCGCTGCGCAAGAAGATCGCTGACATCACTGAAGTGCTGGCGCGCGAAGCCTCCGATACCCAAGAATTGCTATCGCGCAAGGATTCTGCCCGCGCCAAGTCGGGCAAGGGCAAGTCGCCGACGCCGCGGTTGAAGCGCGAGGGAATCGCCGCGGAGGGTGCGCAACAGCTGGAAGCGACGATCGCCGACCTGAGCGATCAGATGTTGGCCGCTGCTAGTGAGTTGAAATTCGAACTCGCTGCTCGGCTGCGCGACGAGGTGCAAGATCTGAAGAAGGAATTGCGCGCGATGGAACGCGCGGGCCACGCCTGACGTTGTGCGTGTTCGCGGCGCACTTCAATGCGCGCTTGCCCTGGGGCACACCATGACGGGCTTGTCGCGCGATCGGTCGAAAGCATGCGCTGTGATAGGTGCTCCGCACAGCGGGCACGGGCGTTCAGCGCGCTGCGCTTCGCTCGGAGGGGGAGTCTTCTCATACGGCCCCACCGATGCCGGCCCGCCCATGCGAATCAACGAGGCGTTAACCCACGCATACCAGCCACCCGCTGCACGCACACGTTCGCGAAGCGACGTGGGGTTCTCAGCGGCAGCATCCGATTCGCTCATACTCGTCAGTCTACGAACGATTGGTGTGGTGTAGCACAGCACACCGAGAGCGGCGCCATCGACGCCAGTGTCGGAGGCCCCGCCTACACTTGACTGGTGCCTATTGTGCCTGTCGATATCCCCGGAAACACGAGCGGAAAGCTCAGCGTTCGCGGCGCCCGCGTTCATAACCTCAAAGACATCGATCTCGATATCCCGCGTGATTCGCTCGTCGTGTTCACCGGCCTTTCGGGGTCGGGAAAGTCGAGTCTCGCGTTCGACACGATCTTCGCCGAAGGACAACGGCGTTACGTCGAATCGCTCAGCGCCTATGCGCGACAGTTTCTCGGCCAGGTCGATCGACCAGACGTTGACTTCATCGAGGGATTGAGCCCGGCGGTTTCGATCGACCAGAAGTCGACCAACCGCAACCCGCGCTCCACTGTTGGAACGATCACCGAGATTCACGACTACATGCGACTGCTGTGGGCGCGCATCGGTATTCCGCACTGCCCGCAGTGCGGCGAAGTCATTCAGCGGCAGACCGTGCAGCAGATCGCAGACCAGCTCATGGAACTGCCTGAGCGCACGCGCTACCAAGTCGTCGCACCCGTTGTCACACAGAAGAAGGGCGAGTTCGTCGACCTCTTCAAAGAGCTCGCCGCCAAAGGATTCGCGCGCGCAGTGGTCGATGGCGATCTCATTCAGCTCGCAGAGCCCCCGACGCTCAAGAAGAGCTACAAGCACGACATCGCCGTCGTGGTCGACCGTTTGGTGGCAAGCGACGACATCTTGAGCAGGGTGACGGATTCCGTCGAGACTGCACTCAACCTCGCCGGTGGTGTGGTGCAAGTGAATTTCGTGGACGAAGAGGGGGATGCCGCGTGGCAGTCGTTCTCAGAGAAGCTTGCCTGCCCGAACGGGCACCCGCTGCAGCTCACTGAGATCGAGCCGCGCACGTTCTCATTCAACGCACCTTTCGGAGCCTGTCCCACGTGTTCAGGCTTGGGTACGCGCATGTCGGTGGATGTCGAACTGATGCTGGGAGACGAGTCGCTCTCCATCCGCGACGGTGTGCTGATTCCGTGGACGACCCAGGGCAAGGGACTGTTCCAGTACTACGAACGACTGCTCGAAGGCCTCGCTCGCGACCTCAACTTTTCGCTCGACACCCCCTGGCAAGATCTGCGCGTTGACGTGCAAGACGCTGTGCTGCGCGGCGAGAACTACAAAGTGACCGTGAAGTGGAAGAACCGCTACGGCCGCGAGATGCGCTACGCCTCTGGGTTTGAAGGCGTCGTGCCGTACATCGAACGCCAGTATCTGCAGGCCGAAAGCGACACGCAGCGCCAGCGCTGGGCTGCGTACCTGCGTGAGGTGCCGTGCTCGGATTGCGACGGCGACCGGCTCAAGCCTGAAGTGCTCGCCGTCAAGGTGCACGAGCACTCGATCGCTGAGGCATCACGCATGAGCCTCGCTGATGCGCAGGCCTACTTTGCTCAATTGGAACTGACACCTCGCGAGGCGAAGATCGGTGCCCAGGTGCTGCGCGAGATCCGCGCGCGCCTCGACTTCCTGCTTCAGGTTGGGTTGAGCTATCTCAGTCTGAGCCGCGCCGCCGGATCGCTTTCGGGTGGCGAGGCGCAGCGCATTCGATTGGCGACACAGATCGGATCGGGCCTCACGGGCGTGCTGTACGTGCTCGATGAGCCATCGATCGGTTTGCATCAACGCGACAACCGCCGCCTCATCGACACGCTCATCAAGTTGCGTGATCTGGGCAACACGCTCATCGTTGTAGAGCACGACGAAGAGACCATTCATGCAGCGGACTGGGTTGTTGACATCGGTCCGCGCGCGGGTGTCGATGGCGGTCACGTGGTGCATTCTGGGCCGTTGTCGGAGCTGCTCGAAGATCCAGAGTCGATCACGGGGGACTACCTCGCCGGCCGTCGCTCGATTCCCACGCCAAAGAAGCGGCGCAAGATCGACAAACAGCGTCAGATCTCGGTCGTCGGCGCGCGAGAGAACAACCTTCGCGACGTCACGGTGAACTTTCCTCTTGGTGTGCTCACGGCAGTGACCGGGGTGAGCGGCTCGGGCAAGTCATCGCTCGTCAACGGCATCCTCTACGAAGTGCTCGCGAACCGTCTCAACGGCGCCCGTCGAGTTGCGGGCAAGCACACTCGCGTCACTGGTCTCGACAACCTCGACAAGGTCGTGCACGTCGACCAGGCACCCATCGGACGCACGCCGCGATCGAACCCCGCCACCTACACGGGCGTTTTCGATCGGGTGCGCACATTGTTCAGTGAGACGCCAGAGGCGAAGGTGCGCGGCTACCAGCCAGGACGCTTCAGCTTCAATGTAAAGGGCGGGCGTTGTGACGCATGCTCTGGTGACGGCACGATCAAGATCGAGATGAACTTCTTGCCCGACGTTTACGTCGATTGCGAGGTGTGCCATGGCAAGCGATACAACCGTGACACTCTCTCTGTGCACTACAAGGGCAAGAACATTGCCGAAGTGCTCGAAATGCCGATTGCAGAAGCGGCCGAGTTCTTCGAACCTATCCAAGCGATTCACCGCTACTTGAAGACGCTTGTGGATGTCGGGTTGGGGTACGTGCGACTAGGTCAGTCGGCAACAACCCTGTCGGGTGGAGAAGCACAGCGAGTCAAGCTCGCGACCGAGCTGCAGCGCCGATCCAACGGTCGTAGCATCTATGTGCTCGACGAACCGACAACAGGGCTCCATTTCGAGGACGTCGCTCGGTTGCTTGAGGTCTTGAACAGCCTCGTAGACAAGGGCAATACGGTTATCGTCATCGAGCACAGCCTCGATGTCATCAAGTCAGCTGACTGGGTGATCGATCTCGGCCCCGAAGGCGGCTCCGGTGGAGGTCAGGTCGTAGCCACCGGTACGCCCGAGCAGGTCTCGCGTGTCGAAGCCAGCCACACTGGTTCGTTCTTGGCGGAGGTGCTCGGCACGGTGCCCGCCCGCAAGGCTGGCTAGCCGTGGCATCCACTGGCGGCATTGCTCGTCCGGAACTTGCCTACAAGCCGAAGCAGGGCGAGATTCCTACGAACCCGGGTGTCTATCGGTTTCGCGATGCCGAGGGACGAGTGCTCTACGTCGGCAAGGCTAAGAATCTTCGCTCGAGACTGTCGAACTATTTTGCGCCGCTACATACTCTGCACGAGCGCACTCGGCGCATGGTCACGACGGCAGCGTCGGTCGAGTGGACTGTCGTCGATAGTGACATTGACTCGTTGCAGCTTGAATACATGTGGATCAAAGAGTTCGATCCACCGTTCAACGTGCGCTACAAAGACGACAAGTCGTATCCCTTTATGGCGATCACGCTCGCCGATGAAGCGCCGCGCGTGATCGTCACGCGCAACCGTCGCATCGCAGGGGCTCGATATTTCGGTCCGTACCCGAAGGTGTGGGCGGTGCACGACACGATCGACCTGATGATCAAAGTCTTTCCCATTCGCACCTGCAGCGATGCGTCGTACAAGAAAGCGATGGCCACCGGCCGCCCCTGTTTTCCCGGACAGATCGGTCGATGCGGCGGCCCATGCTCGGGCAAAGTGAGTGTTGAAGAACATCGTGCGATCGTCAACGATTTCATGGCGTTCATGTCTGGAGGCGACCAGAGATTCGCCAAAGAGTTGACGACTCGAATGCGCGAGTCATCAGCGGCAATGGATTATGAAGCCGCCGCGCGCTATCGCGACCGGCTGCAGGCAATAGACGCTGTGCTCAGCAAGAGCGCGCTGGTGCTCGACGACGACATCGACGTCGACCTGTTCGGTATCGCTGAAGACGAACTTGCGGCGGCGGTGCAGCACTTCGTCATCAGAGGCGGACGGGTGCGCGCGGTGCGCGCGACGACGATCGAGAAAGAACTCGACATCAGCGGCGGTGAGCTCGTCGACCAGATTCTGCAGCGCACGTACGGCACTGCTCGCGGGTCAGAGGTGCCACGCCAAGTGCTCGTGCCGGCGCTCCCCGATGATACGGGGGATCTCGAGCAGTGGCTTCAAGAGCGTCGCGGCAAAAAAGTGACCATTCAGGTCGCGCAACGCGGGCAGAAAGCTGATTTGATGCGCACCGCGGCCCTCAACGCCCGGCAGGCGCTGATGATTCACAAGACTCGCCGTACGAGTGACTACGTGGCTCGCACCCAGGGGCTCACTGACCTGCAGAATGCTCTGGGCCTCCCAGACGCCCCGCTGCGAATTGAGTGCTACGACGTCTCACACTTGAGCGGAACGAACGTCGTCGCATCGATGGTTGTGTTCGAAGACGGGCTGCCACGCAAAGATCAGTACCGCTCGTTCTCGATCGCCGAGACAACAGACGACACCGACTCCATCGGCCAGGTGCTGACGCGTCGCCTCGCTTATCTGGATCGGCCCGAGCCCGAGACGGCCGCAGAGACCGTCAATGACGACGGCACGGTCGTGACCGAGCGTAGAAAGCCTCGCTTTGCCTACCCACCGCAGCTGCTCGTCGTCGATGGCGGTCAGCCTCAAGTTGCCGCCGCGGCGCGCGCCCTGCGAAACGCCGGGCATGAAGAGATTGCCCTGTGTGGCATCGCGAAGCGTCTGGAGGAGGTCTGGCTGCCCGGTGAAGAGTATCCGGTCATCTTGCCGCGTACCTCAGAAGCCCTCTACCTGCTGCAGCGTCTGCGCGACGAGGCGCACCGATTTGCCATCACCCATCAGCGCAAACGCCGACGCCGCGACATTCAGAGCGTGCTGGCCGAGGTGCCAGGGCTCGGCGAAGCTCGCATCAAAGCACTCTTGCGTCACTTCGGTTCGGTCGCGGCGCTCAAGCGCGCCTCTGAAGAAGAGATCGTTGCGCTACCCGGAATTGGTCCGTCGCTCGCGGCGGCGATTCGCACCCATCTGACAGATGGGTAGGGTGGTTGCCATGAGGCGCGCATGACTGAAACACAGCGACAAGACGCAGGTGAAGTGCTCATTGTCACTGGCATGTCTGGCGCGGGCCGTTCAACTGCGGCCAATGCGCTTGAGGATCTCGGTTGGTATGTGGTCGACAACCTGCCGCCTCAGATGATGCGCCCCCTCATGGACCTCACCGAGCTTGCAGGTGGAGCGCTGCCACGAGTGGCGGTGGTGGTCGATGTGCGCGGTCGCGACCTCTTCGCTGAGCTGCCGGCTGCGCTCGAAGCATTGCGCGAGCGCCGCCAGACAAGAATGATGTTCCTGGATGCTTCAGACGAGGTGCTGGTGCGTCGGTTCGAGTCGGTGCGCCGCCCGCACCCGCTGCAGGGCGACGGGACCATCGTCGATGGGATCCACCGCGAGCGCGAGGTGCTCGCACCCATGCGTGAGAGCGCAGACGTCATTATCGACACGTCGTCGCGCAACATTCATCAGCTTTCAACCGAGGTCGCCGAACTGTTCACCATGAAGGGTGCTGCGCGGCACACGGTCACCATTTTGAGCTTCGGCTTCAAATACGGCATGCCGCCCGACGCGGACATGGTCGCTGACATGCGGTTTCTGCCGAATCCGTTCTGGACCGAATCGTTGCGTTCGCTCACGGGCAAAGACGAAACGGTGCGTGAGTTCGTGATGGCGCAGACGGGTGCCGAAGAGTTCATCGATGCGTACGCGCAAGCGCTGCATCCGGTGCTTGACGGCTACCAGCGTGAGAACAAGCGTCATTCTGTGGTTGCGATTGGATGCACCGGCGGCAAACACCGCTCGGTCGTTATGGCTCGGCAGTTGGCCGCGCGGTTGGATTCGGTTCCCGAGGTCACGGTCCGGGTGAAGGATCGCGATCTGGGACGTGAATGAGCCATTGCGCGAGTAGGCTGGACGATCGTCCCTAAGACTGAACCGCAAGGAGATCCGTTGTCGTTGACCGCTGATGTAAAGGCTGAGCTGATTAGCGTGCGCGACCCGCGCCCGACAGCTCGGGTTGCGGAGCTCACCGCGTTGCTCCGTTTCTCTGGCGGACTGCACTCCATCGCGAATCGGGTAGCGGTCGAAGCAGAGCTGGACTCTGACCTGCTGGCACGCCGTACCGCTCGTGAGCTGGTCGAACTTTACGGTGTTCGCCCTGAATTGGTTCTCGTGCAGGGCTCTGGTGGTCGTGTAGGCAGTTCATACGCGGTCCGCGTCATCGAGGGTGGCGAAACCCTTGCTCGTCAAACGGGCCTTCTCGACCAGCGCCGACGGCCCGTGCGCGGGCTTCCCAACAAGCTCACCACCGGGTCGCGTGGCGACCTGACGGCGGTGTGGCGCGGCGCGTTTCTCGCGGCAGGCTCGCTGAGCGACCCTGGCCGCTCAGCGGCGCTCGAAATCACCTGCCCCTCATCGGAAGCTGCCATGGCTCTCGTGGGCGCGGGCCACCGCATCGGTGTGGCAGCAAAAGCACGAGAGGTGCGCGCGGTGCCGCGCGTTGTCGTGCGCGAAGCTGAAGCAATTCGTGCCGCCCTGTCTGCAATGGGCGCCGAGCATGCAGCGAGTCAGTGGGACCAGCTTCGCCAGCGCCGCGAGGTTCGCGCTGGCGTGAACCGCTTGGTGAACTTCGATGATGCCAATCTGCGCCGCTCCGCACAGGCCGCGGTCGCCGCGTGCGCGCGCGTGGAGCGGGCAATGGAGATCCTGGGCGACGAAATTCCCGACCACCTGCGTGAAGCTGGCGATCTGCGCCTTGCACACCGTGACGCAAGTCTCGACGAACTAGGCCACCACGCTGACCCGCCGCTCACGAAAGACGCCGTCGCGGGTCGCATCCGCCGCCTGTTGGCGATGGCCGACAAGAAGGCCGACGCTGAAGGTCTGCCTGGTACGGAATCCGCTGTTCCCGCTGGTATCGAAGACTGATCCATCACATGTGACGAAGTATCGCAACCCCTGCCAGTCAGGCCTTGTGCGTCACTAGGATGGGACCGACACCCCGCCGCGTCCGGGAGTTTCGGCGCGGCATCGATCGGAAGAGAGAACATGGCCTCCTACACGTTGCCCGAGCTCACCTATGACTACTCCGCGCTGGCGCCTCACATCAGTGCGTCGATCATGGAGTTGCATCACTCGAAGCACCACCAGGCGTACGTAACCGGCGCAAACACCGCACTTGAGCAGCTCGCTGAAGCCCGTGAAAGCGGCAACTTCGCTTACGTCAACAAACTAGAGAAGGACCTCGCCTTCAACCTGGGCGGGCACACCAACCACTCGATTTTCTGGACCAACCTCTCGCCAAACGGTGGCGACAAGCCGACCGGTGACCTGGCGTCGGCGATCGATGACCACTTTGGCTCATTCGACAAGTTCCAAGCACACTTCACCGCGGCCGCGTTGGGCGTTCAGGGTTCAGGCTGGGCGGGCCTGTTCTGGGACTCGATCGGGGAGAACCTGATCATCCAGCAGTTCTTCGACCAGCAGTCCCAGTTCGCGGCTGGCTCCGTGCCGCTGTTGCTTCTCGACGTCTGGGAGCACGCGTACTACCTCGACTACAAGAACGTGCGAGCGGACTACGTCAAGGCGTTCTGGAACATTGCCGACTGGGGCAACGTTCAGTCGCGCTTCACCACCGCCCGTGAGAAGACTGCAGGCCTGCTGGTACTGTCGTAGCAAGCGTGGGCGTCCCGGCGGGTATGCCTGCCGGGACGCCGATGTCCATAGTCTGAATCGCACTAAACCGCGCACACGCGCACGACACATCTCAGGAGAGAATCCGTGGCTGTCAAGATCGGTATCAATGGCTTCGGCCGAATCGGACGTAACTACCTCCGCGCGGCTCTCGCGCAGGGGGCAGACATAGAAATCGTGGCGGTGAACGACCTCACCGACAACAAGTCGCTTGCGCACTTGCTCAAGTACGATTCCGTCGGCGGTCCGCTGTCGGAAGACGTTTCATACGACGAGGACTCGATCACCGTCGGTGGAAAGACAATCAAGGTCTTTGAAGAGCGCGACCCGGCCAACCTTCCGTGGGGCGAGCTGGGTGTCGACATCGTCATCGAGTCGACGGGTCGCTTCACCAAGGCAGAAGACGCCAAGAAGCACATTGCGGGTGGTGCCAAGAAGGTTCTGATCTCGGCGCCGGCCACCGGCGACGACGTGACGATCGTCATGGGCGTCAATGAGGGGGACTACAACCCCGAGACCGACGTCATCATCTCGAACGCATCGTGCACCACGAACTGCCTTGCACCGCTTGCCAAGGTCTTCAACGACGCATTCGGTATCGAGCGCGGCTTCATGATGACCGCTCACGCGTACACCGCTGACCAGAACCTGCAGGATGGCCCGCACGGCGACCTCCGCCGCGCACGCGGCGCAGCGATCAACATCGTTCCCGCGTCAACTGGTGCGGCGAAGGCTATCGGTCACGTGCTGCCTGAGCTCAACGGCAAGCTGAGCGGTTCTTCGTACCGCGTGCCCGTACCCACCGGCTCGATCGTCGACCTCACGATCGTCACCCCGACCGAGGGACTGACCGCCGAGCAGATCAACGCGGTCTACAAGGATGCTGCCGCATCTGGCGCTCTCGCCGGATTCCTGCAGTACACCGAAGACCCCATCGTCTCCAGTGACATTCAGGGAAATCCGCACTCGTCGATCTTCGACTCGGAGCTCACGAACGTCAGTGGCAACCTGGTCAAGGTGTCGGCCTGGTACGACAACGAATGGGGCTACTCCAACCGTCTCGTCGACCTGACCGAGTACGTTGCCGAGACGCTCTAAGCGATAACCATGCCACTGCGCACCCAGGAATCGCTCGGGTCGCTCGCAGGCAAGCGCGTCATCGTCCGTTGTGACCTCAACGTTCCCTTGCGGGACGGGGTTATCACGGACGATGGCCGCGTGCGGGCCTCTCTTCCCACGCTGAACGCTCTGATCAACCAGGGTGCTCGTTTGGTCATCTGCTCGCATCTCGGTCGCCCAGCGGGCGCGCCTGATGAGAAGTACTCTCTCGCGCCGGTGGCGCAGCGGCTCTCGGAGCTGCTGGGCAAGCCCGTCGCCTTCGCTCGCGACACCGTCGGTGAGTCCGCTCACGACGCCGTTGCGGCGCTCGAAGACGGCGAGGTTGCAGTCATCGAGAACCTGCGCTTCAACCCGGGCGAAACAGCGAAAGATGACGCTGAGCGTCGCGCCTTCGCTGAGCAGCTCGCACAGCTCGGTGACGCACTCGTTTCCGACGGCTTCGGTGTTGTGCACCGCAAGCAGGCGTCGGTTTACGATCTCGCAGAGATTCTGCCGTCTGCGGCAGGGTTGCTGATCGCCAAAGAGCTCGATGTTCTCGACCGGCTCACTGAGAAGCCCGAGGCGCCTTACACGGTGGTGCTCGGAGGATCGAAGGTCAGCGACAAGCTCGGTGTGATCGCACACCTGTTGCCGCGTGTTCAGAAGATCTGTGTCGGTGGCGGGATGATGTTCACGTTCCTCGCTGCGCAGGGCTACAAGGTCGGCAAGAGCCTTCTCGAAGAAGACCAACTCGACACCGTTCGCGGTTACATCGAGACGGCTGAGGAACTGGGCGTCGAACTCATTCTTCCGGTGGACGCGGTCGTCGCGGCCTCGTTCGGTGCAGACGCCGCACACGAGGTCGCCGCGGCAGACGAAATTGAGAACACGCCATTCGGCGCAGACGGATTGGGGCTCGATATCGGGCCGCAGACTGCCGAGCTGTTCGCTGTCGCAATTCGTGAGTCGAACACTGTCTTTTGGAACGGACCCATGGGTGTGTTCGAGATGGCAGCTTTTGCTGCTGGAACAAAGACCGTTGCCAAAGCCCTCACCGAGGTCGGTGGCCTGTCGGTCGTCGGCGGCGGCGATTCGGCGGCGGCGGTTCGTCAACTTGGCTTCTCCGATGACCAGTTCGGTCACATCTCGACGGGCGGCGGCGCAAGCCTCGAGTTCCTCGAGGGTAAGAAGCTCCCCGGACTGGAGGTCCTCGGATGGCAGTAGCAAGAACCCCGCTCATCGCGGGTAACTGGAAGATGAATCTCGACCACTTGCAGGCGGTCGCGTTCGTGCAGAAGCTGCACTGGACGTTGAAGGACGCAGCGCACGAAGACGGCTCGGTGGAGGTAGCGGTTTTCCCGCCCTTTACCGACATCCGCACGGTGCAGACGCTCATTGACGCAGACAAGATTTCGTTTGCGCTCGGCGCGCAAGACATCTCGTCACATGATTCGGGCGCATACACCGGAGAGATCTCGGGCGCGTTCCTGTCGAAGCTTTCTTGCGGGTACGTCATCATTGGTCACTCCGAACGTCGTGAGTATCACGCCGAGTCTGACGAGGTCGTTGCCGCCAAGGTTCAGGCTGCGTTGCGCCACGGCGTCGTGCCGGTGATCTGCGTCGGTGAAACAGCCGAAGACCTCGAGAAGTTCGGAGCCAGTGCGGTTCCGGCAGGGCAGCTCGAAGTGGCACTTTCTGGAGTCGCCGCGGATGCCGAGATCGTAGTTGCATACGAACCTGTCTGGGCAATCGGCTCCGGTCAGGCGGCAACTCCGCAACAGGCTCAAGATGTGTGCGCCAAACTGCGCGAGGTCATCGCCAGCAAGATGGGTGCGGACGCTGCGGCGAAGACCCGCGTGCTGTACGGCGGTTCTGTGAAGTCCGCCAACATCGCGAGCTTCATGCGTGAGCCTGATGTTGACGGTGCCCTGGTGGGCGGGGCGAGTCTCGTTGCTGACGAGTTCGCCGCGATCATCCGGTTCCAAAAACACGTCGGCGTGTGACTTGTGACGAGGGATGCTGCGGGTCTTCCGTAGCATCCCTCGTCTCGTCGTATACTTGACCCTTGTGCGATCGGTGATTGATCGCCACGAAAGGCTTCAAAGACAGTGGATATCCTCGAGTTCGTCCTGCAGGTGCTCCTTGGCATCACGAGTCTCCTGCTGACCCTCCTCATCTTGCTCCACAAGGGGCGCGGTGGTGGCTTGTCTGACATGTTCGGTGGAGGAATGACTTCGTCGCTCGGCTCTTCCGGGCTCGCAGAGCGAAACCTCAACCGGTTCACGATCGTTCTTGCGCTCATCTGGTTCGTCGCGATCGTTGCGCTCGGCCTCATCACGAAATTTCAGGTCTAATGGCTACTGGCGGTAACGCAATCCGGGGCACTCGTGTAGGTGCCGGTCCGATGGGTGAGCAGGATCATGGCTTCCACGCCGATCGCGTGACGATCTCGTACTGGGACGCCCTTGGCAACGAGACGGTGCGCCATTTCGCCGCAGGAATTCCAGAAGAGGAGATTCCCGAGACGATCGACTCACCGCACTCGGGACTTCCCGCAGGTCGCGATAAGGCGAACCCGCCAGCGCTTGCGAAAGCTGAGCCGTACAAGACGCACCTCGCGTATGTGAAGGAGCGCCGTTCCGACGAAGAGGCTGACACGCTTCTCGATGACGCGCTCACGCAGCTGCGCGACCGACGCGGTCAGGTGTAGTCACCGAATCTGTGTAAGAAGAAAGCGGATGCCTAATGGCATCCGCTTTCTCTGTCTCTTGCGTCCGCGAGATCAGTACTCGCGGTCAATCAGCTCGTGTGGCACCTTCTCTGCAGCCATCTCGTCAACGAAGAAGACCGTGCGCTTGCGCCCTTTGGCGCCAGCGGCTGGAACGTTGGAGTAACTCGCCCCTGCGAGCGCGAGCCCTAGCGCCGATGCTTTGTCTGCGCCAGTGAGCACCATCCACACCCGCTTGGAATCGTTGATGACCGGCCGGGTCATCGAGACGCGCTCCGGTGGCGGCTTGGGAGAGTCGCGGACGACGACTGTTGCCGCATCGGTGATATGGATCTCGCCGCGGTCGGGAAAAAGTGAAGCGATATGGCCGTCGGGGCCTACGCCGAGGAAGCAGATATCGAACGACGGCCAAAGTCGTCCATCGCGACCGAATGACGCGAGCTCACGGGCATAGGCAGCCGCGGCATCGTCGAGGGTGCCGCCCTCATCGGCGGCTGCGATGGCGTGAATATTCTCGGCAGGAAGATCAAGACTGTCGAGCAGAGCTTCACGCGCCTGCTTCTCATTGCGGTCGGTGTCATCGCGGCTGACGAAACGCTCATCACTCCACCAAAAATGAACGAGAGACCAGTCGATCTTGTTCACTTCGGCGCTGCGCGACGCAGCGGAAAGCACGGCGGCACCCATTGAGCCACCGGTGAGCGATACGTGGACCGTCTTGCCTTCGCCGGCACGTTTGCCGACGCGATCAAGGAATCTATCTGCCACCGATGCGGCGAGCGACGCCGGGTCTGGGCCGATGACCACAAACTTCTCGGCCCACGCTTCGACCATATTCGCCTACTCCTGTGTCTGGCCGGACGGGCCAACCACCGTCGGCGGGCCCAGCAACTTCCAACCTTCGCTGATCACTCGACCATACAGGAGGTCTGGATCGAGACGCCGCAACTCCTCGGCAAGACACTCACGCAACGTGCGTCGGGGGAAAGAAAGATCGTGAACTGGTTGGCCAGGCTGGGTCAGGATTGCCACTCCCGCACTGGGGCGCTCCAACAGCACCTCACCGCTCTCGCGAACCAGGCTGACTGACTTGATGCCGTGCGGCCACTCGGATTCGTCGAGGTAGCCCCAGTCGACTTCCACATCGAGCGCGAGACGTAGCCATGCGGCGAGCAGAGCAGTCGAGGGAGAGTCGGCGGCGCCGCGCACCCGAACCGCTGTCACCGTCTCGTATGGCGGCTGGTCGAGAATCGCCGCCAGCTGTTCTCGCCACCTGGTGAGACGGGTCCATGCCAGATCCGTATCGCCCGGAGCGTAGCGATCACCCAGCGATGACACCCACTTGGACGGATCGGACTTGGTGGCAGCATCGGTGATGCGGCGCTGGGCGATCTTGCCGATCGAGGTTTTCGACGGAAGATCGGGCGTGCGGTTCGGCCACCATACGACGACGGGAGCGTCAGGAAGCAGCAAGCCTGTCACCAAAGACTCGAGGTTGCGGTCGCCGACCTCACCCTGAACCTTCAGAGTGACAACCTCGCTCGCACCGGCATCTCCGCCAACACGGATCTGTCCGTCGAGGCGCGATTCAGCATCGCCATCGGCGATCATCAGCACGATGACGCGCATCGGGTGCTCGCGAGACGCATCGTTCGCCGCCTCGATGACCTCTTCGAGCGCGCCGTGTCGCGTGAGGATGATGAGGGTCAGAACTCGGCCAAGGGCGACAGCGCCACCCTCTTCGCGCACATTGACGAGTGCTCGGGAGATTTTACTGACGGTGGTGTCGGGCAGATCAACGATCATGGGCGCCTCCAGACGCGTCCATCGCGGGCGAGCATTTCGTCCGCGGATGCCGGACCCCAAGACCCGGGTGAGTATTGTTCGAGTGCACCATCCTGGGCTGACCAGAATTCCTCAATCGGGTCGAGAATCTTCCACGACAGCTCGACTTCTTCGTGACGGGGGAACAGCGGCGGATCACCGAGCAGCACGTCAAGAATGAGCCGTTCATAGGCCTCTGGGCTCGCCTCGGTGAACGCATGCCCGTAGCCGAAGTCCATGGTGACATCGCGCACCAGGTTTCCCGCGCCGGGAACTTTTGAGCCGAACCGGATCGTCACGCCCTCATCGGGCTGCACGCGGATGACGAGCGCGTTCTGCCCCTGGCCGGAGGTCTGACTGCGGGAGAATAGCTGCTCAGGTGAGCTCTTGAAGACGACGGCGATCTCAGTGACGCGGCGGCCGAGTCGTTTGCCGGTGCGCAGATAGAACGGAACTCCGGCCCAACGGCGGGTGTTCACCTCAAGCGTGATCGCCGCGTAGGTCTCAGTAGCGGACTCGGGATTCATGCCGTCTTCCTCGAGAAAGCCGAGCACCTTTTCGCCGCCCTGCCAACCGCCCGCATACTGTCCGCGAGCCGTGGACAGCGTGAGATCGTCGGGCAGTGTGACTGCCGCGAGTACTTTCTCCTTCTCAGCACGCAGATTCGCGGCGTCGAATGAGATCGGCTCCTCCATCGCGGTCAACGCCATGAGTTGCAGCAGGTGGTTCTGAATGACGTCACGTGCGGCGCCGATGCCGTCGTAGTAGCCGGCGCGTCCTCCGACGCCGATATCTTCGGCCATCGTGATCTGTACGTGGTCGACGTAGTTGCGGTTCCAGATCGGTTCGTACAGTTCGTTGGCGAACCGCAACGCCAGAATGTTCTGCACGGTTTCTTTGCCGAGGTAGTGGTCGATTCGGAATATGGAGTCGGCCGGAAACGCGGAGCGCAGCGCGTCGTTGAGCGATTGTGCGGTGTCGAGGTTGTGCCCGAAAGGTTTCTCGATCACCACACGGCGCCAGCGGTCGGGTTGGTCTGCAGTGTCATCCACTAGCCCAGAAGACTTCAGTTGCTCTGCGACAAGGGGAAAGTCTTTCGGAGGAATTGACAGGTAATAGGCATGATTGCCCATCGTTCCTCGTTCGACGTCAAGTTTCTCGACCGTGGTGCGCAGGCGTGCAAACGCCTCGGGATCACCGAATTCGCCGGAGACAAACCGAATGCCCTGGAGCAGCTGCTGCCAGGTTTCGTCTCGGAACTCGGTGCGCGCATGTTGGCGCACTGCGTCGTGAACAACCTCAGCGAAGTCTTGATCCTCCCAGTCGCGCCGTGCAAAACCGACTAGCGCGAACCCGGGGGGCAACAGTCCGCGGTTCGCGAGGTCGTACACCGCGGGCATGAGCTTTTTACGCGAAAGATCACCGGTAACCCCGAAAATGACCAAGGCGCTCGGGCCAGCGATGCGGTTGAGTCGGTCATCGCCGGTGTCGCGAAGCGGGTTGTTGCCTCGCGATATGTCGATTGTCATTGAGTGAAGACTCCTATTGCGCCGCTTCGAAGAGCGACAGAATTTCGAACTGCGGGTCGGTGAGTGTGAGCGTCACGACAGGGCGGCCATGCGCGGCGAGCACGCTCGCATCTCCGGCAGCTTGTGCAGCGATGAGCTGACCGAAAGTGAATGGACGCTCGGGGATCTCGAGATCGAGATCTGTCGCTTCGAGAATCTGAAGAAAGACTCCGGTCGCGGGACCACCCTTATGGAACTGTCCGGTGGAGTGGAGGAAGCGCGGGCCCCAGCCGAATGTGGTTGGCCGGCCGGAGTCGGCGGCTACCAGCTCGCGAAGACCCTGCAACTGGTGCATGGTGAGTCGGTTGACATAGGCCTGCACCGAGACGTATCCATCTGCTGGCAGTTGAGCCCACAGCGCGTCGAGCACGCCAGCGATCGTGCCAGACGATGCCAGCGCAGGGTCTGAGACTCGCACTTCGACACCATCAGCGACGAAGGCGGGCGCGGTAGCTTCCGGGCGCGCGTCGAGCAAACCGCGCGTGGCGACCTTCGCTGACTCGACGTCGGGCTGATCGAACGGATTGATCCCGAGCACTTGACCGGCGATCGCGGTGGCGTACTCCCAGACGATGAATTGCGCGCCCAACGAGCCGCTGATGACGATTTCACCCTCGTGGTGCTCGAAGAAGTGAAACTCGTTCGCCTCATCGACAATTCGAACGATCTGAAGGTCGGCGGGGCGCGACTCGACCTCGGGAGACACCGGCAGGAGCGGCACGGGCAGAATGCCGGTGCCCTTCTTGCCGGTCGACTCAGCGACTAGCTGCTCGATCCAATCCGGCAGACCCACGATGTGGGTTCCGTCAGTGATCAGAGCCAGTTTGTCCCGTCGGGGGTTACCTCCGGCGATCGCGGCGGCGAGCACGAGTGCGGGGTTATCGGGGCTGTCGATCGCGACTTCGAGCAGAGACGCTTCCGCTTCGTCGAGTAGTTCGGTGATGTCTACGCCGGCGAGCCCCGTAGGCACCAGCCCAAATGCGGTCAGCGCCGAGTAGCGGCCCCCCACATTGGGGTCAGCGTTGAAGACGGTGTAGCCATCCGCGCGAGCGGCCTGATCCATCGGCGACCCCGGGTCGGTGACCACGATGATTCGCTCCACCGGATCGATACCGAGATCGCGGAAGGCTGACTCGAATACCCGCTTCGCGGAGTCTGTCTCGACAGTAGCGCCAGACTTCGAGGAAACGACCAGGGCGGTCTGCGAAAGATCGCCGCCGGCGCTTCCATCGATGGCGGCGAGCACCTGGCCGGGAGCAGTCGTGTCGACGATCACCAGCGGCACACCCGAGGTCTGAGCGATCACCTCCGGTGCCAGCGACGACCCTCCCATGCCCGCGAGCACGATACGATTCACGCCCTTGGCAACGAGGGTTTCACGAAGAGCGAGAATCTCGTCGACCAGGGGTCGCGAGACACTCACGGCATCCACCCACCCGAGCCGCTTCGTGGCTTCTTCCTCGGCGTCGGCACCCCAAAGGCTCGAATCGCCCGCGGTGATTCCCGAAGCGACGAGAGAGCCCACCAGGGTGGGCAATGTCTGTTCTACAACCGACTTCACGTGGCCGCTCAGGTGGATGGCGAAGGTCATCGAGCTGCCGCATCCTTCAGGGCCGCGTCAACGGTGCCTTGCAGATCGTGCCACGAAGCGATGAACTTCGACACGCCCTCATCTTCAAGCAGCTGGGTGACGTCATCGATCACGACGCCCACCGCTGCGAGCCCATCGATAACGCTGTGCGCGTCGGCATAGTTGCCCGTGATGGTGTCTCCGCTGATCACGCCGTGGTCGAACGTTGCCTGCAGGGTCTTCTCGGGCATGGTGTTGACGGTGCCAGCCGCTACCAGCTCCGTCACGTAGAGGGTATCGGGCAGCGCGGGGTCTTTGACTCCGGTCGATGCCCACAGTGGGCGCTGGACGTTGGCGCCGAATCCTACGAGGTCTTGGGCACGCTTCTCGGCGAATTTCTGCTCGAACAGTTCGTAGGCGAGACGTGCGTTGGCGATGCCAGCCTTCGAGAGCAGAGCGGTCGCTTCGTCGGTGCCGATCGACTTGAGCCGGTTGTCGACTTCGGTATCAACGCGTGAGACGAAGAACGATGCGACCGAGTGGATGCCGGTCAGGTCGATGCCAGCGCTGTGGGCACGTTCCAGGCCCTCAAGGTATGCGTCGATGACGTCGGCGTAGCGTTCGAGGCTGAAGATCAGCGTGACGTTGACGCTGATCCCAGCAGCAATCGTTTCTGCGATGGCCGGAATGCCCGCTTTGGTCGCCGGGATTTTGATCAGCACGTTGGGGCGGTCAACTGCCTCGTATAGAGCTTTGGCCTGTGCGATCGTCTCTTCGGTGTCGTGGGCGACGACAGGTGAGACCTCAATGGATACGCGGCCGTCCACGCCGTTGCTCGCATCGTAGATCGGGCGGAAGATGTCGCATGCGTCACGCACATCAGTCGTGGTGAGGGAGAAGATCGTCTCGTCGACCGTTGCGCCCTTGCTGGCCTGAGCTGCGATGGCTTCTTCGTAGCCGATGCCGGCCGAGATTGCACCCTGGAAAATCGTCGGGTTGGTCGTCACACCGACGACGTCTCGGGTCGAGATCAGTTCGCTGAGGTTGCCCGAGGCGATGCGGTCGCGCGAGAGGTCATCGAGCCAGATGCTGACGCCCGCGTGGGAAAGGTCGGCGGTGGGGGTGGTGCTCATGCGTTCTCCTTGAGGGTTTCGCGCGCCGCTTCAACAACGGCTTCGGCGGTGATGCCGAACTTCTGGAACAGGGTCTTGTAGTCAGCCGAAGCGCCGAAGTGCTCGATTGATACCGAACGGCCGGTGTCTCCGACGATGTGGCGCCAGGTGAGGCCGATGCCAGCCTCGACCGAAACGCGCGCCTTGACAGCTGCCGGAAGCACAGACTCTCGGTAGTCCGCGTCTTGCTCGTCGAACCACTCCAGCGACGGCACTGACACGACGCGCGCACCAATGCCTTCGGCCGCTAGCGTTTCGCGTGCTTGGACTGCGAGCTGCACCTCGGAGCCGCTCGCGATGAGCAGCACGTCTGGTGCGCCGTTGGCAGCATCCACCAATACATAGGCGCCCTTGGCCACGCCCGCCGTCGAAGCGAATTCGTCGCCCGAGGCGTCGCCTTCGCCCCGCGGGAACACGGGAATGTTCTGGCGGGTCAAAGCGATACCCGAGGGGCCCTCGTTGCGGCGCAAGATCTCGAGCCAGGCAGCCGCGGTTTCGTTTGCATCGGCGGGACGAACGACAGCGAAGTTGGGAATCGCGCGAAGCGTGGCGAGCTGCTCGATCGGCTGGTGCGTGGGACCGTCCTCGCCCAGCGCCACCGAGTCATGCGTCCAGACGAACACCGACGGGATGTTCATCAGCGCAGCCAGACGGACCGCGGGGCGCATGTAGTCACTGAAGATCAAGAACGTGCCCCCGAACGCACGTGTAGGACCGTGAAGGATGATTCCGTTGACGATCGCGCCCATCGCGTGCTCGCGGATGCCGAAGTGCAGCACGCGCCCGTAGGGGTCACCGGACCATTCGCTCGTCGACCACTCGGCTGGGATGAACGACTTCGCACTCTTGATGGTGGTCAGGTTCGACTCTGCCAAGTCAGCCGAGCCGCCCCAGAGCTCAGGGAGTTCGGCAGCGAGAGCATTGATGACCGTACCTGACGCGGCACGAGTCGATACCTCCTTGCCGGCTTCGAATGCGGGCAGTGCGTCGTCGATGTTCGCGGGAAGGGCCTTAGCCTCGAGCCGGTCAAGCAGCGCCTTGCGCTCGGGGTTCGACTTCGCCCACGCATCGAAAGAGCTCTGCCATTCAGCACGCGATTCAGCGGCACGGTCCTTGAGCGCGCGAGTGTGAGCAATCACGTCGTCGGCGACGACAAACGACTGCTCAGGGTCGAAGCCGAGCACCTTCTTGGTTGCAGCGAGTTCATCGGCGCCGAGCGCGGAGCCGTGAATCTTGCCGGTGTTCTGCTTTCCTGGGGCAGGCCACCCGATGATCGTCTTCAGGATGATGAGCGACGGCTTGGCCGACTCGCTCTTTGCGGCCTCGATTGCCGCGTGCAGCTCGGCGACATCTTCGACGTAGTCGCCGGTCTTCTTCCAATCAACCGTCTGCACGTGCCAGCCATAGGCTTCGTAGCGAGCAGCGACGTCTTCGGTGAACGCGACGTTGGTGTCGTCTTCGATCGAGATCTGGTTGGAATCGTAGATGGCGATCAAATTGCCCAGGGCCTGGTGCCCAGCGAGCGACGATGCTTCGCTGGTTACGCCCTCTTGCAGGTCGCCATCACCCGCGATGACATAGATGTTGTGGTCGAAGGGCGAGGTGCCCGCTGCAGCTTCGGGGTCGAACAATCCGCGCTCATAGCGCGCGGCGTAGGCAAAACCGACCGCCGACGCCAGGCCCTGACCCAGCGGGCCGGTGGTGATCTCGACACCGTCGGTGTGGCCGTACTCAGGGTGTCCGGGAGTCAGCGACCCCCACGTGCGCAGTGCCTTCAAATCTTCGAGTTCGAGACCGAACCCGCCCAAGTAGAGCTGCACGTACTGAGTAAGAGATGAATGGCCGACCGAAAGAATGAACCGGTCGCGTCCCAGCCAGCCGGTGTCGGTTGGGTCATGGCGCAGCACGTGCTGGTACAGCAGGTATGCAGCGGGAGCGAGGCTCATCGCGGTGCCAGGGTGACCGTTGCCCACCTTCTCGACGGCATCAGCCGCAAGAACGCGGGCGGTATCCACCGCACGCCGATCGATTTCATCCCAACGCAGTTCCGACACAAAAGGCCTTTCTCGAGGAGCGCCCGCTTTCCGCCAGATCCCAGCCCGCGTTCCGGGCAGCAAGAGGGGATGAGGCACGAGACGCGCGTGCAGTCTCAGCATAGCGAAGGGGCATGCCGAGGGCCTCATGTGACCGGTTGTGTGTCAAAGTCTTTCGCCAGGGTGCGATATCGCCCCTGGGCACCGGCGGCATTTTCACCAGATTCACACCGTCGCGGCAGTCTCGCTCGAGCAGAAGTGCACCTCGCCCAATGCCATAGACTTGACCCGGCTCAAAAGATTTCGATAGCGGGGGCGATGGACATTTCGACGACGGCTTCTCAGGCGTCCGTTTCTGCACCCCAGGGGGCGAGCCAGAGCTTCGGCACGACGGTTCGCGCTTACATCGCGTTGACGAAACCTCGCGTTCTCGAACTCCTGTTGGTGACAACCGTTCCGGTGATGATCCTCGCCGCTGGCGGTTTTCCCGACTTGTGGCTCGTTCTTGCCACCGTGATCGGTGGATCACTGAGCGCCGGTTCTGCCGCAGCGTTCAACATGTACCTCGACCGCGACATTGACGCGCACATGAAGCGTACGGTGAACCGACCGCTCGTGACCGGTGAGGTATCGCCGCGTGCTGCCCTGATCTTCTCGTGGGTGCTCGCGATCGGCTCGACGGCCTGGCTGTGGGTTACGACGAATTGGTTGGCAGCCACGCTGTCGGCAGTGGCAATCTTCTTCTACGTCGTCATCTACACGATGATTCTCAAGCGCCGCACCGAGCAGAACATCGTTTGGGGCGGAATCGCCGGCTGCTTCCCCGTGCTCATCGGCTGGACAGCCGTCACAGGTTCTCTCGCATGGGCGCCGTTCATTCTCTTTGTGGTGGTGTTCCTTTGGACGCCGCCGCACTATTGGCCGCTGTCGATGAAGTACAAGGATCAGTACGACGACGTGCACGTTCCGATGCTCGGAGCCACCCGCAGCAGCTCGCAGGTGGGCTTGCAGGTCATTCTCTATGCCTGGGCCACGCTGGCGTGCTCGCTGCTGTTGATCCCGGTTGCAGGTATGGGCCTGGTCTACAGCGTGTCTGCGCTGGTGTTCGGCGGCTGGTTCATCTATGAATCGCACCGTCTCTACAATCGGTCTGTTCGCGGTGAAGAGCCCAAGCCGATGAGGGTTTTCCACGCCTCGATCAGCTACTTGACGTTGCTGTTCATCGCTATCGCCGTCGACCCGTTGTTGCCCTTCTGAGCTCAGCGCCGCTGGCAAACAAGCAACGCCCTCCCGCATGGCGGAAGGGCGTTGGTTGTTTACACCGTGGTTCAGCTGCTCGAATCAGGTGTTCGAGGCCATGGTCTCGACGGAAAGGCTCTTCGAGCGTTCAGCTCTTTGAGGACTCCGCGCCATTGGCCTGCTCAGCAGCTGGCTCAGCCGGCTCTGCCACGATTACCTCATCGGCGGTCTCCGCAACGACGACAGGCTCTGCCTCAGTGACAGGCTCGACAACCTCGTCAACCGGTGCAGGCTCGTAGGCTGCGGGTGCGGGGGCGTCGACCGCAACTTCGTCCTGGTTGTCCCAGTCGATCGGCTCGACAACCTCGACGGGCGGGTGTGCGCGAAGGGTGGATGCTGCGGCGATTGCGAGCGCGATGAGCAGACCGAGTACGCCGACTCCGATGAGGATCGAACCGAGAAGCGCGATGGACTGGCCGACGTAGACCTCGACACCGGTCGCGGTTCCCTCGGTCAGCGTCACGGTCATGACGGCGATCTTGTCGGTCACGAGCGAGACGCCGTAAGCGAGTGAGGCAAGGGAGGCAACGATAAGTGCCCAGAACGGGATGCTGCGGACCAAAGCGGGGCGAGTGTTCATGGTGATGGGAGGACTCCTTCTAGATGGCGCGGTCGAAACCGCAGTACGGATAGCCTGACGTGGCTCACCGACGGGATGGTATGTGAATTCGATGAGTTAGCTATGAAGTGGAGCCCTCAATTTCATCACGACGACCGTCATCGCCGCGACCAGGGCGACAGCCAACGTCATGTGGATGTTGACGAGGATGATCGGCAAACCTGTGCGTGCCTGCCACAGGCCGATGGCAATCTGCAGCAGTTCCGTCGCGAGCAGCAACCCGGTCCATACCGGCATGCGCTGCGCAGATGGCATCTGCCACGCTGCGGCGAACAGCACGAGTGACAGGCCGAATGTGACGTACGCCGGCCATGAATGCACATGCTGCAACAGTTCGGCATCCAAGCCATTCCGCGCGGCTCCGCCATCTCCAGCGTGAGGTCCGGAGCCGGTCACAAGAATGCCGACCACAACCGTCACCGCGACGCCGACAGCAGTGAGATAGGCGACGATCGCGTACCAGAGCGGCACGACGCGTGTGCGTGCTCCGGGCTGCGCGTAGACGCGCACGAGCAGGACCGCTGCCAGCGAAACGAGCACCGCAGACGCGAAGTAGTGAAGACCAACGACGTAGGGATTCAGGTTCGTGAGAACCGTGATGCCGCCGATGATCGCTTGCAACGGCACATACAGCCCGATCACGAGCGACAGCCAAAACAGATCGCGGCGCTCTCGCCGCATGCGCACCACGAACAAGAACATCAGAATTGCCACGATCACGAGCACGAAGGTCAACATGCGGTTGCCGAACTCGATCACACCGTGAATGCCCATCGCCTCGGTGGCGACAAACGAATCCTCGGTGCATCGAGGCCAGGTGGGGCAGCCGAGCCCTGATCCGGTCAGGCGGACGAGCCCTCCGGTCGCGACAATGCCAATCTGCACAACGAGGGTCGTCCACGCCATCGCGACCACACGCCGATCGACGGTGTGGGGGAGCCGGGACCATAGCCGGCGAATGAGTCCCGGCTGAGGGGTTGTGGTCGTGTCGATCGACATCGAGGTGAGCCTCCTGGGCTGTTTCTTTGTGGGTCGCGCTTAGTTTTAAACGTCACACCGTGACCTGTTACACAGGTGAACCCTGTAGAATCGAGCAAGTCGGGCGGCCGCGTTCTGCGCGAAATCACCACCGACAGTCTAGGCGCGATGGCCAGCGCCGCTTGAGCAGGGCCCACCAGCGGCATCCCCCTTCGGTAACTCCATCGAAGGAGCAGGAGTGCCGGGGCGGATCACACCGCCGGGGCTCGGAGGAGAACGTGAATGTCTGATGTGCTGATCGATCGACCCGAACTCGATGGCCTGGGCCAGTACGAGTTCGGCTGGCACGATGCCGACGCCGCGGGAGCGAGCGCGACACGTGGAATCAACGACAAGGTCGTGCGAGACATTTCGGCGCTTAAGAGCGAGCCGGAATGGATGTTGAAGGCTCGTCTGAAGGGTCTTGACCTGTTTGGTCGCAAGCCGATGCCGACATGGGGAGCAGACCTCAGCGGGATCGACTTCGACAACATCAAATACTTCGTGCGCTCTACTGAGAAGCAGGCGCAAACTTGGGAAGATCTTCCCGAAGAGATTCGTGCCACATACGAAAAGCTGGGCATCCCCGAGGCAGAGCGCCAGCGCCTGGTCTCTGGGGTGGCAGCGCAGTACGAGTCGGAAGTCGTGTACCACCAGATCCGGGAGGACCTTGAAGAGCAGGGTGTCATCTTCATGGACACTGACACGGCGTTGCGCGAGCACCCCGAGTTCTTCACGGAGTACTTCGGAACGGTGATCCCCTCGGGCGACAACAAGTTCGCTGCGCTCAACACCGCTGTGTGGTCGGGCGGTTCGTTCGTCTACGTGCCTCCGGGTGTGCACGTCGACATTCCGCTGCAGGCCTACTTTCGCATCAACACCGAGAACATGGGCCAGTTTGAGCGCACGCTCATCATCGCCGACGAAGGCTCGTACGTTCACTACATCGAAGGCTGCACGGCCCCGATCTACAAGAGTGACTCGCTTCACTCGGCTGTGGTTGAGATCATCGTGAAGAAGAACGCCCGCGTTCGCTACACGACGATTCAGAACTGGTCGAACAACGTCTACAACCTCGTCACCAAGCGTGCGGTCGCGCACGAAGGCGCGACGATGGAATGGGTCGATGGCAACATCGGCTCGAAGGTGACTATGAAGTACCCGTCGATCTTTCTTGTCGGCGAACATGCCAAGGGTGAGACCTTGTCGGTAGCGTTCGCCGGTCCGGGCCAGCACCAAGATGCTGGCGCCAAGATGGTGCACATGGCCCCGTACACGCAGTCGTCGATCGTCTCGAAGTCGATCGCGCGCGGCGGTGGTCGTGCCGGCTATCGCGGTGAGATCAGGGTAGATGCCAACGCCCATCACTCCGCCAACACCGTGAGATGCGACGCGTTGCTGGTGGATTCGATTTCACGCTCAGACACCTACCCGGCCATCGACATCCGTGTGGACGACGTTCAGCTCGGGCACGAGGCGACGGTTTCAAAGGTCAGCGAAGAGCAGCTTTTCTACCTGCAGTCCAGAGGCATGCCAGAAGACGAAGCGATGGCGATGATCGTCCGCGGCTTCATCGAGCCGATCGCGCGAGAATTGCCGATGGAATATGCACTTGAACTCAACAAGCTCATTGAAATGGGCATGGAAGGCAGTGTCGGCTAGATGACGGCAACAACTCAGGCGCCCGCTGTGGTGCCAGGTTCTCGCGCGCACACCGACGGGGCTGGGGCAGTCGTTCCTGTTCAGACCCGTTCCGCGCGCCCCACCTCGTACTCACCCGAAGACTTCGGCGCGCCTTCGGGGCGCGAAGTCAACTGGAAGCACACGCCGGTAGACCGAATCAAGGGCGTTCTCGACTTGGCTGCTGCCTCGACCGACGCATCGGTGACGATCACAGCGCCAGACGGCGTAGAGATCACCACGAAGGCGATCGGTGAAGCCCCGCGCGGCGAGGCTTTCGTTCCCGAGGACATGTCGGGCGCGCTTGCCTGGCAGCGTTCGAGCGAGGCATCACACGTTCGCATTCCCGCTTCGCTTGAGCTTTCGGAGCCAGTGCTGATCGACGTGACCGGTGTGACGGAACTCACCCACCAGCACCTCGTCATCGAAGCTGCCGAAAACTCGCACGCGACAGTGCTTCTGCGTCACTCCGGGCCCGCTCTGTTTGCACAGAACGTTGAGATCATCGTGCGTGACGGGGCAAACCTCAAAGTCGTCTCGGTGCAGCAATGGGATGACGAGGCTGTTCACGTCGCCGCCCATCAGGCACGTGTCGACCGCGATGCCTCGTTGCGCCATGTGATTGTCAGCTTTGGCGGCGGCGTTGTGCGAGTCAACCCGAGCTTGGAGCTTTCGGGTGCGGGATCGCACGGTGAGATGTTCGGCCTCAGCTACGCCGACGCCGGGCAGCACCTCGAGAGCCAGGTGTTCTTGCACCACAAGGGTGCCGAGACATCCGGTGACGTTCTCTACAAGGGCGCGTTGCAGGGCGAAGGCGCGCGTAGCGTCTGGATCGGTGACGTGCTCATCGGACCGGATGCGACGGGCACCGACTCCTACGAAGCGAACCGCAACCTGGTGCTCACTGACGGTGCGCGCGCGGACTCGATCCCCAACCTCGAGATCCAGACCGGCGACATCCGCGGCGCAGGGCACGCGAGCGCGACTGGCCGATTCGATGACGAGCAGCTCTTCTATCTGCAGGCACGTGGAATCAGCGAAGACGAGGCCCGTCGTCTTGTCGTGCTCGGCTTCCTGACCGAGATCGTTCAGAAGATCGGCATCGACTCGCTTGAGGCGGAATTGATTGCCGCTGTAGAGGAAGAGCTCGCCCAGGAGGGAACCCGATGACCGCGCAGCGCGCCTGCGCACTCAGCGAGCTCGAACAGGATGCTGCGAAGCGCGTTGAAGTCGACGGCGTCGCCATTTCGGTGGTTCTCGATTCCAACGGCGATGTCCACGCTATTGGCGATACCTGCACCCACGGCGATGTGTCGCTGTCCGAAGGCTTTGTCGACGGCGACACGCTGGAATGCTGGGCCCACGGCTCGGCGTTCTCGCTGATCACCGGCAAGCCGCTCAATCTCCCTGCATTCGAGCCCGTACCGGTATTCGTCGTCACTATTGACGGCGACGACGTGCTCATTGACCCGAACGTGAAGAAGGAAATCTGATGTCTGTTCTTGAGATCCGCGACCTGCATGTCACGGTCGAAACGGAAGAGGGAACCACCCCCATCCTCAACGGCCTGTCGCTCACCCTGCGCAAAGGCGAAACCCACGCGATCATGGGCCCCAACGGCTCGGGCAAGTCGACACTTGCCTACACGATTGCCGGTCACCCCAAGTACACCGTCACCGGCGGTTCCATCGCGCTTGACGGCGAAGATGTACTTGAGATGACGGTTGACGAGCGCGCACGCGCAGGGCTGTTCCTCGCAATGCAGTACCCCGTGGAGATTCCGGGCGTCACTGTGACGAACTTCTTGCGCACCGCAAAGACCGCTATCGACGGCGAGGCGCCAGCTATTCGCACGTGGACCAAAGAGGTCAAGCAGTCGATGAAGGATCTGCGCATGGACCCTAAGTTCGCAGCGCGCAATGTGAACGAAGGCTTCTCGGGCGGCGAAAAGAAGCGCCACGAGATTCTCCAGCTTGAGCTGCTCAAGCCCCAGTTCGCCGTCCTCGACGAGACTGATTCGGGTCTTGACGTCGACGCGCTCAAGGTCGTGTCGGAGGGCGTTAATCGTGCGAAGGAGACCACCGGCCTCGGTGTGCTGCTCATCACGCACTACACACGCATCCTTCGTTACATCGACCCCGACTTCGTGCACGTGATGGTCGCCGGTCGAATCGTCGAGGAGGGTGGGCCCGAACTGGCTGATCGCCTCGAAGATGAAGGATATGACCGCTATCTCGAGCCCGCAGTCGACACTGAGGCGTAGAGTCAGCCTATGACAGCAACGCTCAGTCCCGAGAAGTTCGATGAAGTCACCGAGGCACTTAAAGACGTGATGGACCCCGAACTGGGGATCAACGTCGTCGACCTCGGTCTCATCTACGACCTCAGCTGGGACGACGAAAACGATGCTCTCGTCATTCACATGACTCTGACATCAGCTGGCTGCCCGTTGACAGACGTTCTTGAGGAGCAAACGGCTCAGTCGCTGGACGACGTCGTAGACCAATTTCGGATTAATTGGGTGTGGATGCCGCCGTGGGGACCGGAGCGCATCACCGACGACGGACGCGACATGATGCGGGCGCTCGGCTTCGCTATTTGACTTCGTATTTCGTCGTCGGTCCCCTTGGCGGGGGCCGGTCGGTAGGGTCGAGGGGTGAGCGCCATTCCCCTTGAAGCATTGCCGATCGATGAGTTGCGTCAGCGCTCCAGCACGAAATGGCGGCGATATCCGGCAGACGTGCTGCCTCTTTTCGTGGCCGAGACAGACTTCGCTCTGGCGCCTGCGATCTCGCGCGCACTCGTGCGTGCGGTCGAACGTGGCGACACCGGATACACACCACCTGAACCGGGCATTCGTGATGCCTTCGTCGGCTTTGCGCAGCGCAGATACGGGTGGAGCGTCGAGCCCGCGGGAGTGCGCTGGACGTGCGACGTCATCATGGGGGTGGTCGAACTGCTCCGCGTGGTCACGAAGCCCGGCGATCGCGTGATTGTCACCCCACCGGTGTATCCGCCGTTCTACGACACTGTCGTCGAGGCCGGCGCCGTGGTTGAAAAGGTGCCGCTGCTCCACGGCGATGCAGGCTGGCAGCTTGACCTTCCTGGCATCGAGGCCGCATTGGCTGCAGGTGCTCGTTGCGTGTTGCTGTGCAACCCGCACAACCCCACTGGCACGGTGCACTCCAAGGCGAGCCTCGCGGCGCTCGCTGATCTGGCTGAAGCCTTCGGGGCAGCCGTGATCAGCGACGAGATTCATGCTCCACTCGTGCAGTCCACGGTGACGTTCACTCCCTTCCTCGAGGCTTCGGCGGCAGCCGCACGGGTCGGGTACATCGTCACCAGCGCCAGCAAGGCCTTCAACACAGCCGGTCTCAAGTGCGCGCTGATGGTCGCCAGCGACCCGGCGACGATTGGTGTCGTGCAGGCGCTGCCCGCTGAAGTGGAGTGGCGCACCGGCTTGTTCGGGGCGATGGCAGCGGTCGCGTCGTTTTCACCCGAAAGCGACGAGTGGCTTGACTCGCTTCTCGCCCGGCTTGACGAGAATGCCCGCCTGCTTGCGGACCTGCTCGCCGAGCACGTGCCCGAAGCAAAGTACGAGATTCCGGATGCTGGCTTCTTGGCGTGGGTCGATCTGTCGGCGCTCGGCTGGGGGGCGAACCCCGCCGAGAGGATCTTGCACGAGGCGAGAGTGGCATTGAATGCTGGCCCGGACTTCGGTGAGCAGGGATCAGGCCACGTGCGCATCAACTTCGGCTGTTCACCCGACGTGCTTCGCGATGCAATCGAGCGAATCGGTGTGATGACCCGATCGTGAGCGGGGTCGTATCCGCTCGAAGCGATTCTGGTCGCTCAGCCGGTTGTCAGACCTCAGCCCGGCCGAGTCGCCAATACCCCATGAACGCGACCGCGCGACGGTCGACGCCGCTGTCCGACACGAGGTGGCGGCGCAAGGTCTTGATCGCACTGGCTTCACCGGCAAGCCAAGAATAGAGCGGTGCGCTCTTGAGCGCCGCGCCGCCTTTCGCTGTGCGCGGCACCTCCCACAGAATCTCGGTGTCAACGTCGATCTCTTCGACGTGGCCGCCTCGACCCTCAGGGGCGAGACGCGCGACGGCAGCCTCAACAGATTCGACGAGGTACTCGTGCCGACTGGATTCGGCTGTGCGCGCCTGCACACGAATGTCGAAGCCCGGATGCGAAGGCAGATAGGCGGTGTCGCCGAGCTCGGGAACTTCGAGCACCACCATGCCGCGTGCCTGGGTCGGGAGCTGCTCGAGAATTACAGCAATGGCGGGCGCGGCCGTCTCGTCGCCGGCAAGCAGAATGTGATCAGTCGTCGCGGGTGGCACGAAGTCGACACCGAAGCTGACATCGGCGTGCGCGGTGGTCGGGGCAAAGATCAGCACCTCATCACCCACCGAAGCTCGAGCGATCCAGGCGGATGCGGGCCCAAGAACGTCGTGCGCGACCATGTCGATGTCGACTTCGCGCTGAGGGTTGCGCACGGCACGCGTTGTGTAGGTGCGAAATGGCGGACGGTGATCTTCGGGCAGCGCGCGCCATGCGGAGTACCAATCTTCGCCCATCGGCATCGCATCGATGCTCGTGGTTGGGGTCGGGAACACAATCTTCACGCGCTGGTCGAAGCCCGGATCTCCGTATTGCTCCAGGTCGTCGCCGGTGAAGGTGAAGCGTCGAAAACTGGGTGTGAGTTGTGTGATTGCGCTCACGCGGGCGCGGAAGAAACGACTCGTCTCAGCTGACATTCGGGGTTCCTTTGCTGTCGGTCGAGTCGGGGCGAGCGAGAATATGGTGACGTCCGCGTGGGAGCACGATAGGTGTTCCTGAGACCGGGTCGGTGATGATCTCTGACTCGATGTTGAAGACGTCACGAATCAGGCCGCTGGTCATCACCTCGTTCGGCGCGCCGTGTGCGATGACGCGACCGCCGCTGAGAGCAAACACGTAGTCGGCGTAGCGCGCAGCCATGTTCATGTCGTGCAACACCATCACGATGGTTGATCCGAGGTTGCGGTTGAGATCGGTGAGCAGATCGAGCACTTCGATCTGGTGTGCCACGTCAAGGAACGTGGTCGGCTCGTCGAGCAGCAGAATGTCGGTCTCTTGCGCGAGTGCCATGGCGATCCACACGCGCTGGCGCTGCCCACCAGAGAGCTCATCGACGGGACGGTCCGCCAGGTCTTCGACCCCCGTTGCGGCCAACGACTGCGCCACGACCTCATAATCGTGTTCGCTCCACCGGGCGAGCAGTTTCTGATGTGGATGCCGACCTCGGCCGACGAGGTCGGTCACGACGATGCCTTCTGGAGCGACAGGGCTCTGGGGCAGGAGTCCTAGCGTGCGGGCCACCTCTTTGGAAGGGCGGGTGTGCAGATCCTTGCCGTCTAAGATCACGTGTCCGGTTTTGGGGGCGATCAGGCGTGCGAGCGCGCGCAGCAACGTCGACTTGCCGCATCCATTCGCGCCGATGATCGCTGTGATCGCACCGGCCGGAATCTCGAGATCGAGACCCTCGATGATAGCTCGATCGCCGTAGGCGAGCGTGATGCCGTCAGCGCGCAGTCGATGAGAATCGGTCACAGCGAGGCTCCTGAACGGTTGGTTCTGATGAGAAGGAAGATGAGATACGGCGCGCCGAGCACGCCGGTGATCACACCCACCGGGTAGCGGTTGTCGAAGGCGAACTGGCCGACGAGGTCGGACGTGCTCACGAGAAGGGCGCCGATGAGCCCTGCGGGAACCAATAGCGATGCGCCACCACCCATCACACGGGCCGCGATCGGGCCGGCCATGAATGCGACGAAGGCAATCGGCCCCGTGGCCGCTGTAGCGAAGGCGAGCAGTGCTACCGCGGTGAGGATCAGAATGATTCGCGTGCTGCTCACCCGTACGCCCAGCCCCGCGGCAGAATCATCGCCTAACCGCAGCATGCCGAGGTTTCGCGACTGCGAAAGCAACGCCGGCACGAGGACGGCACTGGCGAGAGCAAAAGGCAACACGACCTGCCAGCTTGCACCGTTGAGGCTGCCCGTAAGCCACCGCATCGCGGCCTGAAGATCCCACGCTGGTGCCTTGGACAGAATGTAGGTGATGACACTGTCGAGCATGGCTGCGACGCCGATGCCAATGAGAATCAGGCGCGTGCCTGAGAGTCCGCCCTTGTTCGAGAGCAGATAGATCGCGATTGCGGTGGCGAGTGCGCCGCCGAGAGCAAAGACCGAGACGAGCGTCTCGCTGAGCGAAAGCACCACAATCGCGAAAACGGCTGCCACGCTCGCACCCGAACTGATGCCGATGATGTCGGGCGAAGCCAGGGGATTGCGCAACATGGTTTGAAAAGTCACCCCGGCCATGCCGAAGGCAAACCCCGCGAGAACAGCAAGAACGGACCGGGGGAGTCGTAACTCGCCGACGGTGAAGGACGCTCCCGGCACGGACTCGCCGAGGACCACACGAATCACTTCACCAGGACCATAGAACGTGTTGCCGATCATCAGGGAGATCGCAAACACTGCCGACAGCGCGGCGGTCAGCGTGATGATCACGGCGATGTTGCGGCGCGCACGGGAACGCCTTCCGGCGCGTACGACAGTGGCGTTCACAGCTCGCGCACCTTTTGGCGACGAACGATCCAGATGAAGAACGGTGCGCCGATGAGTGCGGTGATGATGCCCACCTCGATCTCGTCGGGGCGCGCGATGACACGGCCGATGACGTCAGCGGCCACTAGAAGACTTGCGCCCGCGATTGCAGAGAAGGGCAGCAACCATCGGTGGTCGGTGCCAATCAGAAGCCGGCACAGGTGTGGGATGACCAGACCCACGAAAGCAATCGGGCCAGCAACCGCCGTCGCCGCACCGCACAGAATGACCGCGCCCGCCGAAGCGATGATGCGCGTTCGGGCGACGTTCTCGCCGAGGCCGCTAGCGAGGTCATCGCCGAGCGCGAGCGAGTTCATACCCCTTGCGCAGGCAAAGCAGATCAACGCGCCCGCGGCGAGCACCGGCGCTACGAGCATGATGCGATCCCAGGTTGCCCCGCCGACGCCACCGATCTGCCAGAAGCGAAATGTCTCCATGATGTCGACGCGGGGGAGGAGGATCGCGCTCGTGAGTGAGGCGAACGCAGCAGCCGTAGCAGCACCGGCAAGAGCGAGTTTGAGCGGAGTCGCACCACCGCGGCCCAGTGACCCCACCGAATAGACGAATACGGCTGCTACCGCTGAGCCGGTGATCGCGAGGGCCATCGTGGGGTAGGGGCTGCTGATGCCGAAGAAGGCCAGTCCGATCACCACTGCGAGCGCCGCACCCCCCGACACGCCAAGGATGCCGGGGTCAGCCAGCGGATTGCGGGTTACCGCCTGCATCGTTGCTCCAGACACAGCGAGGGCAGCGCCGACGAGTATCGCGAGTACAGTGCGTGGGACGCGAGCGACGACTGCGGCCTCGGGCACACCGGAGGTGTCGCCACTGAGACCACGGACTATTTCGTCGACCGTCACCCAGCGCACTCCGAAAGCCACAGAGGCCGCGCACAGCAGTGTGAGCAACGCGACGCCACCTGCAAGCCATGCCCAGCGAACCGCTGTCGAGCGCCGCGCATGGGCGGCACCCGACAGCGGTTCGGGAGCGAGCGGTGCGCTCAACCTTCCGGCGTGAGAGCCCCAGCAAGCAGAGCGAAGTAGTCGTCGATACCCCAGCTGATGGAGAGCGGGGATGGGTTGGCGGATGCAGCGAGCGGGGTTCCGTTTTCGAGCACAGCGATCTGACCGGCCGCCACCGAGGGAATCTGCGAGAGCAGCGGGTCGGCCTGAATCGCGTCGACGATCGCACCGTCCGCTTCGCCATAGGTGACGAAGACGTCGACGTCATCAAAGCGTTCGGCTTGCTCAGCACTGACCGTCATGAAGAACTGGTCCGAGAGGGCTGACTCTTGATCGACGGCTGTGGGCGAGGGCAATCCCAAGTCGGTGAGAAAGCTGGCGCGGGTGTCGTGGCTGCTGTAAAAACCAATCTCGCTGAGGTCGGCTGGATTGATGTACGAGAACATCACTGTCGACTCTGCGAGTTCGGGGTAGCCAGCGAGCGCGGTCTCCACTTCGATTTGCAACTCATCGATGAGGGCATCGCCCTGTTCAGAGAGCCCGAGCGCCGCAGAGTTCATCCTGATCATGTCTTGGTAGGTGGTGCCCCAGGCGAAGTCGGGGTAGGCAACGACGGGGGCGATCTTCGATAGCGTGTCGTACTCTTCCTGTGTCAGTCCGGAGTATGCCGCGAGGATGACGTCGGGGGCGGTGTCGGCGACGGCTTCGAAATCGATCCCGTCGGTCTCATCGAAGAGCACCGGCGTCTCTGCATCAAGGTCAGCAAGGGCATCTTCGACCCAAGGCAGGATGCCGTTGTCGTCGTCATCTCCCCATGTGACCTTCGCCATGCCCACGGGAACGACTCCGAGGGCAAGAGGCACTTCTTGGTTTGCCCACGCGACAGTGGCGACCCGCTCTGGTTGAGAGGGAATGACAGTCTCGCCATACACGTGCTCGACGGTCACCGGGAAGGTCGCGTCAGAAGAGACGCTCGCGGCGCTCGCGGAGTCAGCAGTTGTGCTGGGGCTGGCGCAGGCGGTGAGCAGAAGGGTGGCAGCGGCGGTAACAGCGATTGCGGTTACGGCTGAGCGGTTGCGGGGCACGTTTCCTCCGATTAGTTAGGCAAGCCTTACATTACTTGCTGCGGCGGTCATGCGCGAACTCGCTGTCGTCACTGCGAGGTGAGGCGGTGGGCTGCAGGCCGTCCGACAGATCCTCAGGCGGCGCACTCTATACTTGGGGGTCGGCTCGATCGCTCGATCACTCTGGCCATCACTCACCCCAAAGGAACGGACGTTTCGCTGTGCTCTCCGTGCACGACCTCGAAATCCGCGTAGGCGCGCGCATACTGATGTCGGACGTCTCGTTCCGCGTCTCGAACGGCGACAAGGTAGGGCTCGTCGGACGAAACGGTGCGGGCAAGACCACGCTGACGAAAGTGTTGGCCGGAGACCTGATTCCGGCAGATGGACGCGTCGACACCTCCGGAGAGCTCGGCTACCTGCCCCAAGACCCTCGCACCGGCGACCCTGAAATGCTGGCGCGTACGAGAATCCTCGATGCTCGCGGCCTTGGCACGCTTTCTCTGGGTATGCACGAAGCTTCGTTGGCGATGGGGGATGCTGATCCCGAGGTGGCCGCGCGCGCGATGCGCAAGTACAGCAACCTCACCGAGCGCTTCGAGGCACAGGGCGGCTACGCTGCCGAAGCCGAAGCCGCATCGATCGCGCACAACCTCTCGCTCCCCGATCGAAGTCTCGACCAACAGCTGAAAACGCTTTCGGGCGGTCAGCGTCGCCGTATCGAGCTTGCGCGAATCCTTTTCTCGGACGCGGACTCGATGATCCTGGATGAGCCCACCAACCACCTCGACGCCGACAGCGTCGTGTGGCTGCGCGAGTTCTTGAAGGGCTACAAGGGCGGACTGATCGTGATCAGCCACGATGTCGAGCTTGTCGGCGAGACAGTCAACCGTGTCTTCTACCTTGACGCCAATCGCCAGGTCATCGATGTCTACAACATGAACTGGAAGAACTATCTGCGCCAGCGTGTGGCTGACGAAGAGCGCCGCAAGAAAGAGCGAGTCAACGTAGAGAAGAAGGCCACCCAACTGCAGATGCAGGCGGCACGCTTCGGCGCAAAAGCATCTAAAGCCGCCTCCGCGCACCAGATGGTCGCGCGTGCGGAGAAGATGCTGTCGGGCCTTGACGATGTTCGCCAAGAAGAGCGCGTCGCCAAGCTCCGCTTTCCGAAGCCCGCTGCATGCGGAAAGACGCCGCTCATGGCGACGGGGCTGTCAAAATCCTACGGCTCGCTCGAAATCTTCACCGATGTCGATCTCGCGATCGACCGTGGCTCCAAAGTTGTCATTCTAGGGCTGAACGGTGCGGGAAAGACCACCCTGTTGCGAATTCTCGCTGGCGTCGATCAGCCCGATACCGGTCAGCTCGAGCCCGGTCACGGACTCAAGATCGGCTACTACGCACAGGAGCACGAGAACCTCGACGTCAATCGCTCAGTGCTTGAGAACATGATGTCTGCCGCTCCTGACATCAATGCCACCGAAGCGCGCAAGGTGCTCGGCTCATTCCTGTTCACGGGCGATGATGTGCTCAAGCCCGCGGGCGTGCTTTCTGGTGGCGAGAAGACACGACTGTCGTTGGCGACGCTGGTCGTTTCAAGCGCGAACATGCTGCTGCTTGACGAACCGACGAACAACCTCGATCCGGCGTCGCGCGAAGAGATTCTCGGAGCACTCGCGCACTACGAGGGTGCGGTGGTGCTCGTGTCGCACGATGAGGGTGCCGTTTCGGCCCTCAACCCCGAGCGGGTGCTGATCCTGCCCGACGGCGTCGAAGATCTGTGGGGTCGCGACTACATCGACCTGATCACGCTCGCGTAGTCAGGGCCGGTAGCCGATCGCATCGATCAGGGCATCTTCGTCGTCTGAGTCGCGATCGCGCCTGCGGGAAGGTCGGGGAGTGGCAGATTTCGACGTATCGCCCGAACTATCTGCTTCGTCCTCCTCATCCTCGCGCCGGTACTGACGCTCGGTGCGAATAACGTAGCCAATGAAGACGAAGCCCATGACCGCGAACAAGATCCACTGAATCGCGTACGACAGGTGCGGTCCCGGATCTTCTGAGGGTTTGTCCAGCGCTGCGGGCGTTGTTGCCATGGCCGGATCCTCAGACGACATCAGGCCGTACACGCTGCGGTCCATCATGGCTCCCGCGTCGGCCGCAATGGTGGCAGCGACCAGGGGCACGTTGATGGTGGGCACCTGCCCCTCAGGTGCGGAGCGCCCAGATGAGGGGAGCGCTTCGCTGGGGCGCAAGCGCGCAACGACAGTCACCTCGCCGGTGGGTGTAGCGGGCACGACGTCTGGATCTGGTTGGTCTTCGCCGGGCGCAACCCAGCCGCGGTCGATGAGAATCACTCTGCCATCGTTCGTTTCGAACGGAACGAGAACTTCGAAGGCTGCGGTTCCACCGTGCGGGCGATTGCGCACGAGCAGTTCGTCGTCAGAAAGATACTGCCCCACCAGCTCGACAGGCCGCCATTCGTCTTCGGCGAGCAAAACGCTGCCCGCTGGAATCAACTCGGCCAGTGCGACCGGCGCAGCATCGTAGTTCTGCTCGACGAGCGCAAGCTGTTCCGCACGACTCTCGTTTCGCGTGAACTGCCAGTACGACAAGAATCCGCACGCGATCGCGAACACGATTGCGATAGCGATGTAGATCGTCCACCGGCCCGCACGCGGCAGGTTCTGCATGCTCACCCCGTTGCGCGACCGACTCACTTGGTCGTCTCCGTGGCTGCAGCATCCAGCGGATGGACCGACACAGGAAAGTCTCGGGCTGCGAGGTAGTCGCGCAGAAAACCCCGGTGCTCATCGCAGGCGACCCAGGTCTTCACGCGATCAGCGGCGTGAATTCGAGGATTTCGCCAATCCACGCGCCACTTCGCCGCGGCGCGGCAGCCAGCCCGCGAGCACACCGCTCGCTCAGCATCCATCTCCATCACTATCCATCGCCCCCGGGCTCAGAGCGACCAGGAGACTTGTTCTCTTCAATTCGAATCACGGTCGAATCGGCTGGTGCCGGCTTCGGGGCGGTAGCAGTCGACGGAAGTGCACGCTCGGGATTCTGCGCACTGCTGCCCAGATCTTCAGAGTTGTTCGCATTGACCACTGCAATGTATGGCAGCAAAATCGCCGCTATGCCGAACAGCCAGGTCTGCCAGCCGTAGGGAGTGATGAGAACCATCAACAGGAAACACACCATGCGGATGGCCATCATGATCAGATAGCGCCGCGAACGCGCGCTTGCATCGTCGCGCGGAGCGCGCGGCAGCGAGGTCGCAGATTGTGGCTGATGTGGTCTCTTCACGGTGCCTCCAGCCTACGCCGCGAATGGGCCGACTGGCGGTCGCAGGTAGGCTGGGGCAGTTCCGTTCGCAACCCTGGGAGTGCCACCATGTCCGCTGATCGCGTCGTCGTTGTTACCGGTGGAAACCGCGGAATCGGCAGAGCCATCGCCGAGAGGTTCGTCGCAGCGGGCTACAGGGTGGCCGTCACTGCTCGATCGGGTGAGGGCCCCGAGGGAACGCTCACTGTGCGCGCGGATGTGACGGATGCTGCCGCGGTCGACGCGGCGTTCACTGAAGTGGAATCCAAGCTCGGTCCCGTCGAGATCGTCGTTGCCAACGCGGGTGTCACCAAAGACATGCTCCTTCTGCGCATGAACGAAGACGACTTCGACAGCGTCGTCGCCACGAACCTCGGTGGCACATTTCGGGTTGTGAAGCGCGCATCGAAGGGCATGCTGCGCGCCCGCTGGGGCCGAGTGATCCTCATATCGAGTGTCGTCGGTCTATACGGCTCAGCCGGTCAGATCAACTATTCCGCTTCGAAGAGTGCCCTCGTCGGCTTCGCACGCTCACTCACTCGCGAACTCGGCGGCAGGGGGATTACCGCAAACGTCATCGCCCCGGGATTCATCGAAACGGATATGACGGCCGCTCTGCCGGAAGAGACCCAAGCCCAGTACAAGAAGACGATTCCGGCGGGCCGTTTCGCGACGCCCGATGAGGTTGCTGGTGCAGTGGTGTGGATGGCCTCAGATGATGCCGCCTACATCTCAGGTGCGGTTATTCCCGTCGACGGTGGACTGGGCATGGGCCACTAGGGCAGCAGCGCGATAACCTCGCTCAAATCTACCGCCCCGACCACCAGGTCGGCTTTTGCCCGCACGGCTGGCTTGGCGTTGAACGCGATGCCCAGTGCAGCGGCCTGCATCATGACCAGGTCGTTGGCACCATCGCCGATGGCAAAGGTGAGTTGACGTGGCACCCCCGCATGCGCGGCCCATTCGATCAGGGTGTCGGCTTTCGCCTGCGCATCGACGATCGCGCCGTCGACGGCACCTGTCAACACGCCATCGCTGACAGCGAGGCGATTCGCTCGCCAGATGTCGACGCCGAGAGCCGGCGCAATGGTGTCGAGAATCTCGTGGAAACCGCCCGAAACCACGCCCACGACGCCGCCGCGTGCGTGCACGGCGCTGATGAGCTCTTCGACGCCGGGCGTCGGCTCGATGCGCGAAAGTACGCGTTCGAACGATGACACCTGAACCCCAGCCAGCGCAGCCACGCGCGATCGAAGGCTCGCGGCGAAGTCGACCTCGCCGCGCATCGCGGCCTCGGTGGCTGCTGCGACCTCTGGTCCTCGTCCTGCTTCGTCAGCGATCAGCTCGATGACTTCGTTGCGAATGAGGGTTGAATCTGCGTCGAGCACGACGAGGAAGCGTGAAGCAAGGGCGGGCATCCTTCCACGCTAGTGCGAGCCGCGCGGCTGTGTGCACACGTCAGCGTTCGACGTGGATGCCCTTGCCCACCACGGTGATCCCTGACTCGGTGATCGTAAAGCCCCGCTCAAGGTCGCGTGTGCGGTCGACGCCCACGGTAGCGCCGTCGGCGAGCACTACATTCTTGTCGAGAATGGCGCGATGTATTCGTGCGCCGGCGCCGACGCGTACCGAATCGAAGAGCACGGATTGGGTGATTGTCGACCCGCCAGCCGCGAGCGTCCAAGGACCCACGACGCTGAGTTCCAGGTGAGCACCCGAGAGCACCGACCCCAGTGACACGATCGAATCAATCGCGTTGCCAATGCGATGAACATCGTCGCGCACGAACTTCGCGGGAGGGGAGTTCACCGCTTGGGAGTGGATGGGCCACAGCATGTTGTAGAGATTGAATATCGGCAAGGTCGAGATGAGATCGCGATGTGCGTCGTAGAAAGAGTCGATCGTTCCGACGTCACGCCAGTAGTAGCGGTCGCGGTCGGTCGATCCCGGAACGTCGTTGCGCTTCATGTCATAAACGCCCGCCTCGCCGCGCTCGACGAAGTAGGGCATGATGTCACCGCCCATGTCGTGGTTAGACGTGGGAAGCTCACCATCTGCCTCAACCGCTTCGATGAGGGCGTCGGTGTCGAAGATGTAGTTGCCCATCGACGCGAGCACTTCGTGCGGCGAATCGACCAGCCCCTCAGGGTTTTCTGGCTTCTCGAGGAACTGCTTGATACGAGTGGGATCCGCCTTGTCGACGTCGATGACGCCGAACTGGTTCGCCAGTCCGATCGGTTGACGAATTCCGGCCACGGTCGCGCGCGCGCCCGACTCGATGTGCGCGGCGAGCATCTGCTGAAAGTCCATGCGGTACACGTGGTCTGCGCCGACCACGATCACGATGTCGGGCTTCTCGTCGTTGATGAGATTCAAGCTCTGCAGGATCGCATCGGCTGAGCCGGTGAACCAGCGCTTGCCGAGGCGCTGCTGCGCGGGAACAGAGGCCACGTACGAATCGAGCAAAGCCGACATTCGCCAGGTTTGAGAGATATGCCGGTCGAGACTGTGCGACTTGTACTGCGTCAAAACGACGATCTGCTGCAAGCCGGAGTTGATCAGATTCGAAATAGCGAAGTCGATCAACCGGTACTGCCCGCCAAACGGAACAGCAGGCTTTGCACGGTCTGCCGTCAGTGGCATGAGGCGCTTGCCCTCGCCGCCAGCGAGGATGATTCCGAAGACCTTCGGTGCAGGTTGCATGCCACAACCATAGAACCTGTTGGACCGGGTGTACTAGCGTTCGTCACATGCGCGTCGACATAATCACCAAGGAATACCCCCCCGAGATCTATGGAGGGGCAGGAGTGCACGTCGCAGAGCTCGTGCGTGCCCTGCGAGATGGGTCTGCGGAATCTGAGGCGAACCTCGATGTGCGGGTGCACGCGTTCGGTGCTGAACGCGACGAGAGCGGCACCAAGTCCTATTCGGTGCCTGCTGGTCTCACCGCTGCGAATGCGGCCGTTCAGACGATGGGAACCGACCTGGAGATCGTCGAACAGGTTGCTGGCGCCGATGTGGTGCACAGTCACACTTGGTACGCCAACTTCGCAGGACACCTGGCGTCAATGCTTCACGGTATTCCCCACGTGGTCAGTGCGCACTCGCTCGAGCCGCTTCGCCCGTGGAAAGCCGAGCAACTGGGCGGGGGCTACGCCGTCTCGAGCTGGATTGAGAAGACTGCCTACGAGAGCGCGTCAGCTGTCATCGCCGTGAGCGATGGAATGCGCAACGACATCTTGCGCAGCTATCCCGATCTCGACCCGGCCCGTGTGCGAGTTATCTACAACGGCATTGACGTTGAGGCGTGGCACCCCACTGAGAACGCTGCCTTCTTGGCAAGCGAGGGCATCGATCCGACCAAACCCTCTGTGGTGTTTGTGGGTCGCATCACGCGACAGAAGGGACTTCCCTACCTGCTGCGCGCGGCTGAGTTGCTCCCGCCCGAGGTGCAGTTGGTCTTGTGCGCCGGTGCTCCCGACACCCCGCAGATCATGGCCGAGGTGGAAGAACTCGTGCGCGGCTTGCAAGCCAGTCGAGACGGTGTCATATGGATCGACCGACTCTTGCCGCGCCACGAACTCAGTGCCATTCTCACCGCTGCCACAACGTTTGTATGCCCCTCGGTGTACGAACCGCTGGGAATCGTAAATCTTGAGGCTATGGCCTGCGGAGCGGCAGTCGTCGGCACCGCAACCGGCGGTATCCCCGAGGTTGTCGTCGACGGTGTGACAGGTCGCCTCGTGCCGATCGAACAAGTGCAGGACGGCACTGGGACGCCCATTGACCCCGACGGCTTCGTAGCAGACCTTGCTCGGGTGCTGACGGAGGTTGTCAGCGACGTGCACAAAGCGGCGCAATACGGCGCGGCGGGACGGGCGCGTGCCACTGAGAGTTTCAGCTGGGCAAAGATTGCCGAACAGACGTCGGCGCTTTACGCCGAGGTCCGCGCAAGCGGCCGATAGGCTGGATCACATGCCGCAGGTCCTTCAGTTTTCTGACGTTGTCGTTCGCCGAAATACCCGGGAGATCATCGACCACCTCGATTGGTCGGTCAATGACGATGAGCGCTGGGTGATTCTCGGCCCGAACGGTGCGGGAAAGACCACCGCTCTGCAGCTTGCAGACACGATGCTGCACCCGACTTCGGGAACAGTGACGATTCTCGGTGAGCAGCTCGGGCGAACCGACGTGTTCGAACTGCGGCCACGAATCGGGTTCGCGTCGAGCGCGATGGCCCGCCGAATCCCGGTCGACGAAACCGTGCTGAACGTGGTGCTCACCGCCGCGTTCTCGGTGCTCGGTCGCTGGCGCGAAGATTACGAAGACATCGATGAACGACGGGCGCTTCGTGTTCTTGCCGAGTGGAAGCTCGACCACCTCGCGGATCGTCATTTCGGAACGCTGAGTGATGGCGAGCAGAAGCGAGTGCAGATTGCACGAGCGATCATGACCGACCCTGAACTGCTGCTTCTCGATGAACCTTCGGCGAGCCTCGACCTGGGCGCACGCGAGGAACTTCTCGGATTGCTGAGCGGGTACGCGACCGCGCCGACCACGCCGGCCATGGTGATGGTCACCCACCACGTTGAAGAGATTCCGGTGGGTTTCACTCATGTTCTGCTGCTGCGTGATGGCAATTCCGTCGCGGCGGGACCGCTCAAAGAGAACCTCACGGCGGCTTCGCTGAGCGAGACTTTCGGTGTCGACATTCTGCTCACCGAATCAGACGGGCGCTACGCCGCACGAGCTGCTCTGTAGGCTTGCTGAGCCTCAGGTTCCATGACGGGCCGCAGGCCTGGTAGGATTGCTCTTTGGTGCGCCCGCACCCCAGACTTTGACCGCACTGGCAAAATCCAGGGCCCCCCTTCTCAAAGGACTTCTCATGCAGACCGACATCCACCCCGTTTACCAGGACATCGTTTTTCGCGACCTCGGTACCGGCGATACGTTCCTTACCCGCTCGACGGTGACCAGCGACAAGACCATCGACCTCGACGGCGTCGAGTACCCGGTCATCGACGTTGAAATCTCGTCGGCTTCGCACCCGTTCTACACGGGCAAGCAGCGCATCATGGACTCGGCCGGTCGCGTCGAGAAGTTCAACCAGCGCTTCAAGAACTTCGGCAAGTAATCTGCCACACGAAAAAGGCCCCGCAGTGTGCGGGGCCTTTTTCGTGCGCGTGACACGACAGTCGCAGCCGCGTGTTAGCGAATCGGCCAAGCGCCATCGACGGTGGCGTCAGGCTCGATGCGGCCGATTTTGATGAAGTACTCCGTCAAGCTCAGTGCCTGAGAACGTGCCCAGCCGACCTGCTGTGTGTGCAGTTCCGCGAGGGTGCCCGGCAGCTGCGACGCGAAACGCCCGGCAATTGCCTGAGCGACGCGTCCCGCTGCGATGGCATCTGCCGATGCGTTGTGAGCGCCATCCAGACGGACGGCGTAGTGCTGTGCGACCACCTCTAGGGTGCGCTTGCCGCGTCGGTATCGATCGAAGGCTTTGTCGACCACCAACGGATCGATCACAGGGGAGGGGTCGGTGATCGGCTCGACGCCGTGGCGCTGTGCTTCGAACTTCAACAGCGAGAAATCGTAGGGCGCGTTGTACGCGACGACGGGAATGCCGGCGTCAAGCAGGGTGCGCAGCTCCTGGACGACCTCGGCGACGACCTGGGGTGCTGGGCAACCCTCATCACGCGCGTGTTGGGTGCTGATTCCGTGGATAGCGGCTGCCCCCTCAGGAATCTCGATACCGGGATCTGCCAGCCAATCGCGGGCGCGCACGACTCTTCCGGTCGCGTCGAGCAGTCCGACGTGAGCAGTGACGATGCGATCAGTCGAAACATCGATGCCGGTTGTTTCAAGATCGAAGACACCGACGACATGTGCCCACTCCGGAACGTCGAAAAGCGCAAGCTGCTCGGGCTGACACGACTGCATGACCTTACGATATGGGCGAGCTCCGACAGTGACAGCCAGGCGCACCGCGGCGACGAGCACTCGTAGACTCAGACGGTGACCTCAGCAAATCCCTACTCGAGTCGACTAAGTGAAGTGCCGGTACGTCGACACGAGGTCTCCGTTCTCGGCGGCGACACGGCCTACTGGGTATACGGCCCCGATCAGGCCGAGACCACCATTATCGTGGTGCACGGCTTCCGGGGAGAGCATCATGGACTGGAGCCCGTGATCGCGCACCTGCCGGGAACACGCATCATCTCGCCCGACCTGCCCGGATTCGGTGAAACGGCGGCGCTGACGGGTCGCACCCACGACCTGTCGACCTATTCTGCGTGGCTCACCGAGTTCGCGGCATCGGTGGCCCCGGGCGCCGTGATCCTCGGTCACTCCTTCGGCTCGATCGTCGCTGCCGACGCAGTGGCGAAAGGGCTGGATACGCCTCGCCTCGTGCTGGTGAACCCTATCGGTGCTCCGGCGCTCGAAGGCCCGCGAGGGATCCTGACCCGAATGGCTGTCTTTTACTACTGGGCGGGTGCGAAGCTGCCGCGCCCTCTCGGCGACGCACTGCTGCGCAACGGCATCATCGTGCGGGTGATGAGCGTATCTATGGCGAAGACCAGCAACAAAGAGCTGCGACGATTCATTCACGCCCAGCACGACGCATACTTTTCGCGGTTCGGTGATCGCGATGTGCTGCACCAAGCTTTTGTCGCGTCGGTGTCAAACGATGTGCGAGCGAGCGCACCGGCGATCAAGCAGCCCACACTGCTCGTGGCAGCCGTGCGCGATGACATCACCCCAATCGAAGCAGAGCGGCATCTCGCCACGCTGTTCGCTGACAGTGAGCTCGTCGAGATCGACGATGTGGGTCACCTTATTCACTACGAGACCCCCGCAGAAGCAGCCGACGCAATCACGCGTTTTCTTGGGCCTTCCGTGCCCGGTACGCAATGACGTTCATGCGATTGCCGCAGTTGCCGGTATCGCAGTAGCGCTTCGACTGATTCTTCGAGTAGTCGATATAGACAGCATCGCAGTCGTCGGCGTCGCAGACGCGCACGCGTGAGTACTCGTCGGATCGTATGACGTCGACGAACGCCATCGCCGACTCTACGAGCATCCTCCTCGCGAGAGGGGCGTCGTCTGACGTCGCGTGGATGTGCCAGTCGTATCCCTCGTGTCTGACCAGGCGCGGCAGCGCGTTTCCATCGGCGAGCATCTGATTGATCAGCTCGACTCCGCCATCGCGGTCGGTGTTCCACAGCGCACGCAGGCGGGAGCGCACATCGCGGATGCTATCGACGGTCGTGTCTGTGTACTCAATATGCCCGGTGTAGGGGTGTTGTTCAAGGAAAGATTCGAGGTCATTCGTCGTCGTGAACATGTCGTCGCGGTCGAAGCCCGGCAGCGTGTTGACCAGGTCGACGGCCATCATCAGCGTGCGTTTCGTGTCATGAATAAATACCATCTTGACTCCTGACATTGTCGAGCAGTACTGTCACCACTGTACCTACATTTCGCTCCTGACCAACGGATGTCGCCATGACCGCTCCAACCGCGCCGATTCCCGTAATCGCATCGACCATCGCAACGGGCAATCACCGTGCGCTCGGCCTAGGAATGGCGGTGATCTCGGCCCTCGCGTTCTCAGCGAGTGGACCGGTCATGAAGCCGCTGTTCGAAGCGGGGTGGTCCCTGAGCGCCGGGCTCTCGGTGCGCATGGGGCTCGCCGGCCTGATCCTTGCGCCTGCCCTCGTCGTTGCAGTCACGCGACAGCGTCACTTTCTGCGTCGCCACGGATTCCTTATCGCCGCGTTCGGCCTCACCGCGGTGACAGGCTGCCAATTGCTGTTCTTCGCCGCGATGCAGCGGATGCCGGTCGCGGTAGCGCTGCTCATTCAATATCTCGCGCCCGTGATCTTGGTGGGCTTCGTCTGGTGGAGCACTCGTCGGGCCCCCTCAAGACTGGTGATGGTTGGATCGGGGGTGGCGCTGGTCGGCCTCGTGCTTGTCGTCAACATTGCAGGCGCGCAGTTCGATGCGCTGGGCACCCTGATGGCGCTCGGAGCCGCGGTATGCATGTGCGCGTACTTCGTGATCTCAGAGAAGGCGGGCCCCGATCTGCCGCCGCTCGCGCTGGCATCAGGCGGACTGCTCTTCGGCGCGGTGTCGATACTGTTTCTCGGCGTCAGCGGAGTGCTGCCGTTTCATGCCCCCGCCGTATCGGTCGAACTAGCGGGCGTGACGGTTGCGTGGTTTGTGCCGCTCGTGATCGTGGCGTGCATCTCGACGACTTTGGGGTATGCGCTTGGGGTCTGTGCGGTGCCGCGTATCGGATCGCGCGTTGCGTCGTTCGTGGGCCTGTCTGAGGTGCTGTTCGCGCTCGGCTTCGCGTGGTTGCTGCTGGGTGAAGCGCCCGCACCGGTGCAGTTCGTGGGTGGAGGCCTGATACTTCTGGGTGTGGTGCTGGTGAGGTTGGATGCTGACGCGACCCGGCCAACAGGCGGCGGGCCAGAGAGCCCTACGCTTCCTGCTGTGCCAGCTCCATAAGCGGAGCGACCCGATGCTGGATCACTTCGCCCATCACCAGTGAGGTTTCGGTGCGCTCAACGCCCTCGATCCCGAGGATGCGCGCGTCTGTGTCGAACAAGTGTTGCGTGTCTCTGCACGCGACCCGCGCAAGCAGGTCGACCTGACCAGACAACCCGTGCGCCTGCACAATCTCGGGAATACGCTCGAGTTCCGCGGCGATGCGGGGAAGATCGGCTTGGCGCACTGTCACGCTGATAAAGGCATCGATAGGAAATCCCAGAGCCCGCGTAGATATTGAGCGCTCGTACGAAAGCAGGGCGCCTGACTGTTCCAGACGCGCCATGCGCGCCTGGACTGTGTTGCGTGAAAGCCCTAGCCGGTCGGACAGTGCCACGACTGTCGCACGCGGATCGGCTGACAGTGCCTTCAGAAGTTCCAGGTCTACGCGATCGAGATTCCCCATAGTGCGCAAGATTAGCATGCGCATATCGGGCCTGATTGGCAACATGCTCAGTGTTGAATGAGTTGCTTGAGCGAGGTGCGTCATCCACGTAGGGTCAGGGATATCGGCAACGCCGCCGATACGCCTACGACACGGTGGCCTCACGAGGGCAACCGTAAGAGGAGGGATGACGATGACGTACACCCAAACGACAGACCCCGATACCGCAGACGACACAGAGCGCGTGCTGCGCCTGCTCGCACCCGATGGTTCACGAGTGCACGATCCCATCCTCGAGCCCTGGGCGGCGAAGCTGCCAGCCGACGTGCTGCGGGGGATGTATCGCGACATGGTGCTCACGCGTCGAATCGACACCGAGGGCGTGGCACTGCAGCGGCAGGGGCAGCTGGGGCTCTGGGCGCCGTGCCAGGGACAAGAAGCAGTCCAGATCGGCACCGCACACGCGATGAATGCCGACGACTTCGCCTTCGGCAGCTACCGCGAACTAGGGGTCATCGTTTCGCGCGGCGCACGAGCCGCTGACTTCGTGCTGTCGTGGCGCGGTGAAGAGCACTCCGCCTACAACCCCTACGACCTCAACGTCGCGACACCCCAGATCATCATCGGCGCTCAGACGCTTCATGCGGTGGGCTACGCCATGGGCATCCAGCGCGATGGCACCGATCAAGCAGCCGTGGCGTACTTCGGTGACGGCGCAACGAGCCAGGGCGACGCCAACGAGGCATTGGTGTTCGCCGCGTCGTTCGAAGCACCCGTGGTGTTCGTGTGCAGCAACAACCAGTGGGCGATCTCTGAACCCGTATCGCTCCAGTCGAAGTTCCCGCTCGCGGGCCGAGCCCCGGGGTTCGGCATTCCCAGCATGCGCGTTGATGGCAATGACGTGCTCGCATGCTTCGCGGCCATGAAGTGGGCCCTTGAGCGCGCACGTTCGGGAGCTGGTCCCTCGTACATTGAGGCCGTCACATACCGGATGGGGCCGCACACCACCTCGGATGACCCCACGCGGTATAGAACGCGCGATGAAGTCGACCTCTGGCGCAGCAGGGATCCGCTGACGCGCTTCGAGACATTTCTGCGCGCTGAAGACGTGATCGACGCTGGCTTTGTCTCTGAGGTCAAAGATCAGGCCGATGCTCTCGCCCGAGAAGTACGAGAAGCAACGCTCGGCGCGCCGCGCAGAGCCCCGATTGGCGTCTTCGATCACGTCTACGACGAGCCTCACAGCGGACTGGACGAACAACGTGCCTGGTTTGCGTCGTACCTCGACGGCTTCGACGAACAGGAGCAGCAGCGATGAGCACTCTCACCATGGCGAAGGCCATCAATGAAGGACTGCGACGCTCGTTGGCGGACGACCCGAAAGTTGTGCTGATGGGCGAAGACATCGGCAGATTGGGCGGGGTCTTCCGGGTAACAGATTCGCTTCAAACCGAATTCGGCCCCCAACGCGTTATCGACACCCCGCTCGCGGAAGCGGCAATTATGGGCACTGCGGTGGGACTCGCATTTCGCGGCTATCGCCCCGTTGTAGAGATTCAGTTCGACGGGTTCGTGTACCCCGCGTTCGACCAGATCGTCTGCCAGGTGGCCAAGCAGCACTACCGCACCCGAGGCAATGTGAAGATGCCGATCACCATTCGCATTCCCTGGGCCGGGGGCGTCGGGGCCGCGGAGTTTCACTCTGAGTCGCCCGAGGCGTACTTCGTGCACACTTCTGGCCTTCGCGTTGTTGCTGTCTCGAACCCTCAAGACGCCTATACGTGCCTGCGGCAGGCGATCGCCAGTGATGACCCGGTGGTGTTCTTCGAGCCGAAGCGTCTCTATCACTCCAAGGGAGAGGTAGACCTCGATGGCCAACTCGACGACGCGGCGCCAATGGGGCTTGCGAGGGTGGCCAGAGTGGGAAGCGACGTTACCGTCGTCACATATGGCGCTCAAGTAGAAACGGCGCTGGATGCGGCCACAGCGGCCGAAGACGATGGTGTGTCTATCGAGGTCATTGATCTTCGTTCGCTCTCGCCGGTCGACTATCGCACCGTCACCGCATCCGTGCGCAAGACCGGCCGCGTAGTGGTGACGCACGAAGCAGCCCGCGAGGCTGGCGTCGGCGCTGAGATCGTCGCGAGCATCACTGAGCGCTGCTTCAACTACCTGGAGTCGTCGCCGGTTCGAGTGACAGGTCACGACATTCCCTACCCCCCAGCCAAGCTGGAGCGACTGCACGTTCCTGACATCGATCGCATCCTTGATGGCGTCGACCGCGCGCTTGATCGTCCTAACAGCCTGACGGGGGTGGAATTGTGACCGAGGTATTCCGATTGCCTGATCTAGGCGAAGGTCTTCCCGAAGCGGAACTCGTGCAGTGGCATGTGGCTGAAGGCGACGAGATCGCCTTGAATCAGACGCTGGCCGAAGTCGAGACGGCGAAAGCGATCGTCGAGTTGCCCTCGCCCTTCGCGGGACGAGTCGGGGCGCTTCACGCGGCCGCCGGTGACGTGATCGCGGTGGGCAGTCCTGTCATCTCCATTGAGACAAACGCAGAGCCCGCCACGCAGACTGATGCCGAGACCGAGTCTGCGGCGGCAGATTCTGCCAGCCACCGTGGGGCGGTGGATGCGGCGGCTCTGCCGAATCTTGTCGGCTATGGCGCTGCGGCGAGGAGCTCAGAGCGACCCCGGCGACGCGCTCGTCGCACCGTGTCGAGTGGAGCAGCCTCTGCAGACACCGCCGTGCTCGAAGCGGCGCCACACGACGCTATTCATACTCCCGCGGTAACTGCTCCCGCTCATGAGCGGCCGCGATCAACGCCTCCGGTGCGGGCGTTGGCGCGACGCCTGGGTGTTGATCTAGCACTGGTTGATGCTGCAGGCGCATCTGAGATCATCAGTCGCGATGACGTCGAAGCCTATGCCGAACGGATGGGCTTGACTGCCGATGCCGCAGAGGACGCGGTCACTGTTCCCGAAACGTCGTCCGCGACGGAACGGGCCACGCGCTCACCTATCCGCGGGGTGCGCAAGCACACGGCGGCTGCGATGGTGGCGAGCGCATTCACCGCCCCACATGTGACGACGTTCCTTACCGTCGATGTCACCGCCACGAGCGAGATGCTCGCGTCGTTCAAGAGCGACAGATCGCTCGTGGACCACCGCATCGGAATTCTTGCGGTCGCCGCCAAGGCCGTGTGCGTCGCACTTGGGCAGCATCCGTCATTGAATTCGAGATGGGATGACTCGGCCAACGAGATCATCGAGTTTCAGTATGTGAATCTTGGCATCGCCGCTGCTACTGGACGTGGCCTGGTCGTGCCGAACATTCGTGATGCTGATCAGATGACTCTCGCGGAGCTGGCTGATGCGATTGCGGCGCTTGCCGATGTTGCACGGTCGGGAAAGACCGCTCCGGCCGACATGTCGGGTGGCACCTTCTCGATCACGAACGTCGGTGTGTTTGGCGTCGACGCCGGCACTCCGATCATCAATCCAGGAGAAGCCGCAATTCTGGCTCTCGGCGCGGTGCGGCGTCAGCCGTGGGAGCACCGCGGTGAGATTGCGTTGCGCGACGTGATGACCCTGTCGTTGAGCTTTGATCACCGACTCGTCGATGGCGAGCAGGGAGCGAAGTTTCTGCGGGACGTCGGGGGTGTGCTCGAGATGCCAGGACGCGCGATGCTGCTCCGCTGATCACACCGCGAGTGCGGCGTACGCCATTGATTCGAGTGTGCGCCGCACGTCGACGGAGTTTGGCTCAGCGCGCGCACCGCGCAGTGCGTGCGGGGTGGAGTTGATGAGGCCAAAACAGGCATGGGCGCGCACGCGCAGATCATCGCCGTCGCGTTGGGGGTGCAGCGTCGAGAGAATCTCGACCCAGACCTGCACGTACTCGCGCTGCAGTCGACGAACGGTGCGTTGGTCGCCGTCGGTGAGACTGGCAAGATCGCGGTCGTGAACGCGAATGACGTCGGCATCGTTGAGAGCGAAGTCGACGTGAAAAGCGATGAGCGAGTGAAGCTGCGTCTCGGGTGTGGTCTCGTCTTGCGATACCGCGAGGCCGCCAGCCAACAGGCGTTCGCTCACACCGATCAGGATCGCTCCTAGGAGCGCTTGCTTGTTGGCGAAGTGCCGATAAAGCGCGGGGCCGCTGATGCCGACGGCGCCGCCGAGATCTTCGAGGCTCACACCGCCGAATCCACGTTCTGCGAACAGTCGAGCGGCTTCGCGAAGGATGGCCGAATAACGATCGGCCTTTGCTCGATCGCGGTCGGTGACACCACTTGTCATCTCAGTTAATCCTCGCTAACCTGGAGTCCGGTTAATGAACACTAACCAATACCGGTGTGCGCCGACAACGGGCGTAATCGGATTGTGACGTCGATGGAGATGACATGAGCGTGTCGAGCAATGCGGCCGACAGCCAGGCGCAGCTTGCTGAACAGCTGCGCGAGCGACTCGAAGCCGCCGCGCTAGGAGGCCCGGAATCATCTCGGCAACGGCACACTGCCCGAGGCAAGCTGTTGCCCCGAGATCGAGTGAATCGCCTGCTCGATGAAGGCAGTCCGTTCATTGAGATCGCACCTCTCGCCGCCGAAGGCCTCTACGGGGGAGAAGCACCAGCAGCTGGCGTCATCGCAGGCATCGGACTGGTGCATGGCCGACACGTCATGGTGGTCTGCAACGATGCCACCGTCAAGGGTGGCACGTACTTTCCGATGACGGTGAAAAAGCACCTCCGAGCCCAAGAGATAGCGCTAGAGAATCGGCTGCCGTGCCTCTATCTGGTCGATTCCGGCGGCGCGTTCCTTCCCCTGCAAGACGAGGTGTTTCCCGACCGCGATCATTTCGGGCGCATCTTCTACAACCAAGCCCGATTGTCCGCCGCTGGCATCGCTCAGATCGCCGCTGTGATGGGCTCGTGCACAGCAGGTGGCGCGTACGTGCCGGCGATGAGCGACGAAACGGTGATCGTGCGCGATCAGGGCACGATCTTTCTCGGCGGACCTCCGCTCGTAAAGGCTGCCATCGGCGAGATCGTCACCGCAGAAGAGCTCGGCGGCGGAGCGATGCACGCAAAGCGCTCAGGAGTGGTCGATCACTTGGCTGACGACGACGAACACGCGCTCGAGATCGTGCGCGACATCGTTGCGACGTTGCCGCCACCTGCATCGCCTGCCTGGGCGGTCGCGACACCTCGTGAGCCCGCCGTCGCAACGAGCGATCTGTACGACGTCGTGCCTGTTGACGTGAACCAGCCGTATGACGTGCACGAGGTGATCAGACGACTCGTCGACGGCAGCGACTTTCACGAGTTCAAGAAGGAGTACGGTGACACACTTGTCACCGGCTTCTCGCATATTCACGGTCATCCTGTGGGCATTATCGCCAACAACGGTGTGCTCTTCAGCGAGTCCGCTCAGAAGGGTGCTCACTTCATCGAATTGTGCGATCAGCGCGGCATCGCATTGCTCTTCTTGCAGAACATCTCGGGCTTCATGGTGGGCAGCGATGCCGAAGCCGGGGGCATAGCAAAAGACGGCGCGAAGATGGTCACCGCCGTCGCGACGACCCGGGTGCCCAAGCTCACCGTGGTGATCGGGGGCTCGTTCGGCGCAGGCAACTATTCGATGTGCGGGCGCGCGTACTCGCCGAGATTCTTGTGGACGTGGCCAGGGAGTCGCATCTCGGTGATGGGCGGAAACCAAGCAGCCTCCGTGCTCTCGACGGTGAAACGAGACCAAATCGAGGCGCGGGGCGAGCACTGGTCGAGTGACGAGCAGGCAGCCTTCGAGGCACCCATTCGTGCCGGCTACGAAGAACAGGGCAGCCCCTACTATGCGACGGCGCGACTCTGGGACGACGGTGTGATCGACCCCATGCACACACGCGACATGCTCGGCCTCGCACTAGACGTTGTCGCCAGAACGCCGTTGCCCGAACCACGCTTTGGCGTCTTCCGAATGTGATCATGATGACTTCCTTTGACACTGTGCTCGTTGCCAACCGTGGCGAAATCGCGCGACGCGTGATTCGCACGCTGCGAGCGCTCGACATCCGTTCGGTCGCTGTTTACAGCGATGCCGACGCGCACGCGCCGCATGTGAGTGAAGCCGACGTCGCCGTGCGCATTGGCGCGGCTGCAGCATCCGAGTCGTATCTGAACATCGACGCGGTGCTGCAGGCGGCTCGCGCCAGCGGCGCGCAGGCCATTCATCCCGGCTACGGGTTTCTCTCCGAGAACGTTGCCTTTGCGCGCGCGTGCGCCGAGAGCAACATCGTGTTCATCGGACCGAGGGAGCACGCCCTCGAAGTCATGGGCGACAAGATTCGATCGAAAGAGCAGGTGAGCGCGCACGGAGTGCCGATCGTGCCGGGATTCAGCGCTGCTGGTCTGAGCGATGAGTCCATTGCCCGTCAGGCTGGCGAAACCGGCTATCCGCTGCTGGTCAAGCCCTCTGCGGGTGGCGGCGGCAAAGGAATGCAGGTCGTGCGTCACGCAAGCGAACTCGATGAGGCGTTGGCGGCAGCCCGACGAGTTGCCGCCGCGGCATTCGGCGACGACACACTGCTGTTTGAGCGCCTCATCGAACAACCTCGCCACATTGAAGTGCAGGTGCTGGCCGACGAGCATGGCAACGTGATTCATCTCGGCGAGCGCGAATGCACCCTGCAACGCCGGCATCAGAAGGTGATCGAGGAGTCGCCGTCGACCGCGGTGAATGCGGCGACTCGCGAACGACTGGGGGCCGCGGCCTGTGCGGCGGCGGCGAGCGTCGGCTACGTGGGCGCTGGCACGGTGGAGTTCTTGGTTGCCGCGCAGCATCCCGACGACTTCTTCTTCATCGAGATGAACACGAGGCTGCAGGTTGAGCACCCCGTGACCGAAGCAGTCACGGGCATCGACCTGGTCGAGCAGCAGATTCGCGTCGCAGAGGGGCAGGCGCTCACGATCGCACAACAGGATGTGGCTATGACCGGCCACGCAATTGAGGCGCGGGTATACGCCGAATCACCCGAGCGCGGCTTCTTGCCCGCAGTCGGGGAAGTGCTGGCGTGGCGTGCCGCCGACGGTGTGCGCACCGACTCAGCGGTTGACGCGGGCAGTGAAATCACCGCCGACTATGACCCGATGATTGCGAAAGTGATCGCATTCGCCCCTGACCGAGCGAGCGCATTGACACAGCTTGACGAGGCACTCGCTGCGACTGTATTGCTCGGCGTTGACTCGAACATTGCTTTTCTGCGAGCACTGATCGCAGAACCCGGCGTGGTATCGGGCGAGATGGATACCGGACTCATCGATCGGATGCCGCGGTTCGAGGCGAAGGCGCCTGGCGCCGCACTGGTGGCGGCGGTCGCAGCACGCGGCGCCGCGCGCCCGAGCGCTCAGGGCACTCCGAACGCCGCGAGTGAGCTGTGGCGCTCCGGTTCTGGCTGGAGGGGCAGCGCGAGCGCCGTGCCGCGCACGGTTGCAGTAGAGATGGCCGACGGCACGATCACATCGGTGCGTGTGCCCGCGCTCTCAAGCGCGACAGGCGATCACATGGCCATGGCCATTGACCGCGACGGGTGGTCATGGGTTCACGCGCACGGCGAAACGCACCGGATGCGTGCACTGACGCGTCGTGAGGCGAGCTCGCAGCAACGGAGTCGGCGGGCGCGCGCAGCCGCGGCGACCAATCCCGACCTTCGCGCGCCCATGCCTGGCAACGTCGTCGCCGTCCACGTCGCAGACGGTGATCAGATCGCGGCGGGAGAGCGGGTGCTCACGATCGAGGCGATGAAGATGGAGCACCCGGTCGTGGCTGAGCACGACGGCGTGGTGCACCTCACCACTGCGGTCGGCGACCAGGTGCGTCGCGACCAGGTTCTAGCGCGCGTTGACGAGTCATCGAACGCTGAATCTCACCGAACCAATCCAACCGAAGCGACGGCTCACGAGGCCGTCGCTGCCGAGTCCTGAACCGAGGAGAAGCATGGACAACTACACCCTTTCCGATGAAGAGCGCGAGCTCGCACAGATGGTGCGCGAATTCGCAGAAGAGGTTGTGGCACCTGTCGCGTACGAGGCGGATCGCACGCATACGCTGCCGCTCGATGTCATCGCTCAGATGGGCGAGATGGGGCTGTTCGGTCTTCCGTTTCCGGAAGAGGTCGGTGGCCAGGGTGGGGATCACTTCGCGCTCTGCCTCGCGATCGAGGCACTCGCGCGAGTTGACCAGTCGGTGGCGATCACGCTAGAAGCTTCAGTCAGTCTGGGAGCGATGCCGCTCTATCGATTCGGCACCGACGAGCAGAAGAGCACGTACCTTCCCGACCTGCTCGCTGGCCGCGCGTTGGCTGGCTTCGGATTGACCGAACCTGAAGCGGGCTCCGATGCGGGTGCAACGCGCACGACGGCTCATCTCGACGGCGGTGAGTGGGTGATCAACGGGTCAAAGCAGTTCATCACCAACTCGGGGACCGATATCACGCGATTCGTCACGGTGACTGCGGTGACGGGTGAGCACGAGGGGCGAAAAGAGATCTCGACCATCATCGTGCCCAACGACACTGCTGGATTCAACGTAGAGCCTGCGTACGACAAGCTCGGCTGGCACGCCTCGGACACGCATCCGCTCTCGTTTCAAGACGCACGTGTGCCCGAAGCCAACCTGCTCGGGGAGCGAGGCCGCGGATTCGCCAACTTTCTCTACGCGCTTGACGAAGGACGTGTTGCGATCGCGGCACTGGCTACCGGCGCTGCCGAGGGGTGCTTGGAAGCCGCGATCGACTATGCGCACAAACGTGTGGTGTTTGGCGAACCCCTCGCCACGCGCCAGAGCGTGCAGTTCATGCTCGCGCGAATGAGATTGCGCGTGCACAACGCTCGCCTGGCTTGGCACCACGCTGCGCGACTGCGTGACGCTGGCAAGGCGTTCAAGACCGAAGCGGCCATCGCGAAGTTGACCGCAAGTGACGCGGCGATGGACAACGCGCGTGATGCGACGCAGATCTTCGGTGGAAACGGGTTCATGAATGAGTATCCGGTGGCCCGCCACTTCAGAGACTCCAAGATTCTTGAGATCGGCGAAGGTACTAACGAAGTTCAACTGCTCGTGATTGCTCGCTCACTCGGGGTAGCGTGAAACCGTGACCGACATCGTGCAGCGCGGGCTGTATTTCGACGAACTCGAGGTTGGCGATCGGTTTGTGCACCGACCGGGGCGCACGGCGACAGAAGCTGACAACGTGCTGTTCTCGTCGTTGACGATGAACTCGCAGGCGCTGCATCTTGACGCAGCGTACGCGGAAACCCAGCCGTTTGGCCAGCGCCTCATGAACTCGATGTGGACGCTGTCAACGCTCGTGGGCGCCTCCGTGGCACAGATCACGCAGGGCACGCTGGTCGCGCAGTTGGGATTGAACGACATCACTTTTCCGTCGCCGCTGTTTCACGGCGATACTCTCTACGTCGACACCGAGATCGTCGGCAAACGGCTGTCGGCATCTCGGCCGGGGCAGGGGATCGTCACCATGCGCCACACCGGCCGAAACCAAGACGACACCATCGTGGCAACCGCCACCCGTGTGGCGTTGATGTGGCTGTTGGATGCCGCACCGGATGCCACCCCCGTGGGCGGGACGAAAGAAGGATCATGAGCACCGTGCGCACGCCGTTTCACCTGGGTCCAGCCCTGCTTTTCTGCCCGGCTGATCGCCCAGACCGCTTTGCCAAAGCGGCGGCTTGTGCCGACGCGGTCATTCTCGACCTCGAAGATGCGGTGTCGCCCGCTTCCAAAGCTGCCGCCCGCGGTGCGCTGATTGAAGCCGAGCTTGACCCGGAACGAGTGATCGTGCGGGTCAACTCAATCGACACCGATGCCTACGTGTCGGACATGTCAACGCTGTCGCAGACAGACTTTCGTCGCATCATGGTCGCGAAAGCGGAGGGCCCTAAGAAGATCGGCAAGATCGATTCGCGCTTCGAGGTGATCGCACTCTGCGAAACCGCCAAGGGCATTGTCAACGCAGAACGCATCGCGGCCCTCGACAACGTCTCGGCGCTCATGTGGGGAGCAGAAGACCTGGTCGCGAGCCTCGGCGGCACATCGTCACGCAAGCCGAACGGCCGATACCGCGACGTCGCACGTGTCGCACGTGCACAGGTTCTGCTCGCCGCAGGGTCACGAGGAAAAGCCGCCATCGACGCGGTGCACCTCGACATCGCTGACACGAAGGGACTCGCAATCGAAGCGGGGGATGCGGCAGCATCCGGATTCACTGCGACCGCCTGCATTCACCCGAGCCAGACCGACATCATCCGCGAAGCGTATCGACCCGACGCGCGCACGATCGGATGGGCTCGGGCCGTGCTTTCGGCTGCGAAAGACGAACGCGGCGTGTTTCGCTTCAACGGCCGCATGGTCGACGAGCCGGTGTTGAGGCACGCGCGATCGGTGCTGCGTCGCGCAGGCGAGTAGCGCTGCGACTACACCGAGGCGGCGATTTCAGTGAGCATGCTGAGTCGCTCGCGTTCGTAGAGCAACTCGTGTGCGGATCCGTTTGTGAGCCGTACGCCGATGGGCGGGTGCTGGCCCGCGCTCGCGTGATTGAGAAGTTCTCGAATGAGGGCTCCATGGGTGACCACGATGAGTGATGCATGCGACGGCGCTGTCTTCCGGCGAAGGTCGCGGACTGCCTCTCCAAGCGCGGCGATGCCACGATTGCGCAGTGCGTCGCGCGATTCGGCGCCGGGAACCTCCGCGGTGTTGCTCGCGCCCCAACGCTCTTTGAACTCTTCATCGGTGACGCCCTCGGCCTCGCCATAGGAGCGCTCACGCAAACCTGGATAGGTGCGCGGGGCCGGAAGACCAAGCTCGCGCGCAATGATCTCGGCTGTTTCTTGCGCACGCGACAGATCGCTTGAAACCACGACGAGGTGCTCACGATCACGCCGCTCGCGAAGCAGCGCGGCTGCCGCTCGCGCTTGCTCGCGCCCGGTGTCGTTGAGCGGAATATCGGTCGCGCCCTGAATGCGGCGAGCGTGATTCCAGTCTGTTTCGCCGTGGCGAATGAGAGTCAATGCGGTCACCCGGCGAGCCTACCGATCTGCCGCTGGTAGAAGCCTGGAGCTAGCTCAGCACGCTGAGCCGCTGCGCGAGCGCGGCCAGCACTTCGGTGGTGCCAGCGTTGAGCTTCACGGTGGCTCGAGCGTCGCCTCGCGTCGCCCCTCGATTGACAATGATGATGGGCAGTTTGCGACGTCTGGCTCGTTCCAGCAGCCGGATGCCGGAGTTGACCACGAGTGAAGACCCGGCAATGATCAGCGCGTCACTCGAGTGCACGAGTTGTTCAGCCTCACGGAACTTCTCGGCGGGGATGAACTCACCGAAGAACACCACATCGGGTTTCAGCATCCCTCGACAGACACTGCACTCGGGAACGACAAAACCGGCCGTCGATTCGGGAAGTACGTCGCCGTCAGGGCCGAGAGGAACGTTCTCGGGAACGGTGATCCACGGATTGTCTGCCTCGACACGTCTTGCGAGATCGCGGCGGTCAAAGACCTGGCCGCACTTCGTGCAGAACACCCGACGCATGGTGCCGTGAAGCTCGACGACCCTGCGACTGCCCGCACCGACGTGCAGACCATCGACGTTCTGAGTGACCACGCCCGTCACCAGACCTCGCGATTCGAGCTCTGACAGCGCACGGTGGCCGCCGTTGGGCGCCGCTGAGGCGAAAGCCTGCCAGCCCAGATGGCTTCCCACCCAATAGCGGCGACGAGCAGACTCGTTTGACAAGTACTGGTCAGCGGTCATCGGGGCTCGGGTCGGTGCGCCCTGGCCGCGGTAGTCAGGGATGCCGGAATCGGTGGAGATTCCTGCGCCTGTGAGCACCGCGATTCGTCGGCCCTGGAGCGCAGCTGCCGCCTGTTCCAGTCCGCGAGAAAGCTCTGCATCAACCTCGGAGACGATCGTCACGGCGTACCCCCTTCAAAAAGAGTGTAGGCCGGATGGTTTACCGGGATGTTACGGGCTCTGTCAGAGTGGGGTCATGCCCGTCCTGCCGCTGACTACCGCCGATGATCCGCGGCTTGCCGATTATCGAGACCTCACCGACGTCGCGCTGCGTCGTGTGCTTGAGCCCCGGGGAGGTCTGTACATCGCGGAATCCGCCAAGGTGATCGCCCGCGCTGTCGCCGCGGGGCACCGGCCTCGGTCGGTGCTCGTGCAAGAGAAATGGCTTGCCGATATCGAACCGGTACTGGCGGATTTTCCGGACACCCCCATCTATGTCGTCGAACCCCAGATCGCGGAGCAGCTCACCGGCTACGCCGTGCACCGCGGTGCGCTTGCCGCAATGCACCGCCCAGAGCCGCTCTCTGTCAGCGAAGTAATCGCCGACGCGCGCTTGGTCGTGATTCTCGAAGACATCGTCGATCACACCAACGTCGGGGCGATCTTTCGTGCGGCAGCGGGGCTCGGCGCCGACGCTGTGCTCATCAGTCCGCGGTGCGCGGATCCGCTGTACCGCCGATCGGTGCGCGTGAGCATGGGCACGGTTTTTCAGGTGCCGTGGGCGCGCCTGCCTGAATGGCGTGCAGCGCGTGAAGTGTTGCACGGAGCCGGAATGCACCTCACAGCGCTCGCGCTGGCCGATGGCGCAGTCGACCTGGACGCGTTCGCGGAGGTGCGACCCGAGCGCGTCGCGCTCATGCTCGGAGCCGAGGGTGACGGACTGAGTCGACGGGCGCTCGACGCGGCCGATACCGTGGTGACGATTCCTATGGCCGGGGGTGTTGACTCGCTCAACGTTGCCGCAGCGAGCGCGGTAGCAATGTGGGAACTGCGGGCCCGCTAGGCGAGTTCTCCCGGTTTCTGTTCCGGGTCTCTGCTTGGCGCGAGCGTGGTGACGGGCACAGCATCGGGTCGCTTGGCGGCGATCGCGTCGCCCGATGACTGATGACGCAGGCGGCGAAGCACCCATGGAACCAAGTGCGCGCGCGCCCAGACCAGATCGCCGGTGCGAGCTTCACGCCAGGTGCGGTTCGGCACCGGCTCGGGAACCATCGGCTGCAGGTCGTTGTCAACATTGAGAGCGCGCAGCACCATTCTGGCCACCTCATGGTGACCGAGCGGATTCATGTGCAATCGGTCATCGTCGAAGAAGCGCATATCTTGAACTTCTTTGAGTGCCCACTGGTCGGCGACGATGCAGTCGTACTTGTCGGCGATCGCGCGAATGTTCTCGTTGTAGATGGCCACCTTGCCGCGAATCCCACGAAACACCGGGGTGAAGTTCGTGTCGATTCCGGTGAATACGACCACCGTCGCGCCGTGTTCCGCGAGGGGCACCACCGCGTCTTCGAACAGTTCTGCCACACGATCGGGGTCGCCACCGGGGCGAATGACGTCGTTGCCGCCCGCAGAGAAGGTCACGAGGTCTGGCTTCAGTGCGACAGCTGCGTCGATCTGTCCGTCAACGATCTGCTGAATCAGTTTTCCGCGAATAGCGAGGTTGGCGTAGGCGAAGTCGGGAACCTGTTCTCCGAGCACTGCCGCGACGCGGTCTGCCCAGCCACGATGGCCCCCGGGAGACGACGGATCCGGGTCGCCGATGCCCTCGGTGAACGAGTCTCCGACCGCAACATAGCGTCGCCACGGATGCGGCTGTGCGTTCGGGATGTATGGGCTGCGATTCTCATCAATCTCTGGCATGGCACTCCTCGGTTTGTGACCGAGCTCAAGGCTATCGCGCCGCATTCTTTGTGCCCACCGGCATCTGCGCTCGTGCCCACGATGTCGGTCGCGTCGTTTAGTGTGGTGACTCGTTGTGTGAAGGTTCGGGGGAGGTGCTGTGCAGGAAGATTCGCTTCTTCAAGACCGCGATGCGTCAGCCCACATCGGCAGCTTCGCCGCGGAACATCTTTCGCCGTCGTTCCCGCAGCGTGCACCCTGGGGTACGGCCCAGCGTCTTCGCGCGTGGCAGGCTGAAGCGCTCGACATCTATTTCGCGATGGATGGTCCCGACGGTGAAGGCAGCGGACCACGAGATTTTCTTGCGGCCGCGACCCCGGGGGCAGGCAAGACGACTTTCGCGCTGCGGCTTGCGAGTGAGTTGCTTCGTCGCCGCATCATCGACCGCATTGTAGTAGTGGCCCCGACCGAGCATCTGAAGACACAGTGGGCAGATGCCGCAGCGAGGGTGTCGATCAGGCTCGACCCTGCCTTCAGCAACCGCCACTTCGCGCCAGCAAAGCACTATCACGGCGTGGCGGTGACCTACGCGCAGGTCGCCGTCAAGGCATCGGTGCATCAACGGCTGGTTATGGATGCACGAACGCTTGTGATTCTCGACGAGGTGCACCACGGCGGCGACGCACTTTCTTGGGGAGATGCACTCCGCGAGGCCTATGCGCGAGCGACTCGACGACTATTGCTTTCTGGCACGCCTTTCCGCAGCGACACCGCACCAATTCCGTTCGTGGAGTATCACCCCGATGCCAAGGGCAATCGCGTGTCGCGCACCGACTACGCCTATGGCTACCGCCGTGCGCTCGAAGACGGCGTCGTTCGTCCGGTGATGTTCATGGTCTATGCCGGTCATATGCGGTGGCGCACCAAGACCGGCGACGAGATGGAAGCTCATCTCGGTCAAGACAACACGAAAGACATCACCTCGCAGGCATGGCGCACTGCCCTTGATCCAGAAGGCGAGTGGATTCCTGCGGTGCTGAAGTCGGCAGATCGACGACTCACCGAGGTGCGAGAGCAGATCGCTGACGCGGGCGGTCTGGTCATCGCCACGGACCAAACGGCGGCGCGCGCGTACGCGGCAATTCTTCACGCCATCACCGGCGAGCAGCCGACCGTCGTGCTTTCAGACGAAGCCGAGGCATCGTCTCGCATCGAGACCTTTGCAAAGTCGACATCGCGGTGGATGGTGGCGGTGCGCATGGTGTCGGAGGGCGTCGATGTGCCACGGCTCGCCGTCGGTGTGTACGCAACTTCAGCATCCACTCCGTTGTTCTTCGCCCAGGCGATTGGCCGCTTCGTGCGCGCGCGCAAGCGAGGCGAAACCGCCAGCGTGTTCTTGCCCAATGTGCCGCAGTTGCTCGGTCTGGCGAATGAGCTTGAGCGCCAGCGCGACCACGCTCTCGACCGCGATAGCGACGACGACGAGTGGAACGCCGAAGAAGACCTGATGGATGCTGCCGAGCGCGAAGACAAAGCATCTGACGCGCTCACAGAAGAGTTCAGCTACCAGGCGCTGGGGTCGCTCGCTCACTTCGACCGCGTGCTGTTCGACGGCAAGGAGTTCGGTCAGCTGGCCGTGCCCGGCACTCCCGAAGAAGAAGAATTTCTAGGGCTGCCCGGACTGCTTGAACCTGAACATGTTCACGAGCTGCTGATGCAACGGCAGACCCGCCAGGGGCGGCATCGACAGACTCGTGAGGCATCGGAGCAGGCGAGTGGTGAACCGGCTGAGAGCACGATTCCGGCGCCTTTGCACCGAACCCTCAAAGAGCAACGTCAGCTGCTGAACAGCTTGGTGGGCCTGTATGCGCGCCAGGCAGGCGAGGCCCACGGTCTCGTTCACGCCGAGCTGCGTCGCATTTGCGGCGGCCCAGCCGTTTCGCACGCAACCGTCTCTCAGCTGCAGGCGCGTATTGACATTCTTCGCAGCCGCATTCGCTCCTAGCTCTTGCCGTGCCGCCCTCGCGGCGTCTAGCTGAGCTTTGCGCCGTCTGCTGTTGGCAGCGGGGCGAAGCGTGCCGAGGCAACGTGCGCGACGACTACGGCGACGATCACCAGCGGCATCAGCGTGAGTCCGTCAGCGGCGAGAATCAGCGACGTCAGCAGCACTGACGTGAGTGGCAGTTTGAGCATCACGACGCACATGGCGCCGATGCCCATTGCCATTCCGGCGATGGGCGGAAGTCCGGGCAGGTGCGCGAGCGCCGCGCCACCAACAGCGCCGATGAACAGCGCGGGAAAAGTCGGACCGCCGCGAAAGCTGCTCAGCGCCAAGCCGTAGGCAAGCGCCTTGCAGACAAGCAGGAGCAGCAGCGTGCCGACGGTGTAGTCAGAGATGTTCTCAATCAGTGGACCGAGCGCAGTCTGCCCTGAGAACAGCACGTCGGCTGAACTCATGCCGGTGATGGCAGCGTAACCGACAGCGAGCGCCGCGATCCCAACGCCGACGAGTGGCGTGATCACGAGAACTCGACGCTCTACCAGCGTGCGCAGCGTGACACCGAGCCAGCGGATTCCGGCGCCAACCGGAACAGCCAGCAGACCAATCGCAATTGCCCACAAGAACTGCACACCAGAAGGAGCATCGGCCGCGGGAAGATTCGGAATAGCAAGGGAGAAGGTGCCGAGCCCTGTCCACGCGTCAAGCCCGACGAAGATGAGCGATCCGACGCCCGCTGCCAAGAGACCGGGCACGAGTACGAGTCCCAACGCCGGTCCGCCAAGTCCCGATGCCTCCATGAGAAGGAACGCACCGGTGAGTGGCGACCCGAGCAAGGTGCTGATTGCCGCGAAGCTGCCCGCCGCCGCCATCATGGTCTGAACTCGCGGTGGGGCGCCGCGCTTGACGAGACGCACTGCCAGCGCGCCAAGACCAGCGCCGAGAGCGATCAGCGGTCCTTCGGGACCGAGCACTACTCCAAGACTCAGGGTGCCGAGGGCTGCGAAAAAGATGCCCGGCAGCTGCGCGCTGCTCGGTGCGCCTTCCATCTTGAACCCGTCGGCTGGCGAGTTTCCACCGGTTCCGGGCAGGTACTTGATTGCGAGAGAGACGAGAATGCCGGCGGCGAGCAGAGGAACGAATGGCCACCACAGCGGAGCGGTTCCGCCCCCGAAGCTCTCAGGCAGAGTCGTGAAGATCCATCCCTGCAGAAAATCCACGAGCGCGAGAAAGAAGTATGCGATCGCCGCGATTGGAGCGCCGACTGCTGCGCAGAGAATGAGCAGGGATACGTAGCTCTTCGAGCGCAGCACCGTCGCCGGGTCGGGAGCAGAGGCGGTCGTCGTCATTCGACGTCACGTCCTTTCAACGGTGCTAGGTGGCGCACTCGGTCAGCATAGTGGAGCGCATGGTTGCTCACCGCTGTGCGACCCTAGTCGCATGAGCGATCAGAGCCAGCTCTTTCCGGGCAAGCATTTCATCTCGACCGTTCTTGGAGTGCTTGGCACGAAGACCACCATGAGCGGCGGCCTTGCCCGCGTCTTTCTCATGCGTTCGGCGATGGCTGGCGCAATCATCGGTGTGATGTACCTCACCTACTTCGCGGTGCTCGCCGCCTTCGATGACATCGCGAACGGCGAACTCGATGGCGTCGGCCACATCGTGGCTGCGTTGGCATTCGGCTTCGCCCTCGTCTTCATCTATTACAGCAAGTCAGAATTGCTGACTTCCAACATGATGATCGTCACCGTCGGCGCCTATTACCGCACGACCGCGTGGTGGCGACTGTTGCGCATTCTGGTGCTCTGCTATGCGGGCAATATCGTGGGCGGACTCTTCATCGCAGTCCTCGTCATGTTCTCGACGCTTGCCGATGGCAACGTGGGTGAACAGATGAACCTGGCAGTCGATCACAAGCTCGCATACCTGACCGCCGGTGCTTCGGGTTGGTCAGACCTGTTCGTGCGAGCCATTCTCTGCAACTTCATGATCAACCTCGCAATGCTGCTCGTCTATAACGGGCTGATCAAAGACGACCTCGCCAAGATGGGTGTGATGATCGCGAGTGTGTTCGTCTTCGGCTTCGTCGGCTTTGAGCACTCCGTCGCCAATACCGTGCTGTTCTCCATCGTGGGTCTTCAGCAGGGCATCGACGTCGGACTCGCCCTCGGCAATTTGGGAATCGTGCTGCTGGGCAACTACATCGGGGGCGGTCTGCTGATTGGCCTCTACTTCGCCTACGCGAATGACAGCCGGCGCTACCTGAAGAAGCACCCCGACATGACCGACCAAGCAGTGCCCGAGCCGTAAATCGAAGGAACGCTGCGAAGTGCGCGGTGCCGTTTTCGCCGTTCAGATGGGGAGATCCTGGGCGTTTGCACTGAGCCCGCCCGGCGACTGATTCACAGACGTACGCTGAAAGCATGACCTCCCGAACCAAGAGGGTCTCCCCGCGTACCGCTCGCCGGTCGCTTCTCGCGATTCCCGCCATTGCCGTACCGACAGCGATCGTGGCTGCAGCCGTCTTGATCCCGAACGCCGCTTCAGGCGCGGTAGATCTTCCCGACTTAACGCCGCAGGAACTGCTCGAATTCGCGGCCGCCAGTGAGGTCGATCAGCTGAGTGGAACCATCGAGCAGGCCGCCGATCTGGGCCTGCCTGACCTCGGCGCCCTCACCACGAGTTTCGGTGCAGACTCGGCGACCTCAGACGACAGCGGGGCAGATATCGATGATCTGCTTTCGCTTGCCACCGGCTCGTTCACTGCCAAGGTCTATCTTGATGGCGACAGCGCGCGACTTCAGGTGCTCGATTCGCTCGCTGAACGCAATGTCTACCTTGACGGCGAAAGCGACACTGCGTGGTTCGTCGACTCCGAGTCGCAGAGCGCGACGAAGATCACTTTCAGTGCAGGGGAAGAACCTGGCGCCGATGACGCGCGTGAGCTACCCACTCCGCAAGCCACGCTCGAAGAAGCGCTCGCGAACCTTGACGAGAGCACTGTTGTGACCGTTGGATCCGATGCGAGCGTTGCCGGCCGTGATGCCTATGAGCTCATTCTCGAGCCCCGCAGCGATGACACTCTCGTCGAGAGCATCAGTTTCGCTATCGATGGTGAAACAGGAATGGCGCTGTCGGCATCGATATCCGCGGCCGATAGCTCTGACCCGGCGTTTTCGATCGCGTTCACAGACGTGTCGTTCGATGCCCCCGATGCTTCGACGCTGACCTTTGAGCCGAGTTCGAACATCACCGTCTCTGAGAAAGAGATCGCACCGCCCTCGCATACCGATCACGAAGCTGTCATCGACGATGCCACCGCACCTCAGATGAACGTTGTTGGCGAAGGGTGGTCGACGGTCGTTGAGCTCTCGGCGGCGGAGGGCAGCTCGCAGACGCTTGTCGGTCTCACTGCTGAGCAGCAAACGATGCTCGAGAGCTTCACGACCGCGGTCGACGGCGGACGACTATTCGAAACGGCGTTGCTCACAGTTCTCATGACCGACGACGGTCGAACCCTTATCGGCGCGGTTCCCGCAAATGTGCTCGTAGACGCAGCATCCGGCGACTAACCGAATGCCTTCGTTGTCTGCCGAGCAGCACACGCACACGAGTAGCGCCGACCTTGCGATACAAACCCACGGGCTGACGAAACGGTTTCACAAGCACGCCGCAGTCGCTGGAATCGATCTGGCCGTGCCGCGCGGTTCGGTTTTCGGCTTTCTCGGGCCCAATGGCGCAGGCAAGACGACAACAATCCGCATGTTGCTCGGACTCGTGCGTCCAACCAGCGGTGAGGCGTACGTGCTGGGTTCGCCGATGCCGCGAACTTTCGCGACCGTGTTGCCTCGCGTAGGCGCACTTGTCGAGGGACCAGCATTCTGGCCATACCTCAGCGGAGAGCAGAACCTGCAGAGGATGGATGCTGCCGATCCCCGTTCTGACGCCCGTTCCCGCAACAAACGGGTCGCGTCAGCGCTCGAACGCGTAGGTCTCTCTCACGCGGCGGGCAAGAAAGCTCATGCGTACTCGCTGGGAATGAAGCAACGACTCGGCTTGGCCAACGCGCTGCTCACACCGCGTGAGCTGCTGGTGCTTGATGAGCCGACCAACGGACTCGACCCGCAGGGAACTCGCGAGGTTCGCGCGCTCGTGCAATCGGTGGCCGACGAAGGAGCGACTGTGTTCGTGTCGAGTCACCTGCTGGCGGAGGTCGAGCAGGTGTGCACGCACGTGGGCATCATGAGCGCTGGCTCGCTCGTGTCGCAGGGAACTCTTGACGATTTCCGCAGCGGCGGCGGTGGTGCGCGCGCAAGAGTAGATACCCCCGACGTCGCTGTGGCGAAGCGTGTGCTCGCAGGACTTGGGCTGATTGTTGCTCCCTCGAGCGCAGGCGCGGCAGATGCGACAGCTATCGTCGCGACTCTTCCCGATGAAGCGGCCGATCCACGGCCGGATGTTATCGTCGCGGCGCTGGTGCAGGAAGGGGTGCGCGTGAACGGTTTTGCCGTCGAGCGCACCAGCCTTGAGCAGCGTTTCGTCGAGCTGACGGGGGAGGGGTTCGATGTCGTCGCCTGAGCTGCTGAAGACCGGCGCCCCTTCTGCGGATGGCGGTGGCTTGCATCTGGCAGGAACGCTGCGCCTGTTGCGGAACGAGTTGCGCACGCTGTTTCGGCGTTCACGCACCTGGGCGATGCTCGGCGCTCTCGCGCTCATTCCGATCTTGCTGGCGGTGGCGCTGCGGGTTGCAGGAGGCACCGACGCGGGCCGTGGCCCTGCGTTTCTTGACCAGATCACCAATAACGGTCTGTTTGTGGGCGTTGCGGCGATGACGCTCGCCATTCCGCTGTTTTTGCCGCTCACGATTGCGGTGACCGCTGGCGATTCCATTGCGGGCGAGGCCAGCCACGGAACGCTGCGCTATCTGTTGATCGCCCCCGTCGGCCGTATTCGCCTGCTGTGGGTGAAGTACTTGGTCGCGGCAGCGTTCGCGATCGCTGCCGCGCTGACGATTGTGGTCTTCGGCACCCTCGCCGGCTGGGCGCTCTTTCCGGTCGGACCGTTGACTCTGGTCTCGGGAACCGAGGTGTCAGTGGGCGAGGGCCTGCTGAGGCTGCTCGCAGTAGCCGCCTATGCCATGGTCTCGCTGCTTGGCTTGACCGCGATCGGTCTTTTCCTGTCGACGCTGACAACAGTGCCGGTGGGTGCGATGGCCGCCACGGCGATTCTCGCGGTTGCGGCTCAGATCGTCGGATCGATTCCGCAGCTCTCGGCGCTGCATCCGTTCCTCTTCACAGACCGATGGCTCGATTTCGCCGACCTGTTGCGTTCGCCGATCGTGTGGGATTCGTTCGTCGACAACGCGCTGATTCAAGCGGCTTACGTCGTGCTCTTCTTCGTCGCTGCGATCGTGCGCTTCACTCGGCGCGATGTGTTGTCGTAGCGGTCGACGTCAGGCGCAGACGCGCACGTGATGGCCGCTGAAGCCGACAACGTCACCGAATTGAAGCTGTCGACCGCGGCGGCGATCGACCTCACCGTTGACGGTGACGTATCCGTCGATGATGGCTTCTTTCACGTCGCCGCCCGTGTCGAGTAGCCCCGCGAATTTCAGGAACTGGCCAAGGCGAATCGACTCGCCGCCGATGGATACGTCGTCGATTCGAGCCGAGTTTGTCATGTTCAAATGCTAGCCGACCAGCGAAAGTCCCAGTCGGGCGTTCGGCATTCCGAAATGCTGTCAAACGTGATCTGGGTACGGGCTGCGAATGCTGAGCTGATTAGCGTAGAAGCATTCCGAATCGGAGCTTGGAGGCTCATGAACTCGTCTAGCGCTGTTCCCGATGTACCGCCCACCGCCGCGGAACGGCGACGTTGGGCCAGATATCTGGTGGACGAACGCGCCGAAGCAGACGTCTATCGTCGTCTCGCGGGCCGCCGCGCCGGAGAAGAACGAGCGATCCTTCTCGCGCTGGCTGATGCTGAGGGCCGCCATGAAGCCCATTGGCTTGATCTCCTAGGCGGTGAACCGTCGCGCCTGCCTCGCCCCGGCATTCGCACTCAAACTCTCGGGTGGATGGCGTCGCGGTTCGGCTCGATCTTCGTGCTCGCGCTCGCTCAGAGCGCTGAAGAGCGCTCTCCGTACGACGATGACCCTCACGCGTCGGCGGCTATGGCCGCCGACGAGAAGGTGCACTATGAAGTCGTACGAGGTCTTGCCGCACGAGGACGACGCCGACTGTCGGGAAGTTTTCGTGCTGCCGTATTCGGAGCGAACGACGGGCTGGTCAGCAACCTCGCGCTGGTGATGGGCATCGGCGCGACGGGCGTTGCACCGCAGCTCGTGCTCTTCAGCGGCGTGGCGGGACTGCTAGCTGGTGCACTGTCAATGGGTGCGGGGGAGTACGTGTCGGTGCGGTCTCAACGGGAGCTGCTGGAAGCGACAGAACCCAGCGACTATGCGAACGCGACGCTGAACGATCTCGATCTCGATGCCAATGAACTCGCGCTCGTGTATCGCACGCGCGGAATGCCAGAAGACCAGGCGCTGGTGCGCGCCCGCGAAGCAGTCGCGAGCGCGCAGCAGGGAACGGCGCACCCAGGCGAGCCTTTGGCCGCACGTGATGACGACGATGTGGTCGGCAGCGCATGGCGCGCAGCGATCTCAAGCTTCTTGTTCTTCGCGTCAGGCGCGATTATCCCCGTTCTTCCGTGGATACTCGGGCTGTCGGGGCTCGCAGCCGTCGTGCTTGCGCTCGTGCTGGTGGGAATTGCGCTCATGGCTACCGGCGCAGCTGTGGGAGTGCTCTCTGGCGCACCGCCGCTGCGGCGGGCGCTCAGACAACTGGCGATCGGCTACGGCGCAGCGGCCGTCACGTACGCGCTGGGCTTGGCATTCGGGGTCACGCTGGGCTGACACAGCGCGATCAATTCCCGCCTCGATTCGTTGTCTCTGCACCGACATGGTAATGTCGTTCCTCGGTTGCAAAACTGAAAAACACCACCTGCGCGGGTGGCGGAATAGGTAGACGCGCTAGCTTGAGGTGCTAGTGCCCGAAAGGGCGTGGGGGTTCAAGTCCCCCCTCGCGCACAGAACGAAGAAGGCCCCCGAAAGGGGGCCTTCTTCTGTTGGTGCCGCCACTTCGTGGCCGATAGGCCCCTGCTTTTGGCGGTAAGTTTGTCGGCATGCCTCCTGCCGACAGTCCGCTTTCAGAGGTCGTCACGATCGCACGTGATCTGATCCGCATCGACACCACCAACCACGGCGGTGGACATGCCAAAGGCGAGCGGGAAGCCGCAGAATATGTCGGGGCGTACCTGGAGTCGATCGGGCTGACGCCGACGTACTTCGAACCGATCCCTCGACGCACGAATGTGATGACCCGCATCCCGGGTCGCAATCCAGACAAACCCGCTCTGGTGGTGCACGGGCATTTGGATGTCGTTCCCGCCATTGCCGAAGACTGGAGCGTTGATCCGTTCGCGGGTGAGATTCGCGACGGCATGCTCTGGGGGCGTGGCGCCGTCGACATGAAGAACATGGACGCCATGATTCTGACGTCGGTGGCTGACATTCTGCGCAGCGGAGAGCAGCCCGAGCGCGACCTGATACTCACCTTCTTCGCAGACGAGGAAAACGGCGGGGTAGAGGGATCTGAACTCGTTGTCCGCGATCACCCGGAGTGGTTCGCGGGCGCCACGGAAGCGATCAGTGAAGTTGGCGGATACTCGATCGCCGTCGGCGAGCGCCGGGCTTACCTGCTGCAGGTGGGGGAGAAGGCGCTCATCTGGATTCGGCTGGTGGCCCGCGGACGCGCCGCACACGGCTCCAGCTACCACTTCGACAACGCGGTGACCGCCCTTGCGAAGGCCGTCGCAGCTCTCGGCAGCACCCAGTGGCCGGTGAGCTTGACCCCCGCGACCACCGAGATGCTCGCCCGCCTCGGCGAGCTCGCAGACATTGGTTCCACCGATCCCGACGCGATCGCAGCGACCGCTGGCACGGCCGCCGGGTTCCTGCGTTCAAGCTTTCGAACCACCACCAACCCCACGGGGCTGACCGCCGGGTACAAGCACAACGTGATCCCAGACCGCGCCGAAGCCCTCATCGACGTGCGCGTACTGCCAGGCACAGAAGAAGCCGCGCTCGAGGACATCCGACGCATTGTGGGCGAGGGTATCGATGTCGAGATCGTGCACCAAGACATCGGTCTTGAGGTTCCGTTTTCTGGCGACCTCGTCGGCGCCATGGTAGCCGCGCTTGGCCGTCACGACCCCGGAGTGCCCGTGGTTCCGTACCTGCTGGGCGGCGGCACCGACAACAAGGCACTCGCAGGATTGGGCATCGAGGGCTACGGTTTCGCGCCGCTTCGGCTACCCGCGGGCTTCGACTTCACCGGAATGTTCCACGGGGTCGACGAACGAGTGCCGCTCGATGCACTCGAGTTCGGCCAGTCCGTGCTCACCGATCTGTTGCGCAGCTACTGACGAAATAGACTCTCGGATGCTCCCCCCGGCATCCTCCGCGAAAGGCGCCCATGCAATTCCTCGAAGCGATCATTCTCGGCTTCATGCAGGGACTCACCGAGTTTCTGCCGGTTTCTTCGAGCGCGCACCTACGCATTCTCGGAGAGTTTCTGCCGACCGCCCAGGACCCGGGCGCGGCCTTCACCGCCATTACTCAGATTGGCACCGAAGCGGCCGTCGTGCTGTTCTTCTGGCGCGACATCGTGCGCATCATCGGCCAATGGTTTCGGTCGCTTGTCGGCAAGGTGCCGCGTAGCGATCCCGATGCCCGCATGGGCTGGTTTATCATCGTCGGCAGCATCCCGATCGTCGTTCTGGGACTGATCTTTCAAGACCAGATCGAGACCACCTTCCGCTCACTGTGGATCGTCGCAGCGATGCTGATCTTCTTCGGCGTGCTGCTCGGAATCGCCGACCACGTGGGAGCCAAGAAGCGAAAGCTCAACGACCTCACCCTGGGCCATGGCGTGGTCTACGGATTCGCGCAGTCACTGGCGCTCATCCCAGGAGTGTCACGCTCGGGCGGCACCATCACGGCGGGACTGTTCATGGGCTACGAGCGTGCCGCAGCCGCACGCTACGCCTTCTTGCTTGCGATTCCTGCGGTGTTCGGCAGCGGCTTTTATCAGCTGTTCAAGAGCTGGGACGAGCCGGGCGTGTTCACTCTCGCCGAGACGGCAGTGGCAACCGTTGTGGCATTCCTGGTTGCACTCGGAGTGATTGCGTTCTTCATGAAGTGGATCTCACGCCACAGCTTCTTGCCGTTTGTGATCTATCGCGTCGCGCTGGGAACCACTCTGATCGTGTTGCTCAGCCTAGGCCTGATCTCGGCCTAGTCACTCAGCGTCAGCGTCGCGGACGGGGCGGGTCGTCGCGCCCGGGCTTCGTCGGTCCGCCATCGCCGCCACGGCGCAGGTAGCGCTCGAACTCTTGCGCAATCGCGTCGCCTGATGCTTCGGGCGAATCCCAGGTGTCCCGCGTCTGCTCGAGTTGGTGGATGTACTCGGTCATCTCTTCGTCGTCTGCCGCAGCCGCATCGATGGATGCTTCCCAGGTAGCGGCGGCGGTGGGCAGATCGCCGCGCGGCAACGATGCACCCGTGAGATCTTCGAGGCGGTCAAGAAGCGCCAAGCTGGCTTTTGGAGATGGCGTGTGTCCGGCCACGTAGTGCGGAACGCTCGCCCACAGGCTCGCGGCGGGAATGCCTGCTTCGTTGGCTGCGTGTCCGAGCACGCTGAGAATGCCGACCGGTCCCTCGTAGGTGCTCTTCTCAAGATCGAGTGACGTTCTCAGCTGATCCGCGTCGCTTCCGGCGAACACTGAGATCGGCCGAGTGTGCGGAACATCCGACATCATCGAACCGAGCGAGACGAAACCGGTGATGTCTGCGGCGAGCGCAGCATCCATGAACTCACTGGCGAATGCCTTCCAAGCTCGGGCCGGCTCCACTCCGGTCAGCAGCCACAATTGCGTGCCGCGGGTAGTGCGCTTGGGCTTGAAAAGCGTAGCTTCGGGCCACACCAGCGAGCGGGTGCCATCGGCATCCATCGTCAGCTGGGGCCTGGTGTACTGGTAGTCGAAGTACAACTCCGGATCTACGCTGAAGACCGGCTCGTAGGTGCCAGCTTCGCGAAGATGGGTGATCGCCGACGACGCAGCTTCTCCGGCATCGTTCCATCCATCAAACGCAGCGACGAGTATTCGACGTCCCAATCCGTCCACGCGACCTCCTTCGACGCTCGGTAAGTTCCCTCCACAATAGGCCCGTGCACCGACGGGTAGCATTGCACGGTGAGTTCATCCCCGCTTTCTGCCGTCCTGTGGGACATGGACGGAACCCTTGTTGACACTGAGCCGTACTGGATGGCAGCCGAGACGCCGCTTATCGAGAAATTCGGCGGCACGTGGTCGCACGAACAGGCGCTCGCATGCGTGGGCCTCGGACTCGAAGATTCAGCGCGAATCTTTCAGACCGCTGGTGTGCGCATGGCAGTGCACGAGATCACCGCGCACCTCACCGATGAGGTGATGCGCCAACTCGCTACCAAGGGTGTGCCGTTTCGCCCTGGCGCGCGCGAGCTGCTCGCCAGCCTGCGCGCTGCCGGAATCAAGACCGCCCTCGTGACGATGTCGCTGCGGCGTATGGCCGATACGGTCGTCGATCTCATCGATTTCGATGCGTTCGATGTGGTCGTTGCCGGTGACGAAGTCGCTCGGCCGAAACCCTTTCCCGATCCGTACCTGCAGGCGTGCGAAGCACTCGGGGTTGATGTTCACGACACCTTGGCGATCGAAGACTCGCCCAATGGGCTGCGCAGCGCCGTTGCATCTGGCGCCACGACGATCGGCGTTCCCCTCATGGTGCCGGTCGAAGGCGTCGGCGCCGACGCCATTTGGGCAACACTTGAAGGCCGCACCGCCCAAGATCTGGCATCCTTCCATGCCGATGTCCGTGCACGAAAGGATTCCTCTCGATGAATCAGCGACCCAGCGGACCGTTCCGCGTCGGTGACCGAGTGCAGCTGACCGGACCGAAGAACCGGCTGCACACCATCACGCTTCGTGAAGACGGCGAATTGCACACGCATCACGGTGTGCTCAAGCACATCGACCTCATCGGTCTCGACGACGGCTCGGTCGTCGCCAACAGCGGCGAGCACGAATACCTCGCACTGCGGCCGCTGCTGCGCGACTTCGTGATGTCGATGCCGCGTGGCGCTGCCATCATCTATCCGAAGGATGCTGCGCAGATCCTCGCCGAAGCGGACGTCTTCTCGGGTGCTGTCGTTGTAGAAGCTGGAGTGGGCTCGGGCGCACTATCGCTGTGGCTGCTGCGTGCGATCGGCTCCGAGGGAAAGCTGCATTCCTTTGAACGCCGTGACGATTTCGCCGAGGTCGCGCAGGCCAACGTTGAGACATTTATGGGCGAAGTCCCCGACAACTGGCAGGTCACTGTTGGCGACCTGGTCGACGCGCTGCCCGAAACCGTTGAGCCAGCTTCGGTTGATCGTGTGATCCTCGACATGCTCGCGCCGTGGGAGTGCATTGACGTGGTCGCTGATGCGCTCACGCCCGGCGGGGTAGTGCTCTGCTACGTCGCAACTGCAACCCAGCTCAGTCGCGTCGCCGAGTTCATTCGCGGCACCGGCCTGTTCACCGAACCCGAAGCGAACGAGACCATGGTGCGCGGTTGGCACGTTGAAGGCCTCGCGGTTCGTCCCGACCACCGCATGATCGCGCACACCGGCTTTCTGATCTGGGCGCGCAGGCTAGCCCCTGGTGCGGTGCCACCCGAAGTCAAGCGTCGCGCCTCGAAGTCGAGCTACGGCGACGAGGACGTCGAAATGTGGACTCCCGGGGCCGTGGGTGACCGCCAGATCACCGACAAGAACCTGCGCAAACGGGTACGGGAGGCGCAGAAGGCAGCGCAAGGCGCGCGCATTGCAGCGGCATCAGCCGAGTCGCACACTCCCGCGACAGACGAGATTGATCCGTCCGCCTAGACTGTTGCGGTGCGTAAGTTCCCTGTTGCCCTCACCGTTGCCGGAGTTGCTCTCGTCTCACTGACGGGATGCACCGCATCGACGTCCGCTGATTGCGTCCCCGCGTCGGGGTCAGAAGATCTCGATCTGGTCAGCGTGAGCGGCGCAGTCGGCGCGGTTCCCGTCGTCGATGTCTATACGCCGTTCTATGTCGAGGAGACATCGTCGCGCGAAGACGTTACGGGCGAAGGCACGCCCATCACCACAACCTCGCAGCTGGTTGTCGTGGATGTGGCGCTTTTCAGTGGCCAAACGGGTGAGCCCCTGTTGGCTACTCCCTACGACGGCGACCTTTCGCGGGCATACACCGTTGACCGCTGGAGTGAGCAGTTCTCGGCGTTCGATGAAGCGCTGATGTGCGCGACCGAGGGCTCCCGCGTCACCATCGCAATGGCTCCCGGCGACTTCGATGCGGCATCGCTTGCGAGCGTGGGCGTCGAGGCAGACGACTCAGTGATCGGCGTCGTCGACGTGCGCAAGGTGTACTTGCCCGCGGCCGACGGTGACGACCAGTTCAACGCGGCCAACGGGCTGCCGACTGTCGTGCGCGCGCCCGATGGGCGCCCGGGAATCATCGTGCCCGGCAGCGCAGCCCCTGAGGAACTTGTCATCGAGACTCTCAAAGAAGGCAGCGGCGAGGTCGTCACGGGTGATCAAGCCGTTCGCGTGCACTACACCGGGGTGACCTGGGATGGCCGTGAGGTCTTCGACACCACGTGGGATACCGAACCGGCGTCGATGACTCTTGATTCGGTGGTGCCAGGGTTTGCGGCTGCGCTCGAAGGTCAGACTGTCGGCTCGCAGGTTCTCGCGGTGATTCCACCCGACCAGGGCTACGGTGATCGGGCGCAGGGCGACATTCCGGCTGGCTCGACCCTGGTGTTCGTGATTGACATCGTCGGTCTCGACGAAGCTCCACTCTCTTAGCGAGGCACCGACGGTCGACCCCACGAGCGACTTAGGATGTGGGAGTGCCTGACAACTCACCGAATGCGGGTCCGCCCGAAGAGCGACTGCTCAACCTCGTAGTCGCGCTCATGGCGACTGAGCAGGGACTGACGAAAGACACGATCCTGACTTCGGTCGCCGGCTATCGCGAACTGCGTGATGCAGGATCGTCCAAAGCGGCGTTGGAGAAGAGCTTCGAGCGCGACAAGCTGAACCTGCGCCAACTCGGTGTTCCCATAGAAACGCTGGGCGAGAGCAGCGACCCTGACGATCTGCGGTCTGCCCGCTATCGCATTGCGATTGGTGAGTACTCGCTTCCCGATGACATCGAATTCACTCCCGCAGAAGTAGCGCTGCTGAACCTTGCTGGCGGTGTGTGGGGTGAGGGGTCGATGACGGATGCTGCGCGCAGCGGGTTGCGCAAGATCCGTGCGCTCGGCATCGAGGTAGACGAGCCGATCATTGGATTCTCGCCGCGCATCAGCATCCGCGAACCATCGTTCGTGCCGCTTGAGCGGGCCATAGACCTCTGCAAGGCTGTCACTTTTGCGTACCTGAAACCGGGCGAGCGTGCCGCGCGTACGCGTCGACTGCAGCCGCTGGCGCTCGTCGAATATGAAGCCCGCTGGCACGTCTACGGAATAGACCTTGATGCGAAGGCCGAGCGCACCTTCTTGCTCTCGCGGGTGGTCGGCGATGTGGCCATCACTCGACAATCGTTTGGTCGTGAGTTACGCGACGGGGCCGGAGAACGCGCGATCGCAGGGCTCGAAGCAGTCGCGGCGCGAAACTCCGCGCTGCTCGAAGTAAACCCCGGCACCGAAGCAGCGCTCCGGCTGGCGCGACGGGCTATTCATCCCCAGCCCCTTGAGCAAGGCATTCGTGTGCCGTTCGTCGACATCCATATCTTTGCCGATGAGATCGCCTCCTACGGCCCTGAAGTGCGTGTTGTTGAACCGGCTGAACTGCGGGAACAGGTCATTCAACGCCTGGTCGCAGCGCGAGACCTGCACGGAGTTGCATCATGAGCGAACCTCGTCCGATGGTTGCCACCGACCGAGCGGCCCTGATGCTGCAACTGGTGCCCTACCTCGTCGGCAAGGGCGAGGTATCTGTCGACGATGCTGCTCGGGAATTCGATGTCGCGCCCGAGACGATGCGCGCCATGGTCGAGAAGCTCACGGTGATCGGTCGCCCCGGCGACGGCGGCTTCTGGCAGATGCCAAACGACCTGTTTGACATCGACTGGTCACTGCTCGACGAGCAAGATCGCATCGCACTGACCAACACGGTCGGTCTCGAACGCAGCCCAAAGTTGACCGCACGCGAAGCTGCGGCTCTTCTTGCGGGGCTGCAGCTTGCGCGTTCGCTTCCGGGAATCGGCGACTCTGAGGTCTTCACCGGCTTGCTCGGCAAACTCGCGCGCGGTGTATCGGGAACCCCCGTTGACGTGATCGTTGCCCCCGGGCCCGTCGACGAGGTGCGCGATGTCGTTGCGGCTGCGCTTCGCGATCGAGTCGCGGTGTCATTCACCTATAAGGCGCCGGATGCTGAAGCCACCACCCGCACCGTCGACCCGACGAAAGTCCAGATCGCGAACGGCCAGTGGTATCTGCAGGGCTGGTGTCACCTTCGTGAAGCGATGCGTACTTTCCACTTGGAGCGCGTGAGCCATCTCGAGCTCACGAACATCTCCATCACCCACACCGGCGACTCGCCGCAGGCGTGGTTTGATCCGGCAGATGAGGATCTGACAGCCACCGTCCGCTTTTCTAATGACGTTGCGCCGCTGCTGGGCGACTACCTTGAACGAGCTCGTGTCGAGTCTTCGCGCGGCGTGAGCACCGCCACGATGCGGGTCGCGGACGAATTGAGCCTTCGCCGGCTGGCAACCCGTCGCGGGGGTGCCGTGGAGGTCGTGCGGCCAGAGGGTGCCCGACGCGCCGCTGCCGAATGGGCCGAAGCCGGGCTCGATCAGTACTCCTAGCGAGTTTGCGGGGTTAGACTACCCACACCGTACTTCGCAATCCCCGGAAGGATTACACACATGGGAATCCAAGGCTGGCAGTGGCTCCTCATCCTCGCCGTGATCCTTCTGCTCTTTGGTGCAGCGAAGCTTCCCGCTCTCGCGAAGAGCATGGGGCAGTCCGCTCGAGTGTTCAAGGGCGAAATGAAGGCGATGAAGGACGAAGACAAGGCTGATGCAGAAGGCCCCGTCAACTCGGCTCCTGCCCCCTCGACTTCGAATACGGTGACTCCAAGCGAACCGTCTTCGAACACGGGCAGGACTCCCGACTCGACCCTGTAGCGCCTTCGTGGTGACCACTGAGCCGCCGCGCACGGGAGATCCAGACTCCCCGAAGCGCGACCGGCGGATGTCGCTGGGCGCTCATTTGGTGGAGCTGAAGCGACGATTGCTGATCGGCGCGATCGCGCTGGTCGTGGGAATGGTCGTCGCATTCATCGTGACGGACCCTGTGTTGCGGTTGATCACGGAGCCGATTCGAATCGTCGCAGAGAGCCGCGGCGAAGGTTCGGCTGTCGAGTTGGCGTTCAGCAGCGTGACGGCAGGATTCGATCTTCGACTGAGGATGTCGTTCGCGATCGGCCTGTTGCTTTCGGCTCCGGTGTGGATCTGGCAAGTGTGGGCGTACATCATGCCCGGTCTGACTCGCAAAGAGATTCGATACACCATCGGATTTGTGGGTGCCGCGGTTCCGCTCTTCTTCGCTGGGTGCGCCACCGGACTCTACGTGATGCCGAACATCGTGAGCCTGATGGCGACGTTTGTCCCCGAAGGTGCGGCCGCGTTCTATGACGCGATCTACTACTACGATTTTGTGTTCAAGCTGCTGTTGTTCGTCGGGGTTGCCTTCGTGCTGCCCGTGTTCCTCGTGGCGCTCAACTTGGCCGGAATCATCTCGGGACGTGCGATTCTTCAGGGCTGGCGCATCGCGATCATCATCGCGGTGGTATTCGCTTCTCTCGCCACGCCACCGGCAGACATCGCCACCACCTTGCTGCTGGCGGGCATCCTGACGATGCTCTTCTTCGCCGCGGCTGGCCTGTCGATGCTCTTTGACCGACGCAAAGCGAAACGCGATGCGGCATTTCTAGCTTCGGAGGCACCCGAGTGAGCGACCCCGGTCCTGCAGAGCAATACGCACGAGCGCGCGAGAGCGCCGAGCAGAACCGGATTCACTCGATCACGGCCGAGTTCGCTGCATCCCAAGAGTTTGAACTCGACGATTTTCAGATCGAAGGATGCCGCGCGCTTGAGGATGGCAAGAGCGTGTTGGTCGCTGCCCCCACGGGCGCGGGGAAGACGATCGTCGGAGAGTTTGCCATTCATCTGGCGATGCGTGAGCCGGGCGTGAAAGCGTTCTACACCACACCGATGAAAGCTCTTTCCAACCAGAAGTTTCGGGAGTTGCAGCAGGTTTATGGTGAGTCTGAGGTAGGCCTCCTCACCGGCGACACGAACATCAACGGCAATGCGCGGGTTGTTGTCATGACAACCGAAGTGCTGCGCAACATGCTGTACGCCGACTCACCAGCGTTGCGCGGCCTGCGCTACGTCGTCATGGACGAGGTCCACTACCTCGCCGACAGGTTCCGCGGCGCGGTATGGGAAGAAGTGATCATTCATCTTCCGCCCGCAGTGCGGATGATCTCACTTTCTGCGACGGTGTCGAACGCTGAAGAATTCGGTGACTGGCTCGACACGGTGCGTGGCGACACCGCCGTGATCGTGTCGGAGATTCGTCCGGTGCCGCTAGAACAGCACGTGCTCGTGCGAGGAGATCTGCTTCCGCTTTTCGATGACAGGGCCGGCATCGCAACCGCTCAGGTCAATCAAGAGCTCATGCGAATCCGCTCGTTCAAGGGCAACAACTACGAGAACAACCGACGCGCGCAATCGTCGAACAGTGCGCGACACGGCGGCTACCAGTCATCGCGGCGCCGAACAAAGCACGGCAACAAGCCGCCGGTGCGGTCCGCGAATGTGCCGCGCATGGAGCGTATTGACCGTCCCGAGGTGATAGCGCTCCTTGACCGCGCAAATCTTCTTCCTGCCATTTTCTTCATCTTTTCTCGTGTCGGTTGTGATGCGGCCGTTCAGCAGGTGCGCCGCTCGGGCCTGCGCCTGACGACGGCGGAGGAGCGCGCGGAGATTCGCGCGACCGTCGAGGAGCGCACTCGTGCCTTGCACGACGAAGACCTTGCTGTGCTCGGCTATTGGGATTGGCTGAGCAACCTCGAGAGGGGGGTGGCGTCACACCACGCTGGTCTGCTTCCCGCGTTCAAAGAAGTCGTTGAAGACCTGTACCGCCGCCGCCTTGTGAAGGTTGTCTTCGCAACCGAGACACTCGCGCTGGGCATCAACATGCCGGCGCGAACTGTTGTGCTCGAGAAGCTCGAGAAGTTCAACGGCGAAGCGCGCGTGGCTATCACTTCAGGGGAGTACACGCAGCTCACCGGACGTGCCGGACGGCGCGGTATCGATGTTGAAGGCCACGCGGTCATTCAGTGGGCGGAGGGGCTAGACCCGCAATCCGTCGCCGCGCTGGCTTCTCGCCGCACCTACCCGCTCAACTCGAGTTTTCGTCCCACATACAATATGGCCGTCAACCTCATCGATCAGTTCGGACGGCCCCGTGCACGCGAGATTCTCGAGTCGTCGTTCGCGCAGTTTCAAGCAGACCGTGCTGTGGTCGGCCTCGCGCGCAAGGTGCGCGAGCAAGAAGAGTCGCTTGCTGGCTACAAGAAAGCGATGAGTTGCGATCGCGGTGACTTCGCCGAGTACTCCGGCATTCGCCGTGAGCTCAGTGATCTCGAGCGAACCAACCGGAAGGATGCGAACGCATCGCGTTCCACCCGAGATGCGCGCCAGAAGCAACTGGCTACGTTGCGGCGCCGCATGCAGAGACACCCCTGCCATCAGTGCCCGGAGCGCGAAGATCACGCGCGCTGGGGTGAGCGCTACTGGCGCATGAAGCGTACTACCGACCAGCTTCGGCGCGAGATCGACAATCGCACCGGAACCGTGGCCCGAATCTTCGACCGTGTTGTCGACGTGTTGCACACCCTGCAGTATGTGAACATCGACGATGAGGGAGTCGTGAGCCTCACTGCCGCGGGTCGCACGATGCGACGCATCTATGGCGAACGTGATCTGCTCGTGGCCGAGTCGATTCGCCAGGGTCTGTGGAACAAGCTCGATGCACCGTCGCTCGCCGCACTGGCGTGCAGTCTGGTCTATGAACCGCGCCGTGATGAGTCGGGTTCGGGTGAGCGGGCACTGCCGCGCGGCGCTTTCCGCGTGGCGTTGGCAGAGACTTTGACGCTATGGCAAGAGCTCGACGACCTCGAACAAGACCACAAGCTGCCGGGGTCCGAACCGCCAGCTGCGGGCCTTGCTCAGGCAATGTACTCGTGGGCGCGCGGCGGCATGCTCGATCGGGTGCTCTCGGAAGCCGATATGGCAGCGGGTGACTTCGTGCGCTGGTCTAAGCAGACGATTGACCTGCTCGACCAGCTCTCGCTGGTGGCCGACGCTCCGCTGGCCACGACTGCGCGCAAGGCCCTTGATGCGGTCCGCCGCGGCATAGTGGCGTACGGCACGGTCTGATGCACGTTCGTCCGATCTTGCCCCTTTGGGCAGCTGTCATCGTCGCTGCTCTCGCTGGCGGCGTGCTTGATCTCGCCTACCCGTCGCTGGGCTGGTGGCCGTTCGCCTTTGTTGGCGTCGGGCTGGTGCTCGTGACGCTCATCGGTAGGTCGGCGTGGGGGTCGGTACTTGTTGGATTCGTTTTCGGCGTCTCGTTCTATCTGATTCACATTGTGTGGATCACGCGCTATCTGGGTGTGGTTCCCTGGTTCGCCCTAACCGCTGTCGAGACCGTCTTCATAGCTTTCGGGTCGATTCCAATCACCCTGGCCTATCGATGGCTGCCTCGGCTGTCATCGTCACGGTGGGTGCGCCTCATCGCGCTGCCCGCTCTCGTGGCGGGCCTGTGGACGGCACGTGAACTGTTTATGGGTGCGTGGCCTTACTCGGGCTTTCCGTGGGCACGAATTGGAATGAGCCAGTCTGAGAGCCCGCTCGCGCACATCACCTCGTGGGTGGGTGTCGCTGGGCTCACCTTCTTCATGGTTGCGTTCACCGCAGGTGTGATCGAGTGGATTCGGCTTGGGCAGTGGCGGCAGATTCGCACGGCCATACCAGCCGCGAGCCTTGGCCTGCTGATGCTCGTGCTACCGGCATATCCCACCACTCCCGCCGGCGACATGCGTGTCGGCAGCGTGCAGGGCAACGGACCATCGGGCTACTTCGATGAGCGCACCGCCAATGCGGTGCTCGGTGCGCAACTCGAAGCATCCGAGCCTCTTTTCGGCGAAGAGATGGATGTGATGCTTTGGCCGGAGGGTGGAATTGACTCCGACCCGTTGACGAACTCGTCAACGGCTTTCACGCTCGATGCGCTAGCCAGACAAGTGGATGCCCCGTTGCTCGTGAACGCGGCGACCACACGCGGCGATGACACCTTCAATACCTCGATGTTGTGGGTCGGCGGTGAAGGCGCGGTGCAACTGCATGACAAAGCGAACCCAGTGCCGATGGGGGAGTACGTGCCCGATCGTTGGTTCTTCGAGCCATTGGCACCTGATCTGGTCGGTCTGATACAACGCGAGTACACGCCGGGTACCAACCCACCGTTCTTCGACGTCAACGGCATTGGCGTTGGCTTGGCCATCTGCTTCGACGTGATCTATGACCGTGTCATCTGGGACGGCGCCCGAGACGGTGCACAGATCTACATGTTCCAGACGAACAATGCAGACTTCCGCGACACTGACGAGAACCTTCAGCAGCTTGCCTTCGCCCGCATGAGAGCGATTGAAACGGGTCGCTCTGTAGTCAACCTGTCGACCGTTGGCACCAGTCAGGTGATCGCGCCGGATGGCACCACGATCGACGGCATTGCGGCGGACGTTGCGGGCCATATGCTCACCGATGTGCCGCTGCGCACCGGCCTCACACCGGCGGTCATCATCGGTCCTGCGGTGCAGTTGGTGCTCGGATTTGGCAGCGTGCTCGTTCTTATTGTGATCGGCATACGCGTCAAGATCGCTGCGCGCGGGCGCACCAAAACGCCGACCCTCTAGGAGGGCCGGCGTTTGCAAGAGATCGCGTCAGTTAGGCGCTGATCTTGGCGCTTGCGGGCTCACTTGTGCCGCGGCGCTCACGCAACAGGGCGAGGCGCTCTTCGAGCAACTCCTCGAGCTCTGGAAGCGTGCGACGCTCTAGCAGCATGTCCCAGTGGCTACGAGGCACCTTGTCGCCGGAATGGTCGACGGTGGCCGTCGTGTCGCCAACACGCAGGAGCGCCTCGGCGCCGCAGGTGCGGCATTCCCAGGCCTCGGGAACCTCTGCGTCAGCGGCAAAGGTCAGCGTGGAATCGTTTTTGCACGTCGTGCAGTGGTAGGTGTGCTGTGCGCGTTCATGGAACACGACGCCCTCTTCGCTCTGTAAGCTCTGGGCGCCGAGTCGGATGCCGCGAAGGCTGCGGTCTGCCATTGTGTGGTCCTCTCGTCGCTACCTATTAGGTATAACGGGGTCACCTGTGCAGAAGGTTGGAACGGTGCCCGTTAACGACCATTCACAGTTGATGCACAGCCGGTGTTAGACCTTCAGCAGGGCGAGGGCATCGGCGGCGCGGTCGGTCACGATTCCGTCGACTCCGAGCGCGACCAGCCGGCGCATATCGTCGGGTTCGTTCACCGTCCACACGTGCACTTCCACCCCGTGTCGGTGCGCAGCTTCGAGCAGCCGCGGGCTCACCACCCGCAGTCCTCCCTGTCGCTCTGGCAGTTGCAGCGCATCGATGCCATCTAGTGCTGCAGCGACGCCTCGCCGCGAGCGGATGGTGAGGGCGAGAATCAGTCGTGCGACCGTGGCCGAACCGGCGGAGGTAGCTGGTCGTTGCGCGGGGTTCGCGTGGAGCGCGGATTCGAGGGCTCGGCGTCGTCGCTGGTCGGAAAAGCTTGTCAGCAGAACTCGGTCGGCAAACGGTCCGACGATGGTTCCCGCGGCTTCTGCCGCAGCATCCGCCTTCACATCGATGTTGAACCGAACATCGGGAAACGAATCGAGCGCTTGAGCCAAAGTCACCAGTCCACCGCGTTCCGCCATGAGTTGCTCTAGCTCGCGCAGATCGACCTCGTCGATGCGCCGCTTGTCGTCGGCGATCCGCAGCAGATCGTCGTCGTGAAAGAGCACCACTTCGCCATCCCGGGTGAGATGGCAATCAGACTCAAGATAGATCGCGCCTGCCGCATGCGCCGCCGCTACTGCCGCGAAGGAGTTCTCGACGATGCCGGCCGAGAGCGCGTCATCGGTCACCAGCCCACGATGGGCGAGCACGCGAGGTGTCTCGGACGCGTCAAACCAGGGGTGCGGCGCGGGCGGTTCAGACATCCGATCCGGGTGTTGGTGCAGTGCGTGCTTCAGTTGCGATGGAGTCTGCTTCAGAGGCTGCCTGTTTTGCCGCCGCCACAGCCTCTTCAGCGGTGGCGCGGCTCGTCGACTCACGTTTTGCCTTTGGCGTTGCACTCTCGTCGGTGGGAGGAGGGGTTGACCCGGTGCGTCCAGCAAACGCCGCACCGATTCCCTGCAACGCCTGCGTCATCTCGCTGGGCACGATCCACAGCTTGCTCGATGGACTGTCAGCGATCTTCGGAAGAGTCTGCAGGTACTGGTAAGCCAGCAGCTTCTCGTCGGCATCACCGACGTGAATCGCGTTGAACACCATTTCGATGGCCTCTGATTCGCCCTGCGCGCGCAGAACCGAGGCGAGCTTGTCGCCCTCGGCGCGCAAGATCTCGGCTTGTCTGCGACCTTCCGCTTCAAGAATCTGCGACTGCTTGGATCCTTCCGCGGTGAGGATCGCAGCGCGACGATCGCGTTCCGCGCGCATCTGCTTCTCCATCGAGTCTTGGATTGAGAGCGGCGGATCAATCGCCTTGAGCTCGACACGCGATACGCGAATGCCCCACTTTCCTGTCGCCTCGTCGAGCACCACGCGAAGCTTGCTGTTGATTTCGTCGCGGCTCGTAAGCGCCTCTTCGAGGTTCAAACCACCCACCACGTTTCGCAGCGTCGTGGTCGTGAGCTGCTCTACCGCGCCCAGGTAGTTCGCGATCTCATAGGTCGCCGCACGCGCGTCAGTCACTTGGAAGTACACGACGGTGTCGATGGAGACGACGAGGTTGTCTTCGGTGATCACCGGTTGCGGCGGAAAAGATACGACTTGCTCGCGCAGATCGATGAGCGGTCGAACGCGATCGATGAACGGAACGAGGATGTTCAATCCAGGCGCAAGTGTTCGCTGATATTTACCCAGTCGCTCGACGACTCCCGCATTGGCTTGGGGAATGATGCGAATTGAGCGAAAGATAACCACGACCACGAATATCGCGATGACGATCAGCAGGATCACTATGAATATCTGGCCGACAAAGGCCCCAACGTCAACCATTCTTGGTGGTCCTTTCGAGGGGAGAGGGGGGAGCGGAAACTTCGACGGTCGCGCCGAGCACCCGGGTTACTGACACTCGTGTGCCGACCGCCAGCAGCGAATCTGAGACGTCTTCTGGAAGCCGTGCAGACCATGTTTCGCCGTTATCAAGCTTCACAGTGCCGTTGCCTTCGGTAAATGCGCCGATCACGCGACCGGACATACCGAGAATCGCGTCGACGTTCATCGGCACGTCTGCGGAGCCACGGCGCAGTGCTTTGAGCAGAAGCGGGCGAATCGTGAAGAGCAGCAGAGCCGAGACAACGGCGGCGGCGGCTATCTGCAGCCACCAGGCCCCACCCAGAAGGTTCACCCCGAGGCCGCCGATGAGCGCGCCCGCCGCGAGCATAAGAAAGGTGAACTCAAGCGTGAGCAACTCGATGATGACGAAGATCAGCACGAGGGCAAGCCAGAGAATCCACATGTACTGCGTGAGATCTGGCAACATCGCCCATCCTTTCGATGACTTGTTTGAAGACTACCAACGAGGGGGTCAGCGGTGCCCGATTGGTAGGGTCGAATATGATTTCACGTTCGGTGGAATCGCTCAGAACCACCCAGGAGTGCACAATGACACAGCCTCTCGCTCAGGGAGCGCTCACCGGCCGCACGGCCCTCGTGACCGGATCTTCTCGTGGCATCGGCGCCGACACGGTGCGATACCTGGCCGAGGCTGGCGCAAACGTGGTGATCAACTTTCGCAACAAAGCTCCGCGTGCCGAGAAACTGGCGCGTGAGCTGCGCGAACTGGGAGTCGAGGTGTTGGTCGTGGGTGCCGACCTCACAGATCGGGCTTCTGTCGATGCGATGTTCGCTGAGGTGCAGTCCACTTTCGGCTCGCTCGACATCCTGGTGCTGAATGCATCTGGGGGTATGGAATCGGGTATGGCTGAGGACTACGCCCTCGCGCTCAACCGTGATGCCCAGGTGCGTGTCCTTGAGGCTGCCACCCCGCTGCTGTCGAAGCACGCACGCGTGGTCTTCGTCACCAGCCACCAGGCGCACTTCATTCGCACGACGCCCACGATGCCGGAATACGTGCCGGTCGCACTCTCTAAGCGGGCGGGTGAAGATGCCCTGCGGGAGATGATTCCTGCTCTCGACGATCGCGGCATCAGTTTCGTCGTGGTGTCGGGCGACATGATCGAGGGCACGATCACCGCCACGCTGCTCGAACGTGCTAACCCCGGGGCGATCGCCTCGCGCCGTGACTCGGCGGGCAAGCTCTACAACGTGTCGGAGTTCGCGGCCGAAGTCGCCAAGGCTGCGGTGGAAGAGGTTCCCGAGAACAATACAAAGCTGGTGGGCGACACTTCTTCGTTCGTGGGCGAATGACCGATGCGCGCGCAAGACATTGAGACGCTGGTTTCGGTCGGGCGCCCGACCCTGGCAGCAGATGCGACGTTTGCCATCTTCGCAACGTCGCGCCCTGACATTGCGGCCAATCGTGCTGTCGGGCAGTTGTGGCGAGCGGAATTGCCCGCAGGCACGCTGACTCGCATGACTCGCGGTGTGTCCGACAGCTCGCCGCAGCTTTCCCCCGATGACGCGAGCGTCGCGTTCTTACGCGCTGACACCAACGGCAAGCCGCAGATCTATATCGTCGCCGCCAATGGTGGTGAACCAGTGCAGACGAGTGATGCCCCGCTCGGCGTATCCAGCTTCCGATGGTCGCCCGCGGGAGATTCAATTGCGTTCGTTGCTCGAGTAGCGGATCCCGGTCGGTACGGTGACATTGAAGGCCTGGATGCTTCGGCGGAAGCACCGCGCCACATCACCGGCATCCGCTGGCATGCGAACGGCCTGGGCTATACCGGTGATCGCCCCGCACACGTGTTTGTCGTCGACGCGCCGAACCTAGACGCGGAGCCATTCTACGAAGCGGCACCGGCCGTTGTTGACGCGCACAGTCCGGCACCCGAGAGACGTGTATTGCAGAGCATGCCTCGGCAGCTGACCTTCGGGCCGGCCTCTCACAGCGCCGTGGTGTTCAGTGAAGATGGCAGCGAGATTCTGACCATTCCTGATGTCGCAGAGCACATTCGGCGTGATCTTCGCAGCCGTTTGATTGCGGTGGCGGTGGACGGCACCGGGGAACGCGAGATCGTGAGCGCCGAGGCGCGACTGTCCATCCAAGAGGTTGCGATCGCACACGACGGCAACATTGCGTTGCTCGCACACGAGCTCGCCAACAGCGACGTCGACTTTGTCGCACCGATGGTGGGACTCTGGGTGCTCGAGGCGGGAGCTCCACGGCGATTGACCGATAAGACGCTCGACCTCGGTGAGGTGGGCAGTCACATCACTAGCCTCGATGACGGGTTCTTGGTGCAGGATCGCACTCACGGTCGGTTGAGGCTCGTGAAGATCTCGACGACAGGTGACGCAGAAGAGGTGCTCGGCGGGAACGTCGAAGTCACCGCTCACGCGGCGGCGGCCCAGACGATGGTGGCAGCTGTGCAGGGACAGGATTCGTACGGCGAACTCATCGTGATCGATGGCGGCGGAGTCCGCACGTTGACCTCGTTTGGAGATGCCGCCGCTGCCACCGGGATTGTGACTCCTCGTGAGCTCACGGTTGAAGGTCGCGACGGCTATCCCGTGCACGGATGGGTAGCCACCCCTGCCGGCGACGGGCCGTTTCCTGTTGTACTGCAAATTCACGGCGGCCCATATGCCTCATATGGCATTCACCTTTTCGATGAGACGCAGGTGCTCGTCGATGCGGGCTACGCGGTGGTCTATTCCAATCCGCGCGGATCTGCCGGCTATGGTCGCGAGCACGGGTTGAGCATTCGCGGACAGATGGGCACCGTTGACTTTGCCGACGTGATTGATTTTCTGGATGCTGCGATTGCCGCGGATTCGCGGCTTGAGAGCGATCGAGTTGGCGTCATGGGCGGGTCCTATGGTGGCTACCTCACGGCGTGGATCATCGCTCACGATCACCGTTTCGCAGCTGCCATCGTGGAACGTGGCTTTCTCGACCCGGTGTCTTTTCAGGGAACGAGTGACATCGGTACTTTCTTCGGTGATGAGTATGTCGGTGTCGATGGTGCCGCTGTGGCGCGTCAGAGTCCGATGGCCGTGGTGGCCCAGGTCTCGACTCCTACTCTTGTCGTGCATTCGGAACTCGACTTCCGCTGCCCGCTCGAGCAAGCCACGCGCTATTTCTCGGCACTGAAGCGCAACGGTGTTGACGCTGAGATGCTGATCTTTCCTGGCGAGGACCATGAACTCACTCGTGCGGGGCAACCGCGACACCGTGTGCAGCGTTTCGACGCGGTGCTCGAGTGGTGGGCGCGCTTTCTTCCGGTTCGCTAACGCGTAAAAGAATAACGGCCTGGACGAATCCAGGCCGTTCTTCTTTTACAAGGTGTTGATCAGGCTTTCTTACCGAAGGTGAATGCGCGGACCACGTTGATGATACCGAGGACGATCAGCAGGATGCCGAGCAGCCACCAGAGCGCGAATGCGCCCCACAGCGGCGTGAAGACCAAGTAGAGACCGGCGATGATGCTGACGATCGCGAAGAAGATCGTCCATCCTTTGGAAGCAGCGTCGCCCAGTGTCGACAGCGATACGATGCCTTCGACGATCCACATGATGCCGATCAGAATGGCGAAGAATACTGCGAACCATCCGGTGGCTACCTGGAGGTTGGCGAACATGATGATGCCGGCGGCGATGAACACGAGGCCGAGCACGATGTGACCGACGCGGGCCCAACCGCCCTTCTGCTTCGAGAAGATACCGAGGCCACCGTAGATTAGGCCGGCGGCGATCGCGTACACGGCGATGATGGCAGTCACGACGGCAGCCGTTGCGCCGGGCCATGCGAGGATCAGTACACCGACGATGATTGCGAGGAGGCCGCCGACGCCGAGCGCGGTGCGGATTCCGTTTACTGCCGACTTTTCGGCGGATTCCATGGACATGCGTGGGCCTTTCTGGGAGTTAGCTGTGAGCGTGCGGGTTACAGCTTAGACGTCCTCGTCGCTGACGGCGAGTTCGGTGGGGGAGTGTTGCAATCTTGTGGCTGCGTGAGTCCGTTCAACCGAGCAACAGGGTGACGAAGATCAGTACAGGTACGCAGCCGATCGTGGTGACAAGCACGGTGTCGCGCGAGATCGTCTCGCCAATGCCGTAGCGCTGCGAGTAATTGAAGACGTTCTGTGCGGTCGGGAGAGCCGCGAGCACCGTGATGACAAGCACGTCGTGAGCGCCCAGTCCGAAGACGAACTCGGCGACGGCCCATGCGATAAACGGCATCGCGAAGAGCTTGAGCGACGACGCGAGCACGATGTCTCGGCGTCTGCCAGACGATGACAGTACGCGTTGCCCGTGAAGTGAGATGCCGTAGCTGATGAGCAAAATAGGCACGCACGCGTTGGCGATGAGGATTGCCGGCTCAATGACGATCGGGGGGAGTTCAATTCCCGATACCGAGACGAGGGTTCCTATTGTCGACCCGAGAACGATCGGGTTGGTCAGGGTGCGCCCGATTGTGCGCCACACGCTTGTTCGGCCGGAAGTGACAGCATCCATAATCGCGATTGTCACCGGAGTGAACACGAGCAGCTGCAGCAGGATCACCGGGGCAGGATACGCAGCGCTGCCGAGCAGATAGAGCGAGAGGGGAATGCCGATGTTGTTCGAATTGACCTGCCCGGCCGACAAGATTCCGATCACGGTCTCGCCCACAGAGCGCCGCCAGGCGAAGCGGGCGATGAGCGCATAGATCAGAAAGACAGCGACGGCGGCGATTGCCGACACCGGCAGAAGCGCTGAGAACAGGGTTTGCACGTCGGCTTGTGAGAGCACGACGAAAAGAAGAAACGGTGACAACACAAAGAAGGTCAGCCGCGCGAGAACCGGGCGTGCGTGCTCGCCCAGGAGGTCAATTCGCCCGATGATCCAGCCGACGACGATTGCCACGCCCACGACGGCGAACCCGGTGAGCGACTGCAGCATGAGCAAAGCCTAGAGATGGGGCCGTGAAGACAGCGAATCGACAATGTGAATCTGAAAGACTGACGGGTGTGGAGGAACACCTGTCGGGCGGCAATATGTCACCCGTCCTTCGATCGGGCGCGACGGTGCGTCGTGAGACGGGGGAGTGGACTCCTGCCGTTCACGAGCTGCTGAACACAATGACCTCAATTGACGAGGTGCCAGCGGTGATTGGTCTCGATGATGCCAACCGCGAGGTGCTCACCTTCTTACCCGGTGAAACGCTGGCCGGCGCAGATCCGGCTGTGCTGTGGTCTGAGAGCGTTCTGACTTCGGCCGCGCAACTGCTGAGAAGAATGCACGACGCGTCCGTCGAACTTGTCGATGACCGGAGCCTGGTGTGGCGATCACCGTCGCATAGGCCGACCGAAGTGATTTGTCATAACGATTTCGCGCCCTATAACTTGATCGTGCGCGGGGGTGTGCTGAGTGGGGTGAGCACCGTCCGGGGAAAGAACATGTCGGTTTCGATCACGTACATCGACGGTACGGAAAAGTGGAGAGTTAGCTTCACTCGCCAGTCGATTGTCAAGACGACCGCTCGCCGCGGCTTGACGCTGCCGACGTTTGAGGAGTTCAACGCGGGAGTAAGTCCGGTGCTGAACACGCCGAGTATGTCCGACCAATGGGACTGCCACGTCGTTGGGTCAAGCGTAGAATCAGCCTTCGGAAACGCGGGACCTGGAAACTGGGCGCGATAAAGTCTCGAACTGGTTTGGAAGTGCGCCGGCACGGATTCTGGGCGGCCCGTCAAACTGGAGATTCTCACCGTCAGCAGCATGTCAATGGTAAAGACCTCAGGTAGCGCTCAAGCCCGTATGACCGGTGTGTGGCTTGCCTTGTGTGCGGCGCTCTTGCTACATGTGTTGGCCACTTGGATTGATCTGCGGGATGAAATTCCATACATCGTAGAGAATTGGTCGGATGTGCCCGACTGGGTATCGGACACCATAGTTAGCAGTGCTGCCAGCGCAATCATTCTCTCGGCATTTGTCACTGGCTTTGTTGCGCTCTACGGAATTCGTCACCAAATCCGTCTGTCCCACTACGCGCTCGTCGTCGCCGTCGCGCTCGCTTCTACTTTGTTCTTCCAGGCTCAGATCGGCGAAATGTGGATTGCCCTATACGGTGTTCCAATCGACGCGGGGTTTGGCCTTCTCCTCGTCGGCGTTGGATGGGTTTGCCTATTAGCGTTGCTCGTAATTGCAGTCATCCGCGCAGTCGCTTTCTTGATCGGGCTGAATCGCAATCAGCAGCGCGATAGACACAACAGTCAGCCTTCGAGCACAACAGAATATCCCCGATAATGCACATTATGACAATACGCCTGTGAGGTGCTCCCTCCCTTCCGTCAAGTTCGAGCCCGTTGCCAAGCTAGATGTCATTCTTGCCAACTACTTGTCAATCTACGGAATCAGCAGAGTTTGCCAACTACTTGTCAGCGGATCGCGCCTCGCAGTGGCTTGGCTACGTACGTGAACTTTGACAGTTTCTAACGTCGATCACTTCGGGTTATTCGCTCTCTCACGCCGAACGTGATCAGGACGACAGGTTTCCGACACGGCGGTAGAAAGTGGAGCGCGACATTCCTAGGTCACGGACAACTTGTGCAGTGGTTTCGCCGTTCTGGATGAGTTGAAGTGCGCTGCGCATTTGGCAATCCGTGATTCGCCGGGGCCTTCCGCCAAGATCGAGTCCTGCAGCCCTTCGCTTGCTAATGGAGTCGATGATCCGTTCGCTTTTGATGTCGTGCTCCATCTGCGCCAGAGCGGCCATCATCGTAAACAGCATCGAACCCATCGGAGTCGCCGTATCAACATCGCCGCCCCCCGCGATTCAGGACACGACGACCGGCACCAACTCGGCGCAGCTCTTCCGCAAACGCAAGCATGTTCTGCATGGACCGTCCGAGCCTGTCGAGCGTGGTGATGACAAGCGTGTCACCTCTTTCGAGTGCTTCGACGGCGCGATCAAACTTTGGGCGTGACGCTCTGGCGCCTGAGCCACCGTTGTCGATATACAGGTCGTCACGCCGGACACCCGCCACGCGCAGATCGACCTCTTGCCTGTCAGTGGACTGCTGACGCGTCGAGACTCGCACGTACCCCATCAGCTTTCCCATGACGCTCCCCCGGTGTCCCAGAACTAATGGTGAGTACTCGACTTCAAGCATTAGCTTGTGACACATAGTTACGGGACTCACGATCATTGGGAAGGTCGCTGGAGGCGCCGCGGTTGCTCAGTCGATTCTGGAACGTGCTGAAACTCTAGGGATATGAGACGTCTGGCCATCGCGGCGTGAATTGCCAGTTCGGCGCTCCTGGGCGGTGATCTGTGATCACTCCGTGCCGCATCGCACGGGATACCAAACGGAGAGTCTCCAAGGCGAAATCGCGTTGTTTCGAGTTCCCCTTGGCTCCTGCTGCTAGATTCTGGGATAGCGCGGGACCAAAGGGGGATCTGTCAGATGGCACGTGAAACGGACTTCGATCATGACCAGGTTGGTCATCTGCTTGCGGATCATCTGATTGAAGTTCCGCGTTTCCAGCGCAGATATGCCTGGACTACAGACAACGTTGGGGAATATCTCAGCGATCTCGCGGAAGCTCGATCGAAGGACCGAGACTACTTCGTTGGCACCGTCGTCCTCACGCAGCCTGAGGAGGACAGCTACAGGCGACGGGTCGTCGACGGCCAACAACGGCTCGCGACGACGTCACTATTGCTACTGGCGATCCGCGACCGCCTCATGGAGTTGGGAAAAGATGAACAAGCTAGACGGGTCGAAGAGCGGTATCTACGAGGCTACGAGCTTCAAGCTGAGGGTGTGTTCGAAAGACTCGCGCTAGGGCCACATGACAGCGATGCCTATCTAGAACTCCTCAATGAGGAGGTGAGCGCGGGCAACGAAGGCCACCCGCTCGTAGCTTCCTATCGACTCTGCATCGAGCACGTCACAGAGCTCACGCCTGACGTCGACTCGTATACCGAGCTCATGGAAATCGTGAATCAGCTGGAGAAGCGTGTCCAGATCCTGGTGGCCGTAGCGTCAGGAATCCAAGAGGCCTATGTGATCTTTGAAACGCTCAACGATCGCGGCGCTGACCTTACAACCGCGGATTTGCTCAAAAACTACTTGTTCAGCGCGTCCGGCTCCTACCTCTCGACCGTGGAGCACAAATGGGTGCAGCTGGAGGCTGCGTTCGAGAAGCCCGAGGATCTTGTTCGACTCATTCGGTTCGAGCTGATTTCTCGCGTCGGTCCCGTCCGAACGAGCAAGCTTTATCGTGCAATCCAGGAAGACATCGGTCAAAACGGGACTACCGCAAGTGCCTACCTCAATCGCCTCGTTAGAGCAAAGGACACATACGTGGCCCTTCGTGACCCTGAGAGTGACTACTGGCACAGCGAGAAAGTGGATGTCCGTGACTCACTTCTGGCCTACCGTCGCTTCCAGTTCGAGAGCAGCATCCCGGTGGTACTCGCCGCCTTTGCTACGTGGGACTATGACGATGCTTGCAGACTGCTCAATAAAGTACTCATGTGGTCAGTTCGTGCCCTGTTCGCCGGAAATATCGGCGCGAAACTGGCTGAGGAAACTTTTGGTAGCACGGCTGCATCCGTCTCGTCCGGCGAATCCGTGAACCAGCTAGACGTGCGGAAGTCGCTGGACAAGTTGATTCCCAGCGACGACGAGTTCCGGTTGGCCTTCATCCGCTATGGCGTTATGCCCAGTTCGCGCGTCAAGTATGTTCTCGGGATGATCGAGCGTGTGGAGTCCGAGCTCGCTGGCCGTGACACGAGCGCCCTCGACTGGTCATCACGAGGAGTGACGATCGAGCATATTCACCCGAAGTCCAAACCGACGTCACTCGGCCCAGGAGCCCCAGTGACTTTGGTGGATTATGTCGGTAACCTCACTCTGCTCGAGAAGAAGCTCAATAAGAATCTAGGGTCAAAGCTCCCCGCGGAGAAGAAATTGGTCTACGCGCAGTCGGGTTTCACCATGACTCGCAACCTCACATCACTGGACGCCTGGAGCGCGGATACCGTTCATTCTCGAATGACCGTGTTGGCGGATCTGGCGTGCCGCGCGTGGACTAACAACTAGCTCAGCCGCTGCGTGGTGGTACTGGCTTGCCGCCCCGGCTTGTCCGGAGGGCGTTTTGCTGGTCGTAGCCGCGGCGAGGATGTCACATGTGCTCATGCACTTGGTGTTCTGTCTCGTAACCTCGGTGTGCCGTAACTCATGAGATGCAACACAGTCGCGTCCCAGCGGTGTGTCACCGCAGGGACTGGCAAGACGCCCCATATCCCTAGGGTTTCGATGCACCCGCCAATGGGCTGCGCTGGGGGTTTCTACTATGAAGTAATCCCGCCCGGGTAGAGGAGTGCGCGCGTCTGCCGAAGACTACGACCGTCGAAGCGCGCGGACAAGCAACCAGACTCCCACCGCCGTGCTGGCGATGGACCCTGCAACGATGGCATTGGTGGTCACCACCGGCGTGAAAAAGAGGCCAAACCACGAAATGCCGAAATCGTCCATCGAAGGCCCGTAGAAATCGGAGCCGTTCGAACTCACAACATCCGAAGAAGTGACCCTGGCGACAACAAAGTACGTGGCCGCTATAACCCCGGTCGCGAAAGGAATAGCCGTGGCTGTGATCTTCTCCCATCGTCGCCATGCAGGGGAAACCCATACCAGTACGAATCCGGGCAGCGCACCGACGAGAGGGATGGCATAGTTACCGAAAGCGACCGCGAGGCTCGCCAGCACGACGTAGAGTCGCGAAGTCATCGCCGACTTGCGGTGCGGAGCAGCCTCCGATTCTTCTCGCCTAGCTTCCGCCGCGATAAGTGCAGGATCGCCCAGTTGTGCAATGCGCTCTCGTGCAGCGGATGAATCGAGGGTGGCGAGTTCCTCCTCGACACCGGTCCGAATATCGCTAGCGATCTGCACCGGAATCTCTGCCAATGCAGCGTCTAGTTCACGCAGGTAACGTGTCACTTCGATTGGTTCGTCAGTGTTTTCCATCGCTGTTTGCTCCCACCATCTCAGTCACTGCCTCCACAAACGGACCCCACTGTTCCCTGAACGCCTTTAGCTCGTGCTCGCCGGCAGGGGTCAGCTGGTAATACTTCCGGACTGGACCTGTGCCGGATTCTTTTTCGAACGCAGTGATCAACCCTCGCTTGCGCAGACGAGACAAGATCGGGTACAGCGTGCCAATGCTCGCGATCAGACCGGGGCGCTTTAATGCGTCTGCCAGTTGCCACCCGTACATCGGCTCTCTGGAGAGCGACCCCAGGATGCAGTACTCCGCAACACCTTTGCGCAGCTGCGCGCCGACGGGAGCTATCATGCATCACACGCTAACATGCATAACACTGTAGTGCCAGGAGCTGGGCCATCGCCGTCGCCTGCAGAGTCCTATAACTTCGCTAGACCTTGCCGTCAGACGGCCTAGCGCCCTTCCCAAAGACCGTTGATATTTTGTGAGCTGTGACCTATGGGATCAGCAGCTCAAGTACCACCAGTCGTGCAAAAACACCCCACGACTACAAGGAGCTTGAATGCTGCTGTGCCGCTTCGGCGCGAAGGCCGGATAAGCAACTGACGCCTGAGGAGCCTGCCCTAGGCGCTTCCACCGATGTTGCGACCCCAAGGAATATCGAAGCGTTTTCTCGTAGTGGGATCCTTGTCGCCAGCGGCGCGTGCGGCACGAATTTCTTCATCGCTCATCGGCCGACCGGTGAGCAACCACTTCAAGCGCGTCCACAGCGAGGGCTTCTCTTGGTTATCCATAGCAGCCTCCAGATTCAGGTCTTATCCCACAGTGCCCTAGCTCCACTCACCTGTCCAGATCGACGTATCCATCCAATTCGTCGAGCGTCTCAAGCGCATCGGCTTACGGATAGGCGGGTCGTCCGATCACAGCCGGTCGCGCCAAGGACCGAATTCGCGTTGCAAGTCAGCGAACGGTTCGACCTCGTCATGTAGACGAAGGGCTAGTGACTCTCCGTCGCTCAACCACTTCTGGAGGTTTGCGTCGGTGTCCCAACCTTCAAATGGGTTGGGCGTGTTCTTCCAAGAACGCCTGTCAGGCGGCCAGATCGTCTTGCGCTGCTGACATCGAACTTGGCAACGGGCAGCTGCGTGCACATACGACCTCCTGGCGATCGGCGTCATTGTTGGAGTGCTTCGGCGATCTCGGTGAACAACACGTCGGGAGTAGGAGGAGATCTCTGCATCCGACGCATACTCCCACCTGCACGTAGGGCGACGGCCGCCAACGTTCTATCCCCAGGATGAAATGGATTCCTCGCAGGTCATGATCCTCCTTCGCGCCACAAGCGCTGAAGGCTGGGCTGCTGCTGTTGTGCGAGCCGCTGGTGTGTATTGCCGAAGCGCTCCTGGTCACAGCACTCACCCTTTCCATACTCTTTCCTATGGAGTATGGTCTGCCTATGGCCGCTCAGCTGACTCCCCCAGTGTTTTGGATTCTCACGTCGTTGGCGGAGCAGCGGCGTCATGGCTATGACATTCTGCGCGCGACTGAAGAGGCATCGGGCGGTGAGGTGACGCTGCGGGTGGCATCGCTCTATGCGGCCTTGGAACGCATGGAACGCGACGGGCTGATTGTCGTGGACGGTGAGGAGATCGTCAATGGGCGCACCCGTCGGTACTTCCAGATCTCTCCGACCGGTTCGGCGCGGCTGAGCGAAGAGGCTACCCGCATGGAGTCCGCGGCGCGCGCGGCGAGAGCAAGCATGGCCACGAGTGCGCCAGTCTTAGGAATGCCTGCGCTGGCGGTGACCTGAGCGTGTCGACGCAAGAAGGGTATCGCCGACTGCTGCGCTGGTATCCCCGATCGTGGCGCGATGCCCACGGTGAGGTCGCACTCGGAACCATGCTGGATCTGGCTGATAGCGAGAACCGCATGCGCCCCACGGCGCGAGAGCATGTTGCGGCCGCTATCTATGGGCTGGGGGCTCGTCTGACCCTCGCCGCGGCACTCGGGTCCGCTCTGATTGGGTTAGTGCTGGCAGCGGTTGCTGGACTTCTGGCGGTGTGGGGCGCTTCAGCCTTGGCCGTCCTGGATGCTTCGTGGGCACTGCCGGTGCTGACGGGCGGCGTAGTGCCACTCTTCACCGCGTTCAGCCTCATCGCGATCGCGCGCGACCGCGGCTTTATATCGTCGCCGAGTGCGCTTGCCATATTGGTGCTTGCCGCGGTCGCTCTGAGCCTCGGCGTGCTGGCCCAAACGGCCTGGAGTCTCGGCTTCGACTTCGCCGATGAAGGGGTCGCGGCGACCGGCCTTGCCACGCTCTTTCGACCGCTCTTCGTTGCCGGTTGGCTCTTTGGGGCCACTGCGATCGCCGCTCTCTTAGCGGGCATGCTGTCGCGGACGAGCATTCCCCGCGGGTTTGTGATCCTCTTATCTGCAATCTGCGGCCTTATTGCCGCTCCCTTTGCCGGTGTCTCGCTACTCTCCCCCATCGTCTCGCTGATCATCGTCGCAGCCGGCGCCATCGCCGCGCTCACGCTGCTGGCCCGGGGACAAGCGGCCGAGGACGGCACCGCGCGACCGGCGACCAACACTGCGACGCAGGTGCCTGCGCGCACGCTGCGAACGGCGAAGCTATTGATCTGGATGAGCCTGCTGACGAGCCTGTTCGGCATCATCTATGCGCTCACCGGATCGTCATGGGCGGGTGCTGCGAGTGACGGAACGCTAGCGCTCACCCAAGGGTTCACCATCTGCGCACTTGCGGGCTTGCCGTTGCTAGGTGCGATCGCAGTGAAGGCTGGTGGTGTGCGCCGCTCCCCCACTATCGCGACCTTGGTGCCGCTGGTGCTCTTGGCGCTATCGCTGTGCGCTATCGCACTTTCCTACGTGTTCGCACCGTCATGGAACGCTATGGCGCCGGCGTTGGCGATCGCGGCGGCGTTGACCGGCGCCGCGATCGCATGGTGGCTTGCGCGCCAGCTGCATGGTCCCGCCACCGCCCGACTTCTGAGCGCAACTTTTTTGGGTATCGGCTACGCCGCTTTTCTTGGAGTCATGCTCGCAGCAGTGACCGCGCCCCTCGTCCCCATGGTGGCGGCGGCATACGCGATTTGGGGCACTCGCAGCCTGCACTCGGCACAGCCGCGCGGCTACACGAATGAGCGGGCGAGAAGAGACAAGGTGGTCAACCAAGTACGCCCCATCACCGACGCATGAGCGAGCTCAGCACCGAGTCTGGGGCGGACTGCTGCTGTGCCAGTGCAAGCCGCAAGTACGGGCCAGCGACGGCGGGACACAGCAGTAGTCCTTGGCTTTCCGCCGTGCGTAGATCTGGTTGAGTGTTGCCCCATCGGCAAGCCCGATGTCGGCCACTGAGCGCTCCGCAATCGATACGACATCGCCCTCACCGACTTCATCGAATGCCGAGTCGGCCAGGAGCGTCTTTGCATGTTCGTTCAGCTGCGTGCCGCTCGCGTTGAGCCTCGCCAACAAGTCTTCACGGGAAAGATGCCCGACAGCAACCTCTATAGGTGCGGCGTTGGACAGGTCTAGCGGTCTCATGACTTGAGGCTATTCGCGGAGAGCACCATGACGGTTCGCCGACATGCGTTCATGTTGACTCCTCAAGCTCTGACATCATCGATGTGGGGCCGACGATAGGGGTGGCAGGGCAATGACGATGACCGACGACGAGCTATTAGACGAGTTCGAACGAGGAGCACTCAAGAGCTTCCCTCACCGCGAACACGTGCGCGTCGCGTATCTGCTACTACAGCGAGACGGCTTCGACGAGGGTTCACGCAACATGAGCGAGGGAATTCTCACCATGGCGATCGCGGCGGGTTTCGAAAACAAGTTCCACGTCACGCGCACGATCGCGTGGCTGCACGTCGTGCAGGCAGCGATGCTCAGCGGTGGCGATGCCGCCGATTCGCAGGACTTCGTCGATCAGCATCCTGATCTGCTCGATCGTGACCGCCTCTCACAGCATTACTCCCCCGAGGCTTTGAAGTCGCTCGCGGCCCGGCGAGCATTCGTCGAACCTGATCGTGAACCGTTCCAGCCCTGAAAAGCCGACGTAGGATCGATTGATGATCAAGCGGAGGCATGTTGTTGCACTCATAGCTATTCCGCTTGCTCTCACCTTGGCTCTCGCGGGATGCGCCACTGGTCCATCAGACGTCGACAACGTCGAAGGCTCCCCCGCGGTCGCTGAGCTGAGCGAGCGCTTGGGTGAGACGACGGTTGCGATCAGTGCTTGGCAAGACGCAGAAGATCTAGCGGAACTCAAGCAAGCGGCCGAACAGGTGCGCAACCTCGTCGCGGGCGAGGCCGGCCCATACTACGGCGATGCCGATGGTGACAATACTGTCTCTGGAGCGGCGACGGTGGGCGTACTCCCCGGACTCGACGGCGAGCCAGGACTCACGAGCGTCGTCGAAGGCGACTGTCTTGAGCGCGACGTCTTAGGCGGCGACTGGTCGGACCCTGCCGCACGATGGCAGATTCTTGACGACGCGATCGCGGCATGGGGTCCAACGAACAACACCTTTCCATCTCTGCCCAGCCACCCGCAGCGCACAATCGGCTGGGCCACACTTGCGCTGAGCGAGGACGACCTCGAAACCGCGCGCGAATTCGCTAGCCACGCTCAACTGCACATCGACGTGTCTGCTGCCGCATTGCAAAACTGCGAATGATCTTTTTCGCCCACACGTCCGACACCACCCGCACCGATAGGAGTGACACATGATCGATTTCCCCATGCACGACGAAGAATCCGCACCCGAAGCCAGCAAAGAACTTCTCGCTAAATCGAAGAAGCAGAACGGCCGCATTCCTGGCCTGCACGCCACCATGGCTGAGGCCCCCGGCCTGCTCGACGGCTACCAGCAGCTGCACCGTCTCTTTCTCGAGTCGAGCTTTGATGACGACGAGAAGACCGTCGTTTGGCAAGCGATCAACGTCGAGCACGAGTGCCATTACTGCGTGCCCGCACACACCGGCATTGCCAAGCGGATGAAGGTTGACGATGCCATCACCGATGCTCTTCGCGATGGCACTCCCCTGCCGACCGACCGTCTCGAAGCGTTGCGCACCTTCACGCTCGAGATGGTTCGTGAACGCGGCAACGTGGGTGACGCCGAGTTGCAGGTGTTTCTCGACGCTGGCTTCACGAAGCGTCAGGTGCTCGAAGTCGTGCTCGGTCTGTCACAGAAGGTGATGTCGAACTACACCAACCACCTTGCGCACACTCCCCTAGATGCGCCCAACGAGAAGTATGCGTGGGATGGCGTCATCTCGCAGCCGTAGCGGCTAGCACTGATCACGTAGAGCGCGGTGTCCATCCGAATGGATTTGGGCCACCGCGCTCTGCGCGTTCTTGGTCCGTCGCGGCTGACCAGCCCTGCGCAGCATCCACTGAATCGAATCCACCACGAGCCAGGCGAAAGCCGACATCGTCGTGGTGCATTCGAGGTGCTCCTCCGCGTCGAACTGACGCACGAACGCTCCACGCATCATCGGCGAAGCCGCCACCTCGAAAGACTCGATAGTCGTTGTATCGTGCGGGATCCAGCAGATCCCAGCACCACTCCCAGACATTGCCGAGAGTGTCGAAGAGTCCGTTGAGATTGGGATGCTTGCCGCCCACATTCTGCGGGGCACTGACGCCGTCTGCGCTTGTCCACGCGACGTCGGCGAGCGGCCCGTAGTGTGGCGTTGTAGAGCCCGCTCGGCAGGCGAACTCCCATTCTGCCTCGGTGGGCAGCCGGTAGCCATCAGAATCTAGATGCCAGGTCACGTCTTCGCCGTCGAAGCTGTAGGCACTGTCAAGCCCTTCCCACTCCGATGCGGCGTTGCAGAAATGCACGGCCCGCAGCCAGCTGACGTCGCTTGCTGGACGGCGCGGGAAAGCAGCAGACACGCCGAGGATCTCGGCGAGCTGTTCTTGGGTTACCGCGAAGACGCCGATCTCGAACGGCTCAAGGCCGACGCTCCTGCGACTCTTGGTTCGCGCATCGTGCAACGTGACGTTTCCGCCCGCCACGCGCGTCATTTCAATGTCGTCCACTCCGGAACTCTAGGCGTTCTCCTGCGCTGGCGACTGCAGGATCTCTTCGATGTCGTCGACGAATGCGTTGTAGCCGGCGATCGTCGCGGCAATCTGGTCGTCGCTGAAGTCAGAGCGATCTTGGCTGATGGTGAGCTGCGTTGCCCCGCCTACTTCTTCGATGTCGAACAGCACAGGCAAACCTGGGTCACTGCCAGGCTGGTCTGTCAAGGTCATGGAAACGTGCGAGGGACGTTCCACATCGACATAGGTGCCCGCCCAGTTGATCGCGCCCCCCTCTGGAAGTTTCATTTCGGCACGAAACTGTCCACCGGGCCAGACCTCCATGCGAAGGCTCTCGAGCGGCACTTCGACGACGGCCGTGCCGAACCACACAGCGAAGTGCTCCGGCAGGGTGATGACGTCGAAGACTTGTTCCTTCGAGGCGCCTAGTGTGCGTACCACGGTGAAGTAATCAGGCATGAGCACCATTCTGCACCCCCGGGGTGAACTCCTACGCGGTCAACGCCGCCTGATCACTCCAGCGCGGAATCGCTCGGCGTAATCGTGGTCCACTGCCCGAACTTGGGCTGGCGCCCATCACCAGAAGACGTGCCCCTCAGCCGGCGTTGCACCCAAGGGCCGACGTGCTCACGGTAGTAATCCAAGCCGCGCGGCGCCGACGCAGGCAAGGGAGGCAAAGACCACCAGCCTGTGGGTGGTTCCAGGCCGAGTGCGGTGATCACCCGCGCGGCGACGCGATGATGGCCCCGGGCGTTCATGTGCAGGCGATCCTCAGACCAGTACGGCGGCGTCGCCAACTCGCGATCAAACCAGTTGAACGCGCGAATGATGTCGCGTCGATCGTTGAAGCGAGAATCAACCGCGCGCGAGAGCAAGTCACCCCGTCGCTGGATGAGGCGGCTGAGCGGAAGCTGCCCCGACGGGTTGGCACCCGACAGCATGATTACCTTCACGCCCTCCTCATCGCATCGCTCGATCACTCGCCGAAACGAGTCCACAACGGTCGCGACGCTCGTTCTCGGGCGCAACATATCGTTGCCGCCGCCGTTGAACGACAGGTGGGTAGGACGAAGCGCCAAGGCGGGCTCAAGCTGTTCTTCGACGATTGGGCGAACGAGCTTGCCGCGGATCGCGAAGTTGGCGTATTCGACACTCTCGCCGCTCGCGTCGGCCCAGCCCTGAGCGGTCAGGTCGGCCCAACCTCGAACGTGGCCATCAGGGAGTTCGTCGCCGACTCCCTCGGTGAATGAATCGCCGATGGCGACGTAGCGAACTTTTGACACCTCTCCACCCTAGGACGGCGGGCCGACGGGCGACGACGCCAGGAATTCACACCCCAACGGAACCACCGGGCTGAATCATCGTCATATGCGCTACCGAGCCATCGCTGCGCGCAGGGTGTCGAGACCGACGCCACCGATATCGAGCGCACGCTTGTGGAACTGCTTGATCGAGAAGTCCTCGCCGTCTCGCTCAGCAACGTCGTCTCGCAACTGCTCCCAGATTCGCTGACCCACTTTGTATGAGGGCGCCTGGCCGGGCCAGCCGAGATAGCGGTTGACCTCGAACTGCACGAACTCGTCAGACATGTTGACGTTTCGCCGCATGAACTCAAGGGCGTAGTCAGCATCCCAAACGCCCTGACCATCGGGCCGAGGCTTTGCCAGATGCACGCCGATGTCGAGAACGACACGCGCAGCACGCATGCGCTGACCATCGAGCATGCCGAGACGATCGGCAGGGTCTTCGAGGTAGCCGAGCTGTTCCATGAGCCGCTCTGCGTAGAGCGCCCAGCCTTCAGCGTGGCCAGAGGTGCCGCCGAGGAGACGGCGCCATGAATTCAACTGGCCACGGTTGTAGACAGCCTGTGCGATCTGAAGGTGGTGACCCGGGATGCCCTCGTGATAAACCGTGGTGAGCTCGCGCCAGGTGTCGAACTCGGTGACTCCTTCTGGCACCGACCACCACATGCGGCCGGGGCGCGAGAAGTCGTCGGTGGGACCGGTGTAGTAGATGCCGCCCTCTTGTGTGGGCGCGATCATGCACTCCAGGTCGCGGATGGGTGGAGCAATGTCGAAGTGAGTTTTACCCAGCTCTTCAACTGCGCGGTCACTTGTCTGTTGCATCCACTTCTGCAACGCTTCTGTGCCGATCAGCTTGCGGGTGGAGTCTTTCTCAAGAAATTCGATCGCCTCTTCGACGGTGGCGCCAGGAAGAATCTCGTTGGCGATGGACTCTTGCTCGGCGACCATTCGGGCGAGCTCCTGAATCCCCCACTCATAGGTTTCGTCAAGATCAATCGTGGCGCCGAGGAAACGACGGGAGTGCAGTTCGTAGAGCTCGCGTCCGACGGCATCGGTTTCAGATGATGCTGGCTCGAGGGTAGATGTCAAGAACGACCCGAGTGAGTTGTAGGCCGAGCGTGCCGCGTCGGCACCCTCGTTCAGCTCACCGATGAGATCGGCCGGCAAATCGCCTTCGTCTATCGAAGCGCCGGCGACAAAAGAGGTGAAGAAGCCAGAGTCGTCGGTGTAGCGCGCGATCTGTGCGGCAACTTCGCGCACCTGGCGTCGGGCCGGGGTGATGTTCTGGGCGATCCCTTCGCGAAGGGTTTCAACGTATCCCTCAATGGCGGCGGGAACGGCTTTCAACCGTGTTGCGATGGTCTTCCAGTCTTCAACGGAATCTGTCGGCATGAGATCGAACGCCGAGCGAATGTCTTGAGCCGGAGAGGCGATGACGTTCAGATCGCGCAAGTGCCAGCGTGCCTCGTGCACATCGAGGAGCAGCTGCAGATCGCGTGAGAGGTCGTCTTGAGTGACGATATCGATCTCATCGACCGGTGTCGCCGCCTGCAAATCAGCCAAAACGGCGCGGGCTGCGCTGGCGATCCGCTCAGCACCTGCGGGGCTGTAATCGGCGAACCGGTCGTTGAACTCGAAACGGCCGATGTACGTTGCCAGGATCGGCTCAAGCTCAGCGAGTGTGTCTACCCAGGCCTCAGCGATTGTGTCGATGGGTGTGGGCGTGCGAGGTGTTTCTGTCATACCCCGAGCCTAAATCTTGTCGGCTCAGATCGCGTGAGCGTCAGTGTGCTGCTTCATCCCAATTCGCCCCACGGCCGATCTGAACGTCGAGCGGAACCGTCAGCGAGGCAGCATCGCCCATACGCGTGCGCACAATCTGCTCGGCGGCATCCCACTCCCCCGGAGCCACCTCGATGACGAGCTCATCGTGGATCTGCATGAGCACACGGGACGCGAGGCCCTGCGCGCGCAATTCGTCGTGAATATGGAACAGCGCGATCTTCATGATGTCGGCCGCGCTGCCCTGAATCGGAGCGTTGAGAGCGGCGCGTTCGGCGTTCTCGCGCAACACTCTGTTGGGGCTGGAAAGGTCTGGGAAGGGCCGTCTTCTGCCGAAGATCGTCTCGGTGTAGCCATCGATTTTTGCCTGCTCAACGGATGAGCGCAGATAGTCGCGCACCGCACCGAAACGAGCGAAGTACTCCAGCATGAGCTGTTTGGCCTCGGACTGCTCGATGCGCAGTTGCTTCGACAGCCCAAATGCCGACAGACCGTAAACGAGGCCGTACGACATGGCCTTGACCTTGGTGCGCATCGCGGCGGTCACTTCGCTCGGATCAACACCGAACACGCGCGCACCGACGAACCGGTGCAGGTCTTCACCCGAGTTGAACGCCTCGATCAGCCCCGGGTCTTCTGACAGGTGCGCCATGATGCGCATTTCGATCTGTGAGTAGTCCGCGGTCAGCAGTGTCTCGTAGCCATTGCCAACTTGGAAGGCAGCGCGGATGCGCCGGCTCTCTTCGTTGCGCACCGGGATGTTCTGCAGGTTCGGGTCAGTGCTCGACAGGCGACCGGTCTGGCTGCCGGTCTGCACGTAGGTGGTGTGAATGCGATTGTCGGCGCCGATAGCGGTATCGAGTGACTCGATGATCTGGCGCAACTTCGTTGCTTCGCGGTGCTGCAAGAGCAAATCGAGGAACGGGTGCGGGTTCGTCCGCTGCAGGTCGGCGAGACCCGCAGCATCCGTCGAGTACCCCGTCTTGGTCTTGCGTGTCTTCGGCAGCTGCAGATCTTCGAACAGCACCTCTTGCAACTGCTTGGGCGAGCCCAGGTTCACCTCTCGGCCGATGGTCGTGAAGGCTTGTTGAGCGATCGAATCGGCGCGAGTGCCGAGTTCCGCCGAGAACGCCGAGAGCTCGTCATGCGACACAGCGACGCCTGCGAGCTCCATATCGGCGAGGACGAGAAGAGACGGCACCTCGATGTCGGTCAATACGGTTGTCACGCTGTCGGGCATGTCAGCGCGCAATGCCTCGGCGACACGCACGGTGAACCACGAGAGCTGACCAGGAGTTGCTCCCTCGGTCTCGGGAACGAGCTGGCTCGGGTCGGCCTCGGGAAGCGTCTCATCGAGGAATCGTTCTACCAGGTGGCCCAGCGTCTTGTCGGGAAAACTCGGCCTCAGCAGCCACCCAGCGATGAGCGTGTCAAACGCTAGACCGCCCAGCACAACATCGGCGCGGCGAAGTGCCTTGACCTGCGCCTTCGCGTCATTCATGATCTTGGGCGCATCAGAAACCAGCCAAGGGATCAGCACAGCGGATGCTTCTGCATCCCATGCCGCCTCAATAGCGCTGTCACTCGTTGCCAAGCCGAGACGCTGAGGGAGCCCGCGCTCGGTGAGCACTGTGAGGCCGACTTCGGCGGTGGCAGCCTCAAGCCAGGCTTGCAGGTCTGCTCCCGTTGGCTCGGTGGTGGCTGGCATGGCAACGGCTGGCGCGCTGGCAGCATCGCTAGTCGCTTGATCAGCGCCGGTGGCTTCAAGTACCCGGGGTAGGAGCGCTCGGAACTCGAGGCGCGCGAAGATCTCACGCACCGCCTGCGCGTCGATGGGATTGACGGCGAGTTCGTCGGGGCCGAGCGCGAGCTCGACGTCGGTGAGCAGTCGGTTGAGCTTGCGGTTGCGGCGCACATCGTCGAGGTGTTCGCGCAGGTTTCCGCCGACGACGCCCGTGACTTTGTCAGCGTTGTCGATCAGTTCTTGAAGTGAGCCGTACTGCTTGAGCCACTTGACCGCAGTCTTCTCCCCCACCTTGGGCACGCCTGGCAGGTTGTCACTCGTCTCACCGACGAGGGCGGCGATGTCGGGATACTGCTCGGGTGGCACGCCATAGCGCTCGATGACCGCTTCACGGTCATAGCGCTTGAGCTGCGAGACCCCCTGCACGTTCGGATAGAGCAGCGTCACGTCGTCATTGACCAGCTGGATGGTGTCACGGTCGCCCGAGCACACCAGCACGTTGTAGCCGGCGGCCGCTCCTTGCGTCGCCAGCGTGGCCAGAATGTCGTCTGCTTCGAAGTCGGGCTTGAGCAGCACTGGAATGTTCATCGCGCCGAGACACTCTTGCAGCAACGGGATCTGGCCCTTGAACTCGGCGGGTGACTCCGAGCGGTTTGCCTTGTATTCGGTGTACTCACGGGTGCGGAAGGACTCGCGAGAGGTATCGAACGCGACGGCAAGGTGCGTCGGCTTCTCGGCTTTGACGAGATTGACGAGCATGGACAAAAAGCCATAGATGCCGTTGGTGTGCTGGCCGTCTTTTGTGGAGAAGTTATCCACCGGCAGCGCGTAGAACGCGCGGTAGGCGAGCGAATGGCCGTCGATAACGAGAAGGGTAGGCTTTGCGGAGTCCGTCACCCTGCAAGCGTAGCCGCGGGTGGCGACATGGCTCTCGCACTGTTGCTCGACCGAAGGTGAATCATGGCATCTGACCTCCCCCCTGACATCGATGGTTTGGCCTGGGCGGCTGAAAGAGGCCTGGGCGCGCTTGCCGAGAAGATGGGCATGCGATTCACCGAGTTCACGATTGAACGCTGTGTGGCCACCATGCCCGTCGAGGGCAACACGCAGCCGGTGGGGCTGCTGCACGGCGGCGCTTACGTCGTGCTGGGCGAATCGCTCGGGTCAATGGCCGCGAATCTGCACGCGGGCCCTGGGCGGCTCGCAGTGGGGGTCGACATCAACGCGACTCACACCCGCCCCGCGACTTCGGGCATCGTGACCGGAGTCTGCACGCCCGTTCATCTCGGGCGAAGCATGACGGTGCATGAGATCGCCGTGAGCGATGACCAGGGCCGGCGTTGCTCGACCATTCGCATCACGAACATGATCAAAGAAATGCCCGCCGCGAACTGATCAGTCCGTGACGGGCATCGCTGCGATGGATTTGGCTAGCTCTTGGGAGCGAGTTGTTCGATGATCGCCTTGGCGACATCCTGCATGGTGAGGCGGCGGTCCATAGACGCCTTCTGGATCCAGCGGAATGCTTCGGGCTCAGACAAGCCCATCTTCTCGTTGAGAAGGCCCTTGGCGCGATCAACCAGCTTGCGGGTCTCAAAGCGCTCGACCATGTCGGCAACCTCGGCCTCAAGCGTAATGATCTGCTCGTAGCGGGCAAGTGCAATCTCGATCGCGGGAAGAAGGTCGTTCGGTGTGAACGGCTTCACCACGTAGGCGAGTGCGCCCGCTTCGCTGGCGCGCTCGACGAGCTCTTTCTGGCTGAAAGCCGTGAGGAGCACTACGGGCGCAATATGGTTCTTGCTCAGCTTCTCGGCGGCAGAGATGCCATCAAGCTGAGGCATCTTCACATCCATGATCACAAGGTCAGGTCGCAGCTCGGTTGCCAGTGCGACAGCGGTCTCACCGTCACCCGCTTCGCCGACGACGTCGAATCCGTTGTCGCGCAGAATCTCGACGATGTCGAGTCGAATCAACGACTCGTCTTCGGCCACTACGACACGACGGGGGGTGTTTGCCGGCGTACCGGGGGTCTCTTCCTGCTCAGTCACCATTGAATCCTACGGTATCGTCGTTGTTGCACGTTTAATTGCCGGTGTGGCGGAATGGTAGACGCGACCGACTCAAAATCGGTTGCTCGAGAGGGCGTGTGGGTTCGAGTCCCACCACCGGTACAAAAAGCAGAGCGGGTCCCGTGCAGGGACCCGCTCTTTTTGTTGAGAATCCGGGGCGTCAGCCGAAGTACTTGTTTCCCAGCGCCTTGCTCTTGAGCGCATCGAACTCGCCCTGAGAAATGGCGCCCGAGTCGAGCAGAGCTTTCGCCCGTGCAATATCTTCTGACGGGCTCGCTGAAGCTTTGGGTTGATAATCGTCCTGCTCGGGCACACGGCCGCCGCCATGTGTCTGCGCACGCTTGGCCATTCCGGATCCGCGTGCGATGACGTACACCAATGCAGTGAGGAATGGAACGAAGATCAAGAAGATGATCCACAGTGCCTTCCACCAGCCGCTCAGTTCGTGATCACGGAACAGATCGACGATGATCATCGCCATCACAAAGAAGTAGGCGATGAAGTAGAACGAGACGAGGGCAAACCAGAACAGGTCGATGATCATCGAGAGTTTCTTTCGTGTGAGGACAGAACAGTTACGTCGCTCACCCTACTGCCGTCGAGCCGCGCGCGTCATAACCCCAAGTGGGTGAAACGCAAAGTGGGATGCCTCGTTTGAGGCATCCCACTTCGAATCACGTGTTTACAGCTCGCCCGACTTGTAGATCGGTGCCTTGCCGTGAACGGCGTCGCCCACCTTGTGGATCCGGATGTCGTTGGTTGATCCGATGATGCCGGGAGGGGAACCTGAGATCACCACCACCTTGTCGCCGACTGCTGCGAGGTCGTTCGCGAGCAGATGGTCATCAACCTGGATGAACATGCGATCTGTGTGCGCCACCGGCTGGACGAGCGCGGACTGCACGCCCCAGGTGACGGCCATACGGCGACGAATCGCGGGGTCGGGAGTGAACCCGATCATCGGAATCGCCGGGCGCAGGCGAGACATGCGGCGCGCTGTGTCGCCAGATTCGGTGAAGATGCAGAGGCACTTCGCGCCGACGAACTCGGCCACCTCGAGGGCCGCAAGAGTGATCGCACCACCCTGCGTGCGCGGCTTGTTGAGCAGCGGCTGGATGCGCTCCAGCCCGTGTTCTTCGGTCGAGTCAACGATGCGCGCCATCGTCTCAACGACGCCGACGGGGTACTTTCCGACACTGGTCTCGCCCGAAAGCATGACCGCGTCGGCGCCGTCGAGGATGGCGTTTGCCACATCGCTGGTCTCGGCGCGCGTGGGCACCGGGTTGTCGATCATGGATTCGAGCATCTGGGTCGCGACGATGACCGGCTTAGCCATGCGGCGGCAGAGTTCTACGGCCCGCTTCTGAACGATCGGCACCGCTTCGAGGGGAAGCTCGACTCCGAGGTCGCCACGAGCGACCATGATCCCGTCGAATGCGTCGATGATCTCTTCGAGATTCTCGACTGCCTGCGGCTTTTCGATCTTGGCGATGACGGGAACGTGGCGTCCTTCTTCAGCCATGATGACGTGCACTCGTTGGATGTCTTTTGCATCGCGGACGAACGACAGCGCGATCAGGTCGGCGCCGGCGTTGAGTCCCCAGCGCAGGTCGGCTTCGTCCTTCTCGGACAGGGCAGGAACGTTTACAGCGACGCCGGGCAGGTTGATGCCCTTGTTGTTCGAAACCGCGCCAGCGACGATCACCTTGGTGGTCACGACGGTGCCATCGGTTTCGGTCACCTCTACGCGAACTTTGCCGTCGTCAATCAGGAGAAAGTCCCCGGGATTGACGTCATTCGGAAGTCCTTTGAAGGTCGTGCTGACGATCTCTTTGGTCCCGAGGATGTCGTCGACGGTGATTTTGAAGATGTCACCGACTTCGAGCATGTGGGGACCGTTCTCGAACTTGCCGAGGCGGATCTTCGGTCCTTGCAGGTCAACGAGCGCGGCGACTGAGCGACCCGCATCGTCGGCAGCCTTGCGAACGTTCGCAAAGTTGTTTTCGTGAACTGAGTAGTCGCCGTGGCTCAAATTGAAGCGGGCGACGTCAACACCAGCATCGATGATGGCGCGAACCATCTCATATGACGATGTAGCGGGGCCTAAGGTGGCGACGATCTTGGCGCGTCTCATCCGTGGGTTCTCCGGGTTGTTTGTTGGTGGCGAATGCCGATTTCAGCCTACGCGTGTGGCAGACCGATGGCGAGGTCGGTGGGGCGAACCGGCGCGGGAAGCTCCGATGAACCCATGAGGAAGCGGTCGACGCTCGCAGCTGCCGCTCGACCTTCTGCGATCGCCCACACAATGAGCGACTGGCCACGTCCAGCGTCGCCGGCGACGAACACCCCTGGAGCGGTGCTCTGATAGTCGTCTTCGCGGTGCACATTGCCACGCTCGGTGAACTGTGTGCCGAGCTGTTCTTCGAGGAACGTGCGCTCAGGACCGGTGAACCCCATCGCGATCAGAACGAGGTCAGCGGGGATCTCGCGCTCGGTGCCGCTCTTGGGCACGCGACGCCCATCAACGAACTCAGTCTCGGCGACGCGTAGCCCGCGGACTTCCCCCGCGTCGTTGCCGACGAACTCGACGGTGGAGGCAAGGTAGGCGCGTTCGCCGCCCTCTTCGTGCGCCGACGCGACCTCGAACAACAACGGTGCCATCGGCCATGGGTGGCTCTCTGGACGCTCTGCCGGTGGCTGCTTTCCGATGGCCAGGTTCGTGACGCTCAGTGCTCCATGACGGTGAGCAGTTCCGATGCAGTCTGCACCGGTGTCACCACCGCCGATGACGACGACGTGTTTGCCTTCTGCAGTGATCTGGTGGGCAACCTTGTCGCCAGCGCCAGCCTTGTTCTGCTCGACCAGGTACTCCATGGCGAAGTGAACGCCCGCAAGGTCACGACCCGGTATTGGCAGCTCTCGAGGAATCGTCGCGCCGGTCGTGACGACGACAGCGTCATAGCGCGCGCGCAAGTCGCTCCACGAGATGTCTTTGCCGATCTCGACGCCGGCCCGAAAACGCGTGCCTTCGTCTTGCATTTGGCGAAGGCGCGATTCAAGGTGCTTCTTTTCCATCTTGAAATCGGGAATGCCATAGCGCAGCAGGCCGCCGATTCGGTCGTCTCGCTCGTACACAGCCACGGTGTGACCGGCACGAGTGAGCTGCTGTGCCGCCGCCAGCCCAGCGGGCCCAGAGCCGACAACCGCGACCGTCTTGCCTGTCAGTCGCCCGGGAGGCTCTGCTTCGACCCAGCCATTGGCAAAAGCCTCGTCGATGATCGACACTTCGATCTGCTTGATAGTCACGGCGGGCTGGTTGATACCCAACACGCACGAGCTCTCGCACGGCGCGGGACAGAGGCGCCCGGTGAACTCAGGGAAGTTGTTCGTCGCGTGCAGTCGTTCAATCGCTGAGCGGCCCTCGCCGCGCCAGGTGAGGTCATTCCACTCGGGTATCAGGTTGCCCAGCGGGCAACCTTGATGGCAGAACGGAACGCCGCAGTCCATACAGCGGCCAGCTTGTCGGCGCAGAACCGCCGAGTCTCCGGGCTCATAGACTTCTTTCCAGTCCATGATCCGCACCGGCACGGGGCGCCGAGCGGGCAGCTCTCGCTCGGTGGTCTTCAAAAATCCTTTTGGGTCAGCCACCCGTCACCTCCAAGATGCGCGACCAGACGACATCACCATCGGGGTCCAGCCCCTCGGTGACGGCCTCCTGTCGCGTTTGCAGCACCGCTGCGTAGTCACGTGGCATTACCCGCACGAAATTGTCGAGCTCGCTATCGAGATTCTCCAAAAGTGAGGCTGCCAAGGTTGAGTCGGTCTGTGAGCGATGCTGCTCAAGCAGGTCGCGGAGGATTTCAGCATCCCCCGAGCCGAGTTTGCCGAGAACGAGTTCGCCTGACGCGAGGGATTCGCGGTTGACGAGCGCGTCGTCGAGCTTGTAGATGTACGCAGTACCGCCTGACATTCCCGCGCCGAGGTTTCGACCAGTCGCGCCCAAGATGACGGCAAGTCCACCAGTCATGTACTCGAGCGCGTGATCACCGACGCCTTCAACGACAGCGGTGGCGCCCGAGTTGCGAACGAAGAATCGCTCCCCCACCACGCCGCTCAGGAACATGGTGCCCTGGGTAGCTCCGTAGCCGATGACGTTGCCCGCGATGACGTTCTGAGACGCATCGAAGGTGGCGCTGCGCGGCGGGCGCACGACAATCTGGCCACCGGAGAGACCCTTGCCGACGTAGTCGTTCGAGTCACCCTCGAGGCGAAGTGTGATGCCAGAGGGCATGAAGGCGCCGAATGACTGACCCGCAGACCCCTTCAGGTTCACGATGATGCTGTCTTGCGGCAGGCCATTCTGGCCGCGCGCGCGCGTGACATGGTGGCCCAACAGGGTGCCAACTGCGCGCGCGGTGTTGCGCACGGGAAGGTCGATAGTGACCGATCCGCCATCACTGATGACGCCAGCGGCGCGTTCGATCAGCGCGACGTCGAAGTGCGAGTCGAGGTCGTGCTCTTGCGGGCGCAGGTTGCGGCGAGGCTCGTCGTCTGCGAACTGAGGACCATGAAGCACCGGCGCCAGGTTCAGTCCGCTTGCCTTCCAGTGACCCACTGCGCCATCGGTGTCGAGCAGATCCACCCGACCGATCACCTCATCGAGGGAACGGTATCCGAGCTCGGCCAGGTACTCGCGCACTTCTTCGGCGATGAACTCCATGAAGTTCACGACGAACTCAGGCTTGCCGGTGAAACGAGACCGCAGCGTCGGGTTCTGCGTCGCGACGCCCACGGGACACGTATCGAGGTGGCAGACGCGCATCATGATGCAACCCGAGACAACGAGCGGAGCCGTGGCAAAACCAAACTCCTCGGCGCCGAGCAGGGCGCCGATGATGACGTCGCGGCCGGTCTTGAGCTGACCGTCAACCTGCACTACGACGCGGTCGCGCATGCCATTGAGCATGAGCGTCTGCTGGGTCTCTGCGAGGCCCAGCTCCCATGGCGTTCCGGCGTGCTTGAGCGAGTTGAGCGGGCTCGCACCCGTTCCGCCATCGTGGCCGGAGACCAAGATCACATCAGCGAGAGCCTTTGCTGTGCCCGCGGCGACCGCACCAATACCAGACTGACTCACGAGCTTGGCGTGCACGCGGGCGCTGGGATTGGCGCGCTTCAGATCGAAGATCAACTGCTTGAGATCTTCAATCGAATAGATGTCGTGGTGAGGGGGCGGCGAGATCAGGCCAACGCCTGCCGTCGCGTGACGCGTTCGCGCCACCCAGGGGTAGACCTTCGTCGGCGGGAGCTGTCCGCCTTCCCCAGGCTTCGCACCCTGGGCGAGCTTGATCTGGATGTCGTCCGCTTCGGTCAGGTACAGGCTGGTCACACCAAACCGGCCGGAGGCAACCTGCTTGATGGCGCTGCGACGTTCTGGATCGAGTAGGCGATCAACATCTTCGCCACCCTCTCCGGTGTTCGACTTGCCACCGATGCGGTTCATCGCGATCGCGAGAGTCTCGTGCGCTTCGCTCGAGATAGAGCCATAGCTCATCGCGCCGGTCGAGAATCGCTTGACGATCGCCGACACTGGTTCGACCTCGTCGATGGGGATTGGAGTGCGACCCTCGGTGCGCAGCGTGAAGAGTCCGCGAAGGGTCTTCAGCTCCTCTGATTGGTCATCGATGAGCTTCGTGTACTCGCGGAAGATGTCATACCGGCGCGTACGCGTCGCGTGCTGCAGACGGAATACCGTGTCGGGGTTGAACAGGTGAGGAGCGCCGTCGCGACGCCACTGGTACTCGCCGCCGGTCCAGAGGCGCTCGTGAGCGCGCACCGCGGCATCTTCGGGGTACGCGTAGGCGTGACGCGAAGCGTTCTCGGCCGCAATGACATCGAGGCCGATGCCACCGAGCTTGGTCTCCGTGCCGGTGAAGTACTCCTGGACGAATTCCGCCGAGAGTCCGACGGCTTCGAACACCTGTGCGCCGGCGTAAGACGACACGGTGGAGATGCCCATCTTCGACATGATCTTCAGCACGCCCTTGCCGAGCGCATAGATGAAGTTCTTGACGGCTTTCTGCGGGGTGACGCCGTTGATATATCCCGCTCGCACCAGATACTCCACGGTCTCCATGGCGAGATAGGGGTTCACAGCTGATGCGCCGTATCCCATCAACGTTGCAACGTGGTGTACTTCGCGCACGTCACCGGCTTCGACGACGAGTCCGACCTTCATGCGCGTTTGGTTGCGGATCAGGTGGTGGTGCACGGCTGCGAGCATGAGCAGCGACGGAATCGGTGCAAGGTCTTTGTTGGAATCGCGGTCGCTGAGCACGATGAACTCAGCGCCGTCTTCGATCGCGTCATCGACCTCGCGGCACATCTGCGCTAGGCGTTTCTGCATGCCCTTGTGTCCAGCCTCGACACGGTAGAGCCCTCGAATGGTCACCGAGGAGCGACCGGGCAGCGCCGTGTCGATGTGCTGGATCTTCGCCAGTTCATCGTTGTCGATCACCGGGAAGTCGAGCGTGACGATCTGAGTGTGGCCGGGGCCCCACTGCAAGAGGTTGCGCTCAGGGCCGAGACCGATCGATAGCGACGTCACGACCTCTTCGCGGATCGAGTCGAGCGGCGGGTTCGTCACCTGCGCGAACTGCTGAGTGAAGTAGTCGAACAGCAAACGGGGACGATCGCTGAGCACGGCCACTGGGGTGTCGCTTCCCATAGCGCCCAACGGCTCCGCGCCGTTTTGCCCCATGGGTGTGAGCATGATGCGCACTTCTTCTTCGGTGTACCCGAACGTGCGCTGGCGTCGTGTGATCGATGCGATTGGATGAACGATGTGCTCGCGCTCGGGCAGGTCTGCAAGGCGCACGCGGCCAGCCTCCACCCACTTCTCCCACGGTTCCAGCTCAGCGAGCTCTTGTTTGAGCTCGGTGTCGGGAACGATGCGCTGTTGGGCGGTGTCGACGAGGAACATCCGCCCTGGGCGAAGACGACCGCGACGCTTGATGCGCTCGGGCTCGAAGTCGAGAACACCGGTCTCGCTGCCGATGACGATCAGACCGTCGGTGGTCTCTGTCCAGCGACCAGGGCGCAGACCGTTCCGGTCGAGGGTGGCACCGATCATCGTGCCGTCGGTGAAGATGAGCGCCGCCGGGCCATCCCACGGCTCCATCTGCATGGAGTGGAAGTCGTAGAACGCGCGCAGCTTCGGGTCGATATCGTTCTGCTTCTCGTACGCCTCGGGCACCATCATCATGATGGCGTGAGGCAGACTGCGACCAGTGAGGGTCAGCAGCTCGAGAACTTCGTCGAATGATGCCGAGTCGCTGGCGCCCGTGGTGCAGATCGGCAGGATCGGGGCCAGGTCGCCGATCAGCTCGGACTCGAGCTGAGACTGGCGTGCGCGCATCCAGTTGCGGTTTCCGTTGACCGTGTTGATCTCGCCATTGTGGGCGAGCATGCGCAGCGGCTGAGCGAGCGGCCACGACGGGAACGTGTTGGTCGAGTAGCGCGAGTGCACGACGGCGAGTTCAGAGGCGAACCGCTCGTCTTGCAGATCAGGGTAGAACGGCTCGAGCTGGAGGGTGGTGACCATGCCCTTGTAGCCCAGCGTGCGTGCAGAAAGCGAGACGAAATAGGCATCGAGCTCGTTGCGCGAGCGCTTGCGCAAGCGGAACGTGCGACGGTCCAATTCAATGCCACTCAGCGCAGGCTGGTCACCGACGGGTGGGCGTGAGACGAAGACCTGCTCAAACACCGGGCGAGCCGCGAAGGCAAGCTTGCCAAGGTTGTCTTCGGCAGTGGGCACTACGCGCCAGCCAAGAATCGTGAGTCCTTCCGACGCCGCGATTCGCTCGACGCCATCCTTCACCGCGGCCCGCGCGTCGTCGTCGCGCGGCAGAAACGCCATGCCGGCGGCGTACTCCCCCATGGGCGGAAGGTCAAAATCAACAACTTCACGAAGAAAGGCATCCGGCATCTGCGTCAGGATTCCCGCACCGTCGCCAGTGCCGGAGTCAGAGCCGATCGCACCGCGGTGCTCAAGGTTGCGAAGCGCCGTCAGCGCCAGATCGATGATGTCGTGTCCGGCTTCGCCTCGCAAAGTGGCGACCATGGCGAGGCCACAGGCGTCCTTCTCAAAGGCGGGGTTGTACATCCCTTGCTTCGCGGGAAAGCTTCCCACATGCGACTGCGCGTTGATGATTCCCTCAGACGAGGGCTCGCGACGGGGGCTCGGTGCCATACCAACCGTCCTCACTTTGATGATCAAGATGGGACGACGTCGGCCCTGTGCTGATAGTTAATCTCGTCCCCATGGACGAAAGTCTCAGTTCGTGTCGGCTGTGCTTGTGGCGGTGCCCTTGACTACTTGGACGTAAGCGGTTCGCTGACGTCGACGAAGTCGTCGGTGTCTTGCGATTGTAGCGTGCCTTCTGCGTGCCACTCACGACCGGGTACGTACGGCGAGGGCTCCAAGCCCGGGTGGCGTCGCCTCTGCACGATGAGCAGCACCAATCCGATGAGCACGCCGAAGATCGCGGCCCACACGTTCGTGCGCAGGCCGAAGATGATGTCGCTCGGATCGATGCGGATCGACTCCCACACGATTCGACCGGCGCTGTACCAGATGAGGTAGAGCGCGAACAGCCGGCCCCACTGCATCGAGAGCTTGCGTCCGGCCCACAGCAGCACCAGAACGCCCAGGCCGTTCCAGAGCACTTCGTACAAGAAGGTCGGGTGAAAGAGGGTGCCCTCGGCAAGTCCAGGAGGGAAGGCAGGATTGTCGTAGTCGATCTCAAGGCCCCAAGGAACGTCGGTGGGCAGCCCGAACAGTTCCTGGTTGAACCAATTTCCGAAACGTCCGATTGCCTGAGCCAAGAGCAAACCAGGGGCCAGCGCATCCGCGAATGTCCAAAAGCGAATGCCGGTCCACCGGCAGCCAAGCCATGCGCCGACTGCGCCACCGATGAGTGCGCCATAGATGGCAATGCCGCCCTCCCAGATGTAGAGGGCCGACAGCGGGTTGGCGCCTTCGCCAAAGTAGAAGTCAGAGTGGGTGAGCACGTGGTAAATACGCGCCGCGATGATCGCCAGCGGCACAGCCAACAGTGCGATATCGATGACTACCCACGGCTCGGCGCCGCGCTTAGTCAGGCGTCGGTTCGTCAGCAGGGCTGCGAAGACGATTCCCGTGATGATGCAGAGCGCGTAGAAGTGGATGCGGGGACCACCGTCCCACAGGTCGAAGTAGCTGACCGTCGGGCTGGGGATACTGGTGAGCACGCTGGCTGCGGCGGTGATCATGGGCGATCAGGTCCTAGCTGTTGTCGGTGACGGCGAGAAGCCGACGAGAAGAAGTCTAATTGCGACGTGTGCCAGCGGCGATGGCGCGGGTTGCCTCGGCAAGGCCCGCAAGTCCCCCGTCGCGCAGGGCGCGCACCAAGGCGGTGCCCACAATCGCTCCGTCCGCGTACTCCAGTACACCTGAAACCTGCTCGGCGTTGGAGATGCCGATGCCGACGCAGGCGTTGACCTGGCCGTGTTCACGCATGCGCGCGACGAGCTTGCGCGCAGCCGCGTCGAGTTCCGTGCGCTCCCCCGTGATGCCCATGGTCGATACCGTGTACACGAATCCGGTGGAGTTCGCCAAGATCATCTGGAGCCGCTCATCGCTCGAAGTCGGCGCGGCGAGGAACACGCGATCAAGTCCGGTGCGCTCGCTTGCCGCGATCCAATCGGCCGCCGATTCGGGGGTGATGTCGGGTGTGATCAAGCCCGCGCCACCGGCCGCGGCGAGGTCATCAGCGTAGCGATCAACGCCGTACTGCATCACCGGATTCCAATAGGTCATGACGAGAACTGGAATGCTCACACGCTTGGCGATCTCGCGAACCGCCGTGAACGTATCGCGTAAGCGAAAGCCCGCGGCCAAGGCGTGCTGTGTTGCTTCCTGAATGACGGTGCCGTCCATGACCGGGTCAGAGTACGGCGGGCCGAGCTCGAGAATGTCGACGCCGTTCTCAGCGAGTGTGACGGCCGCATCAATGCTCGTTTGCAGGTCAGGAAAGCCCAGCGGAAGGTAGCCGATGAACGCACCGCGCCCGTCGGCAGCAGCAGCATCGATGGCCGCTGAGACGCGTGAGGTCATGAGCTGGCTCCATCATCGTAGAGGCCGAAATAGCGAGCGGCGGTGTCCATGTCTTTGTCGCCACGGCCAGAGAGGCAGACGGCTAGCACTGCGTCGGGGCCCATTTCGCGGCCCAGCCGCATCGCACCCGCAAGCGCGTGCGCGGACTCGATCGCTGGAATGATTCCCTCGGTCTGAGTAAGCAACCGCAATGCTTGCATCGCCTCGTCGTCGGTGGCAGGAATGTATTCCGCACGCCCGATTGAGGCGAGCCATGAGTGTTCGGGGCCAACGCCCGGGTAATCCAGTCCTGCAGATATCGAGTGCGACTCGGTGGTCTGGCCGTCTTCGTCTTGCAAGACATAGGTCTTGGATCCGTGCAGAACTCCCGGACGTCCGCGCTCGATGGATGCTGCGTGACGTGGGGTGTCTACGCCGTCGCCCGCGGCTTCGACGCCGTAGAGCTTCACATCGGCGTCGTCGAGGAAGGCATCGAACATGCCGATCGCGTTGGAACCACCGCCCACACAGGCGATGACCGCGTCGGGCAGTTTGCCTACCTCAGCGAGCAGCTGTTCGCGTGCTTCTTCTGAGATGACCTTCTGGAAGTCGCGGACCATCGCAGGGAAGGGGTGCGGTCCAGCGGCCGTGCCGAAGATGTAGTTGGTGGTTTCAACGCTCGCTACCCAGTCGCGGTACGCGTCGTTGATTGCGTCCTTCAGCGTGCGGGAGCCTGTTTTGACGGGAATCACCTCGGCTCCGAGCAGACGCATGCGTGCGACGTTCAGCGCCTGGCGTTCGGTGTCGACTTCGCCCATGTAAATCGTGCAGTCAAAGCCGAACAACGCAGCCGCGGTAGCGGTAGCGACGCCGTGCTGCCCGGCGCCCGTTTCGGCGATGACACGGGTCTTGCCGAGACGCTTGGTAAGAAGCGCCTGGCCGAGCACGTTGTTGATCTTGTGCGAGCCGGTGTGGTTCAGATCTTCACGTTTGAGGAACACTCGTGCGCCGCCTGCGTGTTCGGCGAAACGCGGAACTTCGGTGATGATCGACGGCCGGCCTGCATAGGTGAGCAGCAGGCGAGCGAATTCGGCGTGAAAGGCCGGGTCGGCTTTCGCCGAGTCGTATTCAGCAGCGAGCTCGTCAATCGCTGCAATGAGGGATTCAGGCATGAAGCGGCCACCGAAGTCGCCGAAGAACGGGCCTTGGGCGTCGCGCAGACTCATGAACCAGCCTCCAAAAATGCGGTGAGAGTAGTCACCGGGTCGTTTGTCACGAGGGCCTCTCCCACGAGCACAACGTCTGCCCCCGCGGAGCGATAGTGCGCGACGTCGGCGGGTGAGAGCACCGCGGACTCCGCGATCTTGACGGCGTCTGCGGGAATTCGGTCGGCCAGAGATCCGAAAAGATTGGTGTCGAGCTCGAACGTGGAGAGGTTGCGGGCGTTGATACCGATCAATCGGGCGCCGATATCTGCTGCGCGGGCGAGCTCTTCGCCAGAGTGCGTTTCAACGAGGGGCGTCATTCCCAGCTCAAGCGTGAGCGTGTGCAGGCGGGCCAGCAAAACTTGATCGAGCGCAGCGACAATCAACAGCACCAGATCAGCGCCTGATGCCCGTGCTTCGAATACTTGGTATTCGTTGGCGATGAAGTCTTTTCGCAGTACCGGCACGCTGACGCGAGATTTCACAGCTTCGAGGTCGGCGAGACTGCCCTTGAATCGGCGACCTTCGGTGAGAACCGAAATCGCGGAGGCGCCTCCCAGCTCATACCGGCTCGCTTGAAATGCCGGATCGGGAATGGTCGCCAAGTCTCCGCGCGATGGGCTCGCGCGCTTGACTTCAGCGATGATCTTCACCCGATCAGCGGGTTCGAGCGCTTTGAGCGCATCGAGCGCGGGTTTCTGTGCGAGCGCGGCTGCCTCAACGACAGCCAAGGGGCGTTCCGAAGCTCGCGCTTCGGAGTCTGCAACCGCGCCGGCCGTGAGGTCGGCGAGCACCTCAGTGGGCTTTCGGCGAGTACTTGGGCCCGGAGGCGCCGTACCCGGCTTTGGCCATGATCCAGCCGACGATGAGGCCGATGACGAGAAGTCCCGCCGATGCCCACACCAATGCGGGCATGTCAAAGAAGAAGAAAAGTGTGCCGAGAGCGACGGCGACCAACATGATTACGACTGCGGTCCAAGCCGCCGGCGAGTGTCCGTGGCCGGGGTCGTCGATGGGGTTGCTCATTGATGTCCTCCGAGGTAGCGCGGGCTTGGTCAGTCTAGCGGTCGAGCGGTGGGATCGTCGCCACGAGACAGGTCATCCCACGAGTCGATCGCATCGTGCGGTCGTGAACTATCTGCGCCAGCGGTGGCCGCAGGAGCGCTCTGGTCGGTGCGAAAGCGACGCGACGAGCCTGACCATGTTCGAGCCGTGGCGAGCGTGAAGATGCCGACAGCCACCAGCAGCCCGCCGGCGACCATCGTCATCGCTGGCCATGCGGTTGGCGTGATTGACGAGACGAGGGCAGAGACAGCGCTTTGACCGCTGATTCCGGTTGCGACCGACACCGTGGCAACGACCGCTGAGGTCGGCTGTTCGAATGCGATGGCAGCGGAAAGCCAGCCGACTATGGCCCCGATGATGACGGTGAGTACGCCGAAGGCGTAACGCAGTATCGTGCCGACGATGGTGAGAGCCAGACCGAGCGCGAGCACGGCAAGGCTGAGCGGAGCAAGCACCACCACGGCGTCGGCGCCTGAGACCGCAAGATCATCACTGCCGCCGTCTACCAGAGTTACGTGCAGCCAGGTCTGTGTGGACGAGATCACCGCCATTGCTCCACACAGCACGATCGCGCTGACAGCGATCAGGCGAGCGCGCTGGATCACGCGGGGGGCTCCGCCGCCGCGAAAGGCTCAAGGTCGACCGCGTCGAAGCACGTGCGAGTGCCGGTGTGGCACGCCGCGCCGACCTGTTCTACGGTCACCAGAATCGTGTCGCCGTCGCAGTCGAGTCGTGCACCACGCACATACTGAGCGTGTCCAGAGGTGTCGCCCTTGCGCCAGTACTCGTTGCGCGAGCGCGACCAGAACGTCACTCGTCCTTCGATCAGAGTGCGGCGCAGCGCTTCAGCATCCATCCAGCCCATCATGAGCACCTCGAGGGTGTCCCACTGCTGAATGATGGCAGCAACAAGTCCCGCATCGTTGAACGTGACGCGGGCGATTCGTTCGTCAATCGATCGGTTCATGCGTGTACTTCTCTCACGGCGATTCCATCAGCCATCATGACTTCTTTGACATCTGCAACCGTGAGCTGGCCGGAGTGAAAGACAGATGCTGCCAACACTGCATCGGCGCCAGAAGCGATCGCCGGCGCAAAGTGTGAGGCATCGCCAGCGCCGCCCGAAGCGATCACCGGCACCGCTGAGATCTCACGCATCAGTCGCACCAGTTCGAGATCAAAACCTTCTTTGGTGCCGTCGGCGTCGATCGAGTTGACCAACAACTCGCCCGCACCGCGGTCGATCGCTTCACGCGCCCATGCAAGAGCGTCGAGCGTGGTTTCGGTGCGCCCGCCATGGGTGGTGACGACGAAACCAGACGGGGTAGCGCCAGAGCGCTTTACGTCGAGCGAGAGCACGAGAACCTGCGCTCCGAATCGGTCAGCGATGTCATCGATAAGCTCGGGCCGCGCGATCGCTGCAGAGTTCACACCAATCTTGTCGGCGCCGACGCCGAGCAGCCGTGCGACATCTTCTGCGGAGCGAACGCCACCGCCGACTGTGAGCGGAATGAACACTTGCTCAGCCGTTCGTCGCACGACGTCGTACGTCGTCGAGCGCGCGTCGACCGTGGCCGTCACGTCGAGAAAGGTGATTTCATCTGCGCCCTGCTCGAAGTAGGCCTGGGCGAGCTCGACCGGATCGCCCATGTCGCGAAGGTTCTGAAAGTTGACGCCCTTCACCACGCGACCGGCAGCGACATCAAGGCACGGGATGACCCGGCAGACCAGGCTCATCACTAAAGCCTGGCGTTGTGGATGGCGGTGACGAGAATTGCGCGTGCACCGATCGCATAGAGGGAGTCCATGACGCGGTTCACGTCTTTGCGGGGGCTCATGACGCGTACCGCAACCCATTCGGGGTCGCGCAGCGGTGAGATAGTGGGCGACTCGATGCCAGGAGCAAGTGCTACGGCCTCATCGACAAGGTTCGCGGGCAGGTCGTAGTCGATCAGCACGTAGCGTCGCGCAACCATCACCCCGCGCAGTCGGCGCAACAGCGTTTCGGCGCCCTCAGCTTCGGTGGGCCCGGCGATGAGCACCGCCTCGGATTCCAGAATGACTGGACCGAAGATCTCAAGACCCGCCTGGCGCAGCGTGGTGCCGGTGGAAACGACGTCGGCGACCGCATCGGCGACACCCAACTGCACGGCAGACTCGACGGCACCATCGAGCGGCACCAGGTCTACTGCGACCCCGTGAGCGTCGAGGAAGCCATCGACCAAACCAGGGTAGGCGGTGGCAACACGTAGGCCTTCGAGATCTTTGATATCGGCGTAGACGCCGGGGCGGCCAGCGAATCGGAAAGTCGAGCCCCCGAAGCCCAGCTGCTCCACTTCTTGCGCACCCGGCATTCGGGCGTCGAGCAGCAGATCGCGACCCGTGATCCCAACGTCGAGCGCGCCGGAGCCAACATAGGTGGCGATATCTTTCGGGCGCAGGTAGAAGAACTCGACATCGTTCACCGGATCGATGACGTGCAGATCTTTCGGATCACGACGACCGGTGTAGCCGGCCTCGTTGAGCATTTCGGTTGCGGTCTCGGCGAGCGAGCCCTTGTTCGGCACAGCAATTCGCAGCATGGGAGCGTGGCTTTCTTGAGTCGAGGTGGGTGAGCGGGGTGAACTCACAGATGTCGGTAGACATCCTCCAGAGAAAGGCCCTTCGCGAGCATCATGACCTGCAGGTGATACAGCAGCTGCGAAATCTCTTCTGCTGCAGCATCCGTCGACTCGTACTCGGCAGCCATCCACACTTCGGCTGCTTCTTCGACGATCTTCTTGCCGATCGCGTGGACACCGGCATCCAGCTCCGCGACGGTTCCCGACCCCTCAGGGCGCTCAGCGGCTTTCGCGGCGAGCTCGGCATACAGAGTGTCGAACGTCTTCACAGTCCTAGGGTATCGAACCGAGAGGATGCTTCGGACGCTGTGACAGATTGGGTCGCGCTTGGGCCGGTCAATATGTGTGACGGTGGCGCGTTGCGATGTTGCGCAGATTCACGATCGCGGTGTCAGGATCGTCGGATCCAAACACCGCGGAACCCGCCACAAAGGTGTCGGCGCCTGCTTCGGCAGCTTCGGCGATGGTCGACTCGCCAATGCCGCCGTCTACCTGCAACCAGACCGCGCTCCCCCGTCGCTTCGCATGCTCCGCGAGTGAGCGAAGCTTCGGCATGGTCTCTGGCATGAATGACTGACCGCCGAAGCCGGGTTCTACGGTCATCACGAGAATCTGATCGAACTCATCGAGCACGTCAAAGAGGTTGTCGACGGGTGTTCCTGGCTTGACTGCCACGCCCGCGCGCGCCCCAATTGAGCGAAGCCGCCGTGCGAGCGCTACCGGCTCGGCAGCCGCTTCCAAATGGAATGTGACCGAAGCAGCACCGATCTCGGCGTACTCGGGCGCCCAGCGCTCGGGGTCATCGATCATGAGATGAACATCGAGCGGAACCGGGCTGGTCTGTTGGATTCTCCCCACCATCTGCGGTCCGAATGTCAGGTTTGGAACGAAATGGTTGTCCATGACGTCAACGTGAGCGAAGTCAGCGCCCGAGATGCGCGCGAGTTCGGACTCCATGTTCACGAAATCGGCCGCGAGAATGCTCGGGTTTATGCGAATGCCGTCGACGCGGCCTGTCTCATCGAGTGGGGGCACGGCTCCATTATGGCGTTCGCAGCGCTCAGGCGCGCTGAAGCAACGAGATCGACATCGCGTCAGTGTTGTGGCGGTGCGGCCACAACTGCGCACGAGCCGTGCCGTCTGACTGCGTCAGAAGCTCAGGGTCACTCGTCGAGAGCCTCGTGATGACATCGCGAGCCGACAGCTCGATGATGGCGTCACCCCACTCGCGCTGCACTTCGGCGACCACGCCCGCGGTTTCTGCCAAATGGGGCGAGCAGGTGATGTACGCCACCACGCCCCCGGGACGCAAAGCGCTCACTGCCGTCGAGAGCAGCTCGGTTTGGAGCGCGGTGAGCTCTGGCACGTCGCCCGGTGACTTTCGCCAACGCGCCTCGGGGCGGCGTCGCAGTGCCCCGAGCCCGGTGCAGGGCGCGTCAACGAGGATTCGGTCATAGGTATCGGCGGAGTTCGAGGCCAAGGCGCGCCCGTCTTCTTCAAAGACGGTGACCTCGAGCGGCACGCCCGCGATCGCCTGACGTACGAGCCCCGCACGCGCTGGTGAGATTTCGTTCGCATCGAGCGCAGCACCGAAATTGAGCGCCTCGGCAGCGAGCATCGCAGTCTTGCCGCCCGGTCCCGCACACAGGTCAAGCCAGCGTTCGCCTTCGCGCACGGGCAATGCACGCGTGAGCGCGAGCGCCGCCAGCTGGGAGCCCTCGTCTTGCACGCGCACGCGACCGTCGGCAGCGCGAATGACCGATTCGGGGTCTCCCCCGCCGAGGCGGAACCCGAACGGCGAAAAGGGGGTGTGTCGGGCATCTTCTGGAAGGTGCGCGAGCCCGGGCAACGCTGCCATTGTCACGCGCGGGGCGGAGTTGTCGGCGGCGAGGAGCGCTTCAAGCTCATCGGCCCTGCCCTCGGCCGCCAGCGCCCGGCGGAAGGCACGCACAATCCAGACCGGGTGAGAGAACAGCAATCCAAGTCGTTCGTCGTCAGAGCGCGCGCTGTCACTCACCCGCGTCATCCAGTCACCAGGATTGTCTCGTGACACCCGGCGCAGCACAGCGTTGGCGAACCCCGCGGCGCCGCGGCCGCCCGCGGATCGGGCGAGTTCGACGGACTCATTCACCGCGGCGTGCGAGGCGACACGCGTGGATTGCAGCTGATGCACTCCGAGTCGCAGGGCGTCCAAGACGGCAGGATCGATATCGGCGATGCTGCGATCAGCCGCAATCGAAATCACAGCGTCATAGGTGCCTTGACGTCGCAGCGTGCCATACGTCAGCTCAGTAGCGAGGGCCGCGTCAGCGGTCGAGAGGCCAGCACGCTCGATCGACTTCGGCAGGAGCAGGTTCGCGTAGGCGTCGGACTCATTGACGGCGCGCAGCACATCAAAGGCAACCTGGCGAGCAGGGGCAACTTTGCTCATGATCCGGCGACCACCGTCTCGCTTCGAAGGCCGCGGAACCAGTCAGCGGCCCGCATTGGGCCCTTGCCTGCAGGCTGCACGATATCGACCTGGATGGGAGCGGTTGCCGTTCCGATGATGACCTCTTTGTGGTGAAGGGCGACCTGCCCTGGCGGAAGGGAAGGGGCGCCGGCCGGTGCGGTGCGGGCCTCGAGCACTTTCACGCGCGCGCCATTGATGGTGGTGTGCGCGCCCGGTGCGGGCGTGACCCCGCGGAATCTGCCGAGAACGCGGTCGCTCGACTGCGCCCAGGTCAACTGACCGTCGATGTCTTCCAGCTTCGACGCATACGACGGTTCTCCGGTTTGGGGCTGAGCCGTCGCGGTGCCGCCGTCAATCTCATCGACGACGCGGGCCAACAATGTTGCCCCACTGACGGCGAGATCTTCGAGGAGCTCCCCCGCCGTCGAATCTGGCTTGATCTCGTGCACGATCTCGTCATACACATCGCCAGCATCCAAACCAGCAACCAGCTGAAACACGCTCGCTCCCGTGACGGGATCGCCCGCGATGAGAGCATGTTGCACCGGCGCCGCACCGCGCCACTTCGGCAGCAGCGAGAAGTGGAGGTTGATCCAGCCGTATCGCGGCATCGACAGCAGTGGTTCGCGAACCAAGCCGCCGTACGCCACGATCACGCCCAGATCGGGTGCGAGCGCTTCCACCTGCGCAGTCGTGGCTGCGTCGAGTCTGTCGGCTCGAATCACATCGATCTCGAGCTCCTCGGCTCGGCGGGCCACAGGCGATGGTGTGAGCACGCGCTTGCGGCCTACGGGAGCATCGCGGCGAGTGATCGCAGCGAGCACCTCGTGGTGGCTCGCGGCGAGCAACTCGAGAGACGGTACGGCCGGTTCCGGTGTGCCGGCGAAGACGAGGCGCATGGGGCTCCTCACAGTTCTAGGTCGGGTACGTCAACCCGCACTCTGAGTGTATTGCCGGGACGGGTCGGACGCCCCTTCGGGGGCTTACGAGATTTCATGGCTTGAGAAACGACTGAGGCACGAAGGCTCTCGGTGACTTTCGCTCCAGATGCGTAGTCGAAGCGAACGAGTGCACGGACCGTCTGGTCGTGCGGGAGGGGACCCAGTATCGCCAACTCATCGAGGGTGGGAACTGCTTCACGTAGAGCTGCGATTGCCGCGTCGACGGCGCGTCGGTCACCCTCAAGTGCGGCAACGCGCACGACGGGAGGCATTCGCAGCGGCGCGCGCTCGTTGAGTTCATTGCGTGCGTAGGCAGGCTGCGTCCAGGTTGCCAACGCGCGAGCGACAGGCCCGGCTACGCCGACAAGATGGACGGGCGCACCTGGCGCGGCAAGGGCGGCGGCGTTGGACCACCAGCGCAGGCAAGACTCTGCGATGCGGAGGTCATCGGCGAGCAACATCTTGTCACCGTCGAGCAGGATCACCGCTCCGTATCCACCGGCCGCAATCGGTTCTGCACCGCGAGTCGCTACGACTAGTGCAGGTCTCGAATCGACATGGGTCACCAGGTGTTCGCCATCCGACACGATCACGCGCACGCCGGGGAAAGCGCGGCCCAGATCATCGGCCGTGCGCTCACTCCCCGACGACGCCATGCGGAAGCGCGTTGACGTGCAATCCGGGCACGTCCAAGACATGGCAGATCGGCCGCACCACGAACACGCTGGTACTGCTCCCTGCCGAGCCGCGTGCAATGGGCCGCTGCAGTGCGGGCAGCGCGCTGGGTGCCGGCACTCGGCGCAGACAAGCACCGGTGCATAGCCGGGGCGTGAAACCTGCACGAGCACTGGTTTGTCGCTCAGCGCCTGCCTTGCGGCGGCGAACGCGGCCGAAGGCACACGTGCGCCTCTCGATTCGCCCTCGCGAGTGGCACTGAGCACGACTTTCGGTGTGATGCGTTTCGCTGGGGCGATCTCGCGCACCCAACCGACCGCGATCAGCCGTTCCACGTCGGTCGTGCGAGTGTGACCAGCGAACATCAGCGCGCCTGATTCGATCTCTTGTCGAAGCAAAGCGGCGTCGCGTGCGTGCACGCCGGGGCTCAACGGTTCTGACAACAGCGAGTCGCCGTCGTCCCACAGCGCGATCAGGCCCAGCGAGCTCACCGGCGAGTACACACTGCTGCGGTTGCCGAGGACTATGCAGGGCGCATCTGCGAGAGTGCGCAGAAACGCGCCGTATCTTGCCGGTGAAGACTGCGCGGCGTCGTGGCGAACGAGTGCGTATTCGGGCACTCTGCCCGCAAGGGCTGCCTCGATCTGGGCGCGGTCGCGATGATCCGGCACCACGATGACAGCGCTCTTTCCCCGAGCGAGAGTGTGGATCGCAGCCGCCGCGAGCAATGCGGCCCAGCCCCCCACGTCTTCGCCATCGTGCGCGCCGCCAACCAGCCGACTAAGGCGAGGCGGGGCGTCGATCGCCATGCGCTCGCCGTCTTGGATCGCAGAGCCGAGGCGGGGAAACGGCGCCATGACATCTGCAGCCCAGCCGAGTGAGGCGCTGTCAACCGTCGGCAGAGTCGGCACGTCTGAAGCGAGCCATGCGCGTTCGGCACGCACCATTCGTTTGGGGATCGCGAGGCGAAGGATGTCGCTGGCTGATCCTGCGGCGCGGTCGGCCGCTCGCCTGGCCAGAGCGTAGAGCTCGGGGGTGAGCACCGGGATTGGCGACACCACGCAGTCGAGTTCTGAGAGCGGACGGTCTGAGTCGTCAGTGTCGCCGTGCTCGACGATGTAGCCATCGACCACACGCCCTGCCGAGCGCAAGGGCACCTTCACGCGCACGCCCGGACGGGCATCCTCAAGAAATTCGCGCGGAATCTCGTAATCGAACAGCCGATCGAGCTGCGGCAGTGGCGAATCGATCAGCACGCGCGCGACGGACCGCGCGGTCACCTCAGAGCCCGGCGGCCGAGCGCAACTCGTCTACTCGATCGGTACGCTCCCACGTGAAGTCAGGCAACTCGCGACCGAAATGACCGTATGCCGCAGTCTGCGCGTAGATGGGACGCAACAGGTCGAGGCGATCGATGATTGCTTTGGGGCGAAGATCGAAGACATCGAGGATCGCGCGGGTGATCGCTTCATCCTGCACATGTCCGCTGCCGAATGTCTCTACGTACATGCCTACGGGAGCTGCGCGCCCGATGGCATACGCGACCTGCACCTCTAGTCGGTCGGCGAGACCTGCCGCCACAGCGTTCTTAGCCACCCAGCGCATGGCGTAGGCGGCCGATCGATCGACTTTGGACGGGTCCTTGCCGCTGAACGCCCCGCCGCCGTGACGCGCTGCGCCGCCGTACGTGTCAATGATGATCTTGCGGCCGGTCAGGCCAGCATCGCCCTTCGGTCCACCGATCACGAACGGACCGGCGGGATTGATCACGTACTCAACGTTCGAAAGGTCAAGGCCGGTTGCTTCAAGCACCGGGTTGATCACTTCGACCTGCAGTGCTGCGCGCAATGCCGCCATGGAGATATCCGGATGGTGCTGGGTGGAAAGCACCACGGTTTCGACCGTGCGCGGAGTCGCTCCGTCGTACCCGAGCGTTACCTGGGTCTTGCCGTCAGGGCGCAGAAACGGCAATGCTCCATTGCGCCGCGCCTCAGTCAGGCCCTCCGCGATGCGGTGCGCCGCCCAGATCGCCGTCGGCATCAACTGCGGCGTCTCGTTTGTGGCGTAGCCGAACATGATGCCCTGATCGCCGGCGCCGAGTGCGTCAATCGGATCAGCAGAGCCGCCTTCCCGGTGTTCGAGAGCAGAATCCACACCCGCGGCGATATCACTGGACTGTTCACCGATCGACACCGTGACCCCGCAGGAGTCGCCGTCGAAGCCAGTCTCGCTGGAGGTATAGCCGATGCGATTGACCACCTGGCGCACGATGCCCGGAATATCCACATATCCGTCGGTGCGAACCTCGCCAGCGACGTGCACGAGTCCCGTCGTGACGAGCGTCTCGACGGCGACACGACTGTTGGGATCTGCGGCAATGAGCGCATCAAGAATCGAGTCCGAGATCTGGTCACAGATCTTGTCGGGGTGTCCCTCGGTGACAGACTCAGAGGTGAACAGACGCAATTCGGTCATTGGTGCTCCAGATAGAAGGCGGCGGACACCAGTATGCCCCTGAGGTCGGACAAATCCGACCTCAGGGGCATCTGAAGGTAATAACTATTCGACGGGCCGCAGGCGCAGCTTGTCTTCGTGAATCTCGTGCATCGCGATCGTCAACGGCTTGTCTTCGACAGTTGAGTCGACGAGCGGGCCGACGTTGTCGAAGAGGTTTCCCTCGTGAAGATCCGAGTAGTAGTCGTTGATCTGCCGCGCACGCTTGGACGCGTAGATGACCAACTGGTACTTCGAGTCGACCTTCTGAAGAAGGCTGTCGATGGGGGGTTCAATGATGCCCCCGTGGTTCGTTCCTGCCATGGCGAAACCTCCTGGATCGGATGACGGTGGAAAAGTCTTTGATGCCTCGAAGGATCAAGGCATCGGTACAGTCTACCTGAGAGTCGCGGAGGGTCGCCTACCGGCGCACCACTAGCGTGCGAGCGCGGCGATCTCGGTTGCTGCGCGCGCCACGTCGTCGTTTACGACGCGATAGTCGAACTCCGATTGCGCTGCCAATTCGACGCGCGCAGTGCGCAGGCGTCGTGCGCGCTCTGCATCGTCTTCGGTGCCGCGGCCGACGAGGCGCTGAACAAGCTCGTTCCAGCTGGGGGGCAGCAGAAAGACAAGAGCGGCTGAGGGGTCAGCTGCCCTCACCTGGCGAGCGCCCTGCAGGTCGATCTCGAGCAACACCGTTCGATTCTCGGCGAGAACTCGGTCGATCGGAGCGCGCGGCGTGCCATAGCGGTGCGAGTTGTGCACTGTGGCGTACTCGAGCAGCTCCCCCGCGGAAATCATACGATCGAACTCAGCATCGGACACGAAGTAGTAGTGCTCTCCCTCTACTTCGCCCTTGCGCGGGCTGCGTGTGGTTGCCGACACCGAGAGATAGATCTCGGGGTGACTCTTTTTGATCTCGGCAGCCACGGTTCCCTTGCCGACGGCGGTAGGGCCCGCCAGCACGAGCAGTCGGCTGCGATCCGACCGAGGCGAAGCTTCAGGCCAGCGGCTGTCGAGAAAGTCTGAAAGCACATCGCGCTGACGTGATCCGAGTCCTCCGATTCGCTTGACCGGCGAGATGCCGAGATCTTGCAGGATGCGATCCCTCTTGCCTTCGCCGATAGCCGGAATACTGGTGAGGAACTCGGTGACGCGCATCGCGCCGGCCGGTGTCTCGGGCGCTGCCCATGCCCGGCGCAAGAGTTCTTGCGGCGAGATGACACGCATGGTGACGTCTTTCTTGAGGGCAGCTCGTTCACGACGGGCGGCGACGGCACGGCGAGATGCCGCTACACGGTCGACTTCTGGTGGTGTGCGGGAATCAGGCACTGGGGAACTCCTGGAGTAGCGCGCGACGCTTGTCGATCGCCATCGCTACGCCTGCGGGGCCAGCCTGAAGAATGCCTCGGCTTTCGCTCACCAGTACTGCTGGAGAGTGAACGCCGAATAATGCCTCAAGGTCGGTGAGCTCGGCACCTTGGTGGCCGAACCCAGGAGCAAGGATGGGTGCGATCGGTTCGATCTTTTCGGGTAGATCAAACGCGTTCCAGTCGACGGTAGCACCGATAACGACACCGATACTCGCCCATTCCTTATCTTGTGTATGAGTGCTGTTAAAAACTGAGATTTGGCCGATGACAGCGGAAGAAACCGTCCGAGATTCGGGATCGGCAGTGCGTGCCGTCTGCAAACTGGGGGCATCTGGATTGCTCGTCGCAGCGAGCACGAAAAGACCCTTGCCGTGCTCATGAGAAAGCGCCATCGCCCCATCGAGCGCCCCCACCCCAAGATAAGGGTTCACGGTGAGCGCGTCAGCTTCGAGGGGCGAGCCGGGAAGCAGCCACGCTGCGGCATATGCGTCCATGGTCGTGCCGATATCGCCACGTTTAGCATCGGCGATCACCAGAAGGCCGGCGGCGCGGGCCGCAGCCAGAACATCCTCGAGGGCAGCGAAGCCCGCAGAGCCGAACCGTTCGAAGAACGACACCTGGGGCTTCACGACGGCGACTCGGCCGGCCGCGGCGTCAACCACCCGCAGACCGAACTCGCGCACCCCGGCCGGTGTCGCATCCAGATTCCAATCGGCGAGCAAATGCTCATGCGGGTCTATACCCACGCAGAGCTGCCCATAGCGCGTCACCGCGCTATGCAGTCGCTCGCCGAAGCTCGTCATGCGCGAGCCGCGCGATCTTGGGCGTACTCCTGAAGACTGCGCACGCGGAACCCCTCGCCCATCACACTCATCGCACTCACGGCGGCGCCGAGCGTTGAGATCGTCGTGAACAGCGCCTTATCTGCGGCGACCGCCGCCGCGCGAATCTCGTAGCCGTCAGCACGGGCAGACATGCCGCTGGGTGTGTTCACGATGATGTCGACTTCGCCCGCGTTGATCAAGTCGACGATGTTTGTCTCGTCGCTGCCCTGCGTCGCGCTGTATTTGTTGACGAGCGTCACGATCACTCCGTTGCGAGCCAAGATCTCGGCGGTGCCCTCAGTGGCAAGCAGACGGAATCCGAGCTGCTGCAAACGGTGCGCGGGCAGAATAACGGCTCGCTTGTCGCTGTCGGCAACAGAGATGAATACGGTGCCCGACAGCGGAATGCCACCGTAGGCCGCAGCTTGACTCTTTGCGAACGCGGTCGGGAAGTCGCGGTCGATGCCCATCACTTCGCCGGTCGAGCGCATCTCGGGTCCGAGCACTGAGTCGACCGTCTGACCGTCTTTTGTGCGGAAGCGCTTGAACGGAAGAACTGCTTCTTTCACTGATACCGGTGCGTCCAGCGGCACCCGGGAGCCGTCTATCGCGGGCAGCAGACCCTCTTCGCGCAGCGTGGCGATCGAAGCGCCCACCATGACTCGGCTCGCCGCCTTCGCAAGCGGAATGCCCAGTGCCTTCGATACGAAGGGCACGGTGCGGCTGGCACGGGGGTTCGCCTCGATGACGTAGAGCACTCCAGCGCTGATCGCGAACTGCACGTTGAGCAGACCACGCACGCCCACGCCCTTCGCGATGGCAAGGGTAGCGTCGCGCACGCGATCGATTTCGGAGCGTCCCAGCGATACCGGCGGCAGCGTGCACGCGGAGTCACCGGAGTGGATCCCGGCCTCTTCGAGGTGCTCCATAACTCCCCCGATGTAGAGCTCTTCGCCGTCATACAGCGCGTCCACATCGATCTCGATGGCGTCGTCGAGGAAGCGATCGACGAGCAGCGGCGTTCCGGCACCGACGATCACTTCGCCTTCGGTGCGCACGAAGTAGTCGCGCAGGCTCGCGGTGTCGTAGACGATCTCCATGCCTCGACCGCCCAGCACGAAGCTCGGGCGCACGAGCACCGGGTAGCCGATTTCTTCCGCGATGGCGACAGACTCCGCGACGTTGATCGCTGTGCCGTGTCGGGGTGCTATCAGTCCGGCAGCGTCGAGCAGCTGCGAGAACAATTCGCGCTCTTCTGCGAGATCGATCGCTTCGGGGCTGGTACCGAGAATCGTGTAGCCGGCGTCTTCGATGCCCTTGGCAAGCCCCAGCGGAGTCTGGCCGCCGAGTTGGCAGATGACGCCAAGAATCTCGCCGGACTGCGCCTCTGCGTGCAGAACTTCCAGCACGTCTTCCAGCGTGAGCGGTTCGAAATACAGTCGATCACTGGTGTCGTAGTCGGTTGATACCGTCTCGGGGTTGCAGTTGACCATGATGGTCTCGTACCCCGCATCAGACAGCGCGAACGAGGCATGCACGCACGAGTAGTCGAACTCGACACCCTGTCCGATTCGGTTGGGACCCGAGCCGATGATCACGACCTTCGTGCGCTCCGACGGCGTGACCTCTGTCTCGAAGTCATAGCTCGAATAGTGATAGGGCGTGAGCGCGGGAAACTCCCCGGCGCACGTGTCCACCGTCTTGTAGACCGGGCGCAATCCAACCTCGTGACGAAGAGATCGCACAGCGGTCTCTTCGATACTGCGCAGCTGCGCGATCTGCACGTCGCTGAAGCCGTGATCCTTCGCGAGGCGCAAGGTCGCAGCATCCAATTCATCAGCAGCGTGCACGAAATCAGCGACCTCGTTGATCAGCACCATCTGGTCAATGAACCACGGATCGATCTTTGTGGCGTCGAAAGCCTGCTCAGGCGTTGCACCCTTGCGCAGCGCCTGCTGCAAGACCACGATGCGACCGTCGGTCGGGGTCTTTGCGATCTCAAGCAGCTCCTGAGTTGAACGTGGTTCCTCGCCCCAGTGAAAACTCGAGCCGCGCTTCTCGAGAGAACGCAGCGCCTTCTGCAGCGCCGTTGTGTAGTTGCGGCCGATCGCCATCGCCTCGCCCACAGACTTCATGGTGGTCGTCAGCGTGGTGTCGGCGGCCGGGAACTTCTCGAAGTTGAAACGCGGCACCTTGACCACTACGTAGTCGAGCGTTGGCTCGAAGCTCGCGGGCGTGACCTTGGTGATGTCGTTGGGAATCTCATCGAGGCGGTAGCCGATGGCCAGTTTCGCCGCGATCTTTGCGATCGGAAAGCCGGTTGCTTTCGACGCCAGCGCCGACGAACGCGAGACACGGGGATTCATCTCGATCACGATGATGCGTCCGTTGTCTGGATCGATGGCGAACTGGATGTTGCAGCCACCCGTGTCGACACCGACCGCACGGATGATATCGATGCCGATGTCGCGCAGCTTCTGGTACTCACGGTCAGTGAGGGTGAGCGCGGGGGCGACGGTAATGGAATCGCCCGTGTGGACGCCGACGGGATCGACGTTCTCGATCGAACAGACGACAACGGTGTTGTCAGCTGTGTCACGCATCAGCTCGAGTTCGTACTCTTTCCACCCCAGAATCGACTCTTCGAGGAGCACCTCGGTGGTGGGCGAGTCGCGCAACCCGGCACCAGCGATGCGGCGCAGATCGGCTTCGTCGTAGGCGAACCCCGATCCGAGGCCACCCATTGTGAACGAGGGGCGTACGACCAGAGGGTAGCCGAGCTCTTCTGCCGCGCTCAGGCAGTCGTCCATGGTGTGTGCGATTCGGGATGCTGCGACATCGGCGCCTGCGTCGAGCACCAGCTGCTTGAAGATCTGGCGGTCTTCGCCCTTGTTGATTGCTTCGAAGTTCGCACCGATGAGCTCGATGTCGTACTTCTCCAGGATCCCGTGGTTGTGAAGATCGATAGCCGCGTTCAAAGCGGTCTGACCGCCGAGCGTCGGCAGGATCGCATCGGGCTTCTCTTTAGCGATGATCGTTTCGATGACCTGCCAGTTGATCGGCTCGATGTAGGTGGCATCGGCGAAATCAGGGTCGGTCATGATCGTCGCTGGGTTCGAGTTGACGAGGATGACGCGCACGCCTTCTTCGCGCAGGACGCGACATGCCTGCGTTCCTGAATAGTCGAACTCGCACGCCTGGCCGATGACGATCGGGCCAGACCCGATGACCAGGACGCTCTTGATATCTTCGCGCTTCGGCATTACTCGGAGTCCTTCACAGAGTCAGTGCTCGAGCCGGTTTCTGCACGCACCATGTCGGCGAACCGGTCGAAAAGGTAATTGGCGTCGTGGGGGCCCGCGGCCGCCTCTGGGTGGTACTGCACCGAGAAGGCAGGAAGATCGAGGGCGCGAAGACCCTCTACGACGTTGTCGTTCAATCCGACGTGGCTCACTTCGACGCGGCCGTAGCCGTTGGGGCTGTCGAACGTGCCGTCGATCGGCGCGTCGACCGCGAAGCCATGGTTGTGCGAGGTGATCTCCACTCGTCCCGTCGACTTGTCGACCACGGGCTGGTTGATACCACGGTGGCCGAAGGGCAGCTTGTATGTGCCGAGGCCCAGGGCGCGGCCCAGCAACTGGTTTCCGAAGCAGATGCCGAAGAACGGCAGTCGCTGGTCGAGAACTGCGCGAAGCAGCGCAACGTGATCGCCAGACGCCGCGGGATCGCCTGGCCCGTTCGAGTAGAAGACCGCGACCGGGTCGATTGCACGAATGTCCTCGATAGTGGCGTCCTGAGGAAGTACGTGCACGTCGAAGCCTCTAGCGGCGAGGTTGAGGATCGTGGCCTGCTTGACGCCGAGATCGAGCACGGCGAGGTTTCCGATGCGGGTGCCCACCGCAGCGGTCACCTGAGCGGTGCCCACAGAAACGGATGCCGAGAGGTTCTGGCCGGCCATCTGCGGCGCATCTTGAACCAGCCGCAACTGCTCGGCGGGATCGAGCGACGCTGCTGCGCCCGAGAAGATGCCACCACGCATGCTGCCGGCTGAGCGGATGTTGCGCGTCACCGCGCGGGTGTCGATTCCGCTGATTCCGATGACCTCATCCGCAACGAGAGCCTCGTCGAGGGTTTCGTCTGCGCGCCAGTTCGACACGATCCGAGACGGGTCGCGAACGATGTAGCCAGCTACCCAGATGCGGCGTGACTCAGGGTCCTCGGCGTTCATGCCGGTGTTGCCGATATGCGGCGCGGTCTGCAACACGATCTGGCCGGCATACGAGGGGTCGGTGAGCGTCTCTTGATAGCCGGTCATGCCGGTCGAGAACACCACTTCGCCGAGCGTGGTTCCGCGCGCGCCGTAGGCATGACCCGAATGGCGGCTGCCATCTTCGAGCACCAGGACGGCGGGGTCGGTCGTGAACTGAGAGGTCATGCGTCGGTTCCGATCTGAGACGGGGTGAGGGTGCCACGGATAGCATCGGCGACGGCGTGCGCCGATGCATCTTGTGGGCGAATGTAGCTGTCAACGGCGGTGGCGTCTGCGGTCAGCCATGTCAGACGCACCAAGCCGTCGCGTTCAACGACGCGATCGATGGTGACGGTGGCTTGCGCGACGTCACGGATGATGTCGCGCGCGAAGAACACGCGCGGTTTGCCGGTGAGGTCGAGCGCCACGCCAGCCGTGGTCACGGTGACATCGGCGCGTGAGCGAAAGTCGAGACCGGCGATTGCGAGGCGCTCGAGTGGCTCGCCGTGGCGAGTGGTCGCCACGTACAACGTTCTGAAGCTGGCAACGGCCGTGGCGTCGTTCGGCATTTCGCCGACAGGCGCGGCGATTCCCGAATCGCGCCGAGTGCGCCGCATCCAGGCCCAGACGAGCACGCCGATGAGCACCAGCGCGAATGCGACGGTGATCGCGAGAGCGCCTTCGCGGGTCATGAGCGCACTCCCGGCTGGTCGAGCAGCGCACCGTCGGCAACGGTGGGTGTTCCCTGGTGCAGCGTCCAGCGCACCTCGCCTGGCAGCTCGCGACCGAGATACGGCGAGTTGATGCTGCGGCCCCGCAGGTCGTCGGTGGTGAACGTGCGCACTGGCGCAGGATCGTAGAAAGTAAGCGAAGCCGCGTGGCCGACGGTCAAAGGGGTGCCGTGCCCCGCGAGCCGGCCGATGCGCGCGGGCTCGCGCGACATCACCCGAGCGATGTCGCCCCAGGTCAGCATCCCCGAGTCAACCATCGAGAGTTGCACCACCCGCAGTGCGCTTTCGAGCCCGACCATGCCGTTTGCGGCGGCGTGCCATTCGCACGATTTGGCTTCGGCCGGGTGCGGAGCGTGATCGGTGGCGACGATGTCGATCGTGCCGTCAGCCAAGCCCTCGCGCACCGCGAACACATCTTCGTCACGGCGCAGTGGCGGGTTCACTTTGAAGTGCGGGTCATATCCGCGCGCGAGTTCGTCGGTGAGCAGCAGGTGATGGGGTGTCACTTCGGCGGTGACATTGACGCCACGCTTCTTCGCCCAGCGGATGATCTCCACCGAGCCGGCCGTTGAGAGGTGACACACGTGCAACCGCGAACCGACATGCTCGGCGAGCAGCACGTCGCGTGCGATGATCGACTCTTCGGCCACGGCCGGCCATCCAGCCAGCCCCAGCTCAGCTGATACCGAACCCTCGTTGAGCTGCGCACCTTCGGTGAGGCGCGGGTCTTGAGCGTGCTGAGCGATCACGCCGTCGAAGGCTTTCACATACTCAAGAGCGCGGCGCATGATGAGCGGGTCCCACACGCAGAACCCATCGTCACTGAAGACACGTACTTGCGCGCGGGAGTCTGCCATGGCGCCGAGTTCGGCGAGGCGCTCCCCCTTCTGTCCGACAGTCACGGCGCCGATTGGCTGCACCGTGACGAAGCCAGCAGCTTCGCCGAGAGCGAGCTCCTGCTCGACGACGCCCGCGGTGTCGGCAACCGGCGAGGTGTTCGGCATCGCGAAGACGGCCGTGTAGCCACCTGCGGCAGCCGCGCGGGATCCGGTCAGGATTGTTTCGGATGCCTCGAAGCCGGGCTCACGAAGGTGGGTGTGCAGGTCGACGAGTCCTGGCAGCGCCACAAGGCCGTCGACATCGATCTCGGTCGCGCCAGCGCGGCTCAAACCGGTGCCGACTTCGGTGATCTGTCCGTTTTCGACGAGCAGATCGGCCGTGCTGGCACCCTCTAGCGTCGCGCCGCGAAACAGGAAGACTTCGCTCATCGTGCGTACTCCTTGTCGTTCTTAGGCACACCGTTCGGGGCGGTGTTGGCTTCGTGCTCTGAACCTGACAGCAACAGGTAGAGCACAGCCATGCGCACAGACACCCCGTGTGTCACCTGCTCCAACACTGTGGAGCGGGCGGAATCGGCTGCCGCGGCAGAGATCTCGAGCCCCCGGTTCATGGGTCCGGGATGCATCACAATGCTATCGCTCCCCAGCGCCTCGAGTCTGAGTGGGTCAAGACCCCAGCGGCGGGAATACTCCCGTTCAGTGGGAAAATATGCCGCATTCATGCGCTCAAGCTGGATGCGAAGCATCATGAGAGCGTCAGGGCGCCGCTCGATTGCCTCATCGAGGTTGTAGAGAATAGTCGCAGGCCACAGCGACACGTCTTGCGGAACAAGAGTCGGCGGCGCCACCAGCGTCACCTCGGCCCCCAACGTAGCGAGCAGCCAGACGTTCGAACGTGCGACGCGCGAGTGCAGCACGTCGCCGACGATCGTGACACGCATGCCATCCAGATCGCGTCCGCGGCTGTCGGCGCCGAAGCGACGTTTGCGCATGGTGAAGGCGTCAAGAAGGGCCTGGGTGGGATGCTCGTGCGTTCCATCGCCCGCATTCACCACACCGGCAGTGATCCAGCCGCTCGAGGCGAGAGTGCGCGGAGCGCCAGAAGCCCCGTGCCGGATGACGACGGCATCTGCCCCCATCGCTTGGAGGGTCTGGGCGGTGTCTTGCAGCGATTCGCCTTTGGAGACGCTTGAGCCCTTCGCCGAGAAGTTGATCACGTCGGCACTCAACCGTTTGGCTGCCGCCTCGAACGAAATGCGGGTGCGGGTGGAGTCTTCGAAGAACAGGTTGACCACGGTCTTGCCGCGCAGGGTGGGGAGCTTTCTCACCTCGCGCAACTGCGTGTCAGCCATGTCTTCGGCCACATCGAGAATCTGAATCGCGTCGGCTCGCGAAAGCGTTTGCGTATCGAGCAGGTGCCTCATGATTCGATCGTCACCTCGTCTTTGCCGTCGGTTTCAGTCAACCGCACGTTGACACGCTCATCCCGCGCACTGGGGAGGTTCTTGCCTACGAAGTCTGGGCGGATGGGCAACTCGCGGTGACCTCTGTCGATCAGTGTTGCCAGACGCACGGCAGAGGGTCGGCCAATGTCTTGCAGAGCGTCGAGCGCGGCGCGAATGCTGCGCCCCGAGAAGAGCACGTCGTCGATGAGCACAACCGTCTTGCCGTTGATTCCGCCATCGGGAATCGAGGTCGGCCGTGGTGCTCGGGTCGGATTCTTGTGCAGGTCATCACGGTACATCGTCACGTCGAGAGCGCCGGTCTCGACAGCAACACCGCTGAAGGTCTCGATCAGCTGGGCGATGCGCGTGGCGAGCGTGACGCCTCGGGTGGGGATGCCGAGCAGAACAAGGTTGTCGGCCCCGCGATTGGACTCCAGAATCTCGTGAGAGATCCGAGTCAAGGCTCGGGCGATATCGGCGTCCTGCAGCACGATTCTCTCGTGTGCGCTCATACCGCTCCCTTCTCCGCCTCACGGGACGGTGTTAAAGGTTGCTTGATGACTACTATCTTAGCGCGTGACGCTAAGCGACTGGGTGCGCAGCTTCGCGGTTGAGTTGGTCTTCAGCCTGTGATGCCCGAATCGGGTGTCCTTGGGTGCTCAGACACTTACCTGAGGCGAGATCCCATTTCCAGTCGTGCAGACTGCACGTGAGCACACCATCTTCGATCTTCGCGGTCTTCGACAGGTCAGCGCGCAGGTGGGGGCATCGCCGCTGCACCACCCACTCTTCGAGCTGGATGTCTTCTGACACGTCAGACTGCTCGGCGTACCAGTTCTCAACATATTCAATGCGATCGCGTGAAAGACACTTGAAGAACGTGTAAATGAACTCGTTGAACTTGCCGATGCGACCAGCGCCGAACTGCATCGAAAGGAAGATGGAGTTCGACCAGTCGATCTCGTGATCACGAATGTTCGTCGAAACGAGATCGGCGGGGATCGTGAACCAGTAGTTCGTCTCTTCCCCCGCGAATTCACGCACCTTCGCTTTCGGGAAGTCGACCACAAGGTCAAGTTCGCCGATGGTCATGCGCACCGCGCCGCCGACGCCGTTGCGGAAGATGCGTCCACGACGCAGCAGGGGCTCCCACCAAGACTTGAGCTCGGCAAGCATCTCGTCCGGAGCGAGCACCGGCGCGCGGGAAGCAACTTCTGCAGCGATCTCGTCTTGGCGCGAATCGCGCTGTTCGGCAAGATACGCCCACTTGTCGTCGAAGATTCGGTCGATCTCAGCATCGGTGTAGAGCGTCTGCGTGACCGAGATCTCGCCGTGGTTGAGCTCCACCGCCGTGCCTGGCACGAACTCGTACCCGTTCTGCTCGGGCCGCAGCTGTTTCATGTGCGCGAGAAACTGGCGTTGATCGGTGAAGATCGAATCGTCTTCGAGGCCGAATCCGTTGTAGCGGAACAGTTCTTCGCGCAAGAACATGGGCGGTCCGGCCATAGGGAAGACGTGCGCCGCGTCGACTTTCTCGATGTAGTACATGGCTCGTTTGTTCTGAGCGTCGCGCTTGAGCCGTGCGAAGTTCTGCTTGGCGTCTTGTGGCAGGTCATAGACCATCGGCCACCAGATAGCCCCCGAGACTTGAGTGAAGTACGCCTCTGGCTTGCTGAAGCGAAGCAGCGTCTCGAGATCGAGCGGGTGGGAGTCGTTTTGGTTCAGGATGCTGGCTGTGCCGTCGTCGACGCTCAACGACGAGTCTCCGATCGGGCCATCGCTCGGTGCGCGCAATGGCGTGACCATGATCTTCAGCTCGCCGAAGGTCAGCGGCTCCCCCGCCTGGGTGTGGATGATGTTGTTGTATCCCAGTCGGCGCAGATCGTTCTCGAGGTCATCGGTTGGGTAATCAGGCAACAGCACCTTGATGCTCTTTGGAACGTGTTTCTGCATCAGCGCAGGATCGAAGTGATCACGGTGACGGTGAGAGATGTACAGAAAGTCAGCGTTGCCGAAATGAGCCCAGTCGAGCGCGCGGTTGTCGGGAAAAGGGAACCACGATCCGAAGAATGTTGGTCCGACGACGGGATCGCACAGGATGCTTCCTCCGGCCGTCTCGATGAACATTCCGGCGTGGCCGAGGCCCGTGATGCGCATGAAATCCTCCTGATTGGAACAGCCCCAATTCTACGTGGCGTGATCGCGCACCAGCGCAGCGGCGCGGCTCGTGGGCGCTACGACTCAAAGAGGCCGCGAATATCGTCCGCGGTGAGCGCGCTGCCGAATAGCGCGTCATCGTCCATCACCGAGCGGAACAAGCGAGCTTTCCGCTGCTGGAGTGCCATCACTTTCTCCTCGATAGTGCCGTTCGCAATGAGTCGGTAGACCATCACCGTGCGTGACTGTCCGATGCGGTGGGCTCGATCGACCGCCTGTGCTTCAGCAGCGGGGTTCCACCATGGATCCAACAGGAACACGTAGTCGGCCTCGGTCAAGGTGAGTCCAAACCCACCCGCCTTGAGGCTGATCAAGAACACCGGCGCATCGCCCTCGCGAAACGCTCGCACCGCGGCGTCGCGATCCTTTGTCGAGCCATCGAGGTATGCGTACGGCACCCCTCGCCTATCGAGTTCTGCGGTGGCGAGCGCCAGAAACGATGTGAACTGACTGAAGATCAGCGTGCGATGACCCTCGGCGAGGATCTCGTCGAGCTGTTCGAAGAGCGCCGTGATCTTGCTCGGGGCGATGTGCGCATGCTCGGGATCTACCAACGCGGGTGCCAGCGCAAGCATGCGCAGCAGGGTGAGCGAGCGAAACACGATGAACCGATTGCGGTCCAGATCATCGAGCAATCCCAACACCTTCTGGCGCTCGCGCTGCAGCACAGTGTCGTAGAGCTCCCGGTGCGCTGCGCTGAGCTCAATGCGCACTTCTTGCTCTTGCTTTGGAGGCAGGTCTGCCGCGACGACCTCTTTGGTGCGACGGAGCACCAGTGGACGAATGCGACGTCGAAGCTGCGCCAAACGCGCTGCTCGATATTCCCCGCCCTCGCGGTTGCTGGGTACCTTCCCCTGCTCGATCGGTCCGACATACTCTTCGCGGAAGCGCCGAGCCGACGGGAACAGCCCCGGCGCCGAGAGCGCAAGAAGCGACCAGAGTTCAGTCAAGCTGTTCTCCAGTGGTGTGCCCGTGATCGCGAAGGTGACCTCGGCAGTGATGTCGCGCGCAGCGCGATGCGCCTTCGTCTTCGCGTTCTTCACGAATTGTGCCTCGTCAAGCACGAGTATCGCCCACTCGACGGCGGTGAACTCACTTTCGTTCAGCCGAAGCAGCGTGTAAGAGGTGATCAGCACATCAGCCGCGGCGGCAACAACGGGCACTGAGACGCCGCGCTTGCTTCTTGTCGCGTCGACGATCGCCACCCGCAACTCGGGCGCGAAGCGAGCGGCTTCGCTTTGCCATGTCGACATCACAGAAGTAGGCGCTACGACGAGCACGGGTCGAGTCTCACCCGATTCGCGCAGGTGTTCGATGAGCGCGAGCATCTGCAGCGTCTTGCCGAGCCCCATGTCGTCGGCGAGGATTCCGCCGAGGCGGTGCTGCCATAGGAATGCAAGCCAGTCGAAACCCGCGCGCTGGTAAGGACGCAAGTCGGCGGCAATACCGCGGGGCACGGGCGTCGGCACGATCTGCCCGACGTCGCGCAGCCCTTCTGCAGTGCGTCGCCAAGATATGGCTGGCTCCGCTTCATCTGCGACGTCTTCAAAATCTGCCCAGAGATCGGTTTGGTACCGACTGAGACGAGGGGGCGTCTCCCATTCGCTCAAGCCGCCGGCTTCATCGATGAGGTCGCGAAGGCGCTGCAGTGCGGGGTGAGAAAGCGAGAAGTAGCGGCCATCGCTCAGCAGCATCTTCTTGCGGCCACGAGCAAGTGCGGTGAACAGGGGTGTGAACGGAATCGTGCGACCGTCTACCGTGACGATGATGCCGAGGTCAAACCAGTCTGGGTCGGTCGACTCCACCGTCGAGATCTTCACGTGCGGATCCGCGGATAGTTCGCGATATTTGGGGCGCTCGCCTCGCAACTCCACTCGCACCCCGCTGCAGGACTCGAGCTCAGGAAGCAGTTCGGCGGCGAACACGGCAGCATCCAGCCCGCTCAGTGATCCCTTGGCGCCCATCGGTACGGGCGAGATCGGATTCCACACGCGCTCAACACGCGTCAGAATCTCAGATTCAGCGTCGTGATCTCGGTGGGCCGCGGAATCCCAGCTGAAAGGTTCCCGCCGTCGCGAGCCATAGCGCCAGTCCAAGGTGAACGACAGCCGATGTTGCGCAGAGAACTGCACAGCCAGCACAAGTTCGGGGCGAGGTGCCAGCGGAATCTCGACGCCCTCAGTCTCTACGGTGCTTTGACGGGCGAGCAGAGGCAGATGCTCATCGATGAACTCGTCCGCATCGGCCTCGGGTACTTCGACGGGAGTTCGCGCAACGAGCAACCCGTGCAAGGGCGCTGACAATGGCACTTGCGCGAGCGTCAGGTCGATGCGTTCGCGGTGCACCTCGAACCTGTACACACCCAGATGTCCGATTGGCCGCAGTGACTCGACGTCCGCAACCACGTCATTGATACGCACCCGTGGTGAGAGCTGAATTCCGCTCGCGGTGCGCTCGGCGCGAACGACAGCATCAGCGCTGTCGGCAATCGTTACGCTGCTCTGCTTCTTTGTCGCGACGATCGGAATGTTCCGTGCAGCGGCTTCACCGAGGTGTGCCCACAGCAGTGTCGATTCGACGTCGTCGATGGTGAGCCACTCTGACACGTCCACGAACGAGCCCAGGGAACGGACCTCGTGTGCGATGCTCCACAGCTCTGCGAACCAACGTGCCTGCGCGGGCTCGAACGGGTTGGCGGGGCGCCTGACCGTGTCCCACGAAGCGCCGCCTTTGATCCAGGTGTTGCTGCGACCGCTGAGTTCGAGAGGGCGCAGACCTACGAGCAGGTCGGCACCCGCAAAGTGCAGACTGCGAGCTGTCGCAGCTTCCGCGCGCAACGGTGCCCAGTTCGACGCGCCGCGCCTGATGCGCTGACGCAGTTCGACTCCGAGCGCGAGGGGCGTCACAATTTCACGAGGCGATGACTCTTCAACAAATAGCGACCGCCAGCGGTCAGAGCCGGCCGTCGGTGCTTCTGAGACCTTCTCGGCACGTTGATTGCTGGCGAGCAGCGTCGCTACGGTGTGCTTGCAATCTGCGTGCAGCGGACAGGTGCATCTGGCAGAAAGGATCGGTCTCGTGCTTCGGGCCGGGTCGAGATGAATTCGGCAGCGGTACGAGAAGTCGCTGCTACCGGTCACCTCGCCGATCAACAATGAGCGGCGAACATCCCACGTCAGGTTTCGCACCGCACCGTCAGCGAAGTAGGCGACGCCTCGCTCGTACGCACCGCCAGACGCCTGCCGGCGGATGTGCGACGAATCGATGAAGGGCGCGTTCACAGCATCCATCCTGCTGGTCGCCCCTGACAATGCCAGAAGATCAGGAAGAGCGTGCGATGCGCGCGAGCACACCGTGCACGAATGATCCCGCTTCGTCGGTCGAGAACTCTTTCGCGAGGTCTACCGCTTCATCGATGGCCACTGCCGTTGGCACCGCGTCGTTGTAGAGAATCTCCCACACTCCTAGCCGTAGCACAGCACGGTCTACGGCAGGCATCCGCTCGAGCGTCCAGTCCTTGGCGAAGGTAGTGATCTGCTCATCGATGGCTTCGCGGTTGTCGACGACGCCATCGACGATCTCCCGTGCGTACAGCCACGAGGCCTCGCGAGACGGCTCATTTGCCGCGCGCTTGGCTTCGGTAGCGAGCATCTCTGCGAGCGCGACGTCACGTACGTCGGCTTGAAAGAGGATGTCGAGCGCGCGTTTGCGTGCTTTAGTGCGAGCACTCACGGCTAGTTCACACGGCCGAGGTAGTCTCCGGTGCGGGTGTCAACCTTGACCTTGGTGCCCGTCTCGAGGAACAGCGGCACCTGAATCTCGTAGCCGGTCTCAACGGTGGCAGCCTTGGTTCCGGCCGAAGAACGGTCGCCCTGGAGGCCAGGCTCGGTGTAGGTGATCTCAAGCACAACCGACGGCGGCAACTCGACGTAGAGCGGGTTGTCGTTGTTGAGCGCAATCTGAACCTGCTGGTTCTCGAGCATGAAGTTTGCCGCGTCGCCGACCGTTGCAGCCTGCAGGCTGATCTGGTCGTACAGCTCAACGTCCATGAAGACGAAGCTGTCGCCGTCGTTGTAGAGGTACGTGAAGTCGCGGCGGTCGACGTTCTCAACGTCTACCTTTGCGCCAGCGTTGAAGGTGCGGTCGATGACCTTGCCGCTGAGCACGTTCTTCAGCTTGGTGCGGACAAATGCTCCGCCCTTGCCGGGCTTGACGTGCTGAAACTCCACAACGTTCCAGAGCTGTCCGTCGATCTTGAGCACGACGCCGTTCTTGATGTCTGCGGTGGATGCCATGAGGAAAACAAGTCCGTTCGTGAGGGAAGTGGGCCGTGGCGGCCCGACGTGTCATTCTACGGGATGGGTTGCGTCGCGCGTGATTCAGGCCGTTGCGCGCTTGACAATGAGGTCTAGCAGCTGTTCCACCGCGCGGGCATATCCGGCCACACCCTCACCGATCACGTGCACCGAGGCGACATCGCGAACGTACGAGTGGTGACGAAACTCTTCTCGCGCCATCACATCCGAGATGTGCACCTCGGCAACCGGCAGCGCAACGCCAGCCAGCGCGTCGCGCAGCACCACAGAGGTGTGAGTCAGGCCGCCCGGATTGATGACGATCCCCGAACATCGCTGTCGCGCGTCGTGAATGGCATCGATGAGCACACCCTCGTGGTTGGACTGGATCGTTCGAACATCGAACCCGCGCGCCTGGGCGGTGTCGGCCACCAGAACTTCAACGTCTCGCAGCGTCTCGTGCCCGTAGATTTCAGGCTGGCGCACACCGAGCAGATTGAGGTTGGGGCCATTGACGAGCAGCAGCGGCAGGTTCGATATCACGCGCTCAGCCTACGACGCGGCGACTTCTTGGTACGCCGCAAACAGCAGCGATTCGTCGGGAGCTTGCAGCACAGTGGGCTTGGCGATGTCATCAAGCACGATAAAGCGCAGCATGCCCCCGCGGCTCTTCTTATCGCGCTGCATCGACGCCTTCAGGGTGGGCCATGCGCCGGCGCGGTAGCTCACCGGCAGGCCAAGAGATTCGAAGATGTCGCGATGGCGCGCGGCGGCTTCATCAGAGAGCCTGCCTGCCAACCGCGACAGTTCGGCGGCAAAGACCATGCCGATCGAGATCGCGGCGCCGTGGCGCCAGCGGTAGCGCTCTGCGTGCTCGATAGCGTGGCCGAGCGTGTGGCCGTAGTTGAGGATCTCGCGCAGCCCTGCTTCGCGAAGGTCCTCCCCCACCACGCGCGCTTTCATGTCGATGGCGAGTTCGACGGTGCGCCGAAACTCGGCCGTCGTGGGATCGGTGGCCACGAGCGGATCAGCCTCGATGATGTCAAGGATCTCTGGTGCCCAAATGAACCCGGCCTTGACCACCTCTGCGTAGCCGGCGACCAGTTCGTTGCGTGAGAGCGTGTCGAGCAGTTCGAGGTCGCAGATCACTGCACGTGGCGCCCAGAAAGCGCCCACCAGGTTCTTTCCTTCGGCAGTGTTGATCCCCGTCTTGCCGCCGACGGCGGCATCGACCATCCCGAGCACGGTCGTGGGAATCTGCAAGACCTCAACGCCGCGCAACCAGGTGGCTGCGACGAAGCCCGCGAGGTCAGTTACCGCCCCACCGCCAAAACCGATGACCGCATCGGTGCGGGTGAAGTCAGCCTGGCCCATAACCTGCCAGCAGAAGGCCGCGACCTCGACGCGCTTGCCCTGTTCCGCATCGGGCACCTCTGCCAGAAGCACCTCGCGTTCGCCTCGAAGAGCGTCGCGAAGACCTTCCGCCTGGGCAGCGAGAGTCGGCGGGTGGATGATGAGGACTTTGCGTGCCGCGGCAGGCAGCAGCTCGCCCGCGGTAGCGAGAATGCCGCGTCCGACGAAGATGTCATACTGTGCGTCACCGCTGACCGAGATGGTGCTCACGTCTGTCATTGGTCCTCCGTGGTTTCGTTGTTTTTCGCCCACGCCACGATCTCTGTGACGATGTCGGCCAAGGGGCCGTGAGAGGTGTCGAAGGTGGCATCTGCGAGTGTTTCGTAGATCGGGCGCCGTGTCTCGAATATCTCGGTCCAGCGTTGAGCCGAATCGTCGCCCTGCAACAGCGGACGTTTCGAACCGGACACTCGAGTTGCCACCACGCGGGGCGCAACGGTGAGAAAGACCACGCGGTGTTCGGAGAGGTCGCGCTGTGTCGTTTCATCGAGCACAGCGCCACCGCCCAGAGCGACCACTCCGCCATTGCCCAAGGCGTCGCTAACCGCTTGGCGTTCCAGAGAACGGAAGTGTGCTTCACCGCGCTCGGCGAACAACTCAGCGATCGCGCCGTGTTCGCGCACAACAACAGCGTCGGTGTCAACGAATGGCAGTTTCAGAGCGCGTGCGACGCGTTTGCCGATACTGGTCTTGCCAGCTCCCATCGGTCCGATCAGAACGATCGAATCAGACCGTTTCGTCATCGCTCAGAGACGCATCGCTTGCGGCAGAGGTGTGAAGCGACTCAGGAATTGCCGCCAGATACGACTCGACGTTGCGACGCGTTTCTCCGATGCTGTCACCGCCGAACTTCTCGAGCACGACATCGGCGAGCACTACGGCAACCATCGCCTCAGCGACGACGCCAGCAGCCGGGACCGCACAGACGTCGGAGCGTTGGTGATGAGCGGTTGCATCATCACCGGTGGCGATATCGATCGTGCGCAGCGCCTTGGGCACGGTGGCGATCGGCTTCATACCCGCGCGCACGCGCAGCACGGTGCCCGTCGACATTCCGCCCTCCGTTCCGCCCGCACGATCGGTCGAACGAGTGATTCCGCCGTCGGTCGCATAGAGCTCGTCATGAGCTTTCGAGCCGCGACGCGTTGTGGTGAGAAAACCGTCACCGACCTCGACGCCTTTGATCGCCTGGATGCTCATGAGCGCCTGCGCGAGCTTGCCATCGAGGCGGCGATCCCAGTGCACGTGAGAGCCCAGTCCGGGCGGCAGCCCGTAGGCCAGCACCTCCACGATGCCTCCCAGCGTGTCGCCGGCCTTGCGCGCATCGTCAACTTCTTCGACCATTTTTGCGCTCGTTGCGGCGTCGAAGCAACGCAACGGATCAGCATCCAGTGCGTCGACATCGGCGGGCGCAGGAACGGGTGCATCTTCGGGCACCCGAACCGGCCCGATCGAGAGCGTGTGACTGACGAGCTCGATGCCGAGTTCCGCGAGGAAGCTGCGTGCGACCGCGCCGAGTGCGACGCGGGCCGCGGTTTCACGCGCGCTCGCACGTTCAAGGATCGGACGAGCCTCGTCGAAGTCGTACTTCTGCATGCCCACGAGGTCGGCGTGACCGGGCCGTGGGCGTGTCAGGGCTGCGCCACGCCCGCGTGACTTGTCGGTGAGTTCGACGGGCTCGGCGCTCATCACCTCGACCCACTTTGGCCATTCGGTGTTGCCAATGCGAAGCGCAATCGGGCTGCCCAGCGAGTAGCCGTGTACGACACCCGACGAGATCGTGAGCTCGTCTTGTTCGAATTTCATGCGCGAACCGCGGCCGTAGCCGAGCTTGCGTCGTTCGAGGTCGGCTTGGATGGCAACGCTGGAGACGGGGACGCCCGAAGGCAGACCTTCCATGACAGCGACAAGTTCGGGGCCGTGCGATTCGCCGGCCGTGAGCACACGGAGCATTGGTCTAGTCTCCCATGAGCGTCGCGCGCATTTCGGCGACGACGGTTGATTCGTTCTCGAGCGGCACGTCGATCTCGTCCGATGTGAACACCCGCACCTGCAGAACCGCTTGATGCAAGAGCATGCCGAGCCCTGATGACGCGGTGTGTCCAGCTCGGACCCAGGCGGCAGACAGCGGGGTCGGCCAGTTTCCGTATACGACATCGCAAAGGTGTCCGCCAGATTCTGCGAGGGCGTCAGAGCCAGCTTCGCTGAGCACTGTCTCGCCGGGCAGTGTGGCGATCGTCACGGTGGCAGCGTTGAATCGTTCGGCGTTGAATCCCACACCCTCGACCTGCATGCCGAGCTTGTCGCCAAGAGCTCGCAACGGCAGCACGGATTCCGGGCGGCGCGCCACGATCTGCACGTCTCGCGCATCGAGCTCGCTGAGAGCGATGAGCGCAGATGTCGCGGTGGCGCCAGCTCCGATGATTCGAGCGGTAGGCGCCGCAGCTACCCCGTCTTCGCGAAGTGCGCGCACCAGGCCGCCGACATCGGTGTTGAATGCGTGAGGACCGTCCGACGTGAGCAGAAGGGTGTTCGATACGCCGGCGAGGGCAGAGTGGCGATCGTGGCTGACGGCACAGTTGAACGCTTCAGTCTTGAGGGGCATCGTCAGCGACAGCCCTCGCCAGTGCTCGTCGAGGCTGGCGAGGGCAGCTGTGAACTCTCGCTCGTTGACGCGACGACGTCCGTAGTCCCAGTTCAGGCCGAGCGTTCGGTATGCCGCACGATGAAGTCTTGGCGAGCGGCTGTGCTCGATAGGGTCGCCCCATACCGCGAGCTGGGCAGACGTCAGCACCCGGCGTCCGGGTTCTCAGAGCACCACGACAACCAGTCGTTCACGGCCGCGTTGTGATCGTTGAGGTTCGTGGTGAACGTCGTTTCACCCGTATTGAGGTTCACTGTCACGAAGTAGAGCCAGTCGCCTTCGGCGGGGTCCATCGCGGCGGCGATCGCGACATCGCCGGGGTTTGCGATCGGGCCCACAGGCAGCCCAGGGTTCACATAGGTGTTCCACGGGTTGTCATCGTACTGAGCGTCCGCTGACGTGCTTGCCGTGCCGTCGTCTTCGCCGAAGCCGTACTGGGCGGTCGAGTCCATCTGCAGGTACCCGAAGGTCTCTTGGTTGTCGGCCTGCAGCCGATTCTCGATCACCGTTGCAACCTTGCGCATGTCTTCTTCGTAGCGCGCTTCGCGCTGGATGATCGACGCGATCGTGAGGATCTCTTGGCGCTGGTCGACCGGCACCTCTGCGGCATCCAATGAGGTGATCGTTCGGTTGACGAGCCTTTGGATCACTTCTTCGGCGGTCACACCCGGATCGAACGAGTATGTGGCAGGAAAGAGCCAGCCTTCGAGGGTGTCGGCTTCGACCCCGTAGTCAGCAGGGTTCTTCACCGCAGCTTCGAGGTCTTCAAGCGGCAATCCGATGCCTTCTGCGAGCAGGGGCAGCGAGTCTTCGACGGTGAGACCCTCGCGAAGTTGTGCAGAGTTCTCCATCTTGTTCTCGGGATTCATCAGCGCGGCAAGTGCGGCTTCAGACGTCATCTGCTGCTGCATCGCGAACACACCGGGTACGAAATTGGGGTTCTGGCCGGTGTCGATCAGATAGTCGTAGAACGCCTCAGGCGTCTTGGTCACTCCGGCGTCGTACAGCGACTGCGAGATAGGCGAACCGGTATCTCCTTCTGAGATGGTGACGAACGTCTCGCCCGTCGCGAGACCCTCCTCATAGTCCTGTGGCTCTTCCCAGCCCATGACCTCGCGGATCTGACTTTCGTATGTACTCCAGACATACCAGGTGGCGACGGCTGCTCCTCCGATGAGGAGCAGAAAGACCGCGAGAGCTATCCACCCGCCGATGCGGCGTTTGCGCCGGTTGCCTGGCGGCGGAGGCGTTCCCAGCGCATCAGCGGTCGCTTCTGCGCTGAACAGATCATCGAGCGTAGCGGTTGAGGCGCGCGGTGTCGGGTCGGTTGGGTTTTGCGCGGATGAGGTGCGAGCGGATGCTGCGTTGCCCGCGCGGTTGTACGACGGCGACGCGGTGGGACGTGTCGCGGGTGTGCCGAAGATCCACGAGTCGTCCGAGCTGTTCGATTCCGTTGATGCGCGCACAGGTGCCGCGGTCGGTGGCGGTTCGGGTGCGCCATCGGGAGCCTTCGCGGGCGCGGCCTCGCGGGCTGCCGCTTCGCGCGCGGCGCGTCGCGAAACGGGCGCAGCGCCGTCGGCGGGACCGGGCGTCGGGGTATCGGACATGTCAGGCGGGCTCCTGAGAGAGGGGGGTTCCAGGGGATCGCCCGGTGTTCTTCTCAACGTCGAGAGCCTGTTGCAACAGGACGACCGCGGCGACCTGATCAACAATGTTACGAGATGAACGCTGTGATCTGCCCGAACTGCGCAGGGCCGCGTGGGCCGAGACCGTTGACAACCGTTCGTCAACGAGCCGCACGGGGCGCTCTGACACCTGCGCAAGCGCTGCCGCGAACTCCCTCGCGTCTGTCGTTGATTGCGTATCGGTGCCTTGCATGTTCAACGGCAAGCCGACCAGAATCTCGAGCGCGTCGTACTCAGCGGCGATTGCTGCCACTCGCGCCACGCTCTGCTGCTCGCGGGCAACCGTTTCTACCGGAACGGCAAGCATTCCGTCAGGATCGCATCGTGCCACGCCGACTCGGGCACGCCCGACGTCGACGCCGATGCGCACGCCACGCCGAAAGCCGTTCACGCCTCGAGCGCCGCCGAAATCGCTGCGAACGCCGCAGGCAGAGCAGCAACGTCAGTGCCGCCACCCTGCGCAACATCATCGCGTCCGCCGCCACCACCACCGAGTACGGCGGAGGCAGTCTTTACGAGTGCACCCGCTTTTGCACCAGCGCGTCGAGCCGAATCGTTCGTCGCGACGATGACGATCGGCCGACCAGAGATCTCGGCGCCCAGGGCGACGACGGCTGCGCGATCTCCCAGACGCTCCCGGACCTGAAGCGCGACAGCACGAACATCGTCTGCCGAAGCTGCACTGCCGAGAGAAGATGCGACCACGGTGTACTCGCCGACGCTATTGGCCGCGGCGACGAGGGCAGGCAATTGGTCGCCCAACGCCTTGGATTCGAACGCAGCGATCTTCTTTTCGGCTGCTTTGAGGTTTGCCGTCAGCTCAGCGATCTTTGCGGGCAGACCTTCGCGCGGCGTCTTCAACGTTGTGGTGAGCTGCGATACCAGGGTGCGCTCTGCCGCCATGGATCGGAAGGCGTCCAAACCGACGAGCGCCTCAACGCGACGGTTTGACGCCCCGACCGATGACTCTCCCACGAGATTGATGATGCCAATCTCCGCGCTGGAAGCGACGTGCGTGCCGCCGCAGAGCTCTCGCGACCAGGGACCACCGATGTCGACCATGCGAACAGTGTCGCCGTACTTCTCGCCGAAGAGCGCCATTGCGCCGAGAGCCTTCGCATCGTCCAGCGCCAGGACGCGCGTGGTGACTTCGAGATTGTCGTGCACCGCGTTGTTGGCGATCTCTTCGATCTCGGTCTTCGTTTCTTCAGAGAGCGCTTGGCCCCACCTGAAGTCGAAGCGCATGTAGCCTGCGCGGTTAAGAGAGCCCGACTGGGCGGCAGACTTGCCGAGGGTGTCGCGCAGCGCCGCGTGAACCAAGTGCGTGGCGGAGTGCGCCTGCTGCCCAGCACGACGATTCGCGGCGTCAACCACAGAGGTCGCAGCTTGCCCGATTCCTACTTCGCCCGAGCTCACCTGCACGGTGTGGCTGATGAGGCCGGCAACGGGGCGCTGCACATCGAGAACTTCGAGCTCGAATCCGGGGCCGACGATGAGGCCCTTGTCGGCGACCTGGCCGCCAGACTCCGCATAGAGAGCGGTTTCGGCAAGGATCACCTCGGCTATCTGCCCGACGGCGGCGCTCGTGACCGGCAGCCCATCGACGAGCAGTCCGAGCACCCGCGACTCAGTTTCGAGGTCGGAGTAGCCGGTGAAGATCGTCTCACCCTGCGAACGGAAGTCGCGGTAGACGCTGAGATCGGCCAGCTGACGCTTGCGCGACTTTGCATCGGCCTTGGCGCGAGCGCGCTGCTCTTGCATCAGCGTGTCAAACGCGGCGCGATCGACGCTGAGCCCGGCCTCTTCGGCGATCTCTAGCGTCAGGTCGATGGGAAAGCCGTAGGTGTCGTGCAGCAGAAACGCCTCATCGCCTGCGAGGCGTGAGCCGCCAGCATCCTTCGTCAAAGCCAGCGCATCGTCGAGAATCACCGAACCGGCCGCGAGCGTGCGCAGGAACGTCTGCTCCTCTGCATAGGCATAGGCAGAGAGGCGGTCGTACTCGTCACCGACTATGGGGTACGCCTCTTGCATCGCATCCCGCGAGGCGGTGAACAGGTCGGGGAATGTCGCCCCCTCTACGCCGAGGAGGCGCATCGAGCGAATGGCACGCCGCATGAGGCGGCGCAGAATATAGCCGCGGCCCTCATTCGACGGGGTGACGCCGTCGGCCAGCAACATCAGTGATGAGCGCACGTGGTCGGCCACGATGCGAAAGCGCACATCGTCTTCGTGCACGGCGCCATAGGTCTTGCCGCTCAGCTCGACAGCCTTGTCGAGAACAGGGCGAACCTGGTCGGTCTCATACATATTGTCGACGCCCTGCTTGATGAACGCGACGCGCTCAAGCCCCATGCCGGTGTCGATGTTCTTGTTGGGCAATTCGCCGATGATGTCGAAGTCGATCTTCGATCGCACATTGTGAATCGCATACTGCATGAAGACCAGATTCCAGATCTCCACGTAGCGGTCGTCGTCAGTGGCGGGGCCACCATCAATGCCATAGTCGGGGCCGCGGTCGAAGAAGATCTCTGAGCACGGGCCGGCAGGGCCGGGCACACCGGTGCTCCAGTAGTTGGTGTCTTTGCCGAGGCGCTGGATGCGCTCGTCTGGCAAGCCCGCGATTCTCTGCCAGAGTCCGAACGCTTCGTCGTCGTCTTCGTAGACCGTGACCCAGAGGTCCTTGGGATCAAAGCCGAACTTTCCGTCGTCTTCAGAGCCGGTGAGCAAGTCCCACGCGAAGGTGATTGCGCCCTCTTTGAAGTAATCGCCGAAAGACCAGTTGCCCAGCATCTGGAAGAAGGTGCCGTGTCGAGGCGTCTTGCCGACCTCTTCGATGTCGTTCGTGCGGATGCATTTCTGCACATCTGCGGCGCTCGGGTAGGGCGCGGGCACTACGCCGCTGAGATACGGAATGAAAGGCACCATGCCAGCGACGGTGAACAGCAGTGTCGGGTCATCACTGACAAGAGACGCGCTCGGAACGATCGTGTGACCCTTCTTTTCGAAGTAGTCCAGATAGCGCTTCGCGATTTCGGCAGTCTTCATCGGGGTCCTCGTCATTCAGCGCGCCCGAATCGGTCCTGGTCGGAGCCGGGGCGCGAAGGTTGGGCAGCGTGTCAGTCGCGGATCTTGTCGGCGATGGCGGCCGCGGAATCGGCGGCGTCGGATGCCGCTGCGATGGCAGCCTCAGCGCCCGCAGCTGCGGCGTCTTTCACATCGTCTACGAGCCCGGTGAAGCGGGACTCTTGTTCACGGTAGGCGTCGCTCATGCGATCAGTGAACTCGGTGATACGAGCGTCAACGTCGGTGAGCACCTCGTGGCCACGCGGGTCTTTGTTGACCAAATGCGCCAAGACGAATCCACCGGCGACACCCGTCAGAAACCACAGGAACTTTCTCATGTCACCACTCTCTCGTGGGCCGCACATGCACGGCCTCCCCCATCGTAGGCGCAAACGAAGAAGGGCGCCGGAATTGCCCGGCACCCTTCTCGCTACAGCTTGCTTTGTTGCTTAGCGCGCTGCGTAGTACTCAACGACGAGCTGAACGTCGCACACGACCGGAACCTCGGCGCGCTTCGGGCGACGCTCAAGGCGTGCCTGCAGCTTGTCGAGTTCAACCTCGAGGTAGCCGGGAACGGGAGGCAGAACCTCGGCGTGACCGCCGGCTGCTGCAACCTGGAAGGGCTCGGTGCCCTCGCTCTTGGCCTTGACGTGGATGGTCTGTCCCGGCTTTACGCGGAACGACGGGCGGTCTACGGGCTGGCCGTCGACGAGAATGTGGCGGTGCACAACGAGCTGGCGTGCCTGCGCGGTGGTGCGGGCGAAACCCGAACGGAGCACGAGAGCGTCCAGACGCATTTCGAGCAGCTCGACCAGGTTCTCACCGGTCAGGCCGTCCTTGCGGCGGGCTTCGTTGAACGTGTTGCGCATCTGCTTCTCGCGAATGCCGTACTGCTCGCGCAAGCGCTGCTTCTCACGCAGACGAACGGCGTAGTCGCTGTCCTGCTTGCGCTTGGTGCGGCCGTGCTCACCCGGAGCGTAGGGACGCTTCTCGAGGTAGCGGGCAGCCTTGGGGGTCAGCGCGATACCGAGTGCGCGTGAGAGGCGGACCTTGCGGCGGTCCTGGGACTTCGTGGTCACGAAGGTGTCCTTCCGATGACGTGGCCGCGTCTTTCGCAGCTCACGGACGTATCGCCCATTCCCGCCATTCGGCGCGCACGTCGGGGCGAACCGGTGGTTTTGTGGGGAGTGGGGATGCCCGAAAACTGTGTTTCGAGCCGGTCTACCTTATCAGAGAAGCCCAGAGGGATTTCTGAGTGGATGCTGCGCTATTGCCGGTCCGACAGAATTCGCCGAATCTTCTCGAGCCGCGCCTGCACATCGCGCTCCGCACCGTGGTTGGTGGGCTCGTAGTACCGCTTGCCCACGAGCTCATCTGGCAGGTACTGCTGGGGCACCACGCCGATCTCAGAATCGTGCGGGTAGCGATATCCCTTTCCGTGCCCGAGCCGCTTCGCGCCGGCGTAGTGCGCGTCTCTGAGTGGCACGGGAACACGACCGAATCCGCCAGCGCGCACGTCAGCAATCGCCGCGTCGATCGCCACGTATGCGGCATTGGATTTGGCAGTCGTCGCGAGGTAAGCGGTTGCTTCCGCGAGCGGAATGCGACCTTCCGGCATACCGATGAATTGCACAGCATCGGCGGCCGCTACCGCGATGGTGAGCGCCTGTGGGTCAGCAAGGCCGATGTCTTCGGCTGCCGAGACAATCAAGCGCCGAGAGATGAACCGAGGGTCCTCTCCCGCTTCGATCATTCGTGCGAGGTAATGAATCGACGCATCCACATCAGAGCCGCGGATCGACTTGATGAACGCGCTGATTACGTCGTAGTGCTCGTCGCCTTGGCGGTCGTAGCGCAATAATGCCCGATCCACGGCCAACGACACATGCTCGGCGGTGATCAGCGGCGCGGAGGCATCGTCGCCCGCGTCGCCCGCGGGTTCGGCCAGCGACGCAGCGGCTTCGAGTGATGTCAGCGCGCGACGCGCATCACCCGAGGCGAGCTGAATGAGCGCAGCGCGTGCGGCGGGCTCGAGGGTTGCAGAATCCGCGAGCCCGCGAGGGTCTGACACGGCGCGGTCGAGCAGCGTTGCGATGTCTTCATCGGTGAGTGGCTGCAGAGTGAGCAGCAACGATCGCGAAAGCAACGGCGAGATGACCGAGAATGACGGATTCTCTGTCGTCGCAGCAATGAGCACGACCCAGCCGTTCTCTACTCCTGGAAGCAGCGCGTCTTGCTGCGCCTTTGTGAAGCGATGAATCTCGTCGAGGAACAGGATTGTTGACTGGTCGTAGAGGTCACGCTGGGTGAGCGCCTCTTGCATCACCTCTCGCACGTCTCGTACGCCCGCGGTGACTGCCGACAGCTCGACGAAACGCCGACCCGAGGTTCGGGCAATTGCTTGCGCCAACGTGGTCTTGCCGGTGCCGGGCGGCCCCCACAAGATGACAGAGGTGCCCGCCCTGGTGGCTGCACCCGGATCAGCGAGGGCTACCAACGGTGAGCCTTTTCGCAACAAGTGGCCCTGCCCCGCGACCTCGCTGAGCGAGGTGGGACGCATGCGCACCGCAAGGGGGGTCTGCCCCTGGAAGAGTGCGCTGGGAGTGGTCACCTTCCCAGGCTAATGCGCGAGATGACCGTGCTCGGCGGTTTGGCTGTGAGCGAAGCCGCGCCGTAGGATCAACCCGGCCCGGGCATCGACCCGGAGCGAGGGAGGTTCCGTGGCCGCTGGTGGCAAGGATCGCGAAACACGCGAGTCCCGTGAACGTGCGCGTCGTTATTTGGCGCGCCAGCAATATCAGGCGGGCCTCAGCACGCGGCGGACGCGCGACAACGTTGTTGCAGCCTTGGTCGGTGGATTACTCATCGTCGCAGCCTTCGTCGCGCAGTCGTTGTACTTCACTACGGGTCCGGGCGCCCCGGAGCCCGTGCCCACTCCCGTCGTCACATCCACTCCCACGCCCACTGCGGAGCCTACGGCCGAGCCGTCTGAGAGCGTTGAGCCCAACCCGACCGAGACGCCGGAACCCTGACGCGTAGCGAATCTCCCGAAAGAGCGGTCCTGGCGTACTAGGCTTGGGAGCCGTCCATCCCCCACAGGCGGCGTATGCCGCGATGAGGTGCATTCCGTGACTGCCGCAGCAGATTCAACTCCCGAACCGACAACAAGCGAGCCCTGGGGCCGCGTCGACGACGATGGCACGGTCTCCGTGCGCGAAGCCGACGGATGGCGGGTCGTGGGTCAATACCCCGACGGTTCGCCCGAGGAAGCACTCGGCTACTTTGAGCGAAAGTATGCCGATCTGGCCAGCGAGGTCGGCCTGCTTGAAGTGCGACACCGTCGCGCCGGGGCGTCTGCCGCCGACCTTCGTGGCGCGGCCCGCACTGTCAGCGGCAAGCTCAAGAACGCCGCGGCCGTGGGCGATCTGGCCGCTTTGGAAGCACGAGTGGCTGCGCTCAACGTGCAGCTGGCAGCAGAGTCTGAGACCGAGGCTGTCGCCGCCCGCGAGGCTGTTGATGAGGCGATTGCCGTGCGCACGACGCTGGTCGAAAAAGCTGAGGCTCTCGCCGCTCGTGATCCCAAGACCGTGCAGTGGAAGCAAGCCTCCGCTGAGCTCGCCGAGATGTTCGACCAGTGGCAAGCTCAGCAGCAGAGCGGTCCACGTCTGCCGAAGTCGACGGCTCAACAGCTTTGGAAGCGGTTTCGCGATGCGCGCGCCACGGTCGACAAGCACCGTCGGGAGTTCTATGCCGAGCTGGACAGTGCGCACAAGGTAGTTCGCGACCAGAAGACCCGACTCGTAGAGAAGGCAGAAGCACTCGCGCCGAAGGGCGAAGACGGAATCGCTTCGTACCGCGAGCTTCTTGACCAGTGGAAGAGCGCAGGTCGTGCTGGCAAAAAGGTCGACGATGCTCTGTGGGCTAGGTTCAAGGCCGCGGGTGACGCGCTCTACGGTGCCCGCATTGAGCGAGAAGCAGCGGAGAACGAGGCCTCAGTCGAGAAGATCGCCGCTAAGCGTGAGCTTCTCGAAGAGGCCAAAGCCGTCGCTGACGAGCGTGTCATCGCCAAGGCACGCACTCTGTTGACCAGCATTCAACGCCGTTGGGACGAGATCGGTCGCATCTTTCCACGCGATACCGAACGCGGACTCGATGACAGCTTGCGCAAGATCGAAACGGCACTGCGCACCCGCGAGGACGCTGACTGGAAGAGCAACAACCCAGAGACGAAGGCTCGCGCCAACGACATGACGCGTCAGCTCACCGATGCGATCGAAAAGCTTGAGGAAGAGCTCGAGGCTGCGAAGAAGTCTGGCGACAAGCGCGCAATTACTGCGGCTACCGATGCGCTCGAAGCTCGACGCACCTGGTTGAAGGCGCTCGGCGGATAGCGAACGTTCGGGACTGATCTGTCCACAGATCGCCCTGCAAGCGCTTCTGGACGCGACACGTCGGGCACGATGCCGGTATGGCATCGCAGTTTCTCTACTTTCCCGATGATCGCTTGTCTCTCGCAGAGCTGACGGCGGCGTGCCTCGATGGCGACCTCGTCGAACTCGGCCCGGCTTTCATGCCCGCGGATGCCGTTGAGACCTCCGCGTTGCGCGCGGGCTCGATGCAATTGCTGCTCGGCGATTCGCTGGCGGCGACGCATCTGAGCGCCGCATGGATCTACGGAACGCGCCACAACCCACCTCTCCGCCACAACGTGCAGCGGGCCGTACCGCAGCGGCGCAACCGACTCCCCGCGCGAAGCGTGATCTACCGTGACGTCCAGCTGCCCGGATCAGATCTGCAACGTATCGGCGGCGTGTGGGTCACCTCGCCCGCGCGCACGGTCGGAGACCTCGCCCGTACGCATGACGAAGAGTACCGAGCTACGGCCAGGCAGATGGTCGCCTATGATCTGCCGTTGCTGCGAGCGAGCATCCGCCAGCTGGAGGCGAGCACACTGCCGAACAAGCACGATGCGCTTGCCCTCTTGCGTCAGCAAGACGTTGCCGGCTAAGAGGATTTGACCCGATACACGTCGTAAACAGCATCGATTCGACGTACCGCATTGAGGACGCGGTCGAGGTGCACGATATCGCCCATCTCGAAAACGAACTTGCTGATGGCGAGTTGGTGCTTTGAGGTCGCGACCGTAGCCGAGAGGATATTCACATGGTGCTCACTGAGCACGCGCGTGACGTCACTGAGCAGTCCCGAGCGATCAAGAGCTTCCACTTGGATCTGCACCATGAAGATGCTCTTGGTTGACGGGGCCCACTCGACGTCGATCATTCGCTCGGGCTCGTCGCGCAGCGCGCTCACGTTGGTGCAATCGTCGCGATGCACCGACACTCCGCTCCCCCGAGTGACAAAACCGAGAATCGCGTCCCCCGGAACCGGGGTGCAGCACTTCGCCAATTTCACGAGGATGTCGGGTGCCCCACGAACGAGGACTCCAGAGTCTCCGGTGCGGGGCTGGCGGGCACGACCGAGCGGAAGATCAATGGGGCCAGTGTTGGTATCTTCTTCGGCGCTCACCAGCGCAGTGACCTTTTCAATCACCGACTGGGTAGAGATGTGCCCCTCGCCTACGGCGGCGTAAAGGGCCGAGACATCTTCGAAGCGCAGTTGGCGGGCTACCTCGGTGAACGAATCCTGGCTCATGAGGCGCTGAAGCGGCAGGTTCTGACGTCTCATCGCACGAGCGATGCCCTCTTTGCCCTGCTCTACCGCTTCTTCGCGGCGCTCTTTCGTGAACCATCCGCGGATCTTGCTGCGTGCTCTGGTGCTCTTGACGAAGCTCAGCCAGTCCTGGCTCGGACTCGCGTCAGGGTTCTTCGAGGTGAACACCTCGACGACATCGCCGCTCTTCAGCTCAGACTCGAGGGGAACCAGCCGACCGTTGACCTTTGCTCCCATCGTGCGATGACCAACTTCGGTGTGCACGGCATAGGCGAAGTCGACAGGTGTGGCACTCGCGGGCAGACCGATCACACGTCCCTTAGGCGTGAAGACGTAAACCTCTTTGGCGCCGATCTCAAACCGGAGCGAATCGAGGAACTCGCCAGGATCGGCGGTCTCAGCCTGCCAATCCGAGATGTGCGCGAGCCACGCCATATCGGTGTCGTTCGCTTTGACATCGAACTTGCCGCCAGCGATCTGCTCTTTGTACTTCCAGTGCGCCGCGACACCGTACTCAGCCTGCTGATGCATCTCGTGCGTGCGAATCTGGATCTCCACGGTGCGGCCGCCGGGTCCGATCACCGTGGTGTGAAGCGACTGATAGAGGTTGAACTTCGGCGTGGCGATGTAGTCCTTGAACCGGCCAGGCAGCGGAGTCCAACGCGCGTGAATCGAGCCGAGCACGGCATAGCAATCGCGCACACTGCCGACCAGAATGCGAATGCCGATCAGGTCGTAGATGTCGTCGAACTCGCGACCGCGCACCACCATCTTCTGGTACACCGAGTACAGCTGTTTGGGACGACCCATGACGCGTCCGCGAATGCGAAGTTCACGCAGGTCGGAGTCAACAGCGTTGATGACGTTCTGCACGTACTGCTCTCGCTGTGGCGTGCGCTGGGTGACCAAGCTGTTGATCTCGGCAAAGATCTTTGGATGCAGCACAGCGAACGAAAGGTCTTCCAGCTCTGACTTGATTGCCTGGATGCCGAGCCGGTGCGCGAGCGGAGCGAAAATCTCGAGCGTCTCAGTCGCTTTCTTCGCTGCTTTCTCTGGGGGCACAAAACCCCACGTGCGTGCGTTGTGAAGTCGGTCGGCGAGTTTGATCAGCAGAACGCGAATGTCTCGTGACATCGCCACGATCATCTTGCGAACGGTTTCAGCCTGTGCGGAGTCGCCGTACTTGACCTTGTCGAGCTTCGTCACACCGTCGACGAGCATGGCGACTTCGTCACCGAACTCTGCGGTCAGCTCGTCCAGCCCATACGACGTGTCTTCGACAGTGTCATGCAGCAGGGCTGCGGCGATGGCCCTGGGTCCCAGCCCGAGGTCTGCGAGAATCTGCGCCACCGCGAGAGGGTGGGTGATGTAGGGCTCGCCGCTTTGACGCGTCTGCCCGGTATGAGCCCGCTCGGCGACCGAATAGGCGCGCTCGATAATCGACAGGTCGCCTTTGGGGTGGTGTGTGCGCACCGTCCGCAGCAGTTGCTCGACGTCGTCTCGGCGCGCGGAACGCGAAAAAATGCGCGGAACCAGGCGACGCAGTGAAGACGGCGGCGCAGGAGGAGAAGTCTCTGCCACTAGATCTCTCCCCTCTGCTGAGTGCCACAATCCTATGCCCGCCCGCGGGCGGAGAACTTCATGCTGAAGTGACGGCTAGCTCCCGTGCGGCGACGATGCGTGCATCGCGTTCTTTGAGCGCGGGCTCATTCTCGCGGAACAACGAATACAGCGGCGCGGCGACGAAGAGCGTGGAGTACGCCGCGACGATCGTGCCGACGAAGATCGACAGCGAGAGGTCGGTGAGTGTTTCGGCACCAAGCCAGAGCGCACCGATGAACAGAATTGCCCCGGTCGGCAAGATCGCAACAACCGTGGTGTTGATGGAGCGGATCAGCGTCTGGTTCACGGCGAGGTTCACTGATTCGCCGAATGTGCGGCCAGACACTTCGCCGTCTTCGCTGGTATTCTCGCGGATCTTGTCGAAGACCACGGTTGTGTCATACAAGGCATACGACAAGATCGTCAGGAAGCCGATGACGGCTGCGGGCGAGATCTCGAAGCCAAACAGCGCGTAGACGCCGATGGTGATGACTAGTACGTCAACCAGGCCGATGATCGCTGAGACTGACATTTTCCAGGTGCGAAAGTACAGCGCCAATATGGCGAAAGTCAGTGCGAGGAAGATTGCCAGACCCCAGAGAGACTGTCGCGTCACATCGGCGCCCCAGCTAGGCCCGATGAATGAGTAGCTCACTTCTGCAAGAGGGACGTCGTAAGCGGTAGCGAGCGCGTCGCTCACTTCGCTGCTGTCATCTGCGGTCAGCTGGTCGGTCTGAACACGCACCGCATCTTCACCGATCACGACAACCTTGGTGGTCGCGTCGGGTACGACAGAGCGCACGGCGTCGGTGGCCAGCTGCTGGTCGGGGGTGGCGACGCTGTTTACCGTGAACTGCGATCCGCCCGTGAACTCGATGGAGAACTGAATCGGTCGGAACAGCGGCACCAGGGCGGCCGCGATCACAAGGATTGCCGCGATCATAAACCACAGTCGGCGTCGCCCAACGAAGGGGAATGACGCTTTGCCGGTGTAGAGATCATTACCGAGCTGACCCATGGAACGCATCAGTTGCCTCCCTCATTGCCGGTCGTGCCGGGTTTGGTCTTGTTTGACGCTGCCGCGAGTTCCGCTTGCTTGCGTTCTGCGATGGTCTGCCTGCGAACTGCCTCACCGCGTGATTTAGAGGCGCGCTTGCCTGCCGGCGTGGTCGCTGACGCCGCCGCCGGTTCGCGGAATTGCGCTCGCCCGCGATAGACGGCTCCCAGAGCAGTCGGATCGAGGCCTGAGAGTGGATGGCCGCCACCGAAGAACCTGGTGCGAGCAAGCAGCTGCATCACCGGGTGCGTGAACATGATGAAGATGAACACGTCGATAGCGGTGGTGAGTCCGAGAGTGAACGCGAACCCCTTGACGGTCGAATCGGCGAGCAGATACAGAACGACGGCTGCGAGCACGTTAATCGATTTGGAGATGTAGATGGTGCGCTTCGCGCGACCCCAGCCGTCTTCTACAGCCGCGGTGATCGACTTGCCATCTCGTAGCTCATCTCGAATGCGTTCGAAGTAGACGATGAACGAGTCAGCGGTGAAGCCGATCGTCACGATCAAACCAGCGACGCCGGCGAGCGAGAGGCGGAAGCCAATTCGCCACGCAAGGATCGCCAGCGCGAGATAGGTCAGGATTCCCATCACCACGAGAGAGGCGATGATCACTGCGCCGAGCGCGCGGTAGACGATCAGCGAGTAGATGGCCACCAGAATGAGGCCGATAAGCCCGGCGATGAGGCCGATCTGCAGCTGCTGCGACCCGAGCGTGGCAGAGATCGTGTCGGAGCTCACGACCACGAAGCTCAGCGGCAGCGCACCGTACTTCAACTGGTCCGCGAGAATCTGAGCCGTTTCTTGCGTAAAGCTTCCGGTGATGCTGGGCTTGCCGTCGAGAATGACGCCATTCATCGATGGGGCCGAGAGTACGGTGCCGTCCAAGACGAAGGCGAATTGATTGAGCGGCGCTTCTGCGCCGTAGAGGCGCTGACTGATCTCGCCGAAGGTTTGAGTGCCCTCGCTGTCGAAGGTCAGATTGACCGACCACAGTCCGTTGGTCTGCTGTAGCCCGAACGTAGCGTCATCGATCGATGACCCGTCCAGTTCGACCGGACCGAGGATGTACTTGTAGAGCCCGTCCACGTCACAGGTGATCAGGGGCTCATCGACAGGTTCAGATGCGGGGTCGTTGCTGGGGTCAGCGCAGTCGTAGGCGAGGAACTCGGCCTGCAGTGCGGGCGTGATCCAGTTCAGGTCGCTGCCGCTGGTCGGCGCCACGGTCGGCGTTGCATCGAGCGTGGGATCTGGTGTCGGGAACGGCGTCTCAAGCCCGTCTTCGCCGACGTAGCTGGTCACCGGTTGGCCGGTGTAGAGCACCGCGCGCAGCTGAAGCTGCGCCGATGCTTCTATGCGTGCACGGGTTTCGTCGTCGGCTTGACCCGGAATCTGCACCACAATCTGGTTCCCAGACTGCGTGGTCACATCGGCCTCGCCCACACCCGAGGCGTCAACGCGCTGGCGGATGATCGTCACAGCCTGCTGCATCTGCTCGGACGACGGATCAGCACCGTCTTCGGTCTGCGCTTCCAGGACGATCTGCGTTCCGCCCTGCAGGTCAAGCGCCAGCTCTGGCGTCCAGGAGCTCTCTTCGAACCCCCATACACCGAGGGAATTGATGCCGAAGAGCACGGCAATTGTTACGAGAAGGCCGGTCAGCGCACGCCAGGCATGCCGGACAGGAGTAGAAGTCGCCACGAGGGTCAGCTTTCTGCAGGTACCCCGAAGGGCGTTCGGTCAGGCCTGGGGCTTGGTTCCGGCGTCGGAGTCCGGCTCGCTTGAGTCGCGCACCGTTCCTGTCGCGTCGTCAGCGGCCAGATCGATTCGTTCGTGGGAGCCGTCAGCGTAGCCTGCGACCGTCTCGTCGACCTCGACGAGCTGATCGTCGTCATCGTCGGCCTCTTCGAGATCTGACACCACGCGCAGGATGGCCTGGCTGTGCACCTCGATCTGCACTCCGGGCGCAATCTCCACGACTGCAGGCTGGTCGAGGTTGTCGGGATCAAACGCGACGATTGTGCCGTAGAGACCACCCTGCAAGAGCACCTTTGCGCCAGGAATTGTCTGGCGAGCCTTCTGTTCCTGTTCGGTCTTCTGCTTCTGCATACGGCGACGCGAGCTCCAGAACATGAAGACGAGCAACGCGCCCAAGAGAAGAATCAGGCCGTACTGGTTGAAGAATGTCGCGAGATCCATGGAGGAGGGAGCGCCTTTCGGGTCAGACACGCGCCGGGCGGCACTGCCAAAGTAATCGGGGCAAGAGATGCCCTCAGCGATTATAGGTCATTGAAGCGCAGCACCGATTCGGGACTGGGCAGGCCAAGGTGCTCGTAGGCCTCTGGCATGGCGATGCGGCCTCGAGGTGTGCGCCCGATAAAGCCGATGCGCACGAGATACGGTTCCACCACTGATTCGATGGTTTCGCCCTCTTCTCCCACCGCGACCGCGAGTGTACTGAGGCCGACCGGGCCGCCGCGGAACCGGCGAACAAGGCTGTCGAGCACAGCGCGGTCGAGCCGGTCGAGGCCGATCGAGTCAACGTCGTATAGATCGAGCGCCGCATCGACGATGCCCATGGTTGCTCCCTGGTCTGAGCCATGAACGATCACGTAATCGCGTACTCGGCGCAGCAGCCGATTGGAGATTCGTGGTGTGCCGCGTGACCTCTTCGCAATCTCTGCGCGGGCCGCTGGAGGAAGCTGAACATCGAGCATCACGGCGGATCGTTCGATCACGCGTTCGAGCTCGCCGGGTTCGTAGTACTCAAGATGCGCGGTGAAACCGAAGCGGTCACGAAGCGGGTTCGGCAGCAGTCCCGACCGTGTCGTAGCGCCGACGAGCGTGAAGGGCGCAAGATCAAGCGGAATGCTGGTTGCGCCCGCGCCCTTGCCCACCATGATGTCGATGCGAAAATCTTCCATCGCGAGATAGAGCATCTCTTCGGCCGAGCGCGCCATGCGATGGATCTCGTCGATGAACAGCACCTCTCCCGGTGTGAGGCTCGACAACAACGCGGCAAGATCGCCGGCGTGTTGGATGGCCGGTCCGCTCGACAAGCGAAGAGGGCGATCGCTTTCGTGAGCAACGATCATCGCCAGGGTGGTCTTGCCTAGCCCAGGAGGGCCAGAGAGCAGAATGTGATCGGCGGGGCGCTGCTGGATCTTCGCGGCATCCAACAGCAACTGAAGCTGCCCGCGCACCTTCTGCTGGCCGACAAACTCAGCGAGCGACTGCGGGCGCAATGCACCCTCAACAGCGAGTTCGACCTCATCTTCGGGTTCGGCGGTGTCTCGAAGGTCATCCATGCACGGACTCCTTCCGGCTCGGGCCAAGCTGAGCGAGGGTCAGACGCAGCAGAGCGGGCACTGACTGCTGGTCGGCTGAGTCGGCATCCACCATGACACCCTCGAGGGCTTCAATGGCAATACGCTCGCTCCACCCGAGACCGATCAGCGCCTGCACAACCTGTGGGGTGATCTGTGCCCGGCCGGTCGTGGTGCCCGCTGACGCGGTCGGGTTCGACACAGTGACCTTGCCCGCGAGCTGAACCACAATGAGCTTTGCTGTCTTCGGACCGATGCCAGAGACGCGCCGAAAAGGAGCGTCGTCGTCAGCAGAAACAGCATCGGCGATTTGGGCGACCGACAGCGTCGCCAAGACGCCGAGGGCAGACTTTGGGCCTACTCCCGTCACGCCAAGCAGCAGCGTGAACACGGCAAGATCGTCGCGGGTATCGAAGCCGAAGAGCGAGAGGGAATCCTCTCGCACGATCAAGGTTGTGTGCAGTGCGATCTGGTCGCCGGTATGAGTCTGTCGTGCAAGCTGCGCGGTCACCGCGACGGAAAGGCCGACCCCGCCGACCTCGATCACCACGGCGTCAGACTCGACGTGCACCACGGTGCCACGAAGCGAAGAGATCATGAACCGAGCCTACGGAGGAGTTAGGACATTTGTTCGAGCGACACGCTTATCGCTTGGCCGAGCGTTCGGCATCTGCCCATGCCTGTTGCGCGGGGGTGAGTGATTGCGCGGTTGCGCTCGGCCCCGCCGACCGCCATGCGTGGCACAGTGCGAGCGCGAGGGCATCGGCGGCATCTGCGGGCTGAGGAAGAGCATCGAGGCGCAGAACACGCGCGACCATGGCCTGCACTTGGCGCTTGTCGGCAGCGCCGTACCCCGTGATCGCTGCCTTCACCTCGGTCGGGGTGTGGGTCGCCGCGCGCAGTCCACGCTCCCCCGCGACCAGAAGCGCGATGCCACTCGCTTGAGCGGTTCCGATCACGCTTTCACGGTTGTGCTGTGCGAAGACACGCTCAACCGCGATCACCTGGGGTGAATGAGCGTCAACGATCCCTCGCAGTCCGGCCGCGATCGTCGCCAAGCGTTGCTCGATGGGGGCGTTCGCGTCTGATCGGATCACGCCGACGTGCACGAGTGTTGCTGAGCGATCGCGCGAGACATCCACAACTCCGACTCCGCATCGCGTCAGACCTGGGTCGACGCCGAGCACTCGAAGGGTTCCCTTGCCTGGCGTTGTTCTCACGCCCTCACGCTACGTGACCTCGGCTAGCAGGGCCGCAAGGCGCGCACCAGTGAGGCCTACTCGTCGTGATCGGTTTCGAGTTCTGCCTGCACCTCGGCGGTCAGATCGAAGTTGCTGAACACGTTCTGCACGTCGTCGCTGTCTTCGAGCGAGTCGATGAGCCGAAAGACCTTTCGTGCGGTGTCAGCGTCGATCTCGACTTTGAGGTTGGGAACGAACTCCACGTCTGCCGACTCGTAGTCGATTCCTGCTGCTTGCAGCGCGCTGCGCACTGCGACAAGATCTGTCGCCTCAGTAATGATCTCGAATCCCTGGGCGTGAGGCTCGACGTCATCAGCGCCAGCTTCGAGAGCGACGAGCATCACCTCGTCTTCGGTGGTGCCGTCTTTCGACACGACGATCACACCTTTGCGCGAGAAGTTGTAGGCAACGCTGCCGGGGTCGGCCAGGGTGGCGCCGTTGCGGCTGAGCGCCGTGCGCACCTCTGCAGCAGCGCGGTTTTTGTTGTCGGTGAGGCACTCGATCATCAAAGCCACGCCGTTGGGTCCGTAGCCTTCGTAGACGATCGACGTGTACTCGACAGCTTCACCGCCGATTCCGGCGCCACGCTTTACGGCACGGTCGATGTTGTCGTTGGGAACCGAGGTCTTCTTGGCCTTCTGAATCGCGTCATAAAGCGTCGGGTTGCCAGCGAGATCGGCGCCGCCCATCTTGGCCGCTACTTCGATGTTCTTGATCAGCTTGGCGAACGACTTGGCACGGCGGCTGTCGATGATCGCCTTCTTGTGCTTGGTCGTCGCCCACTTGGAATGCCCGGACATTGTGCTCCTGAAATCGCTTGCCGACGGGTCTGTCGTCGGCGACCCATTCTAAGACAGGCTAGGCGATGACGCTCAGCCGACCACTTTTCGCATGGTTCGCAGGTTGCGGTTCGTCGTGCGCGTGCGGAACGTCGGCTTCGCCAGCAGCTTCGCAAACGGCGTGTCGGTCGAACGGCCCTTGGCGGGGTTCCAATACACGACGTCGCCGCCGCTGGCCACCGGATCGGTCGCAGCATCCATCTGCACACTCATGCCCACCAGCTCATCGCGCGTGGCGTTGTCGACACAGAAAATCACCCATGGCTGGCGCTGCGCATCAGTCTCGTCGTAGGGAAAGTCGCTGATGGCGACGGCTGCCTCATCGCGCGTGACGAGCACGATCCACGCGTCATAGTCGAACGTTTCACGGAGGGTGGCTTCAATACGAGACTTGAGAACTGCGCGTTCATTTACCGATTCGGATGCTGAGAATGTCACATTTCCGCTCGCGAGCACCGTGCGCACATCGCCGAATCCGAGTTCGACAAACATCTCTGCGAGGGCGGCGTTGCGGATTGTGACCCCGCCGACATTCACCCCGCGCAACAGTGCGACCCACGCCGTGGCACTCGTCATGCGGCTGCCTCCACACGATCGAGGAACAGCCGGTGAAACCGGTACTCCCCCGTGACCTCGGGGTGAAACGCTGTCGCCAACAGATTTCCCTGTCGCACCGCAACGACTCGTCCGTCTTGAAGCTGAGCGATGCGCTCGACTCCGGCTCCTGCTTCTTCGACGAGCGGTGCTCGAATAAACACCGCGCGAACGGGATCGCCGCCGAGCACGGGCACGTCAAGATCAACCTCAAACGAATCGACCTGGCTGCCGAATGCGTTTCGACGAACCTGCACATTGAGGCCGCCGAACGTTTGCTGGCCATCGATGCCATCGCTGATCGAGTCGGCAAGCATGATGAGACCGGCGCAGGTGCCATACATGGGCATACCGGCGGCGATCGCGGCTCTGATGGGTTCGCGCATTCCAAAGATGCGTGACAGCTTGTCAATGACGCTCGATTCGCCTCCGGGAATCACTAGCCCGTTCACGCTGTCAAGTTCATCGGGGCGGCGCACCAGGGTGACGTCTGCGCCGATGTCCGTGAGCGCGCGAGCGTGCTCACGGACATCGCCCTGCAACGCGAGCACGCCGACTTTGGGGCGTGTCGACACTCCGCTACCAGCCGCGCTCGGCGAGGCGGTGGGGTGCGGGCAGGTCCGAGACGTTGATACCCACCATTGCTTCGCCCAGGCCCCGCGATGCCTCGGCGATCACCTTGGCATCGTCGAAGAATGTGGTTGCCTTGACGATGGCGGCTGCGCGTTCTGCAGGATTGCCTGATTTGAAGATTCCAGACCCAACAAACACGCCGTCAGCACCCATCTGCATCATCATCGCGGCGTCTGCGGGTGTTGCGACGCCGCCAGCCACGAAGAGGACGACCGGAAGCTTGCCCGTCTCGGCGACTTCGGCGACAAGTTCGTAGGGAGCCTGCAGATCTTTGGCTGCGACGTAGAGCTCATCCTTCGTCATCGAACGGAGCATGTTGATCTCGCCGGTGATCTTGCGGATGTGCTTCGTCGCTTCCGACACATCGCCGGTGCCCGCCTCGCCCTTCGAGCGGATCATCGCGGCACCTTCGTTGATGCGGCGAAGCGCTTCTCCGAGGTTCGTCGCGCCGCACACGAATGGCACGGTGTAGCCCCACTTGTCGATGTGATTGACGTAGTCGGCGGGTGAGAGCACTTCAGATTCGTCGATGTAGTCGACGCCGAGCTCCTGCAAGATCTGGGCTTCAACGAAGTGCCCGATGCGAGCCTTGGCCATCACCGGAATCGACACCGAGTCGATGATGCTGTCGATCATGTCGGGATCGCTCATGCGCGAAACGCCGCCCTGCGCGCGGATGTCTGCGGGAACGCGTTCGAGAGCCATGACCGCGACTGCGCCAGCATCTTCCGCGATCTTTGCCTGCTCTGCGGTGACGACATCCATGATGACGCCCCCTTTGAGCATCTCTGCGAGACCGCGCTTGACACGGTTGGATCCGGTTGAGGTTGCAGTGGTCACAGGGTTTCCTTCGGGACGGCGCGGCGTCGGGTGCTCCGCGATCGGGGTTATTGGCCTAGGCCAAAACATAGCACGCACTAGGCCGTACACTTCGAACCATGAACCACGACGTCGCGGCGCGCATCACAGGGAGCTCAGCGATCGAGATCGCCGACAGCGTGCGTGCGCTCACAGAGCGCGGGGCTTTCTTTCCCGGCGACACACTGCCTTCAGTACGCGCCCTTGCCCAAGAGCTTGGTGTGAATCGCAACACCGTGATCGCCGCCTACCGGCAATTGGCACAAAGCGGTCTCGTAGAGTCCCGAGGGCGCGCGGGCACCCGAATCACCGACCGAGCTCCGGTCGCACAAGAAGGCTTCGCGTCAGGGACCGTCTTGCGCGACATAGGCACCGGAAATCCCGATCCTGCGCTCATTCCCGATCTCTCCGCAGCACTCGCCGGTCTTGCGGGCAGGCCGGTGCTCTACGGCGAGCCAGTCATCGACCCTGACCTTGAGCGCTGGGCGCTGCCGTGGATGTCAGAAGCTGTCGGTGAGGCAAAGCCGATGCGGTTGACGATCACGGGCGGCGCGATCGATGCCCTGGAGCGCCTGCTCGCGCAAGCACTTCATCGTGATGATGCAGTGGCCCTCGAAGACCCCTGCTTCTTGTCAAGCCTTCACACCGTGCGATTGGGCGGCTACCGTGCAGTGCCCGTCGCCGTCGACGACGAGGGCATGACGGTCGCCGGTCTGCGTGCAGCTCTCGACGACGGGGTTCGAGCGGTCGTATGCACGCCCCGAGCTCAGAACCCGACCGGAACAAGCCTCACTGCTGAACGCGCGTCAGCGCTTCGCGAAGTGCTGGCCGAGCATCCCTACGTATTGATCATCGAAGACGACCATTTTTCAATGCTCTCGACGCAGCCCTACCACTCGCTCGTCTCAGCGGAGCACCAGCGATGGTCGCTTGTGCGATCCGTTTCGAAGTTTCTCGGCCCCGACATGTGTCTGGCCATCACCGCATCCGACCCGTACACCGCAGCCCAACTGGCGAAGCGGCTAAGTCCCGGTACGACCTGGGTCAGTCACTTGCTGCAACGACTCGCCCACGCGCTCGTGACGAGTGATGAGGCACTCGCGGTGGTTCGCAGTGCAGCGCAGCACTACGCGGCACGCAACGCGGCCTTCGCCAACATGATGACGGCTCGGGGGGTGCCAGCATCTGCCGGCGACGGCCTCAGCCTCTGGGTTGCGCTGCCCGTTCCCGCGCGCGATGTCTCTGACCAGCTGATGCGGCGGGGGTGGCTGGCGCGCACGGGCGACGAGTTCGTGCTGGTGGATGCGGCGGCCAGACGACGCTTGCGGCTCACTGTGCACGACTTGACCGATGATGACGCCGAGCGCCTCGCGACAGACATCGCTGAGTCGATCACAGCGGTGACGGAGCGAAAAGTGCGATGATCGAACGGTGAAAATCCTCTCGATCCAGTCAGCCGTCGCCTACGGTCACGTCGGAAACTCAGCGGCGGTGTTCCCGTTGCAGCGTATTGGCGTTGAGGTGATGCCCGTCTATACCGTCAACTTCTCCAATCACACCGGATACGGACAATGGCGCGGCCCGATGATCAGCCCCGATGACGTGCGCGCTGTGATTACCGGCATTGAAGAGCGCGGCGTGTTCGAAGAGATCGATGTCGTGCTGTCGGGCTATCAGGGTGGCGAGGGCATCGCCGACGTGATCCTCGATGCGGTTTCTCGAGTCAAGCAGGCGAACCCCGAAGCGATCTATGCGTGTGATCCGGTGATGGGCAACGCGAAGTCTGGATGTTTCGTCGCCCCAGCCATCCCCGTGCTCCTGCGCGAGCGAGTAGTGCCCGCAGCTGACTTGATCACCCCGAATCAGTTCGAACTGGGGTACCTCACCGACACCGAGCCGGGCACGCTCGAGTCCACTCTGGCATCGGTCGATCTCGTCCGTGCACGCGGTCCTCGTGCTGTGCTGGTCACGAGCGTTGAGCGACCTGATCAGCCCGCCGACACTATCGAGATGCTTGCCGTTGATGAAAGTGGAGCGTGGATTGTGCAAACCCCGCGGCTGCCCTTGAAAGCGAACGGCTCCGGAGACGTTACGGCAGCCCTCTTCACCGCCCACTATGCGCGTACGAAGAGCGCATCAGACGCGCTTGCGCGCACAGTATCGAGTGTCTACGACCTGCTGGCTCGCACGCATGAGTCGGGCCAGCGCGAACTACAGCTCATCGAGTCGCAGGAGTTTTATGCCGATCCGCGCATGCAGTTCGAAGTGCAACAGGTGCGCTGAGCTCTCAGTCGTTCCACGCGGCGGCGACGGCCTCGCGCACGTCGCCGAGCAGTTGCGGTAGAGCTTTGGTCTTGGCGATGATCGGAAAGAAGTTCGCATCCGTAGCCCATCGCGGCACAATGTGCTGATGGAGGTGCTCATCAACCCCGGCGCCTGCGACGCTGCCCTGATTCATGCCGATGTTGAATCCGTCACACCGCGCTACCTTCCGAAGCACGTTCATCCCGCGCTGAGTGAGCGCGCCGATCTCGGCGACCTCTTCGGGCGTGGCCTGGTCGTAGGTGGCGATATGTCGGTACGGGCACACCAGTAGATGACCCGAGTTGTAGGGGAACAGGTTGAGTAGCACATACGCGGTCTCGCCGCGATGCACGATCAAGCCGTTCTCGTCGCTCTTGTCTGGTGCCGCGCAGAACGGACACTCCTTGCGGAGCACTTCTGGCCCGGCCTGAATGTAGGCCATGCGATGAGGTGTCCATAGCCGTTGGAACTCATCCGGCACACCCGCAAACTCCGCGGCATCCCGAATACCCTCGCCATCCGGTGTCGATTGTTCAGCGCCTTGGGTCACACGAAATCCTCGGCGGTGTTGATCAGCGTCTTCGCATCGATGACCTCGTGGATGAGACGCACCGCATCAGCAATCGGCACGGCGTTCCGTTGTGTTCCGTCGCGGAAGCGGAATGAGACGGTACCGCCCGCGCGGTCTTGCTCACCGGCGATCAGCATGAGCGGAACCTTCTGCGTGGTGTGAGTGCGAATCTTCTTCTGCATGCGGTCGTCGCTGTGATCGAGCTCAGCGCGCACGCCGCCCGTCTTGAGCGTCTCGACGACTTCTTGCAGATAGTCGGCGTACTCGTCGGCAACGGGAATTGCGACGACCTGGGTGGGGGCGAGCCACACCGGGAAGGCGCCAGCGTAGTGCTCGAGCAGGATCGCAAAGAAGCGCTCTACAGACCCGAACAACGCGCGGTGGATCATGATCGGGCGCTTCTTCTGGCCGTCACTGTCGGTGTACTCGAGGTCGAAACGCTCGGGCAGATTCGGGTCGACTTGAACGGTCGACAGCTGCCACGTGCGCCCGATGGCGTCTTTGGTCTTCAGGTCGATCTTCGGACCATAGAAAGCAGCTTCACCGGGAACCTCGGTGAGCTTCAGGCCGCTTGCAAGTGCCACATTGCGGAGAGCATTCGTGGAGTAGTCCCAGAACTCCTCGGTGCCGATCCACTTCTCTTTCTCTTCGTCGCGCATCGAGAGCTCGAGTTCGAAGTCGCTGAGGCCGAAGTCACGCAACATCGAAATGACGAACTCAAGCACGCGCGCTGTCTCTGATTCAAGCTGCTCCGGGGTGACGAAGAGGTGTGAATCGTCCTGTGTGAAGCCACGCACGCGGGTGAGTCCGTGCAGAGCGCCAGAGAGCTCGTTGCGGTAAACGGTGCCGTTCTCGGCTAGCCGCATGGGCAGGTCGCGGTAGCTTCGCGCACGCTCCTTGAAGATCAGAATGTGCATCGGGCAGTTCATCGGTTTGAGGTAGTAGTCCACCCCGACTTTGGTGATTGCGCCGTCGGCATCGCGCTCTTCATCCATATGGATGGGAGGGAACATCCCTTCCCGGTAAGTCACCAGGTGGTTCGAGGTGAGAAACAGATCTTCCTTGGAGATATGGGGGGTGTACACGTAGGTGTAGCCGCCCTCGATGTGCCTGCGGCGCGCATGCTGCTCCATCTCGCCGCGAATGATTCCGCCGCGCGGATGCCACACCGACAGGCCAGAGCCGATCTCTTCGGGGAACGAGAACAGGTCGAGTTCTTTGCCGAGCTTGCGGTGGTCGCGCTTGGCTGCCTCTTCGAGCCGCTGCTGGTAGGCGCGCAGTTCGTCTTTGGTGGGCCATGCCGTGCCGTAGATGCGCTGCAGCTGGGGATTCTTCTCGCTGCCGCGCCAATATGCGCCCGCCGTGCGTGTGAGCGCCCAGCCGTTGCCAATCATGCGCGTGCTCGGCACGTGTGGTCCGCGGCAGAGATCCTTCCAGATCGTCTCGCCGGCGCGGTTCACGTTGTCATAAATTGTGAGCTCTGAGCCGCCCACCTCGACGTTCGCTCCTTCGGCCGCTTCTTTCGAGCCGCCCTTGAGTCCGATCAGTTCGAGCTTGAAGGGTTCGTGAGCAAGCTCCGCGCGTGCCTCGTCGTCGGTGACCACGCGACGGGTGAATCGTTGCGCTTCGCGCACGATGCGCTGCATCTCTTTGTCGATGGCCTTCACATCTTCGGGGGTGAAGGGCTGCTCGACGTCGAAGTCGTAGTAGAAGCCATCGGTGATAGGCGGACCGATACCGAGCTTGGCTTGCGGCTTGATGCGCTGCACGGCCTGGGCCAGCACATGCGCCGTTGAGTGGCGCAGGATGCTGAGGCCATCGGGAGTATCGATGGCAACCGGCTCTACTTCGTCTGTTGCTTCGACCGTCGCGGCGAGGTCTCTGAGCTCACCGTTGACGCGCATTGCGACGATAGAACGGTCAGGGAACAGGGCGAAACCATCCGCGGGGTAAGAAACATCAGCAGGAAGGGCGACGTCAGTCACAGGAGTTCTCCAAGGTAATTCGCGATAAAGGCCGCTCAGCTTCGGACACCGACTGTGTCCCGCCCGCTCAGGCCCGCGGTGTTCGCATGCGCGCACCCTGCACGACATCACGCGTGATAGCTGGGCACAACTTCATGGGTCCGATTCTAGTGGCGTGGCGTCCGTGGCGCCTGTCAGCCTCCGTTAAACACAAAAACCCCTGACGAATCAGGGGTTTTCTGCTGTGCGCGATACTGGGATCGAACCAGTGACCTCTTCCGTGTCAGGGAAGCGCGCTACCGCTGCGCCAATCGCGCCTATACAGGCTTTTCAGTTAGAAGCGAGGTGGCGACGGGATTCGAACCCGTGTAAACGGCTTTGCAGGCCGGTGCCTAGCCGCTCGGCCACGCCACCGTGTGGTTTGACCCCACGTGCTGTGATCTCTCCTAGGAGAAAATCTCTACACTCGAGCGGATGACGAGATTCGAACTCGCGACCCTAACCTTGGCAAGGTTATGCGCTACCACTGCGCCACATCCGCATTTTGCACCCTGATTCTCACCCGGGCACTTGGAAAACTTTAGCCCACAAATGGCCGTGCGCAAAACCAGGCGCACTCCGCGCGTGTCTGACGTCGCGGTTCGGTCGACCCCGCAGCATCCGGTAGTATCGACTCCGGTCCTTTGGGGCTTTTGGGCGATTGGCGCAGTTGGTAGCGCGCTTCCTTCACACGGAAGAGGTCATCGGTTCGAGTCCGGTATCGCCCACCAAAACGCTCCGCCTTGCGGGGCGTTTCGTGTTCACTCCCCCACCTGCCAGCCGTAACGCTTGCTCAGGGCATGGGCAACGCGCACGAATCTGTCGAGATCCAGTGCGGCGGCTTCTCGACGCATCCCAGCGTTGTGCACGCTGTACACCTGGTCGATGTCGACCCAGGAATCGCGTCCTTTGCTATCCCACGGCCCCGACCCGATGGGCAAATAGTCGTGGTCGCCATCATGCGCGCGCGAGGTCAGCTTGACCACGAACACCCGGTTAGCACTCTGGCGGCCGATAACGAGCACTGGGCGATCTTTGCCTCGCCCGTCACGTTCTACGTAGGGAACCCAAGTCCAAACGATCTCGCCGGCGTCTGGGGCACCGTCGCGCGACGGTGCATAGGTGATTGTCAGCGCTTCGCGGCTGGGCACGTCGATCTCGATCGTCGCAGTCGACCCGCTTTGGGCGGGCCCCGCTTGAATGCTCTGAGTGGATGCCTGGCTGCGTGATCGAGATCGCGAAGGCGTCGAAGCCGCTGCGGACTGAAACAGGCGGCGCAGAGCGCGCATTACTCCGAGGCTTCTGCTCACAGCCCAACCCTAGCGAACACGGCGAAGGGCGCCACGGCCGAAGCCGTGACGCCCTTCGCTGTACGCGAGAGTTCGATCGATCAGACGCGCTCGTCGAGGAGGTAGCCCTCTTCGCCGTGCACGACGGTGTCGACGCCAGCGATCTCGTCTTCGTTCTTGATGCGGAAGCCGATGGTCTTGTTGATCGCGAAGCCGATGATGTAGGCAACAACGAACGAGTAGACCAGCACGCCAGCCGCGGCAACAACCTGAAGGATGAGCTGCTCTGTGCCGCCACCGAGGAACAGGCCGGTGTCGATTGCGAAGAAGCCGAGGTAGATCGTTCCGATGAGGCCACCGACAAGGTGGATGCCGACGACGTCGAGCGAGTCATCGAAGCCGAGCTTCCACTTGAGCTCGACGGCGAGTGCACAAACCGCACCAGCAACGACACCGAGTACGAGTGCCCAGCCGGGCGTCAGGTTGGCACATGCCGGGGTGATCGCAACAAGACCAGCAACTGCACCCGAGCCAGCGCCGACCGAGGTGGCCTTGCCGTCTTTGAGCTTCTCGACGACCAACCAGCCGAGGATTGCCGCAGCCGTCGCACCGAGGGTGTTGATGACGATCAGGCCGACAACGGTGTCTTCGGTCCCTAGGGCGCCCAGGCCCTCAGCGCCAGCGTTGAAGCCGAACCAGCCGAACCAGAGCAGCGAAGCGCCGAGAAGTACGAGCGGCACGTTGTGGGGCTTCTGGATGCCCTTCTGGAAGCCAATGCGCTTTCCGAGGACGAGCGCCAGGGCGAGAGCTGCAGCACCCGCGTTGATGTGAACGGCGGTACCACCGGCGTAGTCAATGACTTCGGTGGAGAAGCCGAACGAGGTGCCGAGGTTGTAGATCCAGCCACCGCCCCAGACCCATGCGGCCACCGGGAAGTAGACGACCGTGGCGAAGATGCCAGCAAAGATCATCCATGCGCCGAACTTGGCGCGGTCTGCGATCGCACCCGAGATCAGGGCGACCGTGATGATCGCGAAGGTGGCACCGAAGAGTGCGCCTACGAGGTCATCGCTGCCGGCGCTTGCCAGACCGAAGTCTGAGAAGGGGTTGCCGGCGAAGCTCCAGGTGTCGGGGACTGCACTCATGTTGAATCCGTAGAGGATCCACAGCACGCTGATGAGGCCCATTGCACCGAAGCTCATCATCATCATGCTGACGACGCTCTTCGCCTTAACGAGGCCGCCGTAGAAGAACGCCACACCGGGTGTCATCAAAAGCACCAACGCCGACGCAGTGATCAACCACGCGAGATTTCCGCTATCCATCAAATTCCTCATCCATGTCGTTTACCCAAGGTCCTGCGGAAGCCACATAATCGGGTTGCGGTCTTCCAGGTACCCCTAGTGTTGCCAGCCGCGGTTACCAGCGTTGTGCTTGACGTGTTTCGGGTTTGTTACGCAACCTGCGCTCAGGTAAACATCAGGTTTCCTCGCGGCGTGAGCGAACTTGGAGTTTCGCCCAGCGGCGTGGTTTTCGGATCAAGCGAGAGTAGAAGCGACCAGACGTGAAATGGCTCTGAGGTACTTCTTGCGATACCCGCCTGCAAGCATTTCTTCGGGGAAGACCAGGTCCAAACTCACGCCCGTTGCGCGAATGGGAATCTGGGCATCGTAGACGCGGTCGATGAAGGCAACGAAGCGAAGTGCGGCGGATTGATCATCGAACGGATGCACATCGCGAAGCCCCACCACATCGACTGATTCGAGCAGTCGGATATAGCGCGAAGGGTGAACGCGTGAGAGATGCGTGATCAACAGGTCGAAATCATCATCTGAAACGAGTGCATGATCGGCGGTTGACGCGAGCGACGCGGCATAGCCTTCGGCATCGAGAACGTCGGCGTGCCCATCGACTGCCCGGTGGCGATAGTCGGTGCCGTCAATGCGAATGGTTTGAAAGCTTGCCGACATCGCGTGAATCTCGCGCAGAAAGTCCTGCGCAGCAAAGCGCCCCTCGCCTAGAGCGTTCGGGGGCGTGTTCGACGTCGCCGCGAGACGGGTGCCCGAGGCAACGAGTTCGCCGAGCAGTCTCGTCATAACCATGGTGTCGCCGGGATCGTCGAGCTCGAACTCATCAATACACAGCAGATCCGCGCCACGGAACAGTTCGACCGTGTTCTGGTATCCCATTGACCCGACCAGCGCGGTGTACTCGATGAATGAGCCGAAGTACTTTCTTCGCGCCGGCATCGCGTGATAAATAGCGGCCAACAGATGAGTCTTGCCGACTCCGAAGCCGCCGTCGAGGTAGACCCCGGGCTTCACCTCGGGGGCACGCTTGGCGCGGCGAAAGAACCCTGTCCGCTCGACCGTACGCGCGCCAGCGAAGAGCATCAGCAGATCTTTCGCTTCTTGTTGTGAGGCGAATTGCGCGTCAGCGCGGTACGACTCGAAGGTCGCGGCAGCGAACTGCGGCGGTGGCACGAGGGCCGCAACCATCTCTGCGCCGGAGAGTTCCGGCGACCGGTCTGTCAGTTGAATGGTGCCGGTCGCGGTCGTAGTCATCGTGCTACAACTCTACTTCGCGTGTCGGCTCAGCCATTCATTGATGCTCGACGTCCAGCGCTCTTGGTCGTAGTTCCACAGTTTTGTGTGCCGAGCAACGTCGAAAACCACCAAGTCGACAAGATCCGGGCGAAGGATCGCAAGATCGTGAGACGCATCAGACGGCACGAACCCGTCGTCGTCGCTGTGAAGAATCAGAATGGGATGCTGCAACTCCGAGGCCCGCGACAGAATATCGAGCTTGTCGAACGGTATTGCTCCCCCGCTGCGTGTGATGGGAGAGGCCCACGGCGTCGAAAGCGCGCCGATCGCAAGATTGCTCACCGCAGTCGGCACGTTGAGCGCGGCGGACTGGTACTCGAGCACGAGTCGCCAGTCGACCACGGGCGACTCGAGAATCAGACCAATGATGTGTTCACGGTGCGCAGAGTTGAGTGACACTTGCAGCGCAATCGCGCCGCCCATCGACCACCCCATGAGCACAATTCGATTCGCGCCGCGGCGGCGCGCGAAGCCGATGGCGGCATCGACATCGCGCCATTCCGTTGCGCCAAGGGCGTAGGTGCCGGAGCGGCTTCGCGGTGCTTCGGAATCATTTCGATATGACACGAGCAAGGAGGAGATTCCGGCCGCAGCGAAAAGGGGGACGGCGCGCAGTCCCTCAGCGCGGGTGGTGCCGCGGCCATGAATCTGGATCACCCAAACGTCGCCGTCGCCGGCGGGGAACAGCCATGCCGGGCAAGGGCCGACCGACGTGCCGATGAGCTCTGGGGTGTAGGGAAGGTGCAGTTGGTCGGGCGAGTCGAAGTACCAGCCGCTGAATGCAGCCCGCGGCTGGAGATGCGCGTCGGCGGCGATATGGGTGAGCAGCTTGCGAGTGACCTGCGTCTCTTGTTCGGCAAGCACGGATCCGAGCTTGACGTAGGTTGCTGAACCGGTCGTGAAGAGACCGTAGCGGCCCGGCAGCTGCGTATCGGGCGTGCGCGCGAGCGTTATAGTCTGCGCCGCGGTATCGAGATCGAGAATTGTCGTATCAGGCATCCGTGCCGCAGGCGTCACCACCCGCCGTGCCATATGGATAGAGGCCACTGCCATCGCGGCGAGCACGCCGCTGAGAGCCATGCTGAGCACTGTCAGCGCGGCTCGGATTCCGGAAAGGAACGTGGGGGATGCGCGGCGCATCGCGGCGCGCCTGGAAGCGACCATCGAGGCATCAGCCTAGTCTGTCCGCGTGGCTGAGCAACGTTCTGGCGAAGGACCGTCGACGTTCGACGATGCGGCCGCGCAGGTTCGCTCGCTTTCATTCCGTGCAGATCTCAGTGTTCGAGAGATTGCTGCGCCCAGCGGATTGGCAACCGATGCACTCGCTATTGCGGGCGATGTGCGGCCCGAGACCGACGCCCTCGACTCGGCTTACGGCACCGGACGCCTCGTGCTTCTTCACGACGAGGAAGGCCCCTCTGCATGGAACGGCGCCTGGCGCATTGTCTGTTTTGCGCAGGCTCCGCTCGAAACGGATATCGGCATCGACCCGATGCTCGCCGACGTTGCGTGGGCATGGCTCACAGACGCACTCTCTTCCCGCGGGGCGGCGTTTCACTCCGAATCGGGCACGGCCACGAAGACACTGTCCAAAGGTTTCGGTTCACTCGCCGATGAAGGCGATGGGGCACAGATCGAACTGCGCGCATCGTGGTCTCCCCAAGGTGAAGTGACGCCGCACGTGGAAGCATGGGCAGAATTGGTCTGCATGCTGGCGGGTCTGCCGCCGGGTTCTGAAGGGATAACGATGTTGGGATCGCGCAGGTTGCTCGGTGGCTGAGTATCACGTCATAAGCGACGCAGCGGGTCTCGTCGAGGCGTGTGATCTGCTCGCGGCGGGCAGCGGCCCGGTCGCTGTCGACGTCGAGCGCGCTTCGGGATTCCGGTATTCGCAGCGGGCGTACCTGATTCAGGTATACCGACGCGGCGCGGGAGTCTTTCTGTTTGATCCCCCGCCGATCGGCGACTTTGCGCCGTTGAAGCGCGCGATCGGCAGCGTGCTGTGGATTCTTCACGCCGCGAGCCAAGACCTCCCGTCATTGCGGGAACTCGACCTTGAGCCTGAAGAGATGTTTGACACCGAACTGGCAGCACGCTTGCTTGGTCATGAGCGGGTTGGTCTCGGCGCGGTCGTTGAGCACACCCTCGGAATCACGCTGGCGAAGGCACACTCTGCCTCGGATTGGTCGACGAGACCGTTGCCGCAGTCGTGGCTGGAATACGCTGCGCTCGACGTTGAACATCTCGTTGACGTCTATGAGGCGCTGGCAGCCGAGCTGGTAGAACAAGACAAAACAGACTTCGCTGCCCAGGAATTCACGGCAGTGCTGCAGCGCCAGCCGAAACCGCCGCGGGATGACCCCTGGCGCCGCCTCAGTGGGCTGCACACGGTGCGCGGTCGAAAGGCATTGGCCGTTGCTCGTTCGCTGTGGACCGCACGTGAAGAATACGCTCGCGAACAAGACGTCTCGCCCGGACGCTTGGTACCCGATCGTGCATTGGTCGCGGCGATTAGAGCAAACCCGACCAGTAAGCAGGCACTCGCAGCGAACAAAGAATTCATGGGCCGCGCAAGCCGCACTCAGCTGGATCGCTGGTGGGCTGCGATCGAGGCGGGTCGTGCCGACGAGAACCCTCCTGCGGAACGGGCCGCTGGCGGCGACTCGCTGCCTCCTCCGCGCGCGTGGGTTGATCGCAACCCCGAAGCGGACGCCCGCCTTAAATGTGCGAGGCCAGCCGTCGAAGCGGTCGCAGAGGGCCTGAGCATGCCTACCGAGAATCTGCTGACGCCCGATACTCTTCGCAGAGTCGCGTGGTCGCCTCCGGAGGAGTTCAGCGCGGAAGCTATTGCGGAGTCGCTTCGCGCGCTCGGCGCACGCGAATGGCAGATTGACCACACTGCACAGACAATTGCGGATGCCTTTGTCGAATCCGTGCAACCAGTGCCAGAGGCTGAGTCACCTGTTTCGTAGGAATCCACTACGAGTTTCAGCACTAAACCGCGCTCGAACCTAGGCTGGCTGTATCCCAACTATTGGAGGCAGAGTGGCCGAGCTTTCGGACGTCTATTTCGTTGATGGAATGCGCACACCTTTTGGTCGTGCCGGCGAAAAGGGCATGTACTGGAATACCCGAGCGGACGATCTTGCCGTTAAGGCGACGATCGGGCTCATGGAGCGAAATGCTGAAGTTCCGGCAGATCGCATCGACGACGTGGCGATTGCCGCGACCTCACAGACCGGCGATCAGGGCCTGACACTTGGGCGTTCCGTCGCGTTGCTTGCGGGTCTGCCGCAGACCGTTCCCGGCTTCGCCATCGATCGCATGTGTGCCGGAGCGATGACAAGCGTGACGACGATGGGCGCTTCGATCGGCGTGGGGATGTACGACCTCGCCCTCGCTGGCGGTGTCGAGCACATGGGTCGTCACCCGCTGGATGGCAGCAACGTTGATCCCAACCCGCGCTTCGTGGCGGAGCAACTGGTCAGCGCCGATGCCCTGAACATGGGTATCACGGCTGAGCGACTGCACGATCGTTTCCCTCACATGACGAAGGAACGCGCCGACCGTTTCGGAATGCTCTCACAGCACAAGGTGCAGGCCGCATACGACGCGGGCAAGTTCCAGGATGACCTGGTCTCCGTCGCCATCAAGGATGCGTCCGGAGCGTGGGGCCTGGCATCTGAAGATGAAGGTCGTCGCCCTCAGACGACGATGGAAGGTCTCGCCGCGCTCAAGACCCCGTTTCGCCCCCACGGGCGTGTGACGGCTGGCACCTCGTCGCCGCTGACCGACGGTGCCACGATGAGCTTGCTCGCCGGTGGCGGAGCTGTCAAAGAGCTCGGCCTCAAGCCGAAGATGAAGCTGGTTTCATTCGCGTTCGCCGGAGTTCAGCCAGAGGTCATGGGTATCGGACCGATTCCCGCAACCGAAAAAGCGCTCAAGAAGGCAGGCCTCTCGATCACGGATATCGGCCTGTTCGAGTTGAATGAGGCATTCGCCATTCAGGTCATCTCGTTGCTCGACCACTTCGGAATCGACGACGAAGACCCGCGCGTGAACCAGTGGGGCGGCGCCATTGCGGTTGGCCACCCACTCGCTGCAACCGGAGTACGACTGATGATCCAGCTTGCGGCCCAGTTCGCCGAGCGCCCCGACGTCCGCTACGGACTGACTGCCATGTGCGTCGGCCTCGGACAGGGCGGCTCCGTTATATGGGAGAACCCGAACTACAACGGCAAGAAGAAGTGAGCGGCGCAACGATGACCAATTACGCAGAGGTTGACTTTTCTCCGATTCTCGCCGACACCGACGACGAGGTGATCACGCACTCCCCCGTGCGAGACATTCGCCTCGCCTCCGGCAAGGTGCTCGCGCTCATCACGCTCGACAACGGACGCGACCACACTCGCCCGAACACGCTCGGGCCTGCGACGCTGCAAGAGCTGAACAACACGCTCGACGCGCTCAAGGTGCGCGCCGCGGCTGGTGAGATCAACGCCGTGGCCGTAACCGGTAAGCAGTACATTCTTGCCGCTGGCGCCGACCTGAGCGACATCAGCAAGGTGGGCTCGCGAGACAATGCCAAGATGGTTGCCCAGTTCGGCCACCACGTGCTCGGCAAGCTCGGCGATCTCGGGGTGCCTTCGTTCGCCTTCATCAATGGGCTGGCGCTCGGTGGCGGACTCGAGATCGCACTCAACTCGACCTATCGAACGGTGGACGCCTCGGCGGCCGCGATTGCATTGCCCGAGGTGTTCCTCGGGATCATTCCTGGTTGGGGCGGTGCGTATCTGCTGCCAAACCTGATCGGAATCGAGAATGCTCTTGAGGTCGTCATCTCGAACCCGCTGAAGCAGAACCGAATGCTCAAGCCGCAGCAGGCGTTTGAGTACGGCATCACAGATGCGATCTTCCCCGCGGCCAACTACCTTGAGAACTCGCTCTCATGGGCGGATGGTGTGCTCGCCGGCAAAATCAAGGTAGAGCGCAAGAACGAACCAGGAAAGATCGAGCGGCTCACCAAATGGCCGATCGCTATCAAGATGGCGCGCGGCATGCTCGAGTCGAAGATCGGTACCGTTCCGAAGTCACCGTATGCTGCACTCGAGCTGCTCGAAAAAGCTAAGTCGGGCACAAAGGCAGAAGGCTTTGCTCGCGAAGATGACGCACTCGCCGACCTCGTCGTCGGCGACCAGTTCGCAGCATCCATGTACGCCTTCGACCTCGTGCAGAAGCGCGCGAAGCGTCCAGTGGGAGCGCCCGACAAGTCGCTGGCGAAGAAGATCACCAAGGTGGGAGTCATCGGTGCTGGTCTGATGGCCAGCCAGTTTGCGCTGCTGTTCGTTCGTCGGCTGCAGGTTCCCGTGATTATCACTGACCTGGATCAGGCGCGTGTTGACAAGGGTGTGGCCTACATCCACGACGAGATCGGCAAGCTCGAGGCGAAGGGTCGGCTTGACTCCGACTCGGCGAACAAACTCCGCAGCCTCGTTAGCGGCACCACCGACAAATCACTCTACGCAGACTGCGACTTCGTAATCGAAGCCGTTTTTGAAGAGGTGGGCGTCAAGCAGCAGGTATTCGGCGAGATCGAGAAATTCATCGCCGACGATGCCATTCTGGCGACCAACACCTCGTCGCTGTCAGTGGAAGAGATCGGCTCAACTCTCGCTCACCCCGAGCGTCTGGTCGGCTTCCACTTCTTCAATCCGGTTGCCGTCATGCCGCTTATCGAGATTGTGAAGACGCCTCAGACCTCCGACGCTGCGCTCTCGACGGCTTTCGTCACTGCAAAGGGTCTTCGCAAGAACGCCGTGCTGACCGCTGATGCCCCCGGCTTCGTAGTGAATCGTCTGCTTGCCAAGGTGATGGGTGAAGCTGCTCGGGCGGTCTACGAGGGCACTCCCCTGCTCACGGTGGAGAAGGCCTTCGCTCCCATTGGGCTGCCGATGACGCCGTTCCAACTCATCGATCTTGTCGGGTGGAAGGTCGCCGCGCACGTCCAGGACACCATGGCGCATGCGTTCCCTGAGCGCTTCTTCGCCTCGGAGAACTTCCACAAGCTTGCGGAGCTTTCGGAAGTCGTCGACAAGGACAAAGCCGGACGGGTCACCGGCTGGAGCAAGTCAGCCGAAAAGGTACTCAAGGGTGCCGTGGGATCGACCCCCGCGACGGAAGCAGAGATTCTGCGCCGCGTGCAGGATGGACTTGCCCAAGAGATCAAGATCATGCTCGACGACAACGTCGTTGCAGCAGTCGAAGATATCGATCTGTGTTTGATTCTCGGCGCGGGCTGGCCATTCATTGATGGTGGAGCTTCGCCATACCTCGACCGCGAAGGCGCATCCGAGCGTGTGTTCGGCGAGACCTTTCACACGCCGATGGTGAAAGGCATAGCCCACAGCTAGATCCTGATTGAAATATGGGTCAGTACTCTCGGACAGCAATCCGACAGTACTGACCCATATTCTCGTTTTAGGTCAGTGGCAGCTCAGCGCTTGCGGCCCGTGCAACCGGAATTCTGGTGCCCAGCACCTGCGCGATCACGTCTTGCGCGATCTTGGCGGGTGTGAGGCCAGCATCGTCGAGAATCTGCTCACGTGTGGCGTGGTCGATGAACTCATCTGGCACACCGAGTTCGTCTACGGCCGTATCGACTCCTGCCTCACGAAGAACCTGGCGCACGCGCGTGCCGATGCCCCCGACACGAATGCCGTCCTCGATCGTGATGACCAGCCGGTGGTTGGCTGCGAGTTCGATCAACGAAGCTTGAACGGGAATGACCCACCGCGGATCGACAACCGTGGCGCCGATTCCCTGGGCGCGCAGGCGCGCGGCGACGTCCATCGCGGTATGAGCCATCGGACCTATTCCCACAATCAGCACATCTTGGGCATCAGAGCGAGCGAGTACGTCAACACCATCGTGCAGCCGTTCGATCGTCGGAATGTCGTTGCTCACCGTTCCCTTGGGAAAGCGAACCACAGTCGGTGCGTCGTTGACGGTCACGGCCTCGCGCAGCTCCTCCCGCAGCCGCTCAGCGTCGCGTGGCACCGCGATGCGAATGTGGGGCACGAGTTGAAGCATGGCGAGATCCCAGATGCCGTGGTGACTCGGGCCGTCGGGGCCGGTAACGCCAGCCCTGTCGAGCACAAACGTCACACCGGCTCGGTGCAGCGCGACATCCATCAGCACCTGGTCAAAGGCGCGATTCATGAAAGTGGCGTACATCGCCACCACCGGGTGCAGCCCACCGAATGCCAGACCCGCCGCCGATGCGACCGCGTGTTGCTCGGCGATACCCACATCGTAAACACGGTCGGGGAACCGCTCCGCGAACGGCAGCAAGCCCGTCGGGCGAAGCATGGCAGCAGTCATCGCAATGACATCATGACGCTCGGTGCCCACAGCGAGAAGCTCGTCGGCGAAGACGTCGGTCCAGGCCTGGCTGGTGGATGCTCCGCCGACCGTCCGGCCCGTGATGGGATCGATCTTGCCGACCGCGTGAAACTGATCGGCATCGTCGTCGAGGGCAGGCTGGTAGCCGCGGCCCTTCTCGGTGATCGCATGAACGATGACCGGCGCACCGTAAGACTTCGCCAGCTCCAGAGTCTCGAGCAGCACGGGCAGGTCATGACCGTCGATCGGGCCGAGATACTTGATGTCGAGGTTCGAATAGAGCGCTTCGTTGTTGGTGAAGCGCGACAAGAATCCGTGTGTGCCACCTCTCACCCCACGGTAAACGGCACGCGCCGCAGGGCCGAGTGTGTGGAACAGGCTGTCAGAGCCGCGACGCAAGTTGCGATAGGTATCGGCCGTGCGTACGCGGTTGAGGTATCGCGCCATTCCCCCGATTGTCGGTGCGTAAGAGCGGCCGTTGTCGTTGACGACGATGACCAGATTGCGGTCGTTGTCGTCGGAGATGTTGTTCAGCGCTTCCCAGGTCATTCCACCGGTGAGCGATCCATCGCCCACAACGGTGACGACGTGTCGGTCCTTGCGCCCGGTTCGCACAAACGCACGAGAAACGCCATCAGCCCAACTCAGCGAGCTCGAGGCGTGCGATGACTCGACGACATCGTGTGGGCTCTCAGACCGCTGCGGGTACCCCGCCAGGCCGCCGCGCGAACGCAGCCCGGAGAAGTCCTGGCGACCGGTAAGCAGCTTGTGCACGTACGACTGGTGGCCGGTATCGAAGATGAATGGATCTTGCGGCGAGTCGAAGACCCGATGAAGTGCAATGGTGAGCTCAACCACGCCGAGATTGGGACCCAGGTGTCCGCCGGTGCGCGCCACGTTCTCGACGAGGAACTCTCGCACCTCGGAAGCAAGCTGTGACAGCTGTTCGGTCGACAACGAGTCAAGATCACGCGGCCCATGGATGGACGACAGCAACGACATCCTGGCTCCTCTCTTGGCCCTGAAGGGCGCAATTCAGTCTAACCGCGAGACAACGAAGAGGCCGGGACTTGCGTCCCGACCTCTTCGATGTGTGTTTGTTTGCTTAGACGAGCGAGCGCAGCACGTACTGCAGAATTCCACCGTTGCGGTAGTAGTCAGCTTCGCCGGGAGTATCGATGCGCACTACGGCATCGAACTCCACAGTCGGCTTGCCTTCGGCAGAGAATTCGCTTGGCTTCGCCGTTACGTGCACTGACTTCGGCGTGACGCCTTCGTTCAGCTGCTCAAGACCTGAGATCGAGACGATCTCTGTGCCGTCGAGTCCGAGCGAGGCCCAGCTTTCGCCCGCGGGGAACTGCAGCGGGACGACGCCCATTCCGATCAAGTTTGAGCGGTGGATGCGCTCGAAGCTCTCGGTGATGACCGCTTTCACCCCGAGCAGGCTGGTGCCCTTGGCCGCCCAGTCGCGCGAAGAACCAGAGCCATACTCCTTGCCGCCGAAGATCACGAGCGGCGTGCCCTGGGCCTGGTAGTTCTGGCTCGCGTCGTAGATGAACGACTGCGGACCACCAGCTTGCGTGAAGTCGCGAGTGAAGCCACCCTCTACCTCAGCGCCGTCATTCACTGAACGCACGAGCTGGTTTTTGAGGCGGATGTTCGCGAACGTACCGCGGATCATGATCTCGTGGTTGCCACGACGTGAGCCGTAGGAGTTGAAGTCCTTGCGGTCAACGCCGTGCTCTGCCAGGTACTGACCGGCTGGGCTGTCTGCCTTGATGTTTCCGGCGGGGCTGATGTGGTCGGTGGTGACCGAGTCCAGCAGTGTCGCCATCACGCGCGCATCTTCGATGTCGGTGACCGGAGTCAGCTCCATCGTCATGCCATCGAAGTACGGGGGCTTGCGCACGTAGGTCGACTGCGCATCCCACTCGAAAACATCACCGGTCGGAGTGGGGAGGTTCTTCCAACGGTCATCGCCCTCGAACACGCTGGCGTACTGGGTATCGAACATCTCTTTGTTGATCGATGAGTCGATCGTTGACTGGACCTCGGCGGCGTCGGGCCAGATGTCTTTCAGGAAGACATCGTTGCCGTCGGAGTCCTTGCCGAGTGCGTCGGTTTCGAAGTCGAAGTTCATCGTTCCCGCGAGCGAGTACGCGATGACCAGTGGCGGGCTTGCCAGGTAGTTCATCTTCACGTCGGGGTTGATGCGGCCCTCGAAGTTGCGGTTTCCGGAAAGAACCGCAGTGACAGCGAGATCGTTCTCGTTGATCGCTGTCGATACTTCTTCGATCAGCGGGCCGGAGTTGCCGATGCACGTCGTGCATCCATAACCCACCGTGTAGAAGCCCAGAGCCTCCAGGTCGTCGGTCAGGCCTGCCTTCTCGTAGTAGTCGGTGACGACCTTCGAGCCGGGCGCGAGCGTCGTCTTGACCCACGGCTTCGCCTTGAGGCCCTTCTTCACCGCATTGCGAGCGAGAAGTCCCGCGGCCAGCATGACCGAAGGGTTCGATGTGTTGGTGCACGAGGTGATAGCGGCGATCGTGACAGCGCCGTGATCGAGCGTGAACTTCTCACCATCTTCGAGCGTGACCGCAGACGGCTTCGACACCGACTTCGGTGCGTGGCTGTTGTGGTGGTGCTCGTGCGAGTTGTGCTCGTCTTCCGGCGTGTTGCCGGGCGGGTCGGATGCCGGGAACGATTCCGCACCTTCGAGGTCAACGAGGTCGTGGTCGACCTCGGCGTAATTCACGAGATCGAGTTCGAACTGCTCCTTCGAGCGCGACAACTCAATGCGGTCTTGCGGACGCTTCGGCCCGGCGATCGAGGGAACAACTGTCGACAGATCGAGTTCCATGTACTCGCTGAAGGTGGGCTCCACCGAAGCGTCGTGCCAAAGGCTCTGCTCTTTCGCATAGGCCTCGACGAGCGCGAGGGACTGTTCGCTGCGGCCGGTCAGTCGCAGGTAGTCCACGGTGACCGAGTCGATCGGGAACATGGCGGCCGTCGAACCGAATTCCGGGCTCATGTTTCCGATGGTGGCGCGGTTGGCCAGCGGCACCGAGGCGACGCCGTCGCCGTAGAACTCGACGAACTTTCCGACAACACCGTGCTGGCGAAGCATGTCAGTGATTGTGAGCACGACGTCAGTGGCGGTGACCGCAGCAGGGATCGTTCCGGTCAGTTTGAAGCCGACAACCTTCGGAATGAGCATCGACACGGGCTGCCCGAGCATGGCGGCCTCTGCCTCGATGCCGCCGACGCCCCAGCCGAGCACGCCGAGACCGTTCACCATGGTGGTGTGCGAGTCGGTACCGACGCAGGTGTCGGGGTATGCCTGCAGCACACCACTGTTCGTGCGGTCATAGATGACCTTTGCGAGGTGCTCGATGTTCACCTGGTGCACGATGCCGGTGCCAGGAGGAACGACCTTGAAGTCGTTGAACGCGGTCTGGCCCCAGCGCAAGAACTGGTACCGCTCGCCGTTGCGCTGGTACTCGATCTCTACGTTGCGCTCCAGTGCGTTCTCGCTGCCGAACAGGTCAGCGATCACCGAGTGGTCGATGACCATCTCGGCGGGCGAGAGCGGATTGATCTTGGTGGGATCGCCGCCTAGTTCAACGACCGCTTCGCGCATCGTGGCAAGGTCGACGATGCAGGGCACGCCCGTGAAGTCCTGCATGACGACGCGCGCGGGCGAGAACTGGATCTCGGTGTCGGGGTCTGCCGCAGCATCCCACGAACCAAGTGCCTCAATCTGCGCCTTCGTCACGTTCGCACCATCCTCGGTGCGAAGAAGGTTCTCCAGCAGCACCTTGAGGCTGAACGGGAGCTTCTCGTAACCGGGAACGGTATCGATGCGGAAGATCTCGTAGTCGGTGCTGCCGACCGTCAGGGTGCTCTTGGCACCGAAGCTGTCAACCGTGGACACGTGTGTCTCCTTCGTCGGCGGCGGGAGGCGCCGAAATGAGGCGCATCCCCATCATCCCGCGCTCCTGAGCCCTCGGCTAGTGAGGGTGACCTAAGCGAAGCGACGGATGAATTTATCTTGATGTCAAGATAAATCGTATCACTTGGGTTGCGGCGGATACAGAGCGCGCACGGCGAGCCACGTCACAGCGACCATCGGCGCGAAAAGCGGAAGACCCATAACGAGTTTGGCGGTTCCGAGCGCGGTCGTTGCGCCCGGGTCTCCCTCCAGACTCGCGAAGTAGAGGGGCAGCTGCACGAGCAGCCGTGCCGCAAACAAGCCGGCCCATGCGATGCCGAGCCAGAAGAATGCTCGCCGCTTGCGCTTGTCGGCACGCCATGAAGTGCCGTCTCCCATCAAGAACCCGATCGCAAGACCAATCAACGACCAGCCGATGAGCGCCGAGACGAGCAACGCTGAGCCGTAGAGAACGTTGGTGATGAAGCCGGGAACGAAGTTGTTGCTGGCTTCGCCGGTAAACGCGGCGAACGCGGCCGCGACACCAGTGGTGACAAGCCCGCCCATTGCGGCGGTGATCGGCTGGCGCGAGACTAGACGCACGACAGTGAACACGCCGGCAGCACCGAGTGAGACGCCGAGCGACAGCCAGAGATTGCCCTTCTGCGTCTCAGGGTCGATGGTGACGGTGTAGAGCACGATGAACAGCAGTCCGGGCAGGACTGATTCGAGGATGCCGCGCCAGCCTCCCATCGCGCCCCACACGACATGGGAAGTGCTCTTGCCTTCGTTCGGGTCTAGACCGGCACGCCTGGCTGCTCCCCCAAGGGCGGCGCCGAAGATCTCCGACGCCGCGGGGGGTGAGGACGCTTCCGCCGACCCCCGATGCTCATCGCCCGATTCGGTGTCTGCGCCGTTCGCGTCACTCATGCGCTGCCGGGGGTCGCCGGCATGCGCAGGGGAATGAGATCTCGCGGCGGCATGGGTGTTCCACCTCGCACGACGACGATGGATCGGAACAGATCCTCGACTTTCGCCGCTGCTTCGACATCTGCCGTTGCCGCGCCTCCGATGACGCCTCGCAAGAACCAGCGAGGGCCGTCTACGCCCACGAAGCGCGCGAGACGCTTGCCACTGGCACCATCAGCACCAGCAACGACGGGGACTTCTGCCAGCAGCTCAGCCCCCAACGGTCCTTGGCGTTCCTCTACTCGCCCGCCCTGTTGACGCACCTGCGCGCGGATCTGTTCGCGCGTCTCGTCCCACAGCCCGGTGGAGCGGGGCGCCGCGAAGGGCTGCACCTGCAGTGTGGAGTCGGCGTAGTCGAGGCCGACGGCGACAATGCGCTTCGTCTGCTCTTCGACCTCGAGGCGCAGATTGAGGCCTTCGCGAGGGAGGATCTTGATGCCGCCGAGGTCGATGTAGGGCCGCACGGGATTGGCCTCAGTCTCGTCGAAAGGACCGTTTGCCGCGCGCAGGGCCGGGGTCAAACCCGCGGGGGCGTTTTCGGCAGGTGTGGGATCGGTCATGCCGGGGTTCCCTCTTTCTGATAGCCGGTCGATCCGAAGCCACCTTCGCCACGGATGCTGTCGGGCAAGGTTTCGACCGGGATGAAGTGTGCGCGAGAGACGGGCATCACTATGAGTTGGGCAATGCGATCGCCGACGGCGACGTGAAAAGCGGTGCTGCTATCGGTGTTGAGAAGCGTCACCTTGATCTCGCCGCGGTATCCCGCGTCGACAGTGCCCGGCGAGTTGACAACGGTGATGCCGTGCTTGGCCGCGAGGCCGCTTCGCGGCACGACGAATGCGGCATAGCCTTCTGGCAGAGCGATACGAACTCCGGTGCCGACAAGAGCACGAGCGCCGGGAGCAAGCGTCACGGCTTCAGACGCCGCTAGGTCGGCCCCTGCGTCGCCGGGATGGGCATACACGGGTGCGTCGGGGGCGATAATGGGAATGTCCACCGTTTCAGTCACCCAACGAGGGTAATGCAGAACTCAACGAGCAGTGCAGGAGTCGGCGATTATCGCGAGCGACTCGGTCCATCTTTGTGGGTGCTGGTGAGCGCCGGAGTTGTCGCACCGATGGCAGCGCTCGTGTTTGCGCCGCTGAACACAACTCTCGCTCTTGTCATCGGAGCAGCGCTGGGATTGCTGACGGTCGTCTTGCTTGTAAGTCTCGCCCCAGTGGTCAGCGTCGAGAACGACGTCTTGCGGGCGGGACGTGCGCACATCTCCACCGAATTGCTCGGAGAACCAGAGGTGCACTCCGGCGAGTCGGCTCGGCATGCCCGAGGTACAGGACTCGATCCTCGAGCGTGGCACCTGATCCGAGGTGGAATAGACGCGCTCGTTGTTGTTCCCAATTTGGATCCTGAGGATCCCGCTCCGGCGTGGGTGATCTGCTCACGCACGCCAGAGCGACTGGCCGCGGCTATTCGCCGAGCACAGCTTACGCGGAGCACTCCAGGCAGATAGCGCCATCGGCGCCGGTGTGATCGAGCTGCGAACGGTGCTTCACAAGGAAGCAGCTCATGCAAGTGAACTCGTCGTCCTGTGCGGGAAGAACGACAACATCGAGTTCGAGGTCTGAAAGATCCGCTCCGGGCAGTTCAAAGCCTGAGGGATTATCAGCATCCTCAGCATCGACCGAACCGGAGAGCTTGTCGGGAACGCGCTCCTTGAGCGCCTCGATCGACTCGCTGTCGTCTTCGGTCTTGTTGCGTGGTGCGTCGTAATCGGTGGCCATGCCTGTACGTCTCAACTTCCGGGTGACTCGGTGTGTATCGGCCCCGTGGGGCGGCGACAGTTTGCACGAGTTTGAGCGAATACGCAAATACGCTTGGCTTTCGCGCCCTGTCACCCACCTAAACTCGCGGCGCACGCACGAAATTCCCGAGGATTGGGACGGCGTGTGTAAGCATTAGGGCGCATACGCAGGGATCGGAGAGGCGTCCGCATGGAACAGCTCAAGGTCATCGGAACAGAAGAGGACAAACTCGTCCTGGCAACCGAGTCAGGCGAAAGGTTTGTGCTCGCCATAGACGACGTTTTGCGCGTCGAATTGCGCAAGGTGCGTCGCGCCCGCGAAGATGAGAATTCCGTTCTGCGCGCCAGCCCGCGAGAGATTCAGTCGCATATTCGCGCCGGGCTTTCTGCTGCCGAGGTCGCTGAGCTTCTCGGCGCTCGCGTCGAGGACGTCGAGCGCTTTGAAGGGCCCGTGCTTGCTGAGCGTGAACACATCGTCGGGCAAGCGCTCGCTGTGCCCGTGTTGATGGGCGGCGACTTCGAACCGAGCGCTCAGCCGACTTTCGGATCCGCCGTGCGGGGCAAGCTTGCTGAAGCCGCCGCGATTGGCGAACGCTGGACCAGCTGGAAGGAGTCCACCGGGTGGATTCTGAAGCTTGAGTTCACCGCGAATGATGTCGATCACGATGCCCGCTGGAGCTTCGATCCGCGTCGCAGCACGCTGGCTCCTCTCAACTCTGACGCGGTGCAGCTCTCTCGCCAAGGATCGTTGCCTGAGGGCCTCATCCCCCGTCTACGTGCTCTAGACGTTGCTCCTGCGAAGGATGACACCCGGTTCGACAGTGGAGCGTTCGGGCCCCGCAAGATGCCCGAAGCAGACCTTGAGGCTCCCGACCTCAGCGAGCCGACGGCAGCCGCAGTTCAAGCCGCAGCGATCAAGCGTGCCGATTCTCCGGCTACCACGTCGGCCGAAACTGCAGACCTGCTTGAAGCTCTGCGTCGACGCCGTGGACAACGCGAACCGTTGCCCGGTGCTGACGAAGATGCTCCGGAGGATCCACCACGTTCGCACGCACCCGTCGCGCTCTTTGATGCGCTCGAGCCTGGCTACGAGGCGACAGTCGACGAAAACGACGACTCCGCGGCGGCGAAACCCTCACATTTCGAGTCTTCGTCTGCGGCAGCCGAGGGCGGACGCCGCAAGGGGCGGTCTTCAATGCCCTCATGGGACGAGATCGTTTTCGGCGCGAAGACCGACGACTAGCTAGCGGAATGCACCGAGCCTGATCAAGGGCACAATGCGCTCTTCGGCGGTCAACGATCCGTGCTGGCCGATCATCCGTTGCGGACCTTTGTCACCCGTACGATCGTCGTAGTACGCGATTCCGGCGCGTGGGGCGATCAATACATCGCCGATTCGCTCAATGACTTCGTCGCTCACTGGGCCGAGCAAGCCCGACTCGATGATCTCGGCACGAGACAGCACCCACGAGCGCTCGCCCTCTGAGGCACGCCACCGCGCAAGGACGCTCTCTTGCTGGCCCACTTCGGCATAGACATGAAGCATGCGCGGTTCGCCTCCCACCAGTGAGACGCCGTCGACGAGATCGTCGCCAGCACCCAGCAGAATGTGTCGGTGGCGAGGCACGTCGATCATGCCGTGGTCGGCCGTCACGACAGCACCAATACCCGGTCTCAGCTGCGCTGCCAGAGAAGCCGCGGCGGCATCCAAGGTCTCGAGAGTTCCCACCCATTCGTCGGACTGCCACCCGTGTTTGTGACCAGCGCCGTCAAGTTCCGGGGCATAGAGGTAAACCAGAGATCCGGGATGCTGATGAGCGATCCGTGCAGCTTCGGCCACTCGTTCGGTCAGGTCGTCGACACCGACGAACTGAGCGCCGGACTGGGTTGCGCGCGTATATCCGGTTGACTCATACTCGCTCTTCGAGACGACGAAGAACGCTCGACCGAGCGACGTCGCCAGCGGGATGGCGCGCTGCCACGACTCGGGTAGCCCGTCTGTCTCCCAACCCCGCAACTGGTTCGCGACCCGGTGCTCGCCGGGCACGCGAGCCTTGTAACCGACGATCCCATGCTCCCCCGGCAGCGTTCCGGTGAGCAGACTTGCCAGGGCGCTCGCTGTGGTCGAGGGAAAGACAGTGCGGGCAACATCTTTCTTGGTCGCCATCGACGCGAGAAACCGCGCGTGGCCAGACCGAGCGGCTAGATTGTGGCTCCCGAGACCATCGATGACGAAAACGATCGCGCTCGTGGCAGGGGCAAACCATGCGGAGTCTGCGCTCAGTGCGCGCGCCATCTCGGGCACAACACCGGTGAGGCTCCGGGCGTGCGGCGGGTCCACGGGTAGGCTGAGAGGCATCTGGGCCAGTCTCGCATATGCGTGCCGAGCCCTCGCCGCACCGCTGTTACCCCGAGGCCACATCGTCAATGCCTGCATCACGCCCTGAATCCGCCACCGCTGATCACGGACGCATCGAGGACGTCGATGTGTCCGCCGAAATGCAGGGTTCGTTCCTTGAATACGCCTATTCAGTGATCTACTCCCGGGCGCTTCCGGACGCCCGCGACGGACTGAAGCCGGTTCAGCGCCGCATTCTTTTTCAGATGGCCGACATGGGCCTTCGCCCAGATCGAGGCCATGTCAAAAGCGCGCGCGTCGTCGGTGAGGTCATGGGTAAGTTGCACCCGCACGGAGACAGCGCGATCTACGACGCGCTCGTGCGCCTGGCGCAGCCCTTCTCTCTGCGCGTGCCGTTGGTCGATGGCCACGGAAACTTCGGATCCCTCGATGACGGCCCGGCAGCCTCCAGATACACCGAGGCGCGGCTTGCGCCCCCGGCGCTCGCGCTGACCGAGAATCTCGACGAAGACGTCGTGGATTTCATCCCGAATTACGACGGCCAGTTTCAACAGCCCGAAGTGCTGCCCGCGGCATTCCCGAATCTGCTGGTGAACGGCGCATCGGGCATCGCGGTTGGCATGGCGACCAACATGGCGCCCCACAACCTGATCGAGGTTGTCGCTGCGGCCATTCATCTCCTTGAGCATCCCGAAGCCACCGTGGAAGAACTCATGGAGTTCGTCCCGGGGCCCGATCTGCCCTCCGGGGGCATCATCGTGGGCCTTGACGGAATCAAAGACGCGTACACGAACGGACGCGGCAGCTTCCGCACCCGCTCGAAGGTTTCGATCGAATCGGTCGGTCCGCGGCGCACGGGACTTGTCGTCACCGAACTTCCCTACCTCGTGGGTCCTGAACGCATCATCGAGAAGATTAAAGATGCGGTCAACGCAAAGAAGCTGCAGGGCATCGCTGATGTCGCCGATCTCACGGATCGTCACCACGGCCTTCGTCTGATCATCACAATCAAGACCGGCTTTGACCCGCAGGCGGTGCTCGATCACCTTTACCGGCTGACGCCGCTCGAAGATTCATTCAGCATGAACAACGTCGCCTTGGTGGCCGGTCAGCCGGCAACGCTTGGTCTTCGTGAGATGTTGCGCGTCTATCTAGACCATCGCATCAGTGTCATCACGCGCAGAAGCCAGTATCGACTGCGCAAGCGCAAAGAGCGGTTGCACCTTGTCGAGGGCCTGCTGGTGGCCATTCTCGACATCGACGAGGTCATTCAAGTCATCCGCGCATCTGATGACACCGAGCAGGCCCGCGCGAGGCTGATGGATGTCTTCGACCTCTCACAGTTGCAGGCCGAGTACATCCTCGAGCTGCGGTTGCGCAGGTTGACCAAGTTCTCTCGTATCGAACTTGAAGCGGAGCGTGACAGCCTGCTTGCTGAGATCGCCGAGCTGGAGAAGCTGCTCGGCAGCGATGCGCTGATTCGTGCTCAGGTCGCCCGCGAGCTTGAGGTCGCGGCAGACACGTATGGCACGCCGCGCCGAACGGTTCTTCTCAACGGCGGACCCGTACAGCCGCGCTCGCGCGCTGCGGCAGCAGCGGCGGAACTGCAGATCGCTGACGCGCCGTGCCGAGTCTTCCTCTCGGCGAGCGGACGAATGGTGCGCGCCGAGCTCACCCCAGACGTGGCCGCGGGCGGAATCGTGCCACCAGCACGTCGGTCGAAGCACGACGCGATTCTTGCGAGTGTCGACACCACTGCACGCGGTGATATCGGCGCTATCACCACTCATGGTCGTCTGGTTCGCTTCACTCCCGTTGACCTGCCGTCGGTGCCCGGAAACTCTGTGCAGCTGAGCGCAGGAATGCGTGCAGACCAGTACTTGGGTCTGACGGGTGGCGAACGCATCGTATCGATCGTGCCGCTCGCCGACTCCCCCGCGATCGCCATCGGCACAGCTATGGGAACAGTCAAGCGAGTTGCTGCGACCGAACTCGGCGCCAAACACGACATCGAGATCATCTCGTTGCGCGACGGCGACCGTGTCGTCGGGGCTGCGCCCGCCTCTGACGGCGACGAACTGGTGTTCGTAGCCAGCGACGCGCAATTGCTGCGCTTCGACGCATCTTCGGTAAGACCCCAGGGCAAGGCTGCCGGAGGTATGGCAGGAATCCGTCTCGGCGACGGCGCATCCGTGATCATGTTCTCAGTGGTCGGCGCGTCGGCCTTCGATGCGGTGGTGGTCACCGTAGCTGGGGCGACCTCTGCTATCGCAGGCACCGATGCTGGCAGCGCCAAGGTGTCGGTCTTCAGCGAGTTTCCCGCGAAGGGACGCGCGACCGGTGGTGTGCGCGCCCAGCGTCTGCTGCGCGGCGAAGACGCCCTCACGCTCGCCTGGGTTGGATCAGACCCCCGTGCGATCGCCGCTGACGGAGCGACGCGTTCGCTGCCGGAGCCCGGCGCGAAGCGCGATGCCTCGGGCACACCGCTCGACGGCGTGATCGCGTACGTCGGCACGGGAGTTCGCTGACGCAGAGTCAGGCGTCGATTCTGCCGCGCTCCAGGCGGCCCGATGCGTCGATGATGAACTCACGGCGTGGTGCGACCTCGTTGCCCATCAATAGTTCGAACACCGTCGACGAGGCCTCAGCGTCGTCAACTCTCACGCGGCGCAGCAGTCGACCCGAGCGGTCCATGGTCGTAGTGGCCAACTGCTCAGCATCCATCTCACCGAGACCCTTGTAGCGCTGGATCGGTTCTTGCCAGCGCTTGTTGCTCTTGGTGAGCTTAGCTAGGAGCGTCTGCAACTCCTTTTCGGAGTAGGTGTAGATCGTCTCGTTGGGCTTCGAGCCGGGATGCATCACGATGACGCGGTGCAACGGCGGTACCGCGGCGAACACGCGTCCTTCTTCGATGAGTGGACGCATGTAGCGGAAGAACAGCGTGAGCAGAAGGGTGCGAATGTGTGCACCGTCGACATCGGCGTCGCTCATCAGGATGATCTTGCCGTAACGAGCGGCACTGAGATCGAACGAGCGCCCAGAACCGGCACCGATAACCTGGATGATCGACGCGCACTCCGCATTCGAGAGCATGTCGCTGACCGATGCCTTCTGCACGTTGAGGATTTTGCCTCGAATCGGCAGCAGCGCCTGATACTCGCTGTTTCGCGCCAACTTTGCCGTCCCGAGCGCCGAGTCACCCTCGACGATGAACAGTTCGGATTCCGCCACGTCACTTGAGCGGCAGTCCACGAGCTTCGCCGGCAGAGATGATGACTCGAGCGCGTTCTTGCGACGTTGCGTCTCTTTGTGCGCTCGTGCTGAAACACGGGCCTTCATCTCAGACACGACCTTCTCGAGCAGCTGAGAGGCCTGGGCCTTGTCATCACGTTTCGTCGAAGCGAACCGAGCGGTGAGCTCACGCGTCACCACGTTTGCGACGATCTGACGTACGGCGGGGGTGCCAAGAACCTCTTTGGTCTGGCCTTCAAACTGCGGTTCGGGAATGCGCACGGTAAGTACCGCACTGAGACCAGCGAGAATATCGTCCTTCTCGAGCTTGTCGTTGCCCACCTTCAGCTTGCGAGCGTTCTGCTCTACCTGGGTGCGCAGAACCTTCATCAGCCCGGCCTCAAACCCTTGTTGGTGAGTACCGCCCTTGGGTGTCGCGATGATGTTCACGAACGAGCGCGACGTGGTCTCGTAGCCGATCCCCCATCGCACGGCGATGTCGACTTCGCATTCGCGTTCAACCTCAGTGGGGAACATTGCGCCGCTCGGTTGCAATACCGGCACTGTTTCTTTGAAGGTGCCAGTGCCGCTCAACCGCCACGTATCGGTCACCGAGGTGTCGGGAGCGAGAAACTCCGCAAACTCCGAAATGCCGCCGTCGTAGCGATAGCTCGTCTCGATCGGCTCGTCGGTGCGCGCGTCACGGATGACGATCTCGAGGCCAGGTACAAGAAAAGCGGTCTGTCGTGCGCGCTGCTCTAGTTCAGTCAGCGTGAACGCTGCATCTTTAGTGAAGATCTGGCGGTCGGCCCAGTACCGAATCCGTGTGCCCGTCACGCCCTTGGGTGCACGCCCCTTCAGCTTCAGCTCCGACGCATTCTCGAACGGTGTGAAGGGAGAATCCGGTGCGTTGCCGTCGAAATTGCCGGGTTCGCCGCGGTGGAAAGACATCGCCCACGTCTTGCCGGCGCGATCCACCTCGACGTCAAGTCGTTCCGATAGTGCGTTCACGACTGATGCTCCGACGCCGTGCAATCCACCCGAGGCCGCGTAAGAGCCGCCGCCGAACTTGCCGCCGGCATGCAGCTTCGTGAAGACCACTTCCACGCCGCTCAGTCCGGTGCGTGGTTCGATATCCACGGGAATGCCTCGAGCGCGGTCGCGAACTTCTACGCTTCCGTCGTCATGCAGAATGATCTCGATATGAGACCCGTGGCCCCCGAGTGCCTCGTCTACTGAGTTGTCGATGATCTCCCACAGGCAGTGCATGAGCCCGCGCGAGTCGGTCGAGCCGATGTACATGCCCGGCCGTTTGCGGACGGCTTCAAGGCCTTCAAGTACCTGGAGGTGATGGGCGGAGTACTCGGAAGTCACAATCATCGAGCCTATCCGCGGTGTGCGCCAGGATGCCGCAGACACGCTCCGTGGCGACTTCGGCGTACGCGCTGAGCGAAATAAGGCGGTTTCTGGGCGATTGCGGGCATCGTCTAAGCCAGGGCGTGGTTGTATTTCATGACAGCTACATCGCTCTACGCATATGAGGAGGCACCGAGATGACTACGCTATCGACCCCAGAGGCCGCCGTCCTCGAACACCGCCTGACCGCGTCGGACCGCTGTGATTCATGCGGCGCGCAGGCCTACATCGCCGCCGAAGTGAACGGCAGCGAGCTGCTTTTCTGCGCTCACCACGGGCGCAAGTACGAAGAGAAGCTTCGCGCGATCGCCACCTCATGGCACGACGAGACAGCACGCCTGCACGAGGCTGTTTAGCCTTTCTATTCCCCTGAGTACACTCTGGGGATGAGTGGAGACACGCGCAGCGCGATCTCTTCGCCGATCGTGTCGATCGCTTCGGCGAGATCTGTCGGAGACGCTTCCTGGAGATCACCTGGACCGTAGATGCGAACGGTATCGCCGACGCGCGCGTCAGGCCATTTCTCAACGACCGACTGGGAGTCTCCGACGCTCAGCAGCTTTCGAGAACCAGCTGGGGTGCCGACTCGCACCAGGCCAGCGAGCAGTGATGCAAGACCATCAAGACTTCCGATGTTGACGGTGACGCTCCTCTCACCAACGGCGGTGACGTCCGCCTCAAGCCGAGATACCACGGTGAGGCCGAGCGCCTGTTCGGAGGCACCACCTGCCGAGCGGATGCCGTAGCAAAAGGCTCCCACTCTGACGAGGTCGTACCGAAACTCTGGTCTTGCGAAGGCCGCGGCGCTCGCAGCCAGATGGCGCACGCTGATGGCTAGTCCGGCCGTCGCTGCTTTCGCGAGGGCGTCCTCATACAGCCTGCGCGACTCATCGTCTTCATCGTTCGACGCTTCGGCAATGTGGCTCCACACCCCCACTACGTCGATCGACCCGGATTGTTCCAGTCGCGCGGCGTGCGCGACGAATGTGGGCCAGTGCTCAGGCCGGATGCCATTGCGGTGGAGGCCGGTGTCGATCTTCAGATGCACGCGCGCTACCTGGCCCGCCGACGCTGCAGTTGCCGCCACTTGTTCCAGGAGCGCGGCGTCGCCGATTCCTACTTCGAGTCGTTCGCTGATGACAGCGTCGACGTCTGCCTGCGAGCCAGCCATCCATACGAAGATGCGGGCGCTATCTCCCAACGTGGCTCGAACCGCACGACCAGTGCTCACATCGAATGCGCCGAACCAGCTGACGCCCTCTTGCGCAGCCCGGCGCACCACCGGGGCTATCCCATGTCCGTAGGCGTCATCCTTCACGACCAACATCACTTCGGCGGGACTGACAACGGTACGAACACGGCTGAGGTTGCGGGCAAACGCGTTCAGATCGACGTGCAGGCTAGCGGTCACAGCGAAATCTCCCGAGCCGCGCGTAAGCCGACCATCGTCACAATCTCGTTTGCGCGCAGGCCGCATGCCTGCGTCCACTCCGCCAAAGAAGGGTCGCCGGCGCGAGGGTCGCCGAAGAACACGGCGCGGTCGCCTCGTGCGACGTCCGCACTCCCGAAATCGACCACGCACACGTCCATGGCTACTCGTCCGACGACGGGATGGACGTCACTGCCGATTCTCACGCTGATGCTGCCACCGAGGGAACGAACGACACCCTGCGCGTAGCCCCCCGTGACCAGAGCGATGTGCGTGTCGCTCGTAGCGCGAAAAAGATAGCCGTACGACACCCCTTCGCCGGTGCGCAGCCGCTTGGTGCTCAGCACGGTCCCATGCAGGTGCAGTGCCGGGATGCAGGCGTCGTCACCACCGGGTAGCCCGAAAAGCGAATACGGATCGAGGCTGCCGTCGTCGCTGGGGAGGATCGCGGCTGCTGCCAGCACCTCGGTGACCATCGGCGCGCCATGGCCCCAGGCATCCGCATCCAGTATCGATCGCGAGTACGCGCGGTCACCCGCGGCGTACGCGCGACGGGCGTTGTGAACCAAGGCTTCGCGAGACACCCGCGCCGTAGGGCCGCTGGAGGACGCCCGATGTGCTGACACCGGACCGTGCCCAGGGTTCGTCGAACTCACGCCGTCTAGACTATCGGGGTCCCCCAGTTTCTACCTCGGAGTATGCATGCCTTCTCAGCGCCTCGGTCTGAGCGACCGCCTTCGCTACCTTGTTGCTCGCGCGCGTCGAATAGATGTCGGCTCAGTGTTGGAGCGTGCCAAGGAAGCGTCGGAACAGCACGGCAAATGGACGCCCCGCATCGTGATTGACATGCTTTGGTCTGCAGGATTCAACAATGTTGGTTTTCAGGACTACATCGACTACGACTTCGCGATTCTGACGCGCTCAGAGCGAGCGACCTATATGACTCACCCGGTGTCGAACCAGCTGTCGCAGAAGTACGATCACCCCGACTATCGGTACATGTTTCAAGACAAGGTCGAGTTCAACCGCGTCTTCAGCGACTTTTTGCTACGCGACTGGATGGTCGTCACCGACGGGAACGCCGACGAAGTGCAAGCTTTCGTGACCGCTCAAAAGACGGTTGTCACGAAAGAACCAGTAGGTCAGGCGGGAACCGGCGTTCATCGGTATCACGCGGCGGAGATCGCTGACTGGGCTGAGTTTCACCGCGGACTGCTCGAACGCGGAGAACTGTTGATTGAAGAGGTGATTCGGCAGCACGAAGATCTGGCCGCTGTTTGCCCCGGCACCGTCAACACGACGCGGGTGACGGCATTCTTCGATGGCCGCGAAACCCACATACTTGCGATGGCGCAAAAGTTCGGTCGCGGCGCTGTCAGCGACCAGATGACCTTTGGCGGTTTCTACACGATGCTGGACGAGAACGGTCATTCGATGGGCCCCGGCTACGATTCGCATGCGCACGTGCATGTGAAGCATCCCGATAGTGATTTTGTGATCGCCGACTTTCAGCTGCCCATGATCGACGAGGTCAAGGCGTTTGTCGACCAGGTAGCACGCGTCGTGCCACAAGTGCAGTACGTCGGATGGGACATCGTCGTGACCCCCGACGGCCCGGTACTCGTCGAGGGCAACTGGGGAGCGGGCGTGTACGAAAACAAGCCCAGCGTCACCGGAATCCGCACGGGCAACAAGGGCCGCTATCGGGCCGCAATCGGCTTCTAGAGCCAGACAGAAATCTCCCGCTGCGCATATCGCAGCGGGAGATTTTCTATACCGCGGCTAAACAGCGCGAATCACGCCGAGCGGCGTGGACTGATGGCCCTGGCCAAGCGGGTTGTCCTTCAAAATCGACACGAGCCGCTTCTCTGCGGTCTTGTCCAATGTGGAGCCGAGAATGTTTCCACCAAGATCATTGATGTCAACCACAGCGACCTCGCAGACGCCGCCAACGATCGACTTGAGATGGCGAGCAACCTCGTTTGGACGTTCGGGCCCAAGCACGACCGCCTGATTGTAGGGCGGGATCGTACCGCTTGTGGGTCCATCAATGGCGCGTGCCTTGTCGCCTGCGATGCGATAGAAATCGCCCTTGCGACCGAACAGCTTCGTCACGGCCGAAACAGCCGCGGCAAACAGGATCCGAACGTTGCCACACTCGCGTAGCGCCATTTCCATAGTCTCAGGCATGCCGAGACCAATGCCGTATGGAGTGCGGGTCACGTACTTCGAGAGGAAGAGTGCTAGCTTGCGTGGCGTGATTTCGTCGATCGCGAACGAGCGTCCCTGTGTGATCGCCACGATCTTCTCCGTGACGAACAGAATGTCGCCTTCGCGAACGACACTCGTGGCGTACTCGGCGATGAACTCGTCGAGATCATCACCGGGCATGACAACGCGCGTGCGAATTGGGATGCGTGCAAACGACATCCCATCGATGTCGACTGTGAGCGCCTTGCCGGCGTTAGCCTCGCTCACTCGAGGTAGTCCCGCAATGACTGCGACCGGCTCGGGTGGCGCAACTTTGCCATCGTCTTCGATTCGATCTGGCGAATGCGCTCACGAGTGACACCGAACGTGTCGCCGATCTGGTCGAGAGTCTTGGGCTGTCCATCGCCCAGACCGAAGCGCATACGAATCACGCCCGCCTCACGTTCAGACAGCGAGTCGAGCAGCGACTCAAGCTGACGCTGCAACATGGTGAAACCCACTGCATCGGCGGGAACTACTGCTTCGGTATCTTCAATCAGGTCGCCGAACTCACTGTCGCCGTCTTCACCCAGCGGCGTGTGCAGAGAAATCGGCTCGCGACCGTACTTCTGCACCTCAACAACCTTCTCGGGGGTCATGTCGAGTTCGTGGCTGAGCTCTTCGGGCGTCGGTTCGCGACCGAGATCCTGCAGCATCTGACGCTGCACTCGTGCCAGCTTGTTGATGACTTCGACCATGTGCACGGGAATGCGAATGGTGCGCGCTTGGTCGGCCATTGCGCGGGTGATCGCTTGACGGATCCACCAGGTGGCGTAGGTCGAGAACTTGAAGCCCTTGGTGTAGTCGAACTTCTCGACGGCACGGATGAGCCCGAGGTTTCCCTCCTGGATCAGGTCGAGGAACTGCATCCCGCGACCGGTGTAGCGCTTTGCCAACGAGACGACGAGACGAAGGTTCGCGCCGAGAAGGTGGGACTTCGCGCGCTGACCGTCGCGGGCTACCCACTGGAGGTCGAGTCCGAGCTGGCCGGTCCTTTCAGACGGTGACATCTGCGCGAGCTTGTCTTCAGCGAACAGACCCGCTTCGATGCGCATCGCCAGCTCGACTTCTTGCTCCGCATTCAGGAGCGGAACTTTACCGATCTGCTTGAGGTAGTCCTTGACGGGGTCGGCCGTCGCACCGGTGATCTGGGTGGAGTAAACCGGCACATCCTCGTCGTCACTCGATGAGATGACGATCGCTCCGGTGGGCAGAGGTTCAGTGAACGCCGGCTTGGTGTTCTCTTCTTCCTCGTCTTCTTCTGCTGCAGGTGGCGCTTCTTCAGCCTCTGCGACAGGATCAGCAGCCTTGCGCCCGCGCTTGGCAGGAGTCTTCGCGGCCGCTTTTGCCGGAGCCTTAGCGGCTACCGGCGCATCTGCCGCAGCTTCGACGTCGTCGTCGACCTTCGTGCTCGCTGCTTTTTTCACAGGAGCCTTCTTCGCAGCAGCCTTCGCAGGGGTGCGCTTTGCGGCAGGCTTGCGAGCGGGCGCCGGAGCTGTCTCGACAGCTTCCTGTTCGGTGTCCGTCGCAGCCTTTTGGGCAGTTGTCTTCGCGCCTGGAGTCACGTTTAGCCTTTCACCGACGGGCACGAGCCGCACGCCCTCGGTATTCTTCGGACACTAGTAAGACCCTTGTCAAGTCCTCAGCCACGCGCGGAACGCGAACCTATCGGATTGACAACGGGTCAGAGTGTCTATTGTCTCACACATGTGCGGCACCTCTTGCAATTTCGCCGCTATTGTGCCTTTTGCATCTCGCCGAGTCCTGGAGACCGCACGAGACAGTCTGCAACGCGCGACGTGGCGCGAAGATTCCTCAGAGCCCGCGCTTGTCGTCTTCACCCGGAGGGCGTGATGCGAGAAAACGCTCCAACTCCGCGCCGAGTTCGTCGGCACTGGGCAGATCGCCCGTGTGAATAATCGGAGTCGCGTCGGTCGACCCCGCCATGTAGGCGTCGTATCGATCTTCCAGCCCCGAAACCATGCGAGAAAGCTCGTCGTTGTCTTTGATCTGGTCGCCCACCTTGGCGAGATAGTCGCGGTTGGCCTCGCGCAGGTCGTCACCAGCGAACACAAGCCCCGTGGCGATGGAAAGACTGTCGAGCGCGGCCATCGCGGCGGCGGGATAGTCGCTTTCGGCAAGATAGTGCGGCACGAGCAGAGCGAATCCTGCCACGTCGTTGCCAGCCTCAGCCAGGCGCAACTCGAGCAAGTGTGCTGCTGTCGCGGGGACTTGCGTGTGAGGTTGCCACACTGAGTGCGCTTTGGTCAGCTCCTTGCGCGTGCCGCTGACGGTCGTGCCGATTGGCCGGGTGTGAGGCACCGGCATCGGGATGGCGTGAACCCATGTCGCCGACGAGGTTTCGTAGGCGCCCGCGAAATCAACGACAGCTTCGGTGAATGCATCCCAGCCGAAGTCGGGTTCGTAGCCTCCGAGCAAGAGGAAGGGCTGGCCCAGAGTGTCGTGCACGAGCGACAGTTCAAGCCGCGGTGCACGATAGCCGGTGAGATGGTCCTGGTCGAAAGAGATCATCGGGCGTCGAGCTCGGTAGTCAAGAAGAGCGTCGTTCGAGAAGACGGAGACGGGGGTGCCGTCGAGCTCGTCACGCATGTAATCGAGCGTTTGACTCACCGCGTTGCCCGCATCGGCGAAGCCGGTGAGGGTGATGATGAGGGGAAGACCGGCGGGTACAGGCGGTGCTGAACTCGCGCGTTCAAATATGGGACCGGACGAAGGCATATCACCATCGTACGAGGCGTCGTCTACGCGTGGGTCGGGCACGTCCCGCTCACAGCGAACACATCGTCCCTAGGATGGAGAGCATGTCGTACCCCGACCTTGAATATTCGACCGAGTCCATCCGAGACACCGCCGCCGATGCGATCGTTCTGGCCCTTCCGCCGCTCGATACAGATCCGGCTCCTGACCTGGCTGAGTGGCCAGGTCTTGCACAGTCTCTGACAGCCATCGGGTTCACTGGTGCGCCAGGTGTGCTGGTGCGTGCCTACGCACCCGATGTCACCGCACTGCCGCTCGCCGTTGTCGGCACAGGCACGAATCCGGATGCCGCGAAAATGCGCGACAGCGTCGGCGCGGCGTTTCGTGCGCTCGTCGGTTTTGAGAAAGTCGCCCTCGCCTTTCCGCTAGCCGATGAGGCACTCTGGTCGGCTGCAGCCGAAGGCGCTGCTCTCGGCGGATACCGTTTCGACGGGTACAAGAAGGCTGCCAAGAAGTCACGGGCCTCGCTTGTCACCTTGCACCTGGCGAACGTTCCCGACGAGACCGAAACCGCGCGTGTGCTTGCGAGCGCTGACGCCGTCGCCCTCGTGAAAGATCTCGTCGCGACTCCGGCGGAATGGCTCGGTCCTGCCGACTTCGCCGAGCACGCGACGCAGAGCGTTGCCGGCCTGGATGTTTCCGTACAGGTTTTCGATGAGGCGGCCCTCAAAGACGGCGGCTTCGGCGGCATCCTCGGTGTGGGGCAAGGGTCTGATCGCCCGCCACGGCTGGTGCGATTGGAGTATGCGCCGGCGGACGCCGAGCGACATGTCGCGCTCGTTGGTAAAGGCATCACGTTCGACACCGGCGGACTCTCGCTCAAACCTGCATCTGGCATGGTCGGCATGAAGTACGACATGTGCGGAGCTGCAACAGCGCTCGCGGTGCTGCGCGCCGTCGCCACGGTTCACGCGCCGGTTAAGGTCACCGCATGGCTCTGCATTGCCGACAACATGCCCTCGGGTCGAGCCACTCGCCCGGGTGATGTGCTCCGCATCGCGGACGGCACCACCGTCGAGGTGCTCAACACTGATGCCGAAGGACGCCTGGTGCTGGCTGATGGCCTCGTGGCGGCGAGCCGGGAGCATCCGGACTTGATCGTCGATGTCGCGACCCTGACTGGCGCTGTGACGGTTGCGCTCGGTACAAGGCACGCCGGCGTCATGGGTGACGACACCGCGGTCGCCGACTATCTGAAAGCTGCCGCCGACGTGAACGAACTAGCGTGGCAGCTGCCCCTCCCCGAACACATGGTTGACGAGCTCGATTCACCGATCGCGGATCTGCAGAACGCGAAAATCGGCGATCCTGCTGGTGGCACGATGTTCGCGGGGCTGTTCCTGCGTCATTTTGTCGGGCGAGTGAGCGATCAAGACGATGCTGCACGCATCCCTTGGGTGCACGTCGACATCGCGGGTGTCGGCATGAACAAGGGTGCCGGGTTCGGCTTTACCGACAAAGGGGCGACCGGAGCTTCTGTGCGAAGCCTCTTTCACTACGTCACGGGAGCAGCGAACTGATGGCGGAACACACCTTCGACGTCGTGATTCTGGGCGGCGGAAGCGGTGGCTATGCGGCAGCGATTCGCTCGGCTGAACTCGGAAAATCCGTCGCGGTGATTGAGAAAGACAAGCTGGGTGGCACGTGCTTGCATCGCGGCTGCATCCCCACAAAAGCTCTCCTTCATTCCGCCGAGGTCGCTGACACGGCTCGTGCCGCCGCCGACGTAGGCGTGCGAGCAACTTTCGATGGAATCGACGCGCAGGCGGTGCGTGCATATCGCGAGGGAATCGTCGCGAAGAAGTTCTCAGGACTCGAAAGCCTCATCAAGGCTCGGGGTATCACTGTCATCGCGGGCGAAGGACGCCTCGTTGCTGCAACATCAGTCGGCGTCGGCCAAGACGTCTATCACGGTGCCGACGTCATCTTGGCGACCGGATCGCAAAGTCGGTCGCTACCAGGACTCGATATCGCTGGTCGCGTTCTCACGAGCGAACAGGCCTTGGCGCTGGAGGAGATTCCCCAGTCAGTCATCATTCTTGGCGGCGGTGTCATCGGCGTGGAATTCGCCAGCGTCTGGCGCTCGTTCGGTGTCGATGTGACAATCATCGAGGCAATGGATCATCTCGTTCCCAACGAGGACCTCGCAGCTAGCAAGGCTCTCGAGCGCGCCTTCCGGCGCCGCGGTATCAAGTCGTCTCTGGGCGTGCGTTTCGCGTCATCTGCCCAGACTGATGATGGCGTCGCGGTGAGACTCGAGAACGGTCAAGAGTTCGCGGCAGACTATCTCTTAGTGGCCGTTGGCCGAGGGCCGGTTACCGCCGGGCTCGGCTTCGAAGACGCTGGAGTCACGCTCGATCGGGATTTCGTCGTCACAGACGAGCGCCTGCGAACCGGCGTCGATCACCTTTGGGCAGTGGGCGACATCGTTCCCGGGTTGCAGCTTGCTCATCGCGGCTTTCAGCAGGGGATACTCGTCGCCGAGCAGATCGCTGGCCACACTCCCCCGTTGGTCGCGGACGTGAACATCCCCAAGGTCACCTACTCGCATCCTGAGGTGGCTTCGGTCGGCTTTACCGAAGCTCAGGCCATCGCAGACCACGGCGCAGACCAGATTGCGTCTTTCGAGTACAACCTGGCCGGCAACGGCAAGAGCCACATCCTCGGTACCGCCGGAATCGTCAAGGTCGTCCGAATCAAGGACGGCCCTGTGCTCGGCGTGCACATGGTCGGCGACCGCGTCGGCGAACTCATCTCCGAGGCGCAGCTCGTGGTCGGCTGGGAAGCTCATCCTGAAGACATCGCACCCTTTATCCACGCACATCCCACCCAAGGCGAGGCTCTGGGAGAGGCATTCTTGGCTCTCTCGGGCAAACCGCTTCACGCGATCTGACGATCGTGGGCGCAGTCGTCACTAAGCTAGAAAAGAATTCCATCTTGAAGGAGACATCGTCATGAGCACTTCCGTGGTCCTCCCCGCTCTCGGAGAGAGCGTTACCGAGGGAACGGTCACCCGCTGGCTCAAGCAGGTCGGCGACACGATCGAGGTGGACGAGGGACTCCTCGAGATCTCCACTGACAAGGTCGACACCGAAATCCCGTCACCTGTCAGCGGCGTTATCGAAGAAATTCTCGTCCAAGAGGATGAGACCGTCGAGGTCGGCGCGGTTCTCGCGAAGATCGGTGATGGCTCGGGGGCTTCCGAGGCGCCCGCTGCTCCGGCCGCTGAGTCGGCACCGGCTGAAGAGGCACCCGCTGAAGAGGCACCCGCTGAAGCTGCGCCCGCTGAAGCTGCGCCGGCTGAAGCTGCGCCCGCTGAGGCAGAGTCGACTGAAGCTGCGCCGGCTGAAGAGGCTCCTGCGCAAGCACCTCCCGCCGCGTCTGGCGGCAAAGACGTGGTCTTGCCCGAACTCGGAGAGAGCGTCACTGAAGGTACCGTCACTCGTTGGCTGAAGCAGGTCGGCGAAGACGTTGCCGTCGACGAGCCGTTGCTCGAGATTTCTACCGACAAGGTTGATACCGAGATCCCGTCGCCTATCGCCGGGGTGCTTCAGGAGATTGTCGTCGGGGAAGACGAGACAGTTGAGGTTGGCGCGGTCCTCGCGCGCATTGGCGATTCCGCGCCCGCGGCGCAGCCTGAGCCCGAGGCTGCTCCGGCTGCCGAAGCGACGCCCGAGCCCGAGTCAAAGCCCGAGCCTGACGCGAAGCCCGAGCGCGAGGCGAAGCCCGAGCCCGAGGCGAAGCCCGAGCCCGAAGCGAAGCCTGAGCCCGAGGCGAAGGCCGAGCCCGCCGCCCCGAGCGCCGCTCCCGCTGCTGCTGCGCTCGCTGACGACTCAGACACCGTCGCATACGTGACTCCGCTGGTTCGTCGATTGGCACAGCAGCAGAACGTCGATCTCGCTTCCGTAACCGGAACCGGCGTGGGAGGGCGTATTCGCAAAGAAGACGTTCTCAAAGCCGCGGAGGCAGCATCTGCGCCCGCCGCGACTGCCGCAGCTCCGAGCGCGCCCGAACCGGCGCCGCTTGAGGTTTCGCCGTTGCGCGGCACCACACAGCCCATGTCGCGTCTGCGCAAGGTTCTTGCCGAGCGAGCGGTCGCTTCGATGCAGTCGACAGCGCAACTCACTACCGTTGTCGAGGTTGACGTCACAAAACTGGCCAACTTCCGTGACCAGGTGAAGGGAGACTTCCTCGCAAAGACCGGCGACAAGCTGTCATTCCTCCCCTTCTTCGCGTTGGCGGCAGCTGAAGCACTTCAGGCTTTCCCGATCGTCAACTCCACCGTTGACGGAGACAAGATTGTCTACCCGGCGAGCGAGAACCTGTCGATCGCGGTCGACACCGAGCGCGGTCTACTCACGCCGGTCTTGCGTGATGCCGCTTCGAAGAACCTCGCAGAGATCGCTCACGAAGTCGCAGACCTCGCGGCTCGTACGCGCGACAACAAGTTGAAGCCCGACGAGCTCGGTGGCGGGACGTTCACTCTGACCAACACCGGCTCGCGTGGTGCGCTGTTCGACACGCCCGTCGTGTTCTTGCCGCAGACGGCGATTCTCGGCACGGGAATCGTCGTGAAGCGTCCGGGTGTGGTGTCGGTCGATGGGAAGGACGCCATTTCGGTGCGCTCCTACGTCTACCTCGCACTTTCTTATGATCACCGTGTTATCGACGGTTCGGATGCAGCGCGCTTCCTTGGTGCTGTGAAGGCACGCCTCGAGGCGGCTTCGTTCCAGGGATCCCTCGGAATCTAGTCATCGTGTGAATGGCTACTGCTCGGCGTCATACACGTCGCGCAGTAGCCATTCGTCGTTTCTGCGCTCGATGACAACGATCTGAGACTCGCCACCGCGCGCTTCGACCTGCACGACGGCGACTCCCCCATACTCGTCGATCAACGTTTCAGAGCGTTGATCGGAGGGCAGATCGATCACTCCGGCTGGCGGCACAAATCCGCTCTCGACGGCGAAGGCAGTTTCGCAGCCGTCGTCACCTTCACAGTCGGCTCGCCGGGTGAGCAGAGAATCGACAGCCGTTGCGATGTCAGTGTCGGTGCGTGCACCGGATGACTCTTTCTCGTCGGCAGCATCGTTTTCTGGTGCCGGCGACTCAGTCGGTGACACGCCTGGATCCGAGTCCTCCGAGACCATGGCGGTAGCGCTCGGCGATGGCAGCTCGGCGGTCGCCGGTGCTCCAAGTTCCGTTGGCCAGAACAGCCCCCCGGCGAGCACTGTCGCGGTCACTGCTGCGGCGACGAGCCAGGGTGCGCGTTTACTGGTTGAGCGCCGGGAGGTCGTCAACCAGCGCCACACCACGGTGGTTGCGCGTGAGAAGGTGTCGGCGAGGTCTGCATCGACATGGCGAGCGAGACGCTCAGTGAGTCCGCGGGAATGAGGCGTCAAGATCTCATCAAACGTGGTCGCAGTGTGGCTGGCGAGATCTCTCGCTTTGCGTGTGCTCCCGATTGCAGAGGTCGCAAGTGCGCTTGACTCTGCAATCGTGAAGAGCAGCTCTTCTGCGCGGTCGTACTCGCGTTCATTCTCGACGGCACCATCGAGCGCGACAAGCGCCTCTGCCCACACCGGGCCCGCGGCATCATTTTCGGAGATGGCGCGGATCAGCGAGAGCGAATGTTCCCATGCCATCTGAGTGGATGTGCCGGCGGCAAGCACCGGCCGACCAGATTGCGTGAGCCACCACTGACCGGCCACGGCGGCGCTGTCCGTCACCTCGCTCAGTCCGCGTACGATGCTGACGGCCAGAGTCACGCGCTCCCCTTTTGTCAACGCAGCGCCGAGATTCTGGCGGCGTGCAACGAAGTCCTCGACACGCTCGGTGAGCACGGGCATCGCCACGTCGTGACCATCACTGCGCCTCACGATCGCAAGAGGTGTGACGAGGTGACCATCAGGATCAGCGGACCAGCCATCCCATTGCTCAGGCAGAGACCGAGCATCGATCAGCACGCACGCGTCGCCCGACTCCACGGTGGTGAGCATTCCGCCGAACGGAGCATCATCGCCCGCTCGCACGGGTCTGATGCCGCGATATGGCGCACTCAACGCGGTGCGGGGCGTCGACGGGTCGGTAGGCATATTGGTCATCACCCCACACTTGCGCGCGTCCAATGCCATCGGGTCGGCAAGAGCCGAGGTGTGCGCAAGTCAGGAGGGCTGAGTGTCGGGGAGGAGTAGAACGGCGCGGCGACAAAGTAGGCTGTAGTTCATGTCCAGCCGCAGTTCAGTTCCCGAGAAGCGTCCCGGTTTCTTCTCACAGCTTCGTACGCTCTACTCGTTCACTCAGAAGTCATTCCGGTGGCTCCCCTTCTTGCTGATCGCGATCATTCTGATTGGCGTCGCTGCAGGTGTGGGCGTCGGATTTCTGATTCCGCCAGTCGCAGTGTGGAGCCTGATCTTGTGGGGCATCACCGGCCTCATGCTCGGAGTTCTGGGCGCGCTTACCACGATGACGCGTCTGTCCACACATGCGATGTACCGCAAGATCGACGGTATGCCCGGAGCAACTGGACATGTGCTCTCGACGTCTCTCGGCCGCAAATGGCAGGCCAGTGAGGCTCCGGTCGGGGTGAACCCCAAGACGCAGGAAGCGGTCTATCGTACTGTCGGCCGCGGCGGTGTAGTCATCGTGGGTGAAGGCAATCGCAGTCGACTCACGCGACTCGTCGGCGATGAGCGCTCCAAGGTCAAGCGCGTCGCTTCGGGAGTTCCCATCACGGTGTTCTATGTCGGACACGGCGACGACGAGGTCACGATCGCAAAGCTCGCATCCGCGATCAAGTCTCTCCCGAAGGCAATCGACCGCACCACGATGGCGGCAGTCATCAAGAGAATTGATTCGGTATCGCAGTCGAAGTCATCGCTGCCGATCCCCAAGGGCATCGACCCAACAAAGGCTCGCGCTCCTCGACCTCGCTGAGCGCTAGTCGCTCGTTCCGGCGCGACGCATAGGAATGTGCGGAATGTCATCTTCGACGAACGGTTCGCCCGATTGCGCGAAACCAAAGCGTCCGTACCACTCGCTGAGATGAGTTTGCGCGTCGAGCAGTATGGGCGCTGTGGGGCGAAGCTCGGCACATCGTCCAATGGCGAGACGCATCAAACGAGCAGAGTGCCCGAGTCCGCGTGCGCCGGGCGACGTCGCAACACGCCCAATGCGCATCTCTGTCGGCTCGCACAGGATTCGCAGCGTCGACACCACCTGATCGGAGTCTTCGATCCAGGCAAGCTCTGCGCCCGGCTCGATATCTCGTCCGTCCAGTTCTGCGTAGGCGGCCTGCTGTTCGACGACAAAGACACTCACACGAAGCCACAGGATGCGATAGAGGGTTTGCGGGTCGATGTCTGCAACCGGAGCGCAATGAATAGCTATGGGCACCATTCGACGGTACGCCATCGAACGACGAGGCTCCTGTAGGTCGATCCAGCACACGCAACTCGCACCTATCGTGCAGCGGACGCATGGCACCCTGGGATGAAACGCAGCGCGAGAACGAATAACGACGGAGGTGGGGCGTGAGAGCATCTTTGGTCCTGCTCAATGTTGTGATCGCGGCCTCGCTGACCCTGGCATCGGTCGCCGGCGCGGCGACGCTGGCACCGGATGATGCGGAAACAATCACACCGACACCAGGTGTCGCGGCGACCGCGACGCCTGTGCCAGAAGTCGCCGAGACTGCTGAGCCTTCCCCGACCCCTACGGGCGGGTTAGAGACCCCTACCCCTACGCCCAGCACCACCTCCGAGCCGACGTCCACCGCAACCGCGACGCCCACGTCAACCGCGACGCCCACCGCGAGCCCGACAGCCACCTCCACCCCCACCGCAACGCCCACTCCCACAGTCGTTCCCGCCGTGCCGCCGTCAGTGGCCACCTCGACGACATCGTGGCTCACGGTGCTCATCGCAGTCGGGGTGCTTGCGGCAGCGCTGATCATCTTCATCGTTCTCGTGCGCCGTGCGCCGCGTGCACTCCCGGCAACGTCTGCCGCTGTGCTCCCGGAGGCCGAGGACGAGTCGGCAACCATTGTCGTAGACGCGATGGCTGCAATGGGACAGGCCATGGTTGACAGCGGCTATTCGGTAGGAATGGTTCGCACCGCGATGATGGACATCGCCGCGGTGAATGGACATCCCGACGCGGAGGTCATCGTCCTCCCGACTGCGTTGATGCTCTCGGTGAATGACGACGGTCGCGCCATCACCAGAGTCGTCAGCGCCGGCGACTCGACATTTCTGCTGCACCAGGTTGCCGCGGTAGACGCGCTCGTGCAGCGCGCTCGCGCGCAGCGCGGCGCTGCCTCGCGGCTCGCTGACGAGGTGTCGATGATCCGTGTCATGCCGCCCTCGTTCACTCATTTTCAGCGCGTGCTCGCCTACTCGGCGTTGTCTGCGGGAATCTCTGTGCTGCTGGGCGCATCGTGGCTCGGGGTGCTCCTCGCCGTAGTGCTCGGGGTCGCGGTGGGACTGCTGCTGCTGTTTTCTGAGCAAGTGCCTACCAGCTACCGCGTGCTTGTCAACGTCGCCGCTGCCTTTGCGGTCGGCGTCGTGGTGCTTCTGGTCGCGCGAACGTCGTCAGACATTGGAGTGTTGGCGACGGCAATCGCTCCCCTGGTCATTCTGCTGCCGGGGGGCCTGCTCACGACAGCGGTGATCGAGCTTGCGACAGGCCACATCATGTCTGGCGCTGCCAGAGCAGCCGCCGGAGCGATGCGCTTGTTGCTTCTAGCGGTCGGCATGGTTGCGGCAGCCGCCCTCATCGGAGTGCCTTCGTTCACGCTCACCGGTGACGCGTCTGGGGTGAACTCGCTCGCGCCATGGATCGCGGTTGCCGTGTTCGGCATTGGAATATCCGTGTATCAATGCGCAGACCGATCATCGATTCTTTGGATACTGCTGGTGCTGTACGTCGCGTACGGCGCACAGGTTCTCGGAGACATCTTCTTCGGTGGCGTGCTTTCTGCCCTCATCGGCGCTGTAGCCATGGTTCCCGTCGCTGTCACCGTGGCACGACAGCGCACCGGCCCGCCCGCCATCGTGAGCTTCTTGCCAGCCTTCTGGCTGCTCGTTCCCGGGGCGCTCGGGTTGGCGGGGGTCGCGGCGGTGCTCGGCGGCGACTCGAGCGGGGTCGACACGATCGTCACAACAGTGGCCACGATGATCTCCATCGCCTTGGGCGTCTTGATCGGCCTGGCGCTCACGAACATTCCGCGCCATATGCGTATTCGCGGCGCGGCTGAGCGCACTGACCTCAACGCATCGACAGATGCGATCGCTTCGACGAGCGAGCGTTACGCAACGGATGAACCGTAACGCAACGCCGACCACAACTCAGCGCCGCACGAGCACCGTGCCTGCGAGTTTGTCGTGGAAGCCTCTGTGATCGGCATCCCAAACAACGGCCGGAATCACAATGACGAGCAGCAACGTGCGCACGATAGGACGCCAAAGTCCGACCCATGCCCCATCGACGCGCCTCAGCGTAAGGCCGAAGAGGCGGTGGCCGGGGCTTGACTGCATGGTCGGCAGAAAAAGCACCTGAAGCACCGCGAACACGATCAATGGGTAGAAGAGGGTTATGCCTGCGTCGGGTGGCAAGGCAAACTGGTCGTACCCGAAGAACGCGGCGATGATCGTTGCCGCAATGTAGTCGACAAACAACGCACCTACGCGGCGTCCGAGCTTGCCGATCGAGCCGCGTCCGTCGCTTGGCAGGCCAAGACGCTCGCCGGGAAATGTCTCAGGACTCGCGCTCATGCGACAAGCGTATCCAGGTGCCTGTAACATGCACGAAACAATGTGGTCACTGGTGGGCAACGCCTTACCGGTACCTTTCAGGAAGGTCCGCGTTTAGCGCGGCGATCCCGAAGCCCTACCTCTGGAGCGTTAATGTTCAAAGATTCATCCGAGGTCCTGAAGTTCATCAAGGACGAGGACGTAAAGTTCCTCGACATCCGTTTCACGGATCTTCCTGGCGTTCAGCAGCACTTCAACATTCCCGCATCGTCTGTCGATGAAGAGTTCTTCACCGTCGGTCAGCTGTTCGATGGCTCGTCGATCCGCGGCTTCGCCAACATCCACGAGTCCGACATGCAGCTCATCCCTGATGTCACGACCGCCTACCTCGACCAGTTCCGCGACGCGAAGACGCTCGTCATGATCTTCGACATCTACAACCCGCGCAATGGTGAGATCTACCACAAGGACCCGCGCCAGGTTGCCAAGAAGGCCGAGAAGTACCTTGAGTCGACGGGTATCGCAGACACGGCGTTCTTTGCGCCCGAGGCCGAGTTCTACATTTTCGACGACGTGCGTTTCGAGGTCAAGCAGAACTCCAGCTTCTACTCGGTCGACTCCGAAGAAGGTGCCTGGAACTCAGGTCGCGCAGAAGAAGGCGGAAACCTCGGAAACAAGACGCCCTACAAGGGTGGCTACTTCCCGGTCAGCCCCGTCGACAAGACCGCCGACCTGCGCGACGACATCACCCTCAAGCTGATTGAGGCTGGTTTCGTGCTCGAGCGCTCGCACCACGAGGTGGGTACCGGTGGTCAGCAGGAGATCAACTACCGTTTCGACACCATGGTGCACTCGGCTGATGACATCTTGAAGTTCAAGTACATCGTCAAGAACACCGCTGAGCTGTGGGGCAAGTCCGCTACCTTCATGCCCAAGCCGCTGTTCGGCGACAACGGTTCTGGTATGCACGTGCACCAGTCACTGTGGCTCGACGGAAAGCCGCTCTTCTACGATGAGCAGGGCTATGGCGGTCTCTCCGACACCGCGCGTTGGTACATCGGCGGGCTGCTGAAGCACGCTGCATCGGTACTCGCATTCACGAACCCTACGATCAACTCCTACAAGCGTCTGGTCAAGGGCTACGAGGCCCCGGTCAACTTGGTCTACTCGGCCGGAAACCGTTCCGCCGCGGTTCGCATCCCGATCACGGGAAGCAACCCCAAGGCAAAGCGCATCGAGTTCCGCGCACCGGATGCTTCGGGTAACCCGTACTTGGCCTTCGCCGCCCAGCTGATGGCTGGACTTGACGGAATCAAGAACCGTATCGAGCCGCACGAGCCCGTCGACAAGGACCTCTACGAGCTCCCTCCTGAGGAAGCAAAGAACATCCCTCAGGTTCCGAACTCGTTGCTCGACTCGCTCGAGGCGCTTCGCGAAGACCACGAGTTCCTGCTTGCAGGAAACGTCTTCACTCCTGAGCTCATCGAGACGTGGATCGAGTACAAGATCGAGAACGAAATCAAGCCGATCGCTGCTCGTCCGCACCCGTTCGAGTTCGAGCTGTACTACGGCGTCTGATCTAGAGCGCTGAACGATGGGCCCCGGGAAACCGGGGCCCATCTTCGTGTTCGCTACCCGTAGAAAAGCTTCTCGAAGACGCGGCGCGAGCGGCGCGCGGTTGCGAGGTAGTCTTCTTCGACGCTCGTGGCAGAGCGCGGCGGATAGCCCAACAGTCGCCCGATGCCATCGAGCCGCTTGCGATCGGCTGGCAGCACATCGCTGGTCTGACCAGAGAGCAACGTGTTCGCAGAACGCAGTCGGCTCGAAAGCCGCCATGCTTCTCCGAGTCGCTGTGCAGCAATCTCGGGAATGAGCCCGGCGGCACTCGCTGCCTCTAACGTTGCCTGCGTCGAGGTGGTGCGCAGTTCGGGGTGGTCGTGACCGTGCTCGAGCTGAATGATCTGACACAGCCATTCGACATCACTCAGTGTGCCCGGGCCGAGCTTCAGATGACGCGACGGATCCACGCCTTGCGGCAGCCGTTCATTTTCTACTCGTGCCTTGATGCGCTTGATCTCACGCAAACTCTGTGGATCGACCGCGGCAGGATAGCGCACCTGGTCGGCCAGCTCCATGAACGCGGTGATCAGCTTGACGCTCCCGGCTACGCCGCGAGCACGCAACAGTGCCTGCGCCTCCCACGAGAGCGACCAGCGGCGGTAGTACTCGGCGTACGAGTCCAGTGACCGCACGAGCGGGCCGTTGCGGCCCTCGGGCCGAAGGTCGGCGTCAAGATCCAATGGCAGTCGGTGATCTTCCGAGTGCTTGCGAAGTTCAGAGACGATCTTCGTTGAAAGCGCGTGCGCACGCTCTGCGGAGACATCGTTCGCGCGATACACGTACATCACATCGGCATCTGACCCGAAGCCGAGTTCTGCACCCCCGAATCGGCCCATCGCGATGATCGAGAAATCCAACGAGTCATCTTCGGGCGGAACCACCTCGCGTCGCACCGCGCGCAGTGTCGCTTGAATGGTCACGTCCGTGATGGTCGTGAGCGCGGCAGCGACTTCTTCGATCGTGATGTCGCCACCGATGCCAGCCATGGCTGTGCGCAGCAGCTCACGCCTGCGCAGCGCTCTCACGGCGCGCATGGCGTCATCGATGCGTGTGTGACGCGTCTGAATAGCACGCGCCTCTTGCTGTAGTGCCGTCCCAGTGCGAGGGCGAAGCGCTGCCGGATCGTCTAGCCACGCGGCCGATTCCGGTATCCACTCCATGAGCTCGCCGACGTAGTGCGATCCCGACAAGGCGTACGACAGCGACTCCGCTGCGCCTGAGGAATCTCGCAGCATCCGCAGGAACCAATGGGTGTCACCAAGTCGTTCGCTCAAGCGTCGGAACGCGATGAGACCGTAGTCGGGATCGACGCCATGCGCGAACCAACGGATCATCACGGGCATGAGATGGCGCTGGATTGTCGCCTTGCGGCTGAGGCCCGTGGTGAGCGCGGCGATATGCCGCAGTGCACCCGCGGGATCCACGAACCCGATTGCCGCCAGTCGATCGCGAGCCTGGTCGGTGGACAGAACCCGTTCTTCGGCTGGCAAGGAGGCAACGGCAGACAGCAGCGGCCGGTAGAACAGCCGCACGTGGATTTCACGAACCTCGCGCTTGACTCGCTCCCATTGATCCCAGATCTTGGGGCCAGTCTCGGCAAGTTTGGTCGCGCGCGCGAGTATTCGCAGGTCACTGCGATCCTCCGGCATCAGATGCGTGCGGCGAAGGTGACGCAACTGCACGCGGTGTTCAAGTAGGCGAAGAAACCGGTAGTGATCAGAGAATGTGGATGCCTCGGCGCGCCCGATATAGCCCTGTGCGACCAATGAGTCGAGTGCGTCTAATGTACTGCGTTGGCGAATGCGCTCATCTGACAGACCATGCACGAGCTGCAGAAGCTGCACCGTGAACTCGATGTCTCGGATGCCACCGGGGCCGAGCTTGATCTGCAGCGGCACCTCTTCGGGTGGGATGTGTTCCGTCACCCGCTCTCGCATTCGCTGTACATTGTCAACGAAGTTCTCGCGCGCAGCGCTGGTCCAGATCTTAGGCTGAACGGCATCGACGTACGCGGCCCCCAGCTCAGCATCCCCCGCTATCGGACGGGCTTTGAGCAGCGCTTGAAACTCCCAACCCTTCGCCCACCGGTCGTAGTAGGCCAGATGAGAGTCAAGAGTGCGCACAAGGGCGCCCTGCTTTCCCTCTGGTCGCAGATTCGCATCCACCTCCCACAATGGCGGTTCGATCTCGATACTCGACACACCGCGCATCGTCTGCAAGGCCAGGCGTGTGGCGATATCGACGATCTTGCTTTGGCCGAGCGACTCTTCAGCCTCAGCATCTGCGCCCGCGACGAAAATAACGTCTACGTCGCTGATGTAGTTGAGCTCGCGTGCCCCGGTCTTGCCCATGCCGATGATCGATAGCTGCGTCGCGGCGACATCGGCGCGCGGGAATAGACCAGCGCCCGCCGCTCCCCCAGAAATCCGCGTGCGAGCCACACACAGCGAAGCCTCTAGAGCGGCCCCCGCGGCGTCTGCAAGTCGTGAGGACACCGCAGCGACCTCATTGATAGGTGAATCGCTCAAGAGGTCGTACGCCGCGATCTGCGCGAGGATGCGGCGATAGCGCACACGCAACGCAACCCATGAAGTTTCAGAGCCGTCGGGGGCGAAGCCGTCTTTCGCCGCGACGGACTCCAGCATCGAGGCGAGCACTCCTTCGCTACTCGGAAGGGCGCCGAACGTGTGGATCTGACCGATCTCTTCGGGATGCCGCAGATAGAACTCGCCGAACCCGGTAGACGCCCCCAACAATGCCCAGAGCGTTCGCCAGCCATGGGCGCTCTGCCGCAGTGCCCGCACCGGAGCAGCATCCCGTCGGACGATCGAGACGAGCGCGCTGATAGCACCGTCTGGATCTGCCGCAACAGCGACGTCGCTGAGCAACTCGTCGCGTGTGAGTCCGGTTTCTACACTGAGCTCTTCCAGGTACTTTTCGGCGTCTTGAAGATCGCCAAAGCCGAGCCGTGCAAGTGGCGTGAGTGAAGAGCCGGGGCGTTCGCTGGGAGCCATACGTCAGCCGTGTGGCGTCAGAGCATCTCGAGGTTGCTCTTGAGCTCGTACGGAGTCACCTGCGAACGATACTCCTGCCACTCCTGGCGCTTGTTCAGCAGCACGTAGTTGAATACCTGCTCACCGAGCGTCTCGGCGACCAGTTCTGACTCCTGCATGAGCTCGAGGGCATGATCGAGACTCGCGGGCAGTGGATCGTAGCCAAGCGCGCGCCGCTCCGAGTCGGTGAGTGACCACACGTTGTCTTCTGCCTCGGGTGGGAGCTCGTATTCTTCTTCGATTCCCTTGAGGCCCGCTGCCAAGAGGAGTGCGTAGGCCAGGTAAGGGTTTGCCGCCGAGTCGAGTCCGCGGTACTCAACACGCGACGATCCGCCCTTGTTGGGCTTGTACATCGGCACGCGCACGAGCGCGGAGCGGTTGTTGTGACCCCAGCAGATGAAACTCGGAGCCTCGTCGCCGCCCCAAAGTCGCTTGTACGAGTTCACGAACTGGTTGGTCACCGCTGCGATCTCGCCAGCGTGCTTCAACAGTCCCGCGATGAACTGGCGACCAACCTTCGAAAGCTGGTATTCGCCACTCTCGTCGTAGAACGCGTTGACATCGCCCTCGAAGAGCGACATGTGGGTGTGCATACCGCTGCCGGGCTTGCCACCCAGGGGCTTCGGCATAAACGTCGCATACACGCCCTGTTCGATCGCGACCTCTTTGATGACCGTGCGGAAGGTCATGATGTTGTCGGCAGTAGCGAGCGCGTCTGCGTAGCGAAGGTCGATCTCGTTCTGGCCCGGTCCACCTTCATGGTGGCTGAACTCGACTGAGATACCCAGATCCTCGAGCATGCGCACAGAGCGCCGCCGGAAGTCGTGCGCCGTTCCGCCTGGCACGTTGTCGAAGTACCCAGCTGAGTCGACCGGCTGCGGACCTTCCGGCCCGTACGACGACGACTTCAGAAGGTAGAACTCGATCTCAGGGTGCGTGTAGAAAGTGAAGCCGGCGTCAGCCGCTTTCGCCAATGTACGCTTCAGCACGTGACGAGGGTCAGCAACCGCGGGTTGACCGTCGGGAGTCGTGATATCGCAGAACATGCGTGCGGTGGGGTCGATCTCACCGCGCCACGGAAGCGTCTGGAACGTCGTCGGGTCTGGGTGGGCCAGCAGATCGGATTCGTACGACCGCGTGAGTCCCTCGATGGCAGAGCCATCGAATCCAAGGCCCTCAGTGAAGGCACCTTCAACTTCCGCCGGGGCGATCGCCACCGATTTCAAGGTGCCGATCACGTCTGTGAACCACAGACGAACGAACTTGACTCCTCGCTCTTCGATTGTCCTCAGAACGAAGTCACGCTGCTTGTCCATCGCATCCTCTCCAGTGCCGGGCGCGGCCATAGCCAGACTACTGGTCGCACGCGGCGAAACCTGACACTCAGGCAGAACCCCAGTTGTCTTCCTTGGACTCTTCGTCAGCCCACGCGCGTGAGCGCGCCTTGAGAACCTCAGGAGCGGCCGCTGCCTCGTCGGGTGTATCGAACGGCCCCGCGCGGTCAATGGCGGGCGACTCGAAGCCCTTCTCCACCTCGCCCGTTTTCAGGTTGTACCAATACTTCTCGTTGTCACCGGTCATCGTGGATCTCCTCAATGAAGCGGGTTTCCGCAGCTACCGTCATCCTAACGACCCGCGTTCAGCCGATGGGGCGCTCGATCGATAGGCTTGCTCCATGGCATCTCAAGGGACCCGTGCGGTCGGCGTAGATATTGGCGGCACGGGGATCAAAGCAGGAATCGTCGACCTCGACCGTGGCGAGCTGATCAGCGACCGGGTCAAAGTTGCGACGCCTGCCGGGGCGGAGCCCAAAGATGTTCTCGCAGCCGTTACGACAGTGCTCGGCATTCTTGAGGTTGAAGATGCGTCGATTCCGCTGGGGGTGGCTTTTCCCGCAATTGTGAAGAACGGCCGCACTTTGTCTGCTGCGAACGTCTCTGACAAGTGGATCGGGTTCGAGGCAGAAAAGTTCTTTGAAAAAGGGCTAGGCAGAGACATCCACTTCGCCAATGACGCCGACGTCGCGGGCGTCGCTGAGCTGCGATACGGCGCAGCCAAAGGGCAGCAAGGATTGACGATCCTGACCACGCTTGGCACCGGCATTGGCTCAGCCCTCCTGTACGACGGCGTTTTGGTCCCTAACTCAGAGTTGGGCCATGTGCACCGCCCAGGCCACAAGAGCGACGCCGAAGCGTACGCCGCCTACTCGGCGATGGAGCGTGAAGAACTCTCGTGGAAGCAGTGGGCGAAGCGTCTGCAGTGGTACTACGGGCACATCGAGTTTCTGTTCAGCCCAGATCTGCTGGTCGTCGGCGGTGGAGTGTCCAAACACTCGAAGCAGTTCTTGCCGTTACTCGACCTCAAGACGCCGATCGTTCCCGCGGTGCACCGCAACAACGCCGGCATCATCGGCGCGGCAGCGCTCTCGCTGGGCTGACATCAGGGGCGCAACGGCGTTATCGATTCCGCGATGAAGCTGCCGTCCGAGAGCACCTCGGCGTCGAGGAGCGTCTGCGCGGCGTCTTGAACTTCGTCGAGGAGGGTGTTGACCTCTTCGTCGCTGAGATTGCCTGTCTCCACAGCCTCCAGCGACGCAACTGCCCACAGTGAGAACGCTGCTCTTACCCCCATGCCCAGATAATGCTGTCCAGGTGTGTCGGCCACGCCGCGACTCTCAGGAAAACCCCACTCGGGCGGCAACGCCCAGGGCCAGATGGTCGCGGCGGTGACATACTCTGCGTCGACGTCTTCGTGTGTCACTTTGACTGACCCGGTGTTGTTGAGACCTGTCTGAGCGAGCAACTCCGCGGGAGTGCCCGGGTTGGTATCGATTGTTCCGCCCAACGCAATTTGCACACGTTGTGGAAGCAGATGCATGAAGGCCGGTGCGGCCAGCACGAGCAAACCGAACACCACCGCAATCGCGATGGCAACCACGCTGGCCCTAGCAGCGATCCCGCCCTGCGGTCTGCGCGCGGACTTGACGCTCTCGGGGTCTGAATCTTGCATGGTGAACAAACTACTGGAGTGGTACGACAGCTATGAGGCGAATGGGCCGGCCTGTACGCCGGGTTCTGTTCGGGGGCTGAAAGCCCCTCTGATGACCATCTATCTCGGCGACACGTTGCCGTGCCGCTCTAGCGGCCTACCCGGGGACTCGGCGAGCCGCGTCAACATCCCCTGTCTGGCCTTGCTCCGGGCGAGGTTTACCTTGCAGACCGTGTCACCACGATCTCGGTGGTCTCTTACACCACCGTTTCACCCTTACCGGGCGCGCCCGGCGGTCTATTTTCTGTGGCACTGTCTCGCGGATTGCTCCGGGTGGGTGTTATCCACCGCCCTGCCCTGTGGAGCCCGGACGTTCCTCGGCGCGAAGCGGTGAACCGCTCACGACGTGATCATCCAGCCGACCCATTCGCAACAGCGATCCTATCTGGGTCGCACACAATGTGAGACTCTCAGTCTTTCGCCGCGGTGTCTGCGATGCTCACATCGAGCGGGAAGTCGAGGCGGAACTCACCGAACAACAGCCGTCCGGCCGCGTCGGCGGCGGCACGTGCTGCCTCGGCGGCCGCGGTCGCCTGCGACTCGTGCACATGCACAATCACCTCATCGTGCAAGAAGAATGCCAGGTGCGCTCGTCTATCAAACACCGAACCAGATGCACTGGCTCGTTCCTCGGGCGGCGCTGGCGGCAAGCGAGCAAGTCTCGAGCGCAGATCTCCTAGCCACGCCAGCGCCCACTCGGCGGCCGTGCCCTGCACAATGAAGTTCCGCGTGAATCGACCGCGGTCTCGTGCCCAACCTCGTGCACGGGCAACGTCGGCCTCAGACGCGCCTGAGTCGCTTGCCTGTGCTTGGGCAACCTGCCACTGCGATGACGGCGGTGCACAGGTGCGACCCAGCCAGGTCGCGACTGTACCGCCGTCTTCGCCGGTTCTCGCCGCGCCGTCAACGAGAGCCATTGCCCGGGGATAGCTTCGCCGCAGACGCGGCACCAGCCGGCCAGACTCCCCCGACGTCGCGCCGTACATCGCGCCGAGCATGGCGATCTTGGCTTCTGGGCGGCTTGCGATCGTTCCCGAATCGACGATTCCGGCGTAGAGGTCACGGCCGAATGCCGCGTCGGCTAGGTAGTTGTCCGCCGCCATTGCCGCGAGCACGCGCGGTTCGAGTTGCGCTACATCGGCGACGACGAGCTTCCACCCTGGATCGGCACGCACTGCACTGCGCAGCTGACGTGGAATCTGCAGGGCTCCCCCACCAGAAGACGCCCAGCGCCCGGTGACAACTCCACTCGGCACGTAAACGGGCCGGAAGCGGTCGTCGTGCACCCACTCATCGAGCCAAGCCCACCCGTTGGCTGATAGCAGACGAGTCAGCTTCTTGTACTCGAGCAGGGGCGCAATGACCGGATGCTGCTGCTCGGCAAGCTCCCACCGGCTTGTCGATTCCACCAAGACACCCGCGCGATGCAACGCGCGCAGCAGCTTAGGCTGCGAATCTAGGCTGACGGTGTTGTCGCCGAGAAGCTCGTGGATCTGATTTCTGAGCTGAAGGATCTGCGTGGGAATGCCAGTGGTCGTGTCAGGGGTGCCAAGACTCTCGTGCAAGATCTGCTCATGAGCTGCGCGACTCCATGGCAGGCCAGCCACTTGAAGCTCAGCCGCGACGAGCGCGCCCGCCGACTCGGCCGCCGTGAGTAGCCGCAATCTGTTGGGATCTGTGCTCTGTGTAATCGCGGCTTGTTGGCGCGCGAATTCCGCGACAGTCTCATCGGCATCGGTGGGCAGTGCACTTCGTGAGGTGTCGGAATCCCAGTCAAAGAGCACAGGTGCACGGAGTGCACCCGCCTCATACGGCAGCGCATGCCAGCGAGATGCGGCCCGCAGCGGTGCAGCATCCACTACCAGGTTCGAAGCTTCTAGAACGAGGTGTGAGAGCCGAAGATCGTGACACCGCGAAACTCGAATGCCGGCTTGGAGCAGTCGCGGATACCACCGCGGCGTGTCGTTCCATACCCAACGTGGTGAGAAGGCTGACTCTCGGTCGATCACCCAGCCCGGAAACTCCGCTGCGCTCAAATCGACGCGTTGCAGGGCGGCGCCGGTGGCATCGAGCACAACCGCGAGTACGCGCTCGCCAGATGTGCCCAGCGCTACCCAGCCGTGGCGGGCGGAGTCAGAGACCGGAGTCCTCACCGCGCACCAGAATGCACCCGCACTCAGGACAATGCACGACGGCGTCAGGCGCAGCCGCGCGCACTTTCTGCAGGTCGGTGCCAGACAGCACCATGTTGCACGCGCTACAGGTGCGTCGAACGAGTTCGCCCGCGCCGTTGTCACGCTGCGAGATACGGTCATACAGCGCCAGCAAGTCGTCGGCTACGTTTTGCGCGACAGCCGTGCGGTCTCTCGTAGCAGCCTCGAGCTCGGCGGTTGCCTCTGCAACGTGCCGCTTTGCCCCCGCACTCAATTCGGCGCCTTCAGCGTTGGTGGTTGCGATGAGCGACTCCTGCTCGGCGACGGCGGCCTCTGCGGCCTCGAGTCGCTCCATCACCAGAATTTCGCCGTCTTCGAGTTCGCTCTTGCGGCGTGCGAGAGATTCAAGCTCGTGCTCTAGCCCGGCAATCTCCTTCGTATTGCTCGACACCGCGAGACGCCCGGTGTCGCGTTCTCGACGAGCGTCGACTACTTCGACGTCGGATTCGATTCGAGACAGCTCGGTGCGCAGATCATCGCGAACTCCGAGCCGAAGCGCCAACTCTTGCGAAAGCACCTGGCGCTGCGCCAGCAGCTCTTTGATGCGCGCGGCCTGAGGGGCATTCGCGCGGGCATGCTCGGCGCGACGAATTCGAGCGTCGAGGTCGGAAACCTCAAGAAGGAGGCGCTGGTTTGCGGGGCTGGCATTCACGGATCAAACCTAACCGACACGAGGGCTTCCGCGTGAAAGCCGGCTCTAATGTTGGCTGGGCGCGGCGACTTGCACCGTCACACACCAAGGTGCGTGAGATACCGAATCACGCCTGCAGTGGGCCCTGCCGGGATCGAACCGACGACATCCACGGTGTAAACGTGGCGCTCTACCAGCTGAGCTAAAGGCCCTTCCCCATCAGTCTACGAGACTCAGCCCCAAATCAGCGAAACGAGCACATCTGGCCGCGAAACGCAGACATCTGGGCACTTCGGAATCGGCTCCCGACACTCAAACTCGCTAGGCTTATGGTTGGCGCTTTGTGTGAGTCGAACAATGTCCACACCGCTTCGATAGTGATTCCCTGGCACGATCTGCCAGACGACGAAAGGTCTTCTGTGACTGTCAACGATCAGGATCCATACTCGCAGGCTCCCCTCGATAGCGATCCCGATGAAACTGCCGAGTGGCAGGAATCCCTTCAGCAACTCGTGCAAGCTCGTGGCCACGGCCGTGGGCGCGAGATCATGCTGAGCCTGCTCCACACGTCGCATGAGCTTCAGCTCAACGTGCCCCAGGTGCCAACCACCGACTACATCAACACGATTGCGCCTGACAACGAGCCTGATTTCCCGGGTGACGAAGAGATCGAGCGCCGCTATCGCCGTTGGGTTCGTTGGAACGCGGCACTCACCGTGCACCGCGCTCAGCGCCCCGGCATCGGCGTTGGCGGACACATCTCGACGTATGCGTCTTCGGCGTCGCTCTACGAGGTTGGCTACAACCACTTCTTCCGCGGCCTCGACGATCCGGACGGCGGAGACCAGGTCTTCATCCAGGGTCACGCATCCCCCGGCACGTACGCGCGATCGTTCCTTGAGGGAAGACTTACCGAGAACCAGCTTGATGGGTTCCGCCAGGAAAAGTCGAAGGCTCCTGATGGACTGCCGTCGTACCCGCACCCGAGGCTCATGCCCGAGTACTGGCAGTTCCCCACCGTTTCGATGGGACTTGGCCCCATCAACGCCATCTATCAGGCGATGACGAACAAATACCTCACCAACCGAGGCATCAAGGATGTCTCCGATTCGCACGTTTGGGCATTCCTCGGCGATGGCGAGATGGATGAGGTCGAAAGCCGCGGGCAGCTTCAGGTAGCCGCCAACGAGGGCCTTGACAACCTGACCTTCATCGTCAACTGCAACCTGCAGCGCCTTGACGGACCCGTTCGTGGAAACGGCAAGATCATCCAGGAGCTTGAGAGCTTCTTCCGGGGCGCGGGCTGGAATGTCATCAAGGTCGTCTGGGGCCGCGGTTGGGATCAGCTGCTCGCGAAGGATGACGATGGCGCACTCGTGCGTCTGATGAACAGCACCCCCGACGGAGACTTCCAGACCTTCCGTGCTGAAGACGGCGCGTACATTCGAGAGAACTTCTTTGGTCGCGACGAACGTACCGCCGCCCTGGTCAAGGATTGGAGCGATGACCAGATCTGGGGCGACCTTCGTCGTGGTGGGCTGGACTACCAGAAGGTCTACGCGGCCTACAAGAACGCCCGCGAGCACAAGGGACAGCCGACGGTCATTCTGGCCAAGACAATCAAGGGCTATGGACTCGGTCACCACTTCGAGGGGCGCAATGCGACGCACCAGATGAAGAAGATGAGTCTGCAGGATCTCAAGCACTTCCGCGATTCGATGCGGATTCCGGTCTCAGACGCACAGCTCGAAGAAAACCCATACGAGCCTCCGTACTACAACCCCGGACCCCAGGACGAGACGATCCAGTACATGCAGGAGCGACGTCGTGCCTTGGGCGGGTTCCTGCCCGAGCGCCGCACACATCACGTCGGTCTGCAGTTGCCCGGCGATGCGACCTACGCGCTTCCGAAGAAGGGCTCCGGCACGCAAGAGATCGCCACGACGATGGCGTTCGTTCGACTGTTGAAAGACCTGTTGCGAGCGAAGGACTTCGGCCACCGCATCGTGCCGATCATTCCCGACGAAGCACGCACTTTCGGCATCGACGCATACTTCCCCACGGCGAAGATCTACAACCCGAACGGCCAGAACTACACGTCGGTCGACCGTGAATTGCTGCTTGCCTACAAGGAGAGCCCGCAGGGCCAGATCCTTCACGTCGGCATCAACGAGGCGGGTGCTGTGGCCGCGTTCACCGCCACAGGAACGTCGTACTCAACGCACGGCGAGCCCTTGATCCCGGTCTATGTGTTCTACTCGATGTTCGGATTCCAGCGCACCGGCGACGCTCAGTGGGCCGCTGGCGACCAGATGGCTCGTGGCTTCATCATCGGCGCCACCGCAGGACGCACCACGCTCACGGGTGAAGGCCTTCAGCACGCGGACGGTCACTCGCACCTGCTCGCATCGACTAACCCGGCAACGGTGTCGTACGACCCCGCCTACGGCTACGAAATCGCTCACATCGTGCGCGCCGGCATCGAGCGCATGTACGGCGGCGAGCACTCCGATCCGAACGTCATGTACTACATCACCGTGTACAACGAGCCGCTGGTGCAGCCAGCCGAGCCCGAAGACGTCGATGTCGACGGAATCCTGCGTGGAATCCACCGCATCTCGGTGGGCGAAGGCGAAGGTCCTCGTGCGCAGCTACTCGCTTCGGGAGTGGGCGTGCTTTGGGCAAAGGAAGCGCAGCAGCTGCTTCGCGATGACTGGGGTGTGATTGCTGACATCTGGTCAGTGACCTCCTGGACAGAGTTGCGTCGTGATGGGCTCGCTGCCGATGAGCACAACTTCTTGCACCCCGAGGAAGAGCCGCAGACCGCGTACATCACCAAGAAGCTCGCTGGCGCTGAAGGACCCGTCGTCGCAGTGAGTGACTTCATGCACGCGGTGCAAGACCAGATCCGACCCTGGGTGCAGCACCAGTTCGCCACCTTGGGCGCAGACGGCTTCGGCTTCTCTGACACCCGTGCGGCTGCTCGCCGATTCTTCAAGATCGATGGGCCTTCGCTGGTTGTTCGCACGCTTCAGGCGCTCGCCGCCGAGGGCAAGGTCGATCGCTCGCTATCGGCTCAAGCTATCGAGAAGTACAAGCTGCACGATGTGACCGCTGGCACGAGCGGCAACGCGGGCGGCGAGAGCTGATCGCATAGATGCCCGCCTCGACCGACCCCAAGGCCAAGGCCGAGACCCTCGCCTGGCTCAGGCGGATCTCGGGCGAGATTGCCACCACGACGATCAAACGACTTGACGATACCCTTCCGTGGTACGCCGAGATGCCGCCCGCACGGCGATCGTCTGTGGGGTTGGTCGCACAGGCGGGCATCGCCGCGTTCATCCAGTGGTACGACGATCCCGGGGGCACACCGTGGATTGCCGCCGATATCTTTGCGGCAGCACCTCGCGAACTGCTGCGTAGTGTGAGCTTGCAGCAGACGCTGCAGCTTATTCGTGTGACAGTCGAAGTCACCGAAGAGCGCGTCCGCGGGCGCGGCGACGATTTGCGCGAGGCGATTCTGCTCTACTCGCGCGAGGTAGCCTTCGCGTCTGCCGATGTGTATGCGCGTGCGGCCGAAGCACGAGGACTTTGGGATGCTCGGCTCGAGGCGCTCGTTGTCGATTCGATTCTTACCGGTGAATCTGACGAAGAACTACCCAGTCGTATCGCGGCGCTTGGCTGGCACGGGCATGGTGAGGTCGCGGTGCTGGTGGGCACCACCCCCTCGCAGTTCGACATCGACCAGTTGCGGCGTACCGCGCGCAAGCTGGGCGTTGATGTGCTGATCGGTGTGCAAGGGTCACGCCTCGTGCTGGTTGTCGGGCGCTCCGACGCGCCTAATTCCTCCGAGGACCCCGAAGGCGAGTTGGCCTTCGTGGAAATCGCGAAACGACTCGAACCCGGCTTCGGCGCTGGCCATCTGGTGCTGGGCCCGACGGTTCCAGCACTCGTCGACGCCGGTCAGAGTGCCCGAGGCGCGCTTGCGGGTTTCGCGGTCGCACGCGCATGGCGTCATGCACCTCGGCCGGTAGAAGCCGACGACCTGCTGCCTGAACGCGCGCTCGCAGGCGATCCGCTTGCGAAGCAGACTCTGGTAGAGCGCATCTATCGTCCCCTGCAATCGCACAGTGCAGACCTGGTCACCACGCTGTGGAGCTACCTCGACAATGGCCGCTCGCTTGAAGCGACGGCACGTGAGCTGTTCGTTCACCCCAACACGGTGCGTTACCGGCTCAAACGGGTTTCGGATGTCATCGGCTGGGATGCGACCGGTCCGCGGGAGGCGCTGATCTTGCAGACTGCCCTGATTCTGGGCTCGGTAGGGTCAGAAGCACACCGGCGCCGCATGCCGACACGCCGTCAGTCGCACTGACTGTATATCTCGTACAAAGGTTCTGGAGATTCTTGTAAGAGCATCGCCAGAGCGGCCTCGACTGTGCCTGACAGTATGGATAGGTGAAGATCGCCGTATTCCCTGGACAAGGTTCGCAGTCTCCCGGGTTTCTCGCCCCTTGGCTTGAGATCGACTCCGCTCGGGAGCAGCTATCTCGCTACTCCGACTTCGCCGAGATCGATCTCGTCGCGGCCGGAACCGAGTGGGATGCTGATCGAATTCGCGACACACAGGTCGCGCAGCCACTCATCGTCGCCGCGAGCCTGTTGTCGTGGAATCTGCTGACTGATCACTCTGCGATCGGAGCCGTCGCTGGCCACTCGGTTGGCGAGTTCGCAGCCGCGGTCGCCGCCGAAATTCTCACCGACGAAGACGCGCTTCGTCTCGTGGGAATCCGTGGACGAGCCATGGCCGAAGCCGCGTCACAGACCGCGACCGGCATGAGCGCCGTGATTGGCGGAGACGAAACCGAAATACTCACACGTCTTGAACAACTCGATCTCACGCCCGCCAACTACAACGGTGGTGGACAGCTCGTCGTTGCCGGCGCTGTCGAAGCGCTCGCCAACCTGGCCGCCAGCCCCGTTGCCGGCACGCGGGTCATCTCTCTCCCGGTCGCCGGAGCATTCCACACGCGTTACATGCTGCCCGCAGTCGATGCGCTGCGCGCTGCGGTGACCACAGCAGCGGTGTCAGCACCCGCGCTCATGATCCATACCAACAAAGACGGTTCGGTCGTGACCAGCGGAGAGGAGTTCATCGATCTGCTGGTGGCACAAGTTGCATCTCCGGTTCGGTGGGATCTCTGCATGTCGGCGTTTGCACAGGCCGAGGTTTCGGGCATTGTGGAACTGTCGCCCGCAGGAGCTCTCACAGGCTTGGCGAAGCGTGCACTTCGCGGCGTTCCCACAGTGGCCGTCAAAACCCCCGATGACCTTGAAGCAGCCGAAACGTTGCTCGGCGCCGTCAGCGAATAACAGGAAGCCGTTCCATGAACCCCACCCTGACCCAGCCCACCGGTCCTGCTCACACTCGCATCTACTCATACGGTGCCGCTCGAGGCGAGATCGCAGTGACAAACGACGAACTGGTCGGTCCCATCGACTCAAGCGATGAGTGGATCCGTCAGCGCACCGGCATCGTCACACGCATGCGCGCCGTCGCCGATACCGACGCGATCGATCTGGCCACCGATGCTGCTCGCGAAGCGATCTCTCGATCAGGTGTCGCGCCTGACAAGATTGACGTCGTGATCGTAGCGACGATCAGCAACCCAAAGCAGACACCCTCCGTTTCTGCGATCGTGGCCGATCGGGTGGGCTCGAACCCGGCGGCCGCCTACGACGTGAACGCTGCGTGCGCTGGATTCGCGTACGGACTGGCTCAGGCCGACGCTCTTATTCGCGCGGGAGCCGGTCACTACGCGCTTGTCATCGGCACTGAGAAGCTCAGCGACGTAGTTGACCCCACCGATCGCAGCATCTCGTTCCTCCTGGGAGACGGTGCAGGAGCAGTCGTCGTCGGCCCAAGCGACTTTGCAGGCATCGGCCCCACGGTCTGGGGTTCAGATGGATCAAAGGCAGACGCTGTCGCCATGAATCACACACTTACTGAGTTTCGCGACGGTCTTTCCCCCTGGCCTACTCTCCGACAGGAAGGTCCCACTGTCTTTCGTTGGGCGGTTTGGGAGATGGTGAAGGTCGCGCGACAGGCGCTCGAACAGGCGGGAGTGCACGCGAGCGACCTCGCAGCGTTCGTTCCGCATCAAGCCAATATGCGCATTATCGATGAGTTCGCAAAGCAGCTGAAGCTGCCAGAAAGTGTGATCATCGGGCGAGACATCGAAACCACGGGCAACACCTCTGCGGCATCCATTCCGCTGGCGACCCACCGCTTGCTTGAAGATCACCCGGAGCTCAGCGGCGGACTGGCCCTGCAGATCGGCTTTGGTGCAGGACTCGTTTTCGGCGCACAGGTCGTCGTGCTGCCATGAGTTGAAGGCGCACGACTCTAGACTGATTCCCGGCCCGTCAGGGCAACCGACCCAAGAAAAACAGGAGAGATCATGGCATTCAGCACAGAAGAAGTTCTCGCAGGGCTCGCCGAGCTCGTCACGGACGAGACAGGAATCTCGGCCGACGAGGTTGCGCTCGAGAAGTCCTTCACCGAAGACCTCGACATCGACTCGATCTCGATGATGACAATCGTCGTCAACGCAGAAGAGAAGTTCGGCGTCACGATTCCGGACGACGAGGTCAAGAACCTCAAGACCGTGGGCGACGCTGTCACCTTCATTACGTCGAACCAGGCGTAGCGCCATCCCGGTGGGGGCGGATGCCCCCACCGGCAAACGATCACGGAGAATCTGCATCTCATGACCATGTCTCGCATCGTTGTTACCGGCATCGGAGCTTCAACGCCGATCGGCGGTACAGCTAGTGACAGTTGGGCCGCACTGCTAGACGGCGCTTCCGGTGTCAGCAGCCTCGAATTCGACTGGGTAGCCCAGAATGATCTTCCCGTCACCTTCGCCGCGCAGGCAGCGGTTCGCCCCGACAGCGTTCTCGAACGTCCGGAGGCGAAACGGCTCGATCCGTCTGCACAGTTCGCCCTGGTAGCCGCGCGTGAAGCATGGGCCGACGCCGGAAGCCCCGAAGTGGAACCCGAACGACTGGGCGTCGACTTCGCGACCGGTATTGGTGGACTCTGGACTTTGCTCGACGCATGGGACACGCTTCGAGAGAAGGGGCCGCGCCGCGTCATGCCGATGACGGTGCCGATGCTGATGCCAAATGCTGCGGCTGCGGCTGTATCGATGCATCTGAACGCCCGGGCGTATGCCCGCACGGTAGCTTCGGCATGCGCCTCCAGCACGGAGTCGATTGTGAACGCCGTTGAGCATCTCCGTCTCGGACTTGCCGATGTCGTCATCGCGGGTGGCGCGGAGTCAGCCATTCACCCGTTGACGATGGCCGCGTTCTCGTCGATGCAGGCGCTGTCAAAGCGCAATGACGACCCGGCGACCGCTTCGCGCCCGTACAGCATCGATCGCGATGGCTTTGTCATGGGCGAAGGTGCAGCCGCGCTCGTGCTTGAACGTGAAGATGACGCTCGCGCGCGCGGCGCCAAGATCTACGCCGCCGTCGTCGGCGGCGGGATTACCGCTGATTCATACCACATCACGGCCCCCGAGCCTGAAGGGCTGGGCGCATCCCGCGCTGTGCGGCTCGCGCTCGAAGAGGCTGACGCTTCACCCGATGATGTGACGCACATCAATGCGCACGCCACATCAACGCCAACCGGCGACATCGCCGAGTATCGGGCGCTGCGCAGCGTTTTCGGAGACCGGGTACACGAGATTCCGGTGTCTGCCACCAAGGCCTCCACGGGCCACCTGTTGGGCGGCACAGGCGCGTTGGAAGCGGTGTTCGCCATTCTTGCGATTCGAGACGGGATCGCGCCCCCGACGATCAATATCTCAACTCAGGACCCAGAGATTCCGTTGAGGGTTTCCGGCACGGTGTCTCCGCTCCCGTCGGGCGACCAGCTCGTGATCAGCAACTCCTTTGGATTCGGTGGCCACAACGCGGTAGCCGCTTTCGCTTCCGTCTAGGAAGCAGTCTTTGACGGACGAACGCCCTGCGCTCCTTGCGAGGAGTACAGGGCGTTTGTCGTGTCAGGCGACGATTCGTGTTTCCGTTCCCCAGGACCTGAGTCTTCCGAGTGTCGGTAATAGCGCCTTGTCGCCTGAGGCTACGAAGGGCTAGCCCACTTTGTGAAGCCAGACCACGGATGCTTCGTCACTCGCGTGACGGAAAGGTTCGAGTTCTTCGTCCCACGCAGCTCCGAGGGCGACGTCAAGTTCGCGTTGCAGTTCGAAAGCATCGCCTGCCGCAAGTTCGATCGCGTAGCGGATGCGGTCCTCACCGATCACGACGTTGCCCGCGGAGTCAGTCTGGGAATAGTGGATGCCGAGCCCGGGCGTATGCAGCCATCGCCCGCCATCGCTGCGTGGTGTGGGGTCTTCGGTGACTTCGAAGCGCAGGTGCTCCCACCCACGAATTGCGGTGGCCAGAGCTGCACCAGTGCCAGCGACGCCCTCCCAGTAGAACTCAGCACGACGACTCCCCGCCAAGACCGGCTGTTCAGCCCAGTCGAAATTGACCGCGCGCCCGAGGGCGCGACCAACAGCCCACTCAAGGTGCGGGCAAAGTGCTCTGGGCGCAGAGTGAACAAAGATCACTCCACGCGCCTGTGGTGTCGTCATCATCATCTCTCCGTTTCATCAGGTGCGTCTTCCCCTACGACCTGCCGAATTGATGCGGTGACTGCTGTTAAGTTCTGCCGCCATTATCGCCCAGTAACCAGCCAAATAACAACAGTGTTATTCGGAAACGCCGCAAACGCGGCAAAACAAAGTGCGGGGCCCCGAGAATCGGGACCCCGCACTCTGTTGGCAGTGGCGATCAGGCTTCGCTCATCGCCTGCACTTCCACCTGTCCTTTGGCCGCATAGTACGCGGCGCGAGCAGCATCCCGCCTGGCCTGTTCAACCTGGCCGGCCTCGAAGACCTCGGGAGAGATCTCGACCTGGTCGGTGTGCGCCTTGCCGTTGTACTTCGCGATGTATGCGTCAAGTTCGGGGCCAGAGGTCCACGAGGTGATCAGACAGTAACGCGGCTCATCGCCGTTGTGAGTCGCGGCGTGCCAGAGACGCTGGGTATCGACGATCAACTGGGCACCAGCGGGCAGCGCAATGCGGTATTCCAGGCTGGGATCGGTGCGGTTCTCGCGAAGGACGAAGTAGCTGTCCTTGTCGTCGGTCAGATTGAAGAAACCTCGCACGACCCAGCCGGTGCCGTCCGGGTTCAGGCGATTGTTGTCGTCTTGGTGAAGGTTGTAGAGGCATTCGCCGTAAGGAGTCGGCTGCAGCTCGATGATGCGGCAACGCCCCACATTCGCTCCGGGTTCCTGTGCGCGGCGGGCCAGGTTCGGGGCCTTTTCAACCTGCGAATCGATCCAGACACCGTCTTTGTCGGTACGCGGCGGCTTGTGGTTCCAAAAACCATTGCACTCGATGTCGCCGAACGCGCTCGCAAGTGGAGCGAACCGCGTGTCGCCCGACGATTTCCAGTCGTTGTATTCGACGTCGAGCCATTCCTTCGGATCGAGTTCCTGGTTGTAGGAATCGAGCACTACAAAGCCGGTCTCTTCGAGAGCGGCAGACTTGATATAACCCATGAGTGAATCATGCCTTTCGTAGCGGGCCAGCACGTTTTTACAGGCCCTACTTAGGCAAGCGTACCGCTCGCGCAATAGCGGTTGTAGGGCAGGACACACCGTAGACTCGATCGACGGATGGGGTCTCCCTGCTGGGGATTCAGCAGCGCCAGGAGGGACAAAGACACACGATGCTCAACGCGACAAACATCGACGCAACCGCAACCAACACGATCACCTGGTTGGCGACGGGGCATTGGAGCATTGTCGTTCCGGTCTATCAGCGGCAGTACCGCTGGGATATCGGCAGTTGTGAGCGCCTTCTCGTTGACGTGCGCGCCGCAGCGGATTCCCCCGCCAGCCACATGCACTTCATCGGTTCCATACTTTCGAGCCTCAGCGGCGACGCGGGATCAGGCGCCGGTGCGGAACTGGTATTGATCGACGGGCAGCAGCGACTCACCACCCTGATGTTGTTGATCTCGGCGCTTCACCACACCGTGCGTCCCACCGATCCTGAACTGGCTGACGAACTGTTGCAGGTATTGGTCTCCCCCGCAGACGGCCGGCGAACGAAACTGCGTCCGCATAGTGCCTGGGCCGAAGTGTTCGAAGACGTCGTGCTCGATCGGACGCCCGCGCAAGGTGCGCACCGCGAGTCGCGATTCGATGACAACTACGCGTTCTTTCGCAGCCAGATAAGCGTCGAGGAGGCGCCTCGAATTTGGCGGGGCCTGCAGAAGCTCGAACATGTCGCCATCACTCTGGGTGTCGGTGCCAACGCTCAGCAGATCTTCGAGAGTCTCAACTCCACGGGCGAGCCGCTGCGAGACCACGAACTGATTCACAACTACATACTGATGGGCTTGTCTCATACCGAGCAGCGACAGATCGAAGAACAGTACTGGATTCCGATCGAGCGCAACACCGGAGACTCGATCGCCGCATTCTGGCGACAGTATCTGGTGATGGTCACTGGGCGCGAGGTCTCGGTTGCGGGTGGGCGCGGTGTCTACGACACGTTCCGTCAGGTGTTCCCGCGCATCGAAGCTGCCCAGCTGCGCGCGTATGCGCATGAGTGGCGGTCATACTCTGAGGTGTATCGCACACTGATGAATCCCGAAGAGGCTCCCGATTCGGAGCTTTCTCGGCAACTCCACTTTGCCAAGACTTTTGGCTCAAGCATGTACCCGTTGATCATGCGTGACTACGCGGACTTGCTCGATGGAGCGCTTGCGCGCGAGAGCTTCATCTCGCGAATTGAGAATGTGCAGTCGTTGGCGCTGCGACGTGCGGTTGTCGGGTTGAGCAATGATCGACTTGTTGCCCGACTCTGTCGAGCACGAGACAGCGGCGCACAGGCGCTAGAGCGGGCGTTCGAACGCGTCACACCGTCGGATGCGCGGGTGCGCGTCGCGCTGAAGTACTCACCTCTGCCCTACCCTGCGTACGTGCTCGGTCGCCTCGCTGATCTCCACACCACCAACGGCCTGGGCATCGAACACATCGTTCCCGCTGCTCCAGCCGATTCGTGGAGCGGCGATGGAGTACGTACTTGGGCGGAACTCTCCGACGATGAGCAGAATAGCCACCGCGCTCTCGCCGACACCATCGGCAACCTCACCTTGCTCGAAGATGAGCTTGCGCTCAGCGCGCTCGACAAGTCGTACGCGGCAAAGCGCCGCCTCTATGCGCGCAGCACCGTGACCTTGACGGCTGCACTTGACGCTGTTCCTGCCTGGAACACGACAGCGATCGCCGCGCGCTCAACCGCGCTCGTCGAGCGTTTCATCGAAGTCTGGAGGCGTCCCGGTGAGCTGGCGATTGACGACGACGGACTGACTCCGATCCTCGACGCCGTTCGTCGCCGCGGCTGGCCTGCGGGATGGGAACGAGAGTTCGCCTACGTGGAGTATCGAGGCGAGCACTGGGAAGTTCCAGACATCAAGTACCTCTTCAATCGCGTGTTCAAGCGGCTCTGGGCTGATTCGCGTGACGCCGTGATCTCGTACAACGCTCGCCGCGGCGGTCCGGTGTACGAAGCCCGGTCATGGAACGGCCAGTGGGACCAACTCGACGATAGCCACCACCTCTACATGGGGTGGGATTCGAGCTATATGTTGACGGCCGCGCAGGGCGTGCTAGACGAAGCCGGCATCGCCGCGGAGGTCTTCCTCAAGTACTCCTACATCGGCGATGCGATGCGCTAGCGAAATGCAGAAGGAGCCGCCCACAGGACGGCTCCTTCATCGGTAGGGCGGGTGGGACTTGAACCCACGATCGTCGGGTTATGAGCCCGCTGCCTTGACCAGCTTGGCCACCGCCCCGTACATCTCCAGCCTAACGGGAGTATGGCCCTGCTCAATGCGAGGACGTACCGTCGCCTTTGTCCTTTATCGGCGGGTCGGGCCAGACCTTCGCTACCGCCTCAGTGACGCGAATCGAACCAGTCTTGGGCTGCCCTGAATCAGAGAAGGGCTCAGACCCGCGTTCGATAGGGAGTTCCGCGCTCGCACTGACCACCTGCGGGTGGTATCGCGCCAACTGGAACACGCCCCACACCGCGACAGCACCCACGACGGCGAATGCGATGTGTACCCACACTGGCGCACCGTCTGCTTCGCCGAGCACAAAAATCCCAATCAGAATCGCCACGATCGGATCAACGACGGTAAGCCCCGCGATCACGAGATCTGGCGGGCCCGATGAATATGCCGTTTGCACAAAGTAGGCGCCCAGGATCGCACCGACTATCAGTGAAGCCAAACACACGAAAGTCAGCCACTCGAAGTCGCCGGTCTGGATCCTGCTGATGACGACTTTGGCCAACGTCGCGACGAAGCCGTAGATCACGCCAGCGGCGACGATGTAGAACAGCGCGCCCATGCGCGAACGCAACCAGACCCAGAGGATCGCGAAAACGATCGTGACCGCTGCGAGCAGGAGCAGAATCGTGATGAGCTGGCGGTCTGTGACAGGGCTCTCTGTGGCGAAAAGCGCTGCGAGGGTAACGAAGACGAAGATGCCGCCCACGCATGCCGCGATTGCAGTGAGCGAGCGACCTGTGGGCTTGTGACCGCTGATGCGCGCGTTGAGCAGAGTCGTGATGACGAGTGCGATCGCCCCGAGGGGCTGAACCACAATCAGCGGCGCATATGACAGCGCAGCGAGCTGGCACACTATCGCAAGACCGAGCATCAGCGAGCCGATCACCCAGGAAGGGCGTGTGAGCAGGCGCGCCATTTGGGCACCGCTCAATCCCTGCGCCGCGGCGGAACCGCTCATCTGCTCGACTTTTGTGACCCCACGGTGTTGGTACTGCGCACCGAACGACATGAAGACAGCACCCAGCAACGCCAACGGAATTCCGATGAGCAAATCCGGACTCGCGAAGACACCGACGAGTTGGTCACCCACGCTGTCGAACCCTTCTGCTGCCCACATCACATGACGACACTAGCCGTTGCCGTTGCTCGGTAGGCTTAAGGCGTGGCAGTTCTTCCGATTCGCATCATGGGCGATCCCGTACTTCATGCACCTGCGTCGCGCGTAGAAGCGATCACCGACGAGGTGAGAAGTCTCGTGGCTGACATGTTCGAGACGATGGATGCTGCACCCGGCGTCGGCCTGGCAGCACCGCAGGTAGGTGCAGGACTGCGCATCTACACGTATAACTATGAAGACGATGACGGCAATCCATGGCGCGGGGTCATCGTCAACCCCGAGTTGTGGATGAAGCCACTTGAGCCCGGGCATCCTGACCCTGACGAGGAGTCAGAGGGATGCTTGTCTTTTCCGGGTGAGCGTTTCGCGCTTCGTCGTTCCAATTCTGTGATCGTCACCGGCGCCGATCTCGAAGGCGAATCGATTCGCATCGAAGTGGATGGGTGGCGTGCGCGGATCATGCAGCACGAGTTCGACCACCTCGACGGCATTCTGTACATCGATCGACTCGATGATTCTGACTGGAAAACCGTGCAGAAGATCGCGCGAAAGCGAGGATGGGCCAAGCCCGGCGCGGCGTGGACACCCGGCATCGACAACCTCGACGCTTAGAGCGATAGCGCGCCGCGGCATCTCTGTGCCCTTCGCGGCATCTCTGTGCGCTTTGCGTGATCGCTTTGCGGGATCGCTTCGCGATTCCTTGTCCGAAATACGAGCGTCCACCGAAACCCGTGGGCGAACGAGAAAGACCCGGGGTGGAAGCCCGGGTCTTAGGTGAGGGCCCACGCAGATGACGTGGACTTCTCGCTCCCCCACTTGGACTCGAACCAAGAACCTACCGGTTAACAGCCGATTGCTCTGCCAATTGAGCTATGGAGGATTATGCCTTGCTTGCGCGGTGGCAACCCAACTATCTTAGCAAAGCTCTGAGGGTGCTCGTGACATCAAGGCACCAAAAGTTTCCGTTCGGACTCTTCACCCGGAGTCCACTCCACATGATCCACTCCGGGGCCGAAGCCAATGGTGTGGCCCGCGCGCAACACCATCACGTTCGTCTCCAGCTGGCGCAACACGTCGACGTCATTTGTCACGATGACCGATGACATGCCGTAATCGTGCTGCCGCTGGGCGATCGCATCTATTGCGGTCTTGCGCACCTCGATATCCATGTTCGCGAAAGGGTTGTCTGCGATGAAAATGCGTGGCTGCAACACCAGAGCCCGGGCAAACGCAACGCGCTGGCGCATTCCCGCGCTCAGCTCGTATGGATACTTGGTGGCACAGCCGAGGGGCAAGAGTAACTCATCGAGCAGCGTCGCGACCCGCACGGCCAACGCACGCGAGTTGACGTTCCGATCGCGACTCGTGATCGGATCGCTGATCACCTCCGACACGGTTTGACGCGCGGGAAGGCGGGCGCCAGCGGATTGCTGCAGATAGCCGGTGAGGTAGGTGAGAACGCGGTGAGAGCGGCCAGGTCGGCGCACCGAAATTCCCTCGACCTCCGCGTCACCGCCGGCGACCGAGAGCGCTTCTTCTCGTGTTCCAGACAGCACACGGGCGAGTGACGACTTGCCCGAGCCGGTGGGTCCCATCACCGCAATAGCCTGGCCGTGCGGCAACGCGAACGAGACACCGTCTATCACGCGTTGGGAGCCTCCGAGGCGGCCGGCGCGTGAGATGGAGAGGTCCACGCAGCGAATCGCTACCTCGGGGTCTTTAGGTCTGCCCATCCACTCATCCTGCCTTGGCTCGGAAGCGATTGCCAGCGGGACTAGGCGTCGTTGTGCAGCCGCTGACGCTCAGCGTCGAGCTCCCGCAGCTGCATGCGAATTGCTCGACCCTCCTCAGAAGAAGGTGCGACTCGCTGAATTGCGCCGAGTAGTTCGCTCTTGTGCCGATCGATGGAGCGAAGCACGAGCCGTCGCGCGAGTGCAATGGTGGACGCAACTGCGGCGGCGTCGGTGAGCGCCGGAAAGTCGGCTGCCAACAGTTCACCACCGACAGAACGATACGGCTCGCGCACAGTGCCCACTGCGTCGGCAGCCCATCCAGGCCTGTCTAGATCGTCTGCTGCCGCGATAGCCTTTCGCACGGCATCCAAAGCTGGGTGTGCGAAGTCAATCGCCACCGCGCGAGCCAGGAGTTCGGCATCCATGCGATGCCCAAACTGCAGAAAACCCATGAGAGCGTCTCGCTCGAGAGCCGCGCCTGAGGTGCGCGGCAACGATGCGAGCGTGATGCGCGCGACGGGTTCGGCACCGTCAGATGACGAAGCGTCCGCTGAGGCAGTTCTGCGCGTATTGCGCTCCGCGCTGCTGTCACGACCTGCGCGCGATGCGCGTTCGACTTCTCTGCGCACATCTTCGGTGTCGAGGCCCAATCGTCGGGCAAGCACGCGCACGTACTCTGGCTGCAGGAGCTGATCGCGCAATTCGGCGACAACGGGTGCCGCAGAGCGCAATGCTCCGACTCGCCCCTCGACACTCGCGAGATCAAAGCCAGCAATGCGCTGATCGATCACGAACTCAACCATGGGGATTTTCGTTTCTATCACGCTGCGCACAGCGGCATCGCCGCGCTGCAGGCGCAAATCGCACGGGTCCAGACCCTCAGGGCCGGTCGCCACATAGGTCTGCGCATTAAAGCGCTTGGCGTCAGCGAAAGCCCGCAAAGCTGCCTTCTGGCCAGCCGCGTCCGGGTCGAAAGTAAAGACGACTTCGCCCGCTGTAGAGTCATCGCCCATTACTCTGCGCAGCACACTGATGTGATCTGAACCGAAGGCGGTGCCGCACGTTGCCACCGCCGTGGTGATACCAGCGAGATGGCAAGCCATGACGTCGGTGTAACCCTCGACAACAACGACTCGATGCTGGCGCGAGATGTCACGCTTGGCGAGATCCAGACCGTAGAGCACCTGCGCCTTGTGATAAATCGTCGTCTCAGGAGTGTTCAGATACTTGGGGCCTTTGTCGTCATCGAAAAGGCGGCGTGCACCGAATCCGATGACCTGGCCGGTCACGTCGCGAATCGGCCAGACGAGGCGTCCGCGAAACCGGTCGTATACGCCACGTTGCCCCTGAGAGACCAGGCCAGCGTTGGTGAGCTCTTCGTCTGAGAAACCCTTGGCGCGCATCGCCTGGTGCAGTGACGACCATCCTTGTGGGGCGTACCCAACGCCAAAGTGCGCAGCGGCACCCGCATCGAACCCGCGCTCACCGAGAAAGCGGCGCCCCGTGTCGGCATCAGGGCTGGAGAGCTGCGCTCTAAAGAACTCAGCTGCGGCGGCGTTCGCGGCGTACAGGCGCGAGCGTCCGGACTGTTCCGGGGCCGCTCCCCCGTCTTCGTAGTGCAGAGTGAGCCCGACTCGCCCCGCGAGTCGCTCCACGGCCTCAGTAAAAGACAGGTGGTCCATCTTGCGCAGGAACGAGTAGACGTCGCCCGATTCGCCACAGCCGAAGCAGTGGTAGAAGCCCGCTTGGGGTCGAACGTTGAAGCTCGGGCTACGCTCGTCGTGAAATGGGCACAGCCCCTTCATGGCGCCCACGCCCGCCGACTTCAAGGCGACACGCTCGCCGATGATCTCGGAGATATCGGTCCGGGCTTTGACTTCGTCGACGTCGCGCTGACTGATGCGTCCTGCCATCAGGAACCCACGTGCGGTCGCGCGATGGGCGACCAGATACCGACGGCCGCGGGGTCGATTTCGCCTACCAACGTGGTGTGCCATGCGATGGCCACCTGATCGGTGAGACTGGCTACCTGATCGATGATCACGCGGCGCCGCGCGGCATCATTGGCAGCGTGCTCGAAATCTTCGGTGTGGAGGGTGTCGAGTTCACCCGGCGATTCCCATAGCGCCGTGGCCAGTCGTTTGAGCATGCGCCGCTGCTCTTTGTAGAGCTCCTTGCGGCCTTCGATTGACACAACGAACGCGCCGATGATTCCTTTCAGAACCGCCATCTCGGCTTCAATGACACGCGGCACCACTACGTGTGCCTGATAGCGCGTCAGCACATCAGAGGCGTAGGCCTCGCGGGTTGCGGTCGTCGAGGCGCGTGCGAAGCGGCCGATGAGATCCGAGGTGAGGTTCTTGAGCTGCGAGAGCGACGCTCGGGTGCCGTCAAACGAATCAATCCACACAGGCATGCTGGTGAGCCTGAACAAGGCATCGTTCAGCTCATCGCGAGCAAAGTCGTACCCGACCCAGGTCTGAATGGCGGTGAGCAACGAATCATGGTCAGCGGTGTTGGTCAGCGTGGCCGGATCGAGGTAGCCATTGACAATCGCGTCCTCAAAGTCATGGACAGAGTAAGCAATGTCGTCCGACAGATCCATCACTTCGGCCTCGATACAACGCACTCGGCCGGGGGCGCCCTCGCGCATCCAGTGAAAAACATCCTCGTCGTCGGGATAGACACCGAACTTAAGCCGACCGCCCGGATCAGGTATCGGGTTGTCCAGCGTCCACGGATACTTGCATGTGGCATCAAGGCTCGCGCGGGTCAGGTTGAGGCCGTGGGTACGGCCAGCGTCATCGAACACCTTCGGCTCGAGACGCACGACGATGCGCAGAGTTTGAGCGTTGCCCTCGAACCCGCCGATATCAGCGGCCCAGTCGTTGAGCGCTCGCTCGCCGTTGTGGCCGAACGGAGGGTGGCCGAGGTCGTGATTCAGACACGCAGTGTCGACAACGTCGGCAGCCAGGTTCAACGAGGTGGCCAATTCTCGCCCTACCTGCGCCACTTCGAGCGAGTGAGTCAGCCTGTTGCGTGCGAAATCAGCGGGACTAGCGGGACTCAGCACCTGTGTCTTGGCCGCCAGGCGGCGAAGAGCGGCTGAGTGCAGCACCCGCGCGCGATCCCGAGCGAAGTCGTCTCGCTTCGAGCGATGGTGCTCGCTGAAAAAGCGAGCGGCGTCGTGATCGTCGTACCCGGCGGGACGCTGTGACGCTGTGCCAGCCGCAATCGAGGGATCAACCACCACTGTTGTCCAGCTCCGCTTCAGCAAGCGTGCTCGTCGCCTCAGCACCGAGCGCGCGCGAGTCAAGCCAACCTTCGGGCAATGCGGGGCGTTTGGGCGTGCCGGCTCGCCCTCGCTGCCCTTCGGCTGCAGCGCCGGGATAGGGGGCATCCAGATCAAGTTCTTCGATCAGCTCATCAACTTCGGCAAGCGTCGATACCGTCGCGAAGCGTGCGCGAAGCTCCCCGCCGACGGGATAGCCCTTGAAATACCACGCAACGTGCTTGCGGATGTCGCGGCAGCCGCGGCCTTCGTCGTCGAAGAAGTCGACGAGGAGCTCAGCGTGCCGGCGAAAGGCCTGAGCCACGAACTTGAGCGTGGCATCGACGGGCGGGCCTGCTGCGGCATCCGGACCGCCGAGAGCGCGAGCGAGGTCGCCGAACAGCCACGGTCGACCGAGACAGCCTCGACCGACAACCACGCCGTCGCATCCCGTTTCGGCCATCATTCGCGCAGCATCGTCTGCGGACCAGATATCACCGTTGCCGAGAACTGGAACATCGGTGAGTGCTTCTTTGAGCTTTGCGATGGCCGACCAGTCCGCCGATCCCGAGTAAAACTCCGCCGCGGTGCGAGCGTGCAGCGCAACCGCCGCTACCCCGGCGCCTTCGGCGATGCGGCCAGCTTCGAGGTAAGTGAGGTGATCGGAGTCGATTCCCTTTCGCATCTTCACGGTGAGCGGAACGTCACCGGCCGCACTCACGGCCCGGGTGACGATCTCGCGGAAGAGCTCAAGCTTCCAAGGCAAGGCAGCGCCCCCACCTTTGCGGGTCACCTTGGGCACCGGGCAGCCGAAGTTCAGATCAATGTGGTCGGCACGGTCTTCTTCGACGAGCACTCGTATCGCGGCCGCAACCGTCGTCGGATCCACACCGTAAAGCTGGATCGACCGCGGGGTTTCTGATTCGTGGTGAGTAATGAGCCGCATCGTGGTGTCGTTGCGCTCTACAAGCGCGCGTGAAGTGATCATCTCGCTGACATACAAACCAGCGCCATACTCACGGCAGAGACGCCTGAACGCAGTATTCGTGATGCCCGCCATCGGTGCGAGCACGACCGGCGCATCGAGAACGATCGGCCCGATGCGCAAAGAGCGCGCGGGAGCGGCAAGAGTAGTCACGTCCACTATTCTCCCAGAGGAAACCGGCCGTTCGCACGTTCCAGGGCTTAGCCTTTTGATATGACTGAGGTGACGCTGACTGACCCGCGCAATATTCCGTTTCTTGGAGCCGACGGCAACGAGACGTCTCTCGCAGACTTCGGCGACAAAGCCGTGCTCGTCGTGAACGTTGCATCCAAATGCGGTTTGACTCCGCAATACGCTCAGCTCGAAGAGTTGCAGCGCACCTATGGTGACAAGGGTTTCACTGTGCTCGGCTTTCCGTGCAATCAGTTCCTGGGCCAAGAGCCCGGCTCGATGGAAGAGATCCTCGACTACTGCGCCGTCACGTGGGGCGTCAGTTTTCCCATCGCTGACAAGGTTAAGGTCAACGGCGGCGGCGCGAGCCCCCTCTACAAAGCCCTGAAAGAGTCGCGAGACGACAGCGGTAAAAAAGGGCGCGTGATGTGGAACTTCGAAAAGTTCCTGGTGACACCTTCGGGTGAGGTGGTGCGGTTTCGCCCGAAGACGGTGCCGACCGACCCTGCTGTCATCTCAGCCATCGAAGCAAACTTGCCTGCGAAAGGCTAGAACTGCTGTTACGCGTCGACCGTCTCGACTCGCTCATTCCAGACTTGGCGCACTATCTGCGCGAAGGCGTCGGCGGGCTGCGCGCCTGATACGCCGTACTTTCCCTCGATGACGAAGAACGGAACGCCGGTGATGCCATATGCCTGCGCTTGTGCCTGATCGGTTCGTACCGCCTCGAGAAACTGTTCGCTGCGCAGGGCGTCACGTGCCTTGTCGGTATCTAGGCCTACTTCGCCAGCCAGCGAAACCAACTCGTCTTCGCGACCTAGGTGGCGACCTTCGGTGAAGTAGGCGCTCATCAGGCGCTCTGCAAGCTCGATCTGGCGTCCCTCTGCCTTCGCGAAGTGAAGGAGCTCGTGGGCCTTCACAGTGTTTGTGTGCTTGAGAACGTCGAAGTTGTACTCAAGCCCCGCTTCGGCGGCGACCGACGTCACGCGTTCGAGCATCTCAGAGACCTGTTTGCGCTCCATGCCCTTGTGCGTGGCGAGAAACTCAAGTTCATCGCCATCAAAATCGACGGGAGTGTCGGGCGACAGCTCGAACGAGTGGTACGTCACCTCTACGACTGGAGCGTCCTCATCAGATGCGGTCGCGGCGATTCCGCTTTCGAGGTTCCGCTTGCCGATGAAGCACCACGGGCACGCGATATCGGACCACACATCAATTTTGAGGGAATCAGTCATGCTTGGTCGAACGCCAGAAACCGGTCTCAGTATTCCGAATAGCTCAATCTTCGGGTGAAGGCACTTGCTTCGAGGCACCGGGTGAGTCAATTGCTCCGCCAAAACGCCGGTCCCGCCCGAGGTAGCGATCGATCGCTTCCCAGAGGTCGACGCGAGAGAAGTCGGGCCAGAGCGTGTCAAGAAAGACAAATTCCGCGTACGCAGATTCCCATAGCAAGAAATTGGAGGTGCGTTGTTCCCCGCTGGAGCGGACGAAGAGATCTACGTCAGGCATGCCGGGCTGATAGAGCCGCTTCTGAATGAGCTTCTCAGTCACAGCAGATGGCCGCAGCCTGCCCGCAGAGACATCGTCGGCGATCGAGCGCATCGCATCGACGAGTTCCACGCGTCCGCCGTAGTTCACGCACATGGTGAGGGTCAGCACGTCATTGTTCTCTGTGAGTCGCTCGGCGTGCTGCAGCTCCTTGATGACGCTCCCCCACAAACGGGGCTTTCGACCTGACCAGCGAACTCTCACACCCCATTCGTTGAGCTGATCACGCCGGCGGTGCAGGACTTCTCGGTTGAACCCCATCAAGAATCTCACCTCGTCAGGTGAGCGCGACCAGTTCTCGGTCGAGAAGGCATACACCGAGAGATGCTTGACGCCTGCCTGTATCGCCCCGGCGACCACATCGAGCAACGCGGCTTCACCCGCGCGGTGTCCCTCGACACGGGTGAGACCGCGTCTGTTTGCCCACCGACCATTGCCGTCCATCACTACGGCAACATGTTCGGGAACAGCGCCCTTCGGATACTCCGGGGGATACAGTCCCGTCCAGTCGATCGGACGATACGCAACTGCGTCGCGATGCGTATAGGGCTTGGGGGTCATCGAATACTCTCCTGCCGACGAGACGACATCTGACTGAGTGAGCGAATACCGCGCTCAAGGTGCCACTGCGCGTATGCCGCGATGAGGCCGGATGCTGCCGCCGAGGCTCCTGCACCCGCAGCATCCACCTGGTCCCACTCCCCCGCCATGAGCGCTTGCAAGAGAGCGGCAGTGGAAGGGTGCACCCGTGCGGCGCCCGTGGGTGCACAAGAGTCGCACACCATACCGCCCGACTGCGCAAGGAAGGTGTCGTGGGGCCCTGGGGCACCGCAACGTGCACACTCGGTCAGCCCCGGCGCCCAGCCTGATAGCGCCATCGCGCGCAAAAGGTAAGAATCGAGGATGCTGCGCGGCGCATGCGCGCCCTGGGCAAGAGCGCGCAGACCGCCCACGAGCAGGAGGTATTGCTGGGGTGTCGCTTCAGCTTCGTTGAGGCGGTCGGCCGCTTCGACCATGGCGTGCGCCGACGTATAGCGGTCGTAGTGCACCACGATTTCGGCGCCGTACGAACCCAACGACTCTGCCTGCTGAATGATGTCGAGGCTGCGTCCCCTGTAGAGCTGCACATCAGCCACCATGAACGGCTCCACACGAGCACCGAACCGCGATGAGGTGCGCCGGACTCCCTTGGCCACCGCACGAATCTTGCCGTTGCGCTTGCTCAACATCGTGACAATGCGGTCGGCCTCGCCCAGTTTGTGGGTGCGGAGCACGACGATCTCATCGCGATAGGTGGGCATCCATCGATTATCGCTCTGCGCAGAGACATCGCGGCGCTCCGCGCCGCCGCGGCGACTGAAAAGGTGCGCGTCACCGAGAATGGAACGGTGAACGAGCCGACTTTTGTCATTCCGCTGTGGGCGGACCTCATCGCCGTGGGACTCGGCGGCATTCAGGGAGCACTATTTGCGTCGGGCTTCCGCGGGGAGCGGCGTTTGGATCTGCTGGGCGTTGCCATCATCGGGGTTGTGATGGGTATGGGCGGTGGTTTGATCCGCGATCTGCTGTTGAACACCACGCCGGTCACGCTGCAGAGCAACTGGTATCTGTTGACCGCAACGCTGGCTGCCCTTGCAGGAATGTTGATGGCCGGGTTGTTTCACCGATTGAACGCCGCGATCGTCGGCCTCGACGCGGTCGTGATCGGCCTGTTTGGCGCATTCGGAACGAGCAAGGCGTTGACGCTCGGCCTGCCGATCGTTCCCGCGGTCTTCGTCGGCGTCTGCTCCGCCGTCGGCGGGAGTATTCTTCGCGACGCGATGATGGGGTTGCCGACCGCGCTCATGCATGTCGGCTCGCTCTATGCCGTGGCGGCGCTCGGGGGCTCGCTGGTTCTTGCGGGTAGCTATGCCGCCGGGCTCGACCTGACCACCGCGTCAATCATCGGCATCGCGGTCACAACGGTCATCAGGCTGCTCGCCGTCATTTTCGATATTTCGCTGCCTGAACAGCGTGCGCTCTATCGCCGCAAAGTCGCCGTGGAAACCTCGGCGATTCCGATCGTCAAGTCCTGAATTGCGTGGTGGGCGGCCAGCAAACCGTGACCGCCCACTCAAACCGCTTCGAACTCAGACCGCTTCGAGCACGCCTGCCTGTTCGCGCGTACGGATGGCACGGTTCACGCACGAGACGATTGCCTTGAGCGACGCAGTGGCGATGTCGCCGTCGATGCCGACGCCCCAGAGCCGTTCGCCGTCGACTTGGAGTTCGACGTAGGCGGCTGCCTGTGCGTCGCCGCTGGCGCTCAGCGTGTGCTCAACATAGTCATAGAGCGTGACGTCGAAGCCGTGCGTTCGAAGAATTTCAAGGAACGCTGCCACCGGCCCGTTTCCGACACCAGACGCTGCGTGTTGCGCGTCGCCATCGCGAAGTGTGATGTCGAGTGCAACTTCTCCAGACAAGTCGCTCTGCGTGCGGGTCGAAACCAACTCGAAGCGACCCCAGCGGCGATCCGCGTCGTCGGCGGGAAGATACTCGTCGCGAAAGATGGACCAGATCTGATCGCTCGTGACTTCGCCGCCCTCGGCATCAGTCTTGCCTTGCACTACGCCCGAGAACTCGATCTGCAGCTTGCGGGGCAGGTCAATCGCGTGATCCGTCTTGAGCAGGTAGGCAACGCCACCCTTGCCCGACTGCGAGTTGACGCGAATGACCGCTTCGTAGGAGCGACCGAGGTCTTTCGGGTCGATAGGCAGGTAAGGAACTGCCCACTCGATTTCGTCAACTGACACACCCGCGGCAGACGCCGCCGCGTCCATTGACTCGAAACCCTTCTTGATGGCGTCCTGGTGCGAGCCGCTGAACGCTGTGAAGACGAGATCGCCCGCCCACGGGCTGCGCTCGTGCACCGGCAATTGATTGCAGTACTCGGCGGTTCGCTTCACCTGATCGATATCGCTGAAGTCGATCTGCGGGTCGATGCCCTGGGTCAGCAGGTTGATGCCCAGCGCGACAAGATCGACGTTGCCCGTTCGCTCACCATTGCCGAATAGACAGCCCTCGATACGATCGGCACCCGCCATATAACCGAGTTCTGCAGCAGCGATTGCCGTACCCCGATCGTTGTGCGGGTGCAACGAGAGAATCACATTCTCACGGTGAGCAAGATTGCGACTCATCCACTCGATGGAGTCGGCGTACTGGTTGGGCGTTGCCATTTCGACGGTCGCCGGCAGGTTGATGATGACTTTGCGATCAGGGCTCGGCTCGAAGACCTCAATGACCTGATTGCACACATCGACGGCGTACTCGAGTTCCGTGCCGGTGTAGCTTTCGGGCGAGTACTCGTAGAAGACCTTGGTCTCGGGGATGCGCTCCTCGAACTTGCGGCAAAGACGAGCGCCCTCGAGGGCAATGTCGATGATGCCCTGCTTATCAGAGCGGAAGACAACTTCACGCTGGAGCACACTCGTCGAGTTGTAAAGGTGCACAATCGCCTGTTTCGCACCGACGATCGACTCGTAGGTGCGCTCGATAAGGTGCTCGCGCGCTTGAGTCAGCACCTGAATCGTCACATCGTCAGGAATGAGGTCTTCTTCAATGAGTTGGCGGACGAAATCGAAATCAGTCTGACTCGCAGACGGAAAGCCGACCTCAATCTCCTTGTAACCCATGCTGACGAGAAGGTTGAACATCACACGCTTGCGCTCGGGACTCATCGGGTCGATGAGAGCCTGATTGCCATCGCGGAGGTCTACGGCGCACCATCGTGGCGCAACCGCGATGTGCTTGTCTGGCCAGGTGCGGTCAGGCAGCGAAACGGAGAATTGTTCGTGGTACGGGCGGTACTTGTGGATGGGCATCCCTGAGGGCTGCTGAGCGTTGTCCATGATTATGCTTCTCTCTCGGCAAAAAATTAGAGGGGCCGACGACAAGCTCCGCGACGAGGATGGCCCTAAATCGAGGCCTCGTCGCGGCAGCTAAGAAGAAGCAGAAAGCCCGCACGCACGTTTACAGGGTACACCGGGTTGCATCATTTGCCGCACAGACCCGTTCGCGAAGCGACGCGAGCTAGAACCCCAGCCGTCCCAGCTGTTTCGGGTCACGTTGCCATTCCTTCGCGACGCGTACATGCAATGACAAAAAGACTCGGGAGCCGATCAGCGGCTCGATCTGGGCGCGGGCGCGCGCACCGACGTCGCTCAGGCGCGAGCCCTTCTTGCCGATGATGATCGCCTTCTGGCTGTCGCGCTCGATGACGATGTCGGCGAAGATGTCGGTCAGATCGCTGCCCTCGCGGGGCGCAATCTCTCGCACCATGACGGCAATCGAGTGTGGAAGTTCGTCGCGCACGCCGTCGAGGGCGGCTTCGCGAATGATCTCAGCGATTCTGTCGTCGATGCTCTCATCGGTGACGATGTCTTCCGAGTAAAGGGCCGGTCCCTCCGGCATCAAAGCGAGAAGCTCATCCGAAACCACGTCGAGCTGGTCGTTCGTGAGAGCGGAGATCGGGATGACCGCTGCCCAGTCCTCGCGCAGCGCGTCGACTTCCATGAGGCGCTCGGCGATCTGGTCGCGGCTTGCTGCGTCGGTCTTGGTGACAATGGCCACCTTCTTTGCACGTCCGTACCCGCCGAGTGACTCTGCGATGCGGCGATCCCCCGGGCCAACCTTTTCGGTGGCGGGAACACAGAAGCCGATCACGTCGACGTCGCCAAGCACCTGCTCGACCAGATCGTTGAGGCGCTGGCCCAGCAGCGTACGCGGCTTGTGGAGACCCGGCGTGTCGACGATGACCAGTTGTCCCCCGGGACGGTTCAAGATACCGCGTATCGCGCGCCTCGTTGTTTGAGGTTTATCGCTCGTGATCGCTACCTTCTCACCCACCAGAGCGTTTGTGAGAGTCGATTTGCCCACGTTCGGCCTGCCGACGAACGTGACGAATCCTGATCGGTTGGTATCGGTCATGACCGATCCCCCTTCTTCGACACCTTCGCGTCTTTGGATGGCTTCGCGTCCTTCGACGCTTTGGGGTCCTTCGCGTCCTTGGACGCCTTGGTGTCTTTCGCGTCTTTCGACGTCTTTGAATCGCCGTTACGAGACGGGACGGTGCGAATCTCACCCGTCCGCGGTGAACGAGAGGTCGATGTCTCCTCTTCGGGCAAAGACCCTCGTTCAACGAAGACGGTGGATATTCCGCGGCCTTGGCCACGCGACGCGCCACCGGTCATCGCGATGCCGCCGAGCTCGGCTGACGCCCCCGGTTGTGGAACGCGTCCCAGCGCCTTGCCAAGAAGCCCACCGATTGAATCAACATCTTCGTCGTCAAGTTCGAGTCCGAACAGATCGCCGACCGCGTCCAGTCCGAGTCGCGCACTGACACGGTACTGACCAGGAGCAAGCTCGGTGACTTCGTCGATGCGCGCGTCGTACTCGTCTGCGATCTCGCCTACGAGCTCTTCAATGAGATCTTCCAAAGTCACGAGGCCCGATACCCCGCCGTACTCGTCGATGACCATGCAGAGGTGGATCGCGTCACGCTTCATCTGCTGCAGAAGGGTTTCTGCTTTCATCGATTCGGGTACGAACATAGCCGGCCGCGAGATACGGCTGACGGGAGCATCCCGCCATCCGCTTTCGTCGCGGAAGCCGAACTGCACCAAGTCTTTGAGGTAGAGCACGCCGACTACATCATCGGCGTCACCGTCGACAATCGGAGCGCGCGAGATTCCGGTCTCCAGAAACACGCGCATTGCATCACGGGTATCGGACTGGGCGTCGATTGAGACCATGTCGGTGCGAGGGATCATCACAGCGCGAACGAAGGTGTCGGTGAAGTCGAAGACGGAGTGGATGAGCTGGCGATCATCTTGCTCGATGAGCTCGTTCTCGGCAGCTTCATCGATGATGCTGAGCAGCTGTTCCTCTGACGCGAAAGACGTGCCGCGGCTGGCGCCGGGCGTGATGCGCGTGCCCAGGGCGACCAGGCCGTGCGCGAGCGGTCCCAGAATGATGCGCACGCCGCGAATGATTCCCGCTGCTGCGCGCAGCAACCCCTTCGCATGCTGGCGACCGACATTTCGAGGGCTCGCGCCGACCACGACGTAAGAGACGCCCGTCATCAGCACGGCGGCGGCGAGCACAGCCCACCAGATGTTCTCGAAGACGAGCGTGAACGCGACGGTGACGAACACGGCGGCCGTGGTCTCTGCCAACACCCGGATGAAAATGACTGCGTTCGCGTGGGCGTCCGGGTCATTGGCGATCTTCTCTAGAGACGAAGCGTTGCGGCCGGACTCCGCAAGCTCGAACAGGTCCGCTCGCGAGGTGACGCCCATGGCAGCGTCGATCGCGACCATGAGAAACCCGAAGGCAAGAAGGAGAACTGCAAAGACGAGAAGAAACAGCGGAGTCATGCGCGTCGTCGTCGCTCGGCTGCGTTGAAGCTCACGATGAGCTCTCGCTGCAAACCGAACATCTCACGCTCTTCTTCGGGTTCGGCGTGGTCGAACCCCAGCAGATGAAGCAATCCGTGCGTGGTGAGCATGATCAGCTCGTCCATAGTGGAATGTTTCGCCGCTACGGCCTGGCCTTCCGCGACCTGCGGGCACAGCACGATATCGCCCAACAGACCGGGAGGCGTTGGCTGATCTTCCGTGCCGGGGCGCAGCTCGTCCATCGGAAAGCTCAGCACGTCGGTCGGGCCTGGCTCGTCCATCCACTGCACGTGAAGAGCTTCCATCGCGCCCTCGTCGACCAGCATGATGGCGACATCGGCATCGTTGCTGACGTTGAGCTGCATCAGGTTGTGCGCAACGAGCCGCAGCAGAACGGCTTCCTCGACCGCTATGCCGGATTCGTTGCCGATCTCGATTGTCATGAGTGTCCTCGCTTGGGAAGGTGATCTCTCGGCCCCGGCTTGCGACCGCCGCGGCGCTCCACGCGTGACGCGAACTCTGAGGCTTCGTCGCGCTCCCGCCTCGCCGAGAGCCGTGACTCGTCGTACTCGGTGTAGGCGTCCACAATCCGTCCCACCAGAGAATGCCGCACGACATCTGCGCTCGTGAGGCGCGAGAAGTGAATGTCTTCGATGTCTTTCAGCACGCGCGTGACCAGGCGTAGGCCCGAGGTTCCCTGGGGAAGGTCCACCTGAGTGATGTCACCCGTGACCACCATGCGGGTGCCGAATCCAAGACGAGTCAAGAACATCTTCATCTGCTCAGGAGTCGTGTTCTGGGCTTCGTCGAGCACCACGAATGAGTCGTTCAAGGTGCGGCCGCGCATGTAGGCGAGCGGCGCAACTTCGATGGTGCCCGATGCCATCAATTTCGGCACGATCTCAGGGTCGAGCATCTCGTTCAGAGCGTCATACAGCGGGCGCAGATAGGGATCGATTTTGTCGTTCAGGGTGCCGGGCAGAAAGCCCAACCGCTCCCCCGCCTCTACCGCAGGTCGTGTGAGGATGATGCGGCTGACTTCTTTGCGTTGCAGCGCCTGCACCGCCTTGGCCATGGCGAGGTAGGTCTTCCCAGTTCCTGCCGGCCCGATCCCGAAGACGATGGTGTTCTCTTCGATCGCGTCGACATACTCCTTCTGGCCAATCGTCTTTGGGCGGATGATGCGCCCGCGCGACGAAACGATTGCCTCACCCATAACCTCGGACGGCCGTGGGCCACCGTCCGTGCGAAGCATGCGCTCGGAAGAAGCGACATCGTTGGGAACGAGGTCGTGACCAGATTGGGTCATTGCCAGCAGTTCATCGACCAGCCTTCGCGCGGCCTGAACAGCTTCGCGGGAACCCGAAAGTGTGATCTCATTGCCGCGCACATGCACGTCGACCTCAGGGTGTTCCTTTTCGACGACGCGCAGCAGGCGATCCTGAGGTCCGAGTAGCTGCACCATGGCCACGCCATCGGCAAATACTCGGTCGATTGTTGGTTCGTCAGGCACCGACGCTCGTTTCGGTCAGTTCACCGCAGAGCACATGCGCATGAACGTGGAAGACAGTTTGGCCAGCGGTTTCGCCGGAGTTGAATACCAGCCGAAACTCGCCGTTCGCGTGCGTAGCGGCTAGCTCTTTGGCCAGCGCCACCATTTCAGCCAGCAACGCGGGATCTCCAGCTGCGAGCTCGGCGACATCACGGTACTGCTGTGTCTTGGGGATCACGAGCAGATGGACCGGTGCCTGAGGGGCGATATCGCGAATCGCAAACACGTTGTCGGTCTCTGCGAGGATCTCCGACGGAATCTCACCCCGGAAGATGCGTGTGAAAATCGTGGGTTCGCTCATCACTGCAGTCTACCGGCGGGTGGGACCATCGGAAGAGAAACGCTTCTCACCAGCGATCGAGCCGCGCGCTCAGCACCGCGAGCGCCGCCGGGCCCGCGGTTGAGGTGCGCAGCACAGTCTCGCCCAGTCGAACGAGGTCGGCGCCAGCGCCTATCAGCGCGGTGATCTCGTCGGGACTGATGCCGCCTTCCGGCCCGACCACCAGCAGCAGATCGCGAGGATCGTCCTTCACCTCGAACGTCGAGAGTCGCTGTGTGGCAGTGGGCTCGAGCAGAACGACTCGCGAAGACTGAGCACGGGCAACCAGCGCAGCAGTCGTCACCACATCAGAAACCTCGGGCACCCAAGCGCGATGGGCCTGCTTGGCTGCCTCGCGCACGATGCTCGCCCAGCGAGCCCGCCCCTTCGCCTTCTTTGCCGCGTCCCATCGAGATACGCTGCGAGCTGACTGCCACGGCACGATCGCGTCGATGCCGAGTTCAGTGGCTGCCTGCACCGCGAGTTCGTCTCGGTCGCCTTTGGCAAGCGCCTGCACAAGGATCACGCGAGGGTGGGGTTCTGCAAACTGCTGGCGTTCCTCGACCGCGATGCACACCTCTTTGGGCGCGACTGAAATCACGGTGCCGCGAAGCCAGCCGCCCCGACCATCGCCGACGGTCACTTCTTCGCCGGCGCGAACGCGCCGCACCGCAGCAGCGTGATGGGCCTCCGGTCCGGTGAGCGTGACAGTTTCGCCCACTCCAGCCGGCAGCGGATCATCAACCAAGAAGTGCAACGCCACGTCAGATCATCCTCGGAAGCGGTCGCGGAGCTTAGAGAAGACTCCCTGGTGGAACTCCGAGAGCTTGGGGCTTGGCGCGCGGGTGCGCTTGGCGAAGTCTTCGATGAGGGCGCGCTCTTTCGAGCCGATGCGCGTTGGCGTCACCACATGCACGCCGACTCGAAGGTCACCGCGGTTGGACCCGCGCAAGGGAGTGATTCCACGGCCCTTGATCGTGAGCACGTCTCCGGACTGCACGCCGGGACGGATCTCAAGGTCTACGGAGCCGTCGAGAGAGTCGATGGTGGTGTTGGTGCCCAAAATCGCGTCGCTCATTGACACCTCCAATGTCGCGAGCAGATCATCGCCGTCGCGTGAGAACACGTCGTCGTTGTTCACGGTGATCTCCAGGTACAGATCACCATTGGGCCCACCGGCTGGACCCACTTCGCCCGAGCCCGGCAACTGCAGTCGCAGACCGTTCTCGACGCCAGCAGGGATGTCGAGAGACACCGTGCGACGCGAGCGCACTCGACCTTGACCCTGACACGTGGCGCACGGATAAGGGATCGTGGTGCCGTATCCAGAACACACGTTGCACGGCTGGTTGGTGACCACGTTTCCCAGCAGGCTTCGCACCTGACGCTGCACGTGACCCGCTCCGTGGCAGATGTCACATGTCACCGGAGACGTACCGGGCTGGCAGCAGGAGCCCTCGCACGTCTCGCACAGCACTGCGGTATCGACTTCGATGTCTCGGTGAACACCGAAGACCACGTCAGCAAGATCGAGAGTCACCCGCACCAGTGCATCTTGACCACGCTCGCGTCTTGAGCGCGGGCGACCGCCCCGCGAACCACCTGCGCCGCCGAAGAACGTCTCGAAGATGTCGTTGAAACCCCCGAATCCTCCTGCGCCGCCGAAGCCTGCATTATCACCGCCCATGTCGTAGCGGGCACGCTGCTCATCGTTGCTCAGCACGTCGTAAGCGTGAGTCACAAGCTTGAAGCGCTCTGATGCGTCTTCGCCCGGATTGACATCAGGGTGCAGTTCCCGGGCAAGTCGGCGGTATGCCTTCTTGATCTCATCGAGGGATGCTTCTCGGGAAACCCCGAGGACTTCATAGTGGTCAGCCACTTTCGCCTTCCTGCCGCGCACGAGCGCGGGATCGTATTGCGAGCGCGCTTCAGCGGCTCGTGTCGTCTTCTTCGAGCATGCGCGTGAGGTAGCGGGCTACCGCTCTCACCGCCGCAAGGTTTGTGGGATAGTCCATTCGCGTGGGTCCGAGCAATCCGACACGCGCTCCCGCGCCGGTCGCGTCATAGTCGCTTGTCACAACGGATGCTTCGGCGAGTCCGAATGCTTCGTTCTCACGACCGATGCTGGCGGCGAGCCCGTGCTCATCGGCCACCATCTCCCCCATCAAGCGAACCAAAGTCACCTGCTGTTCGATTGCTTCCAAGAGCGGATAGATGCTGCCACGAAAGTCCGACTCTCGTTTTGCGAGGTTCGCGCTGCCTGCCAGCACCAGGCGATCTTGCCGGAATTCTTCGAGGTCTTCCGCTACGGCACGCGCGAGCACGCGGGTGGCGGCATCCCATGGCTTGGTGGGATCGTCGTGCAGCGCCAGGTGGGTTTCGATGCGATGGAGGCCGTCACGCACAGATCGACCGACCAGCAGCGTGCTGAGTTCAGCGCGCATGCGGCCAAGGTCCGTTTCATCGAACTCGTCTTGAACATTGCTGACCCGTTGCGATACGCGGCCTGTGTCGGTAACGACAATCACGAGCATCCGACCACTGCCCAATTGCACAAGTTCGACGTGAGACACATTCGCTCGCTCGAACGAGGGGTACTGCACGATCGCTACTTGGCCGGTGAGCTGTGTCAGGGCGCGCACGGTGCGGCTGAGTGCGTCATCGAGGTCTACCGGGCCCTCAAGAAACGAAGAGATCGCGGTGCGCTGGGCGGGAGTGAGCGGGCGAACCTCAGCAAGGTGATCCACGAACACGCGGTATCCCTTGTCAGTCGGGATGCGTCCCGACGAGGTGTGAGGGGCGACGATGAGCTCCTCATCTTCGAGGAGAGCCATATCGTTGCGAATCGTGGCCGCTGAGACGCCGAACGCATGACGGTCGACGATCGTCTTGCTCCCGACCGGCTCGCGCGTGTCGACGTAGTCCTGGACGATGGCGCGTAGCACTTCGAGCCCACGTTCGCTGACCATGACGTTCCTCCCCGCTGGCACTCCTCAACCGTGAGTGCCAATTCTAGACCGGCTCGACGCCTGACGCGTCAGCGTAGCCCGTGCGTGTGGCATTTTTCCTCGTGCGCACCTACGCTGACTGCGATGAGTGATCCGCAGAGTTCAACGACGAAGCTCCACCTGACCGCCGGAAACGTGCGTGGAACCGAATCCGGGGGCATTCGTCGCTTTCTCGGTATTCCGTACGCTCTGCCGCCTTTCGACGAGCGCCGGTTTCGGCTGCCCGAGCCGGTTCCCCCGTGGGAGGGAGAGCGGGATGCGACCCAATTCGGTGCGACTGCGCCGCAGTCACCGTATCCCGGCGCTATCGGCGAATTGCTCTCGTCTGTCGAGATTGCGGGCGACGACATTCTGACGGCGAACGTGTGGACGCCCGTCGAGGCGCACTCCTTGCCAGTGATGGTGTGGTTTCACGGCGGGGCTCTTGAAAGAGGAACGCCCGCGCTGAGCGCGTATGACGGCTCAGCTTTCGCACGCGATGGTGTCGTGTTCGTCTCAATTGCCTACCGGGTCGGCTCTGAAGGGTTCTCAGTGCTCGAGGGCGCCCCATGCAATCTCGGACTCGCAGACGCCGCCGCCGGGTTGCGTTGGGTTCACGACGAGATCACGCACTTCGGCGGAGACCCGAACCGCATCACGATTGTGGGAGAGTCCGCTGGCGGCGCGATCGTAGCGGCATTGCTCTCGCGCCCCGACACCGTCAAGTTGGTTGCAGGCGCAGCGATCGAAAGCGCCCCGCTGGTGGCCGATTCAATGGCGCGCGCCGGCCGCGTGACCCGAGCGTTGGCCAAGCGGCTGGGTCTTCCCGCGACCCGAGATGCGTTCGCGCAGATCACGCCGAGGATTCTTCTCGAAGAGAGAAGGCAGCAGTCCGCGGGCGGCTCCCCACTGGGCGGGGCACCTGGTTTCGCGCTGGCCATTGACCCTGATACCTTGCCGCTGTCACCCCATGAGGCGCTGGTGAACGTCGAGGTTCCCTTGCTGATCGGCACAAACACCGACGAGTATCGATTGTGGTTTCCGCCGGCAGCGCTCGCTGCCATCACAACCCTGAAGTTCCAGCTCGGTCGCCTGGCGCTGGGCATTTCGTCACGAGCAGTCAAGCTGTATCGGGCGGCATGGCCGCACGCGTCTACCGGAGAGCTCTTTGGGCAGATTGCCACCGACGTGCTTCTGCGCAAGGCCGCTGTCTCCGTTGCCGAAAAGCGCCGGGCGAACTCTTTCGTCTATGAGTTTGCGTGGCAGAGCCCGGTGCGAGAGCTCAAAGCGGCCCACGCGATCGAGATTGGCTTTGTCTTCGATCAGCTGAATGCCGCAGATTCGGTGCGCATGGCGGGCAGGCTTGCACCGCAGGCGCTTGCCGACCAAATGCACGCCGACTGGGTGCGTTTCATTCGCACAGGTGATCCCGGGTGGCCTGCCTATGGCGCACAACGCACGACCCAGCTGTACGACACGGCTACCACGGCTGTTGCCCTGCGCCGCGCCGACGCCCTCGATTCGCTGCCCGCACCGAAAGTGCGCTGAGCCTAGTCGGTGAGCCGGCGAACGACCGCGTCTGCCAGCAGCCGTCCCCGCAAGGTCAGTACGACGGTGCCGCTGAGTGCCGAGGCGCCATCGATGAGCCCATCAGCAATCAGCGAAGCGATATTCGTGCGAGATGCACTCTCGATCTCGTCGATCGGCAGTCCTTCGCGAATGCGACTTCGAAGCAGCACAGCCTCGAGAGTGCGCGCCTTTGCGTCGGGAATCTCTCGCCCTGCCGCTGGCGAATTCTGGTGCGCAAGGCGCTGAGCGTATGCGGCTGGATGCTTCACGTTCCAAAAACGCACGCCAGCGATGTGGCTGTGGGCGCCAGGGCCGAAACCCCACCAATCGGAGCCCTGCCAGTACGCGAGATTGTGCCGCGATCGCTGCGAAAGATTGCGGGCCCAATTCGACACCTCGTACCAATCGAGTCCGGCAGCGCTGAGGCGGGCGTCGACGTATTCGTACATGTCAGCTTGCACGTCATCGTCGGGTGCCACCACTTCGCCGCGCTTGATCTGTCGAGCAAGCTTCGTGCCGGCTTCGATGATCAAGGCGTACGCCGAGATGTGATCGGGTTCTAAATCGAGTGCGGCGTCGACCGAGGCGCGCCAATCATCGAGGGTTTCTCCCGGTGCGCCGTAGATGAGATCAACGCTGACGTTCAAGTTAGCGCGGCGTGCCGCGGCAACGGCTGTTGTGACGTTCGCGGGGTTGTGTGTTCTATCGAGCGCGGTCAGCACTCGCGGGACTGCTGACTGCATTCCGATCGATAGCCGAGTGACACCCGCCGCGGCGAGTTCCTCTGCCACCGCATCGGTCACTGTGTCGGGGTTTGCCTCGACGGTGATCTCGGCGTCGGGTGCTACCCCGAATGCGTCCCGCACGCCGTTCAACATGCGGGCAAGGTCTCCGGGTGGTAGCAGTGTGGGGGTTCCGCCACCGAAGAACACAGTGGATGCCGCACGAATGCCGCCAGCGCGGCTGAGAACACTGCGCGAGAACTTCACTTCGCGCAGCAATGTGTCGGCGTATTGATCCTGCCGTGCGCCGTGCAGTTCTTCAGAGGTGTAGGTGTTGAAGTCACAGTAGCCGCAGCGCACTCTACAAAACGGAACGTGCAAATAGACGCTGAAGGGGGTCGCGAGATCTATCTGTGTGTCAGGGGGCAGGGAGCCGTCTTCAGGAACTGGCTCGCCGTCGGGTAGTGCCGAGCCCACTAGCGAGCCCTCACGCGGGAGTGTTGTAGAGCGGCGAGATCGCTCGTAGATAGCGCGTGAAGAGCTCTCGGCGACGCCGCCGCGTGAGCGCAGGCACCATGCGATACAACAGCGACGTTGGCGCGTCGAATGCGCGAACGGTGAACCACACTTGATCGTTCTCGTACCACTCGATCATGAAGGATTCTTCGCCGCTGACGACCGACTCGCCGACGGTGCCGAGCGCGAAGCCAACCCGTCGAGGTTCGTCGATCGTGAAGATAACCCGCAGTTCGGCGTCGGCGCGCATTCCGCTGACTCGGCCGTGAACACGGACGGTGGTCCCGGGGGCGACGTACGGGGTGCCGTCCGCGTCGTAGCGAAGGTCTGCCTCTGCGCGACTCGGAGCGATCGGAGTGCCGTCGGCGTCGAAGCTCACCCCGGAGTACATCGGGCCGGACGCGGGACGGACATCTGTGAGGGCCAGCCCGGCTCCACGTTGCGCGGTCCACGACAGCAGCGTCTCACTCGCACCCCGAAAACGTGTCTCGCCACTGCCAATGCGCCACGACTGCTCCGCAGGAATGCTGCGTTCAGGCGGAAAGTGCATGAGATCCGCCGCCTGGGTAGCGCCCACGGCCGCATAGTCGACTGTGTCGTCTTTGAAACTCCCGCGGCGCATGTCGAATAGCCTACTTCGCGTTGCGGGTGCGATGCGGGGCCAGATTCGTGGGTCGCAGCATCCGACTACTTCTTTTCTTTGCCCTCGGTGTCACCAGAGAGCGCAGCGATGAAGGCCTCCTGGGGCACCTCGACGCGACCGACCATCTTCATGCGCTTCTTGCCCTCTTTCTGCTTCTCAAGGAGCTTGCGCTTGCGGCTGATGTCGCCGCCATAGCATTTCGCGAGAACGTCCTTGCGCATTGCCCGGATCGACTCGCGAGCGATGATCCGCGCGCCGATGGCCGCTTGGATGGGCACCTCGAACTGCTGGCGGGGAATCAGCTTTCGCAGACGCTCAGTCATCAGCTGACCGTAGGCGTAGGCCTTCTCACGGTGCACAATCGAGCTGAAGGCATCAACCTTGTCGCCCTGCAGCAAGATGTCGACCTTGACGAGGTCAGCCTCTTGCTGCCCGCTTGGTTCGTAGTCAAGGCTGGCGTAGCCCTGCGTGCGGCTCTTGAGCTGATCGAAGAAATCGAAGACGATCTCGCCAAGCGGCATGTTGTACCGCAGCTCCACTCGCTCCTCGCTGAAGTACTCCATACCCAACAGCGTGCCGCGACGTGCCTGGCACAGCTCCATGACGGTGCCGACATAGTCCTTCGGAAGCAGGATCGCTGCCTTCACCATCGGCTCCGTCACTGAGGCGATCTTGCCGTCAGGGTATTCGCTCGGGTTGGTAACGGTGATTTCAGCGCCGGCATCGGTGCGCACCTCGTAGGTAACGCTCGGTGCGGTCGTAATCAGGTCGAGGTCGAACTCTCGGGAGAGGCGCTCGGTGATGATCTCGAGGTGCAACAGGCCGAGGAATCCGCAGCGAAAGCCGAAGCCAAGAGCAACGGATGTTTCCGGTTCGTACTGAAGTGAAGCATCCGAGAGCTTCAGCTTGTCGAGAGCTTCACGCAGCACGCCATAGTCGCTGCCATCGATCGGGTAGACCCCAGAGAAAACCATAGGCTTCGGGTCGGTGTATCCGGGAAGCGCCTCGGTGGCCGGCTTGCGAAAGTGCGTGATCGTGTCGCCCACCTTGGACTGGCGCACATCCTTCACGCCCGTGATCAGATACCCGACCTCGCCCACTCCAAGACCCTTTGACGGCACTGGCTCGGGGCTGGTCACGCCGATCTCCAGCAACTCGTGGGTTGCCCGCGTCGACATCATCTGAATGCGCTCGCGCGGCGCCAGCGCTCCGTCGATCATTCGCACATAGGTAACCACGCCACGGTATGCGTCGTACACCGAGTCGAAGATCATCGCTCTTGCGGGTGCGTCGGGATCACCCTTCGGCGCGGGGATCTCGCGCACCAAGCGATCAAGCAGCTCCTCAACGCCCTGACCCGTTTTGCCGCTCACTCTCAGCACGTCGTCGGGGTCGCCACCGATGAGACCAGCGAGCTCGGCGGCGAAGCGGTCAGGGTCGGCAGCGGGAAGATCGATCTTGTTGAGCACCGGAATGATGTGGAGGTCATTCTCGAGCGCCAGGTAGAGGTTGGCGAGAGTTTGCGCTTCGATGCCCTGCGCAGCATCCACCAGCAAAATGGCGCCTTCGCACGCGGCGAGGGAACGACTGACCTCGTAGGTGAAGTCCACGTGGCCGGGGGTATCGATCATGTTGAGTGCGTGCACTTGATCATCAAGCGACCACGGCATGCGCACCGCTTGCGACTTGATGGTGATTCCCCGCTCGCGCTCGATGTCCATGCGGTCGAGGTATTGCGCACGCATGTCACGGTCAGAGACCACCCCGGTGATCTGCAGCATTCGATCGGCCAACGTGGACTTGCCGTGGTCGATGTGGGCGATGATGCAGAAATTGCGAATCTGCTCCGGTGGGGTGACAGACGGCTCGAGAGGCTTCAGGGCGCGGGGTGACATGGCTAGTCGATTCTATGGTGAACGGCTGGATGTCCCGTACGAAGCCGTTTTGACCTGCGTGTCGAGAGGTGCACGGCACGGTTGCGGTGCAATAGCCTCTGTTGCATGGCGGTCGAGGTCGTCCTGGTACACGGGATTCGCACATCAGCGACGATGTGGCGCGCACAGGTGGGCTATCTGCGTGACCGCGGGAACAACGTCGTCGCTGTCGACCTGCCAGGACACGGCTCTCGAATGAGCGACGAGTTCACGCTGGAGGAAGCCTTCGCCACGATCGATCGCGCTGTGCGCGACGCCGCCGCGCGCGGTCCAGTGCTGCTCGCCGCCCATTCGATGGGAGGACTGCTGTCGATCGAGTACGTGGGGCGTCAAGACGCACCGCCTGTTGCGGGCTTCATCGCGGCCTCATGCACGGCAGTTCCGCGTGGTCTCGGGCTCTCGACATATCGCACGCTCGCGCGCGGGTTCGACTCGCTGCCCGACCGAGGAATGTGGCTCACGGATCGAGTGCTAGAGCGCACGCTGCCGCCGCACACTCGCGCCGACTTCGGTGCCGGTGGCTACGCGTTCGACACTCAAGATGAGGCGTTGCGCAGTCTCTCCGTGCTGAACCTGCTCGAGGCGCTCGGGCGCATCTCGATTCCACTTTGGTTCATCAACGGCCAATACGACCAGCTTCGTGTCAATGAGCGTCTGTTTGCGAGGGTTGCACCGCACTCAGAACTGGTAGTTGTTCCACGCACCTCTCACCTGGTGACCGCCATGCGGCCTGACGTCTTCAACGCACTGCTCAACCTGGCGCTCACCACACTCGAACAGACCTGATAGACTCGGACATTGACTTGCGCGTGTGGGCTTCCCATTCCACACGACCGCTGGAACGCACCCCTCTACTGCGAACCGGCATTTCTCATTCACTCTGAACGAAAGACGTCAAACGTGGCGAATATCAAGTCGCAGATCAAGCGCAACAAGACCAACGAAAAGGCCAACGAGCGCAACAAGCGCGTCAAGAGCGAGCTGCGCACCGAGGTGCGTCGCACCCGCGAAGCGGTCGCCGCTGGCGACAAGGCCGCTGCCGAAAAGGCACTCGCAACCGCGTCGAAGAAGCTCGACAAGGCCGTGAGCAAGGGCGTCATCCACGAGAACCAGGCAGCGAACCGCAAGTCGGCAATCGCGAAGCAGGTCTCGGCTCTCTGAGGCTGAAGAACCCCGGGAGTCATCCCGTCAAAGGCTCGACCCTTCGGGGTCGAGCCTTTCGTTTTTGGTGACGCTCGTGTCTTGACGAGCCTTTGCGACGTTCTATTCGGCGAAGGGAGCGCGCGTAGCGATCACAGTCACGAGGCGCTCGAGCGCAAAGACGGGATCACGCGAGCCGCCTTTCACCTCGGCGTCGGCGCGCGCAGCTGCGTGGATAGCCATGCCTAGGCTCATCTCGTTCCACCCGGTCAGATCGCGGCGCGCACGATCGACCTGCCAGTCTTTCAGGCCCAGCCGTGCGGCGAGGGCTTTCGCTGGCTCGCGATTGCCTGCCACTCGGGCCATGGTGCGAAGCTTCGACGCGATTGCTGCAACCAGCGGCACCGGGTCGGCGCCCGAAGCGAGCGCGTGGCGGAGCGAAACCAGCGCATCACCGTAGCGCCCAGCAATCGCGGTATCGGCAACCGTAAACGCCGACGTTTCGACACGCCCGCCGTAGTAGCGCTCAACCACTTGTTCCGTGATGTCACCGTCGACATCTGCAATGAGCTGTTGGCACGCGGCCGCCAGTTCGGTCACATCATCTGCAAACGCAGACACCAAAGCGCGCAGCGCTACCGGGGCGATACGACGACGAGCAGCCTGAAACTCCCCCGCTGCGAAATCGAATCGGTCTGAGTCGCGCTTGATAGCTGGACACGTGATCTCGATGCCGCCGCCAGTGCCCGCGCGAACCGCATCGAGGAGCTTCTTGCCGCGCACACTTGAGCCGGTATGGCGCAGTACGACCGTTGCTCCCTCTTGCGGCATATCGAGGTACGACACCGCCTCAGACAGGAACACGTCGGAGCACTTCTCGACGCCAGTGACTCGAACCAAGCGAGGTTCGCCGAACAGCGACGGCGAAGTCAGCGCCAAGAGTGTGCCGGCGGTGTAATCGTCGGCTCGGACGTCTGAGACCTCCAGGCTCGCATCGTGTGCGCGCAGTTGTTCACGGATTCCCGCAATCGCGCGCTCAGCGCAGACATCTTCAGGGCCTGCGACCAAGACGATGGCCGCTGGTCGGGGATCGCGCCACGACACTTGGGGGATGCTGCTGCGAGCCGGGCGAGTGGCGGGTCGGCGCGCGGAAGATGGCATGAGACAAGACTATCGACGGCGGATGACATTGCCCGTGAAGGTGGGAGCGATCACCCGCCACGATCACGCCAGATCTGCGCGCCGAAATCGGTCGTTGTTACAGCGACAGTGCCCGCGAGATCGGTGCGGGCGATCACCGCGTCGAGGTCATCGAGTACGGCAACGATCTCATCACGAGGGTGCCCATAGCGGTTGTCGGCGCCGACGGTAAGCAGCGCGATTGACGGTGCCGCCTGCTCATAGAGCGCGGTGTACTGGTCTGCGCTGCCGTGATGCGCGACTTTCACAACTGCGTACGGCGGTTTCAGCACATCAGACGTGAGGAGGCTTTGCTGAGGCGCCGCCGAAAGATCTCCGAGCATCAGCATGGTGGGCACTCCTCCACCCCGCACGTCGAGCACGACACTCGTATCGTTGCCCGGCGCGGCCGACGAGCCGGCTATTGGCCAGAGCACCCGCCAGCGCGAATCCCCAAGAGCGCCATCCATGCCTGCGTGCACTTGCGAAACGAGCGCACCCGAGCGCGCGAGGTCGTCGAGGACAAGCGCGCCCTCGGGCGTAGCTGGGCCGTGAAGAACTGTGCGAGTACGGCCGATCGTTGCTTCCACACCGCCCACATGGTCGGTATCGAAATGTGTCAACACGAGAATGTCGATCTCGCCGACACCAGCTCTCGTCAAGCAACGTTCCAGCAGTGCCGGATCCGGTCCAGTGTCGACCAGAGCGATCATGTCAGCAGACCGCACGAGAATCGCGTCGCCTTGCCCGACATCGCAGGCCAGCACGCTCCAATCGGCCGGCAGCGTCAGTCGGCCGACGCTCGTCGTCAAGAGCGCAACGCCGCCACCGACGCCCGCCACCACCGCCAGCGATATGGTCGCGAGTCCGACGAGGCGCCGCTGCCAACGACGCGGACCTGCCCCGACCAGCACGACAAAGAGGGCGACACCGATCGCGGTGAGAAGCGCAGCTCCCCACAGACCCTCAGCCCACGGCAGCGAGGAGCCGGGCAGCTCGGCAGCGGTTCGCGCGGTGCCAGCGATCCACGAGGCCGGCAACCAAGTCAGTGCGACCAATCCATCCTGTAGCCATGGCGCCCACGATGTGAGGCATGCTGCCAAGCCCACGACGGTCGCCACCGGCGCCGCCGGTGCAGCCAGCAGATTTGCCAGAACGCCATAGATCGGCACCGTAGGCGCGATCAGTATGAGAAGCGGACCGCACACAAGCTGCGCCGACAGCGGTACGGCCAGAGCCAATGCGAGCGCGCGAGGGAGCCATCGTGCCAGCCCGTTGGTGAGCGGCCGAGCAAGCACCAGAAGTGCGGCGGTCGCGGCTGCCGACAGGGCGAAGCCCAGCGAAGCAGCCAACCAAGGATCGAAGACCAGAAGCAGCGAAACCGCAAGACAGAGCACCGCCAACCCTGCACCAGTGCGGGCCAATAGCACCCCGAGCATCGCGACTATCGCCATCGCTGCTGCCCGCACGACACTCGGCTCGGGCGTGACGATGAGCACAAATCCAGCCAGAGCCACCAGGCCGCAGACCACACGCACGGCTCGCGAGGCGCAGCATTGCGCCGCCACGAGGAACGCGATGCCCACGACGAGTGCGCAGTTCGCACCCGACACTGCCGTCAGGTGCGATAGCGATGACGTCTTCATCGCCTGGTCGAGTCCAGCGCTCACCAACGCGGTATCACCGATCGCCAGGCCGGGGATGAGCTCGGCTCCGTAGCCTGGTAATCGCGACGCAGACTCGACGAGGTGCTGACGCAGATGTGATGCCAAGGCGAAGACGCCAGACGGTGCTGCCACCACTGAGAGCTCGCGCGACGCGGCGATCTCGAAGAGTGCCCGTGACCCCTCGTAGGCTGGGCGTGCGGTGCCACGCGCAACGATGACCGCGCCGACATCGAGGCCGCTTCTATCCGTGATGTCGGATGACTCGACACGCACGATGATCGGCCCGTGCACGGCATGTTCGACGTCGCCGATTGCGATGACTGACGCCGTCGCATCAAACGCGAGACTGTCATCTGCGCGTCGTTCGACCTTGCCGACGACGGTGGCGTCGACAGCGAGCGCGCGCCCATCATCTAAGCCGAGCTCAGTCACCTCGGCGCGCAGCGGCGCTGCAAGTGCGACATTCGTCGCGGCCACCGCGCCTGCCGCCGTGGCAATGGTGATGAGTATCAGAACGGTCAAGATCGTTCGCGTGAGCGCATGGCGCTCTTGGTGCATCGCGACCCACGCCGTCGTTGCAAGCGCAACGAAGACGATTCCCCACAGACACGCGGCCGTTGCGCGCGCTGCTTCCGGGACAGCAATCGCGATCGCACAGACGCTCCACGCCACCGCGACGACGGGGATCAGACGCGCTCCCGGTCGCGCCCACACCGCTCAGACCACCACCAGATCACGAAGGGTTGCGAGCATCTTCTCGCCGATGCCCGACACAGCGAGCAGATCTTCGACGCTCGTGAAGTTTCCATTCGTCTCGCGCCATTCGATAATGCGCTGTGCCAACGCAGGCCCGATACCCGGCAACGTATCCAGCTGCGCGCGGTCACTGCTATTGAGATTGACCCGACCGTCTGATGATGTCTCAGCCCCGCCGGCCGCAGCGTTGCTTGCCCCGGGCGTGTTCTCAAGATCCGCGGTTGTCGGCGCGACCAGTTGCTCGCCGTCAGAGAGGAGACGCGCGAGGTTGAGAGCGCTCGGCGCTGCTTCGTCATCGAATCCACCTGCTGCTGTGATCGCGTCGACCACTCGTGCACCTTGGTCGAGAACGTAAAGCCCCGGCGCGGTGACCGCTCCCGATACATGCACGTAGATCACCTCGTTTTCAGCGCTCGAGGTGCCTGTTGCATCCGCGATGATGACTTCTTCGCTCGGCTGCACAGTCGAGCGAACGACACCGATTCCGACCGTCACGGCAAGCGCAACGATGACGATGACTATCGCTGCCCCGAGCCCCAGCCGCTGGCGTGGGGAGGACGGGGGTTGATCCTTCGTTGCAGACACCCGCTCACGCTAAGGCGCCTGCATGCTCAAAGCCGCCATGCAGGTTCAATTGTGCATGGCGGCTTTGAGGCCTAGTCAGAGGAGGAGCGTTTATTTGGTGCTGAAGCTGACGACCTTTGGCGGTCGTACGACGGCACGCGTGATTTCGCGGCCGGCTAGCGCCTTCAGCACGCGGTCGTCTGTGCGAGCGAGGTCCTCAAGGGTCGCCGCATCGATCTTCGCGGACACATCGAGCGTCGCGCGCACTTTGCCGTCGATCTGAATAATGGCTTTCGCCGTGTCTTCCACGAGCAGCATGGGGTCGGCAACTCGCCACGGCACCAGACCGACGAAGCCGGTGTAACCGAGCATCTCCCACATTTCCTCGGCGGTGTGGGGAGCGAACAGGTCGAGCACCATCGCGGTTGCTTCGGCTGCTTCGCGCACAGCGGGATCGGCTGCACCTGCTCCGGAATCGATGGTCTTTCGAGTTGCGTTGACGAGTTCCATCAGACGTGCAACGACAACATTGAACTTCGTCTGATCGATAAGCGCCGGAGCGTCGGCGAGCAGCCGGTGAGTCACGCGCCGAAGTGCCTGATCGCCCTCAGCCCACACGACGCTGGGTTCGCTCGTGACGTCCTGCGCTACGCGAAGGGCACGCGCGAGGAATTTCTGCGCCCCGGTCGTCGAGACATCGTTCCAGTCTTTGTCATCTTCAACCGGACCTGCGAACCCGAGTGCGACGCGCAACGCATCGGCGCCATGAGCGTCGATCTCGTCTTTGAACAGCACGAGGTTGCCCTTGCTCTTCGACATCTTCGAACCACCGAGAATCACCATCCCCTGGTTGATCAGCGAAGAGAATGGCTCCGTGAACTCGATGTACCCCATATCGAACAGCACCTTGGTGATGAACCTGGCATAGAGAAGGTGCAGGATGGCGTGTTCAACGCCGCCGACATATGAATCAACCGGCGCCCACTTGTTGGCTTCGGCTGATGGAAAGGCCTGCGTTGCGTCATTGGGAGCGAGGAAGCGCAGGAAGTACCACGAACTGTCGACGAAGGTGTCCATCGTGTCGGGGTCGCGCAGCGCGGGTTCGCCCGTGTCGGGATCAGTCGTCTGAATCCACTCGGTGGCGCCACCCAACGGTGACGTGCCCTTCGGCGTGAGGTCGAGGCCAGCTGCGTCAGGCAATTGCAGCGGAAGCTGCTCATGAGGAACCGGAACGATTCGACCGTCCGCAGTATGAATCATCGGAATCGGTGTGCCCCAGAACCGCTGCCGTGAGATCAGCCAGTCCCGAAGACGGTAGGTTTTGGCGGCGCGCCCGGTACCGGCTGCCTCGAGTTGTTCGATGCTGCGCGCGATCGCGTTGCGCTTTGAGAGGCCGTCGAGCGCGCCCGAATTGATCATGCGGCCTTCGCCCACCAAAGCCAGGCCGGTCTTGGCTGGGTTGAGCTCGTCGATCGAGTCATCCATACCAGGATCGATCGGGACGCCCTCGTCGTCGAGTTCGATCACAGGGATCGCTCCGGTAATGGGCGCTGTGGTGTCTACGACTACTCGAATCGGCAGATCGAAGGCTCGCGCAAAGTCGAGGTCACGCTGGTCATGAGCGGGTACCGCCATGACCGCTCCATGGCCGTAGTCTGCGAGCACATAGTCCGCGGCCCAGATCGGCAAACGCTCGCCGTTGACCGGGTTGATTGCATATCGCTCGAGGAAGACTCCGGTCTTGGGACGGTCAGTGCTCTGCCGCTCGATCTCGGTCTGCCGCGATACCCCAGCGAGATAGGTCTGGAAGCGTTCTTGGACCTCTGGAGTCGCCTCGGCGACCAATTCTGCCGCCAGGTCGCCGTCAGGAGCCAACACGAAGAACGTCGCGCCGTGCAGGGTATCGGGACGGGTCGAAAAGACCGTCACCGCTTCGTCGCGCCCTTCGATCCGGAAGTCGATGTCGGCGCCGATTGAACGACCGATCCAGTTGCGTTGCATCTGCAGAACCTTGTGCGGCCAGAACCCCTCCAGCTGGTTCAGGTCATCGAGCAAGCGGTCAGCGTACTTGGTGATCTTGAAGTACCACTGGGTCAGCTTCTTCTTGATTACTTCTGCGCCACAGCGCTCGCACCGGCCGTCGACGACCTGCTCGTTCGCGAGCACCGTCTGATCGTTGGTGCACCAGTTGACGGGGCTCTCTTTGCGGTACGCAAGATCGCGCTCATGCATGCGCTGGAAGAGCCACTGGTTCCAGTGGTAGTACTCCGGATCGCTGGTGTGCAGCTCGCGGCTCCAGTCGAACGACACCCCGTATGAACGGAAGCCTTGTTTTTGCTGCTCGATGTTTACGTACGTCCACTCGCGCGGCTCCGCCCCGCGCTTGATCGCGGCGTTCTCAGCTGGCAACCCGAAGGAGTCCCAACCGATCGGGTTGAGCACGTTGTAGCCGCGGTGACGCCACGCGCGCGCGACGATGTCGGAGTACAGGTAGTTTTCGGCGTGCCCCATGTGGAGATCACCGGACGGATACGGGAACATCGCGAGCACGTACTTGCGCGGCCGAGTGTCTTCAGATCCACCGGCGCGGAACGGATCGGCTTTCTCCCAGCGCTCCTGCCATTTGTCCTGGATAGCTTGGGTGTCGAACCCACCGGACTCGGGAAACGGCGTATGACTCACGTGGTGATACCAATCATGGGGTGCACAGGAAAGCGCACAGCGCGCTCTTTCCAGGTTACCCGACGATGTCACACCAGCCCGGCGGCAGGGTGGCGCCGAGCGCCGCGAGTGGTCCTCGCGCCTTGATGCCCACTTCGGCCACCTCATCGGCCGGCTTCGACTGCCAGGTGATTCCGCCGCCCGCCCCCACATACGCCCCGCTCGGATGCGCGACGATCGATCGGATCACCATCGCGAGGTCCAACCCGCCGTCGTCGCCTACCCAACCGAAGCATCCACCGAACAGCCCGCGCGCATCGTCCTCGAGGCCGTGCAGGATTGCCATCGCTGAGAGTTTCGGCGCACCGCTCATGCTGCCGGCCGGTGAAGTCGCAGCGAGCAGGCTGCCGACGGTCGTCCCCGGCGCGAGCGTGCCAGCCACCGTGCTCACCAATTGATGCACTGCGGCGTAAGACTCGACCGCCAACAGCTGTTCGACGGCGACTGATCCCGCCAGGCAGACCTTCGACAGGTCGTTGCGCATGAGATCGACGATCATGATGTTCTCGGCGCGCTCTTTCTCGCTCTGCAGAAGCTCGGCACGCAGCGCGGCATCCTCCTGACCGTTCGGACTTCTAGGGCGAGTGCCCTTGATGGGTCTGGTGCGCACTCTCGCGTCTGAGACCTCCAAGAAGCGCTCCGGGCTTGCACTTGCGAGCGCGACACCGGCAGAGATGATCAGTCCCCCGTGGTGAGACGGGTTGGCCATGCGCAACCGGGCGTACACATCGTGCATCTTGAGCTGTTCGCTGAGTTCAAGCTCGAACCGGGTCGTCAAGCACAGTTGATATGCGTCGCCACGGCTGATTGCGTCGCGGCAACGCTCAATCAGCGATGCGTACAGCTCGGCGGTGTGACGGGGAACTGCTTCACGACACGGCGCTGAGGGAACCTGAGGCGTCGTCGCGCGGGCAGCCCGCTCCCCCGTCTCAATCAGCGATGCGAGATCGTCGGCGGGAGCGAGGGCCCACATTCGACCGCGGGCATGATCGAATGCAAAGAACTGAGTGGCTCGCATCCAAAGGCGCTGAGGCACTGCAAAGCGATCTACTGCAGAGGGCGCACCCGCACGCGATGCGGACTCGTCGTAGCCCAGCCACCCCACCCAACCGCCGCGAAACTTGCCGTCGTAGGTGTCGTTTTCGCGCCCACCTGGAACGCAGACGACAGCGTCCACAAGCGTGGCGTCCCGTTCGGGAACGCCCACGCCGACCCAGCTCCAGCCGAGGCGCGCTGCCGGTCCTGCATCCAACCAAAAGGAATGTTCCGAGGTTGCAGTCAACTCATGATGCACTCGAGCAGGATCAACCCAGCGATCGCAAAGAAAGGTTGAGAGAACCTGCGCCATATCCCCAGGCTAATGCGCTCCTGACGCCCTTAGGATTTTGGGGTGAACGAGTTCTTGACGTGGTTGCTGGACGCCGTGCAGTCTGTCGATCCGTTGGTTCGCAGCCTCATCGCTGGGTTCGCGATCATGCTCGAAACGAGCGTGCTGATCGGTTTGATCGTGCCAGGAGACACGATCGTGATTGTGGCTGGCACAGCAGTAGCGTCCTGGGCAGAGGGCCTCGTTCTGGGGCTTGCCGTGGTGATCGGCGCCCTGGTCGGTGAGTCGATCGGGTTCTGGCTCGGTCGCTTGCTTGGGCCACGGATCCGCAGGTCTTGGCTGGGACAGCGAATCGGTGACGAGAACTGGGCTCGGTCAGAACGTTATGTCGATCGCCGCGGTGGCCTTGCCATCTTCATCTCCCGGTTTCTGCCGGTGCTTCACTCGCTCGTGCCGCTCACCGTGGGAATGACCCAATACTCCTATCGGCGCTTCCTCGCTTGGACGCTGCCGGCGTGCATAGTGTGGGCATCGCTGTACATTCCCGTGGCTGCGCTCGCCGCCGGCACGTACCGAGAGTTGGCCGATCGACTTCACTTCGCCGGATACATCTTCGTGGGGATCATTGTCATTCTCGTACTCGCGGTGTTTGCGATGAAGAAAGTCATCCATCGACTCGAACGACGCCATATGGAAGGCGACGCTGTAGGCGACGTGAAAGACTAGGGAAATGCCCGAGAACGACGCAGCGCCCGCGCGCAAAAAAGCGCTCTGGTTCGCTCGGCTGGAGTATCGGCTTCACGCATGGCGCGAGAGACGGGCCCGCGCTCGCGGCAAACTCCCCACGATCACGGCATTTCCCGGATACGGCGGCGGAAATGGAGACTCGGGCTGGGCTCGGGTCTTAGGGCGCACGATGATTGTGCCCCCGCTGCCAACGGCAGCCAGCGGCGAGCTTGCCAGCGTGCGGGGATGGCGCAGCTTCGCCGCTGTTCCGATCGGCTACGCGCAGGTGACCGTCACGATCGGCGGCGCGACGCACGAAGTGGTCACTGACCGCGGTGGAGTGCTCGATGTGATGCTCCCTGCGTCGCTTGAACCAGGGTGGCAGAGGTTCACCATGTCGGTGGAGGGCAGCGATCCTGTCGAGTCGCGTGTGTTCGTCGTTGCCCCCGAGATTCGCTTCGGGGTCGTCTCCGACGTGGATGACACGGTGATGGTGACCGCGCTGCCTCGGCCGCTGATCGCGGCATGGAACTCGTTCGTCGTCGACGTACACGCGCGCCAGCCGGTCGCAGGCATGGCGGTGTTGCTGGGAAAAGTCGCTCAATCCACGCCCGGTACACCGATGATCTATCTCTCTACCGGAGCGTGGAATGTCGCCCCCACTCTCAGCCAGTTTCTGCGTCGTCATCTTTTTCCCTCGGGCTCGCTCTTGCTCACCGACTGGGGCCCGACGCACGATCGCTGGTTCCGCAGCGGGATCGCACACAAACAGGAGAACCTGCGACGTCTGGCGAGGGAGTTTCCCGATGTCAAGTGGCTGCTTATCGGTGATGATGGGCAACACGATGACGCCATCTATTCCGAGTTTGCCAATGAGAACCCCGACAAAGTGGCGGCCGTTGCCATTCGGCGGCTCTCGACCGCAGAGGCGGTGCTGGCGGGTGGGCGTACCGCGGTCAACGACCACGCCGCCTCCCGGGTGCCCTGGCTGACGGAGTCGGATGGTGCGGGTCTTCTAGAACAGCTTGAGTCCCTGGGCGTCATTCCCCGTTGAACGAGGTTGTGGCCGTTTGTCGATCGAGCGGGCTGTGACCCGGCGCAGAGCCGATTCAGACTGAGCGATGGCCTCTTGCGTGAGCTCGGCCGCCGACAGATCGCTGGTCAGCCAGTCATCTGCGAAAGAACCCGGTATGAGCAGCGGTACGCGATTGTGGACCTCGCTCAGCTCTTGTGACGCTGGCCGCATAACAAGCGAATAGCACGTGTAGCGGGTGCCGTCGGCCGTGCGACCAGGCCGAGTCACGGCGGCCATACCGAAGAGGTCACGCGCCGAGTTGAACTCATACCAAGTGCGCTGGGGTTTTCGCATCTCGAACCATCGCGTCGCTGGCACGAGAGCGCGATTGGGTAGCGTTTCTCGTCGTTCCCGAAGGCGCTCTGCCCTGGTGTTGATCGAGGGGAAATTTGCGGGAGCACCGTCAATCAAATAGCCCCACCACGCATGTTCGAGTGTGCGCTCGCCGCTTTGCGATACGAGAATCGGGTTCAGATTTCGCAGGTTCTTTCCTGTAGGCAGCAGCGTTGCGCCGTCGTTCGCCAGTGACCACGCACTGAGCTGATCGAAGAGATCCTCATTGTCAGCGAGAAGCTCCTCCGGATCCGAAAACCGAGGGTCGAGCCCATAGCTTGCGCACATGTCTCAAAGGTAGTCGAGGCCCACGACATGGAGCGTATCGCTGCTGAGCGGCCACTCAGCAGCGCAACGTATTGTCGAGGGGTGCCCAGTGTTCACGAGCTCGCTTCCCCTGCGCTAACCCTTTCGGAGTGGCATGGTCGCGAGCAGGCGCATCACGAACGCGCGGACGCCCTCACCCGCGAGCGACGTCAACGCGCTGCAATCGGTCAGACCCATCCTGTCGACGATTTTCTGTATACCTACTACTCGTACAAGCCTGCTGTCCTTCGGCGGTGGCACCCAGGCGATGGGCTGCGACTCGAAGCAGCGAGGTACACAGACAGAGCGAACTGGCGCTGGTACGTTCCGGTCAGCGGAACTGATGCGCTCACGATCGACGGCGGCGGTTTTCGCAGCAAGTACGGCGCGCTCATCGCAAATATCGCTCGTATATTGCGGGCGACAGCTGCACGCAGTGCCAGCTTTCGGTGCTTCGGCCTGCATGAGTGGGCCATGATCTACCGCGACGAAGAGCATCGGCACGACGTGCCACTGCGGTTAGGCCAGTCGGGCACCGACGAGGTCGTGGAGTCACACGAACTGGGCTGCACGCATTTCGATGCGTTTCGCTTCTTCACTCCTGCCGCCACCAGCCGGAATTCAGTGGAACTGAGCCGGCAGAGCCAGCCTGAGCGTGAGCAGCCAGGGTGTTTACACGCAGGGATGGATCTGTACAAATGGTCGGTAAAGCTCGGCCCATTGGTGCCGGGCGAGCTGTTGCTCGACACTTTCGAGCTCGCTCGCGAGATTCGAGTCGTCGATATGAGGGCTTCGCCCTATGACCTGAGCGATTGGGGTTTCAGTCCGATCAAGATTGAAACGGCGCAAGGCAAAGCTGAATACGTGGCGGCACAGCGCGATTTCTCGGCCCGAGCCCAGCAACTGCGCGAGGAACTCTTGACAGTTATCGCGCGCGCGTGATCAGTCCAGCGGATTGCAGTCTTCGCACGGAAAGAGACCCCGTCCGTCACCGCTGATTTCAAGTCGTAGCGCCGCGACGCGCTGCGAAGCTTCTTCGAGACGCTCCATAGACAGCGTCCCGTCTTCGGTTGCCGCAACAATTCCCGAGACAATCCGGGGAGCAGTGCTCTCATCCGAGTTGAGCAATGTCAGCACCATATCGTTTCCGGCGATGAGTGCTTCGACAGCGTTCGATACCGGATCAGCGTAGTCGGCGATTCCGGATGCTTCGAGCATGCCGAGATCGTCGGTGATCGCCACTCCAGCAAACCCCAGTTCTTCCCGAGCGATGTCATGCCACTTTGCAGAAAGCGTTGCCGGCTTGCTATCGATCTCGCTGTAGCGCAAATGGCCAAACATCAGCAGAGGCGCACCCGCGTCTATGCCGGCTTGGAAAGGCACCGCGTCAGTGTCGCGCCACTGGGTCAGCGACATTTTCGTCTCTGGAATTCCCGCGTGAGAGTCTCCGGGGGCTGCCCCGTGACCTGGGAAGTGTTTCAGGGTCGACATGGTCGTCGCCGATTCGCCCGACACTGCCGCAGCGACGCGAGAGGCGGCGGATGAGGCAGTCGTGCCCAGCACTCGACGATAGATGAACATGTCAGGATCATCGGTCTCGTCGGCGACAACGCCGAAGTTGATCCCGATTCCCGCACGCAACACCAGGCCGCCGCGACCAGAGAATGCATCGTAGGCGGCTTCGACGGGGTCGTTCTTCAGGGTGAGCGCAGAAGGAAAGTCATCCCACGGGAGACGCGAGACGTCGCCGCCTTCTTGATCGATCGCCAGCAGAGGCGCGAAAGCGGGATCGACCGTGAGCGACGCCGTGAGCGCGCGCAACGACTGTTCAGATGAAGGAACGTTCGCTCCCATCATTATGAACCCGCCGATGTCGGTGTCGTTCATATAGGCGCTAAGAGTGGCGGCATCCGTCGAAGGGAGGTGGCCCATGACCACGCTCGCGGCTTTCTCCTCAACCGTCATCGCAGCTACACGTGCAGTTGCAGCCTCGGCAATCATGTTCGCGGTTGCGGGTTCCACGCGCACGATGCCGGCCGCAGCAGCGTCACCCTCGGTGTCAGTGCCCGACGTCGGGCCGGCGAATGCGGTTGCGGGCGCGAACGCACACCCAGCGATGGTGACCAACAGCACTGCTCTCGCTATGAACGTTCCTACATTCATCGGTCGCTCACGTCGATTCCGTCTTGGGTTCGCGTGCGAGCGCGAACTGTTCCGCGAACCCAACCGGCGCACGCGAGACCAGACGATGCACGAATGCCAGTTTCCGCGCGATCGATCCGACGATGTCAAACGGATACAGATCACCGAAACCCATCGAGCGATTCACCCGGTTGAAAGCTTCCGACATCCATTCCCAATCCGACAGAAGACGTTCGACGGGCTCGGACTGGTATGAGTCGATCGGCACGACGTCGGTGTCGCGCAGTCGAGAAACACTCTCATCGAGACGAATGCCCAAGACAGCAGCGGTGTTCAAGGTGCCCGTGATGTGCAGGTAGTGCGCAAAAGTCTCTGCGAAGTCTTCCCAAGGGTGCATCGTTGCGTACTCGGAGATGAAACTGCTTTGCCACCCTTCTGGTGCGCCCAGAGCGTAGTGCCGCTTGATCGCATCTTGATAGCTGGCACGCTCATCGCCAAAGAGGTTGCGGCATTGATCCCAGTCTGAATCGTCGCGCAGCAGCACACCCTGAAAGTAGTGCCCGACCTCGTGCCGAAGGTGGCCCAGCATGGTTCGGTACGGCTCGCCCAAGCTCACCCGAAGGCCTTCGCGCCGATCATCGAGGCTCTCTGCGAGATCGACCGTGACGATGCCATTCGCATGCCCAATCGTCACCCGTTTGCCGTCCGAGAGGCTCGAGATCAAATCGAACCCAAGACCTCCCTCGTGCAGGTACCAGGGCGCAATTGGCAGGCCGAGGTCGCCGAGTTGCAGAACGAGCCGTCGTTTGGACTCTTCGGTCTTGGCAAGTGCCTCAAGCGCAACCGTGTCGTTTGCATCAGGCTTCCTACGTGTGAGGCGACACGAATAGCAACGGCCCGCCGACGCGTCATCTGCCACGAGCCAGTTGCAAAGCCACTCGCGGTTCGAGCAGGTGAAACGCAGGTTCGAGTCGATCGCTACCTGGCCATCGACAACGCTATGAAATTGGCGGGAGGCTAGATCGTATCCGAGCTGGGTGGTGCAGTTTGGGCAGACCAAGGTATCGAGATAGACGAAGCGCCGGCAGTGCGGGCAGTGGGGCTGAGAGCTCACCCACTCACGGTAACGCTCTAGCTGGCTATTCAGGCGCTGCTCGTAGACTTTCCTGGTGCCCGTTTCTAAGATCATCCTCTACTACACGTTCGCGCCACTGTCTGACCCCGACGCCGTACGGCTGTGGCAGCGGGATTTGGCGGAGTCACTCGGGTTGCGCGGACGCATCCTCATCTCAGAACACGGTCTGAATGGCACCCTGGGCGGGCCGATGGCTGCGCTAAAGCGCTACGTTCGCAAGACACGCGAATATGCTGCATTCCGCAATATCGATTTCAAGTGGAGCGATGGCAGCCCGCTCGATGTCGATGGACGCAGCAGCGACTTTCCCAAGTTGAGCGTCAAAGTGCGAGACGAAGTCGTCTCCTTTGGCGCTCCAGGCGAACTCGAAGTCGACGCACGCGGCGTTGTCGGCGGAGGCACGCACCTCTCGCCAGACGCACTGCATGAACTCGTGTCCGAGCGCGGCGAAGATGTCGTCTTCTTCGATGGGCGAAACGCTCTTGAAGCCGCGATCGGCCGATTCGCTGGTGCCGTGGTGCCCGATGCGGAAACCACCAGAGACTTCGTGCGATTGCTGGATTCTGGTGAGTTCGATGACCTCAAGAACCGCCCTGTGGTGACCTATTGCACCGGGGGCATCCGTTGCGAGGTGCTCTCGAGTCTGATGGTGTCTCGTGGCTTCGACGAGGTGTACCAACTAGATGGCGGTATCGTGCGCTACGGCGAACGTTACCGCGATAAAGGCCTATGGGAAGGGTCACTGTACGTCTTCGACAAGCGCGGGTCGATTGACTTCAGCGATGAGGCCGCGATAATCGGCGAGTGCGCTGGGTGCGGGACTGCGACAAACCGCACCGCGAACTGCAGCATCCGATCGTGCGATACCGAATTCGTGGTGTGCGAAACGTGTGCGCAGGTACCCTGCCTCATCCACAACTAAAAAATCCCCGGATCACCGGGGATTTTTTGTGGACCTGAGGGGACTCGAACCCCTGACCCCCTGCATGCCATGCAGGTGCGCTACCAGCTGCGCCACAGGCCCATCTCGTCGCCGGCCGGAGCCGGGGCAACCCCTCTAGATTACTACATGTTGGAGGAACTGCCGAACACGAGGCTCAGTCAGAACTGCTCTTTGTCGGCGAATCGATCGCGATGACAGGACAGTCCTTCCACAGGCGTTCGAGCCCGTAGTAGTTGCGCTCCTCTTCGTGAAAGACGTGCACGATGAGATCGCCGAAGTCGAGCAGCACCCAGCGCGATTCTTTGCGTCCTTCACGACGAAGACGTTTGTGGCCCGCCTGAAGCAACTGGTCTTCTACCTCGTCGGCGATTGCGGCGACGTTGCGCTCGCTACCGCCAGTAACGAGAAGAAAGGCGTCGGCGAGTGGCAGTGGCTCTGACACATCGAGTGCCACCAATTCTTCGCCGCCTTTCGAATCTGCAGCCGCCGCAGCGATCTGAACCATTTCGTAAGTGGACGTTCTTGCTGTCAAGAGAATACTCCGGTCGCGAATGCGACGATCAGCACGCCTACAAGGGCGAGCGCTAAGACGCCCGCGGTAATCGCGAGCGCCATCATGAGCCGGCTGCCCTTTTCAGGCGCCGGAGGTCGAATTACTTCGCCAGCAGACTTGACCGTGCTGATCGCAGCACTGGCGGCGATCGGCGTGGGCGAAGAATGTGCAGGCAGCTCCCCGTCGATCAGCACGGCATCAGTCTCCTTGCTGTCAGCGGTGCCAACCGCGTGGCCGGTCGATCCCAGGCCTTCAGGCAGCTGAAACGTGCCCGTGACGAGGACTTCACCGGTAGCAGTCACGGCGCCACCGAAATCAGTGGCTGGGTTGTCAGAGATGATGAGCGCGTTCGATGTCGAAACCGCACCGGTGGATCGGGAGAATATCTGATCGAATGACGCCGGTACATCGCTCTCAGCTGCTTTCGCAGTGAGCAAGTTCGCACCGAGCAGCGGATTGACGACAGCGCGATCTGACTCACTGCTGAGTTCATCACGCGCATCGACATCGTTCTCAACAGATTCGACCAACGGTGCTGTGCCGTCGGCGGCGCGTGACTGAGCCTCGATGCTGTCTGCGGCAACCAAGCTGGCCGCTAGTGCAGATGCTTCTGGCGAAACCTTGACGAACATGTCGCGCCAACCTTCATTGTCTGCGCTCACATCCTCATCAAGAACGGTGGGAGCGAAGTCGCTGTCGTCGAAGGACTGTGCTGCTACAGGAGTAGCTCCGGTGCCGAAGACTGATCTCAGTCCATCATCGTGTCCGCGCTGGGCATCGACATTGGCCGTGACCTGTTCCGCGTCATGCTGCGCGGCGACTTCAGGGGTGATCACCGGGACGGATGCCGTGCGGATGCGCTCTTGCTGACGCGCCTGCCGCCGCGTTAACGGGCTCATTCCCAGGTCGACGCTCGAGTCAGCAACCGGCGCAGGAGCGACATCCACGGGAACTGCGGCCCGTGGAAACGGCGCTGCCGGGGTCTTGGGGGCTTCCGGTATCTCGGGTGCGGATTGCTGCTCCGAGTCGGTTTGCTCCCCCGGCTGTTCCGACACGTCGAGCGCCGGTTCACTCTCGGGCTCGGGCTGCACGTCGGCAGCGATGATGGGCGTGGCTCCGGTGTTGCGGATTTCACGCAGTTGCTTGCGGGTCAGCGGTGGGTTCGCCGGCTGCTCAGGTGTGCTCATTCCTCGCTCCGGTAGAGATCATGCTTTGCAATGTACTGGACGACTCCGTCTGGGACGAGGTACCACACCGGGTCTCCTCGCTGGACGCGCTCACGGCAGTCGGTCGATGAGATAGCCAGGGCCGGAATCTCAAGCAGGCTGACACCCTCGGTCGGCAGCCCGTCTGTGCTCAGCGCGTGGCCTGGTCGAGAGACGGCGACGAAATGGGCCAGGTCCCACAGATCATCATGCTCCCTCCAACTGAGAATTTGCGCTATGGCATCGGCACCGGTGATGAAAAACAGTTCAGCCCCGGGGTACTCAGCGCGAAGATCACGAAGGGTGTCGATTGTGTAGGTCGGTCCGTCGCGCTGAATGTCCGTGCGGCTGACCGTGAACTGGGGGTTGGATGCTGTCGCGATCACCGTCATGAGATAGCGGTCCTCGCCAGGCGATACATCCGATTTCTGCCACGGGCGACCGGTCGGAACGAAAATGACCTCATCAAGGTCGAACGATTTCGCGACTTCGCTCGCAGCAACCAGGTGGCCGTGGTGAATGGGATCAAACGTCCCACCCATCACTCCAATTCTTGGAACCTGCGTCACCGACATTCAGTGGGCCTAGTGGCCGTGTCCCACCTGCTGGACATCGTTCTCGTGAGCCTTTGCGTAGGCTTCCGCCTTGTGCACGTGGCGGTTGGCGACGTTGCGATACGAAAGCGTGACGATACCGAGTGAGGCGAACACTATCAACGCGACGATGCCGTAGCCGACCGTCTCGAGCGCCACATTGCCATGGTGTTCGGACTCTTCAGCTGCGAGGTACAGGATCGTGGCGAGGGTCATGCTTGCTCCGTTCAGGTGTGCCTGTGTCGCGCAGGCTTGTTCCAGTCTAGGTGGTTAGGCTCGCACTTGCCCGGTGCCGCGCGCCAGCCACTTCGTACTCGTGAGCTCCGGCAGGCCCATCGGTCCGCGAGCGTGCAGCTTCTGTGTCGAGATTCCGACTTCAGCTCCGAAACCGAATTCTCCGCCGTCGGTGAATCGTGTTGACGCGTTCACCATCACGACGGCGGAATCGACCTCAGCCAAGAAGCGCTCGGCATTGGTGTCAGACGCCGTGATGATGGACTCGGTATGTCCTGTCGAGTACTGCCTGATGTGCGCCAACGCTTCGTCGAGATCGGCGACTACCTTCATCGACACATCGAGACTCAGGTACTCGGTCGACCAGTCCGCTTCCGTAGCCGGCACGACGTGATCCGCCAACAATGCGACAGCTTCGTCACCGTGAACCGTTACGCCGTGCGCGTGCAGCGCCCCGGCGACGGGAGCTACCAGGCGCTCGGCAGCCTCGCGCACCACCAGCACGGTCTCGACCGAGTTGCACACGCTGGGCCGCTGCACTTTGGCGTTGACCACGATGTCACGGGCCCATTCCAGTGGAGCGGACGCGTCGAGCACGATGTGGACAATCCCCGCTCCGGTCTCAATCACGGGCACCAACGACTCGGTGACCACCGTCTCTATCAGCGCGGCGCTCCCCCGCGGGATCAGCACGTCAATGAGCCCGCGTGCCTGCATAAGCTCTCGCGCCCCATCGCGCCCGAAATCATCAACCGTCTGGATGCCGTCCGGATCGACGTTGGCTTGAGTCAGCGCGCGACGCATCGCCGCGATCAAGGCGGCGTTCGTCCGCTCTGCGGCCGACCCACCGCGTAGCACCACCGCGTTGCCAGAGCGGAGCGCAAGAGCGGCGATGTCGACAGTGACGTTCGGTCGCGCCTCATAGATCGAGCCGACGACCCCGAATGGCACCGAGACTTTCGTGAGAGCGACCCCGTTGGGCATTACCTGTTCATCCAGCACTCGGCCGACCGGGTCGGGCAGTCGTGCGACCTCGCGCACAGCTCTCGCGAGCCCTGCGATGCGATGCCCATCCAGGCGCAGCCGATCTTGGAGCGCCTCAGAGAGCCCGTTGTCGCGTCCATGCGCGAGATCTTCGGCGTTCGCGGCCACGATATCGTCTGTCGCGGCCGTAATCTCGTCGGCAACACTCATCAGCGCACCGCACTTTTGCTGATCGGTGAGCAACGAGATCGTTCGTGAGGCGTGCTTGGCGAGAACCATTCTTTCGCGCGCGGTGATGGCCGTAGTGAGCATCAGCCCAGCTTAGCGAGCGGACAGGGCCACGGTGCCCTATCGCTTGGGATGAAACCAGGTGCCGACGCTGCTGCCACGAAGCGCATCGACGACAAGGTCGGCACTCGTGACGAGCACACCAATACCCGAGGCGGCGGCAATCCGGGCAGCCGAGACCTTTGTTGCGGCGCCGCCGGTTCCCACACTGTTGACGACCACAGAACCGAACTCGAATCCTGCCAGCTCATCGCCGTAGGCAACCTCGAAGATGGGCTCCGCCCCCGGCTCGTCTGGCGGTCGGGTGTAGAGGCAATCAATATCGCTGAGCAGAACCAGCGCCTCGGCGCCGATTAGTTGGGCGACCATCGCTGCAAGGCGGTCATTGTCTCCAAAGCGAATCTCGTGCGTCGCGACGGTGTCGTTCTCGTTGACGACAGGCAGAATGCGAAGCCCGAGAAGTCGGTCCATTGCTCGCCGAGCATTGGACCGGGGTGTGGCATTCTCCAGATCTCCGGCAGTCAGCAGCACTTGACCCGCGACGATCTCAAATGGTCGTAGCGCTGCCTGATAGCGGTAGATCAGAATATTCTGGCCGACCGCGGCCGCAGCCTGCTGCGTCGCGAGATCACTCGGCCGCTCATCGAGCGACAGAAAGGGCATGCCCGTGGCGATCGCCCCCGATGAGACCAACACAATCTCGGTGCCTCGACCGTGTGCTTCGGCGATCGCCTCAACGATCGGTCCGATTTTTTGCGAGCTCTCGCCGCTGATTGACGAAGACCCGACCTTGACAACGACACGTCGTGCCGCGGGGATCAGGGCGCGCGCATCTGTGCTCACTCGTCGTCCCCAGCGCGGCTACCACTCTCCGCGATGCGCTCAGATTCGAGTTCGGCGCGAGCCTCAGCTTTCGCGTCCATGCGCTCTTTGTAGTGGTCGCGTCGCTCAGCGGTCGTGCGGCGATTGCTCTGCAAGAGCCGGGGATCGGTGCCTCGCGGCGCGGTCATCAATTCGGCCGCTGAAGTCACCGAGGGCTGCCAGTCGAAGATGATGCCGTCGCCCTCGCCGATGACGACCGTGGCGCCCGGCACCGCACCGGCGCGGAAGAGCTCAGTTTCAACGCCGAGCTTCTCAAGTCGATCGCCGAGGAAGCCGACGGCCTCTTCGTTCTGAAAATCAGTTTGCTGAACCCAGCGCAATGGCTTCTCGCCAAGCACGCGATAGAAGTTACCGTACGTGCCACCTTCGACGCGGATCGTGAATTCCTTCTTCGATCCACGCGGCCGAATGACGACGCGCTCCTGAACCGGAGTCGCGGCGAGCGTTGCGCGATGTTCAGCAACGACCTCGCCAAGTGCAAAGGTGAGCTGACGAAGGCCCGCGTGGCTGACGGTGGAGATCTCGAACACTCGGAACCCGCGCTTCTCGACGTCCGCGCGCACGAGATCAGCGAGCTCTTGAGCTTCTGGCACATCGACCTTGTTCAGGGCAACGAACTGGGGGCGTTCAAGCAGAGGCGTCTGGCCTTCTGGAACCGGGTACGCAGCGAGTTCCGCGAGGATGATGTCGAGATCGCTCAGCGGGTCGCGCCCCGGTTCCAGGGTCGCGCAATCGAGCACGTGCACGAGCGCGGTGCAGCGTTCTACGTGGCGCAGGAACTCAAGGCCGAGGCCTTTGCCCTCGCTTGCGCCCTCGATGAGACCTGGTACGTCAGCGACCGTGTAGCGGTTATCGCCTGCCTGCACGACGCCGAGGTTGGGGTGCAGCGTCGTGAACGGATAGTCCGCGATCTTGGGCCGCGCAGCGGAGATCGCCGCGATCAGGCTCGACTTGCCTGCAGACGGAAAACCAACCAGGGCTACATCCGCGACTGTCTTCAGCTCAAGAAAGACATCGCCTTCCCAACCGGGAGTGCCCAACAGGGCGAAGCCGGGGGCCTTGCGCTTTGGGTTCGCCAATACCGCGTTACCCAGACCGCCAATTCCGCCGGGCGCCACAACGAAGCGCATACCGGGGTCGAGCATGTCGGCCAGTACCTGGCCATCAGCGTCTTTGACTACGGTGCCAATCGGCACCGGCAGTTCGAGCGTCTCTCCGAGAGCACCTGAACGGTGATCTCCCATGCCGAACCCGCCGTTGCCCGCTGAGCGGTGCGGCGAGTGGTGATATGCCAGCAGCGTCGTGACCTGCGGTTCAGCAACCAGCACGACGTCGCCGCCGTGTCCCCCACTGCCACCATCGGGACCAGCGAGCGGCTTGAACTTCTCGCGCTTGACCGACACGCAACCGTTTCCGCCTTTGCCGGCGCTCAGGTGCAACGTCACACGATCGATGAACGTGACCATGCGTTCCTCCCTTTACGGTGCGGTCTGGGTCAAGCCCAGAGTAAATGGAAGGGGCGGGCCGAAGCCCGCCCCTTCTAGAAAAATCTGTGAAACCTACGGAACTACTCCGCGAAGGCCACGATGTTGACGACCTTGCGACCGCCCTTTTGTCCGAACTCGACAGCCCCCGCGCTCAGTGCGAACAGGGTGTCGTCACCGCCGCGGCCGACGTTGACGCCCGGGTGGAAGTGGGTGCCGCGCTGGCGGACGATGATCTCGCCAGCGAGAACTTCCTGACCGCCGAAGCGCTTGACGCCGAGGCGCTGTGCGTTGGAGTCACGACCGTTACGAGTGGAGCTTGCGCCCTTTTTATGTGCCATCTCTGCGTCTCCTGTGGCTCTACTTGATGCCGGTGACCTTGACGCGCGTGAGGTCCTGACGGTGCCCCTGGCGCTTCTTGTAACCGGTCTTGTTCTTGAACTTCTGGATCACGATCTTCGGGCCGCGCTCTTCGCCGATGACCTCGGCGGTGACGGTCACGTTGGCGAGCTTGTCAGCGTCGGTCGTGACAGCGTCGCCGTCAACGAACAGAACGGCGGGCAGCTCGATGCTCGCGCCAATCTTTGCCTTCTGTCGATCGAGAACGACAACCGTGCCGACCTCTACCTTTTCTTGCCGGCCACCGGCGCGCACTACTGCGTAAACCACTTCACACCTGTTTCGTCTTGGGAGCGCACGGCTCCGAGTTGTCTTTATGAGACTGGAAAGTCCTGGTGCGGAAGCAAGGCTCTCGACAGTTTCGCGATCAGTCTGCAAAACGTGACGCACCAAAGGACTACTTTACCGGATGTAGGGCGTATCGGCAAAAGCATCGAACGCCGTGTCTCATGCGAGTGAGTAGGATTCGGGGGTGGCGATCCTGATTGACGACCCGCGCTGGCCAGCCCACGGTCGACTTTGGGCGCATTTGGTGAGCGACTCGAACCTCGGCGAGCTCCACGAGTTCGCCCGTGCGCATGACATTCCGGTGCGCGGGTTCGACCTCGATCACTATGACGTGCCCGAACAGATACACGCGCAGCTCGTGGCAGCCGGAGCAGAGCACGTGAGCGGGCACGAACTCGTGCGACGCCTGATCGCCTCAGGGTTGCGCGTCACCGCTCGCGAGCGGCGCGCGCAAACCTGAGGGCCTAGTCTTCTGGAACGTGCGCGACAGGTGTGCCGGTGAGGGCAGCCGTGGTCACGCGTCGACGCGCGCGTCCCTGCCCGGGGGCCTTCGGCTCGGGTAGCGCCTCGAGTACTGAATCGAGCAGCAGGTCCTTCTCAGTCTTGGGAGCCTGCTGTTTGGCAGGAGCCTTCGCCACTGGCTCTTTGCGTTTTTTGCGCGGCTTCTTGGCGCGCGGTTCAGCTGCCACGTCGGTTTCCGCAGGTGATTCGTCGGCAACCGACTCATCTGGATGATGAATTGTGGATGCTGCGATTTGGGCAAGCGCGGACTTTACGCCCTCGGTGATGACATGAGTGCCGCCGTTCGCCTGAGCAGGCGGCTGTTGCTGCTGTGCAGCGCCGCGAGAGCGGCGCGGCTGTTGTCCGCCTGAATTCGCACTGCGGTGCTTGACGACCGGGTCGTGGTGCACGACAACACCGCGGCCTGCGCACACGTCACACGCCTCGCTGAACGTTTCAAGCAGCCCGAGCCCCAATTTCTTGCGCGTCATCTGCACGAGGCCCAGAGACGTCACCTCAGCGACCTGGTGCTTCGTGCGGTCGCGGCTGAGGCATTCGACCAACCGTCGCAACACCAGGTCGCGGTTCGACTCGAGCACCATGTCGATGAAGTCGACCACGATGATCCCGCCGATGTCTCGAAGGCGCAACTGGCGCACGATCTCTTCAGCGGCTTCAAGGTTGTTCTTAGTGACCGTCTCTTCGAGATTTCCACCCGTGCCGACAAACTTTCCGGTGTTGACATCAACGACCGTCATCGCCTCGGTGCGGTCGATGACCAACGAACCACCGGAGGGAAGCCAGACCTTGCGGTCGAGCGCCTTCTCGATTTGCTCAGTCACGCGGTACTCGTCGAAGGGATCGCGCTCACCCTCATGTGACTTGACGCGGTCGAGAAGGTCGGGGGCGACCGATTGCAAGTACGTCGTGATCGTCTCGTGCGCCTCGTCGCCCTGGATGAGCATGTGCGTGAAGTCTTCGTTGAAAACATCGCGCACGATCTTGACCAGAAGATCGGGCTCGGAGTGCAACAGCGCGGGAGCGCCGATCGACTGGATTTGCTTTGAGATGTGTTCCCACTGATTTGTGAGTCGTTGCACGTCGCGGGTGAGCTGTTCTTCGGTCGCACCCTCGGCTGCTGTGCGAACGATGACACCGGAAGATTCCGGCAGCACTTCCTTGAGGATCTTCTTCAGACGAGCACGTTCGGTGTCTGGGAGCTTGCGTGAGATGCCGTTCATCGCGCCGCCGGGGACGTACACGAGGTAGCGACCAGGAAGCGAGATCTGACTCGTCAGGCGTGCTCCCTTGTGACCGACGGGGTCCTTGGTGACCTGGACCAGAACCTTGTCACCTGACTTCAGCGCCAATTCGATGCGACGTGGCTGATTGCCGGTCTCGACACCGTCCCAGTCGACTTCACCCGAGTACAGCACCGCGTTGCGGCCCCTGCCGATGTCGACGAACGCGGCTTCCATGCTCGGCAGCACGTTCTGCACCCGCCCGAGATACACGTTGCCGATCAACGACGCATCCTGGTTGCGAGCGACGTAGTGCTCTACCAACACGTTGTCTTCCAGCACGGCGATCTGAACTCGACCGTTCTTCGAACGAACGACCATGACGCGATCCACGGCTTCGCGGCGAGCAAGGAATTCAGCTTCGGTGACGACCGCGCGGCGACGCCCTGCTTCTCGTCCGTCGCGGCGTCGCTGCTTCTTTGCTTCGAGTCGCGTCGAACCCTTGATGCGCTGCGGCTCGGTAATGAGCTCGACGGCTCGCTGACGATGGTGCGGCTGGGTCTGCGCGGAATCCGACTGCTCGCTCGAGTCCTGTCGGGTATCGCCACCCCGCCGGCGGTTGCGGCGACGGTTGCTCCCCCGCGGTCCGTCGTTGTCAGCCTGGGAAGGCTGGTCTTCAGCCACGCTCGGCAGAACCGTGATCTCAGGCGCGTAAAACATCAATTGCGTGGAAACTGCCGACACAAACGTTTCGGGCAACAAGCCCAGGCTCACCGCGGTGACGGGGCCGGAGTCCGGTGCTGTTTCGACCGGCTCGGCTTCTACGGCGTCTTGAGAATCGGAATCTGCGTTCGATTCTCCCGCCGACGCGCTGACCTCTGCTGCCTGCGCGGGCGCGTCGCCAGCGGGAGGTTGTTCTGCAGGAGTGTCATCGCGGGGCGCTTCTTCGGCGGCCGGTTCGCTCGGCTGCCGCTCTGCCGCCGCTGTGGGCAGGGCGTCGGGTGCATCGCCGGGAACCGCCGGTGCAGCGTTCCCAGACTCTTGCGCCAGCGAGGCCTCGGGGGCGGTCGGTGTGTCGAATTCTTCGTTTATGCCATCGGCAATCAAGGGTTTACTCCCTGCGGGGTCGCGCCGCGCGCGACCCGGCAAAATCTTGTGCGGTGCCGCACCTGCGGTGCCGCTCTCTCACTCGGTCTGCAGCACACTCTCAACTCTCGTGGTGAGACGTTGTGCTGCCAAGGGCCTTCGTTGCCCTGAAGTCTTCGGTGATGTGCGCATCGGCGCGGCCGCGGCACATCAATCCTCATTATCGCACTTTCGCGCGCCGATTGCTCGCCGACGCGCAATACGCGAGTTGACAATGTCGTTTTGTCAGCTCGACGTCAGCGTCAGTGGGATAATCCTGCACATGCCCAATCCGTCGCCTCGCACTCGTCCAACCGCTCTGGCAGTGTGGCTGGTGATCGCCGGCGTCATTGGATGGTGGGCAGCTTTTCAGCTGACAATCGAGAAGTTTCATGCCCTGACGAATCCTGGTGAAGCCGCCTCATGTGACTTCAATCCGCTGGTGCAATGTTCTGCAAACCTCGATTCCTGGCAAGGGAGCGTTTTCGGCTTTCCCAACCCGCTCATGGGCTTGACCGCGTGGGCTGCCCCCATCGTGGTGGGAATGGCGATTCTCGCAAGGGCGCGTTTCGCACGGTGGTTCTGGCTGCTGTTCGAACTCGGGCTTACGCTCGCCTTCGTCTTCGTGATCTGGCTGATCAGCCAGAGCATCTTCGTACTTGGCACGCTGTGCCCTTGGTGCATGGTGACGTGGGCGGTGACCATCCCCACCTTCTACGCGGTAACTCTCTACACGCTGCACACGGGCTTGTTGCCCGCGCCTGCGTCTATTCGACGCGGCGCGGGCAAACTCACGGGGTGGGTTCCCGTGCTGACCGTTCTCAGTTACGCGGCTATCGCCGTCATCGCGCAGCTTCGACTCGACGTCTTAGGCGCGCTGTTCTAAGAGAGCGCTGCCGCGTCATTGTTCAGAACCAGATCTCGAGTTCACGCGCTGCAGATTCTGGGCTGTCGGAACCATGCACCAGGTTCTGCTGAACCTTCAGCCCCCAGTCGCGTCCCAAGTCGCCACGGATCGTTCCCGGAGCGGCCGAGGTCGGGTCAGTGGTTCCCGCCAGCGACCGAAATCCTTCGATGACGCGGTTTCCCGCGAGACGAATGGCCACTGAGGGGCCAGACATCATGAACTCGAGGAGCGGTTCGTAGAACGGCTTGCCCTCGTGCTCGGCGTAGTGTCGCTCAAGCTTGGCGCGATCTGGTTCGACGAGTCGAACATCGACGAGCGAATAGCCCTTGGCCTCGATGCGGGCCAGGATTGCGCCAGTCAGGCCACGAGCGACGCCGTCGGGCTTGACGAGGACGAGAGTTTCTTCCGTTGACATTTGTATATCTCCGTTCGCCTGAATCAGGCAGGTTCGGTTGGTGATGCAGCTCGCTTGGCGTTGATGCGATCAAGCGAGCTTCCTTTGATGGTGGCATACGCATACATGCCACCGAAAATGATCGCCACGAACAATAGCGCCGGCACCAAGAAGGCGCCGAGTGCGACGATCAGCTGCAGCAGCCATCCCACGGCGATTCCCCAGCGATAGCGAACGAGACCGGCCGTGAGCAGCATCAACAGTGCAACAGCGACACCCCCAACCACACCCCACCACTGCGGCACGGACTCGGGCAGGGCCTCTAGCCCAAAGATCGCCAGGCCCCCGAGAAATGCGATAACCGCTTCAAAGGTCAGCACTATCGAGGCGAGCGACTCCGCGGCTCCTCGCGGGCGCCGCGCGCGTGCCGGCTTGGCAGGCACGTTCGAGCTGTCTGGCCCGGTCACTCTTGCCAACCCGACTTCCACTCCTCTGCGTCGGCGAGCACGATGGCCTCACCGGCGAGAATGACCGAGCCCGCGATGATCACGGCGCGCCGGTCTGCCGCTGCGGCCCACTCGCGGGCTGCCATTGCGGCCGCTGATAGATCGGAGTGCACGGTGACGGGCAAGCCCCGCTCCTCTGCGAGATCCGCCACGCTGTCGGCATCGCTCGCTCGCTCAGAAGTCGGTGCCGTCGCGAAGATGTGAGTTGCTGCCGGTGCCAAAGCGTCGACGATGCCGGACGCATCTTTGTCGGCGAGCACGCCCACGACCATGCCCCACTCGTCAAAATCGAACGACTCGCGCAACGCGGCGACAAGGGCTCGTGCGCCGTGCGGATTGTGGGCAGCATCCACCAAGACGGTCGGGTTGATTCCCGCTAGCTGCAGCCGTCCCGGCGTCGTGACCTGGGCGAACGCCTCGGTAAGGATGTCGGGCGCGATTGGCTGTGTGCCTCCGCCCACCAAAGACTCAACGGCGGCAATGGCAAGCGCAGCGTTGAATGCCTGATGCTCGCCATAGATCGGCAAGTACTCGTCGTCATAGGTGCCAGCCAGCCCGCGCACCGAGACGAGCTGACCACCGACCGCGAGACGCTGCTGAGTGAGAGCGAAATCGGTGCCCTCGAATGAAACCAACGCTCCACGAGCGCCTGCCGCGGCTCGAATCGCGGCTTCTGCTTGGGGAGACTGGCGTGCGGAAACAACAGCAGCTCCGTCTTTGATGATCCCAGCTTTAACCTCCGCGATCTCGGCAATCGTGTTGCCCAAGCGGTCGGCGTGGTCAATGTCAATTGGCGAGAACACCGCAACATCGCCATCGGCGGTGTTAGTGGAGTCCCACGAACCACCCATGCCGACCTCGATCACCGCAACGTCTACCGGCGCATCGGCGAAGACGACAAAGGCAAGAACGGTGAGCAATTCGAAGAAGGTCAAAGGAGCGTCGTCGGCTGCTGCGAGCTCGGCGTCGACGATCTCAACGAAGGGTTCGATCTCGTCCCACGCATCCGCAACGGCAACGTCGGCGACATTCTCGCCATCCACCATGATGCGCTCGGTGAAACGCTCAAGGTGCGGGCTGGTGAACAGCCCCGTGCGCAGTCCGTGGGCGCGCACCAGGCTCTCAATGACCCGGCTGGTGGATGTCTTCCCATTCGTGCCAGTGACGTGCACAACACGGAACGTACGCTGCGGGTCATCCAAGAACTCCAGCACGCGTCGCGTGCGCTCGACGCGTGGCTGCACCCACTGTTCTCCCTGGCGAGCAAGGAGTGCCGAGTAGACGGCGTCGGCGCGCTTGCGGTCTTTATCGCTCATGCTGCTGCCTCGACTTTCGACACTGCGACGATGAAGTCGCCACGATTCGCATAGGTTCCCGCGCTGAACTCAGCGCGGTGGTCGGCACTCTGATCGGTGAGGGCGCCCAGAGTGACAGCGTGAGAAACAGCGAGAGTCTCACCGGCGATATCAGCGACATCGAACGCGGAACGAACGGCGGCTTCATCGGACGGATCGGTGAATGCCAATTCGAGACGAATGCGATCGCTCACGTCGAACCCGGCAGCCTTTCGAGTGTCTTGCACCGCGCGGATGAGATCGCGCGCGAGGCCTTCTGCCTCGAGTTCCGCGGTCGTCGTAGTGTCGAGCAGAACAAAGCCACCACCCGGAATCAAAGCAAGCGCCTCGCCGTCGGGTCTTCCTGTCGTCTCGAGCACCAGGTCGTACTCCCCCGCGTGCAGCGGCAGCTCCCCGTCTGGGGTAACCACGGTGACGACTCCATCTTGCTCGGTCCAGGCGCCCGTGCGCGATGCCTGGATCGCTTGCTGAACTCGCTTACCCAGCCGGGGACCCGCGGCGCGCGCGTTCACGGCGAGACGGTGGGTGATTCCATAGGCACCAGCGGTGTCATCGCGCAGTTCAACAAGCTCGACGTTCTTCACATTCAATTCGTCGCGCAGAATGTCGTCGAACTGCTCGAGTGCCTGCGCATCGGTCAGCACTACGGTCATCGATGCAAGCGGCAGACGAACGCGCTTGCCTTCCTTCTTGCGAAGCGCGTTTGCGACGCTTGACACCTGGCGCACGGCATCCATCGCACTGCGAATATCGGCGGCAGCAGCAAAAGCGGCCGCATCGGGCCAGTCTTGCAAGTGCACGCTGCGTCCACCAGTGAGCCCCTGCCAGACGCGTTCCGAAAGGTGCGGAATCAACGGAGCTGCGACCCGTGTCAGCGTCTCGAGCACGGTGTACAAGGTGTCAAACGCTTCACGGCTAGTCTCGTCGTCTGACACGCCAACCCAGAATCGATCACGCGAACGACGGATGTACCAGTTGGTCAACGCCTCACCGAACTCGCGCAGTTTGGCGGCTGCCAGAGTTGAATCGAGGGCGTCGAGATCAGCAGCAACGTCACGCACTAGGTCACCGGTGAGGGCCAGAATGTGCCGATCGAGAACGTTTGTCGAATCCGTGCGCCACGTCGCTTCGTACCCCACGTCGCCCTGACCGCCTGCGGCGTTGGCATAGGTGGCGAAGAAGTACCAGCTACTCCACAGTGGCAGCATGAACTCACGCACGCCCGCTCGGATGCCCTCCTCGGTGACAACCAGGTTGCCCCCGCGCAGTACGGGGCTGGCCATGAGGAACCAGCGCATCGCGTCAGAGCCGTCGCGGTCGAACACCTCAGAGACATCGGGATAGTTGCGCAGCGACTTCGACATCTTCTGTCCGTCGTTGCCCAACACGATGCCGTGGCAAGACACACCGGTGAAGGCTGGGCGATCGAACAGTGCTGTCGACAGCACATGCATCACGTAGAACCAGCCACGAGTCTGCCCGATGTACTCCACGATGAAGTCGGCGGGTGAGTGGGCGTCGAACCACTCTTGGTTCTCGAACGGGTAGTGCACCTGTGCGTACGGCATCGAGGCTGAGTCGAACCAGACGTCGAGCACGTCTTCGATACGACGCATCGTCGATGTGCCCGAAGGGTCATCGGGGTTCGGGCGCGTGAGGTCATCGATGAACGGTCGATGAAGGTCAACTTGACCGTCGGCATTGCGTGGCAGGCGGCCGAAGTCGCGTTCCATCTCTGCGAGTGAACCGTATGCGTCGGTGCGCGGGAACTCGGGATTGTCGCTCTTCCAGATCGGGATCGGCGAGCCCCAGTACCGGTTTCGACTGATCGACCAGTCGCGGGCGCCTTCAAGCCACTTGCCGAATTGCCCGTGCTTGACGTTCTCTGGCACCCACGTGATCTGCTCGTTGTTGGCGAGCATGTCGTCTTTGAACTCCGTGACGCGAACAAACCAACTAGACACAGCCTTGTAGATAAGGGGATTGCGGCAACGCCAGCAATGCGGGTAGGAGTGCTCATAGCTGGCAAGGCGCAACAGTCGTCCTGACTGGCGAACCAGGCGCACAAGCGGCGTGTTGGCGTCCATCCACAGTTCGCCCGCGACATCGGTCACCTGCGGAAGGAACCGACCACCGTCGTCGAGACTCATGACGAGCGGAATGCCTGCAGCCTCCGTGATTCTTTGGTCATCTTCACCGAAAGCAGGAGCCTGGTGCACGATGCCGGTACCGTCAGAAACCGTCACGTACTCATCGACGAGAATTCGCCAGGCGTCCTGCGTGCCCCAGGTCTCGGAGTCGGCGTAGTAATCGAATAGCCGGTCGTACGCGACGTCAGCGAGTTCAGCACCGAGTATCGTCTGTTCGATGGCGGCGCGAGCGTCGTCAACGGACTCGTACCCAAGGTCCTTGACGTAGCCAGCCAGCAGGTCCTCGGCAATGAGATATCGATGTGCCGTTGCTTCAAGAGGATCGTCTGCCGTTCCATCGGCGTCACGGTGCACATCGGCAGCACCTGCCGGCCCCCCTGGAATGACCACATAGCTGATCGCGGGCCCAACGGCCAGGGCCAGGTTCGTGGGAAGAGTCCAGGGCGTTGTCGTCCAGGCCAGGGCGCGCACACCGGTCAGCCCGAGAACCTCCGCTTTGGCGCCGACGAGGGGGAAGGTTACCGTCACAGACGGATCTTGACGCATCTTGTAGACGTCGTCATCCATACGCAGTTCGTGCGCGCTGAGCGGAGTTTCATCGCGCCAGCAATACGGCAAGACTCGGTGGCCCTCGTAAGCGAGGTCCTTGTCGTAGAGCTGCTTGAACGCCCAGAGCACACTCTCCATATAGTTCGTGTCGAGCGTTTTGTAGCCGCGTTCGAAGTCGACCCACCTGGCCATGCGACCGACGTATGTCTTCCATTCTTCGGAATACGCCATCACCGACTCGCGCGCCTTGTCATTGAAGGTGGCGATGCCCATTTGTTCGATCTGAGCTTTCTCGGTGATGCCGAGTTGTTTCATCGCTTCGAGTTCAGCGGGTAGGCCGTGGGTGTCCCAGCCGAAGACGCGGTCGACCTTTTTGCCGCGCATCGTCTGAAAGCGCGGAAAGACGTCTTTGGCATAGCCGGTCAGCAGGTGACCATAGTGGGGCAAGCCATTGGCGAACGGAGGTCCGTCGTAGAAGACCCACTCCTCGCAGCTCTCGCGCTGGGCAATGGAATCGCGGAAGGTGTCATCTTCGCGCCAGAACGACTGAACGTCTTCTTCGATCGAGGGAAACCGCGGACTTGGTACGACCGCGTCTACGGCCGGCCCGAATGCGGACTTGGGATACGACATGTCACTCCAGCAGGTTGCAATGCTTCCTGCGAGGACGACGCTCCCGAAAGGAAGAGCCGCGGTACCACCCCGCGTGACGAATGCTGCTGCATCCGTCCTCTCTCACTGTGGCTGTCACGGGCCTGACCCGCTCGGTTCTACTTGGCCGAAACGTTCTCGACTGTTCTTCCGAGAGCTCCCCGGTGATAGCCGGATCGGTGCTGGTAGCAAGATTCTACTCGCACTTTTGCTCTTTCGCTGTGGCTGCTCATGCGCCTGACGCCGTGAGCAGCTCACGCGTGAAGGGATGCTGGGGGTTGGCGAATACCTTCGATGTCACACCGGACTCCACCACGACGCCGTCCTGCATGACAAGAACTTCGTCTGAGATTGACGCGACGACTCCTAGGTCGTGGGAGATGAAGAGCATCGCAAGGTCGCGCTCGTCCTGAATGCGGTGCAACATCAGCAGCACACGCTCCCTCACCGAGGCGTCCAACGCAGACACGGGCTCGTCTAGCACCAGCACGTCCGGGTCTGTCGCAAGCGCCCGAGCAATGGCTGCGCGTTGACGTTGACCTCCCGATAGCTGGCGGGGTCGGCGCGTGAGCACATCGCGATCGAGATCCACGTCCCGCAACAGCTGGGCAATGTGCGCCGGGTGTTCGGTCCGCGCAACGCCCACGGCGTCGAGCGCCTCCTTCAATGAACGACCGATGCTCCAGCGCGGGTTGAAGGCGCCAAGAGGGTTCTGGTGCACGAGTTGCACCCGCACGGGGGAACTGTCGCGCATGCCAGACGGCCAGACATTGCCACCACGAAGTATCTGGCCCGTATCTGCCTGCTCCACTCCGATGAGCAGGCGTGCGAGCGTGGTTTTTCCCGAGCCTGACTCTCCGACCACCGCAAGAGTGCGCCCGCGCGTCAACGCGAACGAAACGTCGCTGACAGCGACTCGATCAAATGCCTTGGTCACGCCCCTAGCCTCGAGCACGATGTCACTTGCCGGCTCGCGTGGGGCACGCGGTGAATGCCGAGCGGCCGCTACAAGCGTTTTGGTATGAGGATGCTGCGGTGCGCTGAGCACCTCGGCAACGGTGCCTGACTCTACGATCTTTCCGTGTTGCATCACCGCAACGCGATCGGCCACTCGTGCGACGGCGGCGAGATCGTGGCTGATGAAGACGATCGCCACACCGCGATCAACGATTTCGCGCAGAAGCGCAAGCACGCGCGCTTGCACCGTAGCGTCAAGGGCCGTGGTGGGCTCATCTGCGATGATCACGGCGGGGGCAGCGGCGAGGGCGGACGCGATAAGGGCGCGCTGGCGCAATCCGCCGGATAGCTCGTGAGGAAACTGTCGAGCTCGCCGCTCGGGATCAGGCATTGCCACCGCACGCAGCAGATCGCTCGAGCGCGATTGCCGCGCAGAGCGCGATAACTGCCCGTTGTGCACTTCGAAGGCTTCGACGACCTCGCGCTCGATGCGCCGAAGCGGATCAAGCGACACGAGCGCGTCTTGCGAGACCAGCGCAATGCGTGCCCCGCGCAACTCTCGCCAGCCGCGTTCGCTCAAGTGTGACGCGTCTATGCCATCGACCTCGAGCGCGGTTGCCGTGACCGCAGCGTCATTGGGCAACAGCCCCAGCAACGCGCCCGCGGTGAGGGATTTGCCTGCGCCCGATTCGCCGACGATCGCGAGGCATTCGCCAGGGCCTACCTCGAAACTCACGTCATCGACCGCCACTCGGTCTTCAAAGGCAACCCGCAGATTCTCAACACGTAGCGCCGTCACAGCGATCTGCCTTCCGCTCGAGCGCGCAGAAGTCGTCCCACTACGGTTGCTGCCACGACCGTCAGCGTGATCGCCAGCCCAGGGAACAGCGAAATCCACCACGCCTGGCCGAGCACATTTCGACCGCCCGAGAGCATGAGTCCCCACTCAGGCGTGGGCTCCGTTGGGCCCAGGCCCAGAAACGACAACCCTGCGGCGGCCAGAATGCTCGAGCCGATCCCGATCGTCGCAAGCACACTCAGTGCACCCACCACGCTTGGCACCACGTGCCTGAGGAACGCAGGAAAAGCACGCACGCCGAGTATGCGCGCCGCCTCGACGTGTTCGGCTTGCAACAGGGTGCGCGTCTGTGCTCGAGCGAGTCGCACGTACACGGGAACCGCGGCGATCGTGACAGCGACAGCAATATTCACTGGACCGGGCCCGAGGATCGCGACCACCACGAGGGCGATCAGAAACTCGGGAAAGGCCAGAAGCACGTCGGTAGCGCGCATAGTCGCAGCATCTACCAACCGAGGGGCGCTACCTGAAAGAGCGCCGATCACCAGCCCGATGGTGAAGGCCAATGTGGTGGCGAGCAGACCGATTCCGGCCGAACGTGATGCGCCGTAGACAACACGCGTGAAGACATCTCGCCCGCTCTGGTCAGTTCCAAAGGGATGCGCAGCGCTGGGGGGCTCGAGGGCTGCCCGCACGTCGGTCGTCAGCGGATCAAGCGACGTGAACAACGCTGGCGCGAGGGCCATGGCGGCAATCACGGCCAGCACAACGAGAGCAATCGTGAGTAGTGCGCGGCGCGCGATGCTCATGCGGCATCCTCCCGCGTGCGGGCCCGTCGCCGTGAGGCGCGGAGGCGCGGATCGAGCAGCGGGTAGAGCGCATCGACGACGAGATTCACAATCACGAACACCACCGCACTGAGCAAGATCACGCCAGTGATCACGGGGAGGTCGCGATCCGTGATGGCGGTGAGCGTCACACGGCCGATGCCCGGGCGGCCGAACACGGTTTCGACGAGCACCGCGCCGCCCAAGAGAGAGCCGATGAGATAGGCGGCCAGTGTGAGCGCGTTCGACGCGCCGTGTCGGGCTGTGTGGCGCAGCGTGAGCCACATTGGGCTGGCACCGCGGGCGCGCACGGTGGTAGCGAAAGGCAAGCGCTCGGCCGACTCGATTCCGTCACGCAACACCTGCCCGAGGAGCGCCGCGACCGGCAGCGCCAGTGTCACCGCGGGCAGCACGAGCGACAGCGGGTCACGTGCTCCCGAGACCGGGAACCAGCCCAACTGGAATGCGAAGACGGCGAGTAGCAGCAGTCCAATCCAAAACACCGGAGTCGACAACACCACCAGTTCAGACGCCGAGGCGATGCCGCGACCGGCAGGCCCTCGCGCGAGAAGCGCCACCGCTGCCGCGATGAGGGCCGCGAGTAGCAGTGCGAGTGACGTCAATTGCACGGTTGACTCAAGCTGTCGACCGATCACATCGATGACGGGCATGCGCAGCTGGTAAGAATCTCCCAGGTCACCGCTGCCGAGCTGCAACAGGTAGGTGACGTACTGTTCGAACGGCGGCCGGTCAAGCCCAAGTTCAGCGCGGATCTGGTCTTTCGCGGCGTCGCTGATCTGCGCTTGCGGCCCGAGCATCACTTCCACTGGATCGCCGGGAATGATCCGAACCGCGACGAAGGCGAGCGTGGCCGCCCCCCAGAGAACGAAGACGATGGATGCGACGTGTCGCCCGACCCATGTAAGAGAGCGCCCCCACAGGCTGGTGTCCGCGTCCCGCCTCATAGATCCCTCTCACAACGAGGGCGTCGCTTCACTCGACAGTCACAGAGTAGAACAGCGGACGCCCGTACAGATCGTATTCGAGGCCGGCCACGGTGTCGCCAACGGCGGTAATCAGCGAAGGGCTGTAGAGGGGAACGATGGCATTGTGCTCAGCGTTCCACTCTTGGACCTCGCCGTAGATCGACGCGCGCTGTGCGGGGTCTGTAGCGGCAACCCCACTCTCAAGCAATGCGTCAAGATCGGCGTCGCTCACTTGCGATGCATTCTGAAATCCGTCTGTGTGCAGATGGTTGCGCAGCAGATCCGGGTCGACACCTGAATAGCCCCAGTCGGTGAGATCGAAGGTCTTCGGTCCGTACTGCTCGTTGTAGGCGCCCGGTTCGAGCACTTCGCGCACAATCTCAAATCCGACGTCGCGCAGGTTCTGCTGAATAGCGTTGGCAAGTGCTGCTCGATCATCGGGCACGGGCGTCCACGCGATCCATCGTGCAGAAAGCCGGTCGCCGTCTTTGACCCGGTAGCCCTCGTCGTCGTACTCCGTGAAGCCCGCTTCATCGAGCAGCGAGTTGGCGAGATCGGGGTCAAACGCCCACGTGTCTTCGAGGCCTGCGTTGTAACCGGGCGTCGTCGACCCCAGAATCGACCAGGCCCGTGGGAACTGGTCGAAGAAGATCTCTTCGACGGCAGGCTCGATGTCAATCGCTCGCGAGAAAGCTTCGCGCACGAGCGGGTCAGCGAAGACGCCATACTGCTCGTTGAGATAGAGCGAGTAGGGCAGCCCGGGGTACTCCAACGACTCGACGCTGACGTCATCGCCCAGTGTCGACGCCACGTTCGGGGGCAATTGGCTCGCCAGGTCGGCTTCGCCGCTTGTGACAACGCCTGCGCGCACAGAAGCCTCCGGCAGAATGCTCACGCGCAGCGTTTCGAATGTCGGTGCGAGGGCTCCATTCGGACCCCACGTGTAGTCAGCGTTGCGGGTGTAGATGATCTCCTGATCCGGGATGTACTCGCTCAGCAAGAACGGTCCAGTGCCCACAGTGACGTCGGGACCGCCCGCTTTGAGCTCGTCGGCGTGAGCGTCGAGCACCGCCGGCGAATAGAACCCGAGAAGCGCCGTGCTCGCTGCCTGCAGGAAGGGCGCGTAGGGCTGGGTGAACGAGACCGTCACCGTGTGGTCATCGATCACCTCGGTACCGGCGTAGAAGTCGCCGCCGAGCATGCTCGCTGCTTGCGCCGACTCTGTGGCCGGGTCGACAATCCGATCGAAGTTCGCCTTCACCGCGGTTGCGTCGAACGCTTCGCCGTCCGTGAAGGTCACGTCGTCTCGCAACATGAAGGTGTACTGCGTGGAGTCTTCAGAGATCTCCCACGAATCGGCAAGCCATGGGCTGAAAGTGCCATCGGCCTCCTGGAAGACAAGCGAGTCGAGGACGACGCGCTGCACCATTCCAGACACATCCAACTGACTCGTTTGAGGGTCCATGTGGCCCGCCGAGAGATTCGCGCCTTCGATAGCCCACACCACCTCACCCGTTGCGGGATCAGGTGACTCGGAATCGGCCGTGGCAGCGCACGATCCAAGGATCAGGCTCGCACCGACGAGAGCGGCGACAGCAGAAAGACGACGTAGCGATGGCATGACACAACCTCAGCAGCAGCAAATGGGGGAACATGACAACCGTAGCCCATTATTGGACTGAGTGGATTTACACCGTCGCAGCCGCATGCGAGCTGAGCGGTAAACTGGTGCAGCATCCACACTCAGGCACGCTCACACGGTGCCGCATATACCGGTCGAGGAGATCCATGTCCGACGCGCACATTCCCGATAAGCCCGCTCTTGAAGGCCTTGAGTCCAAATGGGACGCCGCATGGACTGCGCAGGGTACGTACGCATTCGATCGGATTCATGCCGCAGAAGTGGGCAGGGATGGAGTGTTCTCGGTCGACACTCCCCCGCCGACAGCGTCAGGCAGCCTGCATATTGGCCACGTCTTCAGCTACACGCACACCGACGTCAAGGTGCGTTTTGAGCGCATGCGTGGCAAGACGGTCTTCTATCCGATGGGATGGGACGACAACGGGTTGCCGACCGAACGTCGAGTGCAGAACTACTACGGCGTGCGTTGCGACACCACGTTGTCCTACGACGAAGACTTCACCCCTCCCTTTGAAGGCGGCGACAACAAGAGCAGCCGCGCCGCGGACCAGGTGCCTATCAGCCGTCGCAACTTCATCGAGCTCTGTGAACGACTGACGGTCGAAGATGAGAAGCACTTCGAAGACCTATGGCGCTCGCTCGGCCTGAGTGTCGACTGGACGCAGACCTACCGCACGATCTCTGGCGACACGATGCGCACAAGCCAGCGTGCGTTTCTGCAGAACCTGGAACGCGGCGAGGCCTATCAGGCAATGGCTCCCACGCTGTGGGACATCGACTTTCGCTCCGCGATTGCGCAAGCAGAGCTCGAAGACCGCGACCAGCCAGCGGCCTACCACCGCATCGCCTTCCATAAGAGTGATGGCTCGGGCGACGTGCACATTGAAACGACTCGCCCTGAATTGCTTGCGGCGTGCGTCGCGCTCGTCGCCCATCCCGATGACGAACGCTACCTGCCGCTGTTCGGCACGACCGTGCGCACCCCACTCTTCGATGTCGAGGTGCCGGTTTTGCCGCACCCCTTGGCACAGAAAGACAAGGGTTCAGGGATCGCGATGATCTGCACCTTCGGCGACGTGACTGACATCATCTGGTGGCGTGAGCTTGACCTGCCAAACCGCACGATCCTGGGCAAGGACGGCCGCATCATTGCCGACGCGCCCGATGTGATTGCGACCGAGTCTGCCAAATCCGCATATGCGCAAATTGCCGGCAAGACCGTGTTCAGCGCCAAGAAGGAGGTCGTAGAGATGCTTCGCACCTCCGGCGAGCTCGACGGCGATCCCAAACCGTTCACGCATGCAGTGAAGTTCTTTGAGAAGGGCGATCGGCCGCTCGAGATCGTTTCGACCCGCCAGTGGTATTTGCGCAACGGTGCGCGCGACGAAGACCTGCGAGACAAACTGATCGCTCTGGGCCGAGAGGTATCTTGGCATCCCGATTTCATGCGCGTGCGGTACGAGAATTGGACGAATGGCCTCACGGGCGACTGGCTGGTGTCGCGCCAGCGCTTCTTCGGAGTTCCGATCCCGGTGTGGTACGGACTCGATGAAAACGCAGAGCGCGATTACAGTCGTGTGCTGACCCCTGACCTCGCGTCGCTTCCGGTAGACCCGACCACCGACGTACCGTCGGGCTTCACCGAGGATCAGCGCGGCGTCGCTGGCGGATTTGAGGGTGAGGGCGACATCTTCGACACGTGGGCGACCTCTTCGCTCACGCCACAGCTCGCGGGTGGATGGGACCGAGACCCACAGCTGTGGGATCTTGTCGCGCCATTCGACGTTCGTCCGCAAGGTCAAGACATCATTCGCACTTGGCTGTTCTCGACCATGCTGCGCAGCGCGCTCGAGGACGGCCGCGCGCCTTGGCGTGATGCGTCGATCTCGGGGTTCATCGTTGACCCAGATCGTAAGAAGATGTCGAAATCAAAGGGCAACGTCGTCACCCCCGCCGACATCCTCGTTCAGCATGGTTCAGATGCCGTTCGATATTGGGCAGCGTCCAGCAGGCTCGGCACGGACGCCGCCTTTGACCCGCAGAACCCGACGCAGATCAAGATCGGTCGTCGCCTTGCAATCAAGATCTTGAACGCAGCGAAGTTCGTGCTCTCGTTCCCCGTTCCCGAAGGCGCAGAAGTCACTCACTCACTCGATGCGTCGATGCTCACCACTCTCGATCGCGTCGTCGGCGAAGCGACGAAGGCCCTCGAAGCATTCGACCACGCACGGGCGCTTGAGGTAACCGAGTCATTCTTCTGGACGTTCTGCGACGACTACCTCGAACTCGTCAAAGAGCGGGCCTACGATCGCAGTGATGTCGGTCAGGCCTCGGCGGCCTTGGCCTTACGTACGGCTCTTTCGACGATGCTTCGCCTGTTTGCCCCGGTGCTCTCCTTCGCGACTGAAGAGTCGTGGTCTTGGTTCAACGAAGGCTCGATTCACACTGCCGAGTGGCCCAAGTCCTCGGGAACCGATGGCGACCCGGCGATTCTCATCGCGGTCGGCGAGGCGCTCATCGGAATTCGTCGCGCCAAGACCGAAGCCAAAGCGTCTCAGAAGACTCCGGTGAGCAGCGTTACGATCGCAGCAACCGAAGAGGTCATCGCACGCTTACGCACAGCCGAAGGTGATCTGAAGGCCGTGGGGCGCATCGCCGAGATCCACTACGCGATCGCCGACGCAACAGCAGTCACCGAAATCGAACTCGCACCGCAGGAGGTTTGAGATGCAGTTGGGCACACGCTGGACGTCTGGCGAGGAACCTCCACGGGCAGTCCCAGAGGGTCTGGCCCGCGGTGTGCGAGAAGTCGATGCCGCATTGCCGGTGGATCCCCTCGGTCAACCACGAGAGCGCTGGACACTCACCTGGCTCGAAGGCCGCCCGATCGCTGAACTCGACTCCGGCGTCATCGTGACCCTTGACGATTCCGGCGAGCCTGTGGTCAGCCACGACGACGACGGCGAGATGTAAGTCCGGTCTGCATGGCGCAGCTAGCGCGGCATTATTCCAAGCCCGCCAGCCGCGCTGGCATAACGGCGCTGGTCGTCCGCGCTCGCGGCAATCGCAACCCGCGAGTCGGCGACCGGTAGCGCTCGTCGTTCCAGACGTCCCGACACGTATTGCTCCAGTCGGGCGGCGGCGTAGAGAACAAATCGTTCGTATCTCGTCGGGCGCCCTGTCTCGGCGATGAACGCGCTCACTGAAGTTCTCCTCGGTCGGGCAGCGGGAAGACATCGCTGCGGATGGTGACCGCTCGCACGCCTTCACCAGTCTGGGTACGATTCTGAGCAACAACCTCGTCAATGATCGCCATGAGCCGACGGCCGAGCTCGCGGGTCTGTTCGGCGGTGAGTTGCGTGGTGGATGTAGAGATGAGAGTGGCTTCGTGCCACTCGTCGGGCTCTGCGTTGATCCCGCGCCCGACAAACGCCATGAGCTCCTCATTGCGATTGCGCAAGAACTCGCCCATCACCACTTGGGTGGCCGCTCTGCCCGCAGGAGTCGTCATCGCATCGCGGTTCGCGAATGACACTGAACCGACCGGGCGTTCCCACCAGCGTTCCCGTCCCGTGCCGCGACCGTTGCATTCAACGATCAGATCGTGCTTGGCAAGAGCACGCAGGTGGTAGCTCGTCGATCCGCTCGACTCCCCCAGCTGCTGCGCCAGCGAACTTGCAGTTTGCGGCCCGTATTGGCTCAAGATGTTGTACATCTTGACGCGCAGGGGGTGGGCAAGCGCCCGCAGCGCTCCGGCATCGAGAACACGCTCGGGAGACGAAGAAGCAGCAGATTCGTTGACCATACGGCGATCTTAGTCGTGCAAAGAGACCTTTGCAACTGCTTCTTTGCAACAGAACCTTTGGGGTTTCAAGGTAGGCTCATCTCATGCCAAAGGACAATCCACTGCTCGTTGACTCTGCGCTCCCCTACGGATTGCCGGATTACCGGCGCGTACGACCCGAGCACTTTATGCCGGCCTTCGAACGGGCGTTTGCAGAGCACCGCGCCGAGATTCAAAACATCACTCGGGTTCGGTCGATGCCGACATTCGAGAACACAATGGTTGCACTCGAACGTAGTGGGGAATTGCTCGGCAGGGTCGCGCGAACGTTCTACACAGTCTCGTCGGCGCATGCGACGCCAGAGATTCAAGAGATCGATGAAGCTCTTGCGCCCCTCATGTCGGCACACCAAGACTCGGTGCAGCTCAACGCTGACCTGTACTGGCGCATCAAGACCCTGCACGATCAGCGTGACTCACTCGTGCTCGAAGACGAACAGCGCTATCTCGTCGAACGGTGCTACCGTGAAATGACCCACGCGGGTGCGGGCCTTGACGGCGAGGCGAAGAAGGCATTGACGGCCATCAACCAGGAGCTGTCGATACGCACCAACGCGTTCGAGAAGAATCTGCTCGCAGACACTAACGACCTGGCCCTGATCTTCACCGATGAGGCTCAACTCGACGGCTTGAGTGATGGCGAGCTCTCTGCTGCTGCCCAAGCTGCAGCGGATCGTGGTCTCGAGGGTCAATGGCTAGTGACGCTCACTCTGTTCACCGGTCACCCCTATCTCGCGTCACTCACAAACCGTGAGAGTCGCAAGAGAATTCTGGATGCTTCTCGCATGCGGGGTAGGCGCGAGAACGAGAACAGCAACGGCCCGGTGCTTCTCGAGATCGTGCGGCTTCGCGCCGAGCGGGCAGCCATCTTGGGATATGACTCACACGCGGCGTATGTCACTGCAGATGAAACTGCTGGCTCTCCCGACGCAGTGCACTCGTTGCTGCGACAGCTGGCGCTTCCGGCAGCGTCAAACGCCGCGAAGGAACAGTCGGCGCTGCAAGCGATAGTCGACGCGGAACCGCGACCGTTCCCTCTCGAGGCACACGATTGGGCGTTCTACACGGAGCGAGTGCGAGCGGCTACCTACGATCTCGACCGGGCTGCTCTGCGACCATGGTTCGAAGCCGAACGTGTACTACGAGATGGCGTATTTCGCGCGGCAACAGAGCTGTACGGGGTGACCTTCACCGAGCGTGCGGACCTGCCCAGCTATCACCCTGACGCACGCATCTTCGAACTGCACAATGACGACGGCTCGCCGCTAGGACTGTTCATACTCGACCTGTACACGCGCGACACCAAACGAGGTGGCGCGTGGATGAACTCGATCGTTGACCAATCGACGCTACTCGGCACCGCACCGATCGTGGTGAACAATCTCAACGTATCGAAGCCATCGGCAGGAAAGCCCACCCTGCTCTCGCTCGACGAGGTGAATACGCTCTTCCACGAGTTCGGGCACGCCCTGCACGGCCTGTTTGCAACCGTGACCTACCCGCACTTCGCGGGAACGAATGTGTTCCGCGACTTTGTCGAGTTTCCAAGCCAGGTCAACGAGATGTGGATGTTCTGGCCCGAGATTCTGGCCCAATATGCGCGGCACGTCGAGACGAATGAACCGCTGCCGGCAGATGTGATCCAGAAGCTGCAAGACTCAGAAGCTTTCAACCAAGGGTTCGCAACCAGCGAATATCTGGCGGCCTCATGGCTGGATCAGGCATGGCACTCGCTCAACAGCGACGAGGCGGCAGCCATTGTCGATGCAGACGCTTTCGAAGCGGCAGCTCTCGCCGACATCGGACTCGACAATCCAGCCGTACCCACGCGCTACTCGTCGACATACTTCGCGCACGTCTTCTCGGGTGGGTACAGCGCTGGCTACTACTCGTATATCTGGAGCGAGGTGCTCGATGCTGACACGGTGGAATGGTTCATCGAGCAAGGCGGCCTCACGCGCACGAACGGTGACCGATTCCGACAGCGGCTCCTCGGAGTCGGCGGATCCAAAGACCCACTCGAGGCGTACCGCGACTTCCGCGGCCGCCCCGCTGAGATCGAACCGCTGCTGAAACGGCGAGGACTCGCGGGCTAGGCGCTCTTGCGCTTTTCGCGCACGACGAGCGTCGGCTGAGCGCGTTCCTCGACGGATGCACGGGTGATGATGACCTTGTCGACGTCGTCTGTTGAGGGGATGTCGAACATGATCGGACCCAGCACATCTTCCAGGATCGCGCGCAGTCCGCGTGCTCCGGTCTTTCGCTCTACCGCGAGGTCGGCGATGGCGGCCAACGCACCTTCGTCGAACTCGAGTTCGACACCGTCGAGTTCGAACATGCGCTGATACTGCTTGACCAAGGCGTTCTTCGGCTCGGACAGAATCTCGATCAAAGCGGCGCGGTCAAGCGGCGATACTGACGCGATCACGGGCAAACGGCCAATGAATTCGGGAATCAACCCGAACTTGTGCAGGTCTTCTGGCCGCACTTCACCGAAAAGGTCGAGATTGGCATCCTTCTCTTGCAGGGTGGCGCCGAAGCCAATGCCGTGTTTGCCGACGCGTGCAGAAACAATGTCGTCGAGTCCGGCGAATGCACCGGCCACGATGAAGAGAACATTCGTGGTGTCAATCTGGATGAACTCCTGATGCGGATGCTTGCGACCACCCTGCGGGGGCACCGAGGCAACGGTGCCCTCAAGGATCTTCAGAAGCGCTTGCTGCACACCTTCACCCGAGACGTCTCGCGTAATTGACGGGTTCTCGGCCTTGCGGGCGATCTTGTCGACCTCATCGATGTAGATGATGCCCGTTTCGGCGCGCTTGGTGTCGAAATCAGCGGCCTGGAGCAACTTGAGAAGTATGTTCTCGACGTCTTCGCCTACGTAGCCTGCTTCGGTGAGTGCGGTCGCGTCTGCAACCGCAAAAGGTACGTTCAGACGCTTCGCCAGGGTCTGTGCCAGATAGGTTTTTCCGCAGCCGGTGGGGCCCAACAGCAAAATGTTGCTCTTGGCGATCTCGATCTCATCAGCGCGTTGTTCCGCTGATTGGATGGTTCCCTGCGCGCGCACCCGCTTGTAGTGGTTGTACACCGCTACCGACAGCGCCCGCTTTGCCGCGAGTTGCCCGACGACGTACTCGTCGAGGTAGCCGAAGATCTCACGAGGTTTCGGCAGTTCGAACTCGACTACTTCTCCGGAAGACGACTCTGCCATGCGTTCTTCGATGATCTCGTTGCAGAGCTCAACGCATTCGTCACAGATGTAAACGCCCGGTCCCGCAATGAGCTGCTGAACCTGTTTCTGACTCTTTCCGCAGAAGGAACACTTGAACAGGTCGGCACTCTCACCGATGCGAGCCATGAGGCTTCTCCTCGTCTTGCCAGGACGACCCCGGCTTTCAACAGAGCCTAACCGCTGACACCGACAACCACCGGGATTGCGACACGGTCTGTGCATGGTTGTCGTTCGCTGTGCGCGCAACGAAGTGCCCCACCGCCTTTTCGGCGGTGGGGCACTTCGTTCAAGGAACTACTTGGTCAATGCGGCAGGGCCACGCTTGCGCGTGCTCAGCACCTGGTCGATGAGCCCGTAGCTGAGTGCCTCATCGGCCGACAGAATCTTGTCGCGATCGATGTCCTTATTGACCTCGGCCTGACTCTTGCCCGAATGCGCAGCAAGGGTTTCTTCGAGCCAGGTTCGCATGCGCAAGATCTCTGCGGCCTGAATCTCGATGTCGGAAGCCTGTCCGTGTCCGGCTTCGCCGACGGCGGGCTGGTGAATCAGGATTCGCGCGTTCGGCAACGCGAGCCGCTTGCCGGGGGTTCCGGCCGCCAGCAATACAGCGGCGGCAGATGCTGCCTGACCGAGTACCACGGTCTGAATCTGCGGCGCGACGAACTGCATCGTGTCGTAGATCGCGGTCATCGCGGTGAACGAGCCGCCGGGCGAGTTGATGTACATGATGATGTCGCGGTCGGGGTCCTGGCTTTCCAGCACCAGCAACTGCGCCATGACGTCGTCGGCTGACGCGTCGTCAACCTGCACGCCAAGGAAGATGATTCGATCCTCGAACAGCTTGTTGTACGGGTCCTGGCGCTTATAGCCGTACGCGGTGCGCTCTTCGAACTGCGGAAGGACGTAGCGGCTGCCGGGTGACTGAAGCGCCTGGGGCTCGGCGTTTCCGAAGGTGGGGGTGTGCATGTGCGGTTCTCTCTCTTTCGCCTTCGGGATCAGCTTGCGTCTTCAGCGGCCGTGCCGCCACCACCGACGACATCGCTCAGATGTGCGCGGATGTGATCGACGAAGCCATATTCAAGAGCTTCTTCTGCGGTGAACCAGCGATCACGGTCGCCGTCGGCGTTGATCTGTTCAACAGACTTGCCCGTCTGAGCTGCTGTGATCTCGGCAAGCCGACGCTTCATCGAGAGAATGAGCTGGGCCTGCGTCTGGATGTCGCTCGAGGTGCCACCGAAACCACCGTGTGGCTGGTGAAGCAGCACGCGCGCGTTAGGCGTGATGTATCGCTTGCCCTTGGTGCCGCTCGTCAGCAGCAACTGGCCCATCGAAGCGGCCATGCCGATACCCACGGTCACGATGTCGTTCGGCACGAACTGCATCGTGTCGTAGATCGCCATTCCGGCCGTAATAGAACCGCCTGGCGAGTTGATGTAGAGGTAGATGTCCTTCTCAGCGTCTTCGGCAGCGAGAAGCAGAATCTTCGCGCAGATCTCATTGGCGTTCTCGTCACGCACTTCAGATCCGAGCCAGATGATGCGATCTTTCAGCAGCCTGTCGAAGACACTCGTCGCCATAAGCGGTTCTGGCATATTCACTCCTGTTTCGGTGGTCTTGACATCGAATCTACCGGCGCGAGCGCCGTGACCCGCCCGTGTTCGCCCTGGGCAGAGCGGATGAACGAGTGAGGGGTGGATGCCGCAGCATCCACCCCTCACTCTTTGTCGTCTAAACGACTACTCCTTGTCGGCAGCAGGCTTCTTGGCCGGTGCCTTTTTCGCAGCGGGCTTCTTGGCAGCCTTCTTCGGCGCCTCCTCAGCCTCGATCACTGCGTCAGCCTCTTCTGCCGCCTCAACGATCTCTTCAGCCTCGGAAACTACGTCTTCCTCAGCTGCCTCTTCGTCTTCGACCGCAATGAATCCAGTCAGATCGACTGCTTTGCCGTTGGTGTCGACAACCGAGACCTTGCCCAGAGCGACAGCAAGCGCCTTGTTGCGCGCAACTTCGCCGACCATAGCGGGCAGCTGGTTGTTCTCTTGCAGAGCGTTCACGAAGTCCTGCGGCGACATGCCGTACTGAGCCGACGACTGCACGAGGTACTGTGTGAGTTCGTCCTGCGAGACCTGCACGTTGACGCTCTCAGCAATCTTGTCGAGCAGCATCTGAGTCTTGAACTGCTTCTCGCTCGCCTCAGCGACCTCGGCGCGGTGCTCGTCGTCTTCGAGGCGATTCTCACCCTCGAGGTGGTTGTTGACCTCGTCGTCGATCAGCTGCTGCGGAACCGGAATCTCAACGGTCTCAAGAAGCTGCTCGATGAGCTTGTCGCGTGCTGCAGAGCCCTGGGTGAAGACCGACTGCTGACCGACCTTCTCGCTCAGGCTGTCACGCAGTTCTGCGACGGTGTCGAACTCGCTGGCAATCTGCGCGAAGTCATCGTCGGCTTCAGGAAGCTCCCGCTCCTTGACTGCCTTGACGGTGACCGCAACCTCAGCTTCTTCACCGGCGTGGTCGCCGCCAACGAGCTTCGAACGGAACGTCGTGTCTTCGCCAGCGGTGAGAGACTCGATTGCTTCGTCGATGCCCTCAAGCAGTTCGCCCGAGCCGAGTTCGTAAGAAACACCCTCTGCGCGGTCGATCTCGTTGCCGTCAATCGCAGCGACGAGGTCGAGTTCAACGAAGTCGCCGGTTGCCGCGGGGCGATCCACAGGCACGAGAGTGCCGAAGCGTGCGCGAAGAGTGTTGAGCTCCTCGTCGATTGCAGCTTCATCGACCTCTACGGCGTCGACCTCGATCGTGGTTCCCTCGAAGGCGGGCAGTTCGAACTCGGGCCGAACGTCGACTTCTACTTCGACCTTGAGGTCACCTGAAAAGTCCTTTTCCGCGGGCCATTCGATGACCTCGGCGTTGGGACGGCCCATGACGCGCAGCTCGTTCGCGGTGACTGCCTCGCGGTAGTAGTTGTCGAGGCCTTCGCTGACAGCGTGCTCGAGAACGGCGACGCGACCGACGCGCTGGTCAATGATCGGAGCCGGAACCTTGCCCTTGCGGAATCCAGGAATCTGGATGTCCTTGGCAATGTGCTCGTATGCGTGAGCAATGCTCGGCTTGAGCTCTTCCGGGCTTACCGTGATGTGGAGCTTGACCCGAGTGGGGCTGAGCGTCTCGACGGTGCTGTTCACCATGCCTATTAGTTCTCCTCGTTTGGACCGCAAAATACCGCGGCGGTTGAAGGTCTGTTCGCTGGATACTGTCGGGGCGACAGGATTCGAACCTGCGACTTCCCGCTCCCAAAGCGGGCGCTCTACCAAGCTGAGCTACGCCCCGGGCGGCTGCGCACACAGCTGTGTACGATTTCGGCCCAGTGCAGTCTAGCCGACACATCTGTGCTGTTGCTCCGCACGCGATCCGCGACAGAACAACGTGTCACGAAGGTGCTCAAGTTGTGATTAGAATTGTGGATGCTGCGGGGATGTCTTTCCCGCAGAAACCCATCCGGCATCCGTCCGATGCGGGGCTGTAGCTTAGTGGTAAAGCCTCTGTCTTCCAAACAGATGATGCGAGTTCGATTCTCGTCAGCCCCTCCAAAGAAAAACCCCCGGTCATGCCGGGGGTTTTTTGTCTGACCGTCGCAACGGCTTCTGTTCTACCGCTGGCTGCGCCGGTCAGGTTCCGCGTCTTGCCATCGCAGTCGACGAATCACCCGATATCGGCGATGACTTGCATGAGTTGCAGTGAAATGATGTGAGCACGCCGCACTGGCCGTACATCTCCTGCCAAAGGATCGCGACATGACCTCGACGAATGGCCCGATCGGGGCCGCGCCCGCTCGCAAGCTCCCCAGGAAGCCCGCCTCCCGACTTGCGGAGAAATGGACACACGTCGACGACGTCGATGTGTTCTACCGCGAGTCCCCCGTGGTGCCTGCGGATAGCCGCGTGATGGCTCATATTCACGGGTTCGGGCTGTCGGGGCGCTATCTGCTGCCGACGGCCGAGATTCTGGCGGACGATTTTCATACCTATGTGCCTGACCTGCCCGGTTTCGGACGAAGCGGACGCAAAAAGGGAATGCTCGATATTCCAGAACTTGCTCATGCAACGGCTTCATTCCTCGACGATCGAGGAGTAGACAAAGCCACTCTGGTCGGAAACTCAATGGGATGTCCGGTCATCATCGAGTTCGCGCACCACTATCCCGACAGAATCGATCGCGCTGTTCTTGTGTCGCCAGCTGGCGGCGCGTTCAACCAGCCATTGCGGCGCGCCATCGGGCAATTGTCAAAAGATGCCGTCCGAGAGCCCACGCGCATGGCGACAGTCGCCGTGCCGGACTATCTGCGTTTCGGAGTGCCGAGCACAGTGCGCCTGTTCAAGGCCCTCACGCAGTACCCGTCGCTCCAGCGACTCCTTGAACTGCGCATCCCCACACTGGTCGTGCTCGGCGAACACGATCCCCTACTCCCCCACGCGCATCGAATCGATGAAGTCGCCAGCCAAGTCGACAGCCATGTGCTCGTGGTGCTGCTCGAGGGTGCCGCACACGCCATCAACTTCAGTCACCCAGGGCAGCTCGCACACGTCATCAAGCTCTTCATGGATGACAAGCCGATCCTCAATGACCCCGCCTGGCCCGGACACGTGCGGTTGTATGAGGTGCACCGGGGTGCGAATCATCCGACCGGCGAGGTCGACTAGAGCGCAACCGCTTGCTCATGTGCCGCGAGGTGCTCGCGGTAGTTCTGGGCGTTTCGAAGAATTCCGTCACGCTCTTCAAGCGACAGCTCGCGACGCACCTTGGCGGGAACGCCTGCAACCAGTGACCCGGGCGGCACCACAGTGCCCTCGAGCACGACAGCACCGGCCGCCACCAGGCTTCCCGCCCCGATCACAGCGCCAGTGAGCACCACGCTTCCCATACCGATCAACGAACCGTCACCAATAGTGCAGCCGTGCACGACCGCGTTGTGCCCGACCGAGACGTCTTCGCCGATAAACAGCGGCGAGCCGCGGTCTACGTGCACAGAAACGTTGTCTTGCAGGTTGCTACCGGCCCCGATCGTGATGGAGTCGCTGTCAGCACGCAAGACAGCGTTGTACCAAACACTTGCGCCTTCACCTAGAGTGACAGCCCCGATGAGACGGGCGCCGGCGGCAATGAACGCTTCGGCATGAATGTCAGGCGCATGGCCTCCGACAGAGAGGATCGTGGCACCGGCAGCAAGAGTCATGCCACTGACAATACGGGGCGTGACCGCTAGCGCGCAGCTAGCGCGTCGGCTACTGCTTGTTCGTACCAGGGCGCAAGGGAATTGGCGAAGGTGACCGTCAAATGATCTTGATCGCGGTAGATATTCGCCCCGCCCACAACGGTGCTGCACACCTCGGGACCGCAAAAGACATCGGTGAAGTCGAGCAGGGTGACCCCTTCAATTCCTCCCGCCGCGCCGCGCAGGGGGTCGTCTTGAACCAACACGTCATCTCGTGCACCGACGCAGGTCGCAGCATCCCTCGTTCTCAAACACTTGTTCGGGTCGGTTTCCCACACTGGGTTGTCGACGACCGTGATGACCGGGGTGCCCTCATCGAGCACTTCGGACCATGCTTCTTGGTAGCCAGAAACTGCGGCATCGTATGAAGAATCAAACCCCTGAGCGGAATAGGGGGTTGTCGCTATCGCCGCGGTGAACACTGCGTCGAGGTCTGCATCGGTGATCGCGGCGCGCACCTCGTCGCGCCATTGCGTGCAGGCCTCGCCGAATGCGCCCGGTGTGGAAAGGGGCGTGGTGTTCCACGGGCATGCGCCCTTGAACCACGTCACCAGTTGCCAGCCGTTGGCCTCGGCGAGCTGCTGAAAAGTCGAGAGCAGCTGGTATGCGTGGCTATCGCCCACCAGCGCTACGCGCGGTGCCTCAGGATCATCAGAGCCGAACGTGCATGACACGGGGCGCGAATCGGTCAACTGCACAAAGCACTGCTCGTCGGCCGGCCTGTCCACGCCCGCAAAGCCCGGTGCTGGCAACACGGCGTCACCGAAATCAACGTCACCACACGCTTCATCGAGTACCACCGCTGCGCCAAAACAAGTGGGCGGATCGTCACGGAGTTCTTCTAGCCCGCGTACGCCAGCTGCATAAGCCGGAGCGTTCACACCCCACGCGGCAACAGCAACGACGGCGACGAGCAACATCGCTCCGAGCGAGGAGAACAGCGTCACGCGCGGCGGCCGCGAGGTCAGAACCTTCCAGCGACGCGCGGGGTCTTCCACGAACCGCTTCGTCAGCCACGCAAGCACGAAGCAGAGCACGAGCAGGGCGAGCCGGTGGTAGATCGTGAGTCCCCAAAACGGTACCGAAGGCGCGATGATGATCAATGGCCAGTGCCAGAGATACAGCGAGTACGAGATATCGCCGATGAACTGGGCCGGGCGAATCGCGAGCACTCGTGTGGGGTACCACCAGCGCTCAGTGTTTGACGCTGCAATCACCGCAGCCGCGCCCAGAGTAGGTATTGCCGCCATATACCCCGGGAACGGTGTCTGGCCATCGAACTGCACCGCTGCGTAGAGAATCGCGACCAATCCTGCCCAACCGAGAACAAAGCTCGCCAGCGGGTGCTTCACACGCAACCACGGCACCAGCGCGATCATCGCACCCACGCCGAACTGCCACATCCGGCCGAATGTCACGAAATACGCTGGCGCCGGGTCGGTCAGCGTGAACACAACGCAGAAGACGAATGACGCCAGCGAGATCACAGCGAGTGTGACGATGACCGCCTTTCGGCGCGCGCCCGAAAACCATTTGACGCCGATCCACGCCGCGAGAAGCATGAGCAGCGGCCACATCACGTAGAACTGCTCTTCGAGTGACAGTGACCAATAGTGCTGCACGGTCGTGGGATCACCGGAATGATTCAGATAGTCAGCCGAATTGATCGCCAAGTACCAGTTCTCGACGTAAAACGTCGACGCTAGAATCTCGCGCACTTCGTTCGGCAAGGCCGAGGTAGGCGTGAGGTACGGAGACATGGCGACGAGCGCTGAGAAGAGCAGCACGAGAAGTGATGCTGGCAACAGCCGACGGGCCCGGCGGGCCCAGAACTGCCCAAGGCGAACCGTGCCCGTTGCGGTCAATTCGCGCATCAGATGCGCCGTGATCAAGAACCCCGAGATGACGAAGAAGATGTCGACGCCGACGTAGCCGCCTGTGAGACGGCCAGGCCAAAAGTGGTACAGCACGACGCAGAGAACGGCGATCGCACGAAGTCCCTGCACATGCGGCAGGAAGGTCGTCGCGGTTTGGTGTTCGGGTGAGGTTGACACCGCGCGCGCGGACCCAAGCTCGTGATCAGCGGAAGGCACGCCTCGACGTTAGTCGGTGAAGCAACCATTCCAGGTAGCGACTAGCGTCGCGGCACGTTCTGGTTAGCCGAGCCTTGTCTTGCTTGCGGAATTTCCAGGGCTGAGTAGCGTTACACGAGACGAGACAGATCCGCCCCAACCGGGGCCCTTTGATCTGAGATGGAGGCGCTCAACATGAGCAAGACGCAAACTACCGCAGCCACAGCCGCAGACCCCAACACCGCTGCAGCAGCAGCCCAATTCCTCACTCCTGTCGTCATCGGCCTGCAGTCGCTCGCCGTAAACGGAAAGCAGGCGCACTGGAATGTTCGCGGCGCGAACTTCATCGCAATCCACGAGCTTCTCGACACAATTGTCGGCAACGCGCAGAACGGCGCAGATACTGCCGCCGAACGGATCGTCGCGCTTGGCCTTCCCGTAGACGCGCGCGTTTCTACAGTCGCTGACAAAGCCTCTAAGACCGCTGTAGCGGCCGGGTTCTCGCAGTGGGATGACACGGTTCGCTCGGTGATCTCCGACATGGACGCTGTGATCGCAGATGTGAAGGCAGCCATCGACGGACTGGACGAGTTCGATCTGACGAGCCAGGACGTCGCCATCAGCATCATGCAGTCGCTCGAGAAAGACCGTTGGTTCCTCTTCGCGCACGTCGCGGCATAACAACACCACGCACGCAGTACGGCCTTCGACTCACGAGTCGGAGGCCGTTCTGCGTTGCCGCACCGCTTTCTAGCCGCGGTGGGTGAGCCGACCCTCGAGCATCGTCGCGAGCACTTTCATCGAGCGCAGTCCAGTCTCGTCTGCAGTCGACGGATCGTGTGCACACAGTACGAGATCGGCGACCGCGCCGGGCTCGATCCGGGCGACGCTGGCGGAGCCGCCGTGGGTGGACGCGCCGAGGGCTGTTCGCACGTCCACCCGCTGGTGATCCTGCCACGCAGGGCGGCCATCTCGAGTACGGAAGACGGCGGCGGCGATCCCCGCCCACGGATCCAACGGTGACACTGGGGCGTCCGAACCGAAGAGCAGGTTGACGCCCCCGTCAGCCAGCGCCCGCAGCGGATACGGTTGCGCCGTTTGCGTCTGCCAGATGGTGTCGGCGAGATCGCGGTCATCGATAGCGTGCTCGGGTTGCACGCTGGCGCCGATACCCAGCCTTGCAAATCGTGGAATATCAGCGTGAGAGACCAACTGCGCGTGTTCGATTGTTCCCCACGCGCCCGTGGTCGCGAATGCATCGAGGGCGTGAGAGTTCGCCACATCGCCGATGGCATGAATAGCGCAGGCGAGGCCCGAAACCGTCGCTCGGGTCATCAGATCCACGAGTGTCTCGGGATCGATAGTGAGCAGGCCGTGATTGTGCTCATCGTCTGGGTACGCGTGTGAACACGCCGCAGTACGAGTGCCGAGCGAACCATCTGTGATGACTTTCATCGGACCGACCCGTGCGAGATGAGAGTTCGATCCTCGGGCGTCGTCGCCCGTCTGCAGCCCCTCCGAGATGGCTCGATCAAGGTCGTGCGGATAGATTCCAAACTCCACGCGCAAGGTGTCGAAACCCCTGGCCATCCGCCGCGCCCAAGCTTCTTCGTTCCACGCCATATCGAGATCGACGAGGCCAACAATGCCTTTCGATGCCGCCTCTGCGGCCATTCGTGACACCAGCGGGTCGCTCACGTCGGCGGGGACAGCATTCAATCGCCGTGAAATCTCGAAAGCTGGCTCTTCTCGCAGCATCCCTGATTCGTCAGGCTCAAAGCCCTCTCGGCGCCACGCAGCCCAGTTCAGCCACACACTGTGCACGTCGGCATTGATGAGATACGTCGGCACCATTCCGGTCACGGCGTCGAGCGTCTCAAGGCTTGGTTCGTCGGGCCAGAAGGCATCACGAAAGCCACTGCCGACACGTCGGCCGTCGTCTCGAATGGGTGCTGTGCTCATGATCTCTGCTGCTTGGGCCGCCGAAGTGGCATGTCCCAACGGCTGACGCGTGGATTCGAGCGCCCACTGCATGACGTGAACGTGGTGATCCCACAAGCCGGGAATCAACCACGCCCCCTGAGCGTCGAGCACCCCGCCTCTGCGAGCTATGGCGCCGGCCGGTGCGATATCGACGATGAACCCGTGTGCAATGTGAACGTCGACCAGCTCGCTGCCGAAGGGGTCGACCCGCTCCGCGCCGCTGAGGCGCGCGTTCGCGATCACCGACACGTGTTCGCTCTTACCCAGACTCATCGTGCACTCTTTCGCATTTCAAGATCGCGTTTCGCTCGGCATGCGAGACGCAAATCGACGTACGGCGGGCAACATCGCATGCCTCTGGTTGTGCCGCATGCCAACCCTAAGCTTTGCGTCAGGCTTGGCAGCGCGGGCACCAGTAGAGCTTGCGGCCCGCCGCTTGCTCCATCACGATGGCCGTCCCACACACACGACAAGGCAACCCGGCGCGGTGGTAGACCCAGTGCCTGTCATCTCTGCTCGCCATAGCGCGGCGATAGGAATCCGGATCCAGGTCGTCCATGGTCATCATCTGGCCCGTCTCTACACCTACGGCAAGCATCCGTACCCAGTCGCGCCAGATCCCGCGCACGACGTCGTCGCGCACCTCACGGCCGGGGGTATGTGGGTTCTGTTGCGCGCGAAACAACAGTTCAGCGCGATACACATTGCCGATACCGCTGATAACCGACTGATCCATCAGCAGCAGGCCAATGGGAGTGGGCTTGCGCAACACAACCTGGGTGAAGCGATCTTCGCCCTCGGCCACATCATCGACGAGTGGGTCAGGCCCGAGTTTGTCGATCACCGTGGCGACCTCATCGGGGGTCTGGATAGCGCACGCAGTCGGACCGCGAAGATCTGCGCAGGTGCGGTCGGTCAAGAGGCGCAGCCGAACCTGTCCGACGGGTGGCGGCGGCCACTGCTCGCTTTCTTCGTCTGCCAGTCCCTTCGTCTGTTCCGACATGCGCACGCGAACGCGAGCACGCCGAGGCGCTCCGATGGAAGACAACGAGTTCTCGCCCGCCGTGTCCATGACCGTCTCGGCAACCTCGGTCCCCCGCTGGTTTGTCTGCCCCATTCGGCCGTTCGCAGAAGCGATCGTAGGGTCGGTGAGGATCTCACCGGCAAAGTCCCACGCGCCGTACATCCCGAGGTGAACGCGGAGCCAGAAGGTTTCATCGAACTCGAGAAACATCTGTTTGCCGACCGCACGCACGGACGTCGCGGTGCAGCCGTCGATCAAGGCTGCACCTTCAGCGAATCGCCCTTGGGGGCTCACCGCGCTGAGTCGGTGCCCTACGAAGTTGCGGTCGAACTGACGGGCGATGCGATGAACCGAGTGCCCTTCGGGCATGAGGGCTCAGCCTGCTTCGGGATCGAAGGAATCGGCTTCGCGCGGATCCGGTTGCAACGAACCATCGGTTTCGAACGCGGCAAGCTGTGCAATACGGCGCGCGTGGCGTTGTTCGCCCGAGAACGGAGTGTTGACGAAGCGATCGATGAACTGCGCGACCTGCTCGAAGGTATGCTGCCGTGCGCCAATCGCAATCACATTGGCGTCATTGTGCTCCCGTGCAAGCTCTGCCGTGGCAAGGCTCCACACCAGCGCGGCGCGAACTCCTCGCACCTTGTTCGCGGCCATCTGCTCGCCATTGCCCGAGCCGCCGAACACGACTCCCAGCGCCTCGATGCCGGCAGTCTGGTCAGCGACCACGCACTGGGCCGCCCTGATGCAGAACGAGGGGTAGTCGTCGAGAGGGTCATACTCAACGGGGCCATGATCCACGACCTCGTGCCCGCCAGCCGCCAGGTGGTGCTGGAGCTGGGTGGAGAATTCGAGGCCGGCGTGATCGGTCGCGAGGTGAATGCGCATGAACGTAATCCTAGAGAAAAGTGAGCGAATCAGTGCGTTGTCAGGGGGCAATCCCCGCGGCAGCGGGCTTGAAGCCGGCACGAACGTTCTCGCAGCACGCCGGACGACACACATCGAACCACGGACCAAGATTCGTCGCGTGGGGGCGGTCTCGAGCGGCGGTTCCCCTCAGACGTTCCTCCACGAGGTCGACCAGCCCGCTGACAAACACGGGGTCGATCCCCGGCGTCGGTGTGCGCACCGATTTGAGCCCGGCGGCAGCCGCAGCCTCGGTCGCCTCGGTATCGAGATCCCACAGCACCTCCATGTGATCGCTCATAAACCCGAGCGGAACGATGGCGACTGCGGCGATGCCTCTGTTCGGGAGATCTGCGATCACGTCGTTGACGTCGGGCTCCAGCCACGGCTGTGTGGGCGGGCCGGAGCGCGACTGGTAAACAAGCTCCCAACCGATACCGGCAGCGGCAGGAAGATCCGCCGTGACCGCCGCCATCACGTTCTCAGCCACCGCAAGGTGCTGCGCCGCATAGGCGCCCCCCTCACCGAAGTCGATGTCGCGCGGCCCGGAGCGATCCGCGTCTGCGGTGGGGATGCTGTGGGTGGAGAACAGCACCCTGATGGCTGCGGGCTCGACACCGTCGTCGACGAAAGACGCCACCGCATCGCGCACGCCGTCAATGAACGGCTGCACGAACCCGGGGTGATCAAAGAACTGACGCACCTTGTCGATCGTCATAGTCGATGCCAGCCCGGTCTCGTCAAGCACCCGAGCGAAGTCCTCCCGGTATTGGCGGCAACTCGAGAACGACGAGTATGCGCTGGTCGCGAGCGCGAGCAGCTTTCGGTCTTCTGCGGCATCAGCTTCTCTGACCGCGTCGTGAAGGTAGGGCGCCCAGTTGCGATTGCCCCAATAGACGGGCAACTCGATCTCGCGACGCCGGAGCTCAGCTTCGAGCGCACTCTTCAGCGCACGGTTCTGGGCGTTGATGGGGCTGATGCCGCCAAAGTGTCGGTAGTGATGAGCTACTTCTTCGAGTCGCTCGTCGGGGATCCCGCGACCACGCGTGACATTTCGCAGGAACGGGATCACGTCGTCTTGACCTTCGGGCCCACCGAAACCAGCGAGCAGAATGCCGTCGTAGGCCACCGGCACCTCAACGTGTGCGGGGCCGGTTGAGGCCGCGGCGGAGGCATAGGGCACGGTGGTGGTGTGCGCTGCTGGTGAGGCTGATTCGTCTTGCTGGTGCGAAGTCACCACACCATCCTGACACCCCGCGCCGACCAGCGGACCGCGCCCAAGGTTTCACGTAGGCTTGTACGGTTGCCGTCGGCGCCAGCAGCGCCTGTTTGCGGCATCCCACCCACACCCACGGGAGCATTTCAGTGCCAGGAGAAAACCTCACCCGCATCGAGGCGCAAGAGCGCCGAGCGATCCTTTCGACCGAATCGTACGAGATCGCTCTCGACCTCACGAAGGGCGCACAGGTCTTCGGATCCCGCACGGTCGTTCGATTCACCGCCACGCCGGGGGCCTCAACCTTCATCGATCTGATCGCACGCGATGTGCACGAGATTGTTCTCAACGGCGTCGCGATCGATGCCGCATCGGCATTCGCTGATTCACGGATCGCCTTGGAGAACCTCGCCGAGCACAATGAGCTGGTTGTCGACGCTTCGTGCATCTACACCAACACCGGTGAAGGACTCCACCGCTTCGTCGATCCCGTCGACGGCGAGGTGTATCTCTACACCCAGTTCGAGGTGCCCGACTCGCGGCGCGTGTTCGCCGCCTTCGAGCAGCCCGATATGAAGGCGACCTTCCAGTTCACCGTCACTGCGCCTGAACAGTGGCAGGTGGTATCCAACTCCCCCACTCCAGAGCCAGCACGCCACGGCGATGGCAACGCGACTTGGTCGTTTGCCCCTACTCCTCGCATCTCGTCGTACATCACAGCGCTCATCGCTGGACCCTACGAGTCCACCTTCTCTGAACTCACCAGTGCATCGGGTCGGGTGATCCCGCTGGGTGTCTTCGCGCGCAAGAGCCTGTGGCAGTACCTCGACGCCGACTACATCTTCGAAAAGACGCGTCAGGGTTTTGAGTACTACGAAGCCAAGTTCGACTACCCGTACCCGTTCGAAAAGTACGACCAGCTCTTCGTCCCAGAATTCAACGCAGGCGCGATGGAGAATGCGGGCGCGGTCACGTTCACCGAGACGTATGTGTTCCGCAGCAAAGTGACTGACGCTGTGAAAGAACGACGCGTCGTCACGATTCTTCACGAACTCGCCCACATGTGGTTCGGCGACCTCGTGACCATGAAATGGTGGAACGGGCTCTGGTTGAACGAGTCGTTCGCAGAGTGGGCGTCGACGATCGCCACCGCCGAGGCTACGGAATGGACCGAAGCATGGACCACGTTCAACGCGATGGAGAAAACCTGGGCTTACCGTCAAGATCAGCTGCCTTCGACTCACCCGGTGATCGCTGAGATCAACGACCTCGAAGACGTGCAGGTCAACTTCGACGGCATCACCTACGCCAAGGGAGGGTCGGTACTCAAACAGCTCGCTGCCTGGGTAGGCATCGAACAGTTCTTTGCCGGCGTCGCGGCGTACTTCAAGAAGAACGAGTGGTCCAACACAGAGATGTCGGATCTGTTGGTGGAGCTCGAAGCGACCAGCGGTCGTGAGCTCACGACCTGGTCTAAGAAGTGGCTCGAGACCGCTGGCGTGAACACCCTCTCGCCCGAGATCGTGACGGATTCCGACGGCGTTATCACCCGGTTTGCAATCGTGCAGACGGCTCCCGCCGACTACCCGACGATCCGCCCGCACCGGCTGGGCGTTGGTTTCTACAGTCTCAACGACGGTGCGCTCGTTCGCGTGCATCACGTCGAGCTCGACGTCGACGGCGACCTCACCGAAGTTCCAGAGCTCAAGGGGCAGGTTCGCCCCGACCTGGTGCTGCTGAACGACGACGACCTCGCCTACGCCAAGATCCGCCTCGACGACCGTTCACTTGACACCGCAATCAACCATCTCGCGAAGATCAGCGACCCGCTCGCTCGCTCGCTCGTGTGGGGTGCGGCATGGGATCAGACCCGCGACGCGGAGGCTTCAGCCAGCGACTACATCGACCTCGTTCTGCGCAACATCGGCTCTGAGACCGAGTCAACCACCGTGCGCACCACGGTCGGCCAACTTCAGCTGGCGGCAAACTCCTACGTAGCCCGTGAGAAGCGCGCCGCAACCCGCGAGAAGGTCGCGTCGTCGCTGTGGGAGCTCGCGCAGGCTGCCGAAGCTGGCAGCGACAGCCAGTTGCAGTTCGTGACGTCATTCGCGAGCGCTGCCTCCACAGCAGCGCAGTGGGCGACCGTGGCCGGTGTTCGCAACGGCGAAATCGTGCTCGAAGGCCTCGAGATCGACACCGACCTGTCGTGGCAGCTGCTGGTTTCATTGGCGGCAGGCGGAGAGGTGACGGCAGAAGAGATCGACGCTGCCCTCGCAGCGGACAACACCGCGAAGGGAGCGGACTTCGCCGCTCAGGCTCGTGCAAGCATCCCCACTGTTGAAGCGAAGCGGGCAGCCTGGGCGTCGCTCATCGACAACGCCGATCTGCCGAACACGATCGTCAGGGTGATCACCATCGGCCTCACCAGCCCCTCGAGCATCGAGGTGCTGCCGGCATTCATCGAGCCGTACTTCGAGATGCTGCTGCCCATGTGGTCGTCTCGCACCTACAAGATCGCGGAGTACCTGGTAGCCGGGCTTTACCCGGCTGCACTGGCCAGCACAGAACTGCGCGACGCAACGCGCAATTGGTTGATGGCCAACAGCGATGCTCCAGCCGCGCTGCGCCGACTGGTGGCAGAAAACCTCGCTGGCGTCGAACGTGCACTCAGTGTGCAGGCTCGCGACGCACAGTAGAACTCATACGGATGCCTCGGCTCGCACTCAGGTGCGGCCGAGGCATCCGTCGTTAGGATCATCACGATGATCACCCTTGATGCGACAGACACCAGCGACGTCACTGACCCGCTGTTCTGGTCAGAGTTCTGGCCGAATATCGGTGCGTTTTTCACCGGGCTCGGCCTGATGCTCGCCACCGTCGCGATGATCGTCCTTGGGGCGTTCCTGCTGTCGTGGATTCTGCGCGTGATCATTCGTCGCGTCGTAGCCAGAATCGTCAACGGAGCGAAGACCAAGGCGCGAGTAGAAGACACCCAAGCGCTGGAGCGTTCGCCACTTGCTTCGGTGCGACTGGTTCAACGAACTCGCACGCTCGGGTCGATTCTGATGAACATCGGCAACGTGGCGATCCTCATCGTCTCATTGCTTCTCATCGTCGGGGTACTCGCGCCGAACGCGCTAACCTCTCTCACGCTGCTGTCTGCGGCGATCGGTGCAGGGCTTGGCTTCGGCGCGCAGAACATTGTCAAAGACGTCTTGAACGGCATGTTCATCGTCGCGGAAGACCAGATCGGCATCGGCGATGTTGTCGATCTCGGGCTCGCCTCGGGGATCGTCGAATCGGTGAGCGTGCGAGTGACTCACGTGCGGGATGTCAACGGCACGCTCTGGTATGTGCGCAACGGCGAGATCACACGCATCGGCAACCTGTCTCAGGGCTGGTCTCGTGTGATCATCGACCTCGGCTTGCCCGTTGATGCAGACATGGATGCTGCCGAGAAGGCCCTGCTCGACGCGGCGATAGAGCTCGCACACGATCCCAAGTGGCGCACTCGGATCATCGAACAACCTGAGATTTGGGGCCTCGAATCCGTCACGGGCGATGCGCTCATCATCCGTCTCGTGATGAAGACGCGTGCGCACGCCAAAGACGACGTGGCCAGCGAACTGCGGCGCAGATTGAAGAGCGCCGCCGATGAACTCGGCCTCACTCTGCCGGGCATGAACACGGTGATGCCCACCGGAATCGACGGTGCGCAACGTGTGCGTGGCGCGCACCCGCCAAAGACAAAGCCGCAGCCGGTCGCGGTGCCCGCTTCGTCCAAGCCAGTATGGAAGCCGAAACGCACTGCCAAGCCCACACCAGGGTCGGCGGCCGAAAGCAACGACACCAACGCCAGTTCGAAGGACCAAACATGACATCGGACGCAGACCCCATGCGCTCCTTTTACGAAGAGATCGGCGGACACGAGACCTTCGTGCGTCTCGTCGACAGCTTCTACCGCGGGATCGCCGACGATGACGTGCTGCGCCCCATGTATCCGGAGGATGATCTGGGGCCGGCAGCGGAACGCCTGACGATGTTTCTCGAACAGTATTGGGGCGGCCCAAGCACCTACAGCGAGCAACGCGGACACCCCCGACTGCGGATGCGTCACAATGGCTTCCATGTGAATCCCGACGCCCGCGATCGTTGGCTGCATCACATGCGTGCCGCGGTCGACGAGCTCGAACTGGCGCCGCTGCACGATGCCACGCTGTGGGACTACCTCCATCGCGCCGCCTTCGCGATGGTAAACACCTTTGAGCCCACGGGCATCGGACCCAATACCGCCGGCCGCACCGCAGCATCCATTCCCCTGATCGCTGAACCGCCGCAGGACGAATCTCGCTAACTACCCCCTGCCCCACCACCTCGACACTGGAGTCGATATGCCGACCAACACTTACAACACCGACATTCTCGTGATCGGATGGGGCCTGGCCGGGCTCGTTGCCGCGAGTGAAGCGCTCGCTGCGGGCAAACGGGTCGTCATCGTCGACCAAGAGCCACGCACAAACCTGGGCGGTCAGGCGTGGTGGTCATTCGGCGGCCTCTTCTTCGTCGACTCACCCGAGCAACGTCGCATGGGCGTTAGAGACTCCCTCGATCTTGCGCGCCAAGATTGGTTCGCCACCGCGGGCTTCGATCGCGATGAAGACGCATGGCCGAAGCGGTGGGCAGAGGCATATCTGCATTTCGCGCACGCTGAGAAGCGCTCGTGGTTGCGAGAGAAAGGCGTCGGATTCTTTCCCGTCGTCGGCTGGGCAGAGCGTGGCGGCTACACCGCACTCGGCCCGGGCAACTCGGTGCCGCGGTTTCACATCACCTGGGGCACCGGGCCGGGCTTGGTAGCCCCGTTCCAAGCGGATGTGGAAACGGCAGAGGCACAGGGCAGAGTCACCATTCTTCCCCGGCATCGAATCAGCTCGCTCACTGTCACTAACGGCACAGTGGTCGGGGCCGAGGGCGAGGTGCTGGCGCCATCAAGCGCCGCGCGTGGCTTCGCTTCGTCGCGTGAAGTCGTTGGTTCCTTCGCTATCACCGCCGCAGCGACAGTCGTCTCTGCTGGCGGTATCGGCGGCAATCACGAGCTTGTTCGCAAGAGCTGGCCATCACGACTGGGAACTGCGCCCGAAAAGATGATCACCGGCGTGCCCGCCTACGTCGATGGTTCGATGCTGTCCACCTCCGAAGTTGCGGGCGCGAATCTGATCAACACCGATCGCATGTGGCACTACGTCGAAGGAATCGAGAACTTCAATCCCGTGTGGCCCCAGCACGGCATTCGCATCCTTCCCGGGCCCTCCTCACTGTGGCTGGACGCCACGGGCAAGCGACTACCGGTACCGCTGTTTCCGGGCTTCGACACACTCGGCACCCTCGCACATCTGCGCACAACCGGTCATGACCATTCGTGGTTCGTGCTCTCGAAAAAGATCATCGAGAAGGAGTTCACTCTCTCGGGCAGCGAGCAGAACCCTGATCTGACCGGCAAAGACATCTCGCTGCTGCTCAAATCACGGCTCGGCAAGGGGGCCGCCGCTCCGGTGCAAGCGTTCATGGACAACGGCGCCGATTTCGTCGTGCGTGACACCCTTGACGAGCTGATCAGTGGCATGAGGGCGCTTCCCGGCGGCGACGCTTTGGATGCAGCGACTGTTCGAGCAGAGCTCGAGGCTCGTGATCGCGAACTCGACAACGACTTCACGAAGGACGCTCAAGTCGCGATGCTCCGCGCTGCTCGCTCCTACCGCGGTGACAGGCTCGTTCGCACCGCCGTGCCGCATCGGATCACCGATCCAACGGCCGGTCCCCTCATCGCGGTGAAGCTGCACGTGCTGACAAGAAAGTCGCTCGGTGGGATCGAAACAGACCTCGAATCGCGCGCACTCTCTGCAAACGGCGAACCCATACCGGGCCTCTACGCGGCGGGCGAGTCAAGCGGCTTCGGCGGTGGCGGGGTGCACGGCTATCGCGCGCTCGAGGGAACGTTCGTTGGGGGCTGCTTGTTCTCTGGACGCTCAGCGGGCCGGTCGATGGCTGCCGCGGTCTGAGGCTGGTTACGCCCGACCTGTCGAGCGCACTTCGGTGAGCCCCATACGTTCGGGCCTGCGAATCAGCACGTGGCCGCGATCCAAGGTGATTCTCGTCCACGACGCGGCTGTCCTCACCCGCGCTTGCTCTTCGCCGGCGATGAAACCGAGCGCGAACGCAGCGAACGCTGCACCGAGCGGTAGACCATTCAGTTCGTCGTCAGCCGCGCCCCAGACCGCCGCGCGTACGGAGCGAACAACATCCTCGCCGGGGTTGGCGGGAAGGGATTCTGCCACGGTCGTGATTCCCCACTGGGCCCGGGCCGCAAGAGTGGCCGCAGGAATGTCGTCGGCTGTGACCCACCCTGCTCTGGGCGGCGTGACCCCTGCCCACGGCTCCGACACCGCCGTCTCGGGCAGCTCGATCGATGTCGCATCGTCCTGAGCGAGCTGAAGAGTGGATGCTGAAACCGTCAGGTCGCACACAAGCTCAGGATCGACCGCCAACACTCTCATCGCCAGGATGGTTGGTGTGGCGTCGAAAAGGCCACGTGGCGCCAGCGGAGCAGAAGTCATCACCAGAACTCCGTCCGAGGCACGCAATCGGACTGCGCCGTCTCCTAGGGGACTCGAGCGACCTGCAAATGTCATGGCATCGGCTGCGGCGTCGGCTTCGTTGAATATCAAGCGCTGGGGCATCCGCCTAAAGTATCAAGGGAACGCGCGTGCCCCGTTGCGCGTCGAGACCCAGCGAAATGGAGTTTTTCGTGTCGAAGGCCGCCCCCAGCGCTCCTGACAGTTTCGTACCCGATCCCGATCCGGTTGGATCGCTCATGGATGTTCTGGATCTGTCGGGTTCCGAAGCGCGCACGCGCGAAGATATCTTCACCGGCTCTTCGCAGCAAATGCCGTTCGGCCGAGTCTATGGCGGGCAGGTGCTCGCTCAATCCGTGGTTGCGGCTGGGCGCACCATCGCCGACGGTCGAGCGGTGCACTCCATGCACGGCTACTTTCTTCGGCCAGGTGACTCATCCAGAGGCATCACCTTCTCAGTCGACCGAATTCATGATGGGCGGTCATTCTCTACTCGGCGCACCCAGGCCTACCAAGACGGGGTACCGATATTCTCGATGATTGCGTCATTCCAACAAGAGGACCCGGGCTTGGAACACCAACTCGACATGCCGACGGGCATAGCCGCTCCGGAAGACCTTCCAGACATCGAGTCAGAGGTTGCAGCTTCGCACCCGATCTCCAAGCGCCTGTTTATGAACCGGCCTGTGGAATTGCGCCATGTCGCTACGCCGATCTATCTCACGGTCGATGGCGAACCGAAGCCGAGTCAAGCGGTATGGATGCGGATCAAGAAGCGTCTTCCTGACGATCCTGCACTGCATCAAGCGATCCTCGCTTACCTCAGCGATATGACGATTCAGGAGCCGATTCTGCGTGCACACGGCATCGCGTGGTCTACGCGAGGGCTGAAGGTGGCAAGCCTCGACCACGCGATGTGGTGGCACCGCCCTGGACGCGTCGACGAGTGGATGTTGTACGTGCAGGAGTCGCCGAGCGCGCGCGGAGGACGCGGACTTGCCAGTGGCCGGATCTATGCGCGCGACGGATCATTGCTGGCAAGTGTCGCTCAAGAGGTGATGGTGAGGGTGCCCACGGGCAACTAGCACCGGTTCACGAGCGATGAGCGAACACGATGCTCTCGCCGAGGTAGGGGCTCCAGACCGCCCTCTCGATCGCGCTCAGACGCAAAGGCCGTCCGGTCGCCGCGTCGACTTTCACGATGACCGCGGTTGCACGGGCGTAGACGAGTTGTGAACGTGCTCCCGAGAGGGAAACTGGACTGCACACCTCGTAGTTGACGTGCACACTCGAGCCGCCCACTTTGCCGAACCACATCTGCACGTCGAGCGGATCGCGTTGGTAGGGCACCGGAGCGAGGTACTCGATTTCTTGGCGAGCGATCAACGTCAGCACACCCGATTGCAGGCTCGAGTCGAGCACCGCGGTCTCGGGAGCCTGCTCACCTTCCAACGGTGCCCAGAATGCTCGCACTCGCGCTTCTTCGAGCAACTTCAGCATCGAGGTGTTGTTGACGTGATTGAACGCGTCGAGGTCGCCCCACCGCAGATGGATGGGGATGTGGAGGCGACGACCAGTTGCCGTCGCCTCCGTGCGGGCGATCTCAGTCACGGGTCAGCTTGCGGTACGTGGAGCGGTGAGGCGAGGCCGCTTCGGCACCAAGGCGAACGATCTTGTTCTCTTCGTAAGCTTCGAAGTTTCCCTCGAACCAGTGCCAGTGGTCGGGGTGCTCATCTGTGCCCTCGTAGGCGAGGATATGGGTGGCGATCCGGTCGAGGAACCAACGGTCGTGTGTGATCACCACCGCGCAACCGGGGAACTCAAGAAGAGCATTCTCCAGGGACTGCAGCGTCTCGACGTCGAGGTCGTTGGTCGGCTCATCGAGAAGCAGCAGGTTGCCGCCCTCTTTCAGCGTCAGCGCAAGGTTCAGGCGGTTGCGCTCACCACCGGAGAGCACCCCCGCCTTCTTCTGCTGATCGGGGCCCTTGAAGCCGAACTTCGATACATATGCGCGCGAAGGGATCTCGGTTTTGCCGATCGTGATGATGTCGAGCCCGTCAGACACGACTTCCCAGAGCGACTTGTTCGGGTCGATGTTGGATCGGGACTGATCCACGTAGCTGATCTTGACCGTCTCACCGATCTTGAGAACGCCGCCATCGAGCGGCTCCAGCCCAACGATCGTCTTGAACAAGGTCGTCTTTCCCACACCGTTGGGACCGATCACGCCAACGATCCCGTTCGGCGGCAAGCTAAAGCTGAGTCCGCTCATGAGGGAACGGTCATCGAAGCCCTTCTGCAGGTTCTTCGCCTCGATCACGACGCCGCCCAGACGCGGACCCGGCGGAATGGAGATCTCATCGAAATCAAGCTTGCGCGTGCGGTCGGCCTCTGAAGCCATCTCTTCGTAGCGAGCCAGTCGCGCCTTGGACTTCGCTTGGCGTCCTTTGGAGTTGGAGCGCACCCAGTCGAGTTCTTCAGCCAGTCGCTTTGCGAGCTTGGCGTCCTTCTTTCCCTGTACGGCCAGACGCTCCGACTTCTTCTCGAGGTATGTCGAATAGTTTCCCTCGTAGCCAATCAAACGACCGCGGTCCACCTCGGCGATCCATTCGGCGACGTTGTCAAGGAAGTACCGGTCGTGTGTGATCGCGATAACAGCGCCGGGATACTTTTGCAGATGCTGCTCAAGCCAGAGCACGCTCTCAGCGTCAAGGTGGTTGGTGGGCTCGTCAAGAAGCAGCAGATCAGGTTTCTGCAGAAGCAGCTTGGTCAGCGCTACACGACGCTTCTCACCACCTGATAGCGGCGCGATGGCTGCGTCGGCCGGGGGTGTGCGGAGCGCATCCATGGCCTGTTCGAGCTGCGAGTCGAGGTCCCAGGCGTCGGCCGCATCGATCTCTTCTTGAAGCGTTCCCATCTCTGCCAAGAGCGCATCGAAGTCTGCATCGGGGTCTGCCATCAGGGCGGAGATCTCATTGAATCGATTGAGCTTCGCCTTGATCGCGATCCCGTCTTGAATGTTCTCCAAGACAGTCTTGGATTCATCCAACTCCGGCTCCTGCATGAGGATCCCGACGGTGAACCCGGGGCTCAGCTTCGCTTCGCCGTTGGACGGTGTGTCCATGCCTGCCATGATCTTCAGGATCGTCGACTTGCCGGCGCCGTTGGGTCCGACCATGCCGATCTTCGCACCAGGCAAGAAAGCCATGGTGACATCATCGAGGATCAGCTTTTCTCCCACAGCTTTGCGGGCACGGACCATGGAGTAGATGTATTCAGCCATACGGTTTCTGCTCTCCTTGCGCTAGCGATGTCAGCGTCTCAGCCTACCGGGCTTGTGGCGTGCGCGCCCTCGGTGTACTTCGCGCTACCAGTCGATGGCGCGCGTATCGCCGACCAGACACGTACCTTCATCGAGCCCTGGCAGAACCGCGGCGACTGGATCTCCAGTGGCGGGGCCCACCTGGCCGACCAGGCACTGGTCGCCCCACTTCACAGAGAACTGGATGCTCTCAGCGGGGTTGCCGACTGTCGAATAGTCCTCTGTCACTTCCATGTCGGCTTTCGCGAAGCCGACGGCAACGAGGGCGTCAACATACGCACGACCCGAGGCTTTGTCGGCGGAAGCCCACACCTCTTCTACGGTGAGCGCGAATACAGCCAGGTTCTGCTCGGCCGTACCATCCGCATCAAACGCGGGCACGGTCACCGTGGGCGTCGGTGTAGCTGCCGGGGTCACCGTGGCGCTCGCTGTGGGCGTTGGGGTTTCAATCGGTTCAGCCGGCGCACAACTAGCCAACGCGCACGCAAGCACAAGCGTGCCCAGGGCGCCAGACCACCGGCCACGGGTCGTAGCGGTCAGGGCAAACGCGGGTCGCTCGGGACGTCGATGCACCCAGCGATTCTAAGGGCAGACATCCCGAGCACCCCCTGTGAGTCAGACCGGCGCGTGAATACTCTCCTGTTCTGAAGCCGCGGTCGCTGCCGGCTCGTCGAGCACCCGCGCCTCGCCCGGAACCACTGTTGCCCAGGCCGATCCCGCCGACGCGTCTGCTGCCCATGCATCGCCATTCGGCTGTTCGGTGCCGGCATCGTCTCGCGCCGCGCGCGTGTAGACAGTGCTCCCCCACCGCAGATCGTGACCGACGGCATCGGCTTCGATATCCGCGGACATGCCTTTGCCTGTGGAAGACTCCCACGTTCGGAGCCGAAGGCGGCCGCTCACGATAACGGGATGTCCTTTGCGCAACGAAGCGAACACGTGCTCGCCCAATGTTCGAAACGCCGACACCTGGTACCAGTTGGTCTCGTCGTCAGTCCACTCGCCAGTCGCTTTGTCGCGGCGGCGTGCGGTCGTACCGACGCGAAAGCTCGTGACTGTGTCGCCGGTCGAGATCCGCCGTTGCTCGGGATCTGCGGCCAAGTTGCCCCTGATCGTGATGGTGTCTTGCATGCTGTGCTCCTTTCGCACCCGGGAAGGTCCGCGGGTCCGCCGGCGCCGCGTGCCCGTCGAGCGCCGGCGGTCAGATCAGAGTGCCGCACGCAGTGTTCTCGAGTGGCGCATGTTTGGGGGTGTGGGAACAACAGCGATGCCGCTCGCACTGGGGAGGATGAGTGAAACCCTCAGCGTGTGCGAGCGCTCACCACCCTTTAATGCTCTCGGAACGACGGCCAGTCGCTTCCGGGGGGCATGTGCGCATGGAGCGCACTCTTCGCGATCTCCATCGTTTCGTATGTGCCTGTAGCCGCATCGGCACCGGCGATCGTGACGGTGTAGCCGCTGCCGTCCTTGCGGATGCTCCCCGCAACTCCCGAGGCGCCGTACGCGATCCACAGAGCGTGGTGTGTGTCGGTGGTGCTCATCATCGAACTCCTTTCGAATACCGCTTTCTTGGAACGGTACGCCGGGTTCGCTCGCGGCGCTAGAGTTCGTTTGTGCGTGTCGCAACGCTGTAACCTAGAGTCACCTCTCCCTCCGTAGCTCAGGGGATAGAGCGAGCGGTTTCTACCCGCAAGGTCGGGGGTTCGATTCCTCCCGGGGGGGCAAAAAGTTCGAGTTCGTCATGGTTCACTGCATTGTCGGCGTTCGCCAATAGGCTGGAACCATGGCGGCAGGCTCAAAGAACGACCGACTCGTATGGATCGACTGCGAGATGACCGGTCTTGACCCCGATCTCGACGAACTCGTCGAGATCGCGGTGGTCATCACTGACTTCGATCTCAACGTGCTCGATGACGGCTTTCAGATTGTCATCAAGCCTGACCCGTCAGCACTCGAGAACATGAGTGACTTCGTCACGAAGATGCACGAAAAGTCAGGGCTGCTCAAGGAGATCCCCGACGGTGTGAGCCTAGGAGACGCAGAGTTTCAAGTGCTTGAGTACTTGCAGCGCTTCGTGCTGGAGGGCAAGTCGCCGATTGCAGGAAATACGATCGGCACCGATCGGATGTTCCTGGCTAAGTACATGCCCAGGGTGGACCGCTGGTTGCACTATCGCAGCATCGATGTGTCGAGCATCAAGGAGCTCTCGCAGCGTTGGTATCCGCGCAGCTACATCCACGCCCCTGTGAAAGACGGAGGCCATCGCGCCCTCGCCGACATCCTCGAGTCGATTCGCGAGCTCGCCTACTACCGCCAGGCTGTGTTCGTGGCAGAGCCGGGCCCGACAAGCGATGACGCAAAAGCTGCTGCGGCGGCAGCCGTGTCATCATTTGCCTCTCGAATGTGAGAGAATATTTCGGTTGCCCATTCCGGTGGGAAACATGGTGGGTATAGCTCAGTTGGTAGAGCGCGGCCTTGTGGTGGCCGATGTCGCGGGTTCGAGCCCCGTTACTCACCCCAAATGTCGGAGTTGCTGATGGAAATGGATGCAGCAGCTTTCGAACGACTGGTGATCGATGAGTTGGATCTTCTGCCCGACGATATGGTCGAAGGCTTGGACAACGTAATTTTCGTCGTCGAAGATCTCGCCGAAGACGGCAGCACTGATCTGTTGGGCCTGTACGACGGATGGGCGCTGACCGAGCGTGATCGCTATGGCATTGGGGAGCTTCCCGATCGGATCATCGTGTACCGTCAGGCACACCTAGCCGTCTGCGACGACGAGACCTCACTGCGCGACGAAGTGCACACGACGCTCGTGCATGAGATCGCCCACTTCTACGGCATTGATGACGCACGCTTGCACGAACTGGGCTGGGCATAATGAATTCGCTCACCGCCCCCAACATCGCTGAAGAGTCTGATCTTCGCTCCGCGCGCGAACCACAGCGTCCCTGGCAAACGCTCGTCTGGGATGACCCCGTGAATCTGATGAACTATGTGACGCACGTATTTCGTACATACTTCGGCTACCCCAAGCCCGTGGCAGAGAAGCTGATGCTGGCCGTGCACAACGATGGTCACGCGATAGTCGCCGAGGGCGCCCGTGAGCAGATGGAGCTGCATGCCCAGGCGATGCATGACTACGGACTTTGGGCCACCGTGAGGCAGGCGCCGCAGTGACAAAGAAGATTGTGCTGGAATTTGCACGGATCGAAGCTGCCCACATCGCCGCGCTGACCGCTCAGTTCGCTGATTTGCTCTCCGAGCACCCCGAATCGCCACGGGATCCTGCCATCGCGCGCTTAGTGCCTGACGCGTATCGCGAAGATCCCGAAGCTGCACGAGAGTTTCGTGGACTCACCGAAGCAGATCTGCTCGACAGGCGCCGGGATGAAGCCGCCATCGTTCTGGCATCGCTCGAGAGTCTTGTCGGAACGAACACTCTCGCGACTCGGGACGATGACCCGGCGCTGCGGGAGACGGTCGCAGTGACTCTCAGCGCGACCGAAGCAGACGCGTGGTTGCGCACGCTCGCAGCTGTTCGTCTCGTTCTCGCTACCAGGCTGGGAGTCGCCATCAGCGACGAAGAGCGTGACGAAACTGACGCTCGCTTCGGGATCTACGACTGGGTGGGCTATCGGTTGCACGTCCTCGTGGATGCGATAGACGGATTGTCCGATCCCGAGCCTGAGTAGCGCGTTCGCTATGGCACGCGAACCACATGGGTGGCGAGGGACTCGGGGGCATCTACCGAGAGATGGAGCGCTTCTTGCCGCGCCCACCGCTCCCAATGCGGTCGGTAAAGCTCGCCATCACGTGCGAGCGCCCGCGCCCGCCTTGATGGCAACGGCGATTCAACCCACACGCGGATGTCGCCGAGCGACGCCGACTTCTCAGTCAGTAAGCCAGAGCCTTCGACGATGAGCGGAAGAGACGGATCCACAGCGTGTGCTTCGGCCGGTTCGGACCGCTCCCAGTCCCAGCGCTGCCAGACGCCGATCAGTCCCCGTGCATGCGGGCGAAGGACTTCTTCGGTGGCTGTCGACACACCATCGGCAAGTCCGTCCCACCCCGGATAGATGGAATCGAGCGCGACGAGTTGCACGCGTCCGGCTCGAGGCCATTGGGCAACGAGCGCTTCTGCGAGAGTGGATTTGCCGGCTCCACTGCGCCCATCGATCAAGATCGCGGGGTTGCTCGCGTCGACTGCCACGACGGCGTTGAGAATCTGCTCAACGCCGTGCTGAATGGAACGTGCGAGAGCGTCCGGCCTACTTCTTGAGGATGCGGATGACACGAGTGAGCGAGTGACCTGCCACAAGAATGAGCGGAATGGCAACTACAGCGATCATCACAAGGTTCGGCTCGAAACGAAGATCGTCTCCGCGCCGAATGTACGCGCCGATGGGCACGGCGTATCCGCCACCGCCACCGCCACCATTGCCCGAGGAGTCCTCTCCCCCGCCAAACCCCGTCCAGGTGAGGGCAACGGGGATCATACGCACGCCCGCGACGTCCTGCTGCTCGCCATAGATGCTGCTGACGCCGAAAGTTGCCGACTGCTTGCCGAGTTCAAGTGCGATGTTAGGCATGAGGCTACGCTACCGCCACGAGGGCCAACTGCCCAGTCAAATCTGTCTATTCTTGCTCTGGCAATCGCGGATGCGACGGCACAGCGCCGCCACCGCGCGACTCGCCGAGCAGGGTGGCGCGAGTGATGGCTCCGCGCCCAAAGCGCGCTGTAGCAGAATCCACGGCCCCCTCCACCCGCCGCCACTCCTCATCGTCGTCCCAGAGCGCGAGCGGTGAGGCGCCTGCCGGCTGAAGGCGTTCCCCCCTCACGCCCAGCAAGCGCACGGGCAGCGGTCGCGAAATCGAGGCGAAAAGTTCGTGGGCGGCATCACCGATTCTCTGCCCGACTGCGGTGGGCTCGGCCAAAGAGCGGGAGCGCGATACCGTGGTGAAGTCTGCGAAGCGCACCTTGATTGCGACTGTCGTCGCTTCCCAGCCGGAAACTCGCAGCCGAGTGCCCACTCGATCGGCCAGCCGGCGCAACTCCGTTCGCAAGATTGCCGGATCGGAGACGTCATCGTGAAACGTCTCTTCGTGCCCCACACTCTTCTCGACACGAGTCGTGTCGACGGAGCGAGGGTCAATACCGCGAGCCAGGTGCCAGAGCCGCTCCGCCATGGCCCCGCCGAGTGTGCGCTCCAAAACACTCGTCGGTGTGTCGAGAATGTCTCGCACAGTGTGGATGCCGCGCCCTGCCAGCGATTCGGCGGCCTTCGGGCCGACTCCCCACAGCGAGCGAACTGAACGCGTCTGCAGGAATGCCGCTGTATCCGCTTCCGCGATGATGAGCAACCCGTCGGGTTTACTGATCGTCGAGGCCATCTTGGCAACGTGTTTTGTGGCGGCCACACCGATGCTGCACACGAGTCCCGTCTCGGCGCGAACTCGTCTTCGCAGTTCGATCGCGATTTCACCCGGGCTCCCCCAGAGCCGTCTCGCGCCTCGAACGTCGAGAAATGCCTCGTCGATCGACAGCGGCTCGACGAGCGGCGTGACGTCACGAAAGATCGCCATCACATGCGATGACAGCGCCCGGTATCGGTCGAAGTGCGGAGCCACGACAACAGCGCTGGGACACAGCCGCAAGGCTTGACTGACGGGCATCGCCGCCCGCACCCCGTACCTGCGCGCTTCGTACGAAGCGCTTGAGACGACAGACCGTCCTTCGGGCGCGCCGATGATGATCGGCTTGCCGACTAGAGACGGATCGTCCAGCTGTTCGACGGAGGCGTAGAAGGCGTCCATGTCGACGTGAAGAATGCCCGTGCCGGCATCGTTCGCTCCCGCGGGCGACACCACACGGCCCGAGCCGTCACCACGTCCCATGTTGCCTATCCTCTCGTGAGGCTACGACACTGACGTCGAAGCCTCACGAGGGTGCGGCTACTGAGCGGCGCGCTCGATGATGAGCTCACGCACGCGAGCAGCATCCGCCTGGCCCTTCATCGCCTTCATGACCGCACCGATGATCGCTCCCGCAGCTTGGACCTTGCCGTCACGAATCTTAGCGAGCACGTCGGGCTGTGCAGCAAGAGCCTCATCGATCGCCGCCAACAAGGCGGTGTCATCTGACACCACGGCCAAGCCGCGGGCGTCGACGACTTCCTGTGGGGTGCCCTCGCCAGCGACGACCCCCTCGAGCACCTGCCGCGCTAGTTTGTCGGTGAGCGTTCCCGCATCGACGAGCGACTGCAACGCCGCGACATCGGCGGGAGTCGCCAGCTCAGATGCTTCGCGGCCGGCTGCGTTCGCGAGGCGTGTCAGCTCGCCCGTCCACCACTTTCGCGCCGTTGCCGGCGTCGCGCCTGCGGCGACAGTCGCGGCGATCTCGGCGAGCAAACCACCGTTGGCCACGTCTTGGAACTCGAGATCTGTGAAGCCCCACTCCGCCTTGAGCCGTCGTCGACGCGCGGCTGGCGGCTCAGGAAGCGCGTTGCGCAACTCGTCGATCAGCTCAAGTGATGGTGCGACCGGGAGCAGATCCGGCTCGGGGAAGTATCGGTAGTCATCAGCATCGGATTTCGGACGACCGGGCGAGGTGGCGCCCGTGTCTTCGTGCCAGTGGCGCGTTTCTTGGGTGATCGTCCCGCCATCGGCGAGGATCGCCGCTTGGCGCTGAATCTCGTATCGCACGGCACGTTCAACGGAACGCATCGAGTTGACGTTCTTCGTTTCGGTGCGGGTACCGAGCTTCTCTTGCCCACGCGGACGAATCGACACGTTCGCGTCGCAACGCAAGTTTCCGCGCTCAAGCCGAGCCTCCGAGATGCCCAGCGACAGCACGATATCGCGGATCGTCGCGACGTAGGCTTTCGCGATCTCCGGTGCCCGGTGCTCTGCCCCGTAGATCGGCTTTGTGACGATCTCGACCAGCGGGACGCCGGCACGGTTGTAGTCGACGAGCGAGTACTCGGCGCCCTGGATGCGTCCGGTCGCGCCGCCCATGTGGGTGAGCTTTCCGGCGTCTTCTTCCATGTGCGCCCGCTCGATAGGCACCGTCACGACGGTGCCATCAGCGAGCTCGACATCCACCGAGCCTTCGAAGGCGATCGGCTCATCGTACTGGGATATCTGATAGTTTTTGCCCAGATCAGGATAGAAATAGTTCTTTCGAGCGAAACGACTCGAGGGGGCGATTGAGCAGCCAAGAGCCAGACCCAAGCTGATCGAGTACTTGACTGCTTCTGCGTTGACCGTGGGCATCGAGCCAGGCAATCCCATATCCACCGGCGCGACCAGAGTGTTGGGCGCCGCATCGTGGTTGTCGGAATGAGCCGGGTTCGCAGCACCCGAGAACATCTTGGTCTTGGTGTTGAGTTCGACGTGCACTTCGAAACCGAGTACCGGTTCGTACAGTTCCAGAGCTTTGTCGAAGTCCATCAGTTTGGCTTTAGCCATCAGAGCACGCCTCCTTCGCGTGCGAGCAGCTCGGGCGCGCGGTCAAGCAACGGCCCTCCCCATGAATCAACAAGTGTCGCCTCAAGCGCGGCGCCGACACGGTACAGACGTGCGTCCTGACGAGCAGGAGCGAGGAACTGAATACCCACGGGCAGGCCATCTTCTTCAGCGAGCCCCGATGGGATCGAGATTCCTGGAATGCCGGCGAGGTTGGCCGGGATTGTCGTCAAGTCGTTGAGATACATCTGAAGCGGGTCGTCGATCTTCTCCCCGATGCGGAATGCTGTTGTCGGCGCCGATGGCGTCGCGATGACGTCAACCGAAGCGAATGCTGCATCAAAATCCTGCTGAATGAGCGTGCGCACTTTCTGTGCGGACCCGTAGTAGGCGTCGTAGTAGCCCGCTGACAGAGCGTAGGTGCCCAGAATGATGCGCCGCTTGACCTCGGGACCGAAACCCGCATCTCGAGTTGCAGCCATGACGTCCTCCACAGTTCCCCCAGGAACGTCCACCCGCATGCCGAAGCGCACCGAGTCGAACTTTGCGAGGTTGCTCGAGGCTTCAGCCGGGAGAATCAGATAGTAGGCGGCAACCGCATACTCGAAGTGCGGCGCACTGATCTCGACGATCTCGGCACCCTGCGCTTGCATGGTCGTCAGCGCGGCGCGGAAAGATGCAGACACGCCAGTCTGAAAGCCCGCATCCGCGAACTCTTTGATGACGCCGACCTTGAGCCCCTTGAGCACGTCGCCTCGCGCGCCCTCGCGGGCAGCGTCGGCGAATGAGGGCCATTTCTCGGAAATGGAGGTGGCATCGTGGGCGTCGTATCCGCCGATAACGTCGTGGAGGAGCCCCGCGTCGAGGACGTTGCGCGTGACGGGTCCGACCTGGTCAAGGCTCGATGCGAGCGCAATCGCTCCGTAGCGGCTTACTCCGCCGTAGGTGGGTTTGATGCCCACGGTGCCCGTGACGTGCGCGGGCTGACGAATTGAACCGCCGGTGTCGGAGCCAAGTGCCAGCGGCGCTTCGAATGCGGCTACGGCGGCAGCTGAGCCGCCCCCGGAGCCGCCGGGGATACGATCCAGATCCCACGGGTTGCGAGTCGGCCCGTAGGCGGAGAATTCCGTCGACGAGCCCATGGCGAACTCGTCCATGTTTGTCTTACCGAGCGGAACGAGACCCGCCGCGCGCGAGCGCGCCACGACCGTGGCATCGTACGGCGACATGTACCCCTCGAGGATCTTCGATCCGCTGGTGGAGGGCATATCGGTGGTGACGAGCACATCCTTGATCGCCAGCGGCACTCCGGCGAGGGCGCCAAGCGCTTCACCAGCCGCCCGGCGTCGGTCGATATCGGCAGCAATGTCGAGAGCGTGGTCGCTCACGTGCAGGAACGCATGAACGTCGCCATCGACTGCTGCAATGCGATCAAGGTGCGCCTGGGTCGCCTCAACGCTCGATACTTCGCGTGCGGCCAGCTTGTCTGCCAGCGCAGCGGCGCTGATCCTGGTCAAATCTGTCAAGGGAATTCCTTACTGCTCTTCGCCGAGAATGGCGGTCACCCGGAATCGACCGTCAGCCGAGTCGGGAGCGTTCTGCAGCACCTGGGCGGAGGTGAGCAAGTCACCCACCTCATCGGCGCGAAACACGTTCTGCATCGGGATCGGGTGACTCGTCGCTTCGATGTCGGCAGTTGCGACCTCGGACACCTTCGCGATGTTGTCAACGATCGCGTCGAGCTGACCGGTAAGTTGCTCAACTTCTTCGTCGTTCAGTTGGATGCGGGCGAGCACACCGAGGTGCCGCACAAGTTCTGGGGTGATTTCAGACACCCGACAAGTGTAGGCGGTCACGCTCGCCCTCTCCCGTGGCGACCGACAGCGACAGTTAGGCTGGTCGACGTGACGACGACGTATGACCCGCCAAGACCATGGATCGCCAGCTACGCGGATGGTGTGCCCGCAGATCTGACCCCGGCTACCGGTTCTCTGGTGGATATCGTGAACGCGTCGGCGCGGGACTATCCAGAAGCGCCTGCACTGCAGTTCTTCGGGCGCGAGACGACCTACAGAGCTATGCATGACCAGATAGAGCGGGCTGCCGAAGGTTTGCGCGCGCGTGGCGTGAGCGCGGGAGATCCTGTCGCGTTGGTGCTGCCGAATTGCCCGCAGCACATTATTGCGTTCTACGCCATTCTTCGCGTGGGTGGCGTGGTGATCGAGCACAACCCGCTCTACACGCCTCGCGAGATGCGCAAGCAGTTCGAAGACCACGGCGCCAAACACGCCATTGTGTGGACCAAGGGCGTAAAGATAATTCAGGAGTTTCCCGAAGATCTCGCCGTTGCGAATCTCATCTCCGTCGACGTGACACACGCCATGCCGCTTGGCATGCGTCTTGCTCTTACTCTCCCTATCCCCAAGATTCGAGAGTCTCGCGAAGCATTGACGGAGCGTGTGAACGGCACGACATCGTGGGAGAGCATTGTCGGCTCCCCTCCCCTATCGAGTGCGCACCCGATGCCTGAAACCGATGACCTCGCACTCATCCAGTACACGAGTGGCACCACGGGAACGCCAAAAGGTGCCGCGCTCACCCATCGCAACCTGCTCTCCAACGCCGCCCAGGCTCAGGCTTGGGTGCCATCGATCACGCGCGGCGATGGATGCGTCGTCTACGCCGTATTGCCGATGTTCCACGCCTACGGATTGACGCTGTGTCTGACGTTTGCCATGTCTATGGGCGCGCGACTTGTGCTGTTCCCCAGGTTCGATCCCGACATGGTGCTCGCGGTGCATAAGAAGCATCCCGCAACATTTTTGCCTCTCGTTCCCCCTATCGCCGATCGTCTGCTCAAAGCAGCTGAGGCGCAGGGCATTTCTCTCCAGGGCACAGAAGTGGCTATCTCGGGTGCGATGGCTCTTCCCCACGAGCTGGTTGTTCCGTTCGAAGAAGCATCGGGGGGCTTCCTCGTCGAGGGCTACGGGCTCAGCGAGTGCTCACCCGTGCTGATGGCAAACCCCGTCGCTGACAACCGAGTGCCTGGAACCGTCGGGCTGCCCCTGCCCGGCACTGAATGTCGGGTCGTCGACCCAGACGATCCCACCATCGACGTGCGCGCGGGTGAACGCGGTGAACTCATCGTGCGCGGCCCGCAGGTGTTCAGCGGGTACTACGGCAAGCCTGAAGAGACCCAGAAGGTGTTCGTTGATGGTTGGTTTCGCACCGGCGACATCGTTCAGATAGACGATGACGGGTTCGTGCGAATTGTCGATCGCATCAAGGAACTGATCATCACCGGCGGGTTCAACGTCGCCCCGACCGAGGTGGAGATCGCGTTGCGCCAGCACCCTCAGGTAGAGGACGCGGCCGTCGTGGGGCTGCCAAGCAGCCATTCCGGCGAAGAGGTCGCCGCGGCGATCGTCATCGCCCCGGGAACTGATATCGATGTCAGTGCGGTGCGTGAGTACGTGCGCAACATTCTCACGCCATACAAGGTTCCCCGGCAGATATTCATCGTGGATGAGCTGCCGAAGTCGCTCATCGGAAAGGTGTTGCGTCGCCAGGTGCGCGAGGAGCTGCTTCAACGCCTCGCAACGGGCTGATCACTCAGCGTCAAGTCCTGCGGGCCCTTGAGTGACCAGAGTGTGAAATTGCTCGGCATTCAGAATCCGCACCCCGAGCGCTTCCGCTTTCGCCAATTTGGATCCTGCCCCGGGTCCTGCTGCAACGAAGTCTGTCTTCTTCGACACGCTCGAACCCGCTTTTCCGCCCGCCTGGACAATCGCCTCTTGGGCCCCCTCTCGGGTGTACCCGTCGAGCGATCCGGTCGCCACAACGGTCATGCCCTCGAGCACACCGCCGCGCTGAGCAGCCGCTCCCGGCCCCGGATGCCCAGGAGTTGCCAGCTGTGCGCCGGCCCGTGACCACCGTTGGACGATCTCGCGGTGCCAATCGACCGCGAACCAGTCCAGCAGTGAGTCCGCGATGATCGCCCCTACTCCTTCGACCGCAGCAAGTTCTTCACGAGTTGCCTCGCGGATCTCCTCAATCGAGCCGAACCATCCTGCAAGCGCGCGCGCAGCGACCGGCCCGACATGGCGAATGTTCAACGCAACCAGATAGCGCCAAAGCTCTTTCGTCTTCGCCTTCTCGAGTTCCGATAGAAGCGTGAGCGCTTGAGCTGAGGGGTGCAACACCAGGTGGTCTTTTCGCACGCCCGCGGCTCTCCGCTCAGCAGGGGTGGCGTTCTCCCAACCCGGTGGATAGGTGCGCTCCGTGCGTTGAAAGGGCGCACGCCGCACGGGCTCACCCGTACGGTCATCTATGCGCGGCTCGCCGGTCTCGGCATCACGCACCAGCACTTCGATGGGCACCAGCTGGTCAAGTGTGAGGTCAAACAACCCGGCTTCGGTTTCTAGCGGCGGAGACGTCGGCAGCGAGGGCTGAGTCAGCGCCGCCGCCGTCACTTCTCCGAGCGCTTCGATGTCTAGCGCTCCCCGAGACCCCACGTGCTCCACTCGCCCGCGCACTTGTGCGGGACACGTGCGAGTATTCGGACACCGCAGGTCGATATCGCCCTCTTTCGACGGAGCAAGCTCGGCGCCGCACTCGGGACAATGCGTGGGCATGACAAACGCTCGCTCAGTGCCATCGCGAAGCTCAACGACCGGCCCCAGAACCTCAGGAATCACGTCTCCCGCTTTGCGCAAGACGACGGTGTCGCCGATCAGAACGCCCTTGACCTTCACGACGTCTTGGTTGTGCAGTGTGGCTTGGCGTACGACGCTTCCGGCTACGCGCGCCGGCGCCATCATCGCAAACGGCGTTGCGCGCCCGGTACGCCCGACGGAGACGACGATGTCGAGCAGCTTCGTGTTCACTTGCTCTGGCGGGTACTTGTAGGCAATCGCCCACCGCGGCGCCCGGCTGGTGGCTCCGAGTTCGTCATGCAGCGCAAGTTCGTCGACCTTGACGACGACGCCGTCGATCTCGTGCTCCACATCGTGACGGTGCACTCCGTAGTGCGTCACGAACTCCAACACCCCATCGACCCCATCAGCGGTCTGAAAGTAAGGACTGGCTGGTAGGCCCCAGCCGCTCAGCAGCGCATACACCTCGCTCTGCGAATCGACCGTCGGCTCGGGCCACGCTCCGATGCCATGCACGAACAGCCGCAGCGAATTCACGCGCGCCACACCCGCCTCGTGCTCGAGGCCGGTCTTCTTGTCGAGCTGTTGGCGCAGTCCACCGCTGGCCGCGTTGCGGGGATTCGCGAACGCAGGAAACCGGCGCTCGGCACTGAGGCGTGCTTTGTCTTCGTCAAACGCTCGACTGCGACTACGAGCACGGCTCTCTTCGAACGCGCGATCTCGCATAGTCGCCTGCAGCGCATTGAGTCGCTCGAACTCCGCGACGGGAATGAACACCTCGCCGCGCACCTCAACGATGTCGGGATGACCGCTGCCGGCGAGCTGCTGTGGAATGCCCGCAACCCGCACAGCGTTGGCGGTGACGTCTTCTCCCACTCGCCCGTCGCCGCGGGTCGCCGCAGAGGTCAAAACGCCGTTCTCGTAGCGCAGGCTGATAGCGAGGCCGTCGATCTTCAATTCGTTGAGCCAGCGCACTGGACGACCCGCAGCCGACTGCGTCTTCACGCACCATTCTCGCAGCTCGTCAGCGGAGAACACGTTGTCGAGACTGAGCATCCGTTCCGAGTGCTCGACCGGATCGAAAAGGGTGCTTGTTGCGGCGCCGACACTGCGCGTAGGAGAATCCTGACCCTGCAATTCGGGGTATAGCTGTTCAAGAGACTGCAGGCGCGTCATCCAGCCGTCGTATGTCGCGTCGTCAACAATCTCAGCGCCATCGCCGTAATACGCATCTCGCGCACCGATCACCAGATCGGTGAGCCTGCGAGACTCGTCACGGGCGTCGTCGAGGTTCAGCGCATTGAGGTCGCTGTCGTCCTGCATCTCACGTGCCACCCAGCCAGTCTAGAGACGGCCACCGACATCACGCCGTTGCTGGCACCGCCGACACGGTGTGCGCAATCGTAAATTGGCCGACCACGCGCGTTCCGTCGTAGATAACCGCGGTTTGACCGGGTGCGACGCCCTCAAAAGGAGTGTCGGGAAGAACAGTGATGACGCCGCTATCGACGCGTGCGCGAGCGGGCACGGGGTCAGCGTGAGCCCTGATCTGAACCTCACAGTCGAAAGCGGTCTCGCTGGGCGCACGACCTGCCCAGGAATGCCGATCTCCTGAAATCTCACCGATCGCCAGCGCTTCCTTCGGGCCGACCACAACCGTGTTCGAGACCGGCCGGACTTCAAGCACGAAACGAGGCTTGCCGTCTGCGGCCGGAGTGCCCAGCGAAAGCCCGCGGCGCTGTCCTACCGTGAACGAGTGGGCGCCTTCGTGGCTGCCGACTACAGAACCGGAGCGGTCGACGATCTCACCTGTGGCGGTCCCTACCTTCTCTGCAAGCCACCCTCGGGTGTCGCCGTCTGGAATGAAACAGATGTCGTGGCTATCTGGCTTCTGTGCAACGGTGAGCCCGCGCTCTGCGGCCTCGGCGCGAACGATCGCTTTCGAAGGGGTCGATCCCAGCGGAAAGTATGTGTGCGCAAGTTGCTCTGCGTTCAACACACCCAGCACGTACGACTGGTCCTTCGCAGCGTCTGACGCTCGGTGAAGCTCAAGCCCTTCAGGTCCGTCGATGAGGGTGGCGTAGTGACCGGTGCACACCGCGTCAAAACCGAGCTCGATCGCCCGCTCGAGCAAGGCCGCGAACTTGATCTTTTCATTGCACCGCATGCACGGGTTGGGCGTTCTGCCGGCGCGATACTCGTTGATGAAATCATCGATCACGTCGTCACGGAAGCGCTCCGAGAAGTCCCACACATAGAAGGGGATTCCCAGAAGATCGCTGGCACGGCGAGCGTCCATCGCGTCTTCGATCGTGCAACAGCCACGGCTTCCCGTGCGCAGCGTGCCACCAGCGCGCGACAGTGCCAAGTGCACACCGACGACTTCATGGCCAGCATCCACCGCCCGGGCCGCAGCAACCGCGGAATCAACTCCACCACTCATCGCCGCTAGAACACGCATTGGTCCAGTTTACGATCGCTCGGCTGTACGTGGGCCGGATGCTGCGCGGGCCCGTTCGACCGCTGCCGGCAAAACTCGCAACAGCGCGTCTATGTCGTCCTGGGTCGAGGTGCGTCCGAGGGTGAAACGGAGCACCTGGCGCGCCTGCACCGCGTCGCGACCAAGAGCGAGCACCACGTGTGACGGCTCTGGAACGCCCGCCTGACAAGCCGAGCCTGTCGACACCGAGACCTGCGCCTGGTCAAGCAAGAAGAGCAAGGTTTCACCGAACGCCCCGGGAAACAAGAAGTGGGCGTTTCCGGGAAGCCTGTTCACCGGGTCGCCAAGCAGAGTCGCATCGGCCACCGACCCCAGCACGCCCTGGATCAGGTTGTCACGAAGCGCTTCCAAGCGCACCGCCTCTGCCTCGCGCTCAGCCACAGCAAGCTCGGCCGCGACAGCAAACGCTACCGCGCTCGCGACATCCTGGGTGCCAGCACGCAGGCCTCGTTGCTGCCCACCGCCGTGGAACAAGGGAGATACCTCGGCCTTGCGCGAAACGACGAGGGCGCCGATTCCTGTGGGTCCACCCACCTTGTGCGCTGACACGCTCAGCGCCACCAGCCCGCTACGGCCCTGTGCCCCGCCCCGCCACTGCCGAAACGAAACCGGCAAGTGACCGAACGCTGCGATCGCATCGAGGTGCAGCGGCACACCGGCCTCAGCCGCAACTTCGCTCAGCGCCACGGCGTCATTGACGGTGCCGACTTCATTGTTGGCTGCCAGCGCGGTCGCGAACGCGGCGCCTGGCAGCTGCCCGGCGAACGTCTCCGGCGCGACACGCCCAAGGGGATCGAGTGGCACCTCGCGCACGCCGGCGCCTTGATAGTCACGCAGCCACTGCGCAGCATCCACCGTCGAGTGGTGTTCGCCCTCGGGCATCACGAATCCGGTCGCGGCGGCACCACGGGTCCACCACAGCCCCTTCAACGCGAGGTTGACCGCCTCGGTGCCACCGGAGGTGAAGACGACCTCGATCGGTTCGCAGTCGATCGAGGCAGCCATGCGCTCGCGCGCCTCTTCGAGCACGCGCCGTGCGTTTTGCCCACTGCCATGAATAGACGAGGCGTTTCCGACGATCGCACTGGCCTCGAGCCATGCGTCACGTGCTTCAGGGCGCAACGGCGATGTCGCAGCATGGTCGAAATAGTGCGACACGCGTGATTCTCCGTCCTGTCGTAACGCGCTTGACTCAGGGCCTTACTACTGTAGAGCGCATGCCCCGCCCGAAGGCCATGTCGTCGTCCGATCCTCAGGACACAGCAGACAGCCCATCCTCAGCGCCCGTACCCGAAGCCCCTGCGCCCGCAGGCCTGCTTGACAGCAGCCTCGACAATCTGGGTGTCACGTACCAGGACGATGGCGGCACGATTCGCGTGTGGTCTGCGAACGCCGAAGACATCGAGCTGGTCATCTTCGACGACACGGATCTTGATTGGATCACCGACACCGTGACTTTGTCGCCAGTCGGCGGTGGAGTGTGGCAGGGAACCACGCCTTTGCTTCGGCCGGGGGCGAAGTACGCCCTCCGCGCCGACGGGCCGCACTCGGCCGGCAACACGTTCAACGACAGCTTTCTGCTCATCGACCCATACGCGCGCGGACTCGCTCCGAGCGGACACGGTGAGTGGCGCTCTGTGGCCGTCGATGGCGGGTTCGATTGGGGCGGCGTGCAAAAGCCCGCGATCCCCATGGACCGCACGGTGCTCTACGAAGGCCACATCAAGGGAATGACCAAGCGTCACCCTGATGTGCCAGCGGCCTTGCACGGCACATATGCGGGCCTGGCGCACCCCGCCATGATCGAACACTTCCGGAGCCTCGGTGTCACCAGCATCGAGCTGCTGCCGGTGCACGCGTTTGTGACAGAGCCACGCCTGCTGCAGCACGGACTCTCGAACTACTGGGGCTACAACACCCTCAACTTCTTCACTCCTCACGACCTGTACGCGACCGTGGAATCCCGCCAGAACGGCCCCGACGCGGTGCTTCGGGAGTTCAAGGGCATGGTTAAGCTTCTTCACGAAGCCGGACTCGAAGTAATTCTCGATGTGGTTTACAACCACACCTCGGAAGAAGGCCTGGGCGGCCCACGCACCAGCCTTCGCGGGCTTGACAACCGCTCGTACTACAGACAGCAAGAAGACGGGGCGTACATCGATGTGACGGGATGCGGCAACTCGGTGAACACCTCGACCGATGCCGCGGCGCGATTGATCCTGGACTCGCTGCGCTACTGGGCGAACGAAGTGCAGATCGACGGATTCCGATTCGACCTTGCCGCGACGCTCGGACGTGACGGCGCCCACACCTTCACTCCAGACCACCCGCTGCTGCGCACGATCATGGACGACCCCCAACTCGCAGGTGTCAAGAAGATCTCTGAGCCGTGGGACGTCGGGATGGGTGGCTGGCAGACCGGAAACTTCGGCGAAGGCTGGAGTGAGTGGAACGACCGATACCGCGATCGGGTGCGAAACTTCTGGCTCAGTGACGTGGACTATGCCCGACGCGCATCGACGTCGCCGGTGGGCATTGGCGGACTCGCCACGCGCCTTGCCGGCTCTTCGAATACTTTCAGTGCAGAGCGGGGTCCGATCGCGAGCATCAACTTCGTCACCGCTCACGACGGATTCACGCTGCGAGACCTGGTGTCGTACGACGTCAAGCACAACCTGGGAAACGGCGAGCAGAACCGCGATGGTGCCGACACCAACCGCTCCTTCAACCACGGTGCTGAGGGGCCCACAACCGACGAACGCATTCTGGCTACTCGTCGAAAAGCCATGCGAAATCTGCTCGGCACGCTCATGCTGTCTGCCGGTGTGCCGATGCTCAGCGCGGGCGATGAGTTCGGGCGCACGCAACGAGGCAACAACAACGCGTACTGCCATGACTCCGCATTGACCTGGCTCGCATGGGACCACGCGCCATGGCAGAAAGAACTGTTCGCGCACGTGCAGACGCTCATTCGCCTGCGCAACGAGAACCCTGCGATCCGGCCAACCCGTTTCGCGCGGCTTGACGAGTTCACGCCTTCTGCGTCGGTGATGGAGTGGTACGACGAGTCCGGCGAAACGATGTCGGCCGAACGGTGGACGTCGCCGGCACACCGCACATTGCAGTACGTCGCGGCATCAACTCCAGAGAACGAGGACTTCAACCGGGTGCTGCTGATGATTCACGGCATCGAGACGCCTATTGACGTCACTCTGCCTGAGATCGAGGGTGTCACGCGGTATGTATCGCTCTGGTCGAGCGCTGATGAGGTTCCCGACGAGGACCACGCTGTTTTCGCCCCGAACGACGTGGTGCCGTTGGCAGGAACGTCGATGCGCTTCTTCCGCGCGGAATGAGATTTGTCGCTGCACACGCCCCGACATGCCGCGCGGGAGAATTGATAGCGCGGTAGGTTCAAGACGTGGCCAGCAAAAAGCCTTCAGCGTCCCCCCGTCCATGGCGGAGCAACTCACATGTTCCTCTGCGCCCGGTTGTGCCGTGGCAGCAGAGCACCGATACACGTGCGAGCCGCATCCCCTTCGCCAAACCCGCACCCACGGTGCCGTGGGGCGACTACTCCCCTAGCGCCTTCGTCGGCGAGGTCGTTCCCTTTCGCGTGACCGCGTTTCGGGAGGGGCACGACATCATCGGCGTGCAACTGCGGCTGACCTCTCCTGCTGGGGAGGACTCGTTGCATCGGTTGCGTGCACTCGACAACGGCTTCGACGAGTGGCAAACAGAGGTCGCTCCGCTGGAAAGTGGCGTATGGAGCTATCGATTCGAATCCTTCACCGACGAGTTCGCTACGTGGAAACATGCCGCAGATCTGAAGATCTCTGCCGGCGTAGATGTCTCTCTGATGCGCACGATCGGTGCGTCGCTGTGCGAGAGCGCGGCTCGTGAAAAGGGCCGCCCCGCGGCCGTGCGTCGTTTGCTCACCAACGCGGCCAGCGTCTTGCTTTCTTCTGAGACGAGCGACGAGCAGGTTCTTGAGACCGTGCGAGACGAGAGCCTGGAGGCGGTGTTTCACGCTCGTCCGCTGATGTCGCTCGTGACCGTCGGCGAAACCTTCGAGCTCTTGGTCGAAAGGACGCTAGCGGGCGCAGGGGCGTGGTACGAGTTCTTCCCTCGTTCAGAGGGCGCACGGCAATTGAAGGATGGCTCGATCAAGAGCGGCACATTCCGCACTGCTATGAAGCGTCTGCCAGCAGTTGCGGCGATGGGATTCGACGTGCTCTATCTGCCGCCGATCCATCCCATCGGCACGATCAACCGCAAAGGTCGCAACAACACTCTCGACCCGGGGCCGACCGACCCCGGGTCTCCGTGGGCTATCGGGTCGGCTGCTGGCGGTCACGACGCTGTTCACCCCGACCTCGGCACCCTCGCTGATTTTCGAGCGTTTGTGCGCGCAGCGCGAAAAGAAGGCATCGAAGTGGCTCTGGATCTCGCGCTCCAAGCGGCACCCGATCACCCGTGGGTGGCAGAACACCCCGAGTGGTTCACGACACTGCCCGATGGCACGATCGCGTTTGCCGAGAACCCGCCGAAAAAGTACCAGGACATCTACCCGATCAACTTCGATAATGACCCGGAAGGCATCCGAGTCGAAGTTCTGCGAATCGTGCGCCATTGGATCGCTCAGGGTGTGTCCATCTTTCGCGTCGACAACCCCCACACCAAGCCACTCCAGTTTTGGGAGTGGCTGATCAAGACAGTGAACGCCGAGCATCCTGAAGTGATCTTCCTTGCCGAGGCGTTCACCCGGCCCGCCATCATGCAGTCGCTCGCGGCAGCGGGTTTCCAGCAGAGCTACACCTACTTCACGTGGCGCAATACGAAAGCGCAGCTCGAAGAATTTCTCGGGAGTTTCACCCGGGAAACGGCGGATTTCCTTCGGCCGAATCTCTTTGTGAACACGCCAGACATTCTCACGGAGTATCTGCAGTTCGGCGGTCGTCCTGCGTATCGAATTCGCGCAGCCATCGCCGCAACAGCTGGACCAACGTACGGCGTCTACGCGGGATACGAGCTCTATGAGAATGTTGCTCGACCCGGGGCCGAAGAGAACATCGACAACGAGAAGTACGAGTACAAGACGCGTGACTGGGAGGGTGCGGAAGAGCGTGGCGACTCGCTGGCGCCCTTCTTGCGTCAGCTCAACGAGATTCGCGCCTCGCACCCAGCCCTCGGCCAGCTGCGAAACGTAACGGTGCACTGGAGCGACGACGACGCCATCCTCGTCTACGTCAAGCATCTCGACGCCGCGTTCACACCGACCGGCGAGAGCGACACACTGATCATCGTGGTCAACACCGATCCCCACTCGGTTCGCGAAACGATGGTGCACCTCGACACCCAGGTTTGGGGGGTGACTCCCGGCGACCCGTACCAGGTGCGTGACCTGATCACGGGTGCTGAGTGGACGTGGTCAGACCATAATTTCGTTCGACTCGACGCTTTTCACGAACCGGTACATATCCTTCACGTCAGGGGTCTCGCATGATGCCATCACAACAACTCCTCGACACGGTCGCCACCGGCTCGCACCACGAGCCACACGCTGTGCTGGGGCTGCACCAGGGAGTGACCGATACGGGCGAAAGCGAGTGGGTTGTGCGCGTTCGCCGGCCACTCGCGAAGGGCGTTACTGCGGTGTTCCGCGATGGAAGCCGCACACCGCTGGAACACGTACGTGCGGGCATTTGGGAAGGCACCCACGCGGGCAAACCTGGGGCGTACGCCGTTGTTGCCACCTACGACGATGGTTCCACCCACACGGCAGAGGACCCCTACCGCTTCTCCCCCACGATCGGCGAGCTCGACCTGCATTTGATTGCCGAGGGCCGGCACGAGCAGCTGTGGGACGCGCTAGGAGCCCACGTGCGTGTGATCGACGAAACGCCCGGCGTATCTTTCACCGTATGGGCGCCCAACGCCCGTGCGGTACGCGTGGTCGGCGACTTCAACGGCTGGGACGGCCAAGGCCACGCGATGCGCTCTATGGGTGGCAGCGGCGTCTGGGAACTGTTCGTGCCCGACCTCGGCAGCGGCGTCAACTACAAATTCGAGATCTTGACCAGGTCGAGCCAATGGATCATGAAGGCTGACCCGATGGCACGGTTCGCAGAGATCCCTCCGGGCACGGCCTCGGTCGTCGAAGAGTCTTCCTACGAATGGAACGATGCTGCCTGGATGAAGACACGCGCGAAGACGACACCGACGACGTCGCCGATGTCGGTGTACGAAATCCATTTCGGATCGTGGCGTCAAGGGTTGTCATACCGCGATGCAGCAGATCAGCTCGTCGATTATGTATCGGCGCAGGGGTTCACGCATATCGAGTTCATGCCACTCGCTGAGCACCCGTTCGGTGGTTCTTGGGGTTACCAGGTCTCCGGCTATTACGCCGCCACCAGCCGATACGGAAGCACCGACGACCTTCGCTACCTGATCGACCGACTCCACCAGGCAGATATCGGCGTGATCATGGATTGGGTTCCCGGTCACTTTCCCAAAGACTCCTTCGCGCTAGGCAAGTTCGATGGTGAAGCGCTCTACGAGCACCCAGACCCTCGCCGCGGCGAGCATCGCGACTGGGGTACCTACATTTTCGACTACGGACGCAATGAGGTACGCAACTTCTTGGTTGCAAACGCATTGTTCTGGTTTGAAGAGTTCCATATCGATGGGCTGCGCGTTGACGCGGTCGCCTCGATGCTGTACTTGGATTACTCTCGCGAAGCAGGTGAATGGGAGCCTAATGTTCACGGCGGTCGCGAAAACCTCGAAGCGATTCATTTCTTGCAAGAGGTGAATGCGACCGCGTACAAGCGGTACCCCGGCATCTCGATGATTGCAGAAGAGTCCACAAGCTTTCCCGGCGTCACCGCACCTACCAACCACGCCGGACTCGGGTTCGGGTTCAAGTGGAACATGGGGTGGATGAACGATTCGCTCGAGTACATCAAGCGTGATCCGATGTACCGCGCTCACCACGAGGGCGAACTCTCCTTTTCATTCGTGTACGCGTTCAGCGAGAACTACATGTTGCCGATCAGTCACGACGAGGTCGTGCACGGAAAAGGCAGCCTTATCGGGCGAATGCCGGGTGATCATTGGCAGCAGTTGGCGAACGTGCGCGCCTACTTGGCGTACATGTGGGGTCACCCAGGCAAGCAATTGCTCTTCATGGGGCAGGAGTTCGGCCAGATCGCAGAGTGGTCTGAAAGTCGCTCGCTCGATTGGTGGATGCTGGATCAGCCCCCTCATGCCCAGCTGGCTGGCTTCGTCGCGACGCTCAACAGTGTCTACCGCGAGCAGGCGGCGCTGTGGTCTAGAGATAGCGATTCATCAGCGTTCACTCGTTTGGGTGCACCGCACTGGAACGCCAACGTCTCGGCGTTCGCGCGGCGCGACTGGCACGGCAACACGATCGTGGTCGTGTGCAACTTCGCTGGTACCCCCCAGAACGACTTCACTCTCGTGCTGCCCGAAACTGGTGTCTGGGAAGAAATCCTCAACTCGGATGCTGCCGCGTACGGCGGTTCGGGGGTCGGCAATCTCGGCGTGGTCAACACCGACGATGACGGGACAGCTCACTTCACCTTGCCCCCGCTGGGTGTGCTGTGGCTGCGCCACAGCACACAGAAGCATATTCCCTCGCCCACGCGCGGCTAGGCCGGTCAGCCGTCCGCAGAGGCTGCTAGAACAGCAGTGAGGCTAGTTTCCCGCGCGCGCGCAGGACGCGCGGGTCGTCGTCGCCGATGACACCGAACAGCTCAAGCAGGCGTTCGCGCACCACTGCCCGTTCGTCGTTGGGAAGGTGGGCAAAGAGTTCCAGCAATCGCCCAAAGGAATCCTCGACGTGGCCACCCGCCAGATCCAGGTCGGCCACAGCGAACTGAGCGGATGGGTCGAGCGGGTTGGCAGCAGCGATGGCACGCGCTTCTTGAAGATCGAGGCCCTGCACCCGATTGAGTAAACTCACCTGGGCAAGTCCCGCGCGAGCATCAGCATCGCGCGGATTCTCTGCGAGGGCTTTGGTGTAGGCCGCGATCGCGCGCGGGTAGTCGCCGGCTTCGATAGCGTCGTACGCTTCGGCATGCAGCGGCGGCAAGGGCGGCGCCGGCGGCTCTTCTGCGGCATCGTCTGTCGAGGGCGCATCGCTGACCGGAACGGATCCCGTCACCCCGTGCTGCTGCGCAAGCTGCAATAGCTGTGCGAACACGTCGCGGAGTTGTTGCTCGGAAACTGCGCCGCTGAAAAGCGGAACCGGCTGCCCGGCGACCAGGCCGACCACCATAGGGATCGACTGCGCGCGAAACGCTTGAGCCAGCTGCGGGTTGGCGTCGACGTCCACTTTGGCGAGCACCAGTTTGCCAGCGAGCTCGTTGACAACCTTCTCAAGCATCGGACTCAGTTGCTTGCTGGGCTCAGACCATTCCGCCCACAGATCAATGACAACCGGAACCGTGCGTGAAAGCTCGACCACTTCTTGGAAGCCGTCGTCCGTCGCGGTGAATACCAGCGACGGCGATGCAACGCTGCCGTCAGACGCCGTCGCGGCCGAATCAGCTGCTGGCGTCGCTGGTCGATTGCGAAGACTGGAAAGGTCGACGGCACCGCGGAGGTTAGCGCCGGTCATGGGGTTGCTCAATTGATCACCTTTGCACCGAGTATGTCTGATCCGTATCCGAGCAAGCGGATCTTCTCTGTCGATCCCTGTCCCGGAACGTAGAAGAATACCTGATCCGAGTAGTCGGTAGAAAAGCCGGTTGCAGACTGATCTTCGCCCGTGAGTTCTTCCACCATCGGATTCCCAGACAGCTTGATGAATGCGTCTTCATTCGTCGGCTTCACCGAATCGTGCTCGGTGATCGTCACTGCGACAATGGCGCCACTTTCAAGCGTAGCGAGGGCGATCGGCTCGTCGGTGCCTGGCGTCGTGCTGAAAGTAAGCTCACCCGTAGTGGAACCAGTCTCGTTGAACGCTGCGAGGCGCTCTTCACGATCTGCTGCGATACTCACCCGGAGCGCGTCAGTCTCTGCGTCAAACAGACCGTAGTACTCGCTGTCTTCGTCATTGTTGATGACGTCGGAATACGCCGTGGCGAGATCTTCTGGCGCGATCAACAAGAACGGAGAGTCTGGTTGCACCTGTGCGGCACCGATATAGTCCGGGGCGAGATCGGGCATCAAAGTGGATGCTTCCAGTCGCGCGACATGCGAGATCTTGTATTCAGCCCACGGGTCAGCCTGGCTCATAACGACGATGGTGGCGAGCTTGCTGGCTTCGTCGTCGACAACAGCCATCACAGACCGAGGCCAGCCATCGTATGCCTGTGGAAGGAGGATCTCGAGGGGTTGGTTGAGGATGGGATCCGGCGTCGCCGTGTCTTCTAAGGCGTCTCGCAACACGTAATTCGTCTCGCGTACCGCCAACGCGGGGCCAGAGAGCCGCGTGGCGGCGAGATCAGCATCCATCGACTCATCTGCCTCAGCAACCGTGGTGGAGATCTCCGCCAAGATTCGCTCGGCCTGTGCTTTGGTCACCGCAGGCGGCTTCTGCCCTTCCGGAGCGACAACGGTCGCGGTGGGTGACGGCGTGCTCGCGGGGGTCAGCTGCGGCCAGGCATCAGCGGCGCAACCAGAGAACAGCAGGGCGGCAACGGCGACACCGGGTACAACGGCAAATGCGCGTCGTGATCCGGAGATCGAACGACGGGTGGGGGTGGAACTGATCACGCCCTTCTCCTCTGCTTCGATAGTGGCGACGTCGATGGGTTCGGTGACGGGTATCGGCAGCCCCTTTCGCCGTGGCCCGCGAGAGCGGCGAACATGGTTGATCCCAAGAATGTAGAGGAACACGCCGACGGTCATGAGAATCGCACCCAGCGCAATCAGCGGTCCTGCCAACGGGGTGCCGTTGCCGATCGGCCACGAGACTGAAATCGCCGACGGAGCTGGCAGCGTTCCATCGGCGGCGACGAGCACACTCATTTCTTCGGGTAACTGCAGTGAAGCAATCAGCAGGTCGCTCTGCTGAAACTCGTCCAACCACAGGTCAGATCCCGCCGGGCTTCTGCCGGCGATCACAACGCCCGTGTCAGGCTCTTGTTCAGGCACATCGGTCGCAACGGCATCTTCGGTGGCTTCCGGGGTCGCTGGCGCGTCGGTCGCTGGGGCGGATGCTTCGTCATCCTCAACAGCGGGCGGCACCGGTTCGACAAGAGAGACGTCGATCTCACCGGCGGCGTCGAGCGTGACGGAGTTGTAGGTGGTGTCGGCGAGCCAGGCTTGCATGTCTGCGGTGCGACCGTATGCGGCGAAAATCTCGCCCTCCGCGTTGGCACGCAAAGTCTGAGACCCCGGAAGAGCGTTGAACACGGCACCGTCAATCAATACGAACGGAGCGTCTTCGGTGACACTGATCTCCGCTGTTTCGGTCGTCGGCCCTTGGAACACCGTTCGCTGGGCGATACCCGCGACAATCAGCACGGTTGCCAGCACGAATGCCACCACGGCCCAAACGAAACGCACGAAGAACACCTTTCCGGGGTAGTTGCAGAAGGCAACACACCTCCGACTCGACATTTCAGACTAGCGAACTACACCTGAGAGGCGACCCGGAGGTGTCATACACAAGCCTGAGCGTGTGCAGTGCGTATCCTGACCAAGAAGAACAATTGCAGACCTTGAAAGGAGTCCGGTGAAGCTGCACAATCCGTTCCGGACCGCGTTCGTCGCCACTTTGGGCGTTGGCCTCGGGCTCCTGCTCATCGGCAGCGTACAGACGCTGTCGACGATTCTGCTCTACGTTGGCACGGCGCTATTCCTCTCTCTAGGACTTGATCCCATCGTCGCCTGGCTCGAGCGAAGAAAACTGCCACGGTGGGCGGCAGTACTCATCACGATTCTTGGCGTGCTGGCAGCCTTCGCGGGCATCATTCTGATGATCGTGCCGGTGATCGTCGGGCAGATCAGCCAGCTCGTCACCCAGATACAACGACTAGTCGAGAACGGCACGTGGGACCCGATCCCGCAGCTCAAGGACTGGCTGCACACCACCTTTCCCACGCTGCTCGTCGACGATGTCTTCGAGTATCTCGAAGAGTGGCTTGCTGAACTCGATCTCGGTGAGATCGGAGGATCGATCGGTGGCGGCCTCCTGGCGGTGGGTGCAGCTGTCATCGCGGGGCTCGGCGGCGCATTCATCGTGCTGATTCTCACCATCTATTTCACGGCGTCCACCCCGCACCTCAAGAGCGCGGTATACCAAGCCGTCCCGGCCTCGAAGCGCCCGCGGTTCATAGATCTCAGCGAGCAAATCACTGCATCCGTGGGCTTCTACGTGATCGGTCAGCTTTCGCTAGGCGTGATCAACGGCGTTCTCAGCGTGATCTTCTTGAACATCATCGGCGCGCCGTTTCCTGCTGTGCTCGCCGTCATCGCCTTCTTCTTCTCACTCATTCCGCTCGTCGGCACGCTCACGGGCTCGACCATCATCGTGTTGACCTGTCTGATCCCGGGCCTGGGAAGCCCCACGGTCGCGCTCATTGCCGCGATCTACTACCTGATCTACATGCAGGTCGAGGCATACGTGCTCGCCCCCAGGATCATGGGGCGCGCAGTGTCGGTGCCGGGAGCAGTCGTTGTAATCGCGGCACTTGCTGGCGGTTCGCTGCTCGGCTTGCTCGGCGCGCTGGTGGCAATTCCCGTTGCGGCAAGCGTGCTGATCATCTACCGTCAGGTGCTGATCCCCCGCCAGAACGAACGCTAGCCAACCGTTTCGACGCCGTCTACTCGTCGTCGGGCCACTCGGTAGCGAGCGGCAACGCGTCGGGATTGACAGCGCCCACGATTTCGGTCAGCACGCGACGCGTTTGCGTTTCGCCGACCCACAGGTGCTTTCCCCCCTCGACTGCGATGAGGGTCGCCTCGGGCACGGGCGAAAAGCGCTGCACCGCCTCGGCAGGTCGCAGATAGTCGTCAAACTCGGGGATGAGCACGACCAGTGTTCGCGGGTCGCCTTTCCACGCCGCGACGTCTTCTTCCGTGGCGCGGTGCAACGGGGGTGATAGTAGAATCGCACCATTCACATCGTGATCGCGTCCGTACTTCAAAGCGATCTCGGTGCCGAAGGACCAGCCGACCAGCCAAGGATTGGGTAGCTCTCGTTCCCGCACGAAGTCCATTGCCGCGGCGAGATCGAATGCTTCTGCGCCGCCGCCATCGAATGCACCCTCACTGGTGCCGCGCGGTGATGTGGTGCCACGCGTGTTGAACCTCAATACCGCCAGATCGGCCAGTGCCGGCAATCGAGCGGCGGCCTTGCGCAGAATATGTGAATCCATGAACCCACCCGCCGTCGGCAGAGGATGAAGCGTTACCAGCGTGGCCACGGGTGCCCGGTCAACCGGCACGGCCAGTTCGCCGACCAGCGTCAATCCATCCAGCGTTTCGAACTCGATGTTCTCTCGCAGAGCGGGTAGGGCGAATGGCCCACGGATTTCCATCAGTTGATCCTCCAACAGGCTGTGTGCCAGTGTCTACGCGCTTCGAGGTCTGCCCTGTCGCCGAGCACGCCATCAGCACGCCACGCGACGATATGAGCTTCTGCCACCTGAATGCCGCGACCGCAACCCGGGCACGCATAGACTTTCTGCGCATTCTGTGCTGACACCGGCTGCACGGTCCACTCGCCTCCCCGCTTGCTCTCAGTGCGCTTGAATCCCGACAACATTCTCTGGAACGAGTCGTCGTCCCCTGGGTCCGGTCGACGTCGATTAGACCTCGGCATTCGATCAGAACCGGTCCGTCAACGCCGGCGTGCCCTGCAGGGAATGCGGGCTACCGAAATTGATCAGCGGAAGTAGCGAAGTCACAGTGACACAATTCTACCGACCCGCTCAGGAGCGAACGGTAGGGGCCAGCGCACTTATTCGACCGCGAGCATCACTTCGACAACCGCATCAAGCACGGCATCTACTTGAGCCTCACGATAGCCACCGCGTTGCATGCGAAAAGCTACGCCGCGCACCTGCTCAACCGTCACAGACTCGCCGGTCTGCAAGTACGTCGATAGCTTGTCTGCAACCAGGTCCACTTCTTCGACGCGATAGCCGTAGCGCAGCGCGCTGACGCGCGCGAAACGCGATCGCCGAGGGCGGGATAGCCGGTCTAAAACCACCTGCGCGGTTTCTCGGGTTTGGCCGACCCACTCCGAAACCCCACCGCGCGCGACTGCCGCTTCGCGTTCTCGCGCCGCGAAAGCGTCTTCTATGCGACCAAGCGCAGCATCCACTGCAGCGATCGAGTATCCACCTCTAACGAGCGGGAACGCCACCTGTCTGACCTCGGAAGACCCTATGGGCTCCTCCCCCTCTTCGAAGGCCACCCGCGCGCGAGAGATGAACGCGTCTACCTCTGCCGGGGCGTACCCCTTGGTGCGTCCGCGGGTAAGGGGAAAAGCAGACTCTTTGGTCTCTACAGTGGTCACAGCACCGCCAAAGGGGAGAAGAGGTAGTAAAGCCCGAGTGCTGCTGCCGTCGAGGGCAGAACCGAGTCGAGTCGGTCGAGGATTCCGCCGTGCCCTGGAAGCCATGAGCTCATGTCCTTGATCCCCAGATCGCGCTTGATCATTGACTCGCCAAGGTCGCCGAACGTCGCAGTAGCCAATATCACCAAACCGAAGATGAACCCGAACCACCATGGCAGACCGAGCATGAAGATCGAGATGAGCATCGCAATTCCCACGGCTGCGACCACAGCGCCAGCGAAGCCTTCCCAAGTCTTTTTGGGGCTGATCAAGGGCGCCATCGGGTGTTTTCCGAAGGTAAGACCCGCCGCATATGCGCCGGTGTCAGCGGCTACAACCACGCAGACGAAACCGAGAACCCACCATTCTCCGTGCTCTTGACGTACCAAGACCACACAGATGCTCGCCAGGAACGGGGCGTACAACTGCACGAAACCAGACACCAACGCATCCGACAGCACGTCAGCGTAGGCGCGTCCGTCTCCCGCCGTCATCTGGGCGAAAAGTCGCCAAACGATGACCGTGGCGACCGCTATGAAAACCGCGATCCAGAGCATCCAAGAGTCGAAAAAGTAGCCTGTCAATATCAGCACGCTGCCCGCGACGAGCTGTGGGGCGACGTCGACCCGACGTCCGGAGCCATTCATGGCTCGCGACAGCTCGACGGTTCCGAGGATGCTCGCAGCAAGAGCGAAGATGACGAACAGGCTCTTGAAGAACAGCAGAGACCCGAGCAGCACGCCGCCGATCGCGAGAGCAATGACGATCGCGAGAATGAGATTGCGACCAGTGCGTTCTTTGATGCGTTCGTTCGCTACTTCGAACTCAGCGCGGGCGTGAGCAACTTGGTTCTCAATCTCGCTGCGCGCGGCCCGAATCTGCGACTGCAGGTGCGCCGAAGAATCAGCGGCTACGCCCTCGCCAGGCGCAGTCGCCCGCCGCGGGTCCGTTCGCTGATTCGCTACCTCGTGAGGGGTGCTCTCGGGTTCCTGTTCCATCTGCCAATTCTCAGACTTCGAGAAGCTCAGCCTCTTTGCGTTTGAGCGACTCGTCAATGGCATCAACGTGCGCGCGCGTGAGCGCATCGAGCTCTTTCTCGGCCCGTACCAACTCGTCTTCGCCTACATCACTCTTCAGCGCGTCCAGGTCGTCCTTCGACTTGCGGCGGATTCCGCGCACGTGCACCTTCGCGTCTTCGGCTTTTCCACGCACGAGCTTGACGTACTCTTTGCGTCGCTCTTCCGTGAGCTCCGGCATCGAGATGCGAACAATGTTCCCATCGTTCGTCGGATTGGCCCCGAGATTCGGCATTTCTCGAATGGCCTGCTCGATCGCCTTGAGCGCCGATTTGTCGTAGGGCGTCACGATAATAGTGCGCGCTTCGGGGCTGTTCAACGAAGCCAACTGGGCCAGGGGCGTCGGGCTGCCGTAGTAGTCAACCAGCACCTTCTGAAACAGTTGGGGGTTCGCACGTCCGGTGCGCACCGTGGCGAAGTCCTCCTTTGCCGACTCAACGGCACGGTCCATGCGTGTTCCCGCATCGGTTAAGACGTCCGCAATCACTGTGTCTCCTTCACTGGGTGGGGCAGGCTAAGTCTACTGGGGGTGTCGGCTTTACGCCGTGACCCTGGTGCCTATCGGCTCGCCCAACAGCGCACGGGTGACGTTACCAGCGGGCTCCATACCGAAGACTCGCATGTTCATCTTGTTGTCCATACAGAGGCTGAACGCGGTCGAATCCACCACTTTGAGGCCGCGTTGGAGCGCATCGAGGTACGTGATCTGATCGATCTTCGTCGCGGTGGCGTCCACCTTGGGGTCAGCGGTGTAGACACCGTCAACACCGTTCTTCGCCACCAGCACCTCAACGGCGTCAATCTCGAGCGCGCGCTGCGCTGCCACGGTGTCCGTAGAGAAATAGGGCAGCCCAGCGCCAGCACCGAAGATAACCACACGCCCCTTCTCTAGGTGTCGCTCGGCGCGGCGCGGGATGTACGGCTCCGCTACCTGGGTCATCTCGATCGCAGACTGAACACGAGTCGCTGCGCCAGCTTGCTCGAGAAAGTCTTGAAGCGCGAGGGCGTTCATCACCGTTCCCAGCATGCCCATGTAGTCAGCGCGTCCACGATCCATTCCGCGCTGGCTCAGCTCTGCACCTCGGAAGAAGTTGCCGCCGCCTACCACGATGGCAATCTCAACACGATCTACCGCCTCTGCGATTTCACGGGCAATCTGGCCGACCACGTCGGGATTGACACCCAACTGGCCTCCGCCGAACGCTTCTCCAGAGAGCTTCAAAAGGACGCGTCGGCGTCCGCTCACTTCATTGATCACGGGGATCCTCTCGTTGACGACAACCTACAGAAGGGCATGAGAAAAGGCCCGCATCATGTGGTGATGCGGGCCTTTTCAAGATGTTACGCGCCTACCTTGAAGCGGGCGAAGCCCGTCAAGGTGAGTCCGGCGTCCTGTGCCACCTTTGCAACGGACTGTTTGTTGTCCTTTGCATAGTCCTGGTCCAGAAGTGAAACCTGCTTGAAGAAGGCGTTGACGCGACCCTCGACAATCTTGGGAAGCGCCGCTTCGGGCTTTCCTTCGTTGCGCGAGATCTCAGTGACGATCTCACGCTCCTTGTCGACGTCAGCCGCGGGCACCTCGTCGCGCGAAAGGTACGACGGGTTGGCAAACGAGATGTGCTGAGCGATGCTGCGAGCCGTCTCGGTGTCGGTGCCCGTGTACGCAAGAACTACGCCCACCTGCGGAGGGAGGTCTTTGTTCGTGCGGTGCAGGTAGACCTCGAAGTTGTCGCCAACGAGAGTGCGCACGCGACGCAGCTCGACCTTTTCGCCAATGATCGCGGCTTCGTCGTCGATCAGCTGAGCAACGGTCTGCGAGCCAGCAGGAGCAGCAAGGGCTGCCTCGAGCGAGTCCGAAACGGCGGTCGCTGCGGCGTCTGCAACTTTGTCAGCCAGCGAGATGAAGCGGTCATTCTTTGCAACGAAGTCGGTCTCGCAAGCGAGCTCGATCAGCGTAACCTTGCCATCCAACTCGCGAGCTGCAATCAAGCCCTCGCTCGTGGAACGGTCTGCACGCTTCGCGTTGCCCTTTGCGCCCTTGAGGCGCAGGATCTCTACTGCCTTCTCGACATCGCCGTCGGCCTCTTCGAGCGCCTTCTTCGTGTCGACCATTCCCGTGCCGAGCTGCTCGCGCAGCGCCTTGATGTCGGCGATCGTGAAGTTTGCCATGGGTAGTGGCTCCTTGGTTGTCGTGAGTGTGTGGATGCCTCGGCGAAGACAGCCATTTGGTTGTCTCCGCCGAGGTGGAATCTAAATGGGGCGCCGAATTACTCGGCAGCGACCTCTTCAACCTTGGCCTCTTCGGCAGCCTCGGCAGGCGCTTCAGTAACCTCGGCAGCGGACTCAGCCGGGGCCTCAGCCTCTGCAGCGGCCTTGGCGGGAGATTCAGCTTCTGCAGTAGCCGGTGCTTCAGCAGTTTCTGTCGCAGCGGCGCCGTCTTCTGCAGGCTGCTCAAGCAGCGCGCGCTCCCAGTCGGCCAGTGGCTCAGCGTCAGCAGCTTCCTCGCTCGGCTGGTGGCGCTGGATCAGACCTTCAGCGGCCGCGTCGGCGATGATGCGCGTCAGCAGGCTGACCGAACGAATTGCGTCGTCGTTGCCCGGGATCGGGAACTGGAACTCGTCAGGGTCTGCGTTGGTGTCGAGGATGCCGATGACGGGGATGCCAAGCTTTGCTGCCTCGCTGATCGCAAGGTGCTCACGCTTTGCGTCGATGACCCAGATCGCCGAGGGGGTCTTCGACATGTTGCGAATTCCACCGAGTGACTTGTGAAGCTTGTCCAGCTCACGCTTCTTCAGCAAGAGCTCCTTCTTCGTGAAGCCACTTGCAGCGGGGTTCTCGTAGTCGAGCTCTTCGAGTTCCTTCATGCGAGCGAGACGCTTGGAAACGGTCTGGAAGTTGGTGAGCAGACCGCCGAGCCAGCGCTGGTTCACGTATGGCTGACCAACACGCGTGGCCTGTTCAGCGAGGACTTCCTGTGCCTGCTTCTTGGTGCCAACGAAGAGCACCGTGCCGCCGTGCGCGACGGTCTCCTTGACGAACTCGTACGCCTTGTCGATGTACGACAGCGACTGCTGGAGGTCGATGATGTGGATGCCCGAGCGCTCGGTAAGAATAAAGCGCTTCACCTTCGGGTTCCACCGGCGGGTCTGGTGTCCGAAGTGGACGCCGCTGTCGAGCAGCTGGCGAATGGTTACGACGGCCATGGCCGTCCTCCTGTTCTGGCGCACTGAGGCGCCTCTTGCGGTTGTGTGTTTCACCGATGGTGACCGGTGAGCCTAGTGCCCGGCACACGCCCGCTCACGGAAGATTCCGTGAGACCGTTGGGAGTAGTTGCCACGCGGCCCCCTCGCAGAGGGGCCGTTGCGCTGTGGGCACGCGTAGTCACCCTGACAAGCAAGGTGCTCGTTCAGTGTACCAGCACCGGCTCCTCCCCCGTGCGGCGCGGCGCGTGCTGCGAATAGAGTTTCACCTCGGTTCGCAGTGAGCTCGCCGCGAGGACGAATGATGTTCATGTGCACAACGATGAAGATCGCCACGTCGCTCCACATTCCTCACATTCCCCGAGTGCCGGACATCCCCGACGTTCGCGACGCTCGCGACGTTCGCGAAGAAGAGTTCGCTGGGCGCTCAGCCTGGCCATCGGTGTTCTGATGACACCGATATTGGCGGCGCCAGCAACTGCCTCCGCGCCATCCGCGCCATCCGCGCCAGAGCCGCCGTACGCGAACCGCTCCGCCAACGCTGTTTCTGACTCTGCCCCACGCGTGGAGTGGAATTGGCCGTTGGCCAGTTTCGAAGTCACGCGGCCGTTCGTTGCACCCTCCCACGAATACGCGGCCGGTCACCGCGGTGTCGACCTGCGCGCACTGGCGGACAACACCGTCTTAGCACCAGCAGATGGAAGGGTGGCGTTCGTGGGACACGTGGTCGACCGGGCCATCATCACGATTGACCACGGCGGGGGTTTGGTGACCACGCTAGAACCGGTGGCTTCAGACCTCAGTGCGGGCACCGACGTAGCTCGGCAAGAAGCTGTCGGCGAGCTCGCCGTCGGCGGGCACGCCGATCAGGGAGATCTGCACGTCGGTGTGAGATTGCATGGGCACTACATCAATCCCGCGGTGCTGGTCGGCGAAGTTCCACTCGCGGTGCTGCTTCCTTGCTGCTGAGAAATCCACGAATCGCGTGACTAGTCACGACGCATCTCGTTGCGTGAGCCGGAATCGTTCACATTCCCGATCTCTCGGCCGTGGACGTTGTTGTCGTCACCATTGATGACCACGGAGCCAACTATTCCGTCGATATCGACCTCGTTTCTTGAACCCGCGATATCGAGGCTGCCTAAGCTGGCCGCATCCACGCTGTTGGATTGGCCACTGATCGACACGGAACTGACGTCACCTGCATCCACATCGATCCGATCGCCGCGCATGACGATGGCCCCCGTTTCGGCTCCTTCGAGTTCGACCTCGAGGTCGTTGCCTTCGATCGTGATCTGAGGACATACTCCACGCAATTCGAACTCAGCTGCACTGTCGGCAACCGTTACCGCAGCACCAGCACAGTCCACCCGTTCGCGAACCGCGCGATCATCACCGTCGGTATCTGCGGACTCATCGAGATCGTCGGTTTTGTCTCGGCCCGTGTAGGACTCTTCTTGACTACTGCCGTCGCCACTGTTCGGCGCGACTGGCGACTGTGTCGATGGTGCACACGCGACGAGACTCGTGACAGCAACGGTCAGAAAGATTGCGCCCAGTGGTGAACGTAGTTTCGGCATGCGCCCGACGCTAACGCACGCTTCAGCTGTCATGCACGGGGGTGTGCCAGCCGATAGCTTTCTGCTAAGCGCTCACTGGACACATGAGTGTATATCTGAGTCGTGCCCAGACTTGCGTGCCCAAGTATTTCTTGCACACTCCGTAGATCCGCTCCGCCATCGAGCAGATGGGTTGCCGCCGAATGACGCAGGGAGTGCGGTCCTGCCGCACCACCGACGTGCTCGCCAAGCGCACGTGACACCACGTCGTACACGGCCCTAGTCCCCATGCGTCCACCGCGGGCTCCTAAGAACAGCGCAGTCTCCGTGGGCGATCCCGCAGCTCGTGCGACGAGTGCAGGCCGGCCCCGCACAAGGTAGCTATCCACCGCACGCGCGGCCGCGCCGCCGTAAGGCACTACCCGCTCTTTGGAGCCCTTCCCCATTGCTCGAGCCGTGCGCTGGGTGCGGTCCAAGTCGCTTAGGTCAAGACGACACACCTCGGAGACACGCAGAGCTGCGCCGTAGAGCATTTCAACCAGGGCATGGTCGCGCAGCGCAATCGCGTCTCCCGACGACGCAGCGACCTGCATAGCGCTGAGTAACGTCGCCAGCGCATCTTGGGTCGCGATGCGCGGCAGCGAGCGACCGCGCTTGGGCGCTACCAACCGCAGACTCGGATCTCTCTCGATCAGTCCTTGCTCGACAGTCCAGGCAAAGAAACTCCGTGCTGCTGCTGTGCGGCGCGCGATGGTTGCCTTTGCATCGCCTCGTTTGGTCGCGACCCACAGCCACTCGCGAAGGGACTCAAGTTCGATCTCATTCAGCGAGCAATCGCCACTTGAGCGTGCGAGGTCTAGCAGATCCGAGCGGTACGCTCGCGCGGTCGCGGGCGAGAGCCGTCGCACCTTGAGCAGATGCTCCACGAAAGCATCGGCCGCCTCGTTGAACTCCATCACTCAAGCATGCCCTCTGTCAGGTGCGCCCAGCCTGCTGCCTCACCGTGTCCTTCATCTTTCGCTGTTGCGTCGCCAACCGCGCGGGGATCGCTCCGCCTTTGCGTCGAGCGTCAGCATCCCGAGCGCGGCCTCGACTTCTTCGGGAATCATGCCCGCGCGCCTGGCGACGTCGGCTGTTTCACGCCAGACTCGCGCGCTGAGCGCGTCGAGAACTCTTGTGGTGTCGTCCGTACCAGCCAGGTCAAGCACTGCCGTCGCGTCGTCTGAAGCGCTCATACCAAGAAGTTCTCGAACATCGGAGGCACTTGTTACACACTGCGCACCGAACTCTCGAAACAGGCGGTGACATCCGGCCGAAGTCGCCGAAGTGATGGGGCCAGGAACCGCACCCAACGGGCGACACAGCTGCGCTGCATGGCCGGCCGTATTCAACGAACCGCTGCGCCATCCTGCTTCCACCACGACCGTGCCCGAAGCCAGCGCCGCAATTATGCGATTTCGCTGCAAGAATCGCCATTTTGTCGGCGCGGATCCCGGAGGCGTTTCGCTCGCGACCACGCCGGTTTCGGCAATTCGATCCAGCAGCTGGGTGTGTCCCGCCGGGTACGACCGATCGACGCCACCCGCCATCAGCGCAATTGTGGTTCCGCCAGCGATCAGAGCTGCTCGATGCGCGGCGCCATCAATCCCATATGCGGCACCAGAAACGATGGCCACTCCCGACGCGGCAAGCTCCGAGGCAAGCTCCATCGCAACATGTTCGCCATAGGCTGTCGCAGCACGCGCGCCGACGATGGCGGCCTGCGGGACGGAAGAACGCAGCAGCGAGGGGGTGCCGCGCACCCAGAGGCAGATCGGAGCGTGCACGCCGAGGTCACCCAACTCGAGTGGCCATCCATCATCGCCAGGGACAACAAGCGCAATTCCCCTGCGTTGAGCCAGCGCGACGGTGTCGCTCACTGCCTGCTGTGACAGTCGCGGCAGCCATCGACGCAACGCATCGCTGTGCGTCTTCTGGTCCAGCAGCGGCGAAAGGGCGTCATAACCGCCGCGCGCATCGGCAACGAGTCTGTCAAGGCCATCTGCCGCACCATAGGCATCGACGATGAGCCCGGCGATACCGTCGCCGGGCTCAGTGAGATGGTTCCACACGATTCGGGCCGCGTTCTCCCGCACCGAGTAGTCATCTTTGAGCTGGGTTCCCAGTCCCGCAACACTCTGATGTGCCAGATCAATGTCGAGGCAGAAGTCAGTCACAGCGCCATCCCCTTCTTCAGAAACAGAGCGCGGCCAATGTGATCGAGGCCGAGTTGCGCTTTGCCGTCGAGATCTGCCAACGTCCATGCCAAGCGCAACACCCGGTCAAACCCGCGAAGCGTGATGGCTCCCTTACGCAAAGCGACGTCTAGTGGCCGTCTCACTGTTGGCGACGGTGACCGTGGGCCGTCGCGAAGCCAGCTGCCGGGAATCTCAGCGTTGAGCTGCCACCGAGTGTCGATCAGCCGCTGCGCAGCCCGTGCCCGCGCTTCCGCGACACGAAGCCGCGCCTCTGACGTTGACACCGCGACGACTTCAGACCGTCGCTGAGCAACCGAGACACGAGCGAGCGTCAACTCGATATCGATGCGGTCGAGTAGCGGGCCCGAGAGTCGACCTAGATATCGTCGGATCGCGGCTGGCGGACAAGTGCAGTTTCCCCCGCGGATGCCATAGTCGCCACAGGGGCAGGGGTTCGTTGCCAACACGAGCTGAAACTTCGCGGGAAACTCGGCGCTCAAACCCGCTCGGTTGATTGTGATCGTTCCCGATTCCAACGGCTGGCGCAACGCGTCGAGCGCGCTTGCTTGAAACTCCCCCGCCTCATCGAGGAACAAGATGCCTTCGGTTGCCCGCGCGATCGCACCCGGGCGCACAATCCTCGAACCACCACCCACGAGCGCGGCGACACTCGCGCTATGGTGCGGAGCTTCAAAGGGCGCGTTCCTGTCGAGGTCGACGACCCGGGTGCCCGAGAGACTGCGAATGGAAGCAACTGCCAAGGCCGCTCGATCCCCGAGCGGCGGCAGGATCCCCGGCAGCCGGCGAGCCAGCATCGTCTTTCCCGCGCCCGGCGGTCCACACATCAGCAGGTGATGTCCACCGGCCGCCGCCGCGATCAGGGCGTTGACCGCATCGCGCTGACCGACGACATCCGTCAGGTCAGGGATCGTGTCCGTCGCAGCGGTGGAGTCAGACGCCGCAGCCAGTGTGATCGGCTCTTCGTCCGGCACGCAGACGTCGGCACCGTGCCATGACGCAACCTGAGCCAGGTTGATGGCCCCCAGAATCTCAACACCATCGACCAGTTGTGCTTCTTGCGTGTTCGCAAACGGTACGACGATGCGCTTGTGTCCAGCGCGCGCTGCCGCAAGAACCGCGGGCAGAATCCCTGGTATCGGACGCAATCTGCCATCCAAACCAAGCTCGCCCAAGTGCACGGTCGAAGCGACAGAGTCAGCATTCATCGCAATCTCGGTCGCCACAGCGACGGTGGCGATCGCCACATCGAAGCCGGAGCCGTGCTTCGGAAGACTGGCAGGCGACAGGTTGATCGTCAGCCGACGTCGTGGCAAAGCGAGATCACTGTTGGCACACGCGTTGTGAACTCTTTGCACCGCTTCAGCAAGCGCCTTGTCTGGCAACCCGATGATCTTGAAATCCGGGGTCTGGTTGGACAGGTCGGCCTCGATTTCGACTATCTCACCTTCGGCACCGACGAGGGCGACTGAGAGCGTACGCGCAACCTTCATACGACGTCCACGTCCTCAAGGTGTTCGAGGATCGCGGTCTCGGGGTTGGCTCCCGTGACCCCGATAGCGTCGATCCGCACATGCCTTCCTCGTGCCTGTTTTCGATGTTGGGCGGTCCAGGCGACGCTCAAACGCCACAGCCGAACGCGTTTCGCCGCACCAATCGCCTCGAAAGGGTGCCCGAATCGCTCGCTGCGACGGGTCTTCACCTCGACGATGACCAGCTCGTTCGCCCGAGCGACAACGAGATCAATCTCACCGGCCGCACAGCGCCAGTTGCGATCGAGTACGACGTAGCCGAGGCTCTGAAGATAGCGGGCGGCGCGGTCTTCGCCTGCACGCCCGAGGAGATCCTTTTCTGCCATAGGCAGATAATAGGCTCATCCGGAGGCTACGCTCCGACGAACGCTCCACGCCGTGCAGACGCGGCTGTCCCCGAACACTGGGGAGGAGCGCGTCAGATCAGTTGTCGAGCGAAAGTTCCTCAGGAAGCTGGAAGTCACGCCGCGTGAGCTCTTCAACATTGACATCTTTGAACGTCAGCACCCGCACCGCTTTCACAAAGCGATCGGCTCGGTAGATATCCCAGACCCACACATCTGACATCGAAATCTCGAAGTAGAAGTCGTGCTCGGTATCCTGGCGCACAACATTCACCTCGTTGGCGAGATAGAAGCGTCGCTCCGTCTCGATCACGTAAGCGAACTGCGCCACCACATCTCGGTACTCACGGTAGAGCGCAAGCTCAAGCTCACGGTCGTAGTCTTCGAATACCTCATCGTCCATGGTGCTTCTATCCTATGGCTCTCTTAGAACAACGTTGGCGCATCGCGAATCGACCACGATGCACGATGATGTCGGCTGAGTCCGTGCTCGCGAATTGCAGCGCGGTGGGCAAGGCTCGCATAGCCCTTGTTGCGGGCCCACACATAGGCGGGCGTTTCGTCATGCAATTCGATCATGAGGGCATCACGTTGAACTTTGGCGAGAACAGACGCTGCCGCCGCGGATGCGCAATCGCGATCTGCTTTGACAACGGGCTGGACGTGCAACCCCGCGCCGCCAGCCGGCGTGATGTAGTCGTAGTTGCCGTCGAGCAGCACAATCGCCTCTTCGGGCACAACACCGACCGTGCGCAGATCATCGAGTGCCCGCAGCGCGGCAAGACCCAGAGCGCGCATGATGCCGATCTGATCGATGTCAGCTGCGCTCGCCCATCCCACCGCACTCGCAGCGACCCAAGCCTCGGCTCGCGCAGCGACTTCGCCGCGGCGTGCTTCAGGAACCAGCTTCGAGTCCCTAAGGCCCTGCGGCACGCGTTTGCGTGAGCGAGGGGCATCGAGCACGACCGCGCCGACGGCGACCGGCCCGGCTAGTGCGCCTCTACCCACTTCATCACAGGCGATGACAAGGGAGTGCTCCTTGAGCAGCCGGCGTTCCATAGTGAGTCGAGGATCAATCACCGTCACTGAGCAGGTTCTCCGGTGTCCGTGGTGGCAGGGTTCTGCGGGTCGGCCACTCCGGCGAACTGTTCATGATGAAAGTCCAGCAGGCCAAATCGATCGAATGGCCAGGTAACCAGGAACGCACGCCCCACGACGTTGTCTACGGGCACGAAGCCCTTGCCTGGCTGATCAGTGTTGTACCTGGAGTCCTTCGAGCGGTACCGGTTGTCGCCGAGCACCCACAGGCTGTCGTCGGGAACGATCACATCAAACTCGTCACCCGACGCGGCAGCATCCACCGTCGGAGTCTTGATGTAGGCCGACTCGTCAATCGCCGTGCCGTTGACCGTGATCTGACCGACGCTGTTGCAGCAGACCACGTGGTCGCCGGGAAGCCCGATCAATCGCTTCACCAGATGATCGTCGCTGTCTGGAGACGACAATCCGACGAGCGAAAGCATCCAATCGACGCCTTCGATGATCGGCGGTCGGGCGGCTTGCGTCGTCACAGGCAACCAGCCACCGGGATCTTCAAAGACCACGATATCGCCCCTTGAGTAGCCCGCGAATCGCGGTGTGATCTCATCTACCAAAATGCGGTCATTGACCTGCAGGGTGTTCTCCATCGACCCCGAAGGAATATAGAAAGAACGCACCACGAACGTCTTGACTAGGAAAGAAACCAGAACAGCGATCAGGACGATGACGACCACATCACGAGCGAAAGTGAGCCAACCCCGCCGCCGCCGTCGCGACGAAATCTCAGCCCGCGAAGATTCGCCCACCGGGGTCGGCGCGGTCTTCTCGGTGGTCATCGCAGTTTCCTTCGCCTCGCTCCGCCCATCGGAGCATCTGTCAAGGTTGCCACACTCCGTTGCGCGCGCAGGCATATATGCGACAAACAGAAAATACCCCGCACCAAAGGTGCGGGGTATTTATCAGAGAGCGAGTCAGCGAGAGAAACGCTTCTCCTTGATCTTCGCCTTCTTGCCGCGCAGGTCGCGCAGGTAGTACAGCTTCGCGCGGCGCACGTCGCCGAAGGTCACGACTTCAATGTGGTCGATGACGGGGCTGTGCACCGGGAAGGTACGCTCGACGCCAACCTGGAAGCTGATCTTGCGAACGGTGAAGGTCTCGCGAACGCCGTCACCCGAGCGACCGATAACAACGCCCTGGAAAACCTGGATACGTGAACGGTTGCCTTCGGTGATGTTTACGTGAACCTTGACAGTGTCGCCGGCGTTGAAGGTGGGGATGTCGGTACGCAGCGATGCTGCGTCGACCGAATCGAGGATCTGCATGATCGTATCTCTCTGCAGCCGCCACAGGTCGACTACGGGAAGGAATGGAAAGGAGTGCGGTGCCCCGAAGCCGCCGGTGTATCCAGGCGGCTTTGTTCCCCTGAGGCAGAAGCTGGTCAGGGCACGAAGATCTATTCTGCCATGGATACGGGTGCGGGCAAAACTAGCGTGATGCGGGCGGGTGCTCGTTTATGACGAACACCGCTTCGTCGGTGGACGCAGACTCGCGAGTCGGCTGAGCGGCCGGTCGCAGATAGGCAACGCCCTCCTCGGTGCGCAACACCATTCGCGCCGGCTGCGCTTCGCGCCACAACTGCCAAAGTTCGAGCCAGAAGAGCCCCACTGCGACGAAGATCGTGAGCACGAACACCGGTGCCCACCAAGCCTGCGCGTAGAAGCCAAGCGAAATGGTCAGGAGGTGCCAGATGGAGAACCCGAGCACATCCCACCATGACACCGCGTGTTGCGCTCTCACGGTGCCGCGGGCGCGGACCAGGAGAGTGAGAAGCAACTGGCCGACGAACACGGACGGTACTGCGATCAACAGGACCCACAGAAATGCCCAGCCTCCCGCGTTGAACACGCCCCAACCCACGAAGAGCCAAAGCGGCAACAAAAAGGCAGCGGGGATCAACCAGCTATAGAACGCCCTGCGCAACCACATAGGTCGATGGTACGCCCGCGCACCCGCGAGGCGCTATGCACCTATGCGGTCTGGGGCACTCTCCCAGCCATGACGCAATGCGTCCGACACAATGGAAAAGATGAGAGGAGACGCAATGATCGAATTGCGCACGCCCACCGAGATCGATGCGATGCGGCCAGCAGGCAGGTTTGTGGCTGAAACGCTCGCAACCCTGCGCGAAGAAATCACGGTGGGAATGAATCTTCTTGCCATCGACCGACGCGCGCACGAGTTGATTCGCAAAGCAGGTGCAGAATCTTGCTACATCGACTACCACCCGTCCTTCGGCGCGAGCCCCTTTGGCAAGGTGATCTGCACATCGATCAACGACGCGGTCTTGCACGGACTGCCCTTCGACTACGCACTGCGCGACGGGGATCTTGTCTCCGTGGACTTTGCGGTGTCGGTCAACGGCTGGGTTGCCGATTCCGCACTTTCGTTCGTCGTGGGCACACCAAGGGATGAAGACCTCGCGCTGATCGACACCACCGAGCGCGCGCTTGATGCAGCGATTTCTGCCGCCATTGTCGGCAACCGCATCGGCGACATCTCAGCGGCGATCGCAGAAATTGCCCACGCCGACGGGTACTCCATCAACACCGACTTTGGTGGGCACGGTGTCGGCCGAGTCATGCACGGCGACCCTCACGTGCCCAATGACGGCCGCGCTGGTCGCGGATTCCCCTTGCGCGACGGGCTCGTTTTGGCGCTTGAGCCGTGGTTCCTGCAAACCACAGACAAGCTGGTCACTGATCCAGATGGCTGGACGCTTCGAAGCGCGGACGGAAGTCGCGGCGCACACTCTGAACACACCGTTGCCATCACTGACGCGGGTCCGATCGTCCTGACAGATCGCTCTGGCTTGGGCGCGAACTGAACCAGGCACCTCCCAGGAGCTACTCCCCGAGTAGGTCGGGACGGTTCTGAACCGTGCGCTGCATGCTCTGCTCGTGTCGCCATGTTGCGATTGCGCCGTGGTTGCCACTGAGCAGTACGGGTGGAACGTGCAAATCGCGCCAAACCGCGGGCTTGGTGTAGCTCGGATACTCGAGCAACCCGTCCGCCTCGTGCGACTCCTCGACGAGCGACATCGGATTTCCCACCACGCCCGGAATGAGTCGCGAGACTGCTTCGATGATGGCCATCGCCGCCACTTCCCCGCCGTTGAGAACGTAGTCACCCAAGCTCACCAGACGTACGCGTCCCCGGGCGGCAAAGTGGTCGACAACGCGCTGGTCGATGCCCTCGTAGCGACCGCAGGCGAACACCAAATGGTCTTCGCCAGCCAGTTCACGAGCAAGGGGTTGAGAAAAGCGTTCACCCGCCGGCGATGGGACAAGCAAAACGGCGTCGGGCGAGAGCAATGAGTCGAGGGCCTCGCCCCACGGCTCGGGCTTCATCACCATCCCCGCGCCGCCGCCATAGGGGGTGTCATCGACAGTGTGATGGCGATCCTGAGTCCACTCACGAAGGTCGTGGACGTTTAGATTGAGGATGCCGCGATCGCGCGCCTTCCCGATGAGAGAAACGTTCAGAACATCGAAGAACGCCGGGAATATGGTGACGATATCAACGCGCATGATTCACGTCTCAGCTCTGGTCAGCTGGCGTCTCGGCTTCTTCGGAGCCCGAGTCGTCACTATCGACCAATTCTTCGAGCAAACCGGCTGGCGGAGTCAAGATGACACGTCCCTGCGAGACGTCCACCTCGGGAACGATCGCCTTGACGAACGGCACAAGGACCTCGTCGTCACTCTCTGTGCGGATCACAAGAAGGTCCTGCGCGGGAAAGTGCTCTACGCGAATGACGCGGCCGATGATCTGACCGTCGCGAACTGCGTCGAGACCGACAAGCTGGTGGTCAAACCATGCGTCTTCCTCGACCGGCACGACCGCCGGGTCTTGATCGATCCACAAGATCGCCCTAATCAGCTCCTCGGCAGCGTCACGATCCTCGACACCTTCGAAGAAGGCGACGGCGTGCGAGTTCATCCAACGGAACTCTCGGACGGTGAGGGGCTTACCGTGCCACGGCGAAGATTCAGGGACCTGCAAAGTGAACACAGCGCCCGGGACGAAGCGTCCTTCAGGGTCATCCGTGTACAGCTCGAGTTTGATGGCGCCTTTGAGCCCGTGTGCCTTTACGAGGCGTCCAACACGCAGTTGAGTCTTTTCCCCGCCAGTCTCGCTGGGTGGGTCGCCTGCCACTTCAGTCATCGGCAACATCAACGCGGACACGCTGTCCGTCCGCGAGTGCGCCAATAAGAGTGCGCAGGGCTTTGGCCGTGCGGCCGCCGCGCCCGATCACGCGACCCCGGTCATCGGGGTGAACGTGTACCTCGAGCACGTCGCCTCGCGGCGAGGTGCTCGAGTCGATACGGACATCGCTCGGGTGATCAACAATCCCCTTGACGATGTGCTCGAGCGCGGCAGCCAGCAACGGAGTACTACTCTGCGTCAGTTGCGTCAGCGGCGGGAGCCTCGGCTTCAGCTTCGGCCGGAGCCTCAGCCTTCTTCTCAGCCTTCGGCTTGATAACTGACTTCTTTGACGCGTCGATGCTGAACTCTGGCTTCGGTTCGCGTGTCTTGACAGTCGACACTGCGTCCTTGTCACCCTTGAACTTGCCCCAGTCGCCGGTCAGCTTGAGCAACGCAGCAACCTGCTCGGTCGGCTGTGCGCCGACGTTGAGCCAGTACTGTGCACGCTCGGAGTCAACCTCGATGAACGAAGGCTCTTCGGTGGGGTGGTACTTGCCGATCTCTTCGATAACACGGCCATCGCGCTTGGTGCGCGAGTCGGCAACGACGATGCGGTAATACGGCGCGCGGATTTTGCCCAAGCGCTTGAGACGGATCTTGACAGCCACGATTCTCCTGAATGTGTCTAAAAGTGAACGAACTGATCGCCTGGAGCGTGGGGTGCACACCCGGCGGAAGCTCTGAGGAGGATCTCCCCTGCTGGATAGAGGGTCGAGCAGGTGATCCGACCCTCTATTCTGCCAGATGACGACGCTAGTCGCGAACTCAGCGTCGACACGCCGCTTCCTGCCGCATGTAGGTCATCCGCTACCGTTGGAACAGCACCACGATCACGCAACCCGTTGTACCCGTCGGGATGCCCAGCACTCGAAAGGCGCGCATGTCCAAATGGCTGTATCTGGTCGCAGCGATCGTGCTTGAAGTATCAGCGACGCTGTCGTTGCATCTGATGACAGAGCATGCCGCCTGGGTGATCGTGGTTGTGATCGGCTACGTGGGCGCGTTCATCAGTTTGGCGATGTTGCTGCGTGCTGGCGCCCCGATCGGACTGACCTACGGCGTATGGGCTGCGAGCGGCGTTGCACTCACCGCGGTGCTCGCCTACGCGCTCTTCGGTGATCCTCTTACGTGGATGATGTCGCTCGGGATCGTCGTCGTTATCGGTGGCGTTCTTCTCGTGGAGCTGGGCGCCGCTAGCTCAAAGCCCATGGAGCGGAGTGAATCACAATGATCTGGCTATTTCTCGCGGGCGCGATCATCTTCGAAGTGGCTGGAACGATGGCGTTGCGTGCTTCTGAGGGCCTACGCAAGCGCGTGTGGATTGCGCCGATCGTCGCGGCATATCTGCTTGCTTTCACGTTGCTCTTTCAATGTCTCAACGCGGGAATGCCCGTCGGCGTTGCTTACGGAATCTGGTCGGCGTGTGGCGTTGCGCTCACGGCTGTGTTGGCTCATTGGCTGTTCAAAGAGCCGTTCACCTGGATCATGGGTTTGGGCATCATCGCAATCGTTGGCGGCGTGCTGCTGATCGAACTCGGATCGCCGTAGCGAAAATCCGTCCCTGCCGTGCGAGGATGTCGCCATGACGGTGCCATTCGCGACATCAGAGCGCGCTTCGGTCGGGCTCGAGTGGGAAGTGATGCTCGCCGACGGCGCGACCGGAGATCTGGTCTCACGGGCGCCAGAGGTGCTTGAATCGCTCGAAGAAGCGAGCGCACTCGAGCGTTACACGGTGACTGGAGAGCTGCTCACCAACACCATCGAAGTCACCAGCGGCATCGGCGACACCGTCGCGGCCGCGGTCGACGACATCGCAGACTCGATCGGATTGGTCCGCACTTTCACCGACACACGGGGCATAGAGCTGCTCTGCGCTGGCAGTCACCCATTCGCCCAGTGGTATGACCAAGAGGTGAGCGATAAGAGTCGCTACCGCTCACTCATCGATAGGACCCAGTGGTGGGGACGAAACATGATGATCTGGGGCATCCACGTTCACGTCGGAGTTGAAGACGTGAACAAGGTGTTCCCCATCATTCGGGCGCTCTCTGCCTATCTTCCCCACTTTCAGGCGCTCTCTGCCTCAAGCCCTTTCTGGGCGGGCGATCGCACCGGATATGCCTCCAACCGCTCCCTCGTATTTCAACAACTGCCCACTGCGGGCTTGCCCTGGCCCCTCGAGAACTGGTCGCAGTTTGAGCACTACCTCGATGACATGGTGAGAACCGGCGTCATGGAGGACTCGACCGAGGTTCGTTGGGACATCCGGCCTGCTCCGCGGTGGGGAACGATCGAAGTTCGCGCGTGCGACGGAATGTCGACCTTGCCCGAGCTCGCCGCCGTCGCCGCGCTGGTGCAGGTTCTCGTCGAATACTTCTCACGGCAGCTCGATGAGGGCCGCACACTGTCGTACTTGCAGCCGTGGTTCGTGCGTGAGAACAAGTGGCGCGCGGCACGTTATGGACTAGACGCGCATGTGATCGTCGGGCAAGACGGGGCACAAATGCCCGTCAGAGAGCACCTTGTACAGATTCTGGACGAGATGGGTGACATCGCGAACGATCTGAAGTGCGCCCGAGAACTGCGGGGCATCGAATCCATCCTGACCAATGGCGCGAGCTATGAGCGTCAGTTGCGCGTGGCGGATGAAGCAGCCGGGGATCTGCGTCAAGTGGTGCAGCATCTCATTCGCGAGTTCCGTGCCGGGCCCACGTTGCGCGACCACCTGGCTTCTACCAACTAGGTATTCGCGCCAGTCGCGCGACTCCGGTTGCGCGGAGATGCTTGGCGGACCCGCCGAGTTCGTGGGACGAGCCTCAACCCTTGCCAAGCATCTTCTGGAGTTCTGCGAGATCAGCCTCGCTGGGCGCTGCTGACTTGCCGCCGAGGCCAAACCCCGTGCCTGTCGGCGACGCCGATGCGCTGGCAGCAATCCCGGCATTCTCAGCCGCGCGTTTTGCAGGATTCCCCGAGCGCGAGCCCTTCGCCTTCTGCTGCTTGCCGCGCTTTGCGGAAGCACCCGGGCGTGAACCAGGAACTGGGCCCATCCCGGGAATATTGGGCATGCCGCCCTTGGCAACGGTCTTCATCATTTTCGCCGCCTGATCAAAGCGCTGCACAAGCTGATTCACATCCGTGACGGTCATGCCAGAACCACGTGCGATGCGAAGGCGTCGCGACCCGTTGAGCACTTTGGGGTTTCGCCGCTCAACCACAGTCATCGAACGAATAATCGCCTCAGTGCGATCAATCTCACGTTCGTCAAAGTTGTCGAGCTGATCCTTCATGCCCCCCATGCCCGGGAGCATCCCGAGCATCTTCTTCATGGAGCCCATCTTCTTCATCTGCTGCATCTGCTCGAGAAAGTCTTCGAGAGTGAACGTCTCGCTGGCGAGCTTTTCGGCGACCTTCATCGCCTCGGCCTCATCGAACGTCTGCTGCGCCTGTTCGATCAGCGTGAGGATGTCACCAAGATCGAGGATGCGCGACGCCATTCGGTCAGGGTGGAACGCCTCGACATCGTCGAGCCCTTCACCGTTCGAGGCGAAGATGATCGGCCGGCCAGTAACGGACGCTACGGAAAGTGCTGCGCCACCGCGAGCATCGCCATCGAGCTTGGATAGCACGACGCCCGTGAAGTCGACGCCATCCTGGAAGGCTTTGGCGGTACTGACGGCATCTTGGCCGATCATGGCATCGATGACGAACAAGACTTCGTCAGGATTGGTCGCCTTGCGGATATCGGCGGCTTGCTTCATGAGTTCCGCATCGACGCCGAGCCGTCCGGCGGTGTCGATGATCACGGTGTCGTACTGCTTCTGACGGGCGTACTCAACGCCGTCTTTTGACACGCGCACCGGGTCGCCGACACCGTTGCCGGGTTGCGGGGCGAAGATCGCCGCCCCAGCGCGTTCTGCGACAACCTGGAGCTGGTTTACCGCGTTGGGTCGCTGAAGGTCAGCTGCCACCAAGAGCGGCGTGTGGCCGTCCTTCTCGAGCATGCGAGCAAGCTTGCCGGCGAACGTGGTCTTTCCCGAGCCCTGGAGACCGGCGAGCATGATCACCGTCGGAGGTGTCTTGGCGAACTCGAGGCGGCGCTGTTGGCCACCGAGAATCGCAACAAGCTCTTCGTTGACGATCTGCACGACCTGCTGTGCTGGGTTCAAAGCCTTGCTGACTTCGTCGCCAAGTGCGCGTTCGCGAACCCTGGACGTGAAATCCTTCACAACGACCAAGGCGACGTCTGCATCGAGCAGGGCGCGACGGATCTCACGTACGGTTCCGTCGACGTCTGCGGGCGAGAGCTTGCCCTTCGTCCGCAGATTACGGAAGGTCTCGGTAAGACGGTCAGAAAGCGTGCCGAAAGTTGCCATGATTCGCCAATTCTACGCGAGCATGCGGGCTACCTCCGCTCATGTCATCCGTTGAGCGATATTGACGAGGCAGTATCGGCCGCGAGCATCATGAAGGCTGTGAGATCGCCGCGACCGGCACCGCCGCGGGCCCATGCGCCAATAGCCGCCAGAACTGCACCACCCCATGCTGCACCGACGATGTCGGCGGCGAGGCGGTCGGCTCCCCCGGCCACGAAACGGTCAGCCACCGCACGGGCGATTCGTGAACTGCGCAGCGCAGATTCGCGCTCCAGCTCGTCAGTGAGTTTCATTGCCCCCGAGTTCAAGATTGCCAGAGCAAGGCTGTCAGCAACGAAGTCCGCGCCGAGCACGGCGACCGCTGACCGTACCTGTTGTTCGGCATCCACATCGGATTGCTTTTCAAGCGACGCTTCCAGCACGAGCAACGATTCGTCGAACCCAGCCCACAAGATGTCTGACTTCGACGAGAAGTAGTTGAAGAAGCTCGATCTGCTCACGCCTGCACGCGACGCGACCGCGCCAATAGAGGTCGCCTCAAAGCCTCTTTCCAGGAACAACTCGCAGGCAGCCTCGGCGAGAATCTCACGTGACGAAGCCTTCGGCCTGCCGACGCGTGCGGAATAGGTTGTCACGTGAGCCACGCTAGCGGGGCTACTCCGCGCTTGTCACGGAAAGCACTTCGCCGTCAGATCCAAGATTCACAAGCAGAACGTCGTCGGTGGCGTCGGGGTCGAGCGCGTACTCAAGCACCGCGAACGGATCTGAACCGCCGTGCTCATCAGCGAGAATCGTCATGCTCATAAGCTGCAACGAACGGATCACGTCGATGTGGGTATCACCCGAGATGTCGACGAGAAGTTCTTCAAGCTCATCACCCATCGCATCTTGCTGCTGCAGGATGTACTCGGTGACCTCGCTGGTGCGATCGCTGAGTTCGTTGACCATCGCATTGCGCGCGCTGCGATCGATGTCTTCGATTCCCGAGATCAGCCCGGCGGCGACATCGAGCGCCGCTGCGGAAACATCGTCCTGCTCGGGAGCCGTGAGATCAACCGTCACTGACTGGTCGCCGATCTCGACGTTCTCTGACCAGAAGATGGATCCATCGGGACCGGATTCAAGGAGTCCAAAGTAGTCGTGCTCGATTGCCATAGGTCAATAGAACCAGCCTGCGTCGCCTCGCGGTAGTCCACACCGGGCGCGCCGCGCTTCCGTTTACGAGACTGTGACTCAGTCGACCAATGACGAGACGAACACGTGAGGCGTGAACCCGGTGAGGTCGTTGATGCCTTCGCCCTGCCCTAGAAGCTTTACCGGAATGCCCGTGCGCTCCTGAACGGCGAGAACAAAACCGCCCTTGGCGGATCCGTCGAGCTTGGTGATGGCCAGGCCTGTGACTCCCGCGTGCTCAAGAAAGGCCTCGGCTTGCATCACACCGTTCTGACCTGTGGTGGCGTCCAGCACCAGGATCACTTCGCTGATCGGGGCTTGCTTCTCGATCACACGACGAATCTTGGTGAGCTCATCCATCAGTCCACCCTTGTTATGCAAACGACCCGCCGTGTCGACCAGAACAATCTCCGTTGACGTCTGCTTGGCGTAGTCGATCGTCTGAAAAGCAACGGAGGCAGGGTCTTGACCCTCGTGCTGCGGCCTTACGATCGCCGCTCCCCCTCGCTCGGCCCAGGTAGCAAGCTGGTCAACTGCCGCTGCGCGAAAGGTGTCGGCCGCGCCGACGACAACGGAACGTCCGTAGCGCTGCAAGAACTTGGCGAACTTTCCGATCGTGGTCGTCTTGCCGACGCCGTTCACCCCTACTACCAGCACCACCGCGGGTCGTTCCGTGAGCTTCAGGGTCGAATCGAACTTGGCAAAGTGCTCTTCGAGAGTTTCCTTCAGCATCCGTTGCAGATCCCGCGGGTCAGTTGTGCGGAACTTCTCTACCTTCGCGCGAAGCTCGTCGATTACACGCTCTGAGATGTCAGGACCGAAATCAGCCGTGATGAGCGCTGTTTCGAGATCTTCCCACGTCGTTTCATCGATTGTGGGTTTGACGAACATGCCGCGCAGCGCGCGGCCGAGCGACCAAGAACTCTCTGCCATAACTCCAGCCTACGGTGCCGCGATGGCGTGCCTAGGAGGCAGCACGATCAACGATGCGCTGACCGACGACTGCCGACACCCCGTCTTGCCGCATAGAAACGCCGTAGAGTGCGTCGGCGATCTCCATAGTGCGCTTCTGGTGAGTGATGACAATGAGCTGACTCGACTCACGCAACTGCTCGAAGACACCAAGCAGACGACCGAGGTTGGCATCGTCTAGTGCCGCCTCGACCTCGTCGAGAATATAGAACGGGCTCGGGCGAGCTTTGAAGATCGCAGTGAGCAAGGCGACCGCTGCAAGCGAGCGCTCGCCGCCTGAAAGCAGCGAGAGTCTCTCGATCTTCTTGCCCACAGGCCGCACCGATACCTCGATGCCAGTGGTGAGGGGCTCGTCAGGCTTAGTGAGTGAGATGCTTCCAGACCCGCCAGGAAAGAGAATCGGGAACACCTCGCCGAACGCCACCTTGGTGTCTTCGAATGCGGCCAGAAAGATGACCTGCATACGTTCGTCGAGTTCGTCGATGATCGTGACCAGGTCTTTTCGCGTCTGAGTGAGATCCGCGAGTTGCTCCGTCATGAACTTGTGACGCTGTTCAAGAGCGGAGAACTCTTCGAGGGCGAGCGGGTTCACTCGTCCCAAACGGCCCAGCTTTCGCTCTGCCTCCTGCAGTCGCTTGTGCTGCTGGGCGCGGTCGTACACGATAGGCGCCGCATCGACCGGTTCGCTCTCATTGGCTTCGTGGGCCGTTGCGCTGTCGCTCGTGAGCACGCGGTCGGCGGGGATCAACTGGTCGGGCCCGTATTCCGAGATGAGAATGCTCTCTTCGAGACCAAGCTCGGAGCTCACGCGCTCGAGAAGACCGGTGACGTGGAGCTTCTTCTCATGGATCTGCAGTTCGAGTCCGTGCACACTCTCAGTGAGCGATGCAAGCCGCTCTCTGAGGCTGGACTCCTGACGACGAAGCTCGGCGAGTTCATCGGTCACGGCTGTGCGTGCCGACTCAGCCGCGACCAGTTCGAGTCGCGCTTGTGCAACAGAGCGATCTACTGAATCGAGCACGGCGGGCAATGCGGCTGCAACACTCGCTGCCACCTCGCGCTGACCGCGTCGGATAATGGCACGTCGCGCAGCTTCCGCAGCCGCCTCACGCTCGCGCTCCCGCTGGCGCACCATGCCCGCCACACGTGCCTCTTCGGCACGGATGCGCTCGCGCAGGGTCTCCACGTCTAGGCGCGCACGCATCTCGGCATCACGGGCTTCTTCCAGAGCAGCGAGCATGGGCTCGCGCGCTGACGCATCGAGAATCGGCCGCGGCGCCTCAAGGGCTGCGTTCAGCTGCGATTGCGTTGAACGAGCTGCTGACTCCGCCTCCTCGACCGCGTTTACCGCCTGCGCCACCCCTGCCGCGAGGCGTTCGCACTCTGCCACGGCCGATTCGTGGCGAATAGTCGCCCGGTTGAGTTGCTCAGTGTGCGCCGCGAGAGCTGCGTCGTGCGAGCGAAGCGTTGCGAGAGCATTCTTGGTCGCTCGGCGAGCGTCGTCGTGTGACTGCGAGGCTTGTTGCAGCTCTGCACGCAAACGATCTGCAATCGCGGTGACTTCGTCCCGGCGTTGTGCAGCAGCATCCCGTTCCGCGGCAAGTTCAAGCCGGGAGCGTGACGCTCCCGCACCCGCTCGCAACGAGTTCGCCGTGTACACCTCGCCCGCACGGGTGACGATGGTCAATGCAGCCTCAGCATCGACTGTCGCGGCGGCAGCCCGTGCGCTCTCGAGATCATCGGCTACGACGACGCGAGCGAGCAAACCCATAACGCCAGGCGGCGCCGTGACGACCTCAGCGGCCGCGATCGTCTTGATTACCGTCGGTATGCCCCTGGCCGGGGCCGAAGACTCGGCGATGACGATATCGACCACGCCTACGTCGGTGCCGTTCACTTCGCTGGCGAGAGCAAACGCCGAGTCGCGATCGTCAACGAGCAAGCCTTCAGCAAACGGACCGAGAACTGCTGCGATCGCCGCTTCGTAGCCCGAGCGGATGTGAACCGCGTCACCGACGAGTCCGCGAACACCCTGAGCGCCAGCGGCGATCATGTTCGAAGCGGCATTCTTCACTTCGAGTGCCCGGCCCAACGCGGCTGTCTGCGCGGTTAGCGACTCACGCTCGCGTTCGGACTTGTGCAGCTTCTCTCGCAACTCCGCCACCCGCGCTTCTGCATCGGTGGCCTCGCGCTGTGCCCGCTCGTATGCCTCAGCATGCTCGGCAGCCGAGCCTTGTGGCGCTGAGCTTGGGTCGATGTTATCCAGGTCTCGTTGCGCTTCAGTGCGTCTGAGCATCGCGGCGTCGAGAGCACGTTGCTGCCGATCAACGGCGGTCTGCACAGCAGACAAGGCAGAAGACGCGGCATCTGCGCGCCCGCGCAGGGTGGTCAGTTTCATGTCGTGAGCAGACACCATAGAACTCTGCTCGGCGATATCGACGTCGAGCGCATCGAGTTCTGCGCGGGCTCGCATAACCTCTCGCGAAGCTTCGGCCGCAGCATCCTGCGCCCCGCCCAATCCACCCGCGATCTCATCGATCTCTGCGCGGGCGTCATTGATCATCGCCTGCGAGACGGTGGTTAGCTCGTGACGATCGTCGTCTTCGGCCTCGCCGAGCAGAGCAAGACGCTGGCCAGCGAGCGAGTAGAGCCCCCTTAGCCGCTCCTGCACCCGCTCCAGCCCGAATGATACGCTCCGCGCGTTGTCGACGGCCTCGGAGCGTTGATCCGATTCGAGCTGCTCAATGCGACTTCTCGCGTTCTCAAGACGATCCTGCAACACGATCCGCTCCGCGTGACGCTCGTGCTCGCTCGCGGCATGACGGGCAAGCTCGGCACGCAGCGCCACCAGGTCATCCGCGAAAATTCGTGCCTTGGCATCGCGCACAACCGCCGCGATGGTCGCTGCTTCCCGAGCGATCTCGGCTTGCCTACCCAGCGGCTTCAACTGCCGCCGCAACTCACCAGCGAGATCACTCAGCCTGGTGAGATTCGCCTCCATCGCATCGAGTTTGCGCAGCGTCTTTTCTTTGCGGCGGCGGTGCTTCAAGATGCCCGCTGCTTCTTCTATGAAGCCGCGCCGGTCCTCCGGTGTCGCCTGCAGCACACTGTCGAGACGGCCCTGACCCACGATCACGTGCATCTCGCGGCCGAGGCCAGAGTCGCTCAACAGCTCCTGCACATCCAGCAGTCGACACGTGTCGCCGTTGATGGCGTACTCGCTCGAACCATTGCGAAACAGTGTGCGCTTTATCGATACTTCGGAATATTCGATCGGCAAAGCACCATCGCTGTTGTCAATCGTGAGCTGGACTTCTGCGCGACCCAATGGTCCTCGAGTGGAGGTGCCCGCAAAGATGACGTCTTCCATCTTGCCGCCGCGCAGAGTCTTCGCCCCCTGCTCGCCCATCACCCAGGCGAGGGCGTCGACAACGTTGGATTTTCCTGAACCGTTGGGGCCGACGATGCAGGTGACACCGGGCTCCAACGCGAAGGTGGTCGGCTGCGCAAACGACTTGAACCCTTTGAGCGTCAAGCTCTTTAGGTGCATATCGGGGTGCCCTCTCCTGACGATGGAACACGCCTACGGTACCGGACTGCGCCGCCAATGCGCGGCAGGCGTGCTGGTCGGTCGCAGCCCGCTTCGTCCACGACACTGCACCGCACAACTGTGAAGGGAACCTTGACCTACTCAAGGTGTCCGCGCTATTGTCCGAATCGCGTAGCAAGTTGAGCGAAAGGAGGTTCCCGGTGCACACAAACAGCATCTGCGTCGTCCCCACGTGGTCGATCACGCCATGCACTGCCGGAACCGGCTCCTTCGCGCGCGTGCAAAACAGGCGTAGTCACACCTCCAGCTGATCGAGCACAGGAGAACTCTGCCCTAAAAGGGGCATCGGCAGTTCCTTGTGCCGGTTGCTATCGTCGTTGCCTCACATCGGCGCGAAGCCAGTGCAAGCGATCTGCGCAAAGCCGTCGCAAGCACCCTCCCCCTCCTCCACACCGCATTTCGCGTCATTGCCGACGCACAAAGTAGAAGAAGGACTCATCATGCACAGCACTCCCGGTGACATGCGTGTCACCTCAATCCCCGGGCCAAGTTTCCGGCCCCTTCACATTCCTCATGATCTAGCCAGCAGCGAAGCAAGCGACTTCATCGCGATGGTGCGCGTAAGGAACGCGATCTACCGTGAGAACTCAGGGCACGACGATGAAGCCGTCACCCCTGAACAAATGCTTCCGCACTATCGGCCAAACCCATACGAACTCAGGAAGGCATGGGTGATCGTCGTCGGCGACGAGATAGTGGGGCGCGTCGGGATCGACCTACCGCTTGAAGAAGGCTCGGTTGTCGCGTTCTGGCTCATTGAAATTCTGCGCGCGCACTGGGGCCGCGGCATCGGTTCGGCCGCCCTCGTTCTCCTAGAGCAATACGCGCGCAGTCACGGACGAACAACGCTTCAATCCTGGGCAACTCACCCGCCCTGCGACGGCGCGACGCTGACGCCTCGAACAGGGTTCGGAACGATCCCCGAAGACCATGTCGCACGCTTCTACGCTCGACACGGCTATGCCCTCGAACAGGTGGAGCGCAACAGCGCTTTCGATATGACCGAACCGCTTGATCAGGTTGAGCGCCTTCTCACGCAATCACGAGCGGCAGCAAGCGACTACCGCGTGCTGCAATGGGACGCCCCTACCCCAGCCGATTGCATCGAAGGCTACGCGTGGATGAAGTCGCGCATGTCGACTGACATTCCGGCGGGCGCACTCGACTTCGACGAGGAGCGTTGGGATGCCGTGCGCATCACACAACACGACGAGCGCTACACGGCGGCTGGTAGCACGCTTCAGGTGACCGCCGCTCAGCACATTCGCACGGGCGAACTGTGCGCGTTCAACGAACTGATGATTCCCGAGGATCGCACGCTCGCCAGCCACCAAGAAGACACGCTCGTTCTCAAGGAGCATCGCGGGCACAAGCTCGGCACCCTGGTGAAGTGTGCGGGTTTGATTGAGTGGCGAGCACGAATGCCCCACTCTCCTCGCGTACTCACCTACAACGCCGAAGAGAATCGTCCGATGCTCGATATCAACGAAGCGATCGGATTCATACCGATCGCCTACGTGGGGGCCTGGAAGAAGGTGCTCGTTGGCAGTGCGGACAGTAGTGGCTCGAACGATTCGTGAAAGAGACTCTGACGATGGGTGTGCCGCAGCGCGGGCACGCCTCTCCGGTGCGGCCATAGGCGTTGAGCGAGTGCGCGAAGTAGCCAGCCTGTCCATTGACATTCACGTACTGGGCGTCGAAGCTCGTACCCCCTTCAACCAGAGCCCTTTCGAGCACTGATCTGACTTCCGCCAGCAGCGTGGTCACAGCGTGCTCCGACAGCGTCGAGGCGGGTTGCTCGGGATGAATCTCAGCGGCCCAGAGCGATTCATCGGCATAGATGTTTCCAATGCCGCTCACCACCCTCTGATCAAGCAGCACACGCTTGATCGCAGACTTCTTGCGCGAAAGAGAATCGCGAAACAGCGAGTCCGAGAACGCTGGATCGAGCGGATCCCGTGCGATGTGCAGAACCTGTTGCGGAATGGATGCTGCGGGCCAGCCGTATCCGCCGGCGGCCGAGTCGGGTGCTGCGACGAGTTCGTCGACGGCCAACGAGCCGAAGGTGCGTTGGTCGCAGAAGATCATGGCGAGCTCACCGTGCTCGGGATGCTCGAGGTTGAAGCGAACTCGTTCGTGCCGTTCTTGTGGGCTGCCGGCCGCACGAAGCAGAATCTGACCGCTCATACCCAAATGGCCGATGATCGCTTCGTCGGGCACACGCGCAATTTCTGCAAGCGGAAACCATAGGAACTTCCCGCGCCGCACGGCAGCCGAGATCACGCGGTGGGTGATTGCACGTTCGAAATCGCTACCGCTACCCGTGTGACGGGTCAGTGCACGCTCGTCGAGCACATTCACGCCCGAAATCGTCGCGCCTGAAATCGCCGGAGCAAGACCGGCGCGAACGACTTCAACCTCGGGTAGCTCAGGCACGTGCGCTGAGCTCGCGCCATGCCCTTAGCGCCGCGGACATCTCTGCCTGCTTCTTGCTCGAACCGGTGCCTCGAGCTATGACCTCGCCAACCTCAACGGTGGCGGTGAAGCGGCGATCATGGTCGGGGCCCTGAGCTGCTACTGAGTAGACGGGGGCGCCACAAGCAGTACGCGCCGCAAGCTCCTGCAAACTCGTTTTCGGATCCATCGCAGCGCCATAGCGTTCCGGGTCAGCCAGCAACGGCTCGACGAGACGAAGCACAAGAGCAGTCGCCGCCTCAGCGCCCGCTGACAAATAGGCGGCGCCGAGGATTGCCTCGGTGGTATCGGCCAGAATCGAGTCCTTATCGCGACCGCCGGTCTGATCTTCGCCGCGTCCGAGCCTCAAGTACGCGCCGAGTCCAATACCTCGAGCGATCTCCGCCAGAGCGACCGTTGACACGACGCTCGCACGTCTCTTCGCCAGCGCACCCTCGTCGAGTTCCGGGTGTGCCGTGTACAGGCGCACCGTCACTGCTTGGCCAAGTACTGAGTCGCCAAGAAACTCCAGTCGCTCGTTATGAGGGGACTGGCCATTCTCGTAGGCCCATGAACGGTGTGTCAGAGACAGCAACAGAAGCTCGGGGTCGATAACGACCCCGAGCTTCTGTGTGAGTTCTGCGAGCGACGAACGCTCGACCGCGACGTCAGTCACGTCTGTACGCCGAGCGGCGCTCAGACGTCGGCGACCTTGCGGCCCTTGTACTCGAGGAACAATTCCGTTCCCTGCGAGTCGGTGACGACCTTGGCCTGGTGCGGACGGCCGTAGACAACCTGTCCGTTTTCAACGGTCTTGGTCAGCGTGATGGGCGCCGCCTTCCACTGTGCGCGACGCGAACGAGTGTTGGAGCGGGAGACCTTCCGCTTCGGGGGGTTACCTGCCATGGCTAGCTCTCTTCTGTGTGATCAACGCCAGAGCGCGATGCTTTGTCGTCGTGGTCTTTGGAGTAGTCCTGGAGCGCGGCCCAACGAGGATCGAGGGGCTCACGCTGCTCTGTTTCGGTGCTAATGGTCAGTCGCTCGCCCGTATTCGGATCAAGTCCGGGGCAATCCGGCTGACACACCGGTTGAAACGGAAGCGACAGGACCATCGCATCCCTGACTAGAATTTCAAGATCCACGTGGTCGTCTTGAACCTCAAAGTCAGTTGCTTCATCTCCAGGGTACGCGAAAAGCTCCTGAAACTCGACTTCAACATGCTCTGCGATGTCTGTGAGACACCGACCACACTCTCCGACCGACTGCGCATCGGCAGTTCCGGTGACGAGAATCCCCTCGTGGACAGACTCTAAACGGCCGTCGACACGGACGATTTCTCCCTTAGGAAAGGAGACAAGCCCCTCACCCCACTGGGCCTCTGCGGGAACCTCCAGAGTGAAAACCCGCATCTCGCCGGGTTGATTGGTGATGTCGCGAACAGATAGCGCAAACGGGCCGGGACGATGTCTTCTCACGATCACCAATCGTAGCGGTGCACGACGAGCGACGACTGTGAACGCTCAGATGTTGCGGGCTCCAGTGTCGAGAAAGGCCGCGACCGCGGGCGGCACGAAAGGAGAGACGTCGCCACCGAGCGATGCAACCTGTCTGACCAGTGAACTCGAGACCATCGCGTGTGCCGGGTCGGGGAGCAGAAACACCGTCTCGATGTGCGCGAGATGCCTGTTGACGATGGCCATCGGCGTTTCGTATGCGACATCGACCTGCGAACGGATGCCCTTCACCAGCACACTTGCCCCGACGTCTGTCGCGTAATCAACGAGCAGCCCCATGCTCCACGAGGCGACAACCACCTTCGACTCAACGTCGCTGTCGGCAATCGACTGCTCAAGCAAAGACAGTCGCTGGGCGATCGGCAACATTGCTTCCTTGGCGGGATTGTGAACGACCAGCACGTGCAGTTCGTCATAGAGCGCGGCTGCGCGACGAATCACATCGAGGTGTCCGAGCGTGGGCGGATCGAACGATCCGGGGACGACGGCAATCCGGCTGCTCATGCAGCCCAGCCTAGGTCAGTTCTTCGCGAGGGCTGCACGCTCTTCGGTACTCACCCGACGTTCGATGGCGGCAGCCAAGCCTGGATTCCGCACCAACGCAGGGTCGTCTAGCAGAAGCTGTTCGGCCAGGATTCGTGCTTGCGCGATGAGATCTGCATCCTTCGCGACACGCAGCAGACGCAGCGACGAGCGCGCCCCCGACTGGGTGCCTCCCAGCACATCGCCTTCCCCGCGCAAGTCGAGGTCGACTTCAGCGAGCAGGAAGCCATCGAGAGTCTCCGCGACAGCCTCGACGCGCTCTCTGGCGAGCGACCCCCGTGCGGACTCAGTGACGAGCAGGCAGAGCCCCGGTACGCCGCCTCGACCAACACGCCCGCGCAGCTGATGCAGCTGCGACACACCAAATCTGTCGGCTTCGAGGATCACCATCGCGGAGGCATTCGCGACATCGACACCGACTTCAACCACCGTCGTCGCCACGACGACATCGATGTCGCCGCGCGCGAAAGCCTGCATGACGGCATCCTTCTCCTCGCTCGGCATCTTTCCGTGCAGGATCTGCACGCGGATGCTGCTGAACGCCGGATGCCGCGAAAGCAATTCCCCCACCTGAACGACACCCCAGCGTGTGCGAGGCGCCTGGCCGCCCTCGTCAACAGGCCCTTCGGCGGACTCCTCTTCATCCGCGCGAGAGAGTGCCTCAGCATCGATCGCCGCGCACACAACGAACGCCTGGTGTCCCTTTCCGACTTCTTCGGCGATGCGCTCCCACACCCTTGCGAACCAGGCAGGCTTTTCGCCGATCGGCGCGACGTATGTATCGATGCCCGCCCGCCCCGGTGGCATTGTGCGGATCGTCGAGACGTCTAAATCTCCAAACACCGTCATCGCGACTGTTCTGGGGATGGGCGTCGCCGTCAGCACGAGCGCGTGCGGCGCCGTGCCCTTCGCACGCAACGCCTCACGCTGGTCAACACCAAAACGGTGCTGTTCGTCAACGACCACCAGGCCAAGATCGGCGAACGTTGTCGATGCACTCAGCAGCGCGTGAGTGCCTACCACGATGCGCGCCTGACCAGAAGCGACACGGAGTGCGGCCTTTCGCCGCTCTGCAGCGGGCATTTGCCCTGTCAGCAGTGTGGGCATGAGCTCTGGTGCCAAACGAGTGCCGAGCATTCGCGCAATTGATCGCAGGTGCTGTGCAGCAAGCACCTCGGTCGGTGCGATCAAAGCTGACTGCCCGCCACTTTCAGCAACCTGCAGCATCGCACGCAGTGCAACCAGCGTCTTTCCTGAACCGACCTCGCCTTGAACGAGCCGGTTCATCGGCCACGGCGCCTGAAGATCGTCGGCGATCGAATCGCCCACCGCCACCTGATCGGGAGTACGTTCGAAAGGAAGCGCAGCGTCGAAGTCTTCTAGTAAGACGCCAGGTGCGCGGCTGGTCGCCGACATTGATCGAACGAACGCACGTTGCTGTAGCAGCGCCGTCTGCAGCACGAATGCCTCATGCATGCGCAGAGTCTCGAGAGCCGGCGCGATTTGCTCCTCGAAGTCTGGGCGATGGATGCGTTCGATCGCGGTGCGCGCGTCGAGATAGCCTCCTCTTGCACGCGCGTGCTCGGGGAGCGGGTCGGCGATGTCACCGAGCCCATCAAGCACGAGCGCGACGATCTTGGCGATCTGCCACGAGCTGAGTGCGCTCGTCGCAGGGTAGATGGGGATCGGCAGATGGGCGTTAGCCTCGGCAGTCATGCGCGCCGTCTCTTCGTCGTCGAAGAGCTCGTAGTCGGGGTGCGCGAGCTGTTTCGCCCCCCTGTACTCCCCCACCTTGCCGGCGAAGATTCCGCGGCGCCCCGGTGTCAGATTGTTCTTACGCCAACCCTGATTGAAGAAGGTGAGCGCGAGGTTTCCATGTCCGTCGCTGATGATGACCTCGAGAATCGAGCCCTTGCGGTTTTGCATGCGGCGTTCACTGACCGTGCGGACCTCAGCAACGATGGTGACGGGCTCGCCAAGCGGCAGTAGAGCGATCTCAGTCAATTCACCGCGCTTCGCATAGCGCCGAGGGTAGTGCGCGAGCAAGTCTCCGACAGTGTGCATGGCGAACGCCCGCTCAAGCGCTTTCGCGGTCTTGCCTCCTAGCGCACCGTCAAGGCGCGAAGCAAGGCTGAAAGAAGACATGCCACGAGTCTATGAGCGAGCACTGACTGTGCACACACAGCCGGACGGCGTACGGTGGTCTGCGTGTTCCGATCCTTCATCGCCCGCGTTTACTGGGCTTGCAGCAGGTGGACGCTCTCCACCAATCCCGCCCCGACACAGCCGTCGATCTTGATCGGTGCACCGCATACCTCGAACTGGGACTTCGTCGTCATGTTGGCCATCACCTGGCGATTGAAGATTCGAACCCATTGGCTCGGCAAAGACAGTCTGTTCCGCGGTTGGCGCGGGCCCATCATGCGTGCGCTGGGCGGCATTCCCGTAGACAGAAGCAACCCACAGGGACTGGTCGCCGATATTGTTGCACGTCGCAAAGCGGGCGAGGTATTCAGCTTGGTGGTCACCCCCGAGGGAACACGTGGTGCGGGAAAGTACTGGAAGTCGGGCTTCTATCGGATCGCCCGCGAAGCCGATATGCCCGTCGTGCTTGGCTACGTCGATCGCACCACAATGACGAGCGGGCTCGGAGTTACCGTGAAACTCACGGGCGATGTCGTCGCCGACATGACGCGCGTGCGCGATTTCTACGCCGACAAGGCGGGAATGCGCCCGCAGTTTCGCACCGAGCCGCGCCTCCGCGAAGAGGACATCGCGGCGCCGACCGCTGGCTAGGTGAGCCAGGTGACACGAATCATCGCCGGCCGCGCTGGCTCTTTATCGCTCGACGTTCCCGATGCCGGCACCCGGCCGACGAGCGACCGTGTGCGTGAGTCGCTGTTCGGTTCGCTCGAATCGTCTGATCTGCTGCGCTCGGCAACCGTTCTCGATTTGTATGCAGGATCGGGTGCTCTCGCGCTTGAAGCTCTGAGCCGCGGCGCCAGATCGGCAGTGCTGGTGGAGAAGGCACCCAAGGCCGCTGCCGTCGTTCAACGCAATGTCGATCGTGTACTCAAGTCGTTGGGTCAACATTCGACGGCGGTCGTTCATCGGCAATCCGCCGACATGTACCTGCGCGGCGCCCAGGGGCCCTTCAGCCTCGTGTTCGTTGATCCACCGTACGATCTTTCAGACGACGAACTCGGCGCGACGCTCGAACTTCTTGTTCCGGCACTGACCGCCGACGCTTGCGTCATCGTCGAGCGAGCATCCCGAAGCTCTCAGCCGAAGTGGCCTACCGGCCTCGTCGCGACGCGCCATAAGCGCTACGGTGACACGACCATGTGGTGGGCCGCCACAGCCTGATCAGCCGCGTGTCGCGTCCCAGTCATTGTAGGGATCCCACCCGCCACGGCCAGTGAACGCCGCCCCATCTACCAGCACCGGCGACGACGCGCGCGCGCAGACCACCCCAATGGCACGAAATCCCTCAGGCAGCTCACTCCCATGCGCGAACGTCGCTAGCAATGCATGGTCTTCACCGCCAGTGAGCGCGCTTGAGGCGTCGAGACCGAGCGAATCGCTTTGGATCGAAACCGACACGCCCGATGCCTCGGCCATCCGCGACGCGTCCAGCACCAATCCGTCGGAAACATCCATCATGGCGGTGGCGCCGGCAGCGGCGGCGACCGGACCAAGGCTGACGGGTGGATTCGGACGAAGTTGCGCACTCAGATCCGCAGCCTCCGCATCGGAAAGCGAAGTCAGATCAACAGCGCACGGCGCGCCCTCAGCATCCCGAAATCGATCGAACAACAGCGCCAGGCCACGACCTGCCGCGCCCAAGGTGCCCGCCACGGCGACAACATCGCCCACACGTGCTCCAGAACGCAAAACCGGCGGTTGCCCCTGCAACGAGCCGAGAGCAGTCACAGCGACAGTCAACGTGTCTGACACGGTGAGGTCACCCCCTTCAACCGCGCATCCGGGCGCCACCGAGTCGCACGCCGCACGCAGCCCCGCCGCAAACTCCTCGATGAACGACATGGCCGTCTGCTCAGGCATGGCAAGAGCGACGAGCAACGCGGTGGGGGCGGCTCCCATGGCTGCAACATCAGAGAGGTTGACGACCGCTGACTTCCAGCCAAGGTCGAATCCGCTCGTCCACGCCAGACGAAAGTCAGGCCCGTGCACGAGCGTGTCGGTGGTGGCGACCACTCGCCCGTCTGGCATAGCCAGCACTGCTGCGTCATCTCCGGGACCAACAATTGCCCGCGAAGGGGGCAGCGCCGCGAGGATACGAGAGAGGATCTTCCCTTCGCTCATCTCGCCCACTGTCGGGTCAGCCGCACTCACCTCTCAACGGTAGCCTGGAGTTGTGTCTGGAGTTCGCCGTTTTTCCGCTGTAGCCGTATTGGGTATAGCGCTAGCACTCGCCACAGGATGCACAACCACGGTGCCGATGCAGCCTGCGGCGGATTCGAATAGTCCCGCATGCGCCGAAGTGATGGTGCGACTTCCGGATTCGGTCGACAGCCAATCTCGCCGCTGGACCGACGCTCAAGCCACCGCTGCGTGGGGCGACCCGAGCAGCGTGCTCATGACGTGTGGTGTGATTCCCCCGGGCCCGTCGACGTTGCCGTGCCAGACCGTTGACGGCGTTGATTGGATCATCGACGACTCGGAAGCACCGCGCTACCGCGTGACCACTTTCGGCCGGACGCCAGCCGTCGAGGTCTACCTCGACAACGAAGTCGTCTCCAGCGCCACCGTGCTCGAACGGCTCTCAGGTGCGGTCGCGCAAATACCAAGCGAAGGCACGGGCTGCCTCGAGCGCGCTGAAGCCGGTAGCTGAGCGAGCTTGACTACGCCCGCGCCAGGGCCGTGTCGATCAGCTCAGAGATCAACTCGCGGTATGACAGCCCCGATGCAATCCAGCACTTGGGGAACATCGAGATCGGCGTGAATCCCGGCATCGTGTTGAGCTCATTCACATACAGGCCATCAGCCGCCAGAAAGAAGTCGACCCGGGCGAGTCCTCGCCCGTCCACCGCCTCGAACGCTTTGATGCCAAGCTGCTGCAATGAGCTGATCTCATCGTCAGTCAGATCAGCGGGGCACACCACCTGTGCACCGTCGCCGCCGAGATACTTTCCCTCGAAGTCGTAGAACTCTCGTGTGGTGAGCACGATCTCTCCCGGTAGCGACGCCTTGGCGGGTGCCCCGGCGCGACCTTCGAGAATGGCCACCTCGATTTCACGACCGACAATCGCAGACTCGATGAGTACCTTCTCGTCTTCGGCAAAAGCCTTCGAAAGCGCCTCATCGAGCTCGGACGGGTCATGCACCTTGGACACGCCCACGCTCGAACCCGCGCGAGCTGGCTTAACGAACGTCAGCTCCCCAAGCCGGGCCGCGTCAACGCGCACCTGATCGGGGTCTCGTTGCCACTGCCGCTTCGTAACGGTCACCCATGGCGAAACGGGCACACCCTCGGCTTCGAGCACGATCTTCATGAAGTGCTTATCCATGCAAAGCGCAGAATCGAGCACGCCGCCGCCCGCGTACGGGATTGACAGTGTGTCGAGGAAGCCCTGAACCGTGCCATCTTCACCATGAAGTCCGTGCAGAATCGGCAACACGACGTCCACAGTGCCGACTTCCTCGAGTTCTCCGCTGGGGAGGCGCACGCGCAACGTTCGATCTGATCCGCCCTCGGGCCACACGACGCGCGTGCCATTATCGAGAACCTCAGGCAAATGGTCGGCATCGAGCGCGAACTTCTCGGGGTCGTCGTCTTCGAGAACGAAGACTCCTTCGCGCGTGATGCCAATCGGGATCACACGGAATCGATCACGGTCAATCGCTCGAAGCACTCCGCTCGCTGTTGCGGAACTGATCGAATGCTCGCTGGAGCGACCTCCAAAGAGCACCGCCACCGCCGGCCTGTCCATTCTGAGTCCTCTCGCCCGCGGGGGTGTCATCGTCAGTTGTAAGGTGAGGCGCGATATCGCGCGGGTTCATTGTTCCGTCGAGCACCATCTTGACCTGCTCGACGATCGGCATCTGTACGCCAACTTCACGGGCAAGTTGAAGAACGGGCGCGACCGAGGCGAGCCCCTCCGCCGTCTGGTTCATCTGCTTGACGACGTCTTGAAAAGAGTAGCCTTGCCCGAGCAGACGCCCTGCCGTGTTGTTGCGACTGAGCGGCGATTGACACGTTGCGATCAAGTCGCCAAGACCAGCTAAACCCTGAAGAGTCTCTTGCTCTGCGCCCTGAGCAACCGCAAAGTCGGTCATCTCGACAAGGCCTCGAGTGATAATCGATGCCTTCGTATTCTCGCCGTAGCCGACGCCATCCACAATCCCGATGGCGACAGCGATGAGGTTCTTCAGTACTCCGCCAAACTCGGTGCCGATCACGTCGGTGTTCACGAACGTACGAAAGTACTTGTTGCGAGCACGTCGCGCGACCGCTTCTGCCGTCTCTTGACTGACCGAAGAAATCACGGCCGCGGTGGGCTGTTCGCGCGCGATCTCAAGCGCCAGGTTGGGCCCGGACGCTACCGCAATTCGTGCCGGATCGCAGTGCAGCTCCTGTTCAATGACTTGGCTCATCCGCAGGCCAGAACGGCGCTCAACGCCCTTCATCAGCGAGACCACCGGCACGCCAGTGCGAGACAGCAGCGGTCTGACCGCCTTCAAGTTCTCTCGCAGCGCTTGGCTGGGAACCGACAGATACACCTGTTCGGCACCATCAAGGGCCTCCGAGAGGTGATGTGTAGCCGACATCGCTCTGGGCAGGTTGATGCCAGGAAGGTATTGGCTATTGCGCTTCGCTTCTTGAATCTCGGTTGCCAGCTCTGGTCGCCGTGACCACATCACCACGTCTGCACCACCGTCGGCGAGAATCTTTCCGAACGTGGTGCCCCAACTGCCGGCGCCAATCACCGCAATGCGGGGGCGCACAACCTCAGATCTACGACTCAAGGCGGCCCGTTTCCTGCTGACCGTGGGCGGCCGGGTTCCACCGCTGCGCGGGGGCTGGTTCTCCGCGAAGGCCGGAGAGCAGTTGCGCGACGTCGGCCATGATTGCGTCTGTCGCCGCACTCAGCTTGGCAGGCGTAACGTCACCGCTGCGGTACTCACGGAGATCGACCGGGTCACCGATGACAACTTGAATTCTCCGACGCAATGGCCACAGGCGCAATTTGCCATACCGAGGCAGGATTTGCTGCGCCCCCCACTGCGCCATAGGAATCACGGGGATATCGCCGTCGAGTGCGAGTCGAGCTGCGCCCGTCTTGCCCCGCATAGGCCATAACTCGGGGTCTCGAGTAAGCGTGCCTTCGGGGTACACCACGACCCCGCGACCATGCCGAACTAGCATCTCCGTCGCGTCCAGTGTGTTGCGGGCTGACGCAGATGACGAATTGCGCGCGACCGGCACCATACCCGTCACGCTCAGTGCCCAACCCAAAACCGGAACCCGAAACAGACTCTCTTTGGCTAGAAACCTCGGCTCTCGGCCGACACGCCACACGGCAACGGCCACTGCGAGCGGATCGATCTCGGAGTAATGGTTGGGCGCGAGCACATAAGCACCCGTGCGCGGCATTTTGTGGCCGTCAATCACCTCGATCTTCATGATCACCCCGACGAGCGGCACGACGACGGCAGCGAGCGGCCAGAAGATGCTGAAGCGAAACTTCTCACCACGAGCGCGCTTGGGCGATTTGGAGACCATTGCCACCTCAGCCGATGACGTCGAAATCGGCGCCAAGCGTTTCGAGCTTGGTGAGAAACTTCTCGTACCCGCGACGGATGATGCCGACGTTGCGAACGACCGACTCACCCTCGGCAGCCAAGGCGGCGATCACGTAGCTGTAGCCGCCGCGAAGGTCAGGCACCTCAACATCGGCCGCGTGCAACGGCGTAGGACCGTTAATAACCGCCGCCTGCTCAAGTGCGCGTCGTGGAACACGGCGATCGGGGCTCGCGATGCCCTGGGGGTGGACAACGATATCGGCCCCCATCTGCACGAGCGCCTGAGTGAAGCCAAGACGGTTTTCGTACACCGTCTCATGCACGATCGAGGTTCCGTGAGCCTGTGTCAGGGCGACGATGAGCGGCTGTTGCCAGTCGGTCATGAACCCGGGGTGCACGTCAGTTTCCACCACGACCGGCTTGATGTCGCCATCACGACAGAACCGAATGCCATCTTCGTGAACGTCGAACCAGCCGCCGGCCTTGCGGAAAACGTTCAAGAACGTGAGCATCTCTTGCTGTTTCGCACCGCCAACGAAAATGTCGCCATCTGTGGCGAGGGCAGCGCAAGCCCAGGATGCCGCTTCATTCCGATCGAATATGCAACGGTGATCGTAGCCTCGAAGAGAATCCACGCCCTCGATGAGGATGACGCGGTTGGGCTCGTACGAGATGATCGCACCCATCTTCTGCAACAGCGCGATCAGATCCATGATCTCTGGCTCGATTGCCGCATTGCGCAGTTCTGTGATGCCCTTCGCGCGAACTGCAGTGAGCAACACCTGCTCCGTCGCGCCGACGCTCGGGTAGGGAAGCTCAATCGACGCGCCCGTGAGACCGTTCGGAGCGGTGATGCGGATGCCCTCGTACGTCTTGTCTACGACAGCACCGAACGCGCGCAGCGCATCCATGTGGAAGTTGATCGGGCGGTCTCCGATTCGGCAACCGCCGAGGTCGGGAATGAGCGCTTCGCCGAGCAGATGAAGCAATGGTCCGCAGAAGAGGATGGGAATCCTCGAGGCACCCGCGTGCGCATCGATAGCTTCGAAGTGCGCCGAAACTGCGCCGGACGTATCGAAGTGAAGGGTGCCTTCGTCGTTGGCATCGTCGTTGACTGTGACGCCGTGAACCTCGAGAAGAGATCGAACAACCTGAACGTCGCTGATGTCGGGAACGTCTCGCAGCGTGCTGGGCGTCTCGCCCAAGAGCGCGGCGACCATTGCCTTGGTAGCAAGATTCTTGGCGCCCTTGACTTCGACGCGCCCAGTCAGTGGTCGACCGCCGCGAATCGCGAGCACGTCGCCGGAGGCTTCTTTCTTCTCTCCTGCGGGAGTTTCTCCCTTAACGCTAAGAAGCGGCTTCATCCGGTGGACCTCACTTGTGTGTCTAGAGGGGTGGCTGGTGATCTATCGCTCTTGTAGAACGAGAGACCACAGGGTTAGCGAACGGGAAGTGTCCGCGGCCGCCACGCCTCGCGGCGCGCCTCAAACTGCGTGATCTTTTCTTGATTGCGCAGGGTGAGCCCGATGTCATCGAGCCCCTCGAGGAGCCGCCACCTAGTGTAATCATCGATCTCGAAAGACACGTGAAGATCGCCGATCGATGCCGTACGCGCTTCAAGATCCACTGTCATGCTGACGCCAGGGTTCGCGTCGATCGCAGCCCAGATGGCCTCGACCTCGTCTTCGGTGATCACCCCGGTCACGAGCCCTTGCTTTCCCGAGTTTCCACGAAAAATGTCAGCGAACTTGGGACTGAGAACCACCTTGAAGCCGAAGTCACGCAGCGCCCACACTGCGTGTTCACGACTCGAACCGGTTCCGAAGTCCTGTCCAGCCACCAAGATACTGGCGCCCTTGAACACCTCTTGGTTCAGGACGAAATCGGGATCCTGTCTCCAGTTTGCAAACAGCGCGTCTTCAAATCCGGTCTTCGTTACCCGCTTGAGGTACACAGCCGGAATGATCTGATCGGTGTCAACGGCGCTGCGTCGCAACGGCGCTGCGATGCCGGTATGGGTGACGAACTTCTCCATCTCAAGCCTCCACTCGTGCGGGCAGATCGCTCGGGCTCGACAGTGTGCCGCGCACCGCAGTCGCCGCCGCTACCAGCGGTGACACCAGATGAGTGCGCCCGCCCTTGCCCTGACGGCCTTCAAAATTTCGATTGCTGGTCGACGCGCATCTCTCACCCGGTGCAAGTTGGTCGGGGTTCATGCCCAGACACATTGAGCAGCCAGCGAAGCGCCACTCCGCCCCAAAAGCGGTGATGATCTTGTCGAGACCCTCAGCCTCAGCTTCGAGCCGCACGCGAGCGGAGCCGGGAACGACCATCACGCGCACGCCTTCGGCTTTCGAACGTCCCTCAATGACGGAGGCGAAAGCGCGAAGATCTTCGATACGACTGTTAGTGCATGAGCCCATGAAGACCGCGTCTACGGGAACTTCCTTGAGCGGCGTGCCTGCCTCAAGTGCCATGTACTCGAGCGCGCGTTCAGCGGCGGCCCGCTCGTTGGGGTCAGCTATTTCGCTCGGAGTGGGCACAACATCGCTGAGCGAGACACCCTGGCCGGGATTGGTGCCCCAGGTGACAAATGGCTCGAGTTCAGCCGCGTCGAAGAATACTTCGGCGTCGTACACGGCGCCTTCATCGCTCGGAAGCGTGCGCCAGTAGGCGACCGCATCGTCCCAGTCCTGGCCGACGGGAGCATGCGCCCGACCCTTCACATACTCGAAGGTGGTTTCATCGGGAGCGACCATGCCCGCACGTGCGCCAGCCTCGATCGACATGTTGCACATCGTCATGCGCCCCTCCATCGAGAGAGACCGGATGGCACTGCCACGAAATTCGAGTACATAGCCTTGCCCGCCGTTGGCACCCAGTCGCGCGATGACAGCGAGCACGATGTCCTTGGCCGTGACACCCGGCTTCAGCTCACCGTCGACAGTGATCGCCATGGTCTTGAACGGTTTGAGTGGCAAGGTTTGAGTGGCCAGCACGTGTTCTACCTCGCTCGTGCCGATACCGAACGCCATCGCGCCAAATGCGCCGTGAGTCGAAGTATGGGAGTCGCCACACACGACAGTGACTCCCGGCATTGTGAGGCCGAGTTGGGGACCGACCACGTGCACGATCCCCTGCTCTTTGTCGCCAAGCGAGTGGAGCCGAACGCCGAACTCTTCTGCGTTGTTTCGCAGCGTATGAATCTGTGTCCGGCTGGTGAGGTCGGCTATCGGCTTGTCGATGTTCAGAGTCGGGGTGTTGTGGTCTTCAGTTGCGATCGTGAGATCGAGACGGCGCACGGGACGGCCTTCCGCGCGCAAACCGTCGAACGCCTGGGGACTGGTGACCTCGTGCACCAGATGCAGGTCGATGTAGATGAGGTCGGGCTGCCCGTTCTCGCCCTTCACGACCAGATGGTCGTCCCATACCTTCTCGGCGAGGGTGCGGGGGCGATCTACAACGGCAGACGCGTCAGAAATTGTCATTGCTCTATCTCCTCGGAAAGCGAATCAAGCCCGTGACGACACTCCGCGACGAGAGAGGCCTGGACTAGGACTCGTCGCGGCCGCTAAGGAGAAGTCGAGCGATTCGCATCCAGACAGGCTACCACCGCTCACACACCATCGATCGTGGGCGGCGTGCCCTTCTCTTCGGCAACCGCGCCGGCGGCATCTTCCGGACTTGCTGCCCTGCTCTCGCGCGAAGCAGCGATGAGGCTCGCGATCGTTGCCACACCCATCGCGAGCACGATCACCACGAGCGACAGCCAGGTAGAGATCTCGGGAGCCCACGCGATCGGCTGCCCACCATTGATGAACGGAAGCTCGTTGACGTGCATCGCGTGCAACACCAACTTGACTCCGATAAAGGCCAGGATGAAAGCGATTCCATAGTGGAGGTAGCGCAGACGATCGAGCAGGTCGCCGAGCAGGAAATACAACTGGCGCAAGCCCATCAGCGCGAAGAGGTTTGCGGTGAAGACGATGAACGCACTTTGCGTTATTCCGAAAATCGCCGGGATCGAGTCGATGGCGAACAGCAGGTCAGTCACGCCGATCGCCACGAAGACGATGATCATCGGCGTCCACATCTTCTTTCCGCCTACGACCGTGCGGATCTTCGCACCGTCGTAGTGGTCACTGATGTCGATTGTGCGTCGAAGCGTGCGAACAATGAAGCTCTCGCGCTGCACATCGTCATCGTGGTCTCCGCCGGGAAATGCCTGACGGTACGCCGTCCAGACGAGAAACGCTCCGAAAATGTAGAAGACCCAACTGAACTCTTCAATGATTGCGGCGCCGGCCAGAATGAACAGCCCGCGCAGTATGAGCGCGATGATGATTCCCACCATCAGCACTTCTTGCTGGTACCGCCTCGGAACGGCGAACTGAGTCATGATCAGCACGAAGACGAACAGGTTGTCGATCGACAGGCTGTACTCCGTCAACCAGCCCGCGACGAACTGTCCCGCGAACTCAGCACCCGCAAAGATCCACATCAACCCCGCGAAGACGAGCGCGAGCACGATGTAGAAGACCACCCACAGGGTCGATTCCTTCGTCGACGGAATGTGGGGACGCTTGAGAATGAGCAGCAGATCTGCGATCAAGATCAGCGTGAGCACGATCAGCGAGCCAACTTCAAACCAAAGCGGAAGTTGCAGGTCCATACCGGGCCTTTCAAGAATGAGAGCGGGGGCGACAGAACGTCGAAAGTCTCTCCCCCGCACAGTTTCTGTGCGGTACGCGCCCGGGAAGCCAGAGCTCCCGTGATGACGAACGCGCGATTTCGGGATACTCCCTCTCGCTCGACCAGAATACAGGTCACCGGAACGAACTCTGACGTTTTGAGACGTTCGCTGGCAGCGCGACACTGAGAAGCTAAGAGACAATCAGGTGCAGCAGAGCTGCTCGCAGCCAGACGATGGGATGACATGACGGATCGGGCGGTGACAGACGACGCGACGCTCGTGGCGCAGGCCGCAGGTGGGAGCGATCTCGCCTTTCGGGCGCTCTATCGCGCCTACGTGCGACCCGTCTACTGGCTGGCACACCGCCTTCTGGGCGATACTGCCGATGCTGAAGATGTCACCCAGGAGACATTCCTGGTCGCGTGGCGCAAGCTGCCCGGCCTCGATCTTGCCAGTGATTCACTGTTGCCCTGGCTCGTGACAATCTGTCGCTTCCAAGCCGCAAATCGGATGCGACGCCAGCAGCGCGATCGACTTCACACCGCCGCGATGGTCGATGAGAGCCTTGCTGCCACGGTGAACATCGAACAGCAGGTCATCGATGCCGACTTCGCCTCACGGATCATGCGCGAAGTTGCGGACCTCAACCAGCTCGACCAAGACATCTTTCGGCTCTGTGCGACAGAGGGCCATTCGTATGAAGCAGCCGCCGCAGAGCTGGGCGTGACGCACGGTGTGGTGCGCAACCGTCTCTCCCGCCTCCGCACGCGTTTGCGAACCTCGATCGAGGAGACATCATGACCGACAAGCAAGATCGCGATACCTCGCCTGGAGCGAACGCCGACAGCCTGCCTGAACTAGGCGAGGAGCGCATCGACGCCATAGAACGAAACGTGTTCGCCGAGATCTCGCGGGCGCGCGTCGCTCAGCGTTCGCGCCGGAGCAAGTGGTGGATAGGCGGGGCGGCAGCAGCTGCTGTGGTACTGGTAGCTGCCGTCATCGCGCCTAGCCTCGCGCCATTCGTCGGGGGCGCCTCGGACGACAGCACAGACAGTTCAACGATCGTGAGCGAGGGCCCCGCCCTCGAGTCGCAGGTTGAGGGCGCCGAGGTCGTGTCAGAAGATGCAGGCGGGCTCAGCAGCGAGATGAGCGATGAAGCACTAGCCCTGGAGAACGACACAGTCGGTGGCTCAGCCGAGCGTGACATCATCACCTTCGCCTCCGCGACGGTCGTGGTCGAAGACGTGCCTGCTGGCGCCGCGGCTATCGCAGATGCTGCGAACGTGCGAGACGGCTATGTCGAGTCGATGAGTATCGGCCGCTCGGGCGAGGCGTACACCGTTGGCGAGAACGGCATTGCGTACGAGTCCATGCCGTACCCCTACGCCCCAGACGGAGCATGGATCACCGTGCGCGTGCCATCCGATGAGCTCGACGATCTCATCGTTGAGCTGTCTGAACTGGGCGAGGTGACGAGCTCAACCATCAATCGTCAGGACGTGACGGACCAAACGATCGATCTTCGCGCACGCATAGACGCCGCTCAGGCCTCGGTGGATCGGCTTGTCGAGTTGATGTCGGAAGCGACAGACATCGCGGATCTCATTGCGGCCGAGAGCGCCCTATCTGAACGCCAAGCGATGGTCGAGTCCTACCAAAAGCAACTGGAGTCAGTGGAGGGACAGATCGCGATGTCGACGCTCACCGTCACACTTCACTCAGAGTCGCAGCCCGTCGAGGCAGACCCTGCTGGCTTCACCGATGGAGTGACCGCCGGTTGGAATGGGCTCATCGCTACGCTCAACGGCATTGTGCTCGCGCTCGGTTTTCTGCTCCCTTGGTTGCTCGTGCTTGCGGCGCTCGGACTGATTATCTGGGCGACAGTCAGAACCTCGCGTGCCGCTCGGAGAAAGTCCAAATCAACGAGTGAATAGCCTCCGGCCTCTTGTGCGGAGTTGCTCCGTCCTCTAGCGAAGCGCCGCGGCATCCCACCATTCGAGAACTCTCATGGCATAGAAGGTAAGCCATTTGGAGGGCTCACCTTCAGCAACATCCATCTCGAACCAAATACGACCCTTTTGGGTGCGCTCCTGCAGCCAAACTCCGTCGGGCCTTCGCCTGCTGCGAACGAGCTCAATCGCCTCAGTCATGCGTGGATCAGGCGCCGTAGCATCAAATAGTGCCGCTTTGCGGAAGTAGTCAGCCGCGTTCAGCACGCTATAGACCCAGAGGAACGGGTGAACGAGACGTGTGACCCAGGGCCCAACCTGCTCCCCAGTAGAGAGACGTTTGAAGAGCGCCCGTTCGAGAAGGTATTCCTCGCCACCGCGACGGGCAGCTCGGGTTGCCACTGTGCCGCCCGTTGCGATGTCGTAGGCGAGCAGGCCCCGCAACGAACTGATCGTGGAGTGAAAAGAAGATCGTGTCGAGCCGTCGATCCATTCGCAGTTCCAACCACCGTCAGCAAGGCGATGCTCGACTAACCAATCGACGATTCCACCGATCTCTGCACCGAGCCAGACACCGTTTTCTATGGTGAACGCGTTGATGCAACAGTCGACTTCGCCGCCCCAATAGGGCAACTGTTCGTATTCCCATCGGCTGTTGGTCGCGAGTTTCTCCGCGGTGCCAGCAAGAACCACTGGGTCAAGGCCCCACTCACGCAGAAAGTTGAGCGACCATGTCGTGGCGGTCCAAGGCTGGCCTTCTTCGGCTTCAGCGGATGCTTCGTCAAAATCGGCAGGGAAATACGCGCCGCCAGCCCATTGGCCGTCCTCATCTTGATGAGCGAGCATTCGAGCGCCAAATCCCTCGGTCGCGACTCGGTCTCGAGTCGCGTGCCATTCGTCCGGTGGCGATCGCACGAGATCTCGCTGAACTTGCCATTTGAGCGCTGGGTCAGAGTCCAGCAGCCATTCGAGAGTTTGCGTCTCGGTCATACTCGGCAGGCTACTCCCGGCTTCCGACGCTGGCCAGATGCCTGGGGTGCGATACCCGACTTCAGCTAAGAGGCGGCTTCAGCTCTTTTCGGCAGTACCCACCCCGCTCGCGGAAAGTGGCAGGTGTACCCATTGGGGTACCTGAGCAAGTAGTCCTGGTGTTCGGGCTCCGCTTGCCAGAACTTTCCTGCGGGTTCGAGCGTCGTCACAGCCTTTGACGGCCACAGCCCCGAAGCATCGACATCGGCGATGGTCTCGCGCGCAATGCGTGCTTGCTCAGGCGTCAGCGGGAAGATGGCAGAACGATAGCTCGAGCCGATGTCGTTGCCTTGCCGGTTGAGCGTCGAGGGATCGTGGATCTGAAAAAAGAAGGCCAGCACATCGCGATAGCTGGTCTTCGCAGGATCGAACACGATCTCCACCGCTTCGGCGTGTCCCGGGTGGTTGCGGTATGTGGCGTGATCGTTCTCGCCGCCGGTGTAGCCGACCCGCGTTTGCAAGATGCCGGGCTGTCGACGAATCAGGTCTTCCATGCCCCAGAAACAGCCGCCGGCAAGCACAGCAGTTTCTGTGCTCGGTATGCGCGTGATGGTTCCGTCGTCGGTCATGAGTCACTCCTGAGTGATCGTGGTGTTCGCGAACAATCGTATGTTCTGCGCTTACAAGATGAGAGAACGGATGCTACCGGGCTGGTGTTCCCGATGCAGCCGCGTTGGTGAGCAAACTCACAGCCGGCAGATCGGGCTCAGCCCAGCGACGGCCCGAGAGTCGACCGGGAGCGAGCCACTCCAGCGCATCGTGGTCGGTGCTCGCCACAGGAACGGCGTCGTTCAAGGCGGCACGCAGACATGTGAGGCGGATCGTGCGGCCAGACACCACGGTGTCGTTGGTGGTGAGATGACCAGAGATCGTGATGCCAACACCCAGTTCTTCACGAATTTCGCGAATCAGCGCCTGAGCTGGCGTCTCACCTTGCTCGATCTTGCCGCCAGGAAACTCCCATCTTCCGGCGGCAGAGCGCCCTTCTGCGCGACGGCAGACCAGCAGCATCCCCTCATGCTCAATCACGGCCGCGACGACCTCGAGAACGGGCAATGAGTCAGTCACACGGTCAGCTGCGCCAGGCTTCAGCCCGACAGCCCTACGAGTTCTGCGCTGCGCTCCCACAGCTGACGTGCGAGCTGGTCATCTCGACTCAGGCGGTGCGAAGCCATCGGTCGATCGCGCTCGTAGTACTCCCCCGAGATCCAATCCTGCCCGGGGGTTCCCGTGGCAAGGAATGTGAGGCGCGACCCGCCGTCTTCAGTAGTTGTCATGAACCGGCGGGTGAGCGGATTGGTGTAGATAAAGCCGAAGAGTCCACCTGATGACGACGCGAAGCTGGTGGCTACAACGCCGGGATGAAACGCCGCCGTCGACAAGCCGTCCTCAGCAACTCGACGATCAAGTTCGCGGGTGAAGAGAATGTTGGCGAGCTTTGCGTTGCCATAGGCGACTCGACCTGAGTAGTTGTGTTCTCCCTGCAGATCGTCGATGTCAAACTTCGAAAAGCGTTTGGCTGCGACGCTCGAGGTCTGAATCACACTGGCATTGCTCGCGATCAAATTCTCAAGCAAGAGGTTGGTGAGCAGGAATCCCGCGAGGTGATTGACCTGAAAGGTCTGCTCGAACCCGTCTTTGGTGAGCTTGCGGTCGCCGAAGATCCCCCCGGCATTGTTCGCCAGCACATCGATGCGCGGATAGGTCGTCGCCAAGTCCGCAGCGAGTTCACGCACCTGCTCAAGCTCTGCGTAGTCGGCGATATGAAACGGAGCGTCGATTTCACGGGCTATCGCTTCGGTCTTATTGCGAGAGCGCCCGACCAGCACGACTCGCTCGCCGTTGCCTGCAAGCTGTCGAGCGGCGGCAGCGCCGATACCGTCACTCGCGCCGGTGATGACAATCGTCTTTCGTTCGTCGCTCACGCGTGCACCGCTGACGCTAGGCGTGAGAGTTTCGCGCCGACCAGGCGCTGCGTCGTCCACTCGCTCATCGGCGCGGCGCCGATCGACCGATAGAACGCCACGGCTGGCTCGTTCCAGTCCAGCACAGTCCACTCCAATCGCGGATAGCCGCGTTCTTCGCATACTGCGGCGAGCGAGGCGATGAGCGACTTTCCGTAGCCGCGCCCTCGCTGGTTTTCATCAACATAGAGGTCTTCGAGCCAGATGCCATGCTTGCCGGTCCAGGTTGAGTAGGTGAGGAACCAGATCGCGATTCCGACGATGACTTCTTCGCGCTCAATGACGTGGGCGAACGCTTTCGGCTCAGCCCCAAACAAGGTTTCGGTGAGGGCCGCTGCGGTGTTCTCGACCGCATCAGGCTCGCGTTCGTAGACAGCGAGGGCGGCGATGCACGCCAGAATTCCGGCTTCGTCACCAGCACGCGCTTCGCGCAAGACCGAACCATCAGTGAGAGTAATAGAAATCACCCCTCGAGGCTATCCGTCAATTCGGCAGCGCGGCTCGTGGCCGTGCGAGACTCTACGCGCGAAAGATGTGTTCCGTCAGCGCACGGCGAACCTCGTCGGCATGCTCAAGATGGGGACTGTGACCACAATTCTCTAGCGCGAGCTCAGTCACTTCTCCGCCGTTCTGGCGATAGACGTCAAGCACGTTCCTGGTTTGGGTCTTCATCTGCTGAGGTGGCGCGACCGCGTCACCGGGCCAGCCCGGGATGATGCCGGCCGCACCCAACTGATTCAGATCGAAGAACGAGCCGTCAGCGACGATCGCGTCATTCTCGCCGTGAATCCAGAGCACTGGAGGCTTCGAGTTCAGATCAACGATGCCCGATGTGTTGAAGACAGTCGGAGCCATTGTGTTGAGCACGCCCCTTGCGCCTGGTGCAAAGCCCGGCCAATTCTCCGAGGCTGTGGAATCACCCGGATAGTTGTCTTCCCCGGTCACGGTGGTGAGCATGGACTCGACCCACAGCTCTTCGTGCTGCGACTCGAATCCCGGGGCCACGTAGCTTGATCGGTAGACCGCGAGCGGCGAGGTGGGTTCGGATTCGGTACGGTCGCCGGCCGCAAGCCGTTCGACGAAGTCGGGGTTGGCACCGCCCCCGCCTGTGCCCGCGCCGTCGGCAGCCAGCAGCGTGCCGTCAAGCGCGGTGCCTCCGAAGCCGTACGGCGAAACCGGCGCGATGAGGGTGAGACTCGCCACCAACTCTGCACGGTCAAGCATGAGCTGGGTCACTACCCCACCACCCATGCTCCAGCCAACCAGATGCGCGAAAGACACGCCGAGAGCATCAAGAACCGCCGCGACATCGTCAGAGAAGTCCCGCACTCCCCGAGAGGCGTCCACGGGAAGAGTTTCGCTCTCGCCGAAACCTCGAAGATCTATAGCGAGCGAGCGCACATCAGCGGGAAGCTCGAGCATCAACGGCTGCCAGAAAAGCGACGATGACACATTGCCATGCACGAACACCACAGTCCGAGGTGCGTCTGTGCTCGTGGCGGTGCGTTCGAGCACGTTCGCCGTGATTCTGGGCGTGCTCACTCGAGTCGCTTGGATTCCGGGCAGAAGGGTTTGCGTCATCTGTTGCTGCCGTTCTGTTGTGAGACGTGACTGCTTTGTCGGGTGTCGTTACGTTACCGCTCGATCCTTGAGACAGGTACCGCACCAGATTAGTGGGTGCACAACGAAAAACGCCCGGCCAAATGACCGGGCGTTTTCACTTCTGGTGACCCCAGCGGGATTCGAACCCGCGTTACCGCCGTGAGAGGGCGGCGTACTAGGCCGCTATACGATGGGGCCGTACTTTACCGTGTCGCCTTTTCGGCAACCGTTCGATTATGCCATGTCTTTGGCGCGCCCTCCAAATCGAACCGGGAGCCGCATATTTACTTGCTCATCCATCATCCGCGGAGTTGACTCTCAGCATGCGAGTGACCAAGCACGAACACGCCACGCTGACTCTCGAGACCGGTGGAGAAACACTTATCGTCGACCCCGGCAACTTCACGACTCCCCTGCTAGACCTCGAGCGCGTCATCGGGATTGTCATCACCCATGAGCATCCGGATCATTGGACACCCGATCATCTGTCGCGAATCCTCACCGCCTTCCCCGAGATTCCCATCTTCGGACCCGATGGTGTCAAACAAGCTGCCACCGACTTCTCAATCACCGCCGTTCACCCGGGCGATGTCATCGAGGTCGGCCCCTTTTCGCTCGAGTTCTTCGGCGGCACGCACGCCGTGATCCACGAGTCGGTACCGGTAATCGACAACGTCGGTGTGTTGGTGAACGACGAGTTCTACTACCCGGGTGACTCCTACGCCGTTCCAGGCGACAAGAAGGTGCGGTTGCTCGCGGCGCCAGTCGGTGCTCCTTGGCTGAAGATCGGCGAAGCGATGGATTTCGTACTTGCGGTGGCACCTCGGCGCGCGTTTGCAACCCATGATTGGACGCTGTCGGTAATCGGCAAGCAAATGGGCAGCGCGCGTCTGAAGTGGGCCGCCGAACAAAACGGTGGGGAATTCATCACTCTTGAGCCGCTCGATAGTGCCGAGGTGTGACGCACCACGAATCACCACCTCGTTAGGGTCCGAAAGTGCCTGATAAACCGCTCCGGTCGGACGCACTGCGTTCGTGGCTGCCACGAACGGTCGATACGACGCCGCGGCCTGGACGCGCGCCCGCGCCTGGGCAGTCGCAGTCGCCCTCATGTTGCTCGCCCACAGCGACGATAACCCTGCTTATGCCCGACTCGGTAGGGCTTCGCTAAGCCAGGCGCTCGCCGGTTAGCTCGACGAATGCCGCTTCGCCTCCCTGTTTCGAGAGTGGCGAAGCGGCATCGGTAGTTGAGCTACTCAGCGTCTAGATCTGTTTCAAGAAGTGCCACGAGGTCATCGAGTGCCTTTTCGGCGCCCTCACCCTCTGCCTTGAGCGTCACGACGGTGCCGTGAGACGCGCCAAGACCCATAAGCGAGAGGATGCTGCCCGCGTTGAGGTCGGGTCCCCCCTCTACGGCGATGGTCACCGGCACACCGGACTCTTGCACGGCCTTGACGAAAAGCTTGGCCGGTCGGGCGTGAAGCCCAGAACTACTTGCAATGGTTGCCTGACGTTGTGCCATTTGATTCTCCTTAGTTCAGACTGCCGCGACGGTCAGAGCCGGCTCGGTTTCGTTTACGGGCCGACGCACGGCCCACTTCTTGAGCGCGACGACAGCGAACGCACTCACCACAGTGCCAGCAATGATCGCAACAATGAAGCCCCAGAAGGGGTTGATTGCGAACCAAACGAACAAGCCACCGTGTGGTGCGAGCGACTGCACACCGAATGCCATGCTGAGCGCTCCGGTCACCGCACCGCCGACCATTGAGGCTGGGATGACGCGAAGCGGATCAGCTGCTGCGAACGGAATAGCTCCCTCGCTGATGAACGCGGCACCTAGCAGCCAGGCTGCCTTGCCATTCTCGCGCTCCACTTGCGGAAAAAGCGGCCGAGCGAGAACTGTCGACGCGAGCGCCATCGCGAGCGGCGGCACCATCCCTGCGGCCATGACGGCCCCCATGATCAGGTAAGGGGTGGTGTTCTGTGCGGATGCCTCTGCGAGGCCGGCAACAGCGAACGCGTACGCAACCTTGTTAATCGGCCCACCCAGGTCGAAGCACATCATGAGGCCCAGCACCACACCCACCGCGATGATTCCGGAGGTACCGGCGAGGTTGTTCAGCCAGAGAGTGACCCACTCCATCAGGGTTGAGATTGGCCGGCCGAGGAACAAAATCATCAAGCCTGATGCGACGATCGACGCGAGCAACGGAATAATTGCCACCGGCATGAGCCCTCGCAACCAACGCGGAACGCTCCAGGTGGCGATCCACCATGCCGTCACACCGGCGAGCAATCCGCCAACGATGCCACCGATAAAGCCGGCGTTCATCAGCACGGCAACAGCACCCGCAACGAAGCCGGGCGCAAGTCCGGGACGGTCAGCGATCGCGAAGGCGATGTAGCCGGCAAGCGCCGATACGAGGAAGCCCATCGACGTTGCGCCGATCATGAACATCACCGAGCCGAGGTACTGCCCCAGACCACCGTAGTCAGAGGTGATGTTCTCAGTCGGAAGATCCCACAGCGAGTTCTGCACGATCACGTTCGCGGCATTGTCGGTCACCTGATAGCCGCCGAGCAAGAACCCGAGCGCGATCAGAAGCCCGCCACCGGCTACGAACGGAATCATGTAACTCACGCCGGTGAGCAAGATTCGCTGGATCCGCAAGCCCCACGAGAGTGATTCGGCGGATGCTGTCTCAGACTCCGCATCGGCAGTGCCACTCACCCGTGCTGCGTTCGGATTATTGGCGGCTGCCACTGCCTCAGCGATCATCTCTTTCGGGTGTTCAATGCCGCGCTTCACTCCCGCACGAATCACAGGCTTTCCTGCGAAGCGCGCAAGACCTCGCACGTCGACGTCGGTGGCGAAAATGACCGCGTCCGCTGCGTCGATCTGATCTTGCGGGAGCGGCTGGTATCCGCTGGAACCCTGTGGTTCAACGACAAGGTCAACACCCCCTTGCTTTCCCGCCGCTGTCAGCGCGTCGGCAGCCATAAAGGTGTGCGCAATTCCGGTGGCGCACGCAGTGACGGCAATAATGCGAGCAGGTCGAGAATCCACCATGAGACTCGAATCCGCCACGGATGCTGTCTCGCCATCGACGTGTGCGGCAGTGGCGGGCGCCGCTTCTGCGTCCGCCTCGCCGATCGCAACACGAACGATCTGGACGACATCTTCGTTTGTCGTCGCAGCACGTAAGCCACTCGTGAACTCGTCTTGCATGAGGCTTCGAGCCAGCTTGGAAAGAACTGCTAAGTGCGCTTCAGCCGCATCAGCGGGGGCAGCGATCAGAAAGACAAGGTCAGCTGGTCCGTCGTCGGCACCAAACTCGATTCCTGGTTTGAGCCGAGCGAAGGCGAGCGACGCTTCGATGACGGCAGCACTCTTCGCGTGCGGAATAGCAATGCCGCCGGGAAGACCCGTTTCATCCTTCTGCTCACGAGTCCATGCGTCGGCGAACAGCGCCTCGGCATCATTCGCTCGGCCTTGCTCGGTCACGCGAGCTGCGAGAGCACGAATAACGGCAGCTTTGTCGTCTCCGAGGTTCTCGTCCAAGCTCACAAGCCCGGTGGTGATGGTTTGCGACACGGTGTCCTCCTGTTGTCGGCGGGGTTTGGGTTGTTCAGGAATGGGTGGTGACGAATACGTCACCGGCGGGAAGGTCTGCGGGCGTCGGTGCCTGGGTACCGGGAAGGGATGCTGCGGCAGCGCCATAGCGAATGGCGCTGCGCACGCAATCGTCCGGCGCGAGCCCCTGAGCATGTGCGAGCACGTAGCCTGCAAGAGAGCTGTCCCCCGCGCCGACTGTGCTGGCGACCCGGATGCGTGGAGCTTCGCCTACAAGGGCGCTCTCACCGGTAACCAGCACGGCTCCACGCGAGCCAAGAGTTACCAGGGCGCTGGCCGCTCGAGCCGGCACCAGCTGTCTAGCGACGGCGATGACAGCATCGATGGGACCGTCATCAGCAAGTTCGATGCCGACAAGTTCTGCCAGCTCTTCATCGTTGGGTTTGATCAGATCGGGGGTTCCATGCTCGACAACCGTTCGGAGCGCGACTCCCGAAGTGTCAACGGCGATCAACGGCGAAGATTCGCCATGCGCCGCCCGCACGGCATTAATGACGACGACGTAAAAGTCGTCACCGACACCGGGTGGTAGCGAGCCTGCGAGCACCAGCCAACTCGCACCCGCTGATGCTTCCACGACCGCTGCAATAATTGCTCGGGCATCGCTCGGCGAAAGAGCAGGGCCGGGGAGGTTTAGTTTCGTTGTGATCCCAGCGGGATCGGCAATAGTGATATTCGCCCGGGAGTGACCGACAATCGGAACCTCACAGACTGGCAAGGCCGATGCTCGAAGGATCGCACGATACGGATCGTCGATAGCGAGCGGTAGAACTGCACGAGTGGCGGCACCTGCAGCCGCAATCGAACGCGCAACGTTGATGCCCTTGCCTGCGGCGTCTTCTCGGGAAGAGAGAGCCGACTGCACCTCACCAGGTTGCAGTGCCCGTTCGAGAGTGATCGTCCGGTCAAGAGAGGGGTTTACCGTCAATGTCACGATCATGAGATCCAGACCTCCACGTCTGCGTCCGTCAGCGCTTGAGCAAGCGCAGCGCTGGGCACGGCGTCGGTCACCAGTACGTCGATGTCTTGTAGCCCCGCAAACCCCACCAACAGCTCGACGTCGAGCTTGTCACGGTCTGCGACGACAACCACACGACGAGCCGCGCGAACAATAGCTCTCTTGACGGCAGCTTCATCGGGGTCTGGCGTGCTGAGTCCGAAGCCTGCAGAAATTCCGTTGGTGCCGATAAAGGCAATATCGGGCCGAAGCGACTCAATGGAGCGCACTGTGTCTGCACCAACGGCCGCACCCGTGACACCACGCACTCGACCGCCGATCAGTGTGAGTGCTGCGGACGGCGCCGTCGACATTTCGTACGCGAGCGAGATTGCGTGGGTGACAACTTCAACAGACGGCGTGGCGAGTCGAGGTGCCAGTTGAGCCGCTACGGCAGCGGTCGTCGTGCCCGCGTCGAAGAAGACAGAGCCGCGAAATCCGTCACTGACGGCGTCTGCTGCGCGGCGACCAATCGCGAGCTTCGCTCCCGAGTGCCGATCACGACGTTCGCCGAGCGTCGGTTCTGCAGTGCTGACGCGATCAATCGCTACCGCTCCACCGTGTACTCGGCGCAGCGTGCCCGCTGATTCAAGTTGATCAAGATCACGGCGAATCGTCTCAGTGGTGACATCGAATCGAGCTGCCAGCTCGACGACGCTCACACTGCCGTCATCTTCGAGCAGTTGCCCGATCTGTTCTTGGCGCTTCGTTGCGTACACGTGAACCCTTCTTTGGATTCCCACAGAATACAACATGTTCCAACACAAAACAACATATACAAAGAAACCGGTGGCTTAGCGCCACAAGCTACCGACTACGTCTGTTCGTCCGAGGGTGACGTTGGCTCGACGCTCGGCCGCGCCTGTTTCACCCACACTGCAACTCCTTTGTCGTCCGCGAGCAGCCGGAGTGCAGAGCCGTCCGGCATCTCCGGCCCTGGGACCGGGACATCACGGCCCACCAGCACATCAATGCTCGGGTCCAATCCTCCGGGGGAGCACGCTACCGCTTGAATACTCGATCGCGCGACGAGAATCATGCAGCTCTCACCCGTCGCGCTCATGGCAGTCCAGGCAGTCAGCTCACCCAGAGGCTCGTGACCCTGAATGCCAGACTCGCCCACACCCCAATCCATAATTTGGCGTGATAGTTCTTCAGGCAGCCGGTCATTGGTGGTTTCGAGAACAAGGTTCGCTCGAGGAACGGATGCTGAAACCAAGGCTCCGCCCGCGATACCGCCGAGCACTAACGACGCCAAGGCCACCAGCCAAAGTCGGCGAGCTCGTGGTGCCAGCACTGCGTCAGTTGGCGCATCGATCTCCGGCGGCCCTTGCGAGAGCGTCGGCGGTGACGGCTCCGGGACTGAACCACTTAGCCAAGCGGGTTCTCCTCCAGCAACAGCCCGATCGCTCGGTCGTTCTTGCTGCTCAAGTTCGCGTAAACGGTGTTGCGCATCGTCGTCGCCCCAGATGTCGGCGTCGGGACCATATGCGCGGCGCCGTAACGCTGCGAGGTCGCTCGCGTCCGTGGACGCGCGTGGGCCACCATCCATTCAGCCATTATGCGCACACACGGCGCGCACAAGGGGCGCGGGTCCGCGCGCGAGCAGAAGGCGGCGGCGGGGCTGGTCGCCGCGTAGCTTCCATCGACCAAACGAAAAACCCCCACTGAGCGGGGGTTTTCTCGTGGCTGGGGTACCTGGACTCGAACCAAGAACAACGGTACCAGAAACCGCCGTGTTGCCAATTACACCATACCCCAAGGCTCTAACGCCGAGGTCTTGCCGAAGATCGAGTCTAGACGATTGTGGCGCTGCGAACAAACTGAGCCGGTTCGGTCATGACCGGTGGGCGACCAGCGCACCGAGCCGACGCAGAGTCTCTGCCTTGCCGAGCAACTCCATCGACTCAAACAACGGCGGCGAGATGCGGCGCCCGCTCAACGCAACACGCAACGGCCCGAACGCGATCCTCGGCTTCAGCTCTAGCCCCTCGATAAGAGCGGCAGACAGAGCAGATTGAACTGCGGCGGTCGTAAACTCGGTCTCGGGCACGAGCTCAAGCGCGCCTACCGATGCAACGAGCACCTCCCCCGCGTTGGCGGGCAGTGTCGCGAGCGCGTCCTCCGCGTAGGTGATGTCGCTCGTGAACAGGAAGCCTAGCAATCCTGGTGCGTCACCTAGCAGCTGCATTCGCTCCTGCACGAGCGGCGCAGCAGCCTGCAGCATCTCTTGCTGAGCAGCGGTCATCGGCTCGTCAACGACTCCGGCAGCGAGCAGATACGGCACTAACCGCGAAGCGAAGTCTGCCGGCTGAAGCATCCGAATGTGATCCCCGTTGATTGACTCGGCCTTCTTCTGATCGAATCGTGCGGGGTTGGGGTTGACGTCAACGATGTCAAATGACTCGATCAACTCTTCGAGCGAGAAAATGTCGCGGTCGGGCCCAATTGACCAGCCCAGTAGCGACAGGTAGTTCAACAGACCCTCGTGAATGAATCCCTTCTCGCGTTGCAGAAAAAGATCAGCCTTCGGGTCGCGCTTTGAGAGCTTTTTGTTTCCGACCTCGCCCAGTACCAGTGGCATGTGCGCGAAGCGGGGAATGAATGTGGTCACTCCCGCATCGACGAGTGCGCCATACAGCGCAAGTTGGCGAGCGGTGGAAGGCATCAGATCTTCGCCGCGAATGACGTGGGTGATACCCATAAGCGCGTCGTCGACCGGGTTTACGAACGGATAGAGCGGCACTCCGCCTGCTCGCACCAAGACGAAGTCGGGGAACGATCCGGCAGGAAAGGTCACTTCACCGCGAATCAAATCGTCGTAGGTCAGGTCTTTGTCGGGCACCTTGAGACGCCAAGCAGGTTCGCGCCCCTCAGCGCGGAACGCGGCCTTCTGCTCTTCGGTGAGCGTGCGGTCAAAGTTGTCGTACCCCAGCTGTTTTGCTCGACCAGCAGCCTCGTTGCGCGCGTCGATCTCGGCGGCTGTCGAATAGCTCTCGTAGACGGCCCCCGCAGCGACGAGCTTCTCGAGAACATCGCGGTAGAGGTCGTGGCGCTGCGACTGTCGATAGGGCTCGTGAGGGCCCCCCACTTCGACGCCTTCGTCCCAGTCGATCTTCAACCAGCGCAGCGCCTCAAGCAGCTGGTGGTAGCTCTCCTCGCTGTCGCGAGCAGCGTCGGTGTCTTCAATCCGAAAGACAAGCTTGCCGCCATTGTGCCTGGCAAAAGCCCAGTTGAAAAGCACCGTACGGATCAAGCCGACGTGCGGCAACCCCGTCGGTGACGGGCAGAAACGAACACGAATGTCGGCTCCGGCGGCGGTTGTCGTTCGGGTATCAGGTGTAGAAGACATCACCGCCTACTCTAGTTGTCCTCAGCCCCTGTTCCCTGGTCTTCCACGAGACGCGCAATGGCTTCAAGTGCCACGCGCACAGCGGGTACGCGATCGGCACCATGCGCTGTAACCACATGAATGGTTCGAGACTCTGCGGCTGGCAGCGGCCGAGTCACCACACCCGGCAACAGCGGAAACGACGCCACGGCCATGCGGGGCAGCGTCGCAACGCCAATGCCCTGCGCCACCAGCCCTTCGACGGCCACAGCGTTATCCGTCTCAAAAGCAATGTCGGGGCCGAAGCCTGCCCGTGCGCACAACTGAAGAAGATGGCCGCGGCATCGCGGACAACCGGCGATCCACCGTTCTGTCGACAGCGATGCGACGTCGACGCGCGCACGACGCGCCGCCGGGTGGCCTTGCGGGAGCACCGCCAGCAGTTCGTCCGAGCCAACCGTGCGCACCGAGAGGCCCCGTGCACTTGAGCCGTGCGGATCATCGCGGTCGCCTGGGTAACTGAAAGTCAGCGCGACGTCTGCGCGATCGTCTCGTACAGCGTCGACAGCCTCGGGTGGCTCGGCTTCGATGTAGGTGACGCTGACGCCCGCGTGCGAAGCCTCGAGCTCGGCGAGAAGGCGTGGCACGATCGTCGGCGAAGCCGAAGGGAAGCCAACGAGTCTCACACGACCGGATCGCAGGCCGCGAAGCTCTGCGATCTCTCCTGCCGCCGCATCCAATGCTGTGGTCACGGCGGGTGCGTGGCGGGCCAGAATTCGACCCGCTTCGGTGAGCCGCACGCTACGACCCACCCGCTCTACTATCGGCACCTCGAGGCGTTGCTCCAAACGCTTGAGTTGCTGACTGATGGCGGGCTGACTGTATCCGAGAGCGACCGCCGCGCCCGTGATCGAGCCCTCATCTGCGATCGCTTTGATCACGCGCAGCGCCTGAGCATCAAGATCGGGATCGTCGATGTTCACCATAGGCACACACTATGCCCGCGTTCATGCGCATGGTCACATGACGCGAGGTTATTGATTACATGCAATACCTCCCGTAGACACGCAGTGTAGTTCGCGAGCACTGTAAGAGCATGAACTTCTCGACTGCGCAGACTGATGCCGCTCAGCACGTGCGTCCGCTGTCGGTAGCAGATGCCCGCCGTCACTTCACGGGCGGTCGCGGCTATCTTGCAGCGTGCACGTCGGGGCTGCCGTCGCTAGACACTCGGGCGGCTGTGATCGCTGATCTGGACGCTACTTCCGGCGGCCACGTTGATCTCGGCGGATACTGCGCAACGGTTGAGAACTCACGGGCACTGTTCGGCAGACTGGTCGGCGTCGAAGCGAGTCGCGTCGCGATTGGCTCGCAGGTTTCGGTGACCACTGCCTTGCTGGCGGCCTCATTGCCCGCGGGCGCCGAAGTGCTGGTCGCCGAAGGTGACTTCTCGTCGGTCGTGTTGCCTTTCGTGCACTCTCCCCATGCCCTGATCGTGCGCACCGCACCCCTGGAGTTGCTGGCCGAGGCAATTACTGACAACACCGCACTCGTCGTGTTCTCGGTCGTGCAGTCGTCTACCGGCGAAGTCGCCGACACGACCGCGATCGTTGCGGCCGCACGCGCCCACAACGCGCGCACCTTCTGCGACGCAACACAGGCGATCGGGTGGCTCATGCTCGACGCCACGCAGTTCGATGCGCTGGTGTGCCACGCCTACAAATGGCTTTGCTCACCGCGCGGAGTGTCGTTTCTGACGGTCTCGCCAAGACTCGCTGCCGATATTCCCGCACTTTTTGCGGGTTGGTATGCGGGCGGTGACCCATGGTCGACATGCTACGGCGGCGAAGGTGACCTTGCTGACGACGCTAGCCGGTTCGATGTGTCACCAGCATGGCAAGCGTTCGTCGGCGCCGAGCCCGCACTCGAGCTATTCGCGTCGATCGATCCCGCCGAACTGTATGACTACACAACCGATCTCGCAGCAGCCTTTCGCCGACGCATGGCGCTGCCTGCGCCGGAGCGCCCGAGCGCAATCGTCACCTGGAGTGATCCGGACGGCGAGCAACTGAGCCAGCTGAATGCTGCTGGAATCACTGCCTCAGGCCGCGCCGGCCGCGCTCGCGTCGCCTTTCATGTGTTCAACGACATGACTGACGTCGCACTCGCTGCATCCGCGCTCGGTCGATAAGCAGCAACGATCGCCGGGCATAGAGCGCCCTGAGCTTTGACCTGTCACGAGGTGGCTCATTCGGCAGTTTCGCGAAAACCGTGCTTGACTTTGTTTTCAAATCCCTGATATAAAACTAATCACATATGTGATTGTGCACATATCAACGGAGACAACAATGAAGTTTGAGAACGTATTACTCGGCCTACTCGGCACCAAGCCGTTCACCGGCTACGAGCTGATGAAGTGGCTTGACACTGAAGGTCAGTTCGTGCGCTCTAACACGCACCACAGCCAGATCTATCGCGAGCTCGGCAAAATGGTGCGCCATGGCTTGATCGAGTTTGAGGTTGACCCGCGTCCCGGACGCCCAGATGCCAAGGTCTATCGGATTACCGAGATCGGCCGCGAGGCGCTGCTCGAGTGGGCCCGCTCCCCTTACCTCCCCACGAGCCGGTTTCAGGATCCCGATTTTGTCGCGCGCTTCATGTTCACCGTCGCGCTCGATCTCGATGCGGCAATCGCCCAAATCGACGCCGAACTGATCTACCGGCGCAACCAGGTCGCCGTCGGCCGGGATCGGCCGCGCGGTTTGGTCGGAATCGCCCCGATTCCGGAATTCGACGCCGCAGTGTCGATGTGGGCCGGAGATCAAATGCACGGCTACGGCGCCGATTCGGTCGATCGATGGATGGACTGGCTCGAACAGATGCGCGTTGACCTGATCGCCCGCCGCGATTCGACCAGAGCCAGCACAGGGAAAAGGTCCGCATGAGCATCCTTGCTGAGCGCGGCGCCAGATCGTTCGTTCCCTAAACCCGCCAACAAATCTCCGACACCCGAAACCAATTCACGAAGGAGTGGAACATGACCACCGAACAACAGCCAGCGAGCGCGTCACCGCCCGTGCCGCCCACCCTTACCGCCGCCATCCGGCACGGTGACCTCGACAAGAAGGGCGGTGTACCGCGTCGCAAGACCAACCTGGTCGTGCTCGGCGGATCCATGGTCGTCGACGGCGGCGAAGGTTCCATGGCGACGACGCTATTTCCCGTCATCGCCGCAGCTCTCGGCCTTGCCACGAGCGCGCTCGGTGTACTCGCGGCGGTCGGCCGCATTGTCGGCGTCGTCGCCGGACCCGCATGGGTATTTCTCGCGAAGCGGTATGGCCGCAAGCTGATCCTCGCGATCGCTACCGGTTTCTGGGGCATCTGGGCGATCGCCGCTGGCCTCTCGCAGGACTTCACCCAGCTACTGATCCTCTACGGAATCATGGCCGCCGGGACAGCAGCAGCACACGCGATCGTGCCCGAGGTCATTGGTGACTCGTTCGAAGACAAGAAGCGCGGACAGGTCGTTGGGTGGCTTTACGGCGGCACCGCTGCACTGGCTTCGCTTATGGCGCCATTGATCGGTCAGCTCGCAAATGTCGAAGACGGGTGGCGATACGGCTTCTTCGTCTTCGGAGCAATCAACGTTCTCTTCGGGGTTCTGATCCTGGTCTTCTACAAAGATCCGGGCACCGGAGGTGGCGAGGCGCAGCTGAAGACATTCACGCAGCAGGAGCGTGAGGCCGCATCCAAGATCACCTGGGCCAAAGTTCGCTCCCTCGTCACGATTCCCAGCTATCTGGTGCTGCTGGGCAGCCGGCTTCTTTCGAGCCACCTGCTCGTCGCCACTTTCGGCGTGGTGCTGCTGGTCAACGAGTACCGTTTTGACACGGCGCTTGCCGCAACCATCATGGCGCCCTTTGGTCTTGGCTACCTGCTCGGCACCTTCGTCGGCGGATTCGTCTCTGACGCACTCAACAAGCTGAGCCCCAACTACGGCCGGGTAGCAATGCTGCAGGTCGCGCAGGCGCTCTTCGCCGTCGCAGCGTTCTTCGCGACCCAGTTCGCCTACGGCGGCATCCTGCCGTACCTCGTGCTGTTCGCGGTCGTGGGGCTCATGCAGGGCTTGAACCCCGGCGTCAACCGTCCGCTTGTGATGGCCGTTGTGCCGCCGGAATTGCGCGCCGCCGCGTTCGCCATCTATGTCTCAGTGGTCGAGTCGCTCGGCTTTGCAGTGTGGACATTGACCGCGGGCTTCCTCGCCGACGAGGTAGGGCTTCAAGCTGTGCTGCTCTGGCTGGTCTGTGGCGTCATGCTCGTCAATGCCGTATTCCTTACGCTGCTGTACAAGCCATTCAAGAACGACAGGCTGGCACTCATCGCTGAGCTCGATGCTCGTCGCGACTCCATCCTCGAAGCCGAGGCACGCGGAACCTCGCCGAGCGTGTAACTGCGCTCGTAGATCAATACACGACGGTGGGCTCGGTCGATAGACCGGGCCCACCGTCTTGGTGGCTTTCGGATGCTGACGTCTACGCTGGCTGATACCCCTCAGGAGTCTCGATCATTACCTCGATTTCATCGACAGCAGGCCACCTGCCCAGTTCGTGCAGACCGTGGTCGGCATCCAACCATGACTCCAGGTCTTCGGCCGTCCAGTCGCGTGCTTCGCTCACGGCCAAGGTGCCGAGCCGGCCGTCTTGTACCACTAGGTAAAGGTCGAACGTGCGGCCTTCGAGCGCGCGGTAACGCCCGATGACGGGGAACGTCGCGTCGCCAGGCACCGCGACCGGCAGATCTGCAGGAACCTGGAACCCGACTCCTGGCCAGAAGTCGCCTAGCTGCGAACCCTCATAGACCGACGCGCGCGCAACGGCAAGCTGTGCGCGCAACTCGTGCGCGCCGAACCCGCTACTTGCCGAGAGCAGATGCGAAACGAGCGCGCGAACCTCGTCTGGCACAGCGACAAACTGTTCCGCTGCTGCGTCATCAATGCTCCCCTGTGGCACTGTTGCCGGCTGTGTGCGACCCATCCACCACGAAATGAGCGAGATCGTTGCGGCGCCGACGGCCAGTATCGCGCGTGGCCGTGAGGCGCCTGCGCGCACGAGACTGTCGCTCAGGCGAGCGTCCAGAGCTTCCCCTGCTTCGGCAATCCCGAGCGTTGCGCCTGCCGCGCCCACAGTGACGCCAACGCGCGCGGAGCCAGTCAGTGTGCTGTCGTCGTCGGCTTTCAACACCACCCACACGCCCCACGCGGTGAACGCCGCCATCGTCGAACGATAAATCAGCCTGCGAGCAGTGGTGAGTCGGCGGGGGTCGATCAGCGTCATCGCAGCCATGAGCGACGCCGACACCACACCATTGGTGACACTGCGTGAATTGTTGAGCTGCGCGAGCGCAGAGCGAAGTGAAACGGGCATGCACACGAGGCTACCTCTGCGCCCACCTCCCGCTAGCGCTGCAGACGCACCACCGCAACAGAAAGCACTACCGTCGCGACGACAGCGACACTCACAACCATCGCCAAGCCGCCGTAGCCGATCCACGCCAAGACAACGCCAGCCAGGATTGCCCCGATCGCGGCCACGAGGCTCATCGTCAGATCGCTCAAACCTTGCCGCCGCGTGCGCTGTTGTTCAGACGATGCCTCGGTCAGCAGGGCGGATCCGGCAACGGTGGCCGCGCTCCACCCCAGGCCTAGCAGCACCAGTGCGATCGTCACTGCCAATGTGGAATCTTCGCCGAACGAAGCCGTGACCAGAGCCGCCGCCAGCAAGCCCTGCCCGAGCAGAATTGTCGGTATGCGGCCCATGCGGTCGGCAAGAATCCCGAATATCGGTGAGAGCGCGTACATTCCTGCGATGTGGAGGCTGATAGTGAAGCCGATGACGCTGAGTGACGCGCCATGGTGCAGCAGGTGAACGGGCGTCATTGCCATCACCGAGACCATTACGCCGTGCGCCGCCGCAATCGCGAAGATCGCGTAACGGGCAAGAGCAGGTGCGTCGGCCTTAGCGATGCGAGCGCCCGAAGCGCCTGTTGCGTGCGCCGTCACCCGGACGGCCAACAGCAGCGGGTCTGGGCGCAGCAACGTCAGATAGAGCGCAATCGCCAGTACCTGTGCCACAACGGTGAATAGGTACGGTCCGGTCAGTGGCGGCATACCGGCGGCACCACCGAGCATCTCGCCTGGGCCGGTGAGATTCGGTCCGAGCACCGCACCAACAGTTGTAGCCCAAACAACAAGAGAAAGGTCACGGCCACGGGATCGATCGGTTGCCAGGTCGGCGGCGGCGAACCGCGACTGCAGATTGGCCGCCTGTCCCGCCCCGATGAGCGCGAACGACACGAGCAAGAGCGGAAACGAGCGCCACGCCGCGGCCGCGATCACCAGCACCACTCCGCAGAGGGCGACCAGCATGCCGGTAGCCAACGCGGGTCGACGCCCACCGCGCCTCGCCAATGCCGCTAGGGGAACCGCGATCGCGGCGGTGCCCAAGGTCACCGCCGCAGTAGCAAGCCCCGAGAACGCGTCGTCACCCGAGATATCGGCGGCCAACACGGCACCGAGCGAGATTGTCGCGCCGAACGCAACACCGCCAAGCACCTGGCCGAGGGAAAGCACCGCAACGGTGCGCCGCTGAACGCGGGCAACGTCATCGGGGAAGAGCGACATACCGCCCACAGTGGACGCCACGGCCGCGTGCGCTAGGCGTCTCGTGCGATATTGCGCAGTCGACCGAGACCAGTGATCTCGACATCGATGATGTCGCCAGCCTCGAACGGACCGACACCAGCGGGTGTGCCGGTGAGAACGACGTCTCCGGGCAACAGCGTGAAAGCAGCCGAGGCATACTCGATGATCTCGGCAACCGAGAAGATCATGTCGCTGATCGGGCCATCCTGCTTGACCTCTCCGTTGACGGTAGTAGTGATGCGAGCGCCGTCGAACGAGAACTCCGTCTCGATCGCGGGTCCGAGCGGGCAGAATGTATCAAAGCCCTTCGCGCGTGCCCACTGGCCATCGGTTTTCTGCAGATCACGAGCCGTGATGTCGTTTGCGATCGTGTATCCGAACACGTAGTCCATCGCAGATTCTGCGGGAACATTCTTCGCAATGCGACCGATCACGACAGCGAGCTCACCCTCGAAGCTCGTCAGCGAGGTCTGCTTCGGCCGCACAATGGCATCGCCTGGACCGATGACCGCCGTATTCGGCTTGAAGAAGAGCATCGGCTCGGCGGGGAGCTCGTTGCCCAGCTCTGCCGCATGATCTGCATAGTTGCGGCCCACACACACAACCTTCGAGCGTGGGATCACCGGCGCCAGCAGGGCTGCGTCGGCAAGCGGAACCCGTTCGCCAGTCGGTTCGAATCCCGCGAACATCGGATCGCCAGAGAGCACGACCAGATCGGTCTCGTCGACGATTCCGTATTTGATACCTTCTTGGTGGCTAAAGCGCGCGATTCTCACGTAACCAGCTTAGAGCCGACGGCAGCGCCGCCGGCTCCACGCCGTAGTTTCAGTGCAGATCAAGCATCAAGGCGCACGAGCCAGCCGTGCTTGTCTTCGCGGCGACCGTACTGGATGTCGGTCAGCTCTTCGCGTAGCGACAGCGCGAGCTCGCCGATGGGCTGTTCATCGATGAACTCGGCACTCTTGAGTGCGCCGATAGGGGTAACCACTGCGGCGGTGCCGCACGCGAACACCTCAACGATGTCTCCGGATGCCACGCCGTCGCGCCACTCCTGCAGTGAAACCTCGCGTGCTTCCACTTTGTGACCACGATCTTTGGCCAGCTGCAGGATCGAATCGCGAGTGATGCCCTCGAGGATCGAGGGTGATTGCGGCGTCACGATCGTTCCGTCTTTGTAGACGAACACGACGTTCATGCCACCAAGCTCTTCGACGTTGCGATCCGCGTCAAGGAAGACGACCTGGTCGCAGCCGTTCTCGTAGGCCTCTGACTGAGGCAGCAGGCTCGCCGCGTAGTTGCCGCCCGTCTTGGCCGCGCCCGTGCCGCCCTTGCCTGCGCGGGCATAGTCCTCACTGAGCCAGATGGTGACGGGTTTCACACCACCGCTGAAATAGGCACCGGCAGGGCTAGCGATGAGGTAGTAGCCAACCTTTTGCGCGGGCCGAACCCCGAGGAACGCCTCTTTTGCAAACATAAACGGCCGCAGATAGAGGCTCTGGTCATCGCCAGATGGCACCCAGCTCCCGTCGACGGCGATCAGCTCGCGCAATGACTGGATGAAGTACTGCACGGGCAGCTCCGGCAACGCGAGGCGGCGCGCTGAGCGCTGCAGTCGCCTGCCGTTCTGGTCGGGGCGGAAGGTATGCACCGAGCCATCCGCGTGACGATAGGCCTTGATGCCTTCGAAGATCTCTTGGCCGTAGTGCAGCACTGCCGCAGCAGGATCGAGCGCAATGGGACCGTAGGGTTGCACCCGGGGGCGGTGCCAGCCGCCACGGATCGACCAGCAGATGTCGACCATATGATCGGTGAACTTCTGACCGAATCCGGGGTTCGCGAGTATCTCTTCGCGTTCGGCGGCATTCTTGGCGGCAAGGTTGCGGGTGACGGCGAACTCGAGCGGGGCGAGATCGGTGTCGGGGTCGAGGAGAGTCATGTCTTCACATCCAGGCTGGTTGTTGGGGCGTCGCTGCCGTGTCTCAGATTACGCCTGTAGGCGTGCAGAGATCGCGTCGCCGATCTGCGCAGTTGCGCGGGAACCGCCGTCTCGTGCCGCGATGTCCTCTTCCACTGCGCGGGTGACGCGCTGTGCTTCGTCTGCCAGCCCGAGGTGATCGAGCAGTAGAGCCGTGGATAGGATCGCGGCCGTGGGGTCGGCCTTTTGCTGTCCTGCAATGTCGGGCGCTGATCCGTGAACCGGCTCGAACATCGAGGGGAAAGCGCCGTCGGGGTTGATGTTTCCCGAAGCAGCGAGGCCGATGCCACCGGTGACGGCGCCAGCCAGGTCAGTGAGGATGTCACCGAAAAGGTTGTCAGTGACGATCACGTCGAAACGGCCCGGGTTCGTGACCAGGAAAATCGTCGCCGCGTCGACGTGAAGGTAGTCTACGACCACGTCAGGGTGCTCGGCCGCCACCGTATTCACGATGCGCTGCCACATTCCTCCAGCGTGCACGAGCACATTGGTCTTGTGCACGAGCGTCAGCTTCTTGTTGCGACGTTCGGCCAGATCGAACGCATAGCGCACGACTCGCTCGATGCCGTATGCCGTGTTCACACTCGTCTCGTTTGCGACCTCGTGTGCGGTTCCGGTGCGAATCGAACCACCGTTGCCTACGTAGGGGCCCTCGGTCCCCTCTCGCACGACGACGAAGTCAATGTCGCCCGGCTGCGCGAGTGGGCCTGGAACCCCCGGATAGAGCTTCGAAGGTCGCAGGTTCACGTAGTGATCAAGCGCGAACCGCAGTCTTAGCAACAGACCGCGCTCGATGTTCGCATTCTTCAGTCTTCCGTCTCCGGGCACTCCCCCGACAGCGCCGAGCAGAATCGCATCGTGAGCACCGATCGAAGTGAGATCGTCGTCGGTAAGAGTGTCGCCTGTCTCAAGAAAGCGCGCGGCGCCCAGTGAGAATCGGGTCTTGTCGAACCGGATGCTGCTGTCCGCGGTCGCGACTTCGAGCACCTTCTCGGCTTCCGCAATCACTTCAGGGCCAATGCCGTCACCGGGAATGACGGCGAGTTTGATGACACGGGATTCAGGGACGCGCGACATCGCTCTCCTTGTAGTTCAGGGATCTGCCCCGCTGAAGGATCAATGCTCCACGGCCGGTGCCGAGCGGGTCCCTCCCAGGGTAGTCGCCCCGATGCCCGCCGCGAGAACAACCAGGCCCGCCCCGATCAGCGCCGTTACGCTCACGCCGGCATCGAATGCTTGAGTCGACGCCTCGCGAAGTGCATCGCCAACCGGTCCACCGAGTTCGCTCGCCGCGTGAGTCGCACCCGCCAGCGTCTCGCGCGCGTCAAATGCGTATTCACTCGGCACACCGGCGGGCACCAAGAAACTGTTGCGATAGATCGCGGTCAGGATGCCGCCCAGCATCGCGGTGCCGAGTACCGCACCGAGCTCGTACGCCGTCTCCGAGACCGCACTCGCGGCGCCAGCCTTCGCTGGCGGCGCGCTCGCGAGAACAAGTTCGTTCGACACCGTCTCGGCCGCGCCGATTCCAATACCCAACGAGACGAATGACGCAACCAGCATCCATAGGTTCTCGGTTGACATCGCCACCCCGAGATAGCCGATCAGCGAGAAGGTCAGCGCCACTGGCACGACGATCCGAGGGGCGTAACGCTTGGCGACGGGTACCACGGTGAGGCCGGAGAGAATCATCGCCAGCAGCCCTGGTACGAGAGCCAGCCCAGCGGCAAAGGGACTGAGCCCGACCACCAGCTGCAAATGCTGGGTCACGAAAAACAGAAAGCCCACGAGCGAAATGACGCTCAACAAGTTGACCAACAGCGCGCCGCTGAACGCGCCGTTCTTGAACAGCGCCATATCGAGCATTGGCGTCGACACTCGCACCTGCCGACGCACGAAAAGTACAGCGAAGATCGCGCCGGTCACGATGAGCGGAATGCCGAGGCTTTCTAATCCATGAACGGCGAGTTCTTTGATTCCCCAGACAAACGGGACCATGGCCGCCATCGACAAGCCGATGCTGGCCGGGTCGAGGGGGCCGGGCTGTGGGTCACGGCTCTCTGGAACCAACATGGGCGCGAGCACCAACAACGGAATAAGCACGGGCACAGACATCAGAAAGACCGACCCCCAGGCGAAGTGCTCGAGCAGCACTCCCCCAACGATCGGGCCCAGCGCCGCGCCGGCGCTGAAGGCAGCGGCCCACACCGCAATGGCGAAGCGCCGCTGATCACGATTCGTGAAGATGCTGCGCAACAGCGAGAGCGTGGAGGGCATCAGCATTGCGCCAAACACACCCATCAGGGCACGAGCACCAATCAGCAACGCGGCAGTGGGTGCAAGCGCGGCAAGCACAGAGACCGCGGCGAACCCCGAGGCACCGATGAGCAGCATGCGTCTGCGACCGAAGCGATCGCCGAGTGAGCCCATCGTGACCAGCAGTCCCGCCAGCACGAGTGGGTATGCGTCGATAATCCATAGCTGTTGCGCGCTGCTGGGTTCCAGGTCGAGAGCAATGGCGGGCAAAGCGAAACTGAGCACCGTGTTGTCGACCGACACCAGCAGCACGGGCAACATCAGCACCACCAGGGCAACCCAACCACGCCATCCCACCCGTTCGCCCTCAGCGACGCGGGGCTGCCTCAGTGTGGCCGTGATCATCTCGTCCTCAGTTTCTATACCGTCCAGCCGGTATAGTATCAGAGCATGGGATCCGACGTCGATACGATCGAGTCATGAGTCGCCCTCCCCTCGCACGCGAGAAAGTCCTCGATGCGTTCGAGCAGATCATGATCGATGACGGAGAGCGCGCGGCCACACTGGAGGCCACTGCCCGCGCGGCCGGAGTTTCCAAGGGCGGCCTGCTCTATCATTTCGGCACGAAGGAAGCCCTCGAGCTCGCGCTGGTCGCACGCTTGAGCGTGCTCGTCGACGAAGACATCGCCGCCATCATTACTGCCGACGAAGGGCCTGTGGCGTACTTCATGCGCTCATCGGCCATGGAAAGCAGCGCCCTTGATCGCGTGTTGATTGCGGTGTCACGTCTCGCGCAGGGAGGAAACACGCACGCCGTATCTGCCCTACACGATGTGCGAGAACGATGGAGCAACGCGATTCGCCCGCATGTGGCAGATGAGACCGCCCACGACCTGGTGATGCTCGTCAGCGACGGCCTGTACTACAACAACGCGCTCGCAGGTTCTGCTGTCGCGGGCCCCGTGCCCACCGGGCCAGCGATGGACGCGCTGATCAAACTCGTCGAGCGCGCCACTCGCACCTAGGCTCTACGCCTCGGTGAGCTCAATCTGCTGGAACAGGTCCGCCTCAACGGCCGCACGCATCTCGTCGAGCAGCGCATCAGGAACCGGCGAGTCGACTGTCAGCACCGAGAGTGCGCGCCCGGTCGAGTCAGGAGCAGCAACCTGCAGTCCTGCGATGTTGATTCCCGCCCCGCCGAGCTTCTGGCCGTAGATCGCCACGATTCCCGGGCGATCCGCATAGCGCATCACGACGTGGTGGCGCTCGATGGGCACTTCGATCTCGTAGCCGTTGATGCCCACGACCTTTGGAATCATTCGCGTTCCAGCGAGAGTGCCCGCCACGCTGAGTACGCTGCCATCAGCAAGTGTGCCGTGCAGGATCGTGATGTTGCGATACTGCGGACTCTCTTCTTCAACAATGAGTCGCGTCTCGATGCCCCGCTGCTCCGCGAACAGGGGCGCGTTGACGTACGAGACGTTCTCGCTCACGACATTTGCGAGAATGCCCTTGAGCGCTGCGAGGCGGTAGACGCTGACGTCGTACTTGGCGAGCTCACCGCGAACTTCGATGTCGAGACTGGTGAGCGCGCTCTGAGCGAGGCCGGTGAAGAACTGACCCAACTGCTCGACGAGCGCGATTCCCGGGCGTACAAATGGATCGATCACACCGCCGGCAACGTTTACGGCGTCTGGCACGAGGTCGCCCTCGAGCGCGAGCTTGACCGACTTTGCCACCGAGACGCCAGCCTTCTCTTGTGCTTCGTCGGTGGATGCTCCCAGGTGCGGCGTCACAACGACGTTTGGCAGGCTCAGCAGCGGGAATGCCGTGCCCTCGGGCTTCGGAGGCTCGCTTGTGAAGACGTCGAGGCCTGCACCGGCGATCTCGTTCGTGGTGAGGGCCGTGTAGAGCGCCTCTTCGTCAATGAGCCCCCCACGAGCAACGTTCACGACGTAGGCGGTCGGCTTCATGATGCGGAACTGCTCCGCACCGATCATGCCCGTCGTCTCGGGCGTTTTCGGCATGTGAATCGTGACGAAGTCGCTCTGGGCGAGCAGCTCGTCGAGGCCGACGAGCGTCACACCAAGCTGCTGCGCGCGCGCCGGCGTGACGTAGGGGTCATACGCGACAACGCTGACCCCGAAAGCCTGCAGGCGTGCGGTGATGAGGGCTCCGATACGCCCGAGGCCAATGATGCCGACAGTCTTTTCAAAAAGTTCGACACCGGTATAAGAACTGCGCTTCCACAGCCCCTCGGCCAGCGAAGCGTGCGCGGCGGGAATGCGGCGCGCAAGCGACAGAATGTGTCCGACGGTGAGCTCGGCGGCCGAGATGATGTTCGATGTCGGCGCATTCACCACCATGACGCCTGCGGTGGTAGCGGACTTGATGTCCACGTTGTCGAGGCCGACGCCGGCACGGGCGATCACCTTGAGCACGGGCGCCGCCGCAATCGCTTCAGCATCCATCTTGGTCGCCGACCGAATCAGCACGGCATGGGCGTCTGCCAGAGCTGGCAACAGCGCGGCGCGATCGGCTCCATCGATTTGGCGAACGTCAAAATCGGGGCCAAGGGCCTCGATCGTCGCAGGAGAGAGTTCTTCGGCAATGAGCACAACAGGCTTCGTCACGAGGTGATTCCTTTGGGGCAGTGCGCGACGGCGGAGCGAAACGACTGGATTACACGCCACACGGCACCGGGGCGATCTCGAATCCAGCCTATCGCGCCCGCACGCGCGCGGCGCACCTTGTGACGCTGCGGGTCAGCCCACCAGCAGCGACGTGTTGAGCGTTGAATAGGCGATAACGTTCAGCCAGAACACCGCGACCAGCGCGAGACCTGCGAGCATGATGAGCAAAAGCTCGTGCCCCTTGCGCCGCGACCCCAGCGCAAATGCCGCGCCCCAAATGAGCAGCGGGAAAGCTGTTGCGAAGATCCACAGGAACCAACCGAGCGCATTGAGGCTCAAGCCGAGATCGCCCGCAACCTGAACCGTTTGGACGAGATTGCCGATCGCGTTCCACATTGCGTAGACGTAGAAGAGTCCGAAGAAACCTGAAATTGTCGCCACAAGCCAAGTAGGAGACCTTCGTGACGCCGTAGGCGCAGCATCCATCGCTTCAGTACTCACTGTCCCACCGTCCCTGTCATCACAAAGGGCCACGGCACGAGAAGAATCAACCCGGCAAAGAGCCAGGCGATACGCACCCAGGTCTTTGAGTGACGCGTGAGAAGAAACGTCGTGCCAAACCAGATGACGGGCGCGAGCGCCGCCAACCAGAAGCTCGCGAGAAACATGAAATCGGTGACGAGATACTGCGCGAGACCTTGCAACCGCAGTCCCCCGATAACCCAGCCGACTACGTACAAGGCATACGCTCCACCGAGAACACCGATGGTCACCAGCGCAGCGTTGCCCATCGGCCTCACCGCAGTGCGCTCCTCGGCTTCGCGCAGCGCCGTCGAATCGGATTCTTCGGTGGCGGGCACATCCTTCGGAGCATCATGGAGACTTTCGCTCCCCTTGCCCACCGCGGAGTAGCCCTTGGGCAGCGACGGAGACGCTGTTGGCGCTGGCGCCGGCGCAACATCGAGCGTCGGGTCGTCATCGCCGTCCCAGCTGAGGGCATCGTCTCGGTGTGAACTCACACCTCCAGGGTAGCCCTGCCCGCCTATCGTGCACCGATCGAACACTATTCGGGCGCCTGTGATAAGACCGGCCGCCACGCTCCGGGTTAGGAGCGTGACGGCCGGTCAAGAGCCGTGCCGGATGGGACGGCGGTCTAAGAGGAGATCAGCGCGCTGCGCTGCCTTCGGTGTAATCCTCGTCGGTCTGCTTCCACGCGAAGAGCCCGCGAAGCTCCTTGCCTGTCGCCTCGATCGGGTGGTCTGCGCCCTTGGCACGCAACTCGAGGAATTCGGGAGCGCCAGCATCCTGATCGTCAATGAAACGCTTGGCGAATGCACCCGACTGAATGTCTGCCAGCACCGCCTTCATGTTCTCCTTGACGCTCGGGTCGATCACGCGAGGGCCTGACACGTAGTCGCCGTATTCAGCGGTGTCAGAGATCGACCAGCGCTGCTTGGCAATGCCGCCCTCCCACATGAGGTCGACGATGAGCTTGAGCTCGTGAAGCACCTCGAAATATGCGATCTCAGGCTGGTAGCCCGCCTCGGTCAGCGTCTCGAAGCCGTACTGGACCAGCTGCGAGGTGCCGCCGCAAAGCACGGACTGCTCGCCGAACAGGTCGGTCTCGGTCTCTTCGGTGAAGGTGGTCTTGATAACGCCAGCGCGCGTGCCGCCAATGGCCTTCGCGTACGAAAGCGCGGTTGCCCACGCGGTGCCCGAAGCGTCGCGCTCGACGGCGATGATGTCGGGGATGCCACGACCTGCAACGAACTCGCGACGCACGGTGTGCCCGGGAGCCTTCGGTGCGACGAGAATAACGTCAACGCCCTCGGGCGCGTCGATGTAGCCGAAGCGGATGTTGAAGCCGTGCGCGAAAGCAAGTGTCTTGCCCTCGGTCAGGTTCGCCTTGATGCTGTCGGTGAAGATCGAGCGCTGGTGCTGGTCGGGAGCCAGGATCATGATGATGTCGGCCCACTCGGTCGCGTCAGCAACGCTCTTGACTTCGAAGCCCTCGTCGGTGGCCTTGGCAGCCGACTTCGAGCCATCCTTGAGCGCGATTGCGACCTCGACACCGGAGTCGCGAAGGTTGAGCGCGTGGGCGTGACCCTGCGAGCCGTAGCCGACGATTGCGACCTTCTTGTTCTGAACGATGCTCAGGTCAGCGTCGGCGTCGTAGAAAATCTCAGCCATGGGGGTATTTCTCCTTGTTTGTGGTCTTGTAATTGATGTCAGCCGCGCAGAACGCGCTCTGTGATGCTCTTGCCACCGCGTCCGATGGCCAGCAAGCCACTCTGGGCGAGCTCTTTGATGCCGAACGGCTCGAGTGCGCGAAGGAAGGCGTCGATCTTGCCTTTGTCGCCGGTCACCTCGGCGACGATTGCCTCGGGCGCGTAGTCGACGACGGATGCACGGAACAGACTCACTACTTCGAGCACGTTCGAGCGGTTGGTGTTGTCTGCTCGAACCTTGACGAGCACGTGCTCGCGCTGCACAGAGGTGGAGTAGTCCAACTCCACGATCTTGAGCACATTGACGAGCTTGTTGAGCTGTTTGGTTACCTGTTCCAGCGGCAACTGATCAACATCGACAACCACCGTGATGCGTGAGAGGCCAGGCACCTCGGTCACGCCCACGGCGAGAGACTCGATGTTGAAACCGCGACGGGCAAAGAGTCCCGCGACGCGAGTAAGCAGACCGGGCTTGTCTTCCACCAGAAGACTCAGCACGTGGGTAGTCATGGCTCAGTCCTCCTGATCGAATGATGGTGCGTGATCGCGCGCATACTGGACGTAGCTGTTGCTGACTCCCTGCGGCACCATCGGCCAGACCATCGAATCGGCGCTCACCACGAAATCGATCACGACCGGGCGATCGTTGGTGTCGAGCGCGAGCTGAATCGCAGCATCGACGTCTTCTTCCTTCTCGACGCGGATCGCCAGACACCCGTAGGCCTCGGAGAGCTTCACGAAATCGGGAATGCGCGCGGTACCGTGACCGGTGTTCAAGTTGGTGTGCGAGTAGCGGCCGTCGTAGAAGAGCGTCTGCCATTGGCGGACCATCCCCAACGAAGAGTTGTTGATGATGGCGACCTTGATCGGGATGTTGTTGATCGCGCACGTAGCGAGTTCCTGATTGGTCATCTGGAAACAGCCGTCGCCGTCGATCGCCCACACGTGACGGTCGGGTTCGGCCACCTTGGCGCCCATCGCCGCGGGGACCGAGTAGCCCATCGTGCCGGCACCACCGGAGTTCAGCCAGGCGTTCGGGCGTTCGTACTTGATGAACTGCGCCGCCCACATCTGGTGCTGACCCACGCCAGAGGCAAAGACACCCTCAGGCCCGGTCAGCTCGCCGATGCGCGAGATCACATACTGCGGCGACATCAGACCGTCAGTGGGCTGTGTGTAGCCGAGAGGGAATTCGTCGCGGAGACCATCGAGAAACGACCACCACTCGGTCGTATCGGCTTTACCCTCGGCCGATGCCGCACGGTAGGCGCCCTCGAGGTCGACAAGCACATCTTTGAGGTCTCCGACAATCGGCACCTCTGCTGCGCGGATCTTGCCGATCTCGGCCGGATCGATATCGACGTGGATCACCTTCGCATTCGGCGCGAAGAGCGCCGCCTTGCCTGTCACCCGGTCATCGAAGCGCGCTCCCAGCGAGACAAGCAGGTCAGCTTCTTGCAGCGCCAGCACCGCGGGAACCGTGCCGTGCATGCCGGGCATTCCAAGGTGCTGCTGATGAGAATCAGGAAAAGCACCGCGCGCCATGAGGGTGGTCACGACGGGGGCACCGGTGATCTCGGCCAGTGCGCGCAACTCTTCAGACGCACGGGCACGAATCACGCCGCCACCGACATAGAGCACGGGCTTGCTCGCCTCAGCGATGAGCTGTGCCGCCGCCTGAATCTGCTTGCCATGTGCTTTGGTCACCGGTCGGTAGCCAGGCAGGTCGATTTTCGGCGGCCAGATGAACGGGGCCTCAGCCTGCTGGGCATCCTTGGTGATGTCAACGAGAACCGGACCCGGACGACCGGTGCCCGCGACCTCGAAAGCCGCCGCAATGGCACCGGGAATCTCAGACGCGTCTTTCACGAGGAACGAGTGCTTCGTGATTGGCATCGTGATGCCGACGATGTCGGCCTCCTGGAACGCGTCGGTTCCCATCAGGTTCGAGAACACCTGACCGGTGATGCACACGAGCGGTACCGAGTCCATATAGGCATCGGCAATCGCAGTTACCAGGTTGGTAGCGCCGGGCCCCGAAGTCGCAATCGCGACTCCGACCTTGTTGGATGCTGCGGCGTAGCCTTCAGCAGCGTGGCCGGCGCCCTGCTCGTGGCGAACCAGGATGTGGCGCAACTCGGTGGAGTCCATGAGCGGGTCGTATACGGGCAGGATGGCGCCGCCCGGCAGGCCGAACACGTCGGTGACACCGAGCAGTTCCAGCGAGCGGACGACCGCCTGCGCTCCCGTGAGCACAGGCGCGGACGCGGTGCGTGCGGGCGGCCGTGGAACGGCCGTTGCAGATTCGGCGGGCATGATGATGATCCTTGATCAGTCGAGTGAGATGTCTGCGGCGAAGCTCAACCGGTCGTCGCGCCCTGCGCAGCAGAGCGAACGAGTCGGGAGTACTTGGCCAGGACGCCACGGGTATAGCGCGGGGGAAGTGGCTCCCAGCCTTCGCGGCGGGAGCTCAGCTCTGCGTCATCGACGAGTAGGTCGAGAGTGCGAGCCGCGATATCGACCCGTATCAGATCACCATCGCGCACGAAGGCAATTGGACCTGCGTCCACTGCTTCGGGTGCTATGTGGCCGATACACAGTCCGGTTGTGCCGCCTGAGAATCTGCCGTCCGTCAAGAGTAGTACATCTTTTCCGAGTCCCGCGCCCTTGATGGCCGCGGTGATCGCGAGCATCTCGCGCATTCCCGGTCCGCCCTTGGGTCCCTCGTACCGGATCACGACGACATCGCCCGCGGCGATCTCGCCAGCTTCGAGCGCGTCCATTGCGCCGCGCTCACGCTCGAACACGCGAGCGGGGCCTTCGAACACATCCGCGTCGAACCCGGCCGACTTCACGACTGCGCCCTCAGGAGCCATCGAACCGTGCAGAATCGTGATGCCGCCGCTTGCATGAATCACGTTGTCAAACGTGTGGATGACATCCCCGTCGACAGGGTCAGGGTTGAGGTCAGCCAAGTTCTCAGCGAGCGTTTTTCCTGTGACAGTCAGAGCGTCGCCGTGGAGCAGGCCCTCGTCGAGCATCGCCTTCATGATCACCGGGATTCCGCCGTGACGATCGACGTCGTTCATCACGTACTGACCGAACGGCTTCATATCGGCGATGTGTGGAGTCTTGTCTCCGATGCGGTTGAAGTCATGCAGGTCAAGATCAACCTGAGCTTCGCGCGCAATCGCGAGAAGGTGCAGAACCACGTTCGTGGAGCCCCCGAGTGCCATCGCGAGTGCGATCGCGTTCTCGAACGCTTCTTTGGTGAGAATATCTCCGGTGGTGATTCCCAGACGTAGCAAGTTCACGACGGCCTCGCCGGAGCGATGCGCGTAGAAGTCACGGCGACGGTCAGCCGCCGCGGGCGCAGCCGAGCCCGGCAGGCTGAGACCGAGTGCCTCACCCACCGACGCCATCGTGTTGGCGGTGTACATGCCACCGCAGGCACCCTCGCCCGGGGCGAACGCACACTCGATGCGCTTGAGGTCGGCTTCGCTCATGCGACCCGCCATGCACGCGCCGACGCCCTCGAAGGAGTCGATGATCGTGATGTCTTTCTCGGTGCCATCGCTGAGCTTGACCCAGCCAGGTGCGATCGACCCGGCGTAGAGGAATACGCTCGAAAGGTTCAATCGCGCCGCCGACATCAGCATGCCGGGAATCGACTTATCGCAGCCGGCGAGAAGCACGGAGCCATCGAGGCGCTCGGCCATCATCACGGTCTCGACAGAATCAGCGATGACCTCCCGCGATACGAGGGAGAAGTGCATGCCTTCGTGGCCCATCGAGATGCCGTCAGACACCGAAATGGTGCCGAACTGCAGCGGATAGCCGCCGCCGGAGTGCACACCTTCTTTGGCTCCCTGCGCGAGGCGATCGAGGCTGAGGTTGCAAGGGGTGATTTCATTCCAGCTCGAAGCGATGCCGATCTGGGGCTTGTCCCAGTCGTCATCACCCATTCCTACCGCGCGGAGCATTCCGCGGGAAGTCGTGGCTTCGATGCCGTCGGTGACCACGCGGCTGCGAGGCTTGATGTCGATGTCGTTCTGCTGCTCGGGCATTATCGAAGTCTATTGCCGTGCGGCGCTGCGTTCGGTACTCAACACCGTCAATAGTGTGGACAGCTCGGCAATATCGGCCACACAGACGGTGGCGGCCGTGGGAGGCGTGCCGACGCGGATTCCCAGATCGCCCTCCCCCATCGTTTTCAGAGCATCTTCGTCGGTGACATCATCGCCTGCGAAGAGCACCGCGGTGGCGCCGACGTGCTCGCGGAGTTCGGCGATCGCAGTGTCTTTGCCTTCGTGCCTGAACGCGTACTCGGTGATGTTGTGCCCGGTGCGTCTGCGCCAGTGTGGGGCCTGCGCAGCGACGAGTTGATCCACCCTCCGCTGCACCTCTGGCGCCACTGCTGGATCAACCAGCCGAGTGTGCAAACCGAACCCGAAGGTCTTGGGTTCGACCCACACTCCATCGACTTCTGCGGTCGCTGCTTCGGCATGCGCGCGTAGTTCGTCGCGCAGTCTGGCGTCATCGGCGTGGTCTTCGTGGGAAACCAACCCGGTGTCGGGATACCAGTATTCGGCGCCGTGCGAACCAGCCAGCAAGATCTGCGAAGCATCGTCGTGCTCAGCGATCACGCGAAGGTCTACCAGGCTGCGCCCCGAAACGAGGGCGACGATCGTCTCTGGCGCATCGATCAGGGCGTTTACGGCAGCTCTGGTCGCGGGAAACATGCGTGCCTGCATCGGCTCGTCGACGAGCGGTGAAAGAGTGCCGTCAAAGTCGAGCGCGACCAGCAGCCGATCCGTCGTGGCGAGCTTGCGCACTGGGTTCAGATAGTTACTCATCGGCGTGCCACCCGCGCAGCCTTCACCGTTCGGGCGTCAGCGAGCGCCGTGAGAAATGATTCGGACCACTTGGCGACATCACTGTCAAGCACCTTCTTCCGAAGTGCACGCATGCGCTTGCCCTGCTCGGCCGGTGGCATCTGGATTGCTCTCATAATCGCGTCCTTCATACCGTCGATGTCGTGCGGGTTGATGCGCACCGCACTTGCCAGTTCGTCAGCCGCCCCGGCAAACTCGCTCAGCACCAGGGTGCCGCGATTGTCGATGCGCGCCGCCACGTACTCTTTCGCCACCAGATTCATGCCATCTCGCAAGGCGGTGACGAGCATGACGTCGGCGGCGAGGAAGAGCGCAACCATCTCTTCGCGTGGGTACGAATTGTGCAGGTAGCGAATCGCCGTGTGACCGGTCGTATCGAAGTCACCGTTTACTCGCCCGACCGCGAGTTCGATTTCATCACGCAGCTGCATGTACGCCTCGACGCGCTCCCGACTAGGGCTGGCCACCTGCACGAGCGTCACGTCTTCAACCCCGACGTGTCCGTCTTCGAGAAGCTCACCGAAGGCTTTGAGCCGGTGGCGGATGCCCTTGGTGTAATCAAGGCGATCCACGCCTAGAAGGATCTTGCGAGGGTTGCCCAGCTCTTGGCGGATCTCTAGCGCCCTCGCCTGCACCTTCGGGTCTTTTGCAAGCTCGACATACGACGACGCATCGATGGAGATCGGGAACGCTTTTGCGAGTGCGTTTCGGGTCGTGCCGTTTTCGAGCGGAACCGCAATGCCGGTTGCCTTGGTCGTGTAGTGAAACAGTCGCCGCACGGCGCGAGCGAAGTTTCCGGCATCAGCTACCCGCTGGAAGCCGATGACATCTGCGCCAAGCAAACCCTCGAGTACTTGCTTGCGCCAGGGCAGCTGCGAGTAGAGACCGTATGCAGGAAACGGAATGTGGTGGAAATAGCCGATCGTCAAGTCTGGGCGCGCTTCGCGAAGCATCTTCGGGACGAGCTGCAGCTGATAGTCCTGCACCCACACCGTGCCCCCCGGGGCGGCTGCCTCGGCGGCCGCTTCAGCAAATCGTTTGTTGACGCGCACATAGGCGTCCCACCAGATCCGGCGATAGCGCGGCGCGGCGATCACGTCGTGGTACAGCGGCCAGAACGTATCGTTCGACATGCCTTCGTAGTAGAGCTCGATCTCTTCGGCGCTGAGCTTGACCGGAACAAGAAGAGTTCCATCGAACTCAAACGGCTCCACTTCGAGATCGGCGCCTCCAGCCCACCCCACCCAGGCGCCATCTTCCTTCTTCATGACAGGCTCGAGCGCGGTGACCAGACCGCCCGGTGAACGACGCCACGACAATTCGCCATCAGCATCCACCACGCGATCTACGGGCAGTCGGTTTGCAACAACAACAAATTCGGCTTGTGACACAGGCCCTCCCGGGTCGGCAGTATGCAGTCAGGCTAACAGTCGCAGGTGCCACATTGCCTTCGGGACGGGTAGCGTGTAAGCATGCGCTCGTATGTCTTCGGAACTGGTCTTCTTTCGGCTCTCACCGGCGGGCTCACGCTCGTGCGCGGACTTCGCGAAGGTGGCCCGTTCACCTGGCGCCAGGCGCTCGCCTGGGCGAGCTGGGGCATTACGGTTGCGCTTGTCGTAGGTGCGATCGTCGACACGCGCCGCGCCGAGAAAGGCAAGCTCGCTCCGGTCGATTCGCCGGTTCACGGCAAAGAGTCCAAGCTCGCCTACCAGAACCTGAATCGCTGAGACCTCAGACCGGCAGCTCGTAGTGCACGAACCCCGTGTGCTCGGCAACTTTGTCGTAGAGGTAGCGAGCTGTCGTGTTGTCTTCGGCTGTGAGCCAATAGACCTTCTCTGATCCGGCAGCAGCAGCCCACGCGCGAACGTGCTCGATCAGTTCGCGGCCCGTTCCCCCACCACGGGAGTGCGGACTGACGAACAAGTCTTCGAGATAGCAGAACGTCGCCGTCGTCCAGGTTCCAGCGTGCGTCAGCCAGTGCACGAATCCGATCGCGACACCTTCATCGTCGCGGGCTATCGCTCCGTGCAGTTCTCGATCCGCAACCATGCGCGCGAAAGTCGTCTGTGACACGTCACGAGCTACCTCGGATTTGTAAAACGTCAGGTAGCTCTGCCAAAGCGGGCCCCACTCGTCGAAGTCAGCGGAGGTCAGCGCGGCGATGGTGGTCATGGTGTCGAAGCTAGCGCGCGCCGAGCGGTCGCGTAAGTGCTGGCCCTACCGGGTGAGAATCAACGCATCACCCTGACCACCGCCACCGCACAGCGCGACCGCCGCCGTGCCGCCGCCGCGGCGCACCAATTCATGCACGGCATGCACCACGAGTCGGTTGCCCGACGCACCGATCGGATGGCCCAAGGCGATGCCGCCTCCGTCTGGGTTGACCACTTCGTCGCGCAGGGACAGTTCCCGTTGCGATTGCGCAACCACCGCTCCGAACGCTTCGTTGATCTCGACAATGTCGAGGTGACTCGGGGCAATGCCCTGCTTCTCGCATGCCTTCTCGATCGCACGGGCAGGCTGAGCCTGAAGCGAGTTGTCGGGTCCGGCGACTTGGCCCGATGCCCCGACGACAGCGAGCACACTCCAGCCATTCTCGGCGGCATGGGCACGCGTCGTCAGCACCACCGCAGAGGCGCCGTCCGATATCGGCGACGAGTTGCCCGCAGTGATGGAGCCGCCCTCAGCGAATGCTGCTCGCAAGCCAGCGAGCGTCTCGACGGTCGTGTTGGGCCGGATGCCTTCGTCTGTGTTGACCACGATGGGGTCACCCTTGCGCTGCGGCACTTCGACGGGAACGATTTCGGCCTTGAAGCGTCCCTCTGCCTGCGCGGCAGCCGCTCGTTGGTGGGACCGGGCGGCGACCGCATCTTGAGCCTCGCGGGTCATGTTCAGTCGCTCGTTGTGGCGCTCAGTCGAGGCGCCCATGCTCTCGTTGTCGTACGCGTCGGTGAGCCCGTCAAAGGCCATGTGGTCGAGCGCCTCGATGGAACCGTAAGCCCAGCCGTTTCGAGAGCCCATGAGCAGATGAGGTGCCCGGGTCATGGACTCCATCCCCGCTGCGACGACAACTGTTGCGTCGCCTGTCGCGATCATGCGGGCGGCATCGATGACGGCGGTCAGCCCCGACAGGCACACCTTGTTCACTGAAGAGGCGTGCACGTTCCATGGAATGCCCGCCCCGACGGCAGCCTGCCGTGCGGGATTCTGGCCTGCGCCAGCCGCCAGCACCTGGCCAACCAGCACAGCGTCGACCGAGTCTGCAGCAATGGATGCCTGCGCCAGCGCCCCGCGGATGGCAGTGCTGCCCAGTTGCACCGCAGTAAGCGAACCGAGCTGACCTTTGAGGCGTCCTTGCGGAGTGCGCGCCGCCGCAATGATCACGATGTCGTTGTTTGTCATTGTTCACACCTTCAATTCATCGGCGATAGCGAGATGAGGCTCGGTTGCCACGACTACTTCAGCGACGCTGACGCCTGGCGCGACCTCGACGAGCACGAGTCCATTGTCTGTCACATCGATTACCGCGAGGTCGGTGATGATGCGGTCCACGACCGCGCGGCCGGTAAGCGGCAGCGAGCACTGATTCACGATCTTGGGGGATCCATCGCGCGCAACATGTTCCATCAGCACGATGACGCGGGCCGCACCGTGAACGAGATCCATCGCTCCCCCGGGCCCCTTGACCATCTTGCCGGGAATCATCCAGTTGGCGAGATCGCCCGATGCTGACACCTGCATCGCCCCGAGGATTGCTGCGTCAATCTTGCCGCCGCGGATCATGCCGAAACTCGTGGCCGAATCGAAGAATGACGATCCCGCTTGCACCGTGACTGTCTCTTTGCCGGCATTGATGAGGTCTGGATCAACCCGACTCTCCGTGGGATAAGCGCCAACACCCAATATGCCGTTCTCCGATTGCAGCACCACTGAGATTCCCCCAGGCAGGTTGCTGGGCACCAACGTAGGAATTCCGATACCAAGATTCACGTATGAGCCATCGGCAAGTTCAGCCGCTGCACGCGCGGCCATCTCGTGTCGCGTAAGTGCCATGTCAGTTCTCTCCCGTCGACGCAGCCACAGTGCGGCGCTCGATTCGTTTCTCGATCTCAGTGCCAACCTCGATGATGCGGTGCACGTAGATGCCCGGCAGGTGGATTGAATCAGGGTCCAATTCCCCCGGCTCTACGAGTTCTTCGACCTGCGCAATGCACACCCGGCCGGCCATCGCGGCGAGCGGGTTGAAATTTCTCGCGGCCTTGTTGAAGACCAGGTTGCCGTGACGGTCGCCCTTGAGCGCATGCACAAGCGCATAGTCCGTGACGATGGCTTCCTCCAGCACATACTCGCCGCTGACCCCAGCGATCTCGAACGTGCGCACATCCTTGACTGGTGATGCTTCTGCGACACCGCCTACACCGTCGTAACGCCGGGGCAACCCTCCTTCGGCAACCTGCGTGCCAACACCGGTCTGCGTGAAGAAGGCGGCTATTCCCGACCCGCCGGCACGCAGTTTTTCCGCCAGCGTGCCCTGTGGTGTGAGCTCGAGCTCGAGCTCTCCCGAGAGAAACTGTCGTTCGAACTCTTTGTTCTCGCCGACGTACGAAGACGTCATCTTGCTGATCCGCCCTGCGTTCAACAACACCCCCAGCCCCCAGTCATCCACACCGCAGTTGTTGCTGACCACGCTGAGGCCACTCGTGCCCTGGGCGAGCAGCGCAGTGATGAGCGCGATCGGGTTGCCTGAAAGCCCGAATCCACCCACCGCGAGCGAAGCGCCGTGCGGGATGTCTGCGACTGCCTGCTCGGCAGATGCCCATGTCTTGTCGATCACGCGATGACTCCTTTGTGTCGTGATAGCTCGATCCTCGCGGGCGCGCTGACGAACGCATGCACGAAGTGTTGCCATGTGGAGCATTCATCCTTTACTGTCCATATCATGGACAGTAAGCCGTTTCGAAGCACGCCTGTGCCTGGCGCGCAGTCTGTCGCCCGGGCAGCTCAGCTGCTTCGAATTGTGACCTCTGCAGGCGCCGAGGGCGTGAGCTTGGTAGACATCTCGCGTCGTTCAGAGCTGACTCGCCCTACCACCCATCGCCTACTTGCCGCGTTGCGCCAAGAAGGTCTCGTTGACCAAGATGGCCCTTCCGGCAGGTGGATCCCAGGTCCAGAGCTGTACCTCATGGGCACGGTCGCTGCGGCGCGATACGACATCACGGCGACTGCGCGCGACATCGTGCGCTCGCTCGCTGTGCGCACAGAAGAAAGCGCATTCTTATCCGTACGACGCGGCGACGAGACCGTTTGCCTGTTGCGCGAGGAGGGAAGCTTTCCCATCCGCTCGTTCGTGCTCTCTGAGGGGGTGCGTTTTCCACTCGGCGTGGCTTCAGCCGGGCTGGCAATTCTGTCTTTTCTGCCAACCCACGATGTGGACGCATACCTAGAGCTTCACAGTGAGTTGTCCACACAGTGGGGAGCTCCACACAGCGAACCTCGCCTGCGCGCCCGCGTCAAGGAGACGAAGGCGCGCGGTTACGCGGTGAACCCAGGGCTGATCGTCGAGGGCAGTTGGGGCATGGGGGCCGCCGTGTTCACGGCCGCCGGGCATCCGCAGTGGGCGCTCAGCTTGACGGGTGTTGAGTTCCGCTTCGGTCCCGAGCGGATCACCGAACTCGGGCGCACTCTGCTCGCACACGCCCATCAGCTTTCAACACGGATCGCAGCCGCACCGCGCTGACCTCGCCGTTCGTCTGGGCGGCGCTACCTGGCCGCATCCATCTGCACCGAGAGCTCCTGTTGCACCACGGCAGCGACGCGGGCTGCACCACCGGGAGACATCACGATCGTGTAGTGGTTGAACTCTTTCAGTCGCTCATGCTGTACCGCGGGCAGATTCTGCAACACGCGCGCGAGGTGCTCGGGTGCGTAGAGACCGGGAGGCTCGTTCTGCAGTCCCAGCTCAACAGTGAGCAGACGGGTGGGGTGAGACAGCTGTGCAATCGCGTCAGAAAGCGCGTTGCCGATGTTCATATCGACGGTGTCATCCGCCGTCGTCTCGTAGCTTGTCGCCGGACGCAGCCTGCCACCACCGTCGGCGACCAGATCGTATTCGAGATACGCCTCGAGTTCAGGGGTCCATGCATCGGTGAACGCCGGGTGCCGACGCCAGAAGTCGAAGTATTCAGCAGTGGTAGCGAACCGCATCGACAACCGCGCCGCAGTCGGGCCGAGTATCGACGCGACCATTTCGTCGGTGTCCATCCCGACGGGAACGTCGAGAGGCAAACCACCATCGACGAGAACAAGCCGAGAAACGCGATCGGGATGCAGATGGGCGAACGTGACTGCGACAAAACCACCCATCGAATGACCGACAACGAGAGCCTGATCGATGTGCAGAGCATCCAGCGTGGCTTCCAGATCGCTCGCGTGCGCTTTCATGCCCGCAGCGCCGACGAGCGAGTTACTCGCGCCCCGACCGCGAAGGTCGGGAGCGATCACACGCACTCCCGGCAATAGATCGACCACGAATGGCCACGCCAGGTGTGACGCCGTCACTCCATGGATAAGGACGACATCGCTCACAGGCGGATCGCCCTCGAGTTGTGTGCTGTCGAGCGGTTCCCACACCGCGACGCGAAGTTTTCCGCCGTCAACGTCAATGTCAATCGTGCGGTATTGATGAGTGTTCATCGGGCCGTCCACCCGCCATCCATGGCGTAGGAAGAACCTGTCACCATGCCAGCATGATCCGATGCCAACCAGGTCACCAGGGAGGCGACCTCATCGACTTCAACGAGCCGCTTCACTGCCATTTCGGTCAGCATGATCTTCTCGATGACCTCAGTCTCGTCGATGCCATGAACTTTGGCCTGATCAGCGATCTGCTTTTCCACCAGAGGCGTGCGCACGTAGGCAGGATTCACGCAGTTGCTGGTCACCCCGTAGGGTGCTCCTTCCAATGCCGTCACCTTCGATAGACCTTCAAGGGCATGCTTGGCCACCACGTAGGCCGACTTGAACGCGCTGGCGCGTAGTCCGTGAACACTTGAGATATTGACGATGCGCCCCCAACCGCGCTCATACATTCCCGGCAGCGCCGCCCGAACCAGCAAGAAGGGCGACTCGACCATGAGCCGCTGCATGAGTCGAAACGCGTCGGGGTCGAAGTCGACTAGGGGGCTCACGCGCTGAATGCCGGCATTGTTCACAAGGATGTCGACGTCGACAGCGGCATTCTGCACCTCGGCCGTCTCTGAGAGATCAACAACCCACGCTTCGCCATTCACCGCCCGTGCCGCCATCGACGCTGCATCCGCGTCGCGATCAGCGATGATCACATGGGCGCCGCGCGCCGCGAACGAGTGTGCACAGGCAAGCCCGATTCCGCTCGCTCCCCCTGTCACAAGGGCGCGGCGTCCGCGCAGGTCTTCGTCGGCCATCAATGACCTCCTTCGTTCTCGGGTCGAGGTGCCAGAGCATTGTCGATGAATCGAGCCATGCCGTCGAAGACCTTCGGGGCAAGAGTCGCCGGCGGTCGACCCTGCTCGTCTGTCTCCCACAGCAAGAACCGCATGCCGATCAGCTCCCCCATACCCATCAGGGCCCAGGCGGTGGTCTCGGGGTCGAGCTGACGATCGACATCCCCGGTGAGCTGGGCAGCCCGCAGACCCTCTTCGTAGCCTTCGACGATGCGCGTGTAGTGCAGACGGAGGACCGCCGGAGAAACGAACTCGGCTTCGCGAACGACCCGGTAAAGCGCGGGGTGTTCCGCTGTGAAACGAAAGAATCCAGCAAAACCTGCCCGCTCGGCCTCGAGCCGACTCTGGGTGTCGACCATCGCTTCAGACATTGCCTGGCGCACACGCCTGTTGAGATCGATCACCAGGGCTTCGAAGATGGTCTGTTTGCTGTCGAAATACAGGTAGAACGTGCCGAGTCCGATGCCTGCACGGTCGGTGATCTTGACGATGGATGCCTCGTGGTAGCCCTGGTCAGCGAACACTTCCTCTGCAGCCTCGAGAAGCTTTCTGCGCGTCGCCTCACCTCGTTTGGTCAGTGGCCGACCGGTAACCGACGAGACCAATTCGCTGGTGTCATCAGCAAGCTCGCCGTACGCCGTCATGACTGTGCCCTCTCACTCAGTTCGGTCGCGGCATCGCGCAGACGAGAACGCGCAAGTTTTTCAATAGCCGTGCGCGGAAGATCACTCACGATGTCTACTCGAACGGGCACCTTGAACGAAGCGAGGTTGCTGCGGGCGTGCGCGAGCACCTCGTCGGCCGACAGAGTGGCGCCCGCGACGGGTACGACGAACGCGACTCCACGTTCACCCCAGACCGCATCGGCGACGCCAATCACCGCGGCGTCCTCGATCAGTGGATGCAGCGTGAGGGCATACTCAACCTCGCTCGGCGCGACGTTCTCTCCGCCCGAAATGAAGATGTCTTTAAGCCGGTCGACCACGCGAAAGACGCCTTCGCCGTCGCGCGCAACGAGGTCGCCCGTGCGCAACCACCCATCGGTTGTCGCGCGCTCTGTAGCCTCCGCATCGCCAAGGTATCCCGCAAAGATGCTCGGACCCCGCACCCACAATTCACCCGTCGCTTCACCGTCGAGCGCGAGGCCCGAATCTACGTCTACCAGAAGCACGGACACATGTGGATAGGGCCGACCCACGGCACCGCGATGTGCATTCGATTCGGCGGCGGACAGGTGGAGGACATTCGGCGAGGCCTCGGTCAGGCCATACCCCTGGGTGAGCGGAATGCCTCGATCAGTCCACACCTGCTGAAGCGAGGTGGGCATCGTGGAGCCTCCTACCAGCGCTAATCTGAGCGACGAAAGGTTCGCGTGTTCCCATTGGCTATCAGCGACCATCAGCGAGTAGAGCGTCGGAACACCCATCATCGCCGTGACGCCCCGCTCCTCGATGAGGCTGAGCGCTCGCGACGGCTGGAACGATCTTTCGAGAACGACGGTAGCGCCGACCCACCAGGCCAACAGCGGCTGGCAATTCCACGCCGCGATATGAAACTGCGGCAGCACAGCCAGCACCACGTCGTCGTGCGTTAGCGGCAGCGCTTGCGCGAGCGCGAGGTTGTTCCAGAAGCAGTTTGCGTGAGTGAGCACGACGCCCTTGGGCGAAGATTCCGTGCCAGATGTAAAAATCACGAGCAACGGATCATCGTCATGAACAGGACGGTGCGCAACAGGCTGCGACGCCATCGGCACCTCTCGCTCAATTCCTGTCGTACCCATCTCTGCGGCAGCAGGTTGTTCACGTAGCGCTTGAAGCGCCTCTCGCGCCAGAGCCGCATGTTCGTCATCAATGAGCACGAGCGTCGGCGCCGAGCGAAGCATCACGTCTGAAAGCTCGCGTGGCGTGAGGCGCCACGATAACGGCACCAGCGCGACTCCCGCGAGTGCGCACGCGAAGAAGACGACAACTTGGTCGGTCGAGTTTCCCGATACGGTCGCAATCCTGTGACCCGAACCGTATCCGCTCTCCCGAAGCTTGGTTGCCAAATCGCCTGCTCGTCGTGCGAGCGTCTGATAGTCGGTGATCACTCCCCTGTCGTCGATCGCCGCGCGCCGCGGTGACCTGCTGGCGCGATCGATCAGCCACCTTCCGATCGTGTGGGCGCCGTCGTCGATCTCGGCCGTCCAGCTCATCAGCGCACCTGCGCCGAGGTCTCGAGTTCATCGTCTGCGTCATCGAGGCGATGCAGTGAGTCGCGCACGCGGTCACCCTTGCGACGTCGCACCGCTGCGTCAACAGTGCCTGCAATACCACCGGGCAAGAACATCACCACCAAGATGAATAGCGCGCCCAGAATGAACAGCGGCTCTGACAACGGTACCCGCAGCACATCCGGCAGCGAGGCAATAGCGTCCGAACCGGCCAGCACGGTGAGTCGCTGATCGAGCAAGGTGTAGAGCACGCCGCCAAGAATGGCGCCCCAGCGGAAGCCAACACCGCCGAGCACAACCATGACGAGAACGGTGATCGTGAAGTCTGCCGAGACGGCCCGCGGCACCGTGCCTGACTGGAGCAGCATGTACGCGACGCCTGCGAGGCTCGCGAGCCCGGCGGCGATGACGAAGATGAGCAGTCTGACTCGGTACGGGCTCAGTCCCAGCACCCGAACGCGCTGCTCATTCTCTCGAGTGGCTCGCGCGAGGTGCCCCAGCCGCGAAGTATCGACCCACAGCGTGACGAGGTACACCACGACGAGAACCGCGAGAGTGAACCAATAGAGATTGCGGGTATTCACGACACCGATGAGGAAATCAGGCACCAACTCGGTATTCAAGCTGAGCCCTTCCTCACCGCCGGTGATCTGGGAGTTGCGGCGCACGAGAACCGAGCCTGCTTGCGCGAAGGCGAGCGTGACCATCGCGAACGGAATGCCCGACACCCGCATTGAGACGGCACCGGTCACGAGAGCGATGACCATGCCACCGATGAGCGCAATGAAGATGCCAGGCCACAGCGGCACACCGAAGTGCTCGAGGGCGACACCCAGGCCATAGGCGCCAGCACCGAAATAGAGCGCGTGGCCAAACGACAGCATCCCGCCACTGCCCAACAGCAAGTTGTACGACAGCGCCAGTGCAGCGAACACCATGCAGAGTGAGAGCAAGGCAAGAGTTCCCGGCAAGTACGTCGGGGTGGGCAAGATTCCGGGAAGCGACAGGTTGAGCATTGGGAGCAATGCCATGAATCCGATCAGCACGATTCCCACGCCAATAGGCGCGTACCGGCGAAGGGATCGCGAAGCAGTGTTGTTCATCGTCATGCCTTCTTTCCCAGCAGTCCGGCCGGTCGCAGCAAAAGCACGGCCGCCAGCAAGATGACGACGATGAAGTCGCCCGTTCCCCCGAGATAGAAGTTCGCGAACTGCTGCAGCACTGCGACGAGCACAGACGCCACGGCGGCACCGGTGAGTGAGCCGAGCCCGCCCACCACGGTGACGATGAAGGCGAAGATGAGCAACGTCGATCCAAGATGTGCAGACACAAACGTGGAGTAGTGCATCGCCAGCACCCCGCCGATGCCGGCTGCCGCACCTCCGATCGCGAACACGAGCGTGAACGATTTGCGCACGTCGATGCCGAGCGCTGTCACCATGCTGCGGTTCTCAACGCCCGCGCGAATGATCATGCCGTACCTCGTCTTCTTCAAGAAGATCACTAGCGCGAGAAGCACCAGGATCGCGGCAATCATGAGTACCCAGTAGGTGTTCGGAATGCGGGCCCCGAGTACGTCGGTGGTCTGCTTGAGCCACGGCGGCCCCGAGATGTGAATGGCATCTGTTCCCCAAATGCCTTCGAACAGTGCGACCGCGGCAAACGACAATCCCACGGTTACCAAGACCTGTTCAATATGGCGCTCATAGAGCGGACGTATCAGCACAAGTTCGGTCAGCGCGGCGAAGATCGCGCCCACCACCGCCCCGACCGCTATCGAGACGAGAAATGACCACCACGACTCGGTGCCGAGCGCCTGCGCGACCATCCAGCCGACGAAGGCGCTCAACGTGAGAAACGCACCATGCGCGAAGTTCAGCACGTGCATCAACCCGTAGATGAGGCTCAGCCCGCTCGCGACGAGAAAATATAGTGCGCCTAGCCCAACGCCAGTGATGAGAGTAAGGATGAGGGTGCTCATGCGTGCGCCTCCGTGTGGACTCCCAGCAACCGACGGGTGAGTTCTTGGTCGGCAAGGATCTCTCGCGCATTGCCGGTGTGGACGACACGGCCGCCACCGATCACAATGGCACCGTCGGCCAGTTGCTTCACCACTTCGAGATTCTGTTCCACGAGCAGGATGGGAACCACTTTGGATGCTTCGAGCAAGGCGTCGGCGACTTCGCCAACGATCATCGGAGCCAAACCTTTCGTAGGTTCATCAACGAGGAGCAGCTGATTGTCGTTCAGCAGCGCACGGGCGACCGACACCATCTGCTGCTGGCCGCCTGAAAGCGTGCCAGCCAGCTGATCACGCCGTTCAACGAGGTCTGGAAACAGCTCTGCAACGAACTCTCGTCGCGGCGCGCGCTGGCGTTCTGCGAGAGCGAGGTTTTCAGCAACGGTGAGCTTCGAGAAGATCTCACGGTCTTCGGGCACATAACCCACTCCGCGCTGCACGATGCGGTGGGTGGCGAGTCCGCTGATGCGCTCGCCCGCGAGCACCACCTCACCCCGGCGATGAATGAGTCCGAGAATGCCGCGCAACGTGGATGTCTTACCCACGCCATTGCGACCCAATACCGCGGTGATGCCGGTCGCGGGAACGTCGAAAGTGACATCTTCGACGACCTGCTGTCCGCCGATCGAGCACCGCAGCTGGCTCACCTGCAGAATAGGCGTCGAGGCGCTCATGCGGCTGTCCCCAGATATGCCTTCTGCACGAGAGGGTTATCCATCACATTCTGGGGGGTGTCATAGGCGATGATGCTGCCGAAGTACATCACCGCGACCTTGTCCACAAGGTCCATCAGCACGTCGATGTGGTGTTCCACCATCAGCACGGTGCAACCTTTCTGATGCTGCATTTCTCGAATGTTTTCCACGAGCCCTTTTACATCTCCCGACGCGACTCCGGCCATCGGCTCATCCAGCAGCACGAGGTTGGCGTCAGTCGCTAGCAGCACTGCGATTTCGAGCTTGCGCTTGTCGCCATGCGAGATGTCTCCCGCCGCGGAATTCTGCATGTGGGTGAGCCCGACCGCTGCAAGCTTGTCGAGGGCGAGCTCGGTCGCAGCATCCGACCGCTTGGGAAAACGCAGCAGAGACGTCGACCCGCCCAGAGAAACCTGGGCCGCGAGCCGCACGTTCTCGAGCACCGATAGTCGCGGAAAGTTACTCGATGTTTGAAAAGTGCGCCCCAGTCCCGCCCGTGCACGTGCTGGCACCGAAGTCTTCGTGACGTCGTGGCCATCAACGAGCAGGCGTCCCGCCGTTGGCTTCATCAGCCCAGAAACCACGTTGAAGAATGTGGTTTTTCCGGCACCGTTCGGCCCGATCACACCCACGATCGACCCTGCTGACACGTCGATGTCGACGTCTTTCAAGATCGTCGCACCGCCGATCTGCAGTCCGAGTTTCTCGACGGTGAGGGCTGCCCCTCGGGGCGGGTTATCCGAAGTTCGCTCGGACGGAACTGGGGTGCTCATCTTCTTGAAGCGCTCCCGATCACTGGGCTTCAGCAGGCGCGACTGCGTCTGCGGCGGCGGTGTCAACCAGCTCGGCGACGTATCCGTCGCCGTCAGCGACGAGTCGCACCTGATACATCTCCTGGATCAGGGCGTGGTCGCTTTCTCGCACCGTCATCGTGCCCTTGGGCCCTTCGAATGAGAAGCCCTCGAGTGCTGCGATCATCGCGTCGACGTCGTCCTGGCCCTCTGCGATGGCTTGCACGATCATGATCGCCGCGTTGAATCCATCGGGGCTGAAGAGGTCGGGAGTACCGCCGTCCGCTTCGATCGCCTCAATCATCGCTGTGTTCACGTCGTTGTCATTGGCACCGGCGAAGTAGTGATTGAGAAAGCTGATCTGCTCGGACGCTTCGCCGTACGCACCGAATGTGGCGAGGTCGCCGAGACCCGTAACCACGGGCACCTCGTCGAGAACACCCTGCTGGCTCATGGCCTGCCACATTGCGCCGGAGGTAGCACCCGCCCATGCGACGAATACCAGGTCGGGCGAGCTGGCAAGAACCTGCTGCGCGAAGGGTGTGAACTCCGTCACATCTTCGGCAACGAGCACTGACTCGACGCTCGCCCCTTGCGCACCGAGGATCTGCTCGACCGCGGCGAGGTTTCCCTGGCCGAAAGCGCTGTCTTGCGCGAAGACTGTGACAGTCCTTCCGTCGATGTCGTCGAGGAACGTTCCTGCCGTCGCCACATCCTGCGCGCTCTGGCGGCCAGAGCGGAAGGTGTAGTCGTTGATGCCCGTGATGGCGTCGGCAGCTGCCGGGCCCGAGATGTAGAGCACCTGGTTCTGCGAAGCTTGTTCAGCAACGGCCAGAGCGACGCCACTCGATGCCGTACCGGCGATGATGTTCACTCCCTCTCCGATGAGCTCTTTCACCGCGGTGACAGCTTTATCGGGATCGCCAGCATCGTCGCGGTACTCGACGTTGATCGTCGTGTCGCCGACCATGCCGGTGCCATCGGTCGCATAGTCAAGACCGGCGTTGAAGCCGTCCAGATACTGTGTGCCGTAGGTAGCGAGTGCGCCGCTCTCGCTGGTCACAATGCCGACCGTGACCTCGGAGGCCTCTGCGGCATCGGTTGTGTCGCTGTCGGTCGTCGCCTGTGGCGCGCAGGCCGCCAGAGCGATTGCGGCCGTGGCGACCACGGAGCCTAGGAGCAACTTTTTCGTAACGCTCATTTGCGTGCCTTTCACCATTGAAGTGCGAATAACCTGAAACCTGATTCAGGTACCGGCAATACTAGGTTCGGCCAGCGCCCGGGTCAAGCGCGCACAGGCGGTTCTGCCTCAGCGTTATGCAATCGCGACACAGGCAACACCTCACGCTGCGAGTCGAGAACCAATCCGATTGTCGTTTCGAACCGAACAACCCCTGAGGCTGGGAGACCCTGGCGATTGGAGGCCAGGCAATGGCGAAGACGACAACACGTGCCGTGTTCTGGCTCTGGAGCGCGCTGGCAGGAGTCGTCAGCGCAGCTGTCTTTCTCGCCGTAGCCGAGGCACTCGCGCTGATCACTGACCGAAACGGCAGTCCGATACTCGCGGTGGGTGGATTCGTGATCGACATCGTGCCGCAGCCCTTCAAAGAGTTCGCGATCGCCACATTCGGGGAGTACGACAAGATCGCACTGCTCGTGGGCCTCGGCCTTGCGGTGCTCATCGCTTCGGCGATCGCCGGTGTGCTGCAGTTTCTCAAACCGCCGCTCGGCGTCATCGCCCTTGTCATCGCTGGGGTACTGTCGGTCGCCGCGATCGTGACGCGCGCCGGGGCCAGCGCGATCTCGGCTATTCCGGCCGTCGCTGGCACTGTCGCGAGCTGCCTCTTGCTGTGGTTTCTGATCGTGCGTTTGCGCCGCTGGGCTGCCGTCGACCTCGAAGCGAACGGCTCGGCCGATCAAAACGATTCGGCTAAGAACGTCGACCGGCGCACTTTCTTCGCGGTGTCGGCGATCGCAGGCGCCTCAGCCGTGTTGGTCGGTGTCGGTGCTCGCGTCGTAAACGTTGCCACTTCGTCGATTGACTCGGTGCGTAAAGCTCTGAAACTCCCCGCGCCGAGAAGCACTGTCTCTATTCCAGCTGGTGCGGAACTCGACATCGAGGGCGTTTCGTCGCTCGTCACTTCGAATGAAGACTTTTACCGCGTCGACACCGCGCTCACGGTGCCCTCGATCGATCCAGCAAGCTGGCGTCTGAAGATCACAGGAATGGTCGACGAAGACGTTGAACTCAGCTTCGACGATCTGACTGCAATGGGACTCGACGAGTTCGCGATCACGCTCACCTGCGTATCGAATGAAGTAGGCGGAGATCTTCTTGGCAACGCGATCTGGCTGGGAGTCCCGGTGCGCGACGTGTTGAGAAAGGCCGGGGTGAAGTCGGGTGCAGATATGGTGCTCTCCCGAAGCGTCGATGGATACACCGCGTCGACACCCTTGGAATCGCTCACCGACGATGGTCTCGACGCCATTCTCGCCGTAGGCATGAACGGCGAACCGTTGCCGCTCGAACATGGTTTTCCGGTGCGCATGGTCGTGCCCGGACTGTACGGCTACGTATCTGCGACGAAGTGGCTGACTGAGCTGAAGGTGACGACCTTCGCCGAAGACGAGGCGTACTGGACGCCGCGCGGCTACAGCGCGAAAGCGCCGATCAAATTCTCTTCGCGCATCGACACGCCACGCCCAGGCACTCCGATCACCGCCGGACGCACAGCGATCGCCGGCATGGCGTGGGCACAGACCGTGGGCATCGAGCGGGTCGAGGTGAAGATCGACGACGGCGACTGGCAGAACGCGACCACCTCGGAGCCCATCAACAACGACACCTGGGTGCAGTGGTATTTGGATTGGGATGCTGAACCCGGCACCCACTACGTCTCGGTTCGCGCTGTGAATAAGAACGGCGATCTGCAAGTCGAGGAGCGCGCTCCGATCGCGCCTGACGGATCGGCAGGATGGCAGCGCACGCTCGTCACCGTGTCGTGATGGCGATCCAGCTCGACTGCAAAAGCGTGTAGACGCAAAAATAGCCCCGCGACCTGGCGAGAGGTCAAAGGGCTATTCTCGTGCACCCCCTCGGACTTGAACCGAGAACCCACTGATTAAGAGTCAGTTGCTCTGCCGATTGAGCTAGAGGTGCGTGATTCGAACTTTCCGAACCGAGGGTCAACATTAGCATCACGATAGGGCGGCACGGAAATCGAGCCAGCAAACGCCCAGTAATCTTGGAACGTGACCTCCCCCGCCGCGCCTTCGCGCTTCGCAGAGCCGTTCGACGGCGATCTGACTAACGACCTCGAACTCGCCCTGCGCATTGCTGACGCGGCCGATTCAGCATCCATGAGCCGCTTCGATTCGGAGGATCTCGAGGTCAGCAAGAAAGCCGACGCGACTCATGTCACCGAAGCTGACCTCGCCACCGAACGCGTGATCCGCGATCTCATCGAGGCGGAACGCCCCAGCGACGGCATTTTCGGTGAAGAGTTCGGCGTGACCGGCGACTCAGCGCGCCAGTGGATCATCGACCCGATCGATGGCACCGCGAACTATCTCAAAGGCATTCCGATGTGGTCGACACTGATCGCGCTCGCCATCGATGGAATACCGCGCGTCGGGATCGTGAGCCAACCCAGCATCGGTCGGCGATGGTGGGGCGCGACAGGCTTAGGATCGTGGACCAACACGCCCAGCGGCAGCATCCGGCGCTTAGCAGTTTCGGCTATCAACTCGCTCGCAGAGTCGAGTGTTAGCTTTCAGAGCATCGAGCAGTGGCGGGATGCTGATGAGTTGCCTGCCCTCGAGCGTCTCACCTCTGCGGTGTGGCGTGATCGTGGGTACGGCGACGCATGGCCCTATATGTTGCTCGCTGAAGGCCGGTTGGAGTTTGTGGCGGAATTCGGAGTGAAGGAGTACGACATCGCGTCGCATGTTCCGATCATTCTCGAAGCTGGTGGACGCTTTACATCGTTCACGGGCAACGACTCGCTTGGCGAGCGATCGTCACTTGCCACCAACGGTGTTCTGCACGACGACTACCTGATGTTGCTCCACCGTTCTTGACCACGATCCCCTCCCCCGGAGACCGCCTCATGTTCACGTCCCGTAATCGCTTCGGCGCGATCACCGCCCTCGCCCTCACAACCGCCATGCTCGCCACAGGTTGCGCGTCAGCCGACGACGCCGCCGAGAGCACCCCAAGCGCTGAAGCCAGTTCCGGAGCAACTCCGACCGCCGGCGAAGTTGACGCGGACAGCACCGCGGAACCCGAGGTGCCCGTGGTGCTTGTCACTCCCACCTGTGAAGAGATGATCGGTGAGAACGTCGCTGATGACTTCATGAGCATCGGATGGACGCCGAAAGCAGAGACGTTCTACCTCGGCAATATCGAGGTAGAAGATGGCGTGCAGTGCATTTGGGCGGACTATTCGGGTGCCCAGAGCGACCAACTGCAGAAGTTCGGCTGGGCGCAGATCGCAGACGAAGACGCCGCTGCAGGCCAGGCCGCGCTCGTGCAGGAGGGCTGGGTGCGCGAAGAAGCACCCGAGGGCATCTACATCACCGAGAACCCAGAGACAGCGTTCGCGCCGGTAGACGGCTATGGCGTCACGTATCTGTTCACCGACGGCATCGTCATTCTCTCTGACACGAAGCAGGGCCTGCTGCTCATCGAATGGCCAAAGAGCGAGTCCTAGTCGGCAACCTGTGCCGAAGGCAGCGCATCGCTTCTATTCAGCAGAAATCCCTCGTGCACGGCCCCCACGGGCGCTAGCGTCAGATTGTTGCGGGCGATATCCGTGGCGAGATGAGAGGTGAGCATGCAGAGCGTCGACACGATCGTGGTGGGTGCCGGGGTTGCAGGACTGACCGCCGGGGGGCTTCTCACCGGCGCCGGCAAGCGAGTCGTCGTGCTTGAAGCTCGCGACCGTGTCGGCGGACGCGTCTGGACCGATCGACGCGATGGGCTCATCACCGACCTCGGCGCCTCATGGATTCATGGAACCGTCGACGAGCCGGTGGCGGCAGCCGCAACCGCCTTCGACATGGCGACAATGGAGTTCACGGTCGGCGGCTACCAGCCAGACAGTCGCCCGATTGCCTACTACGGCGTCTCGGGGCAGCGGCTTTCAGATGCTGACGCGCACCAGTTCGCGTCGGACATTCATGCGGTTGACGCCACGCTCGCAGAGGTGGTGACCGGCTCTGCGGCGCATGATTCCTACCGCGACGTGACCGACGCTGCGATCGCCGCACAGAACTGGGATGACGAACGAGCGCTGCGCGTGCGCGAGTACATGGAACACCGCTCCGAAGAGCAGTACGGCGCATCGATCGAAGACCTGGCAGCGCACGGGCTCGACGACGATTACATCGAAGGTGACGAGGTGGTGTTTCCCGACGGCTACGATCGCCTGGCGCAACACCTCGCCGACGGCCTCGACGTGCGTCTCAAACACGTGGTGTTGAAAGTGCATTGGTCGGCCGCTGGAGTCGTCATCTCAACAGATCACGGCACGTTTACAGCGGCCAACTCAGTGATCACCGTGCCCGTCGGTGTGCTGCAGTCCGATGACTTTGCCATAGAACCGGCGCTGCCACAGCCAAACGCTGGGGCGCTTTCGCGCTTGCAGATGAACGCATTCGAAAAGATCATCTTGCGCTTCGAGCACAAGTTCTGGGACTCGGATGTCTATGCGATTCGCCAGCAGGGCCCCGAGGGCCGCCGATGGCACTCGTGGTACGACCTCACCTCGTTGCACGGTGAGCCCACGTTGCTAACTTTCGCTGCCGGCGCCACCGCACGTGAGATTCGTGGTTGGAGCGAAGCACGGGTGGTCGAATCGGTGCTCGATCAATTGCGGCGACTCTATGCGGACGCTGTCACCGAACCACGGAACGTGCACATCACTCACTGGCAAGATGATCCCTTCGCTCGAGGCTCTTACGCCTTCATGAGGGTTGGCTCGACGACGGCAGATCACGATGATCTCGCAACTCCCGTCGGCGGCGTGCTTCACCTCGCGGGCGAGGCCACCTGGACCGATGATCCCGCCACCGTGCCTGCTGCGCTTGCGTCCGGACACCGCGCCGCGTGCAACATCCTTGGCGCACAAGTACCTGTTCGGGAGGTCTGGGGCGGCTGACGTTAAAAAGAAGGGGCGAGTTTCGTACTGAAACTCGCCCCTTCTCTGGTGACAACGGCTGGTGGAGATGGGGGGAATCGAACCCCCGTCCACTGCTGCAAGACTGCGTCTTCTCCGGGCGCATTCTGTGAGAACGTTCTGCTCGGCTCCTACTTTTGTCACAGACACCTAAGTAGACGAGCCCAGTCTGGGAAGAGTCCCGCGTGACGTCCAGACGCCATCACGCAGCAAGTTCCCTAGATGACGCTGGGATCCGTAGCGGGAACGCCTACGGTCCAACGGAGTTCAGGCTCGCTTATGCAGCGAGGGCGAACTCAGTGCGCTTTGCATCGGCACTTATAGTTTTGCAGAGATCGTTTACGAGATAACCCTGCATCCTCGACCCGCTTCCCGCAGATTCACAGGCAATGTCGAAACCGATCATCCCCGTGACCTCAATTGAGGTGTCCTTCTCTCGAAGGGGCCGTTGTCACGCTGTTGAATTACCAAGGTTGAACTGCTGCGCATGGTTGCCGAAGCATCCAAGCATTTCAGAATACACCCCTTCAGAGACAACGTCGAGTTCTCGCCATAACCTCACGTGTGCAGACCAGACAATCGGGTAGCCTCGGCGAGTGAGCAAGCGAACCATCTGGATAGTCGTGGCCGTCGTCGCCGTGATCGCTGGCATCGTCATCGGCCTTCTCGTTTTCGCAGGCAATGCTGATGACACTGCCACAGCATCACCGACCGCCTCCGCGATGGCAACAGAAACGCGGCTCGCCGCGGAGTCACCCACCCCGACCCTCAGCGCGACACCCACTCCGACACCGACAGCGGTGACGTGCGACACCATCTCTACCGATGACTTTCGCGACATGATGGCTGAGAACGGATTCGTGTCGTGGGAGACCACCGGCGAGCAGATCGGTGCCCGGCCGTTCGACGCATTTCCCGACGGCCCGCCGGCCGACCAGATCGTTTGCAGGTGGGGCGACGGGCCAGAGGTCGCCACCGACAACGTCATCGATCTCGCGTGGGCGCCGCTCCCCAGCGCTGATCAAAGCGGCACCCAGGACTATCTGATCAGCCAGGGCTACACGCGCTCACACAACGACGCGACAGTGCTCATCAGCGTTGAAGGCGGCGACGGATATCTGTTCACCGCCTCCGATGTTCGTTGGGCACCACAGGCGGATTATCTGCAGTACATTCAGTCCCCGGATGCTGCTCAGTAGTGGCCGGAAAAGCTATGGTCGAAGCATGAGCGATGTGGTCATCACTGTCAGGGGCGAGCATGAGGCCCGCATCCCGCCTGAACTCGCAACAGCGCGTCTCTCCGTGCGTGCCGAGGGGCCAGAACGCGGCCCCCTCGTTGAAAAGATCACTTCACTGACAAAGCCCGTGCGTGACGACCTCGAAGCACGCGATGCCAACGACACCCTCGTCGAGTGGTCGAGCCAGCGCGTCGCGATGTGGTCAGATCGGCCCTGGTCGGGCGACGGACAACGGCTCGCGCCGGTGCACTACGCATCAGTGGATTTTGCCGTCGTCTTCTCTGATTTCGCGGCTCTCTCATGGTGGGCGACGGCGGTCATCGAACGTGAGGGCGTCGAATTGCACACCATCGACTGGCGCCTCACCCCGCAGATGCACGCCGCGACCGAGAAAGTCGTTGCATCTTCGGCTGTGCGGCATGCCGTTGAGCGCGCAACTGCATATGCCGAAGCTGTCGGGCTCACCACCGTGAGGCCCCTTGAGATCGCCGACGTGGGTCTACTCACGAGCAGCGCCGACCCCCCACCCGGCGACGGGCGCCTGATGGCAGCCTCGCTCGATGGCGTGCAGATGGCGGGCGGGCAAGGTCTCAGCCTGCAACCCGCTGACATCGTCGTAGCAGCGAGCGTAGAGGCACGCTTCAGCGCGAACTGACGAAACCCCCGTCAGTCGCCCATGCGGTTTCGGCCGCGCATCGCCCGTTCGGCTTCACGTTTGTCTTCGCGCTCGCGAATCGTCTGGCGCTTCTCAAATTCACGCTTGCCCTTCGCAACGGCGATCTCCACCTTCGCGCGACCGTCAGAGAAGTAGAGCTTCAGCGGCACCAGCGTGTACCCGCCCGCCGAAACAGCGTGCGAGATCTTGACGATCTCCTCTTTATGCAGCAGGAGCTTGCGAATGCGCTTCGAGGAGTGATTCGTCCAGTGCCCCTGCGAATACTCGGGAATATGCACGGCGTCGAGAAAGACCTCGCCGCCGTCTACATAGGCGTAGCCGTCCGAGAGGTTTGCTCGCCCCTGGCGAAGCGACTTCACCTCGGTGCCGGTGAGCACCATGCCCGCTTCGTACGTCTTTTCAATGGCATAGTCATGGCGAGCACGACGATTGGTCGCAATGACCTTTTCCCCGCGTTCCCTGGGCATGCCGACTCCTTGACGTAGTTGAACTGTTTTCGCGCCCCCGCGCGACAGCCCTCCAGCATAGCAAGAGCGCGGGCTCGCGGCGCAGTGGAACTGCTACGCGCGAAGCCAGCGTCTGATCGCAAAGCCTGCCGATAGCCCTGCCAGCACGACACCGAGCACGATCAGTACAGGAATGACCAGCCAGGCGTCTTCCATGCGTATCCAGGTCGTCACGAAATCGATGCGATTGCGCAAGTACTCATTGACGCCGAAATGCACACCAGCAAGCACGGCAGCACTCGCCAGTATCGAACCGATCAACGCGGCAAAAACCCCTTCAAGAACGAACGGGAGCTGAATAAAGCGATTGGATGCGCCGACGAGCCGCATGATCCCCAGCTCACGCCTTCGCGCATAGGCGGAGAGTCGGATCGTGGTCGCGATGAGCAACACCGCAGCCACCAGCATCAGAACTGCGATGCCTACGGCGATGTAGGTGGCGACCGTGAGCGCGGAGAATAGCGGCTCTAGATATTGCAGCTGATCCAGCACTTCTTCGACCCCAGCGGTGCCCGTAAAAGCTTCGAGAATGATGTCGGAGTCACGCTGATCGATCAGGTTGATCCAGAATGTCTCGTTCATCTGCTCTGGCGCGATCACGCTCGCGTAGTCGTCGCCGAGCAGTTCAATGACGTTGTCGTACGCTTCTTCACGCGTTTCGAAGCGCACGTCACCAATCAGGCTCGAAAGCGCTGCGCCGTCGAGTGTGCTCTGCACCTCATCGATCTGGTCTTGATTGGCAGCACCATCGGCACACGTGGAGGCTTGCGAGATATCGGTGCACATGTAGATGGCGACTTGAGCGCGATCGACCCAGAAGTCTCGCATCGTGCCGATCTGCATTTGCATCAGCATGGCAACGCCGACAAAGGTCAAGGAAACGAACGTAACCAAAACGACCGAGATGACCATCGATACGTTGCGACGCAAACCCGAGAACGCCTCGGACAGCACCAAACCGAACCTCACGACGTCGGCCCCACTTCGCTCTGGTCATCGCCGTGGCCAAGACCGAGCTTGTCGGCCAGGCCCAACTCCGCGACGTCGTACGCGCCGGTGTCATTCTCGGCGGCAAGATCCGCGAGCGAGATCGGGCCCGTCGCAGTCTGTGCCGGCGCTGCCGCATCGACGACCGGACGCGTGGTGCCCCCCGCATCGATCGACGGCTCGGGCTGCGCGTGCTGCGTCGTTGACGCCATGGGTTCGGCTTCGTCCCCAGCGGATTTGGGCTCGGCGGTCTCGGGCGCAGTCTGGAGCAGTGCGGCCTCAGCCACTTCGCGCTGCACTTCGAGCACGGCAGTGAGCGCAGCCACTGCTGCCGCTCCCCTTTCGGGCAGCGGTGCCAGCGAGGGCAGACCCGATCTGTCGCCGTAGCCGCCGTGGCGCTCATCGCGCATGATCACACCATGGCGCAGCTCGATGACGCGTCGTTGCATCTGGTCAACGAAGCCTGCTTCGTGTGTCGCCATCACAACGGTCGTACCGCCCGCGTTGATGCGGGCAAGCAGCTGCATGATGTCGACCGACGTTGCAGGATCGAGGTTTCCGGTTGGCTCGTCAGCGAGTAGCACCTGAGGGCGATTTGCCAACGCACGCGCAATCGCGACGCGTTGCTGCTCGCCGCCAGAGAGTTCGTGCGGAAAGCGCTTCTCCTTGCCTGCCAGCCCCACCAAGGCAAGCACCTCGGGCACCGCCTGTTGAATGAAACCCCGCGACGAGCCGATCACTTGCAACGTGAACGCCACGTTCTGAAACACCGTCTTGTTCGGCAAGAGTCGAAAATCCTGGAACACGGCGCCGATATGACGACGGAAGTAAGGCACCTTGCGGTTCGACAGGGTCTTCAAGTCGCGACCGAGCACCACAACTCGCCCCTCCGAAGGGACATCTTCACGCAGGATGAGTCGCAGGCAGCTGGACTTTCCCGAACCGGACGCGCCGACGAGAAAGACGAACTCGCCGCGGAGCACTTCGAAGTCGACGTTGTGTAGAGCCGGCTTCGCCGTGCCGCGATATTTCTTGGTGACGTTCTCGAACCGGATCATGGCCTAACGAGCCTAAGCCGCTGTGTGGCTGAGCGCCTGCGCGACACGGAGCTAGCGGATCAATCCTCAATCTTGCGCTTGCGCCAGCGGATTCCCGCGGCGATGAAACCGTCAAGATCGCCATCAAACACCGCAGACGGGTTGTTGACCTCGTGGTCGGTGCGCAGATCCTTGACCATTTGGTAGGGCGCGAGCACGTACGAGCGCATCTGGTCGCCCCAGCTCGCGGTGATGTTGCCGGCCAGCTCCTTTTTCGTCGCCGCTTCTTGCTCTTTTTGAAGCAGCAACAGGCGGGACTGCAGCACACGCATGGCCGCGGCGCGGTTCTGAATTTGTGACTTCTCGTTCTGCATAGACACGACCGTGCCAGTCGGAAGGTGCGTCAGCCGCACGGCGGAGTCTGTCGTGTTCACCGACTGTCCGCCCGGACCTGAGGAGCGAAAAACGTCTACCCGAAGATCGGCTTCGGGAATATCGACCTCGACGGCCTCTTCCATGAGCGGAATCACTTCGACGGCGGCAAAGCTCGTCTGGCGCTTGCCTGCCGAGTTGAACGGGCTCATGCGAACGAGTCGGTGGGTACCCGCTTCAACGCTCAGCGTGCCGAAGGCATAGGGAGCGTCGACCTCGAACGTGGCCGACTTGATGCCGGCCTCTTCTGCGTACGACGAGTCCATCACCGTGACCTTGTAGTTGTGCTGCTCTGACCAACGCAGGTACATGCGCAGCAGCATCTCGGCGAAGTCCGACGCGTCAACGCCACCGGCGCCCGCGCGGATTGTGACCACGGCCGGTCGCTCGTCGTACTCGCCGTCGAGGAGGGTCTGCACCTCGAGCTGGCCCATCACTGCGGTCAGATCAGCCAGCTCTTTGCGCGCTTCATCAGCCGACTCTTCGTCGTCCATCTCGTTTGCGAGCTCGACGAGCACTTCGAGGTCGTCGAGGCGTTGCTGGATCTCGTTGATGCGTTTGAGCTCGCTCTGGCGATGACTCAGTGCGCTCGTGACCTTCTGGGCAGCATCCGGATCGTCCCAAAGATCGGGCACGCCCGCAGCCTCGCTGAGGCGTGCGATTTCAGCGGTGAGTGCGTCGACGTCGACCACGGCGCGGATATCACCGAAGGTCGAGCGCAGCGCCTGGATTTCAGTGGAAAGATCGAAGTCAAGCATGACAGTCCAGACTAACGTGGAAAGCGTGCCAGACCATCGCCAACCCGTGACGGCGCGCGAAGTCCTCTGGGGATTCGGTCCGATGATCTATGGGCCAACGCTGCTATTCGCCCTCGGCGAAGGCGCCATCATCCCGCTGATCCCCGTGATTGCCGCCAAGCTGGGCGCCGATGTCGCGACCGCCGCGCTGGTCGCTTCGGCCCTGGTGATCGGACAGTTGGCAGGAAATCTCCCCGCGGGATGGGCTGTCGCACGCCTCGGTGAACGCATCACAATGGCGATCGCCGGCACTATCGCAATTGTTGGTGCGGTCGCAATGGCGCTCGCACCATCGCTGGGCGTGTTCGCGCTGTCGGTGTTGTTGATCGGTTTCTGCGCCGCGGCGTTCGGACTGGCCCGCCATTCGTTCATGACAACGCGAGTGCCGCTCGCCTATCGTGCTCGGGCCCTGTCACTACTCGGCGGCACTTTTCGTCTGGGCATGTTCGTCGGCCCGTTCGTGGCAGCGGCGCTGCTTGCGATCTTCGGAGACGAGCGCGCCGCGATGTGGTTCTTCGCTGCCTGTCTCGTCGCGACGATCTCGCTGGTACTGTTCGGGCCCGACCCAGAGGCAGAGTTCGCAGCGCCGCCGCGACTCGCCCTCCCCTCGAACGATGTCGAGGACACCGGCGAGGTCGTCACTGGGTCCATCCCGACGATGGAGCGCGTCGGGGTCTTTCGAACGATGTGGCGGTACCGCCGACTGCTCTCACGGCTGGGGCTCGCGGCCGCTTCGCTATCGGCTGTTCGCTCTGCGCGCCAAGTCGTGCTGCCGCTCTGGGGCGTGTCGATCGGCTTGGATGCGCAGACCATTGCGCTCGTCGTTGGCATCTCGGGCGCTATCGACTTCGCGCTGTTCTATGCCAGCGGTCAGGTGATGGACCGCTTCGGTCGGCTGTGGGCTGCGCTGCCCGCCATGCTGCTGATGAGCGGTGGGTTCATAGCCCTCGCATTCACACACGACCTTGACCAATCAGCAATGTGGTTTGCCATGTTTGCCGCGGTATTGGGGGTCGGCAACGGACTGTCGAGCGGAATCCTGCTGACCCTGGGCGCTGATGTCGCGCCCGCCCAGAACCCAGCGCCCTTTCTTGGCTCGTGGCGCACCCTCACAGACGCGGGCGGAGCGTTCGCACCGCTGCTTGTCTCAGCCATCGCGGCGTTATCGACGCTCGCAGTCGCAACCGGCGCAATGGGAGCAATCGGCGTGCTCGGTGCATTCGCGTTCGCGCGCTGGGTGCCCCGCTTCGTGCCACGACCTCGGTCCGGCGGCGCAAACGAATGAGCGATGTCAGGCAGTTCTGCCAAAGCCGCAATGCATCACGTCGGTGCACTCGCCCACTGGGGCACCCCGGTCTGCACAAGCATCGAATGGTCATGTGGGCGGATGCTGCCGCCGACCCGCCGCGGTGCCCGGGCTCAGCCGCGCTGGGCACCCCGGTGCCCAGCAGCACGGATGGCTACCCCAACGGCCGGGGACTATGCATGATCTGCCACCGGTTCGTTGAGATCACCGGTGCCGTGCTCGCCGAACACCGCACGTTCGACCCGGCAGAGACCGCCGATGAGTATGAACGCCGCCGCGAATGGTTCAACGCAAATGGCTTCTGAGCATGGCCGAAGTCACTGTCACTGAGGCATGATGGAAGCTGGCGCGAAAGGAACCACAATGACAAACAAGAAAGTCCGCACACCCGCTGGACGCGTGGGATTCGGCGTTCTCACGATCGCACAGCTGGCATTCGCGTTTCTCGCTCTTTGGGATCTTCGCATGCGTCGGGACCGCGACGTGAAGGGCCCCAAGTGGGTGTGGGTGCCCGCCATCATGGTGAACTGGATCGGCCCCGCCAGCTACTTCCTCTTCGGCGTCAAGCGCTAGTGCGGTAGTTCCCGCTCAGCGCAGTGCGGTACGACTGGTGGCGGTGGATTCCAGGCCCAGGCCGTCAGGCACGAACAGTGTCATCACTGGCGGCCGCCAGGTCTGAGCCACGGTGACCCGCGCCGAAATCCCGTCGGGCGATGACGCCTCAACCACGTTGGCCCCCTGACCGACAGCATCCACCTGCACCTGTGCCTCCGCGAGCACGGCCTCCGAACTCAGCTCAGCGATCGCTGCGCCGTCTCGCACCGTCAGTGTGAAGCCATCAGCCGCTGCGATCGCGGCTGCGTCAGCCACCGCGTCCAGACGCTTCTGCGCGATGTAGAGACTCGTGGCATCGACGCACACGAGAATCAGCACGATGGCAAGGACGGCATACCCCAGAGTGAGGATCAGGATGCTGCCCTCATCATCGCGCTTGCGTGAGCGCGTGCTCTTCGCCGCGTTCCCCGTCATCTCATCGTGCTCCGTCATCTCGTGGTTCCCCAGAAGCGCGACATTTTCTGTGCCGCCGTCGCTTCGACGGGCACGCTCGCCATCTCATCGAGGCCAAAGATCGACGGCATCATCGGCAGCGTGACCGTGGTGTTCAGCGTGACGATCACCGTTGCGCCCGCTGAAGGGCACGCCGCTGCAACGGGGCGACAATCGAGGGAAAAAACGACCCTGCTCGGCTCCATTCCATACGATTCTGCGACCGATGCGAGTACAAGATTTGCGCTCGTGCGCGCTTCATCGATGTTCGAACTGGTCGCGATCGTGCGCGCGATATGGCGCGCACCTGCTTCGGCACCCAATGTTTGGCCCTGAATCTGCCCGAGCGCGACAATCAGGTAGACCAACGGCACCAGCAGAACGACGCCGACGAGAATGAACTCCAACGCCGCCGAGCCGCCGTCATCGTCGAGCAGAGGATCGCTGCGGAGGTCAGTCGAAGGACTCGGCGGGTGCACTCGCCACCACCTCCAGAGAGTGCGGCGCGCCGAAAAGCCCCACAAGCGGAAGGCTCGCCGTGACACGGATCTCTACGGCAGCGTGCCCGAGCGCAGTGGTGGTTCGCACGGTGACATCAGTGGCGTAGTCGGACCCCACCGTGCGCGCGACGATCGCATGTGTGCGGCTCGCTCCTTCGCTCAGCGTCGTGTCGGCGAGCGCCGCGTGATAGGCACCTTCCACCGCCGCATCGTGCACGACGTTGCGCACATAGATCGCAAGTCCAAGCTGAAGTACACCGAGCGTGAGCACCGTGAGCAACGCGCCCACGAGCACGAACTCCACTGGGCTCGACCCCCGATCATCATCCGAGACTCCAGCGAATCGGTCGCCCCTGATCAGCACCGCTCAGAAGCCTGAAACGCTGGAGATAGCCTGCTCGAAGAGGCCTGCGAGGGCCGGTCCGGCGAGCGCCCAGATCACGACGACCAGCCCGGCAGTCATCAAAGTGATCAGCACCCAGCCTGGTACGTCCCCTTGCTCGTCGTCATGCAGGCCTACCGAAGCGCGATAGAGGCGTTCGGCAAGTTTGGTCGAATAGCGATGGATCATTTCTCTCCTTTGGGTTTGGGGGCAGATGCGTTAGTCATCCGATTCCCAGTCGAAGCATGAAGATGCCGGGAAAAACCGCGAACAGCACGCTGAGGGGCAGTATGAGAAACACGAGAGGCACCAGCATGTAGATCTCTTTCTTGCCAGCCCGCTCGATGAGACCGCGTTTCGCCTCTTCACGAGCGTCGAGCGCTTGCGAGTGCAGAACCTGCGCGAGCGGTGCGCCTCTATCGATTGCCGAGACGAGCTGGTTGATTGCGCGCGACGCAGAAGGAATCTCGAGGGAACGCGACAGCGACCCAAGCGAATCTGACAGCGATGACCCCGTCCCCACAGAAACCACGACACCTCTGAGTTCGGCGGTGAACTCGCCAGATCCCACCCCGCTCACGCGACGCACGGCGTCAAGGATCCCCTCACCAGCGGCCAGGCAGAGAGCGAGAAACTCGAGCACAGTCGGCAACTCATCTTCGATGCGGGCCACTCTCGCGCTCGCCAGCCGACTCAGCCACAGGTCGCACGCGAAAAATCCACCGATCGCGGCGGCCACCGGAATGAGCCCCACGCCCGGATTTCCACGCCCCGCGACAACAACAACCACCGTGATGAGCGACCCCGCAAGTAGGCCCAACACCGCCCAAGTGAGCTGACGACCGCGATACCCGGCAGCATCGACTCGCAGATCCGCCTGTCTCAGCCGGCGAGCAACAGAGGCATCTCCGCCGGCGACACGCGCCAAACGTGCCTTGAGCATGTCCCACAGCTCGCTGAGCTGTCTGCCCCCTGCCGGCCTTAGCGGAGCAATTCCGAGCGGGTCGGTGATGTCGCGAAGGTATGGACCTATGCGTCGAGACAGAGATTGCGCACCCCATCGCGGTGCAATGGACGCCAGCAGGCACACCCCGATCCCCAGGGCCGATCCTAGGACGATGGCGAAAGCCACGTCGTTCACGAGGACGGGGTTCATCCGAACCACCGCCTGGGTTCCGGCAGTCGCCCGATCCCGATCATCGCCCGGTAGGCAGCGAAACAAACGGCGGCACCCGCGACGATAAGCACCATGCCTTCGGCGCTGCCGTACGCGCTTTGCCCTTCGGGCCGCGACGCGAGCAAGATGAGGATCACCCACGGCGCGGTGACCCCAAGCACCGCTGCACCGCGAATCCACGATTGCCGCGCCTCGACCTCTGCTCGTAGCGCAGCATCTGCCCGCACTGAATCGGCGAGCGCACGCAACACCGATGTGAGCTCGGTGCCGCCGACCTGGCGCGCCATTCGCAGCGTTTCGACGATGCGATCCGCAGCTGGATCGGCGAGCGCGACCTTGAGGCTCGCTGCACTGGAATCAAAGTGCCCCGAAGCCATGATGTCTCGCTGAAACCCCGAGAACGCTGGACGCAGCTCGTTGGGGGCGGAATGCGCTAGTGACGCAACCGCATCGGGGAGGGACATCCCCGCGCGCACGGAGGCAATCAGCAGGTCGCAAATGTCGGACCAGAGCGCACGGCGGGATCGCACCAGAGATCCTCGCCGGGCGCGCAACCACGCGAACGGCGCAACTGCGCCGACGACCAGCGCGACAGCCGCCAGCGCCAGCACCTGGGTCGTCAGCCAAGCTGTCGCCGCCACCACCGCGGCAAGCGCGATAGCAACCATCACGATTAGCGCTGGCGCCACCCGAGCGAGCCCTGCATCTTCAAGCAAACGCGAGAGACGCTGCCCTCCGAGGGAGGGCACGCTTTCACCGGTAGCAGGCCACATCCAGGGTGAGAGCACCAACAGCCACCCGGCGGCGAGCACCGCGCCCCACACGAAGGTCACGACGCAGCCAATTGGTAGAGAGTTGTCGCTTCGATGACGCCATGGTCCGAATAGGAGGGCGCGATGATCTCGACAACGCGTCTTCTTCCCGACGAGTCCCGATGGCAATGCGCAACCAGGTCTACGCACGAGGCCACTGCGGGAATCACGAAAGCTGAGTCAATATTGCGTCCCGCAAGCAGCGGGAGAGATGCCAGCTTGATGAGCGCTTCGCGGGCGGAGTTTGCGTGAATCGTGGCAGCCCCGGGCACGCCGGTGTTCAAAGCGAGGACAAGATCGAGCGCTTCTGCGTCTCTCACTTCACCGACGACGAGTCGATCGGGTCGCATGCGCAGTGCTTCTTTGACTAGCCGCCGAAGGGTGACCTCGCCGCTGCCTTCCAAGCTCGGTTGGCGGCCTTGAAGCGAAACCAGGTCTGGTGCGGCGACGGCGAGTTCAAAGGTCTCCTCGACGGTCACAATTCGCGTGTCGGCCGGACACTCCGCAATCAACGCACCCAAGAGAGTGGTCTTGCCCGCATGAGTTGCACCCGAGACCAAGACTGATTTTCCCGCCACCATCGCCGTACGCAGCAGGTCTGCTGCCGCCGGCTCGATAGACCCGGACAGCTCGAGGCGAGCCAGATCACGAAACTGTGGCAAGAACTTCCGAATGTTCACCGCCCAGTGCTGTTTCGTGATGTCAGGAATCACCACGTGCAGTCGACTTCCATCTGGCAACGACGCATCAACAAATGGCTGGCTCAGATCCACCCGGCGGCCGCTGGACTGCAGCATTCGCTCGACAAGATCGCGAACCGCCGTGTCGGTGAGCGTTAGCGCGACCGGCTCAGCGACTCCCCCGCGAGCAATGAAGATTCGATCAGGGGCGTTGATCCACAGCTCTTCAACGGTTGGATCATCCAGGTATGGCTGCAGTGGCCCGAACCCGGCAACATTGGCGAGAACCTCCCGCACACACGACGCCTCGTCATCGACGAGTGACAGCCCTCGCGCGAGCGCGAAATCGTTGTGGCGCCTCACCTCAGACCAAGCGACGCGAGCGGCGAACTCGGGATCGGTGGTCGGATCCGTTCTTTCTTCGCGCAAGCGCTGCCGCACTCGCTCTGCAACCAGAGCACTTGGGGGCGAAGCGACGAGGGTCATTGGAGAATCCTCGCAAGATCTGCAAAACCGACCCCGAGGTTATCCACAGCCCGAAAGATACGTGTGCGACGAACGCGCACAGGCACGCTCGAAGAAACTCAATGCGCAATCCCGCATTAGACTGTTCTCACTCGCGGGAGTGGTGAAATTGGCAGACACGCAGGATTTAGGTTCCTGTGCCTCCGGGCGTGTGGGTTCAAGTCCCACCTTCCGCACGAGCACGATGACGACACCTTGCCACAGCAAATGGCATCCACCGCCGAAGAAGACGACGGGACGCACCCAGTGCACCACATCGCACTAATCCCCTGGCTTGACCCCGAGACGATCATCGCGGCCGCTGGCCCGTGGGCGCTCGTGGTGGTCTGCTTCATTGTCTTCGCCGAAACCGGGCTGCTGGTGGGGTTTCTCCTCCCCGGTGACACGCTGCTGATCATCGCCGGGCTCCTCACACACACCAGCATGGTGTTCGGTCTCAACATCTGGTGGGTGTCGCTGCTGATCGGCCTGGCCGCTTTCCTGGGCGGCGAAGTGGGCTACCTCATCGGGCACAAAGCCGGGCCTGCGATCTTCGAGCGCAAAGAGTCTGGTCTATTCAGCGTCAAGAACGTGCAGCGCACCAACGCCTTCTTCGAGCGTTTCGGCGGCCTGACGATCATTCTCGCCCGGTTCGTGCCAGTGGTGCGTACCTTCGCCCCCGTAGCGGCCGGCGTTGGGCACATGCACAGGGGCACGTACACGCTGTACAACCTCATCGGTGCGGTGCTTTGGGGCTTCGGCCTCACCATGGCGGGCTATCTACTCGGGTACATTCCCCCCGTCGCACGCTTCGTGCAGGAATACATCGACCTCATTCTTCTCGTCGCCGTCGGCGGCACCGCCGTGGTGACGCTTTGGCACTACTTCAACGAGCGCCGCAAAGCCCAGAAAGAAGCGGCCGCGGGCGAAGACATCGTTACCGACGAAGACGAGGCAGAGGCGCTGGTGCTCGACGCCGATGTCTTCGATCGTTCTCCTGAACCGGTCCGTCGCCCCTCATCACCCGAAGACGATCAGCGGCCAGACGAGTAAACCGCTAGGCGCTGGCGCTCTTCTTGCTGTCGCGGGCCGCGCGTGACTTTTCCACGCTCGCACGCAACGCGTCCATGAGATCGATCACCTCTGCGCCGGATTCAGATTCGTCGTGCTCTCCGAAGGTCTCGCTGGTGTCAAGGCTGTCACCCTTCTCGAGCTTCGCGTCGATCAGAGTGCGCAGTTCCTGCTGATACTCATCCGTGAACTCCGACGGATCGAAGTCACTCGAGAAGCTCTCAACGAGGGATGCTGACAGCTCAAGTTCTTTCGCCGAGATACGCACCGACTCGTCGAGGGCAGGAAACGCGGCTTCGCGCACTTCATCAGCCCACAGCAACGTTTGCAGCACCAGCACATCGTCACGCACGCGCAGGGCGGCGAGACGCGTTTTCTGTCGTAGCGAGAACCGCACGATCGCGGTGCGGTCGGTCTGTTCGAGTGTCTTTCGCAACAGCACGTAGGCCTTGGGCGAAGTGGAATCAGGCTCAAGGTAGTAGGCCTTATCGAGGGTCAGCAGGTCAACCTGCTCGCTGGGCACGAACTCAACCACATCGATCTCTCTGCTGCGCTCAGCGGGAAGCGAAGCAAAGTCAGCTTTCGTCAAGATCACGGTGCGCTCGCCGTCATCGAATGCTTTATCGATATCAGCGTACGGAACAACTTCGCCGTCGATCTCGCACACGCGCTGGTAACGGATGCGGCCGCCGTCGCTCGCGTGCACCTGGTGAAGTGACACGTCATGATCTTCTGTCGCCGAATACACCTTGACCGGCACGTTCACCAGTCCGAATGTCAGCGCGCCCTTCCAGATAGCCCTCATCACACCAGTACACACCTGCAACACCCACTCTGCATAGTCACTAGCACCAGCAATCCCCCTCGGCGCTAATCTGAGCGCATGACGTTGTCAGGCCGTGCGGCAGAGCATCTCGTGCGAGTCGACGGTCACCGCCTGCGCCTGACCAACCTCGAAAAGGTGCTGTACCCCAATACGGGAACCACCAAGGGCGAGGTAATCGACTACTACTCGCGCGTCGCGGGGGTTCTCCTGCCCCATCTCGCTGGCCGGCCTGTGACGCGCAAGCGCTGGCCAGAGGGAGTCGGAACCGAGACCGAGCCAGGACCGTCTTTCTTCGCGAAGCATCTCGAGACGGGAGCACCTGGGTGGTTGAAGCGCGTCGGCATTTCACATTCGACCGGCAGCAAAGATTATCCGCTTGTCGATGAAACTGCCGCGCTGGTCTATCTCGCGCAGGTGGCAAGTCTTGAGTTGCACGTGCCGCAGTGGCGGTTCTCGGCAGACGGCGGCAAGAACAACCCCGATCGCTTGGTGCTTGATCTCGATCCAGGTCCTGGAACCGGTCTGCTGGAGTGCGCGGAAGTGGCCCGATTGGCCAGAGAGATTCTAGTGGGCATGGGCCTGGAGCCAGTGCCTGTCACCAGCGGAAGCAAGGGAATCCACCTGTACGCAGCGCTATCTGGCGCGCAGACCGCTGATCAGATTTCGGGCATTGCGAAAGAGTTGGCGCGTGCGATCGAAGCCGACCATCCAGATTTGGCCGTGAGCCAGATGGCGAAGGCTCAGCGCGATGGCCGCGTCTTCATCGACTGGAGCCAGAACAACGGTTCCAAAACGACCATTGCCCCCTACTCGCTGCGCGGACGATCCCTCCCCACCGTCGCTGCACCGCGCACATGGGATGAGCTCGCTGACCCTGGGCTCGACCACCTCACCTTCGAGCAAGTACTGCAGCGGGTAGAGAGCAGCGACGATCCGCTTGCCGCGCTCGGATTTCACGCGGGAGCCAGACAAGACGCTCACGGACCGCTGAGCGCATACATTGCCAAGCGCGCCGCCGACAGAACACCAGAGCCGGTGCCCACAAACGCGCTCGGGCACACAGCCTCGTCGGGTCAGCTGCCGCGTTTCGTCATTCAGGAACATCACGCATCGCGCCTGCACTGGGACCTTCGACTTGAGCACGACGGAGTGCTCGTGAGCTGGGCGGTGCCGCGAGGCATCCCCCATTCAGTTGCACGCAACTCGTTGGCGGTGAGCACCGAGGATCATCCACTGGAGTACCTCGATTTCTCGGGCACGATTCCCAAGGGCGAGTACGGCGCGGGCGATATGACGATCTGGGATACGGGCCGCTATGAGCTTGAGAAGTGGCGGGATGACGAGATCATCTTCACCGCCGAAGGATCACCAGGCGGACCCCTAGGACGTGTGCGTCTCGCGCTCATTCGCACCCAAGGCGACGGCGAGAAGTCATCTTGGTTGCTGCATCGAATGAAAACGGATGCGGCTGGAGCAGTCCAGCGCGATGTCGTGCCCGTGAACGCACAGCCGGCACCCGCGCCCAGCACCAGCACCAGCACCAGCACCAGCACCAGCACCAGCACCAGTACCAGCACCAGTACCAGCACCAGTACCAGCACAGCGGATCTTCGACCGATGCTCTCGACGATCACCACCCCGGGCCTTGCTCGTGCCGCCGTAAAGCGGTGGGCCGAGCAGCCATGGGTCGAGATCAAATGGGACGGTGTTCGCGCGCTGGGCGTGTGGGACGGGGAGCGACTGCGGCTTCGCGCTCGCAGCGGAAACGACATCACGGCCAAATACCCCGAGCTCACTGCGCAAGATCTGGGCCTCGGCTCAGAACCCGCGATATTCGACGGCGAGATCGTCGCCCTCGACAAGGATGGTCGACCAAGCTTTTCTCGACTTCAATCCCGAATGAACCTCTCACAGACTCGCGAGATCGAACGTGAGATGCCGCAAACGCCGGTGCACTACTACCTATTCGATTTGCTGGCGGTAGGTGACAACGATGCGACATCACTGCCGTTAGCATCCCGACGAGAACTGCTCGAGTCGCTCACCCCCCGCACTGCGTCGAGCATCACCGTTCCTCCGGTGTTCGATGATGTGGATGCTGCACTGAGCGCCGCTCGCGAATTCGCTCTTGAAGGCGTCGTGGTGAAGAACCCAAACTCGCCCTACCAGCACGGAACGCGCAGCGAGGATTGGCTGAAGGTGAAACTGACCCGCATGCAAGAGGTCGTCGTGGGCGGTATTCGGCCCGGAAAGGCGCACGTCATCGGTTCGTTGCTAGTGGGGATTCCCGATGGTGACAACCTTCAGTACGCCGGGCGCGTGGGCTCAGGGTTCTCCGACGCCACTCTGAAGCTATTGGAGCGCAAGCTCAATCCTCTTCGCACGGACGTCAATCCGTTCCACGGCGTACCGGCAGCCGATGCCGCTGACGCGCTCTGGCTCTCGCCTGAAGTGGTCGCCGAGGTCGAGTTCGCTGAGTTCACCCCCGGCGGCATGCTTCGTCACGCTCGCTGGCGCGGACTTCGTGCCGACAAGGCGACGACCGAGGTGAAGCGCGAAGCGTGAAGCGAATCACGCGTGGGCGTCGTGCTCGACGTGTCCGGCGGGCTCCAACTGAAAGGTCGAATGCTCCACGTCGAAGTGCTCTGCAAGGCAGACTTGCAGCCGGCTGAGAATGTTCACAGACTCCGCCCCGCTCATCGCGCCATCCTCAACCACGACGTGGGCGCTGAACACGGGGGCGCCGCGGGTGAGTTGCCACACGTGCACATCGTGACAATCGACGACACCCGGGGTAGCAAGAATGTGCTCACGAATCTCTTGCACGTGGGTGCCCACCGGAGCCGATTCGGTAAGAACTGACAACACTTCGCGAAGCAAGCCGATCGCTCGCGGCACGATCATCGCGGCGATCGCCAAGGACGCAAGCGCGTCTGCCTGCACCCACCCAGTCGTCACGATCACGACGGCGGCAACGATGACCGCTGCCGAACCGATCAGATCGCCGAGCACTTCGAGGTAGGCACCACGCACATTGATGCTCCGCCGTTGCGCTGCGCTCAACAACCACATGGCGATGCCATTGGCAAACAACCCAACGACGGCCACGATCAACATGAATCCGCCTGCGACTTCGGCGTCGTCGGGGGTCAGCAGTCGTGCAACGCCTTCTACCGCTACCCACACAGAAAGTGCAATCAAGATGATCGCGTTGATCAGCGCTCCGAGCACTTCGGCTCGTTGAAACCCGAAGGTGTTTCGATCGGTTGCGGGTCTAGCTGCCACCGCGCTAGCGACTAGCGCGATCACCAGTGCAGCAGCATCGGTGAACATATGCACCGCGTCGGCCAGCAACGCGAGCGAACCCGATAGCGCCGCGCCGACGGTCTGAATCACCATCACGGTCGCGGTGATGGTCAATGACACCGCCAGCAGTCGGCGATTGCTCGCGCCTCTGATCCCGGCGGTGCCGTGCGCGTGGTCGTGCATTCATCCAGGCTAGGCCGGGGCAGCCGGGCGCGCGCGCTGCACCGCCTAGTCGGGAATGAATGTGATTCTCAGTGTCGCGTAGCGGTGAGCCCGATCACAGCGTCGCGAGCAACGGGCCGAGCGCTGCGAAGGCGCGTGCCCGGTGCGACACCGCATTCTTCTCGGTGGGGCTGAATTCGCCCACCGAGCGCTCAGTCCCAGCGGGCTGGCCGTCTGGCACGAAGATCGGATCATAACCGAAGCCCCCCTCGCCCGCTGCTGCGGTGGCGAGTCGTCCTGGCCATACTCCTTCAACTACGTGCTCATCGCCGTCAGGATCGACGAGCGCAATCGTCGAGACGAACTGAGCGGCACGGTGCGGGTCGGCGATATCGCTCAGCTGATCGAGCAACAATCTCAGATTCGCGGTGCCATCTTTCGCGTGTCCAGCCCAGTAGGCCGAAAACACTCCCGGTGAGCCGCCGAGCACATCGACGCAGATGCCCGAATCGTCTGCCAACGCGGGCAATCCGGTGTGTGCGGCCGCGGCACGCGCCTTGATCAGCGCGTTTGCGGCGAACGTCACACCGTCTTCGACCGGTTCAGGCCCGTCGTACGACACCACCGTGAGATCAGGACGAGTCGCTGCCACGATCGCCTGAAATTCCTCCACCTTGTGAGCGTTGTGGGTTGCCAGGACAATCCGCGCCACGCGTCACTCCCCCGCAGGCTGCAGTGACGCGAGCTGGTGCGTGCGCAGATCGGCGCATCCCGCGACGCCCAGTTCAAGCAGCGCGTCGAGCTCGCGCTTGTCGAAAGGGGCGCCTTCGGCGGTGCCCTGCACCTCGACGAACAGACCACGGCCGGTCACAACGACATTCATGTCGGTCTCAGCCCGCACGTCCTCGACGTAGGCGAGGTCAAGCATCGGCTCACCGTCGATGATGCCCACTGACACAGCCGCGACAGTGTCGATGAGCGGCGTGGACTTCTGACCGATGAACTTCTTCTTTCGTCCCCACTCGATTGCATCGGCTAGGGCCACGTATGCACCGGTGATAGCCGCGGTGCGTGTGCCTCCGTCTGCTTGCAGTACATCGCAATCGATGACGATGGTGTTTTCGCCCAGTGCCTTCATATCGACAACCGCGCGCAGCGACCGCCCAATCAGCCGTGAAATCTCGTGCGTGCGCCCGCCGATCTTGCCTTTGACGCTCTCGCGGTCGTTGCGCGAGTTCGTCGCGCGAGGCAACATCGCGTACTCCGCCGTCACCCATCCCTTGCCCTTGCCCGTGAGCCAGCGCGGCACACCGTTGGTGAACGACGCGGTACACAGCACCTTGGTTCCTCCGAACGAGATCAGCGCTGAGCCTTCGGCGTGCGCGCTCCAGCCCCGCTCGATGGTGATGGTGCGCAGCTCGTCAACAGCGCGGCCATCCGCGCGAACGATGTCAGTCATTGCTCTCCTTCTGGAAACCCGCGAGATGTGGGTCTCAGGGTCTGGTCGGTGGTAGTTCGATGGCGCCGGTCTGCACCAGCTGCACGTTGCGGATCTCACGGCCCATCAGGCGGTGTGCGAGGTTTACGAACTCGTCAGCAGACGCGCCGGTCGCTTCGTACACGTGTTGGGGTGAAGCATCCGCCCCTGCGAGCAGGTCGCGCGAAACCAACTGGCGGTAGACGTCTTTAGCCGTCTCATTGTCGCTCGACACCAAGCTCACGTCGGGGCCCATGACGTAGCTGATGACCCCCTCAAGAAACGGGTAGTGGGTGCACCCAAGCACCAGAGTATCGACGCCCGCGTGACGCAGCGGTGAAAGATACTCCTCTGCGACCGCGAGGACTTCAGGCGAGCCGGTAACTCCCGCCTCGACAAACTCGACGAACCGTGGACACGCTTGGGCGAACACCGTCAACCGCTCATTGACTTCGAGCATGTCTTGGTACGCGCGCGAACCAATCGTGCCGGTGGTGCCGATGACGCCCACTCGACCGTTGCGCGTCGTCGACATCGCGGTGCGCACCGCTGGGCCTATCACCTCGATGACAGGCACGTCATAGCGTTCACGAGCATCTCGAAGCATTGCGGCAGAAGCGGTGTTGCAGGCGATCACCAGCATTTTCACGCCCTGATCCAACAGTGTGTCGAGGATCTCAAGCGAGTATCGGCGCACGTCAGCGATCGGTTTCGGGCCGTAGGGCGAGTGCGCGGTATCGCCGATGTAAACAAGCGATTCACGCGGCAGCTGCGCAGAAATCGCCCGGGCGACGGTGAGCCCACCGACCCCGGAGTCGAAGATTCCGATCGGCGCCTCATTCACGATCATTCAGCCTACGCCAGCACGTCAGTAGGCTGGCGTCATGAGCGCCTCGACCCTCGTCAGCACCGCCCTGCACACAGACCGCTACGAGCTCACCATGCTCGGCGCGGCGCTACGCGATGGCACGGCCGCGCGCCGCTGCGTGTTCGAGCTCTTCGGGCGTCGCCTGCCGGGTGGGCGTCGCTTCGGTGTGGTGGCGGGAACGGGGCGATTGCTGACCCTGTTGCGAGAATTTCGATTCGGCGATGACGAGCTGCGGTACTTGAAAGACCAGAAGGTGGTGGATGCTGCCACGCTCACGTACCTCGAGAACTACCGCTTCACGGGGTCGATCGTCGGATACCGCGAGGGCGAGGTCTACTTTCCCGGCTCGCCGATCATGACGGTGGAAGGCACTTTCGCAGAGGCTGTAGTGCTCGAGACGCTCGCGCTCAGTGTTCTCAACCACGACTCGGCGATCGCCACAGCCGCCGCGCGCATGAGCATCGCCGCGGGCGATCGCCCACTTGCAGAGATGGGTTCGCGCCGCGCTGGTGAGGAATCGGCGGTCGCCGCAGCCCGCGCAGCGTACATCGCGGGCTTTGCCGCCACATCGAATCTTGAGGCGGGCCGGCGGTGGGGCGTTCCCACGATGGGAACCGCCGCCCACGCGTGGACGCTGCTGCACGATAGTGAGGAAGATGCTTTCCGCTCGCAGATCGACGCGCTCGGCGCGGGCACCACACTGCTGGTTGACACCTATGACATTCGTCAGGGAGTCGAGACAGCGGTGCGAGTTGCTGGCACCTCGTTGGGCGGTGTGCGCATCGATTCGGGTGACCTGCCAACAGTCGCAGCGTCGGTGCGCGCCCAGCTCGACGATCTTGGCGCGACGAAAACCAAGATCACTGTGACCAGCGACCTCGACGAATTCGCAATCGCCTCATTGGCGGCATCGCCTATCGACTCATACGGGGTGGGCACGTCGCTTGTCACCGGATCTGGAACGCCCACAGCGGGAATGGTCTACAAACTCGTCGCCCGCCAGGATTCGACAGGCGCGTGGGTCTCCGTAGCCAAGGCATCCACAGACAAAGGCTCCAAGGGCGGCCGTAAGGCGGCTTTCCGTTCACTGAGAGACGGCACCGCCACCCACGAGCTCGTGAGTGTATCTGACGGGTTCGAACAGCTCAGCGCTGCTGCGCAGCATCCTGAAGCCCGAGCGCTGCAAATACCTTTCGTAACGAGCGGCGACTTCGACAGCTCAGCCGAGGGAAGCACGGGAGTCGAGTCCGCGCGATCACACCACGCGTTCGTTCGTGATGAGCTGCCAGTGCGTTCGCTGGCGCTAAGCAGGTCTGACCCTGCTATTCCCACCGTTTACGTTGACGCCACCGAGCAACGCGCTACTTGACGAGCGACTCGTAGATCTCTTTGCATGCCGGGCACACCGGAAACTTCTCGGGATCGCGCCCAGGAGTCCACTTTTTTCCGCAGAGCGCACGTACCGGTTTTCCCGTCATCGCTGACTCGAGAATCTTGTCTTTCTTCACATAGTGCGAGAAGCGTTCGTGGTCACCAGGTTCAATGCTTTCTTCGCGGATGAGCTCTTCGAGCTCTCGGTCGAGGATAGCCGTACCACCCTGATCCGGGTTGTCGAGAGGAGTGCTCATGGTCAGTCAGTGTACCGGGGCGCACGCGGCACCGGGGTCAAATCCGGCACTCAGGTCGACTCAGCAAACTCCATCAAACGGCTCGTGCGGCGCTCAAACACGGCGGCGCCGACGCCCAGACCGATAAGCAGCACCCCAGCGCCGATTCCGATTCCGCCCCACATCGCGGTCGTGATCGCGTCGTCATCGCCTGACAGTCCTTGCCAGGCCCACCAGAGGGCTGGGGCGCTGAGAATCAGCACCCCGAGCAACACGGCCCCCTGCGACACCACGCTTTCGGCTCCAGTACGCGAGGGCTGACGAAAGGGACTGTCGCCGGGCCGCGACACGGCGTACGGTGCAACAACAGACGCGATACTCGACAACCCGAGACCGCACAGAAAGAGCGAGGCGCACACGCCGATCATCGCTGGCAGTATCGACCACCGACCGTGCAGTGAAACGGCGATCGGAATCGCCACAGCGAGAAACAAGGTGCCGACCAAGAGCACGGGAACAAGCCGCCCCACCCGGTCGGAGAGGCCACGCACGCCTGCAGCGAAGTGCATCCACACCGCCGTGGAGTCGTAGGCGAGATCGTTGTGCACCAACCATCCCAAGAAGAGCGCCGCGAACGGCACCGGCACCAAGGCCACCATCTCGGGCGAAACACCGGCGACCAACAGCGGCACGGTGGTCGCGGCCGCGGCCACCGGAATCACCATCACGTTGACGAGGTAGCGGCGATCGTTGAGCCAATAGAGCAGGCTGCGCCCCGCGATAGCACCCGCCGGCGTACCGGGCGTGACAGCAAGCCAGCCGAGCCCGCCGCGTTCTCGAGCCGCCACGGGGCGTTCTGTCGTCGTCAACAGCCGATTCACGAGCCATAGCCATAGCGCTGCGAGCAGCAAAGCCGTGCCGACAGCCACCCCAACAGCCAGTGCAGCTTGAGAGTCACCGGCCTCGATCAGCGCGGGGAACGCCCATGCGGCGCCGAGCGGCGTCAACGCAAGGACGTCGATGATCTCCGAGAGCTGCGTTGGTACAACGCCGTCCCACTTCAGCGAAGAGAGGAAAACAGCGGTGGGCACGACGACCACGATCATCACCAAGAGAAACACACCGGTCAGTTCGCGTGACTGCCGCCCCTTGAGAAAAAGCGACGCGAGGGCCATGCACACACGCGCCAACAATGCGCATGTGATGATGCCGAGAGCGACGCCTGATGCGGACACCAGTGCCGAGACCCCGAACCCGATCCAGAGCACAGCCGCGCAGACAGCGATCGTGATCAACGCCAAAATCGGCAGACTGATGAGGCCTGCAACCGCAAGAACCGCTGCCAGCGGCCGCGGGGCCATTCCAAGAACGGCGAACCGACGCGGATCAAGCGGGTCACTTGTCGCGCCGATGAGCGGCGACAAGGCGAAACCCAGGGTGATGGCAGATCCGCCCAACACCGTCACCGCTAGGGCTACTTCTACGTTGGTGCTGGCAAGAGACAGCAACGCCCAGCACGCCGCCGCGGTCGCGGCGGCTACCGCGAGCAGCTGAACTGCGGCGCGGACGATGTCGGTGACGTCTCCTCGAAACGAACCGAACAGCAGCGCGATTCTCAGTCGGAGAACGTGTGCAGCCATTCGAGGCCCTCCACGTCGCTAAGACCACCGGCCAGCTCGACGAAGCGCTGTTCGAGGGTCAGCTCACCACGCACCTCTTCCACCGTGCCCTCAGCAAGCACCTGACCCGCCACGATCACAGCGACGCGAGTGCACATACGCTCGACCAGTTCCATACCGTGGCTCGAAAGAACCACCGTTCCGCCGTGAGCCACGTACGTGGTCAGAATGTCGATGATCACCGCGCTCGACACCGGATCGACCGCTTCAAAAGGTTCATCGAGAACGAGAAGGCGCGGTGAGTGGATCAGCGCACCGGCGAGCATGACCTTCTTCAGCATGCCTGCCGAGTAGTCAGACACCACCCGGCCGAGTGCGTCGGTGAGATCGAATGCGCGTGCAAGGTCTGTCGTGCGACTCTCGGCCACTGAGGGCTTCAGCCCTCGCAGCACTCCGTAGTAGTAGAGCAGTTGACGCCCGGTCAGCCGATCAAACGTGCGCAAGCGATCGGGCAACACGCCCATGAGGCGCTTTGCGCTTCTCGGGTCGGATGCAGCGTCGATTCCGCCCACATGAACCGTGCCCTTGTCGGGTGTCAACAGCCCCGCGATCATCGAGAGCGTGGTGGTTTTTCCGGCACCGTTCGGTCCGACCAGGCCATAGAAAGTTCCTGCCGGGATGGTCAGATCGATGCCGTCGACCGCAGCGACCTCACCGAACCGTTTCGTCACGCCCCGCATGACGAGCACATCGCTTGCTGATTCGACGCCGACATCTTGCACGCCGAGAAACTTCTCGTCGACGATGCTGCTCGGGCCTACCATCTGCGTGAGCGGCGCAGCGGCGTCGTCGACTTCAGACTCGAAGTACTCTGGTGCGTCTTCGTCGACAAGAGTCTCGCTCTCGAGGAAGGCGGCAGAATCGCTGGGCGACTCAGCGTCTTCCAGCTCAGCGTTTTCCGGCTCAGCGTCCTCGGGCTCAGCCTGTACTGGCGCGGCTTCTTCAGTCTCAGCGTCTTCGGGCTCAGCCTGTTTCGGCTCAGCGTCTTCCGCCTCGGCGTCCTCGGGCTCAGCCTGTTCCGGCTCAGCGCTTTCGGGCTCAGCCTGCACTGGCGCGGCTTCTTCCGGCTGAGCTTCTTCAGTCTCCGCCTCTTCGGGCTCAGGCTGTTCCGGCTCAGCCTCTGCTGGCTCAGGCTGTAGCAGCTCGGCTTCTGCAGGCCCGGCGTCGACGTTGTCAGCTTCAGGCTCTTCAATAGCCGAACCTTCACCCGGAGCAGCGTCGCCGGCGGTCACATCCGTCACCGCACCCGCGGCAGCGGCCTGCACGTGCGCCGGAAGCGGCGGTTTGGGCGGAATCTCAATGCCGTCGAGCGCAGCAGTGTCGAGCGAAGCAGGCCTGCCCACGAGATCGGTGGGAAGCGGCGGGGGCGGGCCGGGCCATGCCGAGTCTTCAACGCTTGTGCCGATCGCAGGCCCGTTCGCCATGGCGTCTGGCTCCACGATAGGTTCGCTGCTTCGCACGGGCTTCTTGCGCGGCTTCGTTTTGCTTGTCCCCACACGAGCGCCCGCTTTCTTAGCTCGCGGGCTGACCGACTTCAGCTGAAAAACGGGCGTACTGCTGCCATTTTCCGCGTCGTCTGGACCAAAGTCGTTCGGTGCCGGCAGTGAGGCTGTCACCAATCAAACCTACCAAGCGAACCATCAAGTCCGGTACGCATGACCTACTAAAACGCCCAACGGCCAAAGTCACGAATTCGCAACAGCCAGCCAAATCTCTGCACACTCACAGGCCCCATCGCTAGCATAGGTTTGGCACGAAGGGGTGTCCTGTCGGTTAACCGACGATGAATCGCCACTTTCAGGAGAAGACTTTGACCCTTCAGACCGTAATCCTCGCCGCTGGCATGGGTTCGCGACTTGGCCGTTCGTTGCCCAAGCCCCTTACCCAGCTCAGCGATGGACGCAGCATCATGCGTCAGCAGCATGACAATATTCGAGCCGCCTTCGGTAAGACCGCAAAGATCACCGCGGTCGTCGGCTACCGCGCAGAAACGATCGTTGAAGCTTTTCCCGAGGCTGACTATGTCTACAACGACCGGTACGACCAAACCAACACTTCTAAGAGCCTGTTGCGGGCGCTTTCCAAAACAGGGCGCGGCGGAGTGCTCTGGATGAACGGTGACGTCGTGTTCGACCCGCGAGTCCTCGGGCGCGCCATCGAACTGATCGAGCGTGACCAGTCCTTCGTGACGGTGAACACCTCGAAGGTGAGTGACGAAGAAGTCAAGTACACCGTCACCGCCGCGGGGCACATCAACGAACTGTCCAAAACCGTCAAGGGCGGTATTGGCGAGGCAGTCGGCATCAACTACATCTCCAGCCGTGACAAGCGCGCATTCATGCATCACCTGACGCGCGTCGATGACCAGGACTACTTTGAGCGCGGCCTCGAGCTGGCAATAGCCGAAGACGGCATCTTGATCGAACCGCTCGATATCTCAGACTTGTACGCTGTCGAGGTCGACTTCGCCGAGGACCTCGAGCGCGCAAACCTCTTCGTCTGATCCACGCCGAGCCCTTGAGCAAATCTTCAGGGTAGACGTGGTTTGATCGGCTCGATGGCTGAGCAGGTTCACCGCATTCACTCACTGCCAGGCGATGCGCCTTGGCAGGGAGGAATTCCGCCTGTCGGCTCTCCCGAGCACCCAAGATCGATACGCATGCTCGACACCGTGCTGTCATTGCAGCGCCCGCTCGTACTCGCGCATCTTCGCAGCATCAGGCTTCGCCACCCCGACGCTACGCCAACCGAGATCGTGCGGGTGCTCGAGCGACGCTATCTCTCCGCCGTCACGAGCGGCGGCGCCGCGGTTGGAGCGACCGCGGTCGTGCCTGGAATCGGCACTGGGGTGACTCTCGCGCTGAGCGGCGTCGAGACCGTCGCTTTTCTCGAGGCGACGACACTTTTTGCCCAATCGGTCACCGAGGTGCACGGCATTCCCGTCTCAGACCCCGATCGCGCCCGGGCGCTGGTGCTCACCCTCATGCTCGGCAAAGAAGGCATCGACTTGGTCGCCCAGCTCGCGAAGCAGGCGACGGGACGAGGTCCTGGTCGTGACAAGTACTGGGGCGAGATCGTTACCAAGAGCCTGCCGCGTGCAGCAATGGGACCGCTGGTTGACAGGTTGAAGACTTCATTCATTCGACAGTTCGCCGCGCGCGGCGGTGCTTCGTGGATCGGCAAGGCGTTGCCGTTTGGGGTCGGCGCGGTGATCGGCGGTGCGGGCAACAACATTCTGGGCCGCCGCGTGCTCGTGAACTCGCGACGCGCCTTCGGCGTACCTCCTGAGATCCTCCCCGAAGAGCTCGAGCCGCGCCCTGGCGCTTTCAGAGTGGAACGGATGGCCACGGGTGGTGTTCGGCGCGCTGGGGGCGCAGTAATCGGGGGCGTCACCAAGAGCGTTGCAGCAATCGGCAACACCGCGCGACGACTTCCAGGAGTGCGACGTGCATCTATCGCAGACGGCACGACTGGTACCGGCACCCAGCAACCACCGGCGGGGTGAAGAGCGCAAGGAGATGAGCCTCAGGCGCCGAGAACAACTTCGTCGTCGCCCGCTCCTTCGTCTTCGACGTCGTCTATGCCTTCGTCGTCGTCAGCATCACCGGCGTGCCAGCGCTCCCACTGAAGCATCAGCTCTGCCACGGCATCACCGAATCGCTGCGTAGCGGCGCCCGGGGAGGTGTCGCCGAAATAGTGAGCCACCCATTGGTGCAGCTTTGCTCTGGCTTCGTCATCTGCCATCACCCGCGATGCCTGAGACACGATGTCTGCGGCGTCCTCAGCATCCAACCACTCGCACGCCGATAGATAGCCATGCGTGTCGATTGCCGCCGCAGGGTCAGCGGGTCTGGCAATCAACAACGGCTTGTCCGCAGCCAGCCTGTCGTAAACCATGGCTGAAATGTCAACAACCGCAACATCAGCCGCTGCGAGTTGCCACCCGAGCTCGGGGCCCTGGTCGAAGACATGCTGAGCCGAGGGGTCTGCGACATTGGCGGCCGCAATCGCCGCGATGATTCGCGCGTTCGCCGCTCCGTATGCAGCGTTTGCCACCCCGGATCGCGGATGAGGGCGATAGATCACGCGGTGGTTTGAACTCGCGAGTAGCGCACCGACGAGCACTTCTCCATGGGTGGCGATAGACCCGTAGTGGGCCGAAGGACGATCCCCCTCCCACGTCGGTGCGTACAGCACAACGGTGCGAGCGTCTGGCGCATATGGCAGCGCGCCCGAATAGTGATCCGCCTGGGGTCGGCCGATTGCGATCGCCCGCTTATCGAAGTCATAGTCCCAAAGAACCCGGGTGAGCCGCTCACGGGCGGCGTCGCCTGCGATGAAGGAGTAGTCGTAGGCCTTGTACTGATTGGTGGTCATGTACATCTTGTCGGACTCGCCGTGGTTGATGAATACGTGCCAACGCCGCCCATACCGGAACATCTGAAAGTTGCGAGTGTTCTGGTTCACGTACAGGACGACGCGAATGTCTTGCTCCGAGATGAACTTCTCGAGGTCGCGCACGGTCGGTACGAATGCCACGGGCGGCGCTCCAGCGTCTGCGAGCATCGCCTGCGCACCGGTAGCTGAACGGCTGAGCACCACCACCGGCCATTTCGCGGCCAAATCGGCGAGCGGTTTGTACCACTGGCGAATCTGATACATATTCACAGCGCCATCGGCGAAGTACACCGCTACGCGATAGTGCGACTGCGGATGAGCCGGTCGCGAAGCAAGCGTTCGACGCACATCAATCACCGCTGCTCGAGATGACACCGCCTGCCCGACCAGTGAAAGTGCCTTCTTGCCATCCGAGACGATACCCACCGCTCCAGCCTACCTAGCCCTGCTCGTGACATGATCGACGCGTGCATGTCGAGCAACGCGGTCGCAAAGCCCCCCCGAGACCGCCATCCGGCGCGGGGGTTACTTTTGTGATGCCGGTGCTCAACGAGCGCGATTACCTTGAGCGAGCTGTTGCGACCGTGCTTGCGCAGCGCATCGATGAGCCCTTAGAGCTCATCCTGGCCCTTGGACCTTCCACCGATGGCACAACTGAGCTGGCACATCATCTTGCGCAGCTCGACAGCCGGGTGCGCATCGTCGAAAACCCTGCGGCAGACATACCTATTGGCTTGAACCTCGCGATCACGGCAGGGCGCTACCCGACAGTCGTTCGTGTCGACGCGCACTCCGAGCTTCAAGAGGGTTACGCAATGCGTGCTCTGGCGACGCTCGACCGCGTTCGCGCTGCGAACGTCGGCGGGGTGATGCGCGCCGACGGCCGCACACCGTTTCAACGAGCGGTCGCGCGCGCGTACAACTCCCCCATCGGCTTGGGTGGTGGGGCCTACCATGGTGGTACGCAAGAGGGCGAGGCGGAATCCGCCTACCTCGGCGTGATGCGCCGGTCGGTCCTCGAAGAAGTTGGACTGTTCGACGAGACGATCCGCCGCGGCGAAGACTGGGAGCTAAATCTTCGCATTCGCCGAGCTGGCTACCGCGTGTGGTTTGATCCGAGCCTTTCGGTCACCTACTGGCCGCGCGAAAGCTGGGTGCAGCTCGCACGTCAGTTCACAGCAACTGGTCGCTGGCGAGGCGAACTCGTCCGGCGCTTCGGGCGCGGCAATTCGCTTCGCTTCTTCGCGCCGCCGCTGCTCGTGATCTCGCTTCTGGTAGCGATGATCGTAGCGGTGCTGCAGGCGACCAGCGTGATCGCCGGCTGGTGGTCTCTCGCAGCATCCATCATCTATCTGCCCGCACTCGTGTACGCCATCATGATCATCGTCGTATCCATAGGCCCCGGCGGCGGCAAAGGCTGGCGCGACAAGCTGTGGACCGCTGCGGTTCTGCCTACAATGCACCTGTCGTGGGGCTACGGTTTTCTGGTCGGGATGCTGCGCGGCGCCCACGACACTGTTGACACGTCTCGTCTCGGAACACGCAACACTCCCCTGCCGTAAGGGCTTCAGCTCAGTCGGAAACCGGTCCGATCAAGTTCTGGTCAAGCATTCGAGATACGACGCGCTCTGCGGCGTGACCGTCATCCCGCGAATTGAACTTGGCCTGCCAGCGCTCGTACTTGGAAGCGAAGGCGGCCGTATTGTTCTCAGCGATCGCCGCAATCAGCTCCGCTTGCGTGCTGACCACAGGGCCAGGCGCATGGTTGCCGAGATCGAAGTAGAAGCCTCGCAGCTCCCCTCGATAGTGCTCAATGTCTGGCACAAAGAAGTACAGCGGTTTTCCTGTTACCGAGTAGTCGAACATGACCGACGAATAGTCGGTGATGAGAGCGTCGGCGGCGAGCAGCAGCTGAGCAGTATCGGGGAACGCTGTGACGTCGATCACGCGCGAACCCTCGGCGTCTCGCCCAGGCTTCAGAGTTCGCGAGTGTCCGCGTACGAGCACGACCGAGTCTGTCGCAGCGGCCAAGGTTGCCGGATCGACGTAGTCGACGATCTCGTCGCGGTCATCACGCCACGTGGGTGCGTAGAGCAGCACATTCTCGTGTGGCTCGATGCCGAGCAGAGCACGTGTGTGCGCGCCATCTCCGGTGAGGAGGACGTCGTTGCGCGGGTGCCCTTCGACCCAGATCGGCCGGCGCAGAAAGGCATACGCCTTGCCCATGATGCGTTCGGCATAGGCGTTCTGTGCGAGCAGGACGTTCCAACGCCACGACTCGCGCAAGACGGCGATTGCGCGACGAGGATCGAAGCCGCGGCGGTGAAGCGCGAGCCGTTTGAGGGGGGTGCCATGCCAGGTCTGCAACACCGCTTGCCCGGAGCGGCGAACAAAGCGTCGACGCAGCCAGTCGTTCACCACCAGCAGTCGAGCAGATCCGCGCGCCCGCCACCATTCAGGACTGCCCTCTACCACCGGGATTGCACCCTCTGGAACGGCTACGGACAAATCCACCACGCTCCAGTAGCGTGTCAGGCCGGGGACACGGCGCACGAGCTCACGGTCGATCGCGAGTGGGTTGCAACTGGCGTTTCGCCCATAGAAGCTCTCGAAGAACACCGCGTTCTCGAAGTTCGCAGGACGTGTCGCGTAGCGCCTTTCCAGCGCATCCTGACCCTCGCCCGAATCATAGGCCGGATCGATAGGCGGCCCCACACGAAGAACGCCTGCTGAGAGTTCCGCACGCAGGGTTCCTAGCTGGGCAAGCGGCAGCGCCGAAGGCGTGTCAATCTCGGGAGACGTGCGAAAGCGATACTCCCCCGCTGGCAGCGGGAGCACGGGTCCGCCCCAGCGGGATGCGACGAGCGGCACATGTGCTGACCACGCGCCATCATTCGCGGTGATGGTTGCAGTCACCCGAGCACGTGCGCCGACGAGCTCGAGCAACTCGGGAGCGGGTCCGTCCCCGGCAAGCAGCAGCGCAACACCATCGTCGTCGGAGGTGAAACTGGCCTGAGTCATCGGGTACCTTTCGGGCTCTTGTCGGTAGCGGACGGCGTCAACCTCACGGCGGCCAGGATCGCACGGTATACCCGTTCGGTGTTGCGACCGTCATCGTATAGGTGCACTCTTTCGCTGAGTTTCTGCGCCAGCGCGACGCGTCGATCGCGCTCCGCAGCATCGCTCAAGAGCGCATCAAGCTGCGCGGCGGCTTCGACCCAGGTTGTTGCCCAGTTGTCACCCGCGACGTCACGATACCTGCCGTAGAAGCCCCGTCGACCCTCGTACTCTTCGAGGTCGGGGGCAAAGAACAACGTGGCCACCGGCACGAGCGACGCATCGTAGGCGAGCGACGAGTAATCAGTAATGAGAGCATCGAGGCCGGAGAGCAAGGGGGTGATGTCGACAACCATGTCTGCACCAAGACTTCGCACCCTGCTCGTTGAAAAGCTCGGCGTGTAGTCGCCTGCCCCCAGGGGATGAGAACGCACCAGCAGAATCGCGTCTCGCTGTTCGAGCACGGCGTGAATCCGTTGCCAGTCCTCACGGGTGGGTACGGCGGGATCGACCTCACCGTCGCGCCACGTCGGCGCGTACAGCACCAGGCGGGCCCCGCCTACCGCGCCGACGATGGACTCGATCCGAGCGATCGCGCGCTCCCGCCGTTGCGAGGGCGTACCTCGTGAGAGCACGTCAACGCGCGGCTCGCCCGTCACGGGCACCGCCGAGTCGCGCAACGAGAATGCAGATTCCAATCGCCCTCGCACGGAGTGCGATGCTGCCGGAATCAAGTCGATACGGGCCGTCGCGCGCCGATACATGAACGACAGCACAGCCTGAGCCATTGCGGCCCCCGGCAACCCACTCAGCGCGCTGGGAAGCCGCGTGGTCTCGGCCGAATCAATGCCGATCCGCTTCAGCGGAATGCCGTGCCACAGCTGCACGACGAACGCTCCAGACACCGCGTAGCGGTTCACGTCGCCAAAGCCATGGGTGACCACGACAACTCTCGCGCGAGCGGTGCGCCAGAAGCCCCTCATCGAGTGCTTGCCGACCGCGGGAATGCCCAGCGCGCGGGCTTGGGCGGCATGGGCTGCGGACCCGACGAGCCAAACGGCCTTATGGCGATCGGCTGCCGCGGCATTCCACATCTCAAGGGCGCCGTCTGCGATTCCGACTCCACATCCGAAGGCCCACTCATCGCGCGCACGGGGAATCAGTGCGGTGGCAAGTCGTCCCAACGCATACAGCGGAATGGTGAGAAGCTTTCGGGCATTCCCCGCACCGAACGAGAAGGACGCCACCCCGCGAGCCTATCGCGGAGTGGCGTCCTTCTGCGGATCAGACTGGCAGTTCTCCCAGAGTCACGGTGGCCTGCTCGGTCTGGCCATCGCGAACGTAGGTGACGGTCGCTTCGCTGCCAGCAGCAGCCGCGCGCACCTGCGCCGTGAGGTCGACCGAATCGGTGATTGGAACCCCGTTGAAGCCCGTCACCACGTCTCCGGCCTGCAGGCCGCCCGCGGCGGCCGCGCCGCCTTCGACGACCTCATCAATGTAGGCCCCGGTTATCGTGGCACCTTCGACCAGAGAAGCTGACAGCACGTTCGCACCCAAGAGGCCGTGGCTCGCTGAGCCGCTGGCGATGATCTCGCTTGATACGCGCTCGACGACGTCCGAGGGAATTGAGAAGCCCACACCGATCGATCCTGCCGTGCTCGACGAGGTTCCCGCCGAGGCGATTGCCACGTTGATGCCGATCAGGTTGCCCTCGGAGTCAACGAGCGCGCCGCCCGAGTTTCCGGGGTTGATGGCTGCGTCTGTCTGGATGACGGCGATCTTGATGGTCTCGCTCACCTGCTGCTGGGTCTCGCCCTCGCCGAAGTCAAAGAAGAATGGGCTGTCCTGCTCACCCTGCTGCTCGTCCTCGGAGTCGTCTTGGGTGCCTCCCCGACCGGTGCCGTCGGTCTCGTCTGATCCCGAGGTGTCGGGCGCGGCCGACGACGCGATCTCGATCGATCGGTTCAGCGCGCTGACGATTCCCTCGGTGACGGTGTTCGACAGGCCGAGAGGCGCTCCCACGGCGACAGTTACGTCGCCGACGTTGAGGTCAGAAGACGAGCCGAACTCGATGGGAGTGAGATCGCTGGCTCCCACGAGCTTGATCACCGCGAGGTCATAGGTCGGGTCGGTGCCAACGATCTCAGCATCAAAGACCCTGCCGTCTGAGGTCGTGACGCTGATCGTGGCGTCAGCCGTCGCGCCATCGAGGGTAACCACGTGGGTGTTAGTGACGACGTAGCCGTCTTCACTCAACACCACACCCGAACCGGTTCCGCCACCGGTCGAACTCGAAGCAGAGATGGTGACAACGCTCGGAACTACCTTCGCGGCGATCACCGTGGTCGCTGTCACGGAGTCGGTGTCATTGACGGTGACCGTCGAGGGGCCTGCGGCAGGAATGCTGCTGCTCGGCTCGAAGAGCTGGGTTCCCGCGTAGGCGGATCCCAAACCGGCGGCACCGCCGACGATGGCAGCAGCGACCAGAAGGCCCACGAGCTTGCCCGCGCCTGAGGACTTTTTCGGGGTGGTTGCGGCCGGCGCCGAGCCCGCGTTCACTGGCTGCGAAGGGCCGTCGATGGGCAACGTCGGATAGGCGTCTTGCGCTGCTGTTCCGAATGATGCGCCCGTCTGCCCGGCATACGTCGGCGGCACGGAGTGTCCCTGCGGTGGTGCGTAGCTGCGAGGCGGAGCGACCGGCGCTGGTTGGCTGGCTGCGTGAGTCGCGGCGAGCGGCGGCAGCGGAGGCGTCGGAGCCGCAGTCTGCGAAGTCGGCGCAGCCGGTGCTGCCGGCTGGGATGGAACAGCTGGCACGTCAACCGTTGGCGAGGGCGTCTTCGCCTCCGGTGACACGGTCATGTCGCGCTCGGTTGCATCAGCGGCAGGGTTCTGCTCGTCAGGGATGTCGCCCGTATTCTCGCTCATTGCTACTCCTTCTCGGTGTAAATCCACCATGCCCAGCGATTCTGTGTGTTTTCTATGTCGCGAGTGAGTCTCTGCTATGCGTAGGGAATGAGCCTGTCGAGTAGCGTAAACACGATGAACGAAATATCTGGAGCCTGGCGCCGCACCGCAGCCGGCGCTGGGCTGATTGACGCTGATGGCGCGGCCCGTGAAACCATCTTCGCTGAGATGTCAGCACTTGCGGCCGAAACGGGCGCAATCAATCTCGGTCAAGGTTTTCCTGACGAGGATCCACCCAGCGAGGTGCTGGCGGCCGCTCACTCGGCCATGGCGTCAGGCGCAAACCAATACCCGCCGGGTAGGGGCGTACCGCAGCTGCGCGAGGCGATCGCTTCGCATCAGCAACGTTTCTACGGCCTCAAGGTAGATCCTGACACCGAGGTGCTCGTCACCGCCGGGGCGACCGAGGCGCTCGCAGCGAGTCTGCTCGCTCTCATCGAGGGCGAAGACGACGAAGTAGTCGTCTTCGAGCCTTACTACGACTCGTATGCGGCAGTGGTGGCTCTCGCTGGAGCGCGTCTGGTCACGGTGCCACTGCGCTGGCCCACCTTCCAACCCGACCTTGATGAGTTGCGCAGCGCCGTCACCGCCAAGACACGCGTGATCTTGGTCAATGATCCGCACAACCCCACCGGATCGGTCTTCGACGCCGACGTCCGTGCCGAGATCGTCCGGCTCGCCGAACGGCACGACACATGGATCATCACGGACGAGGTTTACGAACACCTCATCTTCGATGCCGCGCACGTGCCACTCGCCACCGCGCACGACGCGCGCAAGCGGACGCTGAGCATCTCTTCTGCCGGTAAGACGTTCTCGGCAACGGGGTGGAAGATCGGGTGGATCTGTGGCCCCGCCGCCTTGATCGACGCGGTGATGGCGGTGAAGCAGTACCTCACTTACTCGAACGGCGCGCCGTTTCAGCCCGCGATTGCGGTGGGACTGAATCTTCCCGACTCATATTTCGCCGGCATTCAACAGTCACTTCGTCAAAAGCGCGACCTGCTCGGCGCGGGTTTGGCCGAGGCGGGGTTTGAAGTCTCGGCTCCGGCTGGCTCGTACTTTACGGTGGCGGATGCCACCGGTCTGGGCGTCATCGACGGAGCAGCATTCTGTCGCGAACTGCCAGAGCGCGCTGGTGTCGTCGCGATTCCGCTCACTGCATTCACCACCTCCGCGCGCAGCCATGAGTACCGCACACTCATTCGCTTTGCCGCTTGCAAGCGCCTGGATGTGATTGAGACCGCCACCCAACGCCTCGCGGCGGCGTTCTGACGCTCAGTCCAACGGGAGCACGGTATAGCGCCGCAGAGCGAGCGCCGGGTTCACCCGGCGCACTCGCTCGATCGCACCACGATCGAGATGGGCGACGGCCACCCCGGTCGCGATGCCCGCGGCCGCAATCTCGACGCCTTGCGGATCCACAATCATCGAGTGGCCGACTCCGAGCGGTGGCGGATGATCGGACGCCGCGATGAAGATCGTGTTCTCGATCGCGCGTGCGTGCAGCAAGGTGCGCCAGTGATGCTCTTTCAGAGGACCGCGCACCCACTCCGCAGGAACCAGCACGAGCTCGGCGCCAGCGTCTACGAGAGTGCGGGCAACTTCGGGAAACCGCAGGTCGTAGCAGGTCATCAGCGCACAGGGTATTCCCGCGACGTCGAACACCTGAGGCGTATCGATGTCACCACGTTCGATCCAGTCTGATTCCCGCTGCCCGAACGCATCGTAGAGATGCAGTTTTCGGTAAGTCGCCAACACACCCCGCTCGTTCACCGCGACCACGGTGTTGTGCACGTGCGCGTTGTCTGCGGCACTCTCCACCAGCCCGGCGGCGATAACGATCCCGTACTGCTCAGCCATGCGCACCAGCGCGGTGGTGAATGGACCGTCGATGGGTTCTGCATTCGCGGCGAGGGATTCGTCGAACGGGTCGATGAAATAGCTGGAGTACTCAGGAAAGAGCACCAGCTCGGCGCCTCGTGAGGCAGCATCCGCCACCAGGTCTGCCACTGCCGAGAGGTTTGCGCCTCGATCTGCGATGGGAGAGAACTGTGCCACGGCAACGGCAAGCGAAGGCGTCTGGCGGTTGTGGGACATAGCGACATCCTCGCGGGTGCCCCTGGGATCGGCAAGTGAGCTGCCGCTACCGGCCCCGTTTAGACGTGCTCCAGATTCCGTGATAGAGTCTCTTCTTGTGCCGCGGGGTGGAGCAGTTCGGTAGCTCGCTGGGCTCATAACCCAGAGGTCGCAGGTTCAAATCCTGTCCCCGCAACAAAAAGAAGAAGGCGTCCCGTCACGGGGCGCCTTTTTCGTTGCTCTTAGGCGGGATCGATCGCCTCGCTGAGCTCCCCCATGAACTGGCTGATGACCTGGAGTTCTTCTTGGGAGTACGGGGTGGCAACCTGCCGCATCAGCCGCAGATACTCCCCGAAATGCGCGAAGAACTCCTGGCGAGAGCGGTCAGTCAGTTCGACCACGCGCGAGCGTCGATCGCTCGGATGCGGTTGGCGGGTAACGTACCCGGATGCCACAAGTCGATCGAGAAGCTTCGTCGTCGACGCCGAAGAGATTCGCAAGTGTTCGGCGATGTCGTGAGGGCTGACCGCCTGTTCGCGCTGCTCGCGGATGATCAGCATGCGAAGGGTCGCAAGGTCGGTGATATTCATGCCCATGTCGCCCTTCATGCCGCCATGCATGCGGTCCATGGCATCGCTGAGCGCCCTAATGGCGTGTAGCGTGCGCATCACGACCATGTCGTGATCAGACGCAGGCATCCAGCGTTCGGCCATGTGGACAGGTCACCCAATTCCCTTGTACGATCAAGTTCACTAGATAAACTAGCAAAATACCGTGGAGGACGGAATGACCGAAGTTGATCACGTTGTACTCCTCGACGCAGAGGGGCGACAGATCGGCACCGCGCTCAAGAGCAGCGTTCACGGCACCGACACAGCCTTGCATCTCGCGTTCTCCTGTCACGTCCTGAACGACAAGGGGCAGCTGCTCGTCACCCGGCGAGCACTCGGAAAGAAGGCCTGGCCGGGAGTATGGACGAACTCCTTTTGCGGGCACCCTCGACCGGCAGAGCCGGTGCTCTCCGGCGTTCACAGACACGCGGAGAACGAACTCGGCCTCGAACTGACCGACGTGCAGCTTGCTCTCCCTCTGTTTCAGTACCGGGCAACGGATGCGAATGGCATCGTCGAGAACGAGTTGTGTCCTGTCTACACCGCTCGCGCGACGAACGAGCCCACGCCAAACCCCAATGAAGTGCTAGAGATGCGCTGGGTTGCCCCGGAAGATCTGGCCTCTTCGCTGGCGTCAACTCCGTGGGCGTTTAGTCCCTGGCTCGTTCTGCAGGCACAGCAATTGCATTTGTTCGGAAACGGACCAGCGTCGGATCTCGCCCGAGCATCATGAACGCCCTTCCGCGTGATGCCAGCGTAGACGCGGCCATCGATGAATCGATATCGCGGATACTGATTCGAACTGCATCCCTCGGGCCCGCATTCGCGCTGCTTGGCGGCGCTCTTTCTCGTGCGGCGTCAGGTGGCAAGCGGCTTCGGCCCGCACTGGTCGCTGCCACGTACCGAGCCTTCAGCAGACAGTCAGATCTATCGCCCGCTGTGCGCGCGGCCGCAGCCGCTTTCGAATTGCTGCACACGGCGTTCGTCGTACACGACGATGTGATCGATCACGATATCGAGCGACGTGGCACACCGAATGTGAGTGGTGAGTTCCGAGCGCGCGGCGAGGCACTGGGGGCTGACAGCGCCGGAGCTGCCACGCTCGGAGATGCGGCGGCCATCCTCGCGGGCGACCTGCTTCTGCACGAGGCGACGCGATTGATCGCCTTCAGCGACACCAGCGTAGAAAACCGCGAGTCGCTGTTCGCGCTCCTCGACGATGCCATTTACATATCTGCTGCAGGCGAGCTCGCCGACGTCGAAAACAGCGTGAGTGATCGCTTAGACGATCCCGACGCCGTACTCACGGCCACATTCAACAAGACCGCGGTGTATACCTTCAGCGCGCCATTGCGTGCCGGTGCGCTGCTGGCGGGGGCGTCATCCGAAGCCCTCGAGGTGCTCGACGCGGCTGGTGGTCGGCTAGGTCTCGCATTCCAACTGGTTGACGACCTCATCGGAGCGTTCGGCACCGCCGCCCAAGCTGGCCGAGAAGCAGGTAGCGACCTCAGAGAAGCCAAGCGCACCCCGCTGGTGGCGCTCGCGCGTGAAAGTACGTCATGGCCACGCGTAGACGAAGCGCTGAGCCAGGCCTACACCGGGCCTGTCGCGGTGAGAGCTGCGCAGGTTGCGTTGGAAGCGAGCGGCGCACGAGAAGATGTCAGCGCCTTGCTCAACGACGCGCTGCGCGCGGCGCGCAAGCTCTCGCAGCATCCTGCGTTGAATAATGAGACAGGCGCTCTGATCCGCCAGCTCGCAGACGATATTGCAAGGCGTACCCCGTGAATGATTCGATCGCCGCCGCTCACGACGGTCTTGAGCTCTACAACCATGTCGCCGAATCCGCTTCGGCAACGGTCATCTCTCAGTACTCGACGTCGTTTGCTCTCGCCTGTCGCTTGCTGGGTCCGAGGGCGCGCCACCACGTGAGAAACATCTATGCGCTCGTTCGAGTCGCCGACGAAGTCGTAGATGGGCCCTGCGCTGCCGCCGGGGTGCCAAGCGACACGATTCGGGTGATCTTGGACGAGCTCGAGGCCGACACACTGCGAGCGGTCGAGCACGGTTTCAGCGCGAATCTTGTCGTGCACGCTTTCGCTGCCACCGCACGCGAGTGCGGGATCGGCGCAAACCTGATCACCCCGTTCTTCGCGTCGATGCGCACTGACCTCGACGTCTCAACGCACGATGCCGCATCCCACGACGACTATGTCTACGGTTCTGCGGAAGTGGTCGGGTTGATGTGCTTGCAGGTCTTCACCAACGCTGGCAAGTCTCACCCCTCTCCCCCAGCGCCACACCTTGTCGACGGTGCGCGCCGCCTGGGAGCAGCATTTCAAGACGTCAACTTCTTGCGGGATCTCGAACATGACTCAGCCGACCTCGGGCGCGACTACTTGGGCGTCGATGCGCGCACAGTCAGCCGCACGGCAGTTCTTGATCGCATCGACGATGATCTCAGGGCCGCGGCTGCGACGATTCCGCAGCTTCCGAGGGATTGCCGGCGTGCCGTGACGGCTGCCCACGACTTGTTCGCCGAGCTTTCGGCTCGGCTGCGTGCCAACGACGGCGCCGACGCACGAGTAAGAGTGCCCAACCCAGTCAAGGCGGCACTGGCCGGCCGCGCGTGGCTCGGCATGCCCCCAAAGGAGGTTCGCTCATGAGCAACGAACGAATTCGCACGCCGCGCACGGCTGTGGTCATCGGTGGGGGCATCTCGGGTCTGGCAACAGCCGCCCTGCTCGCCGCAGAGGGGCTGTCTGTGCGACTCGTCGAAGCTCTCGACGACGTCGGTGGACGAGCCGGTTCATGGGACAGCGATGGCTTTCGGTTCGACACCGGCCCTAGCTGGTATCTGATGCCTGAGGTCTTCGAGCATTTCTTCACACTGCTCGGCACCAGCGCAGCTGCCGAACTGGACTTGATCCCGCTTGATCCTGCCTACCGCGTGTACTCCGACCCTGCAACCGAGCTCAAGCCGCTCGATGTGCGCTCGGGCAGAGAGGCTGCCACAGCGCTGTTCGAGAGCGTTGAGCCGGGCGCTGGTGACCTCCTGAACACGTACCTCGACTCGGCGCAAGATGCCTACCAGCTCTCTGTGTCGCAATTCTTGTATGACACGTACGAAGGCACCGCCGGTCTGCGCGATCCTGTGATCCTGCGGCGGCTGCCACAGCTGACGGGGTTGCTGACTCGCTCACTGGCATCACGCGTCGAGCGAGACTTCCATGACCCACGCCTGCGACAGATTCTTGAGTATCCAGCCGTTTTTCTTGGCGGCTCGCCGTACGATCTGCCGAGTCTTTATCACCTGATGAGCCACCTCGATCTCAATGAGGGTGTGCTATACCCGCGCGGCGGTTTCATCGAGGTCATCCGCGCCATCGAACGGCTCGCGTGCGCACAGGGAGTGGAAATCCAGACCGGCTCGCGGGTTGCGCGCATCGCAACCGCTGGGGGTCGCGCAACCGGAGTCGTGCTTGAGAACGGCACCACCATCGCGGCTGATCTGGTGGTGTCAACAGCAGACCTGCATCACTCTGAAACCGAGCTGCTGCCGCCCCACCAGCAGACCTACCCTGAAAAGTGGTGGGCGAAGAAGACTCCGAGCCCGGGAGCACTCTTGCTCATGCTCGGCGTCGAGGGTGAGCTGCCAGAGCTGGCACACCACACGCTTCTCTTCGCAGACGCGTGGCGCAGCAATTTCGACGACATCTTTGGTGCGAACGCCAAAATCCCTGACCCCGCGTCGCTTTACATCTGCAAGCCGAGCGCAACCGACGAAGGCGTAGCTCCTGCTGGCCATGAGAATCTCTTCGTGCTCGTTCCGATCCCCGCTGATCCCGAGATCGGCCACGGCGGTGTCGACGGCGAGGGAGATCCACGCGTGGAAGCTGCCGGTGATGCCGTGATCGACCAAATCAGCGAGTGGTGCAATATCCCGGATCTGAAGGACCGGGTGGTGCTGCGACGCACGGTTGCCCCCGGAGACTTTGCCTCGAACTTGAATTCGTGGCGGGGCAACTCGCTGGGGCTGGCTCACACTCTCGGACAGAGCGCGATCTTCCGACCTCGAAACGCCTCGCGCAAGCTTCAAGGACTCAGCTTCGCCGGCGGATCAGCTCTTCCCGGTATTGGACTGCCCATGTGTCTGATCTCTGCCGAACTCGTCGTCAAGCGACTGCGCGGTGACCGCACCGCTGGTCCCGTTGCCGAGCCCACCCGGGTCTAGCAATGCCTGGACTGTACCTGGCGGCCATCCTCATATCAGCGACGGGCATCGCCATCTTGGACGCGAGGTTTCGCCTGGCGCTGTGGCGTGACGCGGTCGCAACGCTCGCTGCGGTTGCGGTCGGTGTCGCGTTCTTTCTCAGCTGGGATGCGGTGGGTATCGTGACTGGGGTGTTTGTAAAGGGCGACAGCCCCCTGTTCCTAGGTCTCGATCTCGCCCCGCACCTTCCGCTCGAAGAGGTCTTCTTTCTTACATTCTTGAGTTACCTCAGCCTCGTGGTGTGGTCCGCCGCGATGCGCTTGCTCGACCGCCCCGAAGCTCGCGGCCCGCAAGTCCGGCAAGGCCGACAAGGCCGACAAGGCCGACAAGGCCGACAAGGCCGACAAGGCGGAGCGAAGACCCCGTGACCTACCCGCTGATCATCGTGCCGTTCGCTGTGATTACGATCATGGTGACGCTATTGAGCGCGATCAGGCCGAACTTTCGCAAGCGCATGCTCGCTTCGGCTGTGGCGGCTGCGTTCATATGTGTGCTCACTGCGATCTTCGACAATCTCATGATCGCCTCCGACCTGGTGGTTTATCCCGCCCAACACTTGAGTGGGATTTTCATAGGCCTGGCACCCATCGAAGACTTCTCATACTCTGTGTGCGCCGCGTTTCTCGTGCCAGCTGTATTTGTGCTGCTGCGGCGATCCCCTGCCGAAAGGATGCCGGAATGACAGCGCCCGTACGCATGAGCACCGCCACCGTCATCAACCAGCTCTTTGTGTCATCTCGACCGGTGAGTTGGATAAACACCGCGTATCCCTTCGCGGCCGCGTACCTTCTCACGACGCGCGAGATCGATCTCACGTTTATTGTTGGAACCCTGTTCTTTCTCGTGCCCTACAACCTCGCGATGTACGGCATCAACGATGTCTTCGACTACGAATCCGATTTGCGCAACCCGCGCAAGGGCGGAGCGCACGGCGCCGTGCTCGATACTCGGATGCACAGCATCACACTGTGGACAGCGGGACTGCTGTGTGCACCCTTCCTGATCTACCTGGTCTGGGCGGGCTCCCCTGCCTCTTGGCTGGTACTGGCCGCCAGCATGTTCTTCGTCGTGTTCTACAGCGCGCCACCGCTGCGGTTGAAGGAGCGGCCGTTCGCCGATTCCGTGACCAGCAGCATCCATTTCTTCTCACCGGCCGTCTATGCCCTCGTGCTGACGGGTGCGACATGGACATGGCAGCTGACGGTGATCATCGCCGCGTTCGGGTTGTGGGGCGTGGCCTCGCACGCTTTCGGTGCAGTACAAGACGTGATGGCCGACCGCGAAGCCGATATCGCATCGATCGCCACGGCACGCGGCGCACGGTGGACGGTGCGGTTCGCGCTCGCATGCTACGCCGGCGCGGGGATCCTGATGCTGGCCACCTCGTGGCCCGGACCACTCGCAGCACTGGTCGCCTTGCCCTACCTGGCTGCGGTGTGGCCGTATCGCGACATCACCGACGCCACCGCACATTCCGCCACACGTGGGTGGGGTCGGTTCTTGTGGATCAATCAGTTTGCCGGGTTCATCGTCACGCTGTTGCTGATCTGGTATTGGATGCTGACCGCCTAGGCACATAAACAGAACGGCCCGGTTCTTTCGAACCGGGCCGTTCTCTGGTGTCAGTTACTGCTGCACACCCAGTCGAATGAGGTCTTCGACAGCTGCCGAGAGGCGCTCATCGGCCTCCGCGAATGCGGTGAGATCGCCAGCTGACAGCGCTGCGTCTCGATCAAGCATTGCCTGCTGAGCGTCATCGAGCGCTGCCTGATATTCGTCAGTCAGGACTACGCCACCTGAAGAATCGTCGGGTTCAGCCGTGTCAGGCTCCGGATCAACTTCACTGCCATCGACGTCAGGCTCGGGCTGCACATCACCGTCACCCGCGTCGGCGCCCGAATCGCCACCGAAGAGCGCGTCGAGACCCTCGCTGAGGGTGTTCTCGAACGCGATGTCGGTGCCGAACGAGACCAGCACCTTCTGAAGAGTCGGAAGCTTGGTCGCACCCGACGACTGAACGAATACTGGCTGCACATAGAGCAGACCGCCACCCACCGGAAGCGTGAGCAGGTTCCCGTTCAGCACGTCAGACTGGCCCTGCTTGAGCAGGTTGATCTGTGACGAGACGAACGGGTCAGCGTCGAATGTGTTCTGAACCTGACCCGGGCCGGGAACCGTGGTGTCAGCATCGATGACCAGCATTCGCAGCTTTCCGTAGTCATCGCCCTTCTCACCTGCCACCGCGCCCGCGTTTGAGTCAACCGCGAGGTAGCCCATGAGCACGTTGCGCGCATCGCCGCTCGTGGTCGCCGGGATGAACGACGTGAACATCGAGTACGTCGGCTCCTCCTGACCAGGCATTTGCATCGTCAGGTAGTACGGCGGCTGCAGCTGCGTGTCGACCTGTGGGTCGTTGGGCGTCTCCCACCGGTTGTCGCTCTGATAGAACGAACGCGCGTCATCAACGTGATAGGTGCCAAGCACGCTGCGCTGAACCTTGAAGAGGTCTGTGGGGTAGCGAACGTGGCTGATCAGATCAGCAGACATCTCACTGATGGGCTCGATCGTGGTCGGGTAGACGTTCTGCCAAGTCTGAAGAACTGGATCTTCGTCGTCCCACGCATACAGCGTCACCGAGCCGTCATACGCATCAACGGTCGCCTTCACCGAGTTGCGGATGTAGTTGATGTCGTCCAAGGCGAAGCTCGGCGACGGGTTCGATGAATCCGAGATCGCGGCGGCCAAGCTCACCGTTGACGAATACGGGTAGTTCGCACTGAGGGTGTAGCCGTCGACGATCCATACGATACGACCATCCACCACGCTGGGATAGGGGTCATTATCGAGCGTCAGGTACGGCGCAACCTTCTGCACGCGCAGGCTCGGGTCGCGGTCATAGAGAATCTGTGAGTCTTCGTTCACCGAGTCTGAGAACAGAATCTGCTCGGCCTGGAACTTCAGTGCGTAGATGAGTCGGTTGAAGACTCCCCCAAGGCTCGGGCCGCCATCACCCTCAAACGTGGTCTTGGTCTCGCCGGCACCATCTTCACCGGACGGATAGTCGAGCTCCGCGGGCTCGGATCCCTCTGGCGCACCGACGATCGAGTACTCGGGCGAGTACTCGCCGAAGTACACGCGCGGCTGGAAGTCTTCAGAATCTGACAAGAAGCCCTGCGCTGGGATACCGCGCTCGAGGAACACGGGGTCTCCCTCGGTCGTACGGTCGTTGCCTTTCGCCGCAACCAGGCCGTAGCCGTGGGTGTAAACCGTGGCCGAGTTGAGCCAGTCAGCGGCGGTTCCAAGCTGCTCGAGGTTCAACTCGCGTACCGACACGACGGTGTCTTGCGACTGACCATCGATCTCGTAGCGGTCCACATCGAGCGGGTCCTGGAACTGGTAGTAGGAACGGTACTGCTCGAGCTGGCGCACGGTCGGCGAGATGATTGCCGGGTCCATGATGCGGATCTGCGCCGTCGTTGCGGCGTCTTCACGCAGCTGGCCCGCGGCAGCATCCGTCTCAGCTTGGAAGTCGGCCTTTTCTAGCCCATCCACGCCGTACGCTTCCTGCGTCATGTCGACGTTGCGCTGGTAGTACTCCTGCTCAAGCGTGAATCGGTTCGGCTGCACCTGGAAGGTGTTGACCACCCAGGGGTAGCCGAGGCCGATCACGAGCGAAGCGACAACGAGCAGCGCTGTCGCCACGAGCGGATAGCGCCAGCGTCCGATCACGGCGGTCACAAAGAAGAGAATGGCAACGATGATCGCGATGACCGCGAGAATCTCTTGACCGGGGATGATCGCATTGACGCCGGTATAGCCCGGACCGGTGATGCGGTCGCCAGGTTCGGTGAGCGTCTTGTAGCGGTCAAGCCAGAGGCTGACAGCCTGCACCAGCAGGTAGAGACCCGCGATGATGGCCAGCTGAATACGCGCAGCCTTCGAAATGCGCAGTTCGCGCTGCCCGACTCGTACCGAGCCATAGAGGTAAGCGACGAGCACCGTGACAAGCAGGGAGATCATCAGCACAGCGGAGATGAACGCGACAAGCGCCGAGTAGAACGGCAGGGCGAACAGGTAGAAACCCGTGTCGAGGTTGAATTGCGGATCGGTTGTCGTCGTCGCGACACCGTTGAGCCAAAGCCAGGTGGTTTCCCACTGGGCAGAGGCTGCGAAGCCGGCGAAGAACCCGAAGAACACCGGAATGCCCCACATGCCCAGGCGGCGCAGCGGTTCGACGACCTCTTGATAGCGGTCGAGTTGTGAGCTCAGTCGGGCGTATACCGGCCGCAGGCGATAGGCAAGCTGGATCGCCAGCCACACGGGCACAGCCATGCCGACGAAGCCGATGACGAACATCATCGATCGCGCGATCCACTGGGTGATGAGAACGGAGTCGAAACCAAGCTGGTCGTACCAGAGCCACTCGGCGTAGAAGTTGGCGAACGTAAAGAACGCCACCACTAGTCCGGAGAGGATCGCAAGGGAAATACCGACTACACGTCGAGAGCGGGAAGGTGTGGCCGGTGCCGGCGCTGAGGTCGTGGTCACTATGCCATCCTAAGCATTCATCGGTAACGGGAAGGTCGCGGTCACCTGGACAACGGCCGTGACTCTCGTCACTCGCACGTGGGCAGCGCTGCGTCGTCGCCTCCGCTGGTGACCGTCTCGAGCGCTGTCAGCGCGTCGTCTAGCGTCTCCACCGAAAACACCTGCAGTCCGTCGGGCACATGGTCAACCACTTCATCGCAGTTGTCGATGGGTGCCAGAAAGTAAGACGCCCCGGCATCGAGAGCGCCCCAGAGCTTCTGGCGGATACCGCCGATGGGTCCCACCTCGCCCGCTGCCGTAATCGTGCCTGTTCCCGCCACGATCTCGCCACCGGTGAGCTCTTCGGAGCTCAGCACATCGATGATGCCGAGCGCGAACATCATTCCCGCACTCGGTCCGCCGACGTTGTTGAGTTGGATCGTCACGTCGATCGGAAAGTCGTAGGCCGTGGTGAGAGTGACGCCGATCAGCCAGGTCGACTCGCCATCGATCTCGGTCTCCTTCGGCGTGATCTCGACACTCTGCTGCTCGCCGTCCCGCTCGATCAGAAGGCTCACCGCAGCGCCCTCGGCTGCGTTGATGACCGCCCGCAGCGATGTGGCATCGGTCACCACGGTGCCATCGCCCTCGAGAATGACGTCGCCGACCTCAAGCACACCTTCGGCCGCTGATCCGTCGACGAACGAGTGCACAGTCAGTGCAGCGCCGACGTCGAAACCGAGCTCGCTGAGCGCAGCCGCCGTCGCTTCCTGCTGCGAATCGACCATCATCGCGGCACTCTCTTCGTTGCGCTCCTCGGTGGTGGTGCCCTCGGGAAAGACACTGTCGATGGGCAATACCGCTTTGGTCTCGTCCGCCCACGCGAAGGCAAGCTCCACCCACGACGGTGTGCGCTCCCGATTTCCGACCACTTGCACAGTGAGCAGATCGAGCGCGCCGTCCGTCGGATAGGTGTCGGCCCCCTCGACAGAGATCAAGGGAACTTCCTCGCCGTCCGCGGAAGTCGCTGTTCCCAGAGTGTTGTACACCGGCCCCGGGCGCTGGATCACATACGAGGTGGGAAGAAAAGTGATGATCAAGAGCACGACCAGCGCAATCGCCAATGCCCAGATACCGGCTTGGGTTGCCCGCGACACGCGTCGCCGTGGCAAGACTATTGGCGTATCGTCCTCGTGGAACAGGGTCACTGCGGACCTCTCTCATGCTGGGAGTTCGCGATCGGCGTAAGGAGATCGCGCTCTCAGCCGGGTAGTGCGATGGATGCTGCGACTAGCGTAGGACCTGACGAGATCGACCAGCTGAAAGGCGACTGAAGTGGCACAGGACGATCAGAACCCAGAAGACGAATTTCAAGAGCTCATGCGGCAGCTTCTGGGCGGTGAAGGCGGTGGTCTGAGCGCCGAGCAACTCGAGCAGCTTTCCCAGATCACCGGTCAAAACGTTGACCCTGCCATGATGCAGAACATCATGGGGCACCTCAAGAGCGCTTTCGCCAGCAGCGGCGAGATCGACTGGGAGCAGACACGCCGAGGTGCGCTTCATATTGCCAATCAAGACGGACTGGCCATCACCACGGGTCAGCGCGGCAACCTCGATCAGGCGTACGCCCTCGCCACGCTCTGGTTGAGCGAAGCGACGGCCATCTCGCAACTGGCCGCGCCGCCGCGAGCGATCACACGCGGCGAGTGGGTTGAAGCCACGCTTCCGGTGTGGCAAGAGCTCGCCGAACCGATGGCGACGAGCATTGCCGATGCACTGACGACCGCGCTCAGCGATCAGGCTCCCGACGACATGCAGAACCTCGTGCAGGGAGCAGGCAAGCTCATGCGCGGTGTGGGTGGCGCGCTGTTCGCTGGTCAGCTCGGCCAGGTTGTCGGCAACCTGTCGAAGGAGGTTCTCAGCGGAGGTGACGTCGGGATTCCACTGATGCCCGATGGCGATTCCGCCGTACTCCCCCAGAATTTCGCTGATTTGGGCGCCTCGCTGGAGATTCCCGATGACCAGGTGGCGCTGTATATCGCGACACGCGAACTGGCGCACGCCCGGCTCTTCCGGCACGCACGGTGGTTGCGTCTGCACGTTATTTCGCAGGTCACCGAGTACGCACACGGCGTGCGAGTCGACACCGACGCTCTCGAAGACCTCGCGAGCCGGTTCGACCCCTCTGAGCCTGAAGAGCTGCGCAGCGCGCTCGAAAGTGGCGCGCTGCTGCCCCCTCGCTCCGAGACTCAGAACGCAGCGTTGGCCCGCCTGGAGAACCTCCTGGCCACCATTGAGGGCTGGGTCGATGTCGTGACAGCCGACGCTACGGCCCGACTGCCTGCCGCCGACAAGATTGCCGAAGCGGTGCGGCGACGTCGCGCAGTCGGTGGCCCCGCTGAACGTGCCCTCAACTCACTGGTTGGTCTTGAGCTGCGCCCACGCCGCATGCGCGAAGCAGCAGCCATGTGGCGCACCCTCACCTCCGCCGTTGGTGCCGCGGGGCGCGACTCTTTGTGGGACTACCCCGACTTGATGCCCACCTCTGCCGACATCGACGACCCCGCGGGCTTGGTCGCGCGACTTGAGGCGACCGCTCGAGGGGATGAGCCGGCGACGGACGACATCGATGATGCCTTCGCCCGTTTGCTCGCCGGCGACATGCCATCTGCGGCGACGGGCGGCGAAACGCCCGACGGCGGTGCTGATCCTGACGATGAGCCAGGTAGCCCAGACGACCACCGTCCGGTGTAGCGCCCTCCTCCCCAGGTTTCTGTTTCTCGCGGATCCGTCCCCAGGGCTCCCGTTCCGTCCTACAGGCTGGCTTCGAACGACACAATCGGCACATGCTGATGATCGACCCCGCGTACCCACCGCTGTGGCGCGATGAAACCACGCTGCAGTTCGGATTGCCGGCCGTCGTGACGGTTCGTGATCCGTCGCCGTGGCAACAGCGACTCATCAGAGCACTCGAAGGCGGTGTGGCACAGGAAGCGCTTGAACCGATGGCAAACGTGATCGGAGCTCCGGCACACAGCGCGCGTGACTTTGTGACCACGATCTCAGCGGCACTAGCGCCGTCGACGCCTCCCGCCCCCGCTCAGGTTGCCCTGCTGTCGAGCGTGAGTCTCACCCACGACGAACTGTCGATCATGGCGTCGCACTTGAGCACGGCCCGCACTCACCTCAGCTCGTTGGGCACCGACGGTCTCCGGCAAACCCCCGAGGTCGACATTGTCGTCGTGGTCGCTGCCCACATCATGGACCCGCGCCTAACCGCCGAGCTCATGGCGGGCGATGTCGTTCATCTGCCGATCGTTCTCAGCGGTTCCGGCGCTCACGTGGGACCGGTGATCGTTCCTGGAAAAAGTGCGTGCATGATGTGCATCGGGTTGCACAACACCGACGCCGACCCTGCTTGGCCTGTGCTCGCCGCTCAGCTCACCGCTCGCTCACTCAGAAACGCCGAACCTTCTGTGCTCGCAGAAGCGGCGACAACCGCCGCCCGCATGCTCAGCGCTCACTTCGCCGAAGCGGCGCCCCCGTCGTCCGTCGCGATTCGGGTCGACTCTGTCCAGCGACGCGCCTACTCGCACCACCCTCACGCAATGTGCCAGTGCCAATCTCTTTCAGAAAACGTGACGGCTGGCGATCTCTGGAACCGCGCGCCCATGTCAGAGCGAGACTACGCGCGGCCCGCGTGATGCCGACGTATGCGAGCCTGCGCTCTTCATCGATGTCGTCGAAGGTCGTGGCATACGAGATCGGCAGAAGCCCCTCGGCGAAGCCGATCAGATGCACGTGATCCCATTCCAGGCCTTTAGCGGCGTGGAGCGTCGCGAGCGTCACCGTGCGAAGCGAAGGCTCGTCATTCGACTTCGCACGCGCGACAAGTTCATCGGTGAAGGTACGCAGGGTCGTGCCTGGCGGCGCTTCTTCGGCAAGACGCAGCAATGAAGCGCGAGCCTCCCACGTATCACGCAGCGCTCCGCCGGCCTCAGGCGGATCGTTCGTGAGCCCGAGGGAACGCAGAACATCGCGGACGGTGTCGACGAACCCATGTTGCATCGGCGCGACCGAAGCGCCACGCAAGGCCAGCACCGCCTGTCGCACCTCGGGAAGATCGAAGAACTTCCGACCCCCAAGAACGCTCGACGCCGTGCCGTTCTTGGCAAGCGCAGCGGCGATCTCAACCGACTGAGCGTGAGATCGATAGAGAACCGCAATCGCTCGCGGGTCGATCCCATTGGCGATCTGCGCGCGAATTCTGCTCGCCACTTCGCGCGCCTCGCCCGCTTCATCGTCGAAGGCCGTCACTGTAGGCATTGTTGTCGCTGCCACCGCATCGCTGGACTGATCACCGGCCGCCGTGAGATGCAGCGCTCCGGGGCGACCCTTCATCAGTTCGTTCGCGACGGCCAGCACAGCAGCATCCGACCGATAGTTCGTCTCAAGGCGAACGACTTTTGCGTTCTCATGGGTCTTGTCAAAGTCGAGCAAGTACCGCGCGTCCGCGCCAGCGAATGAGTAGATCGTCTGGCTCGCGTCTCCGACCACGCAGATGTCTCGACGCTCTCCCAGCCACAACTCGAGCAGTCGATTCTGCAACGGCGAGACATCCTGAAACTCGTCGACGGTGAAGTGTCGATACTGCTCCCGCACTGATCGGGCAACATGAGGCTCAGCCTCCAGCATTCCCGCGCACGCGAGAAGCACGTCTTCAAAATCCAACTGCCGACGTTCATCTTTGAGCTTCTCGTAGGCACGTTGGAGGTCGACCACTCGCTCAACCGACAGCCGCCCGATCCCATTGGGATGACCAGCGGCATACTGCTCGATGCTTCGCATTTTTACTTTGCGCCATTCGATGGCGCTGGCAACGTCGCGCAGAGTCGGGGTATCGAGACTGATGCCGATGCTGTCAGATGCATGCGCGAGCATACGCACCTTGTTGTCGATGATGCTCGGCGCGGTATCACCCGCGAGGGTGGGCCAGAAGAAGTTCAACTGCGCCAGCGCAGTGGCGTGAAACGTTCGTGCGGATACGCCTGACACGCCCAAAGCACGAAGTCTGCCCCGCATCTCACCGGCCGCCTTCGCGGTGAAGGTCAAGGCCATCACCCTGCCTGGTGAATAGGCACCCGTGTCTACGCCATGGGCGATGCGGTGTGTGATTACGCGGGTCTTGCCGGTGCCTGCGCCAGCGAGTACCGCCACCGGGCCTCGCAACGTTGCTGCTGCCTCACGCTGTCGCTCGTCGAGGCCGCTGAGAGCCGCCGCGTTCATGGAGCACCCTCGCACCAGTCGCGAATCAGCGCGTGCGCGATCGAAGCGCCACCCGGCAACAGCAGCTCGCTCGTTCCGGCCAAGCCCGCGCGAATCTCATCGCGGGTGAACCATCGCACCGAGAGAATTTCCTCACCGTCAGCGAGCGCGTCGGCATCGTCTGCGGCCACGGCAACGTAGCCGAGCATGAGCGAACGCGGATACGGCCAGGGCTGTGAGCCGCGGTACGTCAACGAGGCGACGCGGATGCCTGATTCCTCGAAGACCTCTCGGTGCACCGCAGCTTCAGCGGACTCTCCCGCTTCAACGAAACCCGCAAAGCAGGAAAAACGGTTGGGCTCCCACAGTGCGTTGTTTCCCAGCAGCAGACGGTCAGGGTCAACGCTACTGGTCACCGCGACGATCACGGCCGGGTCTGTGCGCGGAAAATGCTGCCGCCCGCACGACAGGCAGCGTCGCGACCAGCCCCCGTCGCGTACTTCGGTCTCGGCACCGCAACCAGCGCAGAAAGGCGCATCCCACAGCCAGCGGCCTACACTCAGCGCTGTCACGAAGGCGTCAACGTCGTCGGCGTCAAGCGCCCCTGCGATACGTCTCAGGCTCACCCAACCGCCTGCTGCAGTGAAAGGCGGTTCGCTTCCCTCGGCGAGCACGGCGGTCAGCGCCGCATCCCCCGTCGACGTGCGACCAAGGAAAGCCCACTTCGCATCGTCGAGAGCGATATCGTCGCTGCACCAGATGAGACGTCGCTCAATGTCGAGCGGAGCAGTGTCTCCTACGAGAACCAGCACGCGCGTGGTGGCTGCCGTGCGCATTTCGGCGAAGTCACCCACGCTTGCACGGTCGGCTTCAGCGCGAGAGAGCATCGAGGTGTGCACTGGCCGCAGCCACGAAGTCTCGGATGTTGTCATCGCAATAACTCTCTCCTGCAAAGCTCACCCGTGCACCCTTGGATTCGCGCAAACAGGGTGTGACTGCATACGCCAGGGCGTGGCGCAATGGTTGTCACCGGCACCCGACCTACCCTTGGCACATGGCACGATCACCACTCACTCTAGCCGCGTCCGTGACATCGGCACTTCCCCTCGCAGGCGTAGTACGAGTCGGTGCTCTGACCGAGGGCGAAGGCGCCCGTTTCGACTCCGCAATCGCGGAACTCGACGATGGCCGCAGCGTTGTGATCCGAGTTCCGAACGATGAGTCTGCCGCTGTCGAGCTGAGCGCCGAGGTGGCGGCTCTACGTGCGCTCACGGCCGGCGTGCGCAGCTTGTTGCCCTTCCGTGCACCCGAACTGCTTGGCGAGACGACTCTTGACGGCGCACGTGCCGTGGTTGTCGACTATCTGCCTGGATATCGGGTTGACGCCGCAGAGCTGCCTCCCGGACGCGGCGTATCAACCTCGCTTGGCGAGGCTCTCGCCGCCGTTCACGCTTTGCCTGTCTCGATCGTGCGCGCTGAGGGGCTCCCGGTGCGAATGCCACAGCAGGTGCGCACCGATGTCTCGCGCCTGCTCGACCGCGCCGAGACCACTGCACGCGTTCCAGACGGCTTGCTCGCGCGTTGGCGGCGAGCGTTGCGCGCAGAATCAGTGTGGCGTTTCGAGTCCGCCGTCGTGATCGGGGGCGGCGGGGCGGCCTCGTTCATATTTGACGACGTCGACGAGGTTCCTGAAGTGACGGCCTTGCTCGACTGGCACGCTCTGGCGGTCGGCGACCCCGCGGCTGATCTGCACTGGCTTGCATCTGCGCCAGATGCGGCAGAAGACGTCTTTGCTGCGTACGTTGCCGGCAGTGACCGAGCACCTGACGCACTGTTTCGCGCCCGCACCCGCCTTTACGCCGAACTCGAGTTCGCCAAGTGGCTGGTGCACGGCTACGACACCGGAAGCGACGAAATCATGAGCGATGCTCAGTCGTTGCTCGAAGCGCTCGACGCCAGCACGACGGGCGATGAGATCGTGCCGAACGTCGCAGCAGACGTCGACGGAACGCTCGCTTTTCTCGACAACATGCCCTCAGCCCAAGGCGGGGTCGACACGTCGATGCAGACCGACGCGTATGACGCCGAGGAACTCGCTCAGTGGGTGGCTCGCGAAAACAGCGAGTCATCGCACGCTGACGACGCCCATGAAGAACCAAGCGTGCTCGACGGCACTGAGACCTCAGATCACTCAGCGACGGCGCCCATCGATGTCGATGAGATGCTTCGCGAGCATCGCGCATCAATGGAAGCCAGCGACGATCTCGCCGCGCGCAACGAGCAACAGGCAACGCATGCGGCTCCCGCTGAGGCGCCGCGGACTGATCCAGAGAATGACGATGCGCACGCGGCCGAAGCTGAGCGCGCCTCTGACGCAGCTCTTCGCCGCTGGCTCTCCGAGTAGGCGCACCCCGGCAGTCGCGCCTCGTCAGTTGCGTACTATGACTCCGTCCGCGACGTAGTAGAGCGCAACGTCGATCTGCTCGATAGGTACGCCGTGCTTGGCGTGGTACGCACGTCGGTACAGCTCGAGTTGCAGCATCCGTTCCTCACGTTCTTGCTCTGACTTCGGTGAGCGGCCCGTCTTCCAATCGACGATTTCAATTCGATTTTCGCGGTCGACGCGGCGATACACCGCGTCAAGCTTGCAGATCACGACGTGTGGGGTGCCGTCGAGATCGGTCTCTGTGAAATTGATCTCGGTCTCTACTTCAATCGGCGTCAGCGATGCCCATTCTGACGCCAAGAAGTTCGCGCGCAGAGCATCAAGCGCGGCAGCATCTTCGACGGATGCGTCACTGTCGACGGTGTCTTCGTCGCTCTCCCACAGGGCATCGTCAATGGAGCCGCCCAGGCCCGACTGACCCGAGCGATGTTCGACCCAGGCATGAAAGAGCGTGCCCAAACGGGTCTGTCGAAACGGCCGCTCGGGCAAAGGCCGTGCGAGTCTGGCCAATGTTCCCTCATAGTCCGCGACGAAATCCTTGTATCGTGAGGCCGCAATTCGTGCCGGGGCGATTCGACGAGTCTCCGCTCTGCGAGACTCACGCTCGGCAAGCAGCAGCGCAACATCTTCGTCGGGGACCGGTCGATCGCGCTGCATCGCATCAGAGACCTTCTGTGCTGCAGCCAGCACTCGCGTTCTGCGCTCGCCCAACGGGTCGATTGGCCACTCCAGCAGGCGACGCTCACCGGAATATGGGTTCTCGCCAGGCGCCTGATCAGATACCTCGACGTCGAGCGAGCCGGCAACTTCGGTGAAGAACGTGCTGGGTGCCCGCGCTGTCTTGGTGCCAGACCAGAACGATCCGCTCAACATGAGGTGATCGCGCGCACGAGTGATCGCGACGTACGCAAGGCGGCGATCTTCCTCGAGTTGACGCGAGCGGTTCTGCGCCACGAAGTCGTCGATAGCGGTCTTCAACTCCTGTTGCGTGGGCGCGTCAGCGGCGCTCCACTGCAGCCGTGGAAGCCAGGGAGCATCGCCACGAAACTCATAGGGCAGTACGCCGAAACTCAACCATGCCTTGGTGTCTCGCGGTGCACTCGGCAGTTCGTCTTTGACCAGTCGCACGACGGCGACCGCGTCCCACTCCAAACCCTTTGAGCCGTGGATTGTCAGCAGTTGAACGACATCGTCTTCGGGCGGCTCGGTGCGCGGAGCAAACTCATCCAGCTGCTCGGCATGATCGAGCCAGGCGAGCAGGCTCGGCAGCGATCCAGACTCATCGGCCGCGAGAAAACCATGAAGCTCATCGACGAATGCGCGCAGCTGTGCCGAAGCGATCCTCGCCGGGCCGCGCGCCGAGTTCGCCGCAAGCTCGATGTCGAGCCGCAACTCACTCTCAATAGTGCGTACGAGTTCCGGAATTGGCGCGCCGACCGCCTGACGCAGTCCTGCGAACACTGCGCCCGCCTCGCGCAGTCGCTCACGTGCCGCCTCAGTGAATCCCGCCAGCCAGCCGTGGTCACTCTTGTGACGCACGATGAACTCCAGCGCGTCGGCGAGTGACCCGCCCTCGTCTCCCGCGCTCGATCTGATTCGCTCCAGAACCTCGGGCGCGAGTGGCTGCAACGCGGCGTCGTGGCGAGCGATGCGGCTACTCAGCGCGGCTAGTTCACGCAGATCTGGCAAGCCAATCGACCAGCGTGGCCCGGCAAGCAGACGGATCAGGGCTGAGCCTGCGGTGGGGTCGCTGATGACACGAAGCGCGCTCACGACGTCAACGACCTCGGGGGTCGAAAGCAACCCGCCAAGTCCGAGAATGCGATGGGGGATGCCACGGCGGCCCAGGGCGTCGCCGAACCTGACCATGTGTTTCTTGCTGCGAAACAGGATGGCGCCCGTTGTGGCACGGCCAGCAGCAGCTCGCTCGCGACGCACCTGGGCGAACCAGTCTGCAACTCGCGATGCTTCGGCATCAATATCGTCGTCGAAGGCGAGCTCGATGACGCCTGCTGGCGCGCCCGGTCGTGGCAGAAGCTCGTGAACCGGCACCGCGGCCGTCGCAGCGAGCGGCTCGAGCACCGCATTCGCGGCGGTGAGCACCTGAGCGCTGTTTCGCCAGCTGGTTCGCAGCGCGAAGTGGGTGCATGCGCTTCCGGGCGAGAACGCGGATGCAAAGCCACCCAGGTTGCCCGCGCTCGCACCGCGCCATCCATAAATGGCCTGGTGTGGGTCTCCGACCGCCATCACCGCGGTGCCGGCGAACAACGACGCAAGCAGGTCTGTCTGAACGACCGAGGTGTCTTGGTATTCGTCGAGCAGCACCACCTTGAACCGATCACGAAGTTCAGCGGCGACCGCTTCGTGACTGCCGACGACCTCGAGTGCGCCCGCGACCTGATCTGAGAAGTCGATGACACCGAGGCGACGCTTCTGTGAAGCGTACTCCTGAGCGAGATCCGCGAGCAGACTCAGCGCCGACACACGCTCGGCAGCGAGCGAAACTTCGGCGTAGACGACGGTGCGCTTGTTCGTCGAAGGGCGCTCCACGACCGACGCGAACTGCTCCGGAAACTCTCGCAGCCTGTCGAGGTCAACGAGATTATCCACACCGTCGCGCGCGATGCGCAGCGCAGCATCAACGATACTGCGCACGGCCTCGCCGCGCTGTTCCAAGCGTGGGTCGTCAGAAGCGAAAACTACGCGCCGCATCAACAGCCACGCCGCGGATTCCGACAAGATAGCGACTTCGGCGTCTCTGCCGATTCGCACTGCGTGTTCTCTGACTATCTGATCGGCGAAGCTGTTGTAGGTGGCAACGGTCGGTCGGTGTAGCAAAGCGTCGCTCGATGCCTCTTTCGCGATCGACCCCGTCTCAGCTGCGAGCCCGTCCATCGCGGCATGCCGCTGTTTCGTGGCGTCGGCCACAGTCATGCTTTCCCGCTCAAGCATGCCGAAGATGTCGAGCCGTCCCGCCTCGTGCAACTCAGGCAGCTGAGCGAGCAAGCCCATCGATTCGAACTCTGCTAGCCGGTGCAGCCGCCGCTGGATTCGTTCTGCTAATTCGCCAGCCGCTTTGCGGGTGAACGTGAGCCCCAACACCTCGTCGCGCCGAACCAAGCCGTTTGCCACCAACCAGACCACACGCGCCGCCATAGTCTCGGTCTTGCCGCTGCCAGCGCCCGCAACCACCAAGGCTGGCGAAAGCGGCGCTTCGATCACTGCTATCTGTTCATCAGTCGGCGGAAACTGCCCGAGCGCAGCAGAGATCACCCGTGCAGAAAGCAGCGGTGACACCGTTGAGATGGTCATGATGCGCTCACCGAACCGATCGTGTGAATGCGGCAGAGCCCGTATGAGTGGTCGTCTCTGCAGTGTTCTTCGTACGGCGCACGAAACGACGTGCCGCGCATTACCCCGGCCGCGTTGCGCAGGCGGGTGAGAAACTGCTCACGACGCTCATCATCAAAGGGCGGTTGCCACGGTTCGGCGAAATCCGCCTTCTTCGCGCTCGGCCGCAGCACCAGCAGTTTGGCGCCACCCGATGGCAAATCATCAACTCCCGCAATGGCCCCAGCATCGAAAGCCAACTGGTAGGCGGCGAGTTGCGGGTTGTCCATCACTTTGGCATCGGTCTGCGGTTCGCGCTTACCCGTCTTCAGATCAATGATCACAACGCTGCCCTCGGGCGTGAGCTCGACGCGATCGATGTATCCCGACAAGATCACGCCATGTTCGAAAGAGCCCAAGTCTTCGAGAGCAATCGCCACCTCAAAGTGCGGCTCGGCAGTGAGCAATCTGCCACCCGAAGCGTCAAAGCGTCGAAGATACAGGTGAAGCCGCCGCACAAGGTCTTTGGCGCGTGTCTGCTCAGCACGATCTCGCCACGCAGCTTCAAAGTCGAGTTCGCCCCACCGAGCCACGACTTCTGACCATAGGCTCGCTTCGTCGATGCCCTTGGCGTGTTCGAGCGCCGCGTGAATGATCGTGCCAAGACCGGCCGTGGCGCCGCCTGGATCGCCACCCAGGTCGCCGATCACCCAGTTGAGTTCGCACTCTTCGAGAGTATGCAGACGCGACGGTGAGACCCGAATGTCTTCGCGGTTCAGATCGCGCAGCGGGCCTGTAGAGCTCACCGGGGCCACGCCGTACCACTGCTCGGGTGCCGCGCCGGCTACTCGAGCGTCAGCCAACAATGCCAGCTGACCGGCGGCATGTTCTGCTCGTGTCGGTGACAAGGCGTCGACCGCCGCTCTGCGATGCTGCGCGACTACGCCCCGAAGTGAAAGCGGATGATCGACGGTGAAGTGCTCGGCGTCGGGAAGGAACTCAAAAAACACACTCGGCCCGGTGTCGTCATCATCGACGGCAGTCACCACAACCCGCGAGCTCGCTCGAGACATCGCTCGTGCGAGCAAGCGCAATTCGTCGTGCATGGCTTCGCGACGCCGGTCGAGTGTGTCAACCGGGTTTGCCTCGTCTGCGCCCGTGGCAAGCGCTGCGCTCAAGCGCCACGTCTCGAGCACGCTGCCACGAAGCCGCGTGTTCGGCCACACGCCATCTTGAACACCTGCCACGACTACCGTGTCAAACTCCAGCGCGAGCGCACCCGCGGGGGTGAGTACCCTCACTGCGTCGTCACGCGCCGGAGCATCGAGGCGATCCTCGGCGACGTCGCTGTCGAGCAGACCGCGCACGAAGACCCTGGGGTCAGCGTCAAGCGAGCGTTCAACGAAACGCTTCGCTGCCTGAAACGCCGCCACGACGGCGTCGAGGTCGCGATGTGCTTGCTCGGCGAGCGGACCGTTTCCGCGTGCGGCCTCGGCCCACGGCCGTTCGAGGCCGCTGCGCTCCCAGGCTGTCCACATGAGCTCATGGGCTGTCGCGCCCTTGTTCAGGTCGTGACGCAGAACCTCGAGCGTGCGGGCCAGCACCGCTGCGCGCCGGGCCTCCCGCATGTCGATCAGGTCGAACTCGATCGGATTTCGCATCGCCGAAAGCAACAGTTCACGGCCCGATCGCTCCGAGCCTTCCGCGAGCGCGGCATGACGCAGTGCGGCGCGCAACCTTCGCAGGTCGATGGGATCGAGTTGGCCGTAGGCACTCAGCAGCGACTCTGTCGCGTCGTCGTAGCTCCAGTCATCGCGCGCCGCGAGTTCGATCAGTCGCAGCAGATCACGCACAGGGCGCAGTATGCCGAGCGCTCGACCCGGTCCGCTCGCTCGCGCGGGCACGTCTCGAGCTGTGAGTTCTGATTCGAGGGCCGCCACCTGTCGCGAGTCGTGCGCAATCACCGCGCATCGTCCCCACCCGATGCCATCGTGCACGTGGCGTTCGCGCAGCAATCGTGCAATGGCGTCAAACTCCTCGGCAGACGAGCGAAGCAGCAGGGCACGCACCGTGGAATCTGGTGCAGCACCGACGGTTGGCGTGCGGTGCGCCACGACGCCGACCGCACCGATGCGCTGCGTGATCCGCCGCACCACGTCGTTGTTCCATGCACCGCCGCGGTGCACGTCAGAGAGCACGAACATCTGTCCGAGCAGACCGGTCAGTCTCGCGAAGTTCGCGGGCGTAGCTCCGCGGAACGTTCCTGACCCCACATCAGGGTCGCCGAAAGCGATCACGGCGATGCCGCGCTCACGCGCCGCCGCAATCAGTTCCACTCCCCCGAGCGTCAGTTCTTGGGCATCGTCGATCAGAATCACCTGCAGACGATCGATCGCTTCGATTCCAGCGCCGGCAGTGCGAAGAACTTGCACTGCTTCGCGCACCAGTCCGGCAGCATCGCGATGCGCACCGCGCATTTCGGCGCGCACCTGAAGGTATTCGCCGAAGAACGATGCCAACGACACCCACACCGGCTGATCGTTGGCCACGCCAAGCGCGCGCAATCGTCGCGGATCGATTCCGAGGGTCGTGCACTCCGCGAAGAACGCACGCACCTCTGCCCTGAATCCCGGTGTCGATCGAATCGGTGCGCTCAACCATTCAGGCCAACGGCTCGAAGCATCCTTCTCGTCTTCGGCATCGCCCTCGAGCAGGTCGGCAATGATCTGGTCTTCGTCTCCCCCTGTCAGCAACTGGGGTGGCGCATCGCCCGACGCGACGCTGGCTGCCCGCACCAGCTGGAATGCGAACGAGGTGAGCGAGCGAGCAAGCGGACCCGAAGTGGCGCGCCCCACAGCGAGCGCGAGCTCGTCTCGCAGCGCGGTCGCGGTCTGCCGCGACGGTGTGAGCACGAGCACCGAATCGGGATCAAGCGCGTCATCTTGTTGCGACGTCAGAGCGGCGACCCGTGCGACGAGCGTCGTGGTCTTGCCTGATCCTGGAGCGCCGACCACCACCGCTGAGGTGAACCGATCAAGCTCAGCCACGGCGGTCTGATGTGCGTCCAGATTCTTCTGCCGTCCCCCGGCGCTGCCATTGCCCACACGTCGACCGTAGCTGTCACGTCTGACACGACCGCACCGCCACGCACCGCGCGCGCGTTCGCCCAGAGCGTTCGTATCCACGGGCAGTGCGCGCGTCGGGGTGTCGTAGAGTTGCCATGCGCGCGGGAACCACCAGCGCACCGGCACGAAAGAGGACAGTCACGTGGAGATCCGCATCGGCATCGCAAACACCGGACGCGAGCTCAGCTTCGAGACCAATGAAACGGCAGCGGACGTCAAGAAGTCCGTCGCGAGCGCCCTCGACGCAGGAGCGACCCACGTGTCGTTCACCGACGTCAAGGGAAACTCTTACATCGTTCCGTCTGCGGGACTGGCTTTTGTCGAGATCGGCACTGAAGAGTCACGCCGCGTCGGCTTCGTAGCCTAGGCAGCCCTGCAATGCAGATCATTCTTGCGCTCGTTGTAGGCGCGAGCATTGGTGCTGGCATCCACTTTCTGGTGGGCGATCGATACACCCGTGGCGTCGCAGTTGCGCCCGTACTCGGTGCGGTATCAGCAGTGGTCGCTTGGACGATCCTCACCTGGGCCGGGGTGGGCACTGACAACCTGTGGCTCTGGCTTTCCATGATCGTCGTGCCCGCAGCAGTGACCTACCCAGCGATCGTCGTGCTGGCGAAGCGACGTGTCACCCACGACGCACGACAGCAAGTCACGCTTCGGCTCGGCTGATCACGCGACAAAAGAGCCGCTCATGCTGCGAGGCCCATCGCATCCATACGACGCGAGTGCGCCGCCATCAGCTGTGTGAAGACCGGTTCGACCTTTTCTACGTCGGCCGCGCCCAGCGCGCCGGGCCGCAGTGCTGAGCGTGCGATCAGCAGCGTGTCTCCGACGAGCCGCCGACCCCACATAGCCAGAAGGGATCGCCACTCTTCGTCGCTGGCAATGGCGCGACCGATGATCTCGACGATCGCGCCCCGGTCATCGTCTGCCCGCAGAATCTTTGACACCCGCGTGCCAGTGTCGCCGTAGCTGGCCGATAGCGACAGGTAGAAGTCGTCGAGCATTCCCGCGGTGATGTGCACCGAGAGCATCGTCTCGAACGCGCGAACTCCGTGCGTGGCGCGACGAAACGCGTCGAGCGATTCGCGGAACGGCAGCATCAGCGCTGTCGGGTCAGTGCCTCGGTGCCTGATCAATGCGACCAGCGCCTCATGCTTCGTCAGCGCGGCTCCGGCAGCTCGTGACAGCGACTCTTTGTCTGCGAGCTCGGGGGTGTGAGCGATCAATTCGCTCAACGTCTCGAAGAAGCCCAATTGCAAGTAAGCGGCCTGCCCTAGAAAGGTATCGACGTCGGGAGCGAGCTCTTCAAAGTCGACGCGAAGCGCGCCATCCTGATCATCTCGCGAGCGCAGTTGAAGCTTTCGTCCCACCTCGCGCCGCTTCCAAAACCAATTCACCACGCCGTTCAGCATACGGCGCGGCGTCCATTCAGCACTCCTCCGCTATTCTGGGGTTCGTCCCGGCGTTGGATCGGGGCCCCCGCGCCTGTGGCAAGAGAGAAGGCGTGGATCGCACTTCCGCCCGCGTGGAACTGACCGCGCCAGGGCATCGACCAGGCAGCATCTCACTGCCGGACAGGCTCACATTGTGACCACCTTCGCCGAACTCGGCGTCGACCAGGACATCCTCGACGCACTCGCTGACAAAGGCATCGTCGACGCTTTCCCCATCCAAGAACAGACCATCCCCCTTGGCCTTCCCGGGCAAGACATCATCGGCCAGGCCAAGACCGGAACCGGCAAGACCTTCGGCTTCGGCATCCCCGTCGTGCAGCGCCTCGGCCTCAACCCAGAGCCCGGCGTCAAAGCACTCATCGTGGTACCTACCCGCGAGCTGTGTGTTCAGGTGTTCGAAGACATCGACATGCTCACAAAGAACCGCGGCACGAGCGTCGTGGCGATCTACGGCGGCAAGGCCTATGAGGGTCAGATCGACCAGCTCAAGGCTGGAGCGCAGATCGTGGTCGGAACCCCTGGGCGTCTCATCGACTTGAACAATCAGCGCCTTCTCGACCTCTCCAACGCCACCGAGGTTGTGCTCGACGAGGCGGACAAGATGCTTGACCTCGGCTTCCTCGCCGACATCGAGAAGATCTTCACCAAGGTCGCGCCCGTGCGTCACACGCAGCTGTTCTCGGCGACCATGCCAGGACCGATCGTTGCCCTGGCCCGCCGGTTCATGTCGAACCCGATCCACATTCGTGCGAGCGACCCCGATGAGGGCCTCACGCAAGCCAACATCGAGCACCTCGTGTACCGCGCTCACTCACTCGACAAAGACGAGGTGATTGCCCGCATTCTGCAGGCAGAAGGGCGCGGCAAGACCGTGATCTTCACGCGAACCAAGCGCGCCGCGCAGCGCCTCGTCGACGAATTGGGCGACCGCGGCTTCAATGCTGGCGCCGTGCACGGCGATATGAGCCAAGAGGCGCGTGAGCGTTCAATGGCAGCGTTCAAGGCGGGTAAGAAAGACCTGCTGATCGCGACCGACGTCGCCGCACGCGGTATTGACGTTGACGACGTGACGCACGTCATCAACCACACCATTCCCGACGATGAGAAAACCTATCTTCACCGTGCCGGCCGAACCGGTCGCGCCGGCAAGACCGGTATCGCGGTCACGTTCGTCGACTGGGAAGACCTGCACAAGTGGGCGCTGATCAACCGTGCGCTTGAGTTCGGCCAGCCCGACCCCGTTGAGACGTACTCGTCGAGCCCTCACTTGTTCAGCGATCTGAATATCCCTGCGGGCACCAAGGGTCGCATCGTGACCGCTCCTCGCGCGCAATCCCCCAAGACGAACGATTCTTCCTCGTCGAGCCGGCCCCCGCGCCGCCGCGGCCGGGGAGGATCGTCGTCGAACCCGACAACCGCCGAAGGCCACGCCTCCGCGGCCACCGCAGAGCGCGCCGCAGAGGGTGCAGGCACTCACGATGGTGGCGGCGTCGAGCACCACGATGGCAAGTCAGCACCCCGCCGCCGGCGTCGTCGTCGCGGCGGCGGATCGACCGGCACACCGAGCGCCCCGGCAAGCGCGTAGTTCACAGAAACCTCCCAGGCAAGCTAAGGTTGCAACGAGGCGCCGCAGGCGGTGCCGCACGCTTGCATGTAGAAAGGCACAACCGTGCGATTTATTGAAGCTGTCACCACGGGGTACGAGTATCAGGGGTTTTGGGGCTCCTTCTGGGACATCATCTGGTGGTTCCTGCTCATCTTCGTTTTCATGGCGTACCTGTTCGCGCTGTTCGCCGTCATCGGCGACCTGTTCCGCGATCACAAGCTGAGCGGCTGGTGGAAGGCAATCTGGATCATCTTCTTGATCTTCGTGCCGTTCCTCACCTTGCTCGTATACCTGATCGCTCGCGGCAACGGCATGGCCCGTCGCAGTGCGAGTGCTGCGAGCGAGATGAAGGCTGCGCAGGACGAGTACATCAAGTCGGTCGCTGGTGCAACCGGCAGCAGCCCTTCAGAAGAGATCGCCAAGGCGAAGGCTCTTCTCGACGCCGGCACAATCACGCAGGCCGAGTACGACGCGATCAAGTCGAAGGCACTCGCCTGATCTGACGCGCCATAGGTGCAAGCGCCCTCGTCTCCTACGGGTAGACGGGGGCGCTTCCTGTTGCACGGTCGATGATTCGCGCCACCATCTCGTCAGCCGTCGTGTTCTCCCCGGGAAGGTTCGGCTTGCCGAGGCCGTGGTAGTCGCTCGACCCGGTGACGATCAGATCGCGCTCGTCACAGAGTTTTCGAAGTGCGCGCGTCGGAGCGGGGAGATTCTCCCGATGCTCTAACTCGAACCCTCCCAGACCGGCATCGAGCATGGCGTCAACCAACGCGTCGGGCAGCGGGCGCTCGCGCGCCGCGGGGTGAGCGATAATCGGCACTCCCCCCGCAGCCACAATCAACTGCGTCGCAGACAACGGGTCAGGCGCGTAGAGCGAAACGTAGTAGTCGCCACGTGGATGCAGAATGCGGGCGAATGCCTCGGTGCGGTCCTTCACGAAGCCCCGAGAGACCAGCGCGTCCGCGATATGGGGCCTGCCCACCGTTGCTCCGGCGGTGGTGTGCGCAAGAATGTCGTCCCACGTCAGATCCATGTCTCGAGCGATACGTTCAGCCATGTTGCGAGCGCGGTCGAGTCGCGACGAACGGATCATCTCGATGAGCTTTTTCATTGCCGCATCTTCGGGATCGAAAAGATAGGCGAGTATATGCACACTCTGCCATTCGTGCTTCGCCGATAACTCCATGCCAGGAATGAAGGTCATGTCGAGGGATGCTGCCGCTTGCGAAGCTTCAGCCCAGCCCGACGTAGTGTCGTGATCGGTCAACGCCGCCGTACGGAGGCCGTGTCGGTGCGCAGCCGCCATCACTTCCGCCGGAGGCTGCGTGCCATCCGATTGCGCCGAGTGCAGATGCAGGTCGCTCGGACCGTCAAACCGTTGCATTCGGGGCATCTTTCGACAGTAGCGCGCAACCGGCTCCTCTCTGCCTACTCACGCGCGCCACGGACCGATCTCACAGGCTGCTCACGTAGAGTCGCGACGTGCTTCGCCTGCTCGGAATCCTCATCACCGTGGTGTGTGCGATTGCCGTAGCGGTTCTCACCTGGCCGTCGTTCTTTCGTGTCGATCGCATCTACCCGATCGCGCAGATCATCTCGTTTCGCAGCGTGCTTCTCGCTGCTTTCATCGCGCTGACATTGCTGATGCTGCTGGTGGCATTTGTTCGGCCGATGCGTGCCTTCGCCCTCTCCGTCGCGCTTGTCTTCGGTCTCGCATCCGTGGCAAGCGGTGCCATCTTGCTCACACGAGGCGTGAGCGGCACTGATGCACTTCCTGAGCAAACCGACACGAGTATTCGCGTGATGACATGGAATACAGCAGGAGACGCCACGCCGCCCGAGACGGTAGCGAAGATCGCTGTGGCGATGGACGCCGACATCGTCGCCCTGCCCGAGACCACCATTGAAACGGGCGAAGCTGTTGCCATCGCGATGCGCGCACTCGATCACCCCATGTGGGCACACCACACTGAGTACGGTGACGATGGGTGGGATGCCAGTTCGACCACCCTGCTCATCTCTCCCGCGCTCGGCGACTACGCCATCATCGAGTCGTCGCTTGAAGGCACCAGTAACACCTCGACCCTCCCCAGTGCCGTCGCGATGCCCACAGATGGTTCCGGTCCGACAGTCGTGGTCGCTCACGCGGTGGCGCCGCGCGAGGCCTATATGGATAGCTGGCGCTCAGATCTGCAGTGGTTGGCAGATCAATGCGCCGACTCCAATGTCATCATGGCCGGCGACTTCAACGCCACCGTCGATCACTTCGGTGGTTTAGGCACCAACGGCGGCACGTTAGGCGATTGCCACGACAGTGCCGTCGACACCGGCAGCGGTGCAGTCGGAACGTGGCCCTCGTCGATCAGGGCTCTCGCCGGAGCACCGATCGATCACGTCATGGCGTCGTCGCACTGGGTGGCCACCGGCTCAGTCGTATTGCGCACGCTCGACGGCTCAGGGTCTGACCATCGTCCGCTGATCGTGCAGCTTGAACCGGCTGAATAGTCCCTGCCTGCGATGCGGTTTGCGTGCGAGACTTGAGGAATGAGCACGACAGGCAACACCAGCACCGAGGCCGCTACTTCCACGACCAGCACTAACCGTCGCCAGCCTTACGGCCAGGGGTTTCTCGACACGATCTCGTCAGGTTGGGCTCAGCGCCCCGCTCACGCCTCCCCTCCGCGCGAGCAGGCTCCCTTCGCTGCCGCCCGTCGCGAATCGCTCTCACGCATGTTTCCCGGTCAGCGCCTCATCGTTCCCGCTGGCGAGCTCAAACAACGAAGCAACGACACCGACTACCCGTTCCGCGCGCATTCTGCGTTCTCGCATCTGACGGGTTGGGCCCGCGACGCAGAACCGGGAGCCGTTCTGGTGTTCGAGCCCACCGGCCAGCGGGGCCACGAGGCCACTCTCTACTTTCGGGAGCGAGCGGATCGCACGACGGCAGAGTTCTACTCAGATGCTTCGATCGGCGAGTTCTGGATCGGCCCTCGCCCTGCGCTCGAAGGCGTCGCGTCTGATCTCGCGATCGCGACTGCGCATATCGACGAGATCGAGTATTTCGACGCAGACCTCGTCGTCGACGAGGATTCCACTCTCACTCGCGCGGTGTCTGAGTTGCGGCTCGTGAAAGACGAATACGAAGTCGCCCAACTGCGACTCGCTGTCGATGTGACCGCACGAGGTTTCGATGACATCGTCTCGAATATTCCCGCGATCATCGCGCACGCACGCGGGGAACGCGTCGTCGAGGGAGTGTTTCACACCAGGGCACGCAGCGACGGCAACACAGTCGGCTACGACACGATCGCCGCATCCGGCCCACACGCGTGCTACTTGCATTGGACGCGCAACGACGGGGCCGTGATGCCCGGCGACCTGATGCTCGTCGACGCCGGGGTGGAAGTTGACAGCCTGTACACCGCCGACATCACACGCACCTTTCCTGTGAACGGCACTTTCACCGACGTGCAGCGCAAGGTATACGAGGCCGTGCGTGAAGCTGCAGACTTCGCCTTCGCCTCGGCACGCCCCGGTGTCACGTTTCGGTCGGTGCACGATGCGGCTATGACAGTTATAGCGGCCCGTGTCGCGGAGTGGGGACTCCTTCCGGTCACGGCTGAGGAAGCGCTCGAACCCGATAGCGGTGGTCACCACCGCCGATACATGGTGCACGGCACCAGCCACCATCTGGGTATCGACGTGCACGATTGCGCGCAAGCCCGACGAGATCTCTACTATGACGGCGTGCTCGAACCTGGAATGGTGTTCACCATCGAGCCAGGGCTGTATTTCCAAATTGATGACGTCACGGTGCCTGAGGAGTATCGCGGGATCGGCGTGCGCATCGAAGACGATATCTTGATGACCGTCGACGGCCCCGTCAATCTGTCTGCGGCGATGCCACGTACCGCCGACGAAATCGAGGCGTGGATCGCGCGCCTCGCGTGAGTTTCACCGCTCCGTCGCCGTTCACCACCCGCCCGACCCTGTCGGGCACGTTCGGCATGGCCGCATCTACGCACTGGCTTGCCAGCGCGACGGCTCAAGCTGTTCTGGAACGCGGTGGCAACGCCTTCGATGCGGCGACGGCTGCTGCCTTCGTCTTGCACGTGGTCGAGCCCCATCTCAACGGTCCCGGGGGCGATCTGGTCGGAATCATTCAGAGAGCGGACGCTGACGAACCTCGTGTGCTGATGGGACAGGGCCCGGCCCCGGCTGCTGCCACAATCGAGCACTATCGCACTGAGGGCCTTGACCTTGTTCCAGGAGCTGGTGGCCTTGCCGCCGCTGTTCCTGGCGCCGTCGACGCGTGGCTGCTGCTCCTGCGCGACCACGGCACGTGGGAACTGCGTGACGTGCTGGCGTACGCAATCGGCTACGCCCGCGACGGGCATCCGATCTTGGCGGGCGCCGCGGCAACAGTCGCACGCGTGGCCGACCTGTTTCGCAACCACTGGACCACGTCTGCTGACCTGTGGTTGCCGAACGGTGTGCCGCCTCGACCCGGCGAGATGGTCTTCAACCGAGCGTACGCAGACGTGCTCGATTCGCTCAGCACCGCGACGTGCACGGTGAGCGACGAAGGACCGATCGGGCGAGCCGCACGAATTGACGCGGCACGCGACGAGTGGAAGGCCGGTCTCGTCGCTCGTGAAGCATCGACGTTTCTTGCGACGCCGCACCGACACTCTGCGGGCAGCCATCACGCTGGCGTCATCACTCCTGCGGACTTCGCCGCCTTCGATGCCAGCTTCGAGCCCGCGATCACGATGCCGTTTCGCGGCTACGACATCGCCAAGCCCGGCGCCTGGTCTCAAGGGCCAGCTCTGTTGCAGACTCTCGCAATGCTCGACCCGCTGAATGACGATTCGCTCGATCCCTCGCAAGAGCGCGGTGCGCACACGGTCCTCGAGGCGCAAAAGCTTGCTCTCGCAGATCGCGACGCATGGTTTGGTGACGCCGAGGTTCCGGTCGACGCTTTGTTCGACGCCGACTATCTCGACTCGAGGCGCAGCCTGATCAACGAAGCGGCCTCACACGAGTTTCGGCCTGGATCGCCGAGCGGTCGTGCGGGATTCGCTCCCCCACTGCGCACCTCTGACGAGTTCGCGGCCGACGTTGCAACCGGCGAGCCTACCGTGGCGCGAAACGGCGACACGCGTGGCGACACCTGCCACCTTGACGTGATCGATCGTTGGGGGAACATCATCTCTGCCACTCCCTCCGGGGGCTGGCTGCAGTCCTCTCCCACTATCCCCGCTCTCGGCTTCTGCTTGGGCACGCGACTGCAGATGACGTGGCTCACGCCGGGCTACGCGTCGTCGCTGATGCCAGGGCGACGGCCGCGAACGACGCTCACCCCGACGCTGGTTTCGCGCAACGGCGCGCCCGCGTTCGCAATCGGCACGCCGGGTGGCGACCAGCAGGATCAGTGGCAGCTGTTGGCCCTGCTGCGAATGATCGTCGGTGAGTACTCGCCGCAAGAAGCCATCGATGCTCCCGCTTTGCACACCACCGCAATGCCAGAGTCATTCTGGCCGCGAACCTGGACTCCCGCAGGGGCCGTGGTTGAAGATCGCCTCGGCGACGCATTGATCGCGGGACTCGAGCGCCGTGGTCACCGTGTCACGAGAGCGGGCGACTGGTCGTTGGGGAGGCTGTCTGCTGTCGGGCGTGATGCTGCTTCTGGACTGCTCTGGGCTGCTGCTAATCCCCGTGGAATGCAGGGCTACGCGACGGGCCGATAGCCCGCATCCACGGCTCAATCAGCGCAACGAGGCCCGCGGCGATCTCGTCTGGGGAACGCTTGGCGCCCTTGACCTCGAACGAATGCCCGCCGCCTGCGATCCACTCGAGCCGCGCGTTCTGGCATGACGCCACTGCTGTCTCGAGCTGCTCGGGAGGATCAACGAACGGATCGGCTGTGCCCGAAACGAACAGCTGCGGTTGGGCTACACCCGCCAGATGTGCCGTTCGCAGTTTCGAGGGTTCGCCCGGCGGGTGCAGCGGATAGCCCAGATACACCAGGCCCCCCGGATCGATCATGCTCTCGGCGGCGGCCATCGACGCCATGCGGCCACCGTATGACTTGCCAGATGCGAAGAGGGGCAACTCGCCCGTCGGCGTGAACTCGGCGATAGCAGCCCAGGTGGCTAAGGCGTGCGAGGCGGGGCCTGGCAAGCGGCGCCCTGCCTGCGAGTAGGGAAAGTTGAATCGCACGGTCGCGATCCCGGCAGCATGGGCGGCGGCGATGAGGCCGTCGAAGAATGGATGCTGCGCGTTGCCACCTGCTCCGTGTGCGACAGCGAGCCTGGCCCATGCATTCTCTGGTGCGGCGTGCCATGCCGTCACCGACGCAGTGCCCTTCGGAAGTGAGACCGCGACGAGAGATTCGATCTCCGCTATCGGGGCGTCGTGCGTCATGCGCGATCCGCGTCGTGCTCCGTCGGCTTGTCGTGCGTCGGAGCAGCATCTGAAGTTGGATCAGTGGGCCCGGTGATGCGCTCACCATAGCGAGGTGGCTCTTCACTCTGAGGTCGCGCCTGCGGAGCAGGCCGAGGCTCGGAGACTGGCGGTGTCGGGGCCGTTTCAGGCGCCGACTCTTTCTTGGCGCGCGAACGCTTTTGAGCCGCCGGCGCGTTCACCTCTGTAGCAGCGACTCCCCCAGCCAGGGCTTGCCGTGCTTTCTGAAAGCTGGCCGCCGCGACGGTGATCTCGTATTTGTCGGCCACGACGGTGGTCACCGACGCAAATGGTCGGCGACGCCGCACGAATGCGAAGGTGACCAGGCTGAGCATCATGCCGATCGCGACGCCGACAAAGAGCACCCCGACGAGCGCCTGTACGGGAACGTCGGTGGTGCCGAGCAGCAGAATCGCTGAGAAGAGCACACCGAGCAAAACCCCGTTGATAGCGCCCGATCGCGCCGCGGTGGCATAGCCGAGCCGCCCTGTGATGCGTTCCACTGAGCGCAGGCCGAGCCCGACGATGGCGATGTCACGCGCCGGCACCTCCGCAGCGATCAGGGTGGAGACCGCCTTCTGGGCTCGCTCGTAGGTGGGAAACGTCACGAGTGTCTGGCCGACCTCGTCGACTCCCTGGGGAAAGCGTCCGCCGATCATGGTCATGTCTCTATCCTCCCATGCGGGCACGACTACGCTGGGTTCGTGAGCACGCAAAGGGTATTCGTTGCGCGTCTGTCAGGTTGCGCCGTCTTCGACCCCGTTGGCGACCGCCTCGGCAAGGTGCGTGATGTCGTCGTCATCTATCGCAAGGACGATCCCCCACGCGTCACCGGCCTGGTCGTTGAGATTCCTGGCCGTCGTCACGTGTTCGTTTCCATCGGCCGCGTGATCTCGATCGAGACCGGGCAGGTGATCACCACCGGACTCATCAATGTGCGTCGTTTCGAGCAGCGCGGCGGCGAGGTTCGTGTGATGGTCGAGTTGCTGGGCCGCAAGGTGTACTTCGGAGATGGCAGCGGCACCGGAATCATCGAAGATGTCGCGATCGAGCGCAACCGTCTCGGCGAGTGGGATGTGGGCCAGCTCTTCCTTCGCCTTCCCAAGACGAGCGCATCGCCGTTTGCGAAGGGGCCGACAACCTTCGCGCAGTGGGATGACGTGCGCGAGCAGAGCAACCCCGGCGAAGCGCAGTCGGCAGAGCAGCTGGTAGCTACCTATTCAGAACTGAAGCCTGCCGATCTCGCCAATACCCTGCTCGATCTTCCCGAAGAGCGTCTCATCGAAGTAGCCGAAGAGATGACCGACAGCAGGCTCGCTGACGCTCTCGAAGAGATGCCCGAAGAAGAGCAGGTGCACATTCTCGAGGCGCTTGGCGATGAGCGCGCGGCTGACATCCTCGACGCAATGGAGCCCGATGATGCTGCCGATGTTCTTGCGCAATTGCCGGAAGAGCGCCTCGAGGAGCTCCTCGACCTCATGGAGCCCGAAGAAGCAGAGGATGTGCGCGCCCTGCTCAAGTACGGCTCCGACACAGCGGGCGGCCTGATGACCAGCGAGCCCATCGTGCTTTCCGCTGATGCCACTGTCGCGGAAGCGCTTGCGCTCATCCGCCGTCACGAATTGCACCCGGCACTGGCCGCCGCCGTCTTCGTCACACTGCCGCCATACGAAACCCCCACCGGACGACTCCTGGGCACGGTGCACTTTCAGCGCATGTTGCGTTATCCCCCGCACGAACGACTAGGCGCGATCATCGACGACAGCGTCGATCCCGTGCCTTCGAGCGCTTCAGCTGCCGAAGTGGCACGTCTGCTGGCGAGCTACAACCTCGTCTCGGTCCCCGTCATCGACCCTGCACGACGCTTGGTCGGAGCGGTGAGTATTGATGACGTTCTGGACTATCTGCTGCCCGACGACTGGCGCTCGCACGATGGCAACGAACATCGACGGCAGCCCGTGAGCACCAACACTGCGAGCATCCCGAGGAGGCACTGACATGGCCCGTTCGAACCGCGTTCCCGCACTCGACGCTCCCCGAGGCCGCTCGGGCGTTCTCCAACGAGCCCCGCACCCCTCGCGCGACCGTTTCGGACGGTTCACTGAATGGATCGCTCGCGCAATGGGCACCCCCGCCTTCCTGATGAGTCTCACCCTGTTCTGCGTGGCGTGGCTGGCGTGGAACACGCTCATGCCGGTCGAGCTTCGATTCGATTCAGCAGCGAACGGGTTCACCGCTCTCACACTCGTGCTTTCGCTGCAGGCGTCGTATGCGGCGCCGCTGATCCTGCTTGCCCAGAACCGGCAAGACGACCGCGACCGCGTGCAGATCGAACAGGATCGCCAGCGTGCCGAACGCAACCTCGCCGACACCGAATATCTCGCTCGCGAAGTCGTCGCATTGCGCATGACCGTGGCCGATCTGTCGAACGAGCTCCTCACAAAAGATGTCTTGCGGGCCGAACTGCGCAGTCTGGTAGAGAAGGTTGGGTCTGGTTCCGAGCACGAAGAAGATCGCGGTCAGAACTGATGGATGCCACACACCCACGTGCAGCAGCCGTGCGCTCCGCGGTCGGGGCAGTCACAGATCCCGAACTTCGCATGCCCATCGGCGATCTCAATATGGTGCGGGAGATCACCGTCGACGGACCGCACGCCGACGTGAGCATTGTGTTGACCATCGTTGGCTGCCCAGCGGCAGAGCGCATCTCGGCTGAAGTGCGCGCCGCCGCTGCATCCGTTCCCGGAATCGCGTCAGTGTCGCTTGAGGTTGGCGTCATGACCCCCGCCGAACGCAAAGCGCTGACCGAACAGCTCAAGGGCGGACGCGCGACGCGTGAGATGCCGTTCACCGCTGACTCTTTGACACGAGTGATCGCCGTGACGAGCGGCAAAGGCGGCGTCGGCAAATCCACCATGACCGCGAACCTTGCCGTCGCCCTCGCACAGCGAGGGCTCGCGGTAGGTCTCATCGACGCGGACGTCCACGGGTTTTCCATCCCCTCGCTCATGGGGCTGACCGATTCTACGGGCAGAGCCGCACAGCCCACGCGAATCGACGACCTCATGCTTCCTCCTGTCGCGCACGGGGTGAAGGTGATTTCGATCGGAATGTTTCTGCGCAAAGGCGGCGACGAGTCCCCGCTTGGCGCCATCGCTTGGCGGGGGCCGATGCTGCACCGCACGATTCAGCAGTTTCTCACCGATGTGTTCTTCGGCGATCTCGACATTTTGCTCATCGACATGCCACCGGGGACGGGTGATATCGCGATCTCAGTGGGCCAGATTCTTCCGCACGCCGAAGTGCTCGTCGTGACGACGCCGCAGTCTGCGGCATCTGACGTTGCGGTGCGCAGCGGATTGCTGGCACGACAGACCGGGCAGCAAGTGACCGGCGTCATAGAGAACATGTCAGCCATGGTGCTTGCCGATGGAACCATCGTCGATGTGTTCGGCTCCGGCGGCGGGCTGGCCGTCGCCGATGCCTTGGGCCAGGATGACCAGCAGGTGCCCCTGTTGGCATCGGTGCCGCTCAGTCCGACGCTTCGCGCCGACGCCGACGCGAGCGCACCGACAGTGCTCGCGCACCCCGACGATCCCGCCGCCGAGGCAATCGGCGATATCGCCGATGCGCTCGCCCATTCGCGCCGGGGGCTGTCGGGCAGATCGCTGCCTATGCGCGTGCGCTGAGCTACGTGGCTTCGTTGTCGAACGGCGGCGGTACCTCATCGCCAGCGGCGAACGGCGACTTGGAGGGCGGAGTCGGCACGGGAGCACTCGCGTTCGCCGCGGCCGCCCCCATCGACGCTCGAACGGGTTTGGTCGGAGTGACCGGAGCATCGTCGAGTAGCGCTTCGCGAATGATGCGTCGCGGGTCGTACTGTCGCGGGTCCAGCGTGCGCCAGTCGACCTCGTCGAACTCCTCGCCCATCTCCTCCTTCACGCGAGTTCGCGCGGTAGAGGTCCACTCTTTTGCCTTCTTGACGAAGCGTGCGAGGGCTTCGGCATAGCCAGGTAGTCGCTCAGGGCCGACAAGGAGCGCTGCGATCACTCCGATCAGCAGCAACTTCTCAATGGTGATACCCGAGAACATGAGTCAAGGTTACGCCGTGGCGAGCCGTGTGCGGCACCATACGCGCGTAGGCTGGCGGCGGAGGATTCCTATGGGAGAACACAGTGCGAATCACAGATTCGCCAGCGAAGTGACGAGCGAACCCGATCACATCACTCGCGCTCGAGCGCACGCGCTTGAGATCGGCGCGGCTCCTATCAGCGCGACAGTAGGAGCGCAGTGTGCGGTGCTGGCCGCAACTTCACGCGCACTCAATATCGTCGAGATCGGCACGGGCGCCGGCGTATCGGGTCTCTGGTTGCTGCACGGCGCTCCACGCGCCACGTTGACCACGATCGACAAAGAGCCCGAACACCTCGGAGTCGCGCGTCAATCGTTCGCTGAGGCGAAAATTCCAGCCGCGCGCGCGCGATTCATCACCGGAAGAGCATCTGAAGTGCTCCCGCGCATGAACGAAGCGTCATACGACATCGTGCTGGTCGATGCAGATCCTGAGGGTGTCATCGACTACGTCGAGCATGGGCTTCGGTTGGTGAGAGCGGGCGGAACCGTCTTGATTCCGCGTGTGCTGGCGAATGGTGGAGTGTCCGACCCCGTGCGCCGCGACGCCGTCACGACAGCATTTCGCACTCTCATCCAAGAGACGCAGGCTTCGCCCGCCGTCATCGGCGCACTCTCGATTGTGGGCGAGGGGCTGCTGCAGCTCACGACGGTGCCTACCGAATAGCGCGTCCCCCAGCAACGAAGAACGGCCGGTCAACTGACCGGCCGTTCTTGGATTTGCAGCTGCGACCTATGCGGGGGTGACCACGCCACCCAAGACGTCGTAGAGCTCCTTGGCTTCCGCGTCGTTTACCGAAACAACGAGACGTCCGCCGCCTTCAAGCGGAACACGCACAATGATGAGGCGCCCTTCCTTGACGGCCTCCATTGGTCCGTCTCCGGTTCTCGGCTTCATGGCTGCCATAGTGGCTCCCTTTCGTCGGTGATCTATGTGGTAGTTTACCGTGCCTGGGAACTGCCTCTGACCGCACTGAGAGGGCTGTTTGCTACGGGATCTGCCACACCGTGTTGCCTAGTCCAAACATGTTGTAGATCCACCACCACTGGCCGATCAGGCACGCGGCGAGAACGCTCAGTCGCCACGGTGTGGAACGCGGCGCCGCGAAGGCTCCCCACATCGGTGAGAGCGGAACCAGCAAACGAAAAATGCTCGACTGCGGAAAGAAGACCAGAAGTAGATACACCAGGTAGCTCGCGCTCCAGAGCCGGAGCTCGACACCCAGCTTCTTGACCGCAGGAACGACTAGCAACGCCGCAGCAATTGCCGCTACCCCGAGGCCCAGAACGACATAGCCAACCTCGGCGCTCAGCCCCCACATCGCACCGAACCAGAACGACGTGGCTGCCAGAAAACCGTCAAACGGTGCGAACGCCGCATCGCCGGCAATCCAATTGCGACGCCAGGCAAGCTCTGTCGACAGGTAGGCTCCAGCATCCCCCGTGACGATGCCCGCAATCACTTGCCATGAGAACCCGACGACCACCGCCCAGAAGCCGAGGGCCACGATATGGACGATCTCGATTGCTCCGAGCCGCTCTCGCTCGCGCTGAAACCAGCGCCAGATGCCGAATAGAGCAAGAAACAGCGCGAAGGCAAGGACGCCGGGCCTGGTATATCCCATAAGCGGAATGAGCAGATACAGCCACCCGAAGCGTCGGCGCACGATGCACAGCAAAGCCAGGAACAGCCAGAGCAAGAACAGCGACTCGGCATAGCCGATCTGGAACAGGCCCGCCAGTGGGCCGCATGCGAAAAACACCACCGACCACATGGCCGCAGACTCGGCGAGCTTCTCTCGCATCAGCAAATACAGCACATACGACGCGGCAAAGCCTGCGGCGATCGACACGAGGAACGCACCGACCGCCCACTGGCCGAACGGAAACGACACCAACTTCGCCAGATACGGATATATCGGCATGAAAGCCCACTGATTCTCTGCGATCGCCCCACTGTCAGTCATGGGAAGATCTGCGGGATATCCCGTCTCCGCCACGATCCAGTACCAGCGTGAGTCCCAGGCCAGCACCAGATCGGTGATGCTCGGGTCGACGCCGAACCGAGAGTCAGCCCCTGACAGCTGAGCGGCAAGCAGGAAGAACACTGCGGTGACCACCCGCGCAGCAAAGTAGACGATTGCGACACGCGCCACGACGGGAAGCTGTCGCCAGCGTTGCCGAGCGCCAGCGGCGTTCAGCGCTGAGTCAGCCATGCCCGAAGGCCGCGCTCAACCGATTCGATCTGCGCGACGGAAACACGCTCCTCATCGTGGTGCGCCAGATGAGGATCACCGGGGCCGTAATTCACAGCGGGAACACCCATTGCGCTGAATCGTGCAACATCGGTCCAACCGTATTTCGGCCTGGGTTCAGATCCCACGGCGGCCACGAAGTCCTGCGCCAGGGGTGCATCAAGACCCGGTCGAGCGCCCTCGGCGAGGTCGGTGACCTCGACCTCGAACCCCTCGAACACTGAGCGTACGTGCGCCTCGGCCTCGGCGCCGTTGAGATGGGGTGCGAACCGATAATTCACTTCGACCTCGCAGACGTCGGGAATGACGTTGCCGGCGATACCGCCGCTGATACGCACCGCGTTCAAGCCTTCGCGGTAGTCGAGACCGTCGACATTCACTTCGGCCGCGCGATAGTGGGTGAGGCGTTGCAGCACCGCGCTTGCGCCGTGGATGGCGTTCTCGCCAATCCAAGAGCGTGCGCTGTGCGAGCGCACTCCCTTCGTGCGCACGATCGCACGAAGGTTGCCGTTGCAGCCGCCCTCGACGCCAGCGAGTGACGGCTCCCCCAGGATTGCGAAATCAGCGGCAAAGAGGTCAGGACGGGTGCGGGCAAGGCGGGTCAACCCGTTCAAATCAGCATCCACTTCTTCGTGGTCGTACCAAAGCCAGGTGACGTCTACACGCGGGTCGGTGAGTTCGACCGCAAGCTTGAGCTGCACGGCCAGCCCTGACTTCATATCAACGGTGCCGCGCCCCCAGATGAAGGGTTCGCCCTCGATCTCGATATCCCGGGTCGGCAGGTTGTCGTTGATCGGCACCGTGTCGATGTGCCCCGCGATTGCGACGCGTTGCGCGCGGCCAAGCTCGGTGCGAGCGACGATCGTGTCGCCATCGCGATAGACCTGCAGGTGCGGTTGCGCGAGCATCACTTCGTAGATCGCGTCGGCAAGTGCCGTCTCGTCATCTGAAACGCTCGGGATATCGCAGATTGCGCGTGTGATGTCAGGCGACGAGGCAGCAAGGTCAAGCGTAGGCATGTGCCGAGTCTATCGACGCCCCGTCATCGCGATAGCGTTGTGATCATGACTGAACGATGGGTATGGGGCACTGGACTGGCAACAACCGCAGAGGACGGAACGGTTCTCGACACGTGGTTTCCGTCGCCGGCACTTGGGCGAGTCCCCTCGAGTGATACCACCGACGCCGCGCACGATTTGAAAGCTCTTTCGGGCGTCGATGCTCGCCGCGCAGTGACGATTAGCGTTGTCACGATAGAGATCGACCTCGACGCCGCACCGGCCTCGACCTCAGACGCATATCTGCGCCTGCACGGGCTGTCGCACCGTTTGGCCCAGCCGAACACGCTGAACCTCGATGGCATCTTCGCCCACCTCGCGAACGTCGCGTGGACCAACGCCGGACCAATGCACCCTGACGCGCTGACCGCACAACGGCCGCACCTGCTGCGAGCAGGAATTCAGGTGCAGAGCCTCGACAAGTTTCCCCGGTTGCTCGACTACGTCGTGCCCCCCGGCGTGCGCATCGCCGACGCGTCTCGCGCACGACTCGGCGCCTATCTGTCACCGGGCACGACCGTGATGCACGCAGGATTCGTCAACTTCAACGCTGGCACTCTCGGCCAGAGCATGGTCGAAGGCCGAATCTCGCAGGGTGTCGTCGTCGGCGACGGCAGCGACATCGGCGGCGGAGCCTCGATCATGGGAACCCTCTCGGGCGGCGGCGCACACAAGGTCTCGATCGGCGCACGCACGCTTCTCGGCGCAAACGCTGGCGTCGGGATTTCGCTGGGCGATGATTGCGTCGTCGAAGCAGGTCTGTACGTAACCGCGGGAACAAAGATTCTGCTCGCCGACCAGCCTTCACTCCCCGACGGCAACAAGCCTGCGGTCAAGGGCGCAGAGCTCTCAGGACGCAACGGCCTGTTGTTCCGACGCAACTCACTCAGCGGCGCCGTTGAAGCGGTGCAGCGCGCTGGCGTCGGCGTCACGTTGAACGAGGCCCTGCACGCCTGAGGCCCCCTGCGCACCTCTGCGGCTAAGGTCGAGGAAAAGTCAGGGAGATCACATGGGCAAGCGACTGTCGAAGAAGCTGTACAAGCGCGAACTGAAGAACTTGCAAGCGAGCTTGGTCGAGATGCAAGCCTGGGTGCAAGCCACCGGCGCGCGGATTGTCGTGTTGTTCGAGGGACGGGATGCTGCTGGCAAGGGCTCGACCATCAGCAGGGTGTCGCAGTACCTGAACCCTCGGGTTGCACGCGTCGTCGCCCTGCCCACACCTACCGAGCGCGAGAAGACGCAGTGGTACTTCCAACGCTATGTCGCCCACTTGCCGGCAGCCGGCGAGATCGTGCTGATGGACCGCTCTTGGTACAACCGAGCCGGCGTCGAGCACGTCATGGGCTATTGCACCAACGATGAATATCATCGCTTTCTTCACCAGGTGCCCATCTTTGAGCGGCTGCTCGTCGAAGAGGGCATTCTGGTGCTCAAGTACTGGTTCAGCGTCTCGGATGTCGAACAGGAGAACCGCTTCAAGTCACGCAATGACGACCCGATGCGCCGCTGGAAACTGAGCCCCAACGACGTTCTATCGATCACAAAGTGGGAAGACTATTCGCGAGCGAAAGACACGCTCTTCGTGCACAGCGACATTCCTGAGGCGCGCTGGTTCGAGGTCGACAACGAAGACAAGCGGCGTGGGCGAATCAATATGATCGCCCATCTGCTCTCACAGGTGCCGTACCACCGAATCGAAAAAGAACCGATCGACATCCCGCCGCGGCCCGCTTCGGGCGGCTACGAAAGGCCGCCCCGCGAGCCGGACACGCTCGTTCCTGACCATGCTGAAGAACTTGAAGCCGCAGCACACGCCGAGAAGAAGTAGCGTATCTCGCTACCCGGGTGTCAGCTGACGCCCGGGTAGTTTCGCTCGCCCGCGCCCACATAGAGCTGCTGCGGACGGCCGATCTTCGCCTGCGGGTCTTGGGATGCTTCGCGCCAGTGCGCGAGCCAGCCGGGAAGACGCCCGATCGCGAAAAGCACCGTGAACATGCGCGTGGGGAAGCCCATCGCCTTGTAGATCACGCCGGTGTAGAAGTCGACGTTCGGGTACAAACGACGCTCACGGAAGTAGTCGTCGTTCAGTGCTATCTCTTCGAGCTCTTTCGCGAGGTCGAGCAGGGGATCGCTGACGCCGAGCGCCTGCAGAACTTCGTCGGCAGATTCCTTCACCAGCTTGGCGCGCGGGTCGTAATTCTTGTAGACACGGTGCCCGAAGCCCATGAGCTTCACACCGTCCTCTTTGTTCTTGACCCGCTCCACGAAGCGCTGAACGCCTTCGCCCGAATCGCGGATGCGGCCCAGCATCTCGAGAACAGCTTCGTTGGCTCCGCCGTGAAGGGGCCCGTAGAGCGCGTTGATGCCGGCGGAGATCGATGAGAACTGGTTAGCTCCGGTAGAGCCGACCAGCCGCACCGTCGAGGTCGACGCATTCTGCTCATGGTCTTCGTGCAGAATGAGCAAGCGCTCCAACGCGCGAGACATCACAGGGTCTACCTCGTAGGGCTCTGACATGACACCGAAGTTGAGCTTCAAGAAGTTGTCAACGAAGCCGAGATTGTTGTCTGGGTAGAGGAACGCCTGCCCAATGCTCTTCTTGTGCGCGTATGCCGCAATGACAGGAAGCTTGGCGAGCATGCGAATGGTGTTCAATTCGACAAACTCAGGGTTATTGGGATCGGTCTCGCTCTCGTAGTACGTCGAGAGCGCAGAGACTGCCGATGAGAGCACCGACATCGGGTGCGCCGTGTGCGGCAGCGCCGAGAAGATTCGCTTGAGGTCTTCGTGTACGAGCGTGTGGCGCCGAATCCGCTCGTCGAACTCACCGAGCTGATCAGCGGTGGGAAGCTCGCCGTAGATCAGCAACCACGCGACTTCAAGGTAGGTGCTGTTCGTCGCGATCTGATCGATCGGGTAGCCACGATAGCGAAGGACGCCTTGATCGCCGTCGATGTAGGTGACCGCAGAACGCGTGGCCGCGGTATTCACGAACCCGTAGTCGAGCGCAGTGTAGCCCGTTTGCCTCGTGAAGGTTGACACGTCGACGCTGGGAGCGCCATCGGTGCCGTGCAATAGGGGGAATTTTGCAGTCTTGTCACCGATGGTGAGGGTGGCTTGTTCCTGCTGGGTGCCCGCTACTTCGCTCACGGCGCCTCCTCGCGATTTCTGGTCGGACCGGGGGTGTCGGCCGGATTCAGCATCACCACGGAATGGAGATGAGCTGCTCCGGCACGGAAGCTAGGTCGTACCGAGCCGCCGCCGTCTACAGCCTACTGGTCGCGTGAGACTACTGCCGACACGGCCAAAGGCTGACGGCATCTGGTAGAGGATTCCTCTAGAGTCGCGCGTTGCGCAACCGCGCCGCACCCGCGGCGATTCGCTCGTCGCTGGCGGTGAGCGACAGCCGAATGTGCTCTGAAAAGTGCTCTCCGTAGAAATAGCCAGGACCCGCAAGGATTCCCAGCTCGGCGAGGCGCGCCATGCTCTCCCAGGCGTCGCGACCCTCGGTCGCCCACAGGTAAAGGCCCGCTTCGCTCGAGTCGATGCGGAACCCCGCGCGTTCCACCGCTGGCTTCAATAGCTCGCGCCGCGTGCGATAGAGGCTCTTTTGGTGAACGACATGCGCATCGTCGCCCAGCGCAGCCACCATCGCTGCTTGAACGGGCGCGGGCAGCATTAGCCCGAGGTGCTTGCGCGCGGTGGTCAATCGAGCGACGAGATCTGAATCACCAGCCAAGAATGCTGCTCGATAGCCAGCCAAGTTTGATTGCTTGCTCAGCGAGTAGACCGCGAGCATCCCCGCAAGTTGGCCGCCGGTAGCGCCAGGGTCTAGCACCGAGGGAATCGGCATCGCATCCCACGGCTCATCCCAACCGAGCTCGGCGTAGCACTCGTCTGACGCCAGCACGGCGCCCAGCTCGCGGGCTCGTTCAACCGCGACTCGAAGTTCTTCCACCGTGAGCACACCACCATTGGGATTGCCCGGTGAGTTGACCCAGATCAGCCGCGCGCCTTCTGGCCATTGTGCGGGGTCGTCGGCGGCCACGGGGGTTGCGCCGACGAGCCTCGCGCCGACTTCGTAGGTGGGGTATGCGGCGCGCGGATGAACGACGACGTCGCCGGGGCCGAGCCCCAGCAACAGCGGCAAGAGTGCAACAAGCTCTTTAGAGCCAACCGTGGGGAGCACATTCTCGGCACTCAGGCCGTGCACTCCGCGCCGCCGGGCGAACCACGCCGCGATCGCCTCACGCAATGCGGGCGTGCCAACCGTCTGCGGATAGGCATGCGCGTCCGTCGCTCGCGACAAGGCGGCCGCTACGACCTCCGGGGTCGCGTCGACGGGCGATCCGATCGAGAGATCCACGATTCCGTCAGCATGCTCGCGGGCGCGAGCGGCGTACGGTGCAACGGCATCCCAAGGGTAATCGGCGAGGTCGGCGACACCCATCTCAGCGCACTCGCGGGGTAACTGCAGTCACGACTCGTCTTGCGGCGGGAGGGCTTCGATCACGGGGTGATCCTTATGAATCACACCGACCTTGGCAGCGCCGCCGGGCGAGCCCACGTCATCGAAGAACTCGACATTGGCCTTGTAGTAGTCCTGCCATTCGTCGGGCAGATCATCTTCGTAGTAGATCGCCTCAACCGGGCACACCGGCTCACACGCGCCACAGTCCACGCACTCATCGGGGTGGATGTAGAGAGATCTGTCGCCTTCGTAGATGCAGTCCACCGGGCATTCGTCGATGCAGGCGCGGTCTTTTACATCGACACAGGGAAGAGCGATCACATACGTCACGGCTACAGTCTACGACTCTCTCGTCGCACGGACTCGCTCCGGCCACGCAATGACGACGGCAACAAGCAACGGCACGGTTATCGTCCAGACCACGCCCGCCGAGGTCTCGGGCACGATCACCGATCCACCGGGACCCGTTCCCGAGAAGATGAGGGTGGCGAGCATCATTCCCAGGCCGGTGCTCAGAGCAGCCCAGCGATCCATCGTGAGCAGACGGACTGCCGCAAGAAATGCCGCGCAGCCGATAATCGCCAGCACGAGGCCAAGCGGAAACCAGCCGAGAAAATACGTGTGCGCGATCGTGCCAGCGAGGCCATAAACGGCGCCCACGACAAACGCGATGAGCCAGGTACCGAGTCGTGCCAGGCGGAGGGAGCGCATGTATCGACTCTACTTGCCCGCACCCTGCTGACCTGACGAAAAAGCGCACGCAAAAGGTGGAATCAAGTCTCACACGATTTGAGCCTTCGTTTCATTACGGATAGATAACCGACCGCGCGGTTTGTTTCTTTTCCTGTTAGGTTCGCACCAATCGCAGCGGCGCGAGCCGAGGGGAAGCTATGACGCTTGGCGTACACAACATCGAAGTTGTCTATGAGGACGTGATGCTCGTCGTCAAAGGCGCGAGCATGAAAGTGCCTCGAGACGGCATCGTCGCATTGCTCGGTGCCAATGGCGCTGGCAAGACATCGCTCCTGCGCGCGATGACAGGGCTACTCGACGTGCATCGTGGCCGCATCACTCGCGGCCATGTCTCGATCGACGAAACGCCTCTCGACACGCGGCGCGCCCCCAACGTCGTGAAGGCTGGCGTCAGCCAGGTGATGGAGGGGCGACGCGTCTTCGTAGAGTTCACGGTGGAAGAGAACCTTCGCGTTGGTGCATACACGCGAAGCCGCACCGACATCGCCGCGAAGCTTGACCGGATTTATGGCATGTTTCCGATTCTCGGGAAACGCCGTAGCCAACGTGCCGGCTATCTGTCAGGCGGCGAGCAGCAGATGCTTGCGATCGGACGAGCGCTGATGGCTGAGCCTTCGTACATACTGCTCGACGAGCCGAGCCTCGGCCTTGCGCCCCAGATCGTCGAACAGATCCGCGACCTGATCGTCGGCATCCGCGATTCAGGCACGGGCGTGCTGCTGGTCGAGCAAAACGCTGCAATGGCGTTGTCGATCGCTGACCACGGGTATGTCATGGAGAACGGGAAGATTGTGATGGATGCCCCCGCGCAGGCGCTGCGCGACGACGACGACATTCGCGAGTTCTATTTGGGCACCGGTGCGGCGGGCGCCAGTCTGCGAGATGTCAAACACTACAAGCGGCGGAAGCGGTGGCTCTCGTGAGCCTGCTCGAGGTATCTGAGCTCACTCTTCGCTTCGGCGGCGCGACCACTCTCGATGCCGTTTCCTTCGACGTGAACGAAGGCGAGCTCTTCGCCATCATCGGTCCCAACGGGGCGGGCAAGACCTCGACCTTCAACTGCATCTCTGGCGTCTATCGGCCGCAGGGCGGTGCGATCACCCTGAACGGCGACAGCTTGCTCGGGCTCGCACCCGACGTGATCGCGGGGCGCGGGATCGCGCGCAGCTTTCAGAACGTCGAGCTGTTCGACAATCTGTCGGTGCTCGACAACCTCATGCTCGGTCGCCATCAAGCATCGAGCTACGGCTGGCTCGAGGGGATGATCTGGCTCGGGCGTTCGCGCAGTCAAGAACTGGCCGCGCGCCGGCGCATCGAAGACCTCATCGACTTTCTCGATCTCGCGAGTGTGCGCCATCTGCCGGTCGGCATATTGCCATACGGAATCCGCAAGCGAGTAGAGCTCGGGCGCGCCCTGGCAATGGAGCCGAAGCTGCTCTTGCTGGATGAGCCCGTCGCCGGCATGAACTCGGAAGAGACCGAAGACATGGCACGGTTCATTCTCGACATCCGCAGCGAGCTGGGCACCTCGATGATCATGGTCGAGCACGACATGCGCCTCGTGATGGATCTCGCAGACCGTGTGATGGTCATCGATTTCGGTCGCCGTATCGCTCTCGGCACGCCGGAGGCTGTGCAGAAGAATCCCGCCGTCATTGCCGCCTACCTTGGCGGGGCATCGGAAGATCTGGCCGAGAACGTCATCGACACCGGGGCGGTCGACCCGGAAGCAGACAGCCTCTCGCGACAGGGAGCACCATGAGCATGGTCGCCGAAACCTCTTCTGCGGAGCCGCGGGTCACCTACCTTCCGCGCCTATTGACCGAGGCTGCCAGCACGATCCCACACCACACCGCTCTGCGCGTGAAGAAGGCTGGTATCTGGCAGGACATCACATGGTCTGACTACCGCGATGCCGTCGAGAGCATCGCGTTCGGACTCGCCGACCTCGGTGTCGGCGAAGGAGACCGCGTCGCGATTCAGTCTGAGAACCGTCCCGAATGGCTATTCGCTGATGTGGCGGCAGCAGCCCTTCGCGCGGTGATTGTCGGTTTCTATCCCACCAACCCAGTTGCCGAAGTCACTTACCTTCTGCAAGACAGCGGTGCGCGCGTGCTTGTGGCAGAGGATCAAGAGCAAGTCGACAAGGCTCTCGCTGCCGAAGCGGAGTGCCCGAGCCTGGAGTGGATTGTCTACCTCGACGGGCGCGGACTCGCCACCTATGAACACCCGAAACTGCTCTCAATCGACGCCCTGATCGCCCGTGGCGACTCCAGGCGCGCGGCCCAACCGCAACTGCTCAAAGAAGCTGATGCACTGCGCACACCCGACGACATCGCGACGCTCATCTACACCTCGGGAACCACCGGCCCACCCAAAGGTGCAATGTTGACAGCACGCAACATATCGTTCGCGAGCTACGTCTTCACCCTCGACGGCGGCTTGCTGGGCAAACAGATCGGGCCAGACGACACGCTGCTGTCGTACCTGCCGCTCTCGCACGTCGTGGAGCGGGGCATCTCGGTGTGGGCGAATCTGCGTGCACACACGGTGGTGCATTTCGCGGAGTCCATCGACACGGTCACCGCAGACCTTGCCGAAGTGCAGCCGACTGTGCTGTTTGCCGTGCCGCGCATCTGGGAGAAGATCCAGTCGGCCGTCGCGATTCGCATGGCCAACGCCAGCCGTGCAAAACGCGCGGTCTACTCGATCGGCGCCCGGTGGAGCCAAACGATCGCCAATGATCGCATGGCCAACTCAGGCGCCTTCACCTGGCGCGCGCGCGTGCGCTACGCCGTCGGCTACTGGCCGCTCTATCGGCCGCTGCGCAAACGACTCGGGCTGCTGCGTGTTCGACACGCGATCTCGGGCGCTGCCCCGATCGCTCCCGACGTGCTCAGCTTTTTCCTCGGTCTCGGCGTTCCTCTCTTCGAGGCCTACGGCATGACCGAGAACGCTGCCGTCGCCACCTCGAATTTCGCGGGTCGCATGCGCGTGGGCACCGTCGGTGAAGCCCAACCGCATACGGAGGTGCGGCTAGATGAGCAGTCGGGCGAGATTCTCACCCGTCACCCTGGCACCTTCGCCGGATACTGGGGACGGCCCGATGCGACCGCCGAAACCATCGATGTGGATGGCTGGTTGCACACCGGTGACGTGGGCGAATGGGTCGACGGCACGCACTTGCGCGTCGTTGATCGCATCAAAGACATCATCATCACCGCTGGGGGAAAGAACATTGCCCCCAGCGAAATAGAGAACGCCCTCAAGTCTTCGCCGTACATCAAAGAAGCGGTCGTCATTGGCGATCGCAGGCCGTATCTGGCCGCGCTGATCGGCATCGAGTACGACTCCGTCGCCGACTGGGCCTCACGGCGCCGGCTGGAGTTCACCACCTATCGCGATCTGTCGAGCAAGCCCGAAGTGGTCGCGCTCATCGCCGGAGTGATACGCGAAGCGAACAAGAAGCTCGCACGTGTTGAAGCAGTGCGCAAGTTTCGGATGCTGACCAAAGAACTCGACCACGAAGACGGCGAACTCACCGCCACGCAGAAGCTCAAACGTCAAGCCTTTGCGAAGACCGTCCCCCACTTGGTCGACGACATGTACGCAGATTCCAGTGCCTACCCCGGCGGCGACCTAGGGAGAAACGGATGAATACGCTGCTCTCCTCGTTGGCTACCGGCCTCGGACAGGGCGCTGTCTACGCGCTCATCGCGGTCAGTTTCGTGATTATCTACCGCGCCACAGGCGTGTTGAACTTCGCACAACCCGCGCTTCTCATCCTCGGCACCTTCGCCACGAGCGTGTTCGCAACACAGATGGGCGTGCCGTTCTTCGTGGCCGTACCGATCGCGATGCTGGTGGTCGCTGCGCTCTCGGCTGGAATCGAGCGCGTCGCAATCCGTCCGATGGTCGGTCGCCCCGCGTTCTCTGCGGCCATCGTGACCGTGGGCCTGTTCATCGTGCTGTTGGTCGTTGCCTTCCGGCTTTTCGATTCGAAGCCGCGCACCGTCGGTGACCCGTGGCAACTCAGTTCGGTATGCATTGGGGGCGAGACAACCGAGTCGTTCGGGGTCACCGGGTGCACCGGAGGCGTGCAGATCTACGAGAACGCCATCGCTCGCTTCGTGATCTCGTTGGTCGTCATCGGGGTGCTCGGATGGTGGCTCACCCGTTCCCGCATCGGGTTGGCGATGCGTGCAACCTCGCTTAACCAAGAGACGGCGCTCGCACAGGGCATTTCGGTGGGGCGCATGTTCTCGATCTCGTGGGCGATCGGAGGCGGATTGGCCGCTCTCGCGGGCGCACTGCTCGCCGCCAACGGATCAGTCGTGCAGGCCACCGACGCTCTGTTCGCCCTCGTTGCCTTGCCCGCAATCATCTTGGGCGGCATCGACTCGTTGAAGGGAGCGGTCGTTGGTGGCCTCATCGTTGGGCTCGCCATGGCGTTGACCAAGACCTACCAGCCGATGTTCGCCCCCTGGCTCGGCACCAACTTCGACAATGTGGTGCCGTACCTGATCATGATCGTGGTGCTGCTCGTCAGACCGTACGGCATCTATGGCACGAAGGAGGTGCAGCGAGTATGACCTTCCACGACTCACTCGCCGCGGCGTCGCATCGCCTCACCGGCTCCTCCACCCGCCTCGACTTCGAAAGCTCACGCGGCAAAGTAGCTCCGCGGGTGCGCCGCGGCCGGCCGACGCTTTACACGAGCTACGCCTCCGACCAAGGCCTGCTCAACACACCGGCCAAGCGATTCTGGACTGCGGTGCTCCTCGTGATCGCCCTGGCAGCACCGTTCATGATCGCGGCCGATCTGATCTACCTGCTCACGCTCGCGGTCGTCTACGCCATCGGCGGCATCGGTTTGAACCTGCTGACCGGGTATGCCGGACAGGTATCACTGGGACACGCGTTCTTCTTGGGAGTGGGCGCCTATACGGCTGCGGTGTTGGGCGGCGCCCCTGGAACGACAACGTGGGGACTTCAGCTCGACCTTGCGATCGTGTTGCCCGCAGCCGCGATCGTCACGGGCCTGATCGGTGCAGTGGTGGCGCCGCTCGCTACGCGAGTGCGTGGCCTTTACCTCGCGGTGCTCACCCTCGGACTGCTGATTCTGGGCGAGCACCTTTTCAAGATCATGACGCCGGTGACGGGTGGCCAAGGCGTCGGTCGGGGCGTTGCCGAGCGCCAGCTCTTCGGCGTCGATCTCGATGCCACCTACGCCCTCGGGCCGTTGCTGCTGACTCCGGCGGTTTCGCTGTACCTGCTTGCGCTCGTACTGCTGATCGTGCTGGGGGTTGCGGCACGCAACCTCATGCGCGGGAGATATGGACGGGCGTTCGCGGCGGTGCGCGATCGCGATATCGCTGCCGAGATCATGGGAGTGAACCTGCTTCGCACCAAGACGCTCGCGTTCACGCTCTCATCCGCGTACGCCGGTGTGTCCGGTGCCCTGTTCTCGATCCTGGTGGGACGCATTGCCCCAGAGCAATGGAATCTCTTCTTGTCGATCGATTTTCTCGCGGTGGTCGTGATCGGGGGGATCGCGACCATCTCGGGCACGATAATCGGCGCGGCTTTTGTCGTGCTCGTCCCCCGCCTGCTTGAAGAACTGACCTCGATCATCCCTTGGATCACCGTCTCGGGGGGCGGCGTGGTCAACGTGTTCCAGCTGCAGACCATCGTGTTTGGTGTGCTCATCATCTTGTTCATCACTCTGGAACCGCGTGGTCTGTTCGGCCTTTGGATTCGGGTGCGCAACTACTTCAAGGCTTGGCCGTTCTCGTATTAGCGAGTTTCTTGCTAGTCACAACCGAATACCGATCACAACACAAAGGAGCACAGCATGACCAAGCGTCAAAGAAGCCGCGCGGCGCTCGCCCTCGTCGCGGCGGGCGTTCTCACTCTCTCTGCCTGCACACAGGTGACACCCGACGATGGATCAAGTGGTGACGCAGACAGCGTCTCAGATGGAACCATCACTACGGGGGCGGGAATCACCGAAGAGGCGTGCCCAGACGGCGTGAACGCCGACAATGGCTGCATCTATCTGGGCGTCCTCTCCGACCTCACCGAGGGCCCTTTCGCAGCCCTCGCCGTGCCGATCACCGACGCGCAGCGCGCATTCTGGGCGCAGGTCAACGCGGACGGCGGTATCGGAGGCTACGACATCGACATCGACACCTATACGCGCGATACGAAGTACCAGGCTGCGGAGCATGCGGCGCAGTACCAGCAGATTGCTGCCGGCGTACTGGGCATCGCACAGTCACTCGGCACCGTGAACACCGAGGCGGTGCTGCCAGATATGGTCGAGCGCAGCCTCGTCACCGTGCCCACGTCGTGGTGGTCGGGCTACGCCTTCGAAGAGAACGACAGCGGCATCATTCTCGAGACCGGCTACTCGTACTGCACTGAAGCGCTGGTGGGACTGGACTGGTTCGCCGAAGAGAACGGCTCGCCTGCCACCGTGCAGGCGGTTGGGTACCCCGGCGACTACGGCGGCGACTCAGCTGAGGGCGTCAACCGGTGGGCTGAAGTGAACGGCGCAACAGCGCTCGACCCGATCGGCACCGGACCGAACCAGGTTGTCGGCAACCAAGACGCCGTAGTGGCTGCGGTGCTCGACGGTGGCGCCGATGTCGTTGTGTTGGCTGTCGGCCCCGCCGAAACTGCCGAGATTGTCGGCAAGCTCGCTGCCAGTGGTTTCTCAGGTCGCTTCCTCGGGGCGCTCCCGACGTGGAATCCTGCGTTGCTCGAATCGGCTGCGGCTCCCGCGCTCGAAGCGCTCTATAACCATCTCACCCCCTATGAGAACTGGGATGGTTCGAGTGCATCGATCGAGGCCGCAAAGGCATCACTGAATGGCGAACTGCCGGCGAACGGTGGTTACATCATCGGCTGGGGAATCGGCTACCCGATGAAGGCAGCTCTCGAAACAGCCGCCGACGCTGGCGATCTCACCCCCGAGGGACTCGCTTCGGTGATCGACGGCCTCACCGTCGACTTCGATGGCCTCATGCAGCCTCACACGTACGGTGGCGACCCACAGTCGAACGCGAATCAGGCGGTGAACGTCGGCGTGCCCGACCCTGATGTCGAACTTGGGCTTCGCACGATCGCGAGCTTCTATGAGGGAACCTCCTTCGACGAGACGGACTACTCGGCCGCGTGCGTCGCATCTAGTTGAGCCATGACAACGGGGATGTTCCGAAAGGAGCATCCCCGTTGTCATGCACTCACCCGTGGCGATCCATTCACGCTGCCCATCCCCATAGGCGCAACAGGGCGGCGGTGACAGCTGCAGCGGCGACCACCACCAAGAACGGTGCACGCAACAGCAGCAGACCAGCCGCAACGAGAACCGCGGGCAAGCGCGCATCAAGCACGATCGCCTGACCGCTCCCCAGCGTCTGCACTGCGACCAGCGCTGAGAGAAGTGCCACCGTCAGCAGATCAGAGATTCGGGCGGGTCGCGGCGCGTCGAGCCAGCGCGCGGGAACAAGGTACCCCAGCGCTTTGAGCGCAACACAGATGATGGATGCGACAAGAATTCCGTCCCACATGGTCATGGCAGACCCCCTCGTTCCGCCACGTCATCTGGCTCGTCCCATGGCGCCGCGTTCGCGGCGCCGGAATCGAACAGGTTTGCCCATCCGACCACGATCGCCACGATCGCAGCGATCAACACGGGCATGCCCGGCATGACGAACGGCGTCACGACGGTGGCCACGACGGCGGCAGCGATTCCTACGATGATCGGCTGCCGATGCTTCAGCCGCGGCCATAGCAGCGCGAGGAACGCGGCGGCAGCGGCAGCATCCAACCCATATGCACGTGGATCTCCGAGAACGTCCCCTAGCAGCGCACCGGCCAGTGTGGAGAGGTTCCAACCGATGTAGATTCCGACGCCAGTGACCCAGAATCCGATCTGGCGGGCGTGACCCGTGCGTTGCGCGAGAGACACCGCAACCGACTCGTCGATTGTGAACTGCACGGCCATCGCGCGACGCCACACTCCCCCGCCGACGATCGGCGCCATTCGCATTGAGTAGGCGACATTTCTCACGCCAAGCAACGCGGCTGAGGCGATCGCCGCGGGAATTGCGGCTATTCCCCCGGCCGCGACAACCCCGACAAAGGCGAACTGAGAGCCGCCGGTGAACATCAGCAGGCTGAGCACACATGTCTGCCACACATCAAGTCCTGCGGCGACACCCAACGCCCCGAAAGAAATTCCATAGAGACTGGTCGCGAACGCCACGCCGGCACCCGCACGCGCCGCGCGGCGAGCCTCGCCAGGCGTATGCGCATGATCAAAGCGCGGTTCGAGGTTCACTTGTCGATGTTATCTGCGCAGCGTCTCTCGCGTTGCGGCCAGCGCTGGCTTTTCCCCCGCGCAACAAAGACAAAGCGGGCGGGCACCCTCAGGTGCCCGCCCGCTTTGATCAGATCACGCGTTGGCGTCTTGCTTCTTCAAACGTGCGGTGTTGCGCGCGCGCTCGTTGGCGTCGAGACTCACCTTGCGGATGCGCACGACCTCGGGAGTCACTTCAACGCATTCGTCGTCGCGAGCGAACTCAAGGCTCTCTTCAAGAGTCAGCAGGCGCGGAGGCGTCATCGACTCGAATGTGTCAGAGCTGGCTGCACGCATGTTGGTGAGCTTCTTCTCTTTGGTGATGTTCACGTCCATGTCGTCGGCACGTGAGTTCTCACCGATGACCATTCCCTCGTAGACCTCTTGCGTCGGCTGAACGAAGAACGACATGCGCTCCTGGAGTGCGATCATGGCAAACGGCGTGACAACGCCCATGCGGTCAGCAACGATCGACCCGTTCTGACGGGTCACGATGTGACCAGCCCAGGGCTCGTAGCCGTGTGAGATCGCGTTCGCGATCCCCGTGCCTCGCGTGGTGGTCAAGAACTCGGTGCGGAAGCCGATGAGACCGCGTGACGGAACGATGAACTCCATGCGCACCCAACCGGTGCCGTGGTTGGTCATGTTGTCCATGCGGCCCTTGCGCGCAGCCATGAGCTGCGTGATCGCCCCGAGGTACTCCTCGGGGGCGTCGATGGTCAGGTGCTCGAACGGCTCGTGCGTCTTGCCGTCGATCTTCTTGGTGACCACCTGGGGCTTGCCCACTGTCAGCTCGAAGCCCTCCCGGCGCATGTTCTCGACGAGGATGGCGAGAGCCAGCTCGCCGCGTCCTTGAACTTCCCACGCGTCTGGGCGGCCGATGTCGACAACCTTCAGCGAGACGTTGCCGATGAGCTCGCGGTCGAGGCGGTCCTTCACCATGCGAGCGGTGAGCTTGTGGCCCTTGACCTTGCCCATCAACGGCGAGGTGTTCGTGCCGATGGTCATCGAGATGGCGGGGTCGTCGACCGTGATCGCCTTCAATGGCCGCACATCTTCTGGGTCGGCGATGGTTTCACCGATCGTGATGTCTTCAAAACCTGCGATGGCGACGATGTCGCCGGGGCCCGCCGTCTCGGCAGGATAGCGCTCGAGCGCACGGGTCTTGAGAAGCTCGGTGATACGAGCGTTGCTCGTGGTGCCGTCAGCACGCACCCAGGCAACCGTCTGCCCCTTCTTGAGCGTGCCATTGAACACGCGCAACAGAGCGAGTCGACCGAGGAACGGGCTGGAGTCGAGGTTGGTGACCCAGGCCTGCAGCGGCGCTTCGTCGTCGTACTCGGGTGCCGGTACGTGCTTCAGGATCGCCTCGAACAGCGGCTCGAGGTCGTCATTGTCAGGGAGCGCGCCATTGTCGGGACGGGTGAGGGATGCTGCCCCCGCACGACCACTCGCGTACACCACAGGAACGTCGAGAAGAGCGTCGACGTCGAGGTCGGGCACATCGTCGACGAGGTCGGAAGCAAGACCGAGAAGCAGGTCGTGTGCTTCCTCTTCAACTTCGGCGATGCGCGCGTCAGGACGATCGGTCTTGTTGACGAGAAGAATAACCGGCAGTTTGGCCTCAAGCGCTTTGCGCAGCACAAAGCGCGTCTGCGGAAGTGGGCCCTCGCTGGCGTCGACGAGTAGAACGACACCGTCAACCATCGACAGGCCACGTTCAACCTCACCACCGAAGTCCGCGTGGCCGGGAGTGTCGATCACGTTGATGGTGACAGCCTGACCATCGGGTGCGTGCAACCCGCTGTAGCTGATCGCGGTGTTCTTCGCGAGGATCGTGATGCCCTTTTCGCGTTCTAGATCGTTCGAGTCCATCGCGCGTTCTTCAACGTGCGAGTGCTCGCCGAAAGAGCCGGTCTGGCGGAGCATGGCATCGACCAATGTGGTCTTGCCGTGGTCAACGTGGGCAACGATCGCGACGTTTCGCAGGTCTGAGCGGAAGGCGTGCGCCATGAAGGATTCCTTGCAAGATGTGGGAGGTAGCCGGGATGCCGGCATGACCAGCCTATCGCAGGAGACCGAAAGCGACCTGAGGGCCCGTTTCAGGGCGCTCAGATCGCTTTCGAGCAGGTTGCTTCTCTCGCCTGCCGCTAGCTCGCGGTGCGCCCCAACAGCGCCGCCCGCGCAAGGCGACGCTCACGCTGTTCGGCAGGGTCGGGCACGGGAACCGCGGCGATGAGGCGCTTGGTGTAGTCATTCTGCGGGTTGCGCAGAATCTGCTCCTTCGAGCCCTGCTCAACGATCTTGCCGTGCTGCATCACCGCAATGCGGTCTGCCAGCAGATCCACGACAGCCAGGTCGTGAGTGACGAACAAGGTTGCGAACTGTTTCTCCTTCTGGATGTTCTGCAGCAGCTCAAGCACACGGGCCTGAACCGAGACGTCCAACGCGCTCGTCGGTTCGTCTGCCACGAGCACTACAGGGTCAAGTGCAAGCGCCCGAGCGATGCCGATGCGCTGACGCTGGCCCCCAGAGAGTTCGTGCGGGTAGCGATTGCGAAAGTCACGCGGCAACTCGACAAGGTCAAGCAGGTCTTCTACCCGCTTCGAGATCTCTTTGCGATCGCGTCCGGCAAGCTCGAGAGGCTCCCCGATCGACTCGCCGACCGGCCAACGCGGATTGAGCGACGAGCCCGGGTCTTGGAAGACGATGCCGATCTTGCGACGCACGGCGCGCAACTGCTTGGCATCCACCCCGATCATGTCTTGCCCTGCGACTCGCAAGGTGCCTTCTTTCGGCGCCACGAGGCCGACGACTGCCCTGGCGATGGTGGTCTTCCCCGACCCGGACTCGCCCACCAGGCCCATCACTTCGCCCGGCTGGATCGACAGGGATGCTTCGCTGACGGCGAGGAAGGCCGGAACACGGCCGCGCTTGGGGTACTCGATGGAGACGTTCTCCAGGTGAAGAGCCGCCGTCGAGTCTTCACGAATGCCGTGCACGTCGGAGGTTGCCTCCCCCAATCCGAGGTGGGGAACCGATGCCATAAGCGCCTGAGTGTAGGGATGCGACGGCGCGGCGAACAGATCGGTCGCCGTGGCATGCTCCACCACCGCGCCATCTTTCATGACCATCACGTCGTCGGCCATATCGGCGACCACACCCATGTCGTGGGTGATGAGAATGATCGCCGAATCGAGCTTCTGGTGCAGGTTGCGAAGCAGATCGAGAATCTCAGCCTGCACCGTGACGTCAAGCGCCGTGGTCGGCTCGTCGGCGACGAGAACTCGCGGGTCTAGGGCAATCGACTGCGCGATCATGGCACGCTGTCGCTGCCCACCCGACAACTGGTGCGGGTAGGAGTTGTAGGCCTTCTCGGGGTCGGGCATCTCTACCAGACCGAGCAGCTCGATCGCGCGTGCCTTGGCGAGCTTTCGAGTCATGTTCGAGCGGTGGGTGAGCACCGTCTCGGCAATCTGAAAACCGATCGTGTAGACCGGGTTCAATGCCGTCATCGGCTCTTGGAAGATCGCCGAGATACCCTCACCGCGCACCTTGCGCAGGGATTCGATCGGGGCGTTGATCAGTTCGCGCCCCGACAGCTTTGCGCTACCTGTTACTCGGGCGTTTTTGGGCAAGAGTCCCATGATGGCCATAGAGCTGGTGCTCTTGCCCGAACCCGACTCGCCCACAATGGCGAGCACTTTTCCTGGCATCAGGTCGTAGGTGACATGTTTCGCAGCGGCTGCCCAGCGATCGCCGACCCAGAACTCGACGCCTAGGTTGCTGACTGAAAGCACGGGCTCACCCGGCTTCGGTGCGTGAGAGACGACGGATGCGTCTTTACTCGTACTCATCGTGTGGTCCCTCGTGTCAGGATTGTCGAATGTCCCAGCCGGTTGTCTTCCGTCCACGCGGCGGGGTAATACTCGCGATCATCGCGATGGCCGTGTGCGCTGCCGCGCTGATCTTCATTGTGCTCACCGAAGATCTGACCGCGCTGCTTCGATGGGGCTGGCCCATCGTTCTGCTGGCCTGGAGCGCCTGGCTGTTCTACATTCAGCCAGCTGTCACGGTCACCGACGGTTTCGTTGAAGTTCGCAACCTGGTTCGCACCCATCGGGTGCCCTGGGGTGATCTCGACATCGTCGATACTCGATTCGCCCTCACCCTGGTGACCAAAGACCGACGCAAGATCCAGGCTTGGGCGGCGCCGGCTCCGGGCGCCCGCCAGGCGCTGTCCACGCGACGCGAAGAAGTATCGCTCACTCCCGGCGAGGGAGATTCGCGGCGTCCTTCCGATTCGGAGACGAGCTTCTCGGGCGGAGCTGCCGCTCTTGTGCGCAGGCACCTCGCCGCCTACCAGCAAGCAGGCGGTGCCACGCTTGGCGGCGGAACCACGACGAGCTGGCACGTTGTCACACTTATCGTGAGTGCGGTTCTCGTCGCTGCGACGTTGCTGAGCTTGTTCGCACCTCACGGCTGATCACCCTTAGCGCCGGGGTCTCCCCTATCGGGCCCCTCGACGGTCCCGCGTTCTGCGGGGTCCTCGTAGGCTGCCGCTTCGTCCGTCGACTCACTGAACATCGCGCGCGGCAGGTCTGGGTCTTCCTCAGACGTTTCCATCTCAACCATCTGCACGGCCTGGATCGACGGGATGGCGGCGACAGTCTTGGCTGCCTTGCGGCCCACCTTGCCCTGCTGGCGAGGGTCGAACGCATCGCGCAAGCCGTCACCGATGAAGTTGATGCACAACGCGAGAGTCACAATGAACAAACCCGGCCACCAGAACAACCAGGGTCGCGTGCGGAATGCTTCACGGTACTCGCTGATGATCTGGCCCAGTGAGATATCGGGATAGGTGATCCCGAACCCGATGAAGCTCAGCGCCGCTTCGATGAGCACTGCGGCGCTCATGAGCAACGTGGTGTTGACGATGATCACACCGACCGCGTTCGGCAGAATATGGCGGAAGATGATGCGCCCGCTGCCCGCGCCGGCGACGCGCGCAGCATCGACGAACTCTCGTTCTCGGAGTGCGAGAAAGTCACCTCGAACCAATCGCGCAAGGCCCGTCCAGCTCAGCAGGCCGAGGAAGATGCCGAAGACGATCGCATTGCCGCCGAAGAGCTTTCCGAAAATCGAGCCGATGACAATGATCGGAATGATGATGATCACGTCGGTGAAACGCATGAGCAGTGAATCGACCCAGCCGCGGTAGTAGCCCGACAGTGCGCCGATGACAACGCCCACGATCAGCGAGCCGATGCCGACGAGGAACATCACAGTGATGGACTGCTGAGTACCGCGCATCACCTGCGCGAACACATCTTTGCCGAGCGTGTCCTGGCCGAAGGGATGCTCACCCAAGCTCAATGGCCAGAGCGACAGCGTGGGCTGGCCGCCATTGATCACGGGGTAGGTCGTCCACCAGTTGAGGGGCCACCAGCCGGGAATACGGAAGCCGTCTACGGTGAGCGTGCCGTTGGGAAGCGCCTTCAGATTGCCTGTGCCGCCCACGACCGTTCCGACCGAGCTGAATGCCAGCACGATGACCAGGAAGAGCACGACCATCGCGATCAACGCGAACTTGTGTCGGAAGAAGCGGCGGCGCACCAGGGTTCCCTGGCTAAGGCCCGCAATCGCCTTCTGTTCGATGCTCTGCTCGTTGCCGCGGTCTTCCTGCGGCGCGTTCGTTGGTGTCGTGGTCATGTCAGTTCACCCGAATCCGGGGGTCAAGAGCGGAGTACAGCAGGTCGGCGATCAGGTTGAAGACCACGGCGAGAATTCCGGTGACAACGAAGAAGCCCATCACGAGGTTGACGTCGCCCGCATTCAGTCCGTCGACGAACAGCGCCCCCATTCCCTTCCAGGCGAAGATCGTCTCGGTGATCACCGCACCGCCGATCAGCGCTCCGATGTCGAAAGCAATGATCGTAGCGATCGGGATGAGCGCGTTTCTCATCGAGTGACGCATGATCACGGTGCGCTCGGTGAGCCCCTTGGCACGCGCTGTGCGCACATAATCCTGGTTCATCACCTCGAGGAGGCTAGAGCGTGCGTAGCGCGTGTACGCGGCGATCGAGACGAGCGCGAGCGCGATGGTCGGCAAGACGAGGTGGGCGAAGCCGTCAAGAATCTCAAACCACATGTCGCCCTGCAGACCGGGCGTCTGTGCGCCGATGGTGGCAATCACCCCGCTCTGCGGAATGCGGTCGACGTAGTCGGGATAGACGAGCATCACACGGTCGATGACGATGACGAAGAAAGTGATGAAACTCACGATGGCAGCGGTGCGCGCCGCTTCTTTGCGGCCATCACCGCCGATGAGCGCACCTACGCCGATACCGAGCCCGATGGCAGCAACGGCGAGGCCCAGGAGCATCCAGCCGGTTGGCACGTAGAAGAACAGGTACTGAAGCGGCACATACAGTGCGACCCAGATCGCGACAACGATCAGCGATGAATACAGCGCGCGCTTGTTCGCGAGGCCGGTAGACAGAGCCGTGATTCCTACGGCTGCTGCCACGCCGGTGATGATCACACCGACGATCGTGATCTGGGGGCGTGAGAACCAGTCCATGACGCCAAGGAGCCACAAGAGTCCGGCCGTTGCCACGAATGCCCCGGTGAACGAGATGAGTCGCTTCTTCGCGTTGCCGCCGATGATGCTCATCACGATCAAGCCCCAGACGGCACCGGTGATCAGAATCGCTGGCCATGTGATCACCGGATCGCTCAAGAACTCGTTGAACCGAATCGCGCCGTACTCCTTGAGGAGCACAGCCACCCAGAAGATCGGGAGCGAGTAGACGATGAAGGTGAGGAAAGTCACGGTGTAGTCGAAGCCGCTGTACTGGCGAAGAGCCGTCAGGATTCCGATCGTGAGACCGAAGAGGATGGCGACAATGGTTGCCGCTGTGACCAGCTGAATGGTCGATGCGGCTGCTGAGCCGAGCGCGTCGGTGACCGGCTGATAACTCCGGCTGAACGCCGCACCAAGATCACACTCGAGAACGCCCGGCACGAGGCACTTGGCCGCGCCGCCGAGCCAGACGAAGTATCGCAGCGGGATGGCGAGGTCCAGGCGCAGCTGCTCGGTGCGAAACGCGATGAGCTCGTCACGGTTCGGTGCGCTTGATCCTTTTAGATCCGCGAGGGGATCAGCGGTGATGGCCGTCAACGTGTACACGATGAACGAGGCAACGAGCAGGACCAGTACGGTCGCTCCTAGCCGCCTCAGGATGTAGGTCAGCACTGCCGACCTCCGTGCGAGGTTGTGAGGTTACTCATGGTTCGTTCCATTCGCGAGCGGTCTGCTCAAGCTACTACGTCAACGAGCGTACGGGTGCGTATGCGCGATGACGCGACTGTGGGCGCCGGGGGTCCCCGCGGCGCCCACAGTCTTTGAGTCGTCGACTCGGGAGGGCGGGCATCGAGCCCGCCCTCCCTTGAGGTCAACCGATTTCTACTCGGAATCCTCGGCCGGTGCCCACTCCCAGAAGTTCCAGAAGTAGTCCGGGCTCAGCGGCATCGACTCGACACCGGTCACCTTGTCGCTCGAAACGAGCAGACCCGGGAACTGGAAGATCGGAATCGACACTGAGTCAGCCCAAATAGCGGCTTCAGTCTGCTCGAGAAGAGCGGTTTGCTCGTCGTAGTCAGCGGTCACGTTCAGCTGGTTGAGCAGGTCAGTGACCTCCTCGTTGCAGTAACCGTTGTAGTTTCCGCCCTTGGCGAGCGGGTCTTCGTAGCATGCGTAGATCTGGTCAGATCCACCGACTGCGAGGCTGGTCTGCGACCACGCGAAGATAACCGCGTCGTGGTTGTTGACCGGAACCGAAGCCGGGTCGGTGAAGAGCCAGTCGGGCTCGCTCTCGTCGACCAGCTCGAAACCAGCAAGTGCTGCCGACGATGCGATCAGTTCGTACTCCTGGCCACGACGGACGTTGCCCTCGGGGTACCAGAAGCCGACCTCAACAGTGCCCTCGATGCCAGCCTCAGCGAGCAGCGCCTTAGCGCCTTCGATGTCGACGTCAGCGTATTCGGCCGAGCCGTTGGTGTCTGACAGGAGCGGGTAGCGCTCCGGGTCCGCCGGGCTGACGAGGTGCGTGTTGCGAACCTCTGCGTCAGCCTGAAGCGGGGCGATGATCTTGTCGACGATCTCCTGGCGCGGGATGGTCTTCAGGAACGCGGTGCGCACAGCAAGAGCGGTCGCCTCGTCGCCGTCATAGGTGGCCGGGTCGAACGGGCCGCCGTTGTTGACCGTGAGGTCGACGTGCTCGTGCGAAGCCTGAACCGCGGTCTGAACATCGGCGGTCGCGATCTCGTTCGCGAGCTCCAGAATGTCAGACGTCGGCTGGCCGGTCCAGATGTCGAGCTCGCCCGACTCCAGAGCCTGCAGGGCGGTCGTTGCGTCAGCGATCGTACGGATCGTGATCTTCTCGAACTTGGGCGACGGTCCCCAGGTGTAAAGGGGGTTGGCTGCCACGGTGATGTACTGGTCCTCGACGATGTCGTCGATGATGTACGCACCGCTCGTCAGCGCCGCTGCGGGGCTTTCGGGCAGTGTGGTGTAGCCGTAGCCGGTGTTCCATGCTTCACCGAGAGCCGCGAGAACTTCTTCGTCGCCACTGGTGATAGCGTCGACGACCTTCTGCTTGGCGTCTTCGGCAAACGTTGCCGCAGCTTCCTGGTAGGCGTCCATGTCGCCCTCGTCGTATGCAGCCTGAACGTCTGCGTACTCGTCTGGGAAGGCGAGCGCATAGGTGCCGTGTGCGGAAACGCCAAGCGGTCCCACGAGCTCCCAGTCCACGTAGGGCTCGTCGTAGACGAAGGAGATGGACTTCTCGCCGGTCTCAGGCGTTGTCGTGACGAGGTTGTAGCCCGTGGTCGCCGCGGGTGCGAACGCGTCCGTGACATTTCCTGACATCGCAGCCCACTGCAAGAGCATGTCGGCCTCATCGATGGCCACACCGTCAGACCACACTGCGTCTGAGGTGATGGTGTACTCCACCGTGAGCGGGTCGTCCGAAGTCTGCTCGTATGAGCCGAAATCCGTGTTGTGAACGTACTCGGGGGTGTTGTTGTAGTACCCGAATGACGTGTCCGTCATGTATTTGACGTTGCCGTTGGCTGTGTTGTTTCCGGCACCGCTGTCATCGTTGAAGTGGAAGAATCCCGAGTTGTAAGCAACCGTGATCTCCGTGCCTTCTACGACTTCAGACTCGTAGGGGTTGCCGCAGCCAGCGAGCGTAAGTGCTCCGACTGCAACGATCCCCACGCCCGCCGTCAAGCGTGCGATCTTCACATTTCCTCCTGTGCAAGGGTTAAGTGCCCAGCCTGTGGCAGCGCTGGACACGGTCACGGACACGATAAGCACCGTTGGCGATCCGAACAAAGCAGAAACGCAAACCGTTACATATCCTTAACTCAAAGCGACAAGCGTGTGACAATCTGACAACGTGAATACTTCCCTCCCCCGGAATCTGCTCGATCCGCCTCCGCTGACGCACGGCGCCCGGGTGCGTCAGCGCTGGGAGATCGGTATTGTGCTCGCCATCACCGTCGGGCAGTCTGCGGTGTACTCCGTGCTTTCGCTCGTGCGAGCGCTCTTGCGCCCCACGCCGATCGGCGAGCAGCAGACCCAACTCAACGCATCGCGCGACTCTGCAGCCTTCTGGGATGTGCTCTACCAATCGCTGTCGATCTTCTTCGGTCTGTCGTTGGTGGCTCTGGTGGTGTTTCTGATGTGGGAGCCCTCAGCAAACGCACTGCGCCGCATGGGACTGGACTTTCGCCGGTTCGGAGGAGACTTCGCAAGGGCGCTGCTGCTGGGTGCGGCAATCGGCATTCCGGGTCTCGCGCTCTACGCCGCCGGACGTGCGCTCGGAATCACGGTAGACGTGCAGGCGTCGCCGCTTGATACCGCCTGGTGGACAGTTCCGCTGCTGATCCTGGCGGCGCTTCGTGCTGGTCTCACCGAAGAAGTGATCTTCATCGGCTACCTGTTCGACCGATTGCGACGGCTGGGATGGGGATGGTGGAGCATCATCTTCACGACGGCCGCACTGCGGGGCGCCTACCACGCCTACCAGGGCATCGGTCCGATCATCGGCAATTTCGCAATGGGTGTCGTGTTCGGCTGGTGCTACAAGCGCTGGGGACGGGTGATGCCGCTCGTCATTGCTCACACGCTGATCGACATCGTCGCATTTGTCGGCTACCCGCTCGCAGTCGCCCTCTGGCCGGGTTTGTTCGGCGCGCCTCCCGCAGAGTCACCGACCCCGACCCCGACCCCGACCCCAACGCCCAGCGCGACGCCGTAGCGCTGCAGGCGCTCGCCTCACAAACGACAAGAGGAGGGATGCCATGGCATCCCTCCTCTTGTCGTTGTTCGGGTTCAGGCGAAGGCCTCGATAGGCGGGCACGAGCACACGAGGTTGCGGTCGCCGTGCGCCTGGTCGATGCGCCTGACGGGCACCCAGTACTTGTTGCGCACGAGCGTCGGCACCGGATAGACCGCGATCTCACGTGAGTACGGGTGAGCCCATTCGTCGCCGACAACCGACTGCGCCGTGTGCGGAGCGTTCACCAGCGGGTTGTCATTCGCGGGCCATTCCCCCGCAGCCACACGGTCAGCTTCGGCCTTGATTGCGATCATCGCCTCGATGAAACGGTCGATCTCGCCGAGATCCTCTGACTCCGTCGGCTCGACCATAAGCGTCCCCGCGACCGGGAATGACATCGTCGGCGAGTGGAAACCGTAGTCAACGAGCCGTTTGGCCACATCGTCGACGGTGATCCCCGTGCTCTCTTTGAGCGGGCGCAGATCGAGAATGCACTCGTGCGCCACGAGTCCGCCCTCGCCGGTGTACAGCACTGGATAGTAATCGCGCAGCCGCGAGGCGATGTAGTTCGCCGAGAGCACGGCCGCCGCGGTCGCGTCACGCAGTCCTTCGGCTCCCATCATGCGCATATAGGCCCAGGAGATCGGCAGGATGCTGGCCGATCCGTGCGGAGCACCCGCGACCGCACCGCCAGAGAAGACGCCACCGGCATGATCTTCTCGCTGCTGCATTTCGTGACCCGGCAGATAAGGCGCGAGGTGAGCCTTTGCCGCGACTGGACCAACGCCCGGCCCACCGCCCCCGTGCGGAATCGCGAAGGTCTTGTGCAGATTGAGATGCGACACATCGCCGCCGAGGTCACCGAAGCGCGCGTAGCCGAGCAGCGCATTGAGATTGGCGCCATCGACGTATACCTGCCCGCCGGCGTCATGCACAGCCTGCGTGATCTCCAGCACATCGTGCTCGTACACCCCGTGCGTCGAAGGGTACGTGATCATCAGAGCCGACAGCAGCTCGGCATGCGCGCTGATCTTGGCGCGCAGATCATCGAGGTCGACGTTTCCGGCTTCGTCGCACGCCACGACAACGACCTTCATGCCGGCGAGCACCGCGGAGGCGGCATTCGTTCCGTGTGCTGAGGAGGGAATGAGACACACAGTGCGCTCGGTCTCACCGTTCGCGTGGTGGTAGCCGCGAATCGCCAACAGCCCCGCCAGCTCACCCTGCGAACCCGCGTTCGGCTGCAACGAGACGGCGTCATAGCCGGTGACTTCGGCAAGCCAGCGCTCAAGCTGTTCGATCATGACGAGGTAGCCGCGCACGTCAGCTTCGGGCGCGAAGGGATGCACGCGAGAGAACTCGGGCCACGATACGGCCGCCATCTCTGTTGCCGCGTTCAGCTTCATCGTGCAAGAGCCGAGGGGGATCATGCCGCGATCGAGTGCGTAGTCGCGGTCGGCGAGCACCTTCAGATAGCGCATCATCGCCGTCTCGGAGTGGTGCGTGTTGAACACCGGATGCGTCAGGAACTCCTCTACCCGGTTGAGCTCAACCGGCACCCCTGCGATTGCGTTGCTCTCAGCGAACGACAGCTGAAGCTCTTCAGACTCGGGCAGCCCGAATGCCCAAGCAACCGCCGCCAGGTCATCAGCGGTCGTCGTCTCATCGACTGACACTGCGACCGTCGCCTCGTCAGCTTCGTAGAGTTGATACCCCTTCGATCGGGCGCGCGCGATCACACGCGAAGCAGGGCCGGGCGTCACGACGCGAATCGTGTCGAAGAACGAATCGCTCACGAGCGCGAGGCCATACGAGCGCAGTCGCTCGGCGAGCGCTTCAGCCTTCTGAGCGACTTCGCTCGCGATTTCGCGCAGACCCGCAGGCCCGTGGTACACCGCATACATTGACGCCATCACTGCGAGAAGCACCTGCGCCGTGCAGATGTTGCTCGTCGCCTTCTCACGACGAATGTGCTGCTCGCGCGTCTGCAACGACAGCCGGTACGCCGGTTGACCCGCCGCATCCTTCGACACGCCCACGAGTCGCCCCGGAAGCTGACGCTCCAGTCCCGCTCGTACCGCCATGTAACCGGCGTGTGGGCCGCCGAATCCCATCGGCACTCCGAATCGCTGCGTGGTGCCGACGGCGACGTCTGCGCCAAACGAGCCGGGCGAGCGCAACAGCGTCAGCGCCAGCAGATCGGCCGCCGCCACTACGACGCCGCCCTGCGCGTGCACCGCGGTCACGACATCGCTGGGATCCCAGATATGCCCGGATGCTCCGGGGTACTGCACGAACGCACCGAAGATGTCTTCACCGATCACAGCACCAACGTCATCAGCATGCGCGAGGTCTGCGTATCGAAGCTCGATACCGAGCGCTTCGGCGCGGTGGCCGATCACAGCCTTGGTCTGCGGCAGAGTGTCAGCATCCATCACGAAGACGTTTGAGCGCGACTTCGAGGCGCGACGGGCAACGAGCATGCCCTCCACGACGGCAGTCGATTCATCGAGCATTGAGGCGTTCGCCGTGGTCAACCCCGTGAGGTCGGTGACCATGGTCTGAAAGTTGATGAGCGCTTCGAGTCTGCCCTGAGAGATCTCGGGCTGGTAGGGCGTGTAGGCGGTGTACCACGACGGGTTCTCAAGCACGTTCCGCGTGATCACAGACGGGGTGAAGGTGTCGTAGTACCCCAGGCCGATCATCGGCCGGGCGGCATGGTTCTGCGATGCGAGAACGCGCAACTGGGCCAATGTCTCTGCCTCGGTGGCGGCTGGAGGAATATCGCTGGTCGGTCTCGGCTGGACGTGAATGGATGCTGGTACTGCTGTGGTCAGCAACGCTTCTACATCTGCATATCCCAGGGCGTCAAGCATGGTGCGCTGCGCCGCGGCGTCAAGTCCGATGTGGCGCTGGGCGAAACTGCCACTCATTCTTCGCCGCCGGTGAGTGCGACGTAGGCGTCGCGGTCGAGCAAGGCGTCAACGGCCGCCGCGTCCGTGGCGATCTTGATCAGCCATCCCGCGCCGAATGCGTCGGAGTTCACCAGCGACGGGTCATCGACCGCGGTCTCGTTGGTCGCGACAACCTCACCGCTCAGCGGCGCGTACAGCTCACCGACCGACTTGGTGGATTCGATCTCGCCGCAGACATCACCAGCAGTCACGGTGTCGCCGACTGCCGGCAGTTCCACGAAAACGACGTCGCCGAGTTTGTCGGCCGCGAAGTCGGTGATGCCCACGGTCGCGGTCTCGCCGTCGAAAGCGATCCACTCGTGCTCGGCCGTGTACTTGAGTGAGTTGAGGTCATTCATGGTTTTCTCCGGTGAGGTTGATCAGTTGCTGCGCCGATAAAACGGCAGGGCGGTAACGGTGGCGGCAATGCGGGTTCCCCGCACATCGATAAAGAGCGTGGTGCCAGCGGTGCTGGCCGACGGTGAGATAAGGGCCATCGCGATCGGGTGGCCCAGTGTGGGGCTGAGCGCGCCGCTGGTGATCTCGCCGATGGCTTCACCGCCCTCAGCGACATCGAACACGGCGTAGCCGGAGCGACCTGCCCGACGCCCCTCGCTGACCAAGCCCACGAGCACAGCAGCACCATCGGCATCTCTGGCCGCCAGCCCGTCGCGCCCGACAAAGTCAGACTTATCGCTGGCAACGACCCGACCCAGCCCGGCTTGCGCGGGGACGATGTCGAGCGAGAGCTCGTGACCGTAGAGCGGCATGCCTGCTTCGAGGCGCAGCGTATCGCGCGATGCGAGACCGGCGGGCACGAGCCCCAGGGGCTCGCCCGCCGCGGCGAGCGCGTCCCAGAGGTCGGGAGCCTTATCGACGGGAATCAGCAGTTCGAAGCCATCTTCACCGGTATAGCCGGTGCGTGCGATCAGCAGGGGTGCTGAATCAAAGCGTGCATCGACGGCGGCGTAATACTTCAGCTCGTCGAGCGGCTTGCCCAGATCGGTGATCGAGTCGGTCTTTTCGAGCACCGTCCGCGCGACGGGCCCCTGCACAGCGATCAATGCGTATTCGTCGGTGACATCAGTCACTTCAGCATCCATCGACTGGGAGCGCTCAGCCAGGGCGGCCGCGACAGCCGCGCGGTTGCCGGCGTTCGAGATGATCAAATAGCGCTCGTCAGCAAGGCGATAGACGATGACATCGTCGATGATGCCGCCGCTGGGCTCAAGCAGCAGACTGTACTTCGCTTTCCAGATCGGCATCGCCGTGAACTTGCCGGCGAGCGCATAGTCGAGGTAGTCGCCAGCGCCGGAACCTTCGATGAGGAACTCCGCCATATGCGAGATGTCGAACAGGCCCGCACGGGAGCGTACGGCGCGATGCTCAGCGAGGTCTGAGCTGTAGCGGACCGGCATCAGCCAGCCACCGAAGTCAGTGAACGATGCGCCCAGAGCCTCGTGGCGATGATGCAGAACGGTCGTGCGGGGGTCGGTCATGAGTTCTCCCGGTCGGTTCGGGCAGGCGCACGAATGCACCCTAGGGAACTCCCCCTCTGTCATTGGCCTGAGAGTTTCGCCGACACAGCCCCAGATGGGCGGATGCGACAGCTTTCACCTTCGGCAGGGTCGACGACGTCGATCCTTTTCCAGAGTTGGCCGACCAGGACGGTACGCGTACCTGAGAGATTGGCGGGGAGGCTTGCTCCTTCGGTGCCCGACACGATTGCTGTCGAGGCTCTCCCGCCCGGGTCATTGGCCGATATTGACGTGTTCGATCAGCATATCGGTCGCGCGGTGCAAAAAACCGCAGATGTACCGAAGCACCTGTTGCTCGACTCCCGGAGCCTTACAAGGTCACACGATGTAACACGATTGCTGTCAACCGCTGCGTGTCAGTCACTCTGGACTCTCCCTCACCGACGGCGGTGCGCGTCACCGCCCGGTGGTGCGTTTCGTCGTGCTTGCGATGATTACAACTACTCACCTCTATAAAACGTTCTCTGGCGTTCGCGCCCTCGACGATGTCTCGCTCAGCGTGCCCGAGGGCGAGATCTTCGGCGTTGTCGGCACCAGCGGCGCGGGCAAGAGCACGCTCATTCGTACTCTCAACGGTTTGGAGAAGCCGGATTCCGGCACCGTGGAGGTTGCTGGCCGCACGATCACCGCACTGACGGGCGAAGCGCTGCGCGACGCTCGCCATGACATCGGCATGATCTTTCAGCACTTCAACCTGCTTTCGCGCCGCACCGCAGCGGGCAACGTTTCGCTCGCGCTGGAGGCGCAGGGTGTTTCGCGCCGGGAGCGTACTGCGCGGGTGGGCGAGATTCTTGATCTGGTGGGCCTGGGCGACAAAGCACATGCCTACCCATCGGAGCTCTCGGGTGGGCAGAAGCAGCGCGTCGGAATTGCTCGGGCGCTCGCAACGAGCCCCCGCGTGTTGCTCTCTGACGAAGCGACCAGCGCTCTAGATCCCGAAACGACGCTGAGCATTCTGGACCTGCTGCGCACCCTTAATCGGGAACTCGGGCTGACCGTGCTGCTCATCACGCACGAGATGGACGTCGTCAAAGGCGTGTGTTCTTCGGCAGCGCTCATGGAACACGGTCGCGTAGTCGAAACCGGTCGCCTGCACGATCTGCTGCGCACCCCCGGATCCGTCATCGCTCGGCAGCTCTTTCCGCTGGGAGACGTTCCTGCTGTGGGCAGCGGCACGGTGGTTGACGTGACCTTCACGGGTCTGTCCGCAACCGAGCCCGTCATCACGCGTCTTGCCCGTCATCACACCGCCGACGTCGGCTTGCTCGGCGCGGCAATCGAGACGATCAATGGGGTACAGACCGGCCGTACCCGACTAGAGATTCCTGCCGCGGCTGACACCGCTGCGGTATTGGCAGACCTGCGATCCCAAGGCCTCGTGGTCGAGGAAGTGAGCCGAGCATGATCGATTCGACTGATCCCGGGTTCTGGGCTGACCTGTTGGAGAACCTCGCAAAAGCGACATGGGAAACCCTCTACATGGTCGTCGTCACGATGATCGTGACGTTCATCGTCGGTCTTGCGGTCGGTGTGATTCTCGTCGCTACCGATCGCGGCGGCATCTTGCAGGCTCCGTTCGGCAGCCGCGGACTCGGGCGTACGATCAATGTCATTGTGGCGATCGTGGTGAACATCACCCGTTCCGTGCCGTTCGTCATTCTGATGATCGCGCTGATCCCCGTGACGTACGTGCTGATCGGCACCTCGTTCGGATCAACTGCCGCAATCGTGCCGCTGAGCGTGGCCGCCATTCCGTTCTTCGCTCGCATCGTTGAGATCGCCGTGCGCGAGGTATCGCCTGGAAAGGTCGAGGCAGCCGAAGCCCTCGGAGCTACTCGCTGGCAGATCCTCAGCAAGGTGCTCGTTCCCGAAGCATTGCCGTCAATCGTGCTGGGCTTCACCACCACCGTGGTGTCAATCATCAACTTCTCGGCGATCGCGGGCGTCATCGGCGCGGGCGGGCTTGGCGACCTCGCCATCCGCTACGGCTATCAGCGGTACAGCACCGAGTACATCGTTGCCGTGATCATTGTTCTTCTCATCATGGTGCAGGTACTGCAATCCACCGGCAGCTTCGTCGCGCGACGCATCGACCATGAGCGATCGCGCTCCGGTCGCAACAAGAAGTCAGCGACCGCCGCCAGCGTCTGACCACCTGCTTCGGCGAGTCGTACTGCGGCGCGCCATCTTGTTTCATCGAAAGGAAAAATATGTCTATCTCCACCCGCTTCGCTGCTGCGCTTGTCGGCGTTTCCGCTGTCTCGCTCGCACTTACCGCGTGCGCCGGCACGTCCGCCGACGCCGATGCGGCGCCCGAAGAAGACCTCGGCACACTCGTCGTGGGAGCAACGGCCGTACCAGCCGGCGAGATCCTGGCCTTCGTGCAAGACAACCTTGCCGAAGAAGCAGGCCTTGACCTCGAGATCACCGAGTTCAGTGACTACAACACGCCGAACCCGGCGCTTGCCCAGGGCGCCACCGACGCGAACCTCTTTCAGCACGCGCCGTTCCTCGACCTGTTCGTCACCGATTCGGGCGACGACCTGGTTTCTGTCGGCGAGGTGTACCTGCCGCCGCTCGCCCTGTACTCCGAGACCGTGGCCTCAATCGACGAACTGCCTGACGGCGCCGAGATCGCCTTGCCCAACGACGCCAGCAATGAGTCCCGCGCCCTTCTGCTGCTCGCCGATGCCGGACTTATCGAGACCACGGCAGAACCAACCACGATCGCCGACATCACCGCGAACCCGCGCGGTTTCGAGTTCACTGAGATCGACGCCGCGAGCTTGCCCACGGCCCTGCAGCAGCAGGACGCCGCCATCGTCAACTTCAGCTTCGCGGCCGCTGCTGGGCTCAGCGGAGATCTGCAGATTCTCACGGAATCAACCGATAGCCCCTACTTCAACATCCTCGCCACCCGTGGTGAGCTGATTGATGATCCCCGCATCGTCACGCTCTACGAACTGCTGACGTCCGTCGAGACGCAGGAGTGGATCATCGAGAACTATAACGGGCTGGTTATTCCTGCCGAGTAGTCCACGAATGCGAGTGGGGTGGGATGCTGCGGCATCCCACCCCACTGGCGTTTAGCCCGCGGTCACGGTCACGGTCACGGTCACGGTCACGTGCAGTTTCCTGACGAGACCGACTGTGTGAGGGTGTCGCTCTGCGCAATCACTGGCATAAGTTCTGCCGTCGTCATCGCGTAGCCCAGATTGTCGTCGGCTTCGGCTCGAGCGAACACCACGCCCGCGATTTCACCATCTGCGGTCAGCAGCGGTCCGCCAGAGTTGCCAGGGCGCACCACAGCCTCGAGAGCGTAGATGTCGCGTGGAGTCGAGCTCTCGTCGTAGATATCGGGAATGGGCACCGTTCCGGTTGAGAGCACCGAAGCGCTCACCATCGTGAAGGGACCACCGAGCGGATAACCCTGCACGACCGCGGCAGCGCCAGCATCGAGCACGGGTGCAACTTGCAGCGGGGCCACGCCCAGGTCGTCCACGGCGATCACCGCGAGGTCATCGATCGGATCAAAGTAGACGATGCGGCCTTCTCGAGATGCTTGCCCGGGCAATTCCACGTGGGGCTGATCGACGCCGGCAACGACGTGCGCATTGGTGACGACGAGATCTTCTGCGATCACAAAACCGCTTCCGGTCGAGCTGCGCCCACAGGCGAAGGCGGTTCCAGAAACGCGCGCAACGGAGGCGGCGGCCAAGGCCAGTTCCGGATCGTCGAGATCGACAGCGGGCATTGCCACCTGCGGTGTGACTTCGAGCAGATCGCCCAGCTGCGGGAGCCCCTCGTCGATGACCATCGAACGCACTTCCGCGAGCGCACGGTCGACCGGTTCCGGCGTCAACTGGTCGATCGTGCGCACCACCGTCGATGATGACAGCGCGGTTGCCAACACCGGCACGCCCGCCGCGATCACGCTGGTCGCTGCCAAAGAGATCACGAGCGAGGTGACCACGACACCCGTCGCTGCGCCCAGGAGCCGATCAATCGCCCGAAGCGGGGTTCGATCAACACCGCGGCGCACTGCAGCGCCAACGGATGCGCCGATCGATGCTCCGAGAACCAAGATCAGCAGTGCCGACAGCACGCTTGCCAGGAGCGCCCACTCCGGCCACGGCCACCCTGTGTTGATGAGCGGAGCCGCCCAGTATGCGATCGCGGCTCCAGCGGCCAGACCCGCGAAAAGGCCGATGCTTCCGGTGAAACCGCGCGAAACCCCGCCAAACAGAGCGATCACCAGAATCACGACCAACACGATGTCGACAATCGGCACGCGGTCCTCCGGGGGTAGATCGCGCGGTCTTGCGCACGGACGGCAAGGTTACGAGGTGAACCTTTGAATCCGGTGATGTTTTGCACTTCTGGTCACAGCGACACTAAGATGAGAGCGGAGTAAAAGTCACCATGACCATAACGAACGCCCCAGCCCCCCGCGCGTCCGGCGCCACGAGTTCCGTCGCGCCCGGCACGCGCGTCGCTGTCTCGACGGTGATCTTCACGCTTCGCCGCTCAGCGGGTCAAGAACGGGCAAGCGTGGCACTGCCCCTCGTTCGACGCCAGAGTGATCCACACGAGGGTCAGTGGGCTTTGCCGGGTGGATGGCTCGACATCGTCGAAGACCTGGATGCCGCGGCGTCGAGAACGCTGGCCGAGACGACCGGGCTCGCTCCGAGTTATTTGGAGCAGCTCTATGCGTTTGGAGCGGTCGACCGCTCCCCCACGAGGGTGGTTTCCATCGTCTACTGGGCGCTAATTCGCCCGGACGAGATGGCCGATACCTCTGACGAGAATGTGCGCTGGTTCGATGCCGATGACTTGCCGAATCTCGCATTCGATCACAACCAGATCGTTGCTTACGCGCTGTGGCGACTTCGCAACAAGGTCGGCTACAGCCAGATCGCGCACGGCCTGCTCGCGGACGAGTTCACGCTCGCCGAACTGCGAGAAGTGTACGAGTCGATCCTTCGCCGCAAGCTCGACCCCGCGAACTTTCGCCGCCAAGTCGAGGGCACCGACACGCTTCTTCCTACCGACCGTTTCCGCAAGGGCAGCCATCGCCCCGCCCGTCTTTACCGCTTCAATCAAGATGTTGAGCTTGCCGATCGCGGCCCGCTCGGCGTACGCCCCTGAATCGAGCCCTCATGCCTGCTGTCAACATCGCACTTCAGTCCCGTCCAGACACCGATCCCTCTGTCGATCACGCCATTCAGGCGATCGTGACCGGTGAGGCTGTCGGCGAAACCTGCAACACCGACCTCGCAGCCGGCCCCTGGGACTTCGATGGTCGCCCTGGCTACGGACCTGGCTCTTCGATGGGCGACGTGATTCCCACCGGCTCTCCCCGCCAGGGAGAGCTGCCCCTGCAGTACCGCGAGGCGTCAGAAGACGAGCTCAACGAGCGCATCGTCGCAGCCAAGGCCACGCTCGGCGACCGAGTCGTCGTGCTCGGGCACTTCTATCAGCGCGAAGAGGTTGTGCTGCACGCAGACTACGTCGGCGACTCGTTCCAGCTCGCAAACGCCGCGAAGGCACACCCCGAAGCAGAGGCGATCGTGTTCTGCGGTGTGCACTTCATGGCAGAAACCGCCGACCTGCTCTCAGGCGACGAGCAGGCCGTGATCCTGCCGAATCTTGCCGCGGGCTGTTCGATGGCTGACATGGCAGACATCGACCAGGTCGAGGAGTGCTGGGAGCAGCTCGAAGAGATCTATGGCGACATGGATGCTGTTGACGCTGACGGGCTCGTGCCAGTCATTCCCGTGACCTACATGAACTCATCGGCCGCCATCAAGGGGTTCGTCGGTCGCCACGGCGGCATCGTCTGCACCTCGTCCAACGCCCGCACGGTGCTCGAGTGGGCCTTCGAGCGCGGTCGTCGAGTGCTGTTCTTTCCTGACCAGCACCTCGGGCGCAACACCGCCAAAGCGATGGGCGTGCCGCTCGAGCACATGCCGATGTGGAACCCGCGAAAGCCGTTCGGTGGATCTACCCCCGACACCCTCGAAGAGTCTCGCGTGATTCTCTGGCATGGTTTCTGCTCGGTGCACCGACGCTTCAGTGTTGCCCAGATCGAGCAGGCGCGCATCGAGCACCCGGGTGTACGTGTCATCGTGCATCCCGAGTGCCCGATGGAGGTCGTCGACGCCGCCGATGAAGCGGGCTCGACGGATTACATCCGAAAGGCCATCGAAGCGGCTTCCGAGCCGACTACCTTCGCGATCGGCACCGAAGTAAATCTCGTGCAGCGTCTGGCCGCGCAGCATCCACAGCATGAGATCTTCTGCCTAGACCCGGTGGTCTGCCCATGTTCGACCATGTACCGGATCCACCCGGGCTATTTGGCGTGGGTGCTCGAAGGTCTGGTAGCCGGCACCGTGCTCAATCGCATCACTGTTGCTCCCGATGTCGCCGCCCCTGCCCGCGTCGCTCTTGAGCGCATGCTCGCAGCCAAACCGCCCGCAGCACCCGCGCTCACTGACAGCAGCGCATCATGACGCCGCACGCGGTGATCGTCGGCAGCGGCATTGCCGGACTGACGGTGGCGCTGCACGCGGTGGCCCACGGCTGTCGAGTGACCCTGGTGACCAAAGACGTGCTGGAACACGCCAACACCCGATACGCCCAGGGCGGCATCGCAGGGGTCATGTTTGACGACGACCGCATCGAAGATCACGTGCGCGACACGCTGACCGCTGGTGCCGGGTTGAACGATCCCGAGGCTGTGCGGGTGCTGGTCGAAGAGGGGCCGGCCCGCATTCGCGAACTGATCGACCTCGGTGTCGCGTTTGATCGCGCCGCCGACGGCGACTTCGTGAAAGGCCTCGAAGCCGCTCACTCCTACCCGCGCATACTCCACGCGGGCGGTGACGCTACCGGCACAGCGATTGAGAAGGCACTCGTGGCGAGTCTTCGCGCCTCGAACGTGCGTGTGATCGAACATGCATTTCTCGTCGATCTCGTGGTTTCTGACTCACGAGTGACCGGCATTGAGCTGCTCATAGACGACGTCGCAGCCGGCAGCGCAGGCACAAGCGAAACGGTGCGGGCCGATGCCGTGGTGCTCGCCACCGGCGGCGCGGGAGAGCTCTACGCACACTCCACGAACCCCGAGGTCGCCACGGCCGATGGCATTGCCGCAGCCATTCGCGCTGGCGCGCACGTGCAAGAGCTGGAGTTCTTCCAGTTCCATCCGACCATCATTGCCGCCGGCGAAGCGTTCTTGGTGTCGGAAGCGGTGCGCGGCGAGGGCGCGACACTCGTCGATGAGCACGGCCGGCGCTTCGCGTTCGACGCGCACCCTGACGGCGAGCTTGCGCCCCGCGACATCGTGGCTCGCGCGATCGCGAAGCAGATGGATGCCCAGAACGGTAGGGCGGTGTATCTGGATGCAACTCAGCTGCACTCCACAGACGCTGACGAACGCGCAACGTTTCTCGCCCAGCGCTTCCCGACGATCGATCGTGCCGTGCGTGAACGCGGTTTCGACTGGGCCCGCGAGCCTATTCCGGTGACTCCGGCGGCCCACTATCTGATGGGCGGTGTCACCACAGACCTCCACGGGCGCACCAGCGTACGCGGACTCTACGCCGTCGGCGAGGTATCGCGCACGGGGGTGCACGGTGCGAACCGCCTTGCGTCGAACTCGCTACTCGAAGGCGCCGTATTCGGCGCTCGAGCGGGTGACCTGATTGCGGCCGACGCTACCTCAGGCCGCTGGCCCTCAATGCCCAGTGCTGCGCTCCCCCATCTGGTCAGTGACGGTCGAAACCTCAACGCACCCGTGCCCCCATTCTCGCGCGAAGCGCTGCAAGAGCTGATGTGGGACAACGCCAGCCTCGTGCGCGACGAGACCGGCCTTGCCCATGCGGCCGAGGTGATCGCCGTCTGGCGCAAGACAGCTCGCGAGCAGCGCACAGAGCGGCAATTCGAAGACGAGAATCTGCTTCTGGTGGCAGAACACCTGGTGACCGCGGCCCGCCAGCGTCGGGAATCTCGCGGCGCTCATTTTCGCAAGGATGCTGCGGCGTACGATCAGGGTGCACCATCCACGCGCGGCATGGCTCACACTCACGCTCACGCTCACGCTCACGAGGAGGCGATCGCATGCTGACCCGTGCGCACATCGACCGTGTTGTCGCTGCCGCACTCGAAGAGGATGCCCCCTGGGGCGACCTCACCAGCGAATATCTGATCGACGAGATCTCAGTGGCGCGTGCCGACCTCGTGGCGCGCGAACGCGGGATATTCAGCGGCGGCGAGGTGTTCGCTACCGCCTTTCGCCTGACAGACCCACGCGTCGAGGTCGAACTCGTCGTGGCAGACGGCGAATGGTTCGACCCGGGCGATGTGCTCGCGACGGTGAGCGGGCCGGCCCGCGGTGTGCTCACCGCAGAGCGCATCGGCCTCAACTTTGCGCAGCGCATGTCTGGCATCGCCACGCTGACAGGTCTGTTTGTGGCCGAGGTCGCTGAGACCGCAACCCGCATCGCTGACACCCGAAAGACCACGCCTGGATTGCGAGCATTTGAACGCAAGGCGGTGCGCGATGGTGGTGGCCGCAATCACCGATACTCACTTTCCGACGCGGTGATGGCCAAAGACAACCACCTCGCGATCCTCACGCGCGACGGCGCGTCGATTACTGAAGCGCTGCAAGAAGCGAAGCGGCGGCTTCCTCACACGGCTCATATCGAGGTCGAGGTGGACCGACTCGATCAGATCGAAGATGTGCTCGCTGCCGGCGTCGGGACGATCATGCTCGACAATTTCTCGATCGACGAATTGCGCACCGGTGTCGCTCAGATCGCCGGGCGGGCCACAGTCGAAGCGTCCGGCGGAGTCACGCTCGAAACTGTGCGGGCTATCGCTGTCACCGGTGTCGATGTCATCTCGGTCGGCGCCCTCACGCATTCGGCACGGGCGCTCGATCTAGGCCTCGACGTGCATATCGACACACACTGAGTACCGTCATGCCCCTGCTGTATCTCGACAACGCGGCCACGACTCCTGTGCGCCCCGAAGTTCTCGAGGCGATGGCACCCTATTTCTCACGCTGGTTCGGCAATCCCTCGAGTCACCACACCGTCGGCGAAGCCGCGGCCGACGCACTCGTCGATGCTCGCGCTCGCGTTGCCAGGGTGCTCGACATGCGCGCCGGCGACGTGGTCTTCACCGCTGGCGGAACCGAAGCAAACAACCTCGCCATCAAGGGCGTCGCAATCGCCGCGGCCGCACGTGGCGCTCGGCACGTGGTCACCACCCAGATCGAGCACGAGTCGATCCTCGAGTCGGTGTCGTACCTCGAGCGCATCCACGGCTTCGATATCACCCGTGTGCCCGTCGATGCAGACGGCGTATTGCTCGCCGACGCCGTCGCCAGCGCCGTTCGCGAAGATACCGCTCTGGTGAGCTTCGGCTATGCGAACAACGAGGTCGGCACTGTTCAAGATGTCGCGGGCATCGCGGCAGCCGTGCGAGTGAGCGCAACGCGTGTACCGCTTCACATCGACGCCGTCCAAGCCGCCGGCTGGTTGCCGCTGTCGGCGAAAGCGCTCGGTGTCGACGCCGTCTCTCTCGCGGGCCACAAGATCGGCGCACCAAAGGGAATCGGGGTGCTCGCCGTGCGCGGACGCATTCCGATTGAGCCCGTATTGCACGGCGGCGGCCAAGAACGCGGCAAGCGCAGTGGCACCGAGAACGTTGCCGCAGCGGTCGGCTTTGCGACAGCGCTCGAACTGACCGAAGCAGAGCGCCTCGAATCTGCCGCTCGCGTGGCTCGCCTGCGAGATGAGTTCGTCGACGCAGTTCTTGCGCGCGTGCCAAACGCCCGATTGACGGGCCACCCTGTGAAGAGGCTTCCAGGCACAGCGAGTTTCACCTTCGCGGGCACGAGCGGTGAAGCGGTGCTGCTAGAACTCGAGCGGCGCGGAATTGTCTCGTCGAGCGGATCGGCCTGCGCCGCCGGCAGTGATGAAGCTTCGCATGTTCTCGTTGCGATGGGCATCGACGAACCCATTGCGCAAACCGCAGTGCGCTTCACCTTCAGCCACTCTCACGACGGCTCGCTCGACGCCGTCGCTGACGCCGTCGCTGGCGCGGTATCGGCCGTAAAGCCGGGCGCATAACCGTGGCTGAGAACGCCACAGTCACGATCATCGTGCCAGCATTCAACGTCGATCCATATGTTGCTGACGCACTGCGCTCGTTGCAAACGCAATCGCTTCCGTCGTGGAGAGCGATTCTGATCGACGATTGCTCAGAAGACGACACCGCCGAGATACTCGACAGGTTCGCCGCAGTCGACTCACGATTTCGCGTCGTGCGCCATGGCGCTCGACGCGGCCTAGGCGCCTCAAGGAACACCGGACTCGACCTGGTCGACACACCGCTTGTTGGTTTTCTCGACGCAGACGACATCTTGAGACCGGCTGCCCTGGAACGCTTGACCACCACACTGACCGAGACGGGGAGCGACTTCATCGCCGGTGCCTATGTTCGCCTGCGCCCAGACGCACCGGGCACGTACGAGTCCGGCGAGGTGCAACCATGGGTTCTCGCCGCGACCGATCCCGCGCGGCGTGCAGTGACACTGGAAGATCACCCCGCCGCATCGGGAAACGTGGTCGCGTGGTCCAAGATCAGCCGCATCGATTTCTGGCGCCGGCACCGGTTTCGTTTTCCCGAGGGCAAGGCGTATGAAGACCAGATCATCGCCCAGCTCATGTACACGAAAGCTCGTGCTTTCGACGTGATCACCGACGTGGTCGTGGAGTGGCGCGAGCGCGCCAACGGTTCGTCGATCACGCAGCACAAAGCGGAGCTCCCAGTGCTGCTGGACTATTTGGAGGCGCTGCGAGGGGGGCTGAGCGTTCTCGACGCAGCGGGCGCCCGATCAGCCGCGGCCGCACGCGTGCCGCTGATGCTGATGCTCGATCTGCCGCCGCTGGTTGAGATCGCGATCGAGCACCCGGTGGAGCGGTATCGCAATGAGGTGGGTGCGTTCGCTCGCGAACTCACCCGTCGCGCCGACGCACCCTCAAAGCTGTCGGACCCTGCCGCGCGCGCACTTGCCCGGGCGTCAGGTTGGTGAGCCGCTAGCCACCCTCAACTCCACGATCAGCTTCAACTCCACGATCAGCTTCCGCTTCAGCTTCGGCTTCAGCTTTCAAGATTCGGGATGCTGCCATCTGCTCCGCCGCGAGGTCGGCGTAGAGACCGCCCGCGGCAAGCAATGACGCGTGAGTACCGGATTCCACAATGCGTCCAGCTTCGACGACATGAATGATGTCGGCGCCGATGACTGTTGAGAGTCGATGTGCGATAGACAGTGTCGTGCGACCTCGGGCTGCAGCATCCAGCGCCTCTTGAACGACACGCTCCGAGACCGTGTCGAGAGCCGAAGTCGCCTCGTCGAGCAGCAGCACCGGCGGATCTTTCAACAGAACCCTGGCAATCGCAATACGCTGCTTCTCGCCGCCTGACAGCCGGTACCCGCGCTCGCCGACAATGGTGTCGTAGCCGTGCTCGAAACCCGCAATCACCTGATGGATGTTCGCCGCTCGGCAGGCTTGTTCTAGCTCAGCATCCGTCGCGTCGGGCTTCGCGTAGCGAAGATTCTCACGGATTGATGCGTGAAACAGGTACGTCTCCTGCGAGACGATGCCGACGTGGTCGATGATCGCTTCCTGGGTCAGATGGCGCACATCTGCACCGGCGAATCGCACCTCACCACCCGAGGCCTCGTACATACGCGGGGTGAGGTAGAGCACGGTGGTCTTGCCAGCCCCGGACGGTCCCACAAAAGCCACGTGCTGCCCGGGCTCGGCGGTGAAGGACACGCGGTCGAGGGTGGGGCGAGAGTCGGGCGCAGCATCCGGGTAGCGAAAAGTCACATCTCGAAACTCGACCCGACCGAGAGCGTCGCTGGCGCTATCGACGCCGACGGCATCGGGGGCATCTTTGATAGTCGGCACGAGGTCGAGATACTCGAAGATGCGCGCGAACAGAGCGCCCGACGTCTGCAGGTCGAGTGCAACACGCATGAGCCCCATCAGCGGCATCAGCAGGCGCGCTTGCACTGTCGTGAACGCAACGATCGTTCCCGCCGTGATCGTGTCGGCAGTGCCAGCGATGAGGTAACCCGAGACGAGGTAGATCACCGCGGGCACGCTGGCCATCAGCACCTGCACCACCGCGAAGAAACCCTGGCCGCTCATAGCCTGACGCACCTGCAGACGCACCTGGTTCACGTTCTCGGCACCGTAGCGCGCAGACTCGGCACGCTGCCGGTTGAAGGACTTCGACAGCATGATGCCTGAGACGCTCAGCGTCTCTTGCGTGATCGCGGTGAGCTCAGACAGCGACTCCTGCGTTTCGCCCGCGATGCGAGCGCGCACCTGACCGACTCGGCGCTGCACGATCACGAGAATGGGCATCATGATCACGGCGATGATGGTCAACCGCCAATCAATGATGATCATGGCGATCAGCGATGCGATGACCGTGACGGTGTTTCCTAGCACGCTGGTCACGGTGTTCGTGAGCACACCCGAGACGCCGCCGACGTCGTTCTGCAGGCGCGACTGAATCACTCCGGTCTTCGTTCGGGTGAAAAAACCCAGTTCCATCGCTTGCAGATGCTCGAACAGCCGTATCCGCAAGTCGCCAGTGACGCGGTTGCCGACCGTGGCTGTAAGCCATGTCTGTATCACTCCCACGCCGGCTGACAGGAGGTAGAGCCCGATGGTGGCGAGCACCAGTTCCCACAGCAGCGTCAGATCGGGGGCAGAGCCATCGACGGGAAAAAGCGCGTCGTCGAAAATTCGCTGCACCAACAGGGGCGGGACGACTGCGAGGCTCGCTCCCACGATCACGAGAATCGCGGTGCAGATAATGCTCGGCCGGTAGGGGCGAAAAAGTACCACGATTCGACGACCCAAGTGGGGAATGCGTGGAGCTTCCGCGTTCTGCTTGCGCTGCGCTGCGGTGTCAGGCGGGCGAAAGCTGGGACGCCCTCCGCCCCCACCACGCATCATGCTCACGTCGAAAAGCCTATGCGACCCACCTCACTCCGGCTCCGCCTCCCATTCGAGGCGTGACGCGACTAGGCTCAGACCATGACTTCGACACCCGATGCGTCCGCGCCAGACGGCGCCGATCTGGCCGAACTTCGCAAAGAAATCGACGAGCTCAAGGCGATCCCCGAAGAGGAACTCGTCAATCCCACGCCCGCCAGTCTCACGGACCGCGAGCCCACGCCGCACGCAACCGACGCGATCGGTTCAGAAGACTGGGACGCGAACACAGAGGGTTAGGGCCTCGTCTGAGATTTGTCTCCCTCACGGGAATGCGGCGTGCTCAACCGCCGTTAGGCTGAGAGCTTGCCGATTCTCTGCGGCATGCTTCGCCTTGCCTGATTTCGAGGAGACCACCGATGGCGGCCATGGACACCACGCCCGACGCTGGCAGCATCAGAACAGCTGAATCGGCTCTCACTGCCGAGCAAGCACGAGTCATCTGGTTGCTGCTCGGTGCGGCTTTCGTTGCGATCCTCAATGAAACCACGATGGGCGTCGCGATTCCCGACCTCATCACAACTCTGGGCATCACCGCACTGGCGGCGCAGTGGCTCACCACCTCGTTCATGCTCACGATGGCGGTCGTGATTCCGATCACCGGCTTCCTCATCCGGCGCTACAGCACCCGCCCGATGTTCATCGCCGCCATGTCGTTGTTCTCGCTCGGGACGCTGATCGCGTTTCTTGCTCCCGGCTTCGAGATGCTGCTGGTCGCGCGCGTTGTTCAGGCGTCTGGCACCGCCATCATGATGCCGTTGCTGATGACCACCCTGATGACCGTGGTTCCAGCGCAGTCCCGTGGGCGCATGATGGGGCGCGTGAGCATTGTCATTGCGCTTGCACCGGCGATCGGCCCCAGCCTCTCGGGCCTCATCATCCAGACGGCCGGCTGGCGCTGGATCTTCGGCATGATCCTGCCTATTGCGCTCGTCGCGCTAGTGGTCGGAGCAATGTGGATTCGCAACATCGGAGAGAAGTCACACGCGCGCATCGACATTCCATCCGTGATTCTGTCGGCGTTCGGCTTCGGTGGCGTCGTGTACGGACTGAGCCTCATCGGCGGCGGCAGTCATGACACGAGCGCTGCAGCGCTCGCAACCAATGCCGAGATCGACCGGTCGCTGACGATCTCACTCGTCGTCGGAGTGGTTTCGCTCGCACTGTTCGCATGGCGCCAGATCCGTCTGCAAGCTACCGACTCCGCGCTGCTCGATCTTCGCGTCTTCAAGAGCACCAATTTCTCGCTATCGATCGCCCAGATGATGTTGATGTCGATGGTGTTCTTCGGTGCAATCACCCTGCTACCCCTTTACCTACAGCAAGTTCTACTGCTCGAGCCGCTTGATGCGGGCCTCATTCTTCTGCCCGGCGCATTGGCGATGGGCTTCGCCGGCCCGGTCATTGGGCGCATCTACGACCGATGGGGCACACGCGTGCTGATCGTGCCCGGGTCGATCCTCACCAGCGGCATGCTCTGGGCGAGTACGACCTACGACGAGAACACTGCCGTCTGGGTGGTAGTCGCGGTGCAGACGCTTCTTTCTGTTGGCCTTGCCCTCTCATTCACGCCACTGTTCACCGCATCGCTCGCGTCGGTTCGACCGAGGTTCTATTCGTACGGCAGCGCCATCGTCAGCACCGCTCAACAGGTTGCCGGAGCAGCCGGTATTGCGTTGATGATCGGCATCATGTCGTCGGTGAGCGCCATGCAGACGCACTCGGGCACTGCCGCGGTCACCGCTGAAGCCGCGGGCATTCACGCCGCCTACCTCGTCGGCGCGATCATCTCGCTGCTCACCATCGTCGGCGCGTTCTTCATTCGCAAGCCTGCCGACGACCTCGACGCTGCGCCAGTTGCTCATTGACGCAGCGACGTCGACACAGACAAATACAGCTCTGCCCCCGCTGTCTCAGCGGGGGCAGAGCTGTATTTCGTGCCTTAGTTGGTGCCGCAGGCGCTTCCACCGCAGCATCCACCCGCGGATTCTGCGGGGGCGAGAAGGTTCTTCTCGTCGTCAACGGGCTTGAGGGCAACGGTCTCTGGCTGTGAAGTCATGGCTCCATAGTACGACCATCGGCCAAGCGCGGGGCCGCCGCAACACCATGCGCGTGCAAACGACAAACGCCCGCAGAATGATCCGCGGGCGTCGTCGAACTTGCGTCGTGGCTAGACACGACGCATGTCAGAAACCATGGGGCAGTCGAAGGGGTCGCGTGCTGCGAGTCCGACGCGGTTGAGGTAGTCGATGACGATCGCGTACGAACGCCAGAGCGTGGTCTCGGTATACGGAACGTCGAGTGTTTCGCACTGCTCACGTACGATTTCGCGAGCCTTCGCGAGGTGCAGGCGCGACATGCTCGGAAAGAGGTGGTGCTCGACCTGGTAGTTGAGGCCGCCCATGAGCCAGGTGGCCCACCATCCGCCGCTGACATTGCGCGAGGTGCGAACCTGCTTGCTGAAGAAGTCGAGTCGAGCGTCGGGCGCGATGATCGGCATTCCCTTGTGGTTCGGTGCGAATGCCGCGCCCATGTAGACGCCGAAGACCGCGAGCTGAACGCCCATGAACGCAAAGGCCATGCCGAGCGGCAGCAGCAGAAAAACCGGCACGATGACGATCGCGAGGCGCGTGAGAATCAACGTGATTTCAAGCGCACGGCCTTTGACCTTGCCCTTGGTGAAGAACAGGTGCTTCAGACCGAGGTAGTGCAGGTTGATGCCCTCGAGCGTCAACAGTGGAAAGAACAACCAGCCCTGCTTGCGAGTGATCAGGCGAACGAATCCGCGTGACTGAGCCGCGTCCTCTTCGAGGAATGAGATCGTGTCGACCTCGATGTCGGGGTCTTTGCCCACCCGGTTGGGGTTGGCGTGGTGACGGCTGTGCTTGGCATCCCACCACGACAAACTCATGCCCACGAACCCTGCCGCGAGAACACGGGCGAGACGGTCATTGGCGCGGCCGCTGGTGAGGATCTGCTTGTGCGCTGCCTCGTGTCCGAGGAAGGCGAACTGGGTGACGATGATGCCGAGTGCGGCCGCCATCAGCAGCTGAAACCAGCTTTCGCCGAGCAGAATGAACCCGGTGATGACGCCGCCAAGGGCAAGAACCAGCACGGTCGCGACAGTGCCGTAAAACCACGGGGTGCGTGCGAGCAGACCGGTCTCTTTCGCGACCTGCGAGATGTTCGTGTACGCACGGGCCACAGGGGGGAACGTGGTCGCACTCGCGTACGTCTGTCTGATTGGCCCGAGAGTGGATGCTGGTGCAACGGATGCCATCGCGGCTCCTCTGGTCGGCAGCGGCGACCCTGGAGCCAAAGCTGGTTGGGGCGGCCCGAAAGAGCCGTTGCGGCGAGCCTACGCGGGGGGTGATGCCGCAAGAGGCATGTCTTTGGCGATCTCACCTCGATTGCCGAGCGGGGCAGCCCATGCGATCACCAGCGCTCAATCACTCCGTTGCGGATCAACTCCGCGCCGAGCTGTTCCTCGAACGCATCAACTTCGTCATAAAAGGGGTCATCAAGTCTTTCTTCATTCATGAGAGCTCCGTTGCCGATACGTTGCCGTTGCCCTGGATCCGACCAAGGGCGACAGCCGCCTATGGGAAAGGGCGCCGTTGCGGGGCGGACGACTCGACCGCCCCGCAGCGGCGCATGATCGCTACTGTTCGACGGGTTGTGACGCGTCAGACTCGTGCGCCTGAAGGGCTGCGACCGAATCTGCTGTCGCGACAGCGATGCGGCGCGGCTTGGCTTTCTCGCTGACCGGGATCGTCACCGACAGCACCCCATTGTCATAGGACGCACTGATCTGCTCGGTGTCGACGCCTTGGCCGAGGTTGAGTTGGCGTACAAAAGTCGCCGCCTCACGCTCTCGAGTGATCCACTTCACATCATCGCCCGATGCGAGAGTCCGTTCAGCGCGGATTGTCAGCAATTGACCGTCGACGTCGATGTCAACCGAGCCGGGGTCGATTCCGGGCAGATCCGCGGCGAGCACATAGTGGTCGCCGTCGCGGTAGAGGTCCATCGGCATGCGCCGCGGTCCACCGCGCGACTCGAGAAGGGTCGACGCAATACGGTCGAGGTCACGGAACGGGTCGTAGTTTGCCATAGTCATCTCCTTTTCTCTTCGCTCGAACGATGCGCTCGAGCGCCGATTCAAAGTTGAGCCCACATGACTCAACTGCTCAAATATTAGCACTCTCGGCAGTCGAGTGCCAGAAATCCGTAGTCACAACATCGGCCCCCAACCCCGCCCGAAACAGACGCACGACGCTCCCCCAGCTACCGTGGGGGGATGACCTCCGACCGCGCCACCCGCCGCATTGAACTGACGATGCACAAGCCGTGGTTTGCGCTCTATGGCGGAATTCGCCCGACGCTCATCATCGAAGGCAGAGGCCAACCCGTGCAGTGGGGCGTGGGCACATGGCAGCTCGCCGCCGACGAGTCGGTGACGCTGGGCGTGTTTCTGTTCAACCGAATGTGGCGATTTGGCGAAGCTCAGTTCACGCTCGCACCCGAGGACCCCGCGAAGCTGATCTACGAAGCGCCGATCTGGCCTTTCACACGCGGACGCATGCGGTTGGGCTAGCTCGCTACCGTTAAGTGATGTCGACACCGACCAGCGCGATCCGAGTGCCCATACGGTTGGGGGCGCGCGGGGTTGTGTCGATGACAGGGCTCGTCGTCGCAACGCTCGGGGCAACTCTGCCGCAGGCGATGACTGCCCCGGTGCTTGGAATTACGGCAGATGCTTTCGGTGTGACCACGGGGGACGCCACCTGGGCTCTCACAATCACATTGGTTGTCGCCGTCGCCACCACACCGGTCATCGGGCGAATGGGAGACGCCTACGGCGCTCGACGGACGCTGCTGATGGTACTGCCGCTGGTAGCACTCGGCCTGTTCATCACGGCGATCGCGCCCACCCTCGGGTGGCTTATCGCCGGCCGCGCCATTCTTGGGGTCGGCGGGGGCGTGTTTCCACTGGCCATCGCCGCTGTGCCACGACTCGTACCGGAACACAACCGCGCGGGCGCTGTAGGTCTGGTCACCGCGATGTTCGCCACCGGGATCGGGTTCGGCGTGCTGGTATCGGGGCTGCTGGTCGATCACATCGGCATCCGCGCCACTGCCTGGGTGCCGTTTGCAATCGTCGTGGCGAGCTGGGTTGTTCTCGCTTCCGCTCTCCCCCACATTCCCCGCCGCCGCAACGTCCACGTGGAGCTGCGAGCAGCACTGTCGCTTGCAGTTGGCGTGATCGCCGTTCTTCTCGCCTTCACCGAGGCACCACGCTGGCCCTCGCCGTGGTGGTGGATCATCGCACTTGTTCTCATCGCGACCGTTGCGCTTTGCTACTGGTTCTTTCGCGAGCGCGTGAGCCCCGATCCTCTCCTCGGCGCTCCCACTCTGCGTCTGCGCGGAGTGTGGGCCACGCAACTGACCGCATTCTTGCTCGGCGCAGCCCTGCTCGGCATCTACGTTCTCATTCCGGCGTTCGCCGAGGCGCCCTCTGGCGACGAAGCAGGACTCTCTGCGTCAGTGACGCTCGCTGCATTGCTCCTGTTGCCGGCGACGATCGCCATGCTCGTGGTCGGTCCGCTGTCAGGTGTGCTGCGTCGATGGATCGGCACACGCGCGCCCGTCATTCTGGGAGCAGCCACGGCCGCCGCCGGTGCGCTCGTGATGATTATCGCGCCGCGCGAACTCATCACCCTGCTGCTGGGTACCGTTCTGCTCGGCGCGGGTATCGCGGCGGCGTCTGCCGGGCTCGTGAACGTGCTGATCGACCACGTCGATGAGCAGCACGTCGGTGCGGCCACGGGCCTGACTGTCGTCGCTCGGCAACTCGGAGGTGCGGTCGGCGCATCGATGATCGCGGCGCTGATAGCCATTCAGTCGTCCGAGCCGGATGGCGATGTATACGCGGCGGCGTTCAGCGCTATCACGGCGATCACGGTGCTCGCGGTTCTCTCGGCGCTATTGATTCCGAGCGGCACGACTTCAACGCTGCGGCGAGTACGCAGCCGACTCGCACGTTGAACAGCCCCATAGATACAGCGTTTCCTTAATTCATGGTTTGCTGTATTCTCAAATGGTGCTCGCCACCACCGCCTCCGTGACCCACACCGCCGCTCTCGCAAGGCTCGGCTTTGCACTCTCGGATGCGACCCGAGTGGGCATTCTGCTTGCGCTTCGCGCAGGCTCGGCGTACCCCTCTGACCTGGCCGACTCGCTCGACGTCTCACGACAGGTGATGTCGAATCAACTGGCGTGTTTGCGCGGGTGTGGCCTCGTCACGGCTACGCCAGACGGTCGACGCACGCAATACCGTCTCGCAGACGCTCATCTCGCACCAGCACTCGACGAACTACTGCAAGTGGTATTGCACGTCGAACCGGGCTGCTGCTCCACTGACGTCTGCACCTGCTCATGACCGCGGCCACCGGAACGCTCTCGGCTCAGCGCAAAGCAACCCTGCAACGACGAATCCGCTGGATCGTGTCGGCGACTATCGTCTACAACCTGATCGAGGCTGTCATCGCGTTGACAGCGGGCAACCTTGCGAACTCGGCCGCCCTAGTGGCGTTCGGACTCGACTCAACAATCGAGGTGCTGTCGGCCGCAGCGGTCGCATGGCAATTCACGCGGCGAGATCCAGAGCGTTGGGAGCGAGGAACACTGCGGGTCATCGCCGTCGCCTTCTTCGCACTCGCCGCGTATGTCACCGCCAGTTCGCTGTTCGCGTTGATCACCCGCGTTGACGTCGAACACAGCTCGACCGGCATCGCGATCGCCGCGCTCAGCGTGGTGATCATGCCGTTCTTGTCGTTTGCAGAACGTCGCGCCGGTCGCGAGCTGGGGTCGGCGAGCGCGGTTGCCGACTCGAAGCAGACGCTGATCTGCACATACCTGTCGGCCGCGGTCTTGGTCGGGCTACTGCTGAACTCGGTGTTGGGCTGGTGGTGGGCCGACGCGATTGCCGGTCTCGTGATCGCCGCATTCGCGCTACGCGAGGGCATCGAAGCGTGGCGTGGTGACGCGTGCGCGACATCTGTAGGGATGCTACTTGAGGACGAGCACGACGATGATCGCCACGATCACGATCACCACTGAGCACGCACACCGTGCGATCTAGCTAGCGGCGACTTCTTCCCACGTACACGGTGTTAGATGACATCCCTTCAGTCACGGGGTTCGCAAAGTCCACGACATGCGCAGCCGTGTCGTCGAAAACCTGATCGAGCTGAACCATGAAGTCCGCGTCTGGCGGGTCGTCTGACCAAAGCGCGAACACGCCTCTCGATGCGAGATGCCGGTCAAGTGCGCGCAAGCCCTCCGCCTGGTAGAGGTCGGCGTGCGTCGAGTCGAGCTGATGGCGCGGGGAGTGATCGACGTCGAGCAAGATTGCATTCCACGCCCTCTGGTCATCACCCGGAGCGTTGCGCATGACCTCGAAGAAATCGTCGCAGACCAGCGTGGTGCGCGGATCGTCCACAAGCTCGGCTGAAACTGGCAACAGCTTGCGCTCATGCCAGCCGATCACGGTATCGAGACGATCGATCACGGCGAGCGCACCCACCCGACTGTCACGCAATGCCGCTACCGCGGTGTAGCCAAGACCAAGCCCGCCTACCAGCACGTTGAGGTCGTCGCCACCCACGACGGCGAGTCCGAGATCTGCGAGCGCGATCTCAGCGACAGTGAACAGACTCGACATCAAGTACTCTTCCCCGAGCTTTACCTCATAGATCTCGTGCCCCGCCGCAGGCTCCCACCGACGCCGCAGGGTGAGATCCCCCATCGGCGTCGGTTGCCAATCAAGTTCTTCGAACCGAGTGATCACGTGATTCCTTCTCGAGCGTGGCTTGCGTTCGAACGCAGCACTACTTCGCCTCCGGCAGCACGACAGTGCCCGTGCGCACACTTTCAACCGCGGTGTCGAACTCGCTCGAGATATCGTCGCTTGCGGTGTACGTGAATCGGCTGACTACGAAAGCCACGACGAGATTGAGCACAAAGCCAGGCACGATCTCATACATCACGCCCGAAAGCGCATCGATGTTGCCCCAGATCACCACGGTGATCGCTCCCGTGAGCATTCCGGCAATTGCTCCGGCACTCGTCAGCTTGCGCCAAAACAGCGATAGCAGCACAATCGGACCGAATGCGGCCCCGAAGCCCGCCCATGCGTAGGCAACGAGGTCGAGGATCGACGAATTTGGGTCCCATGCGAGAATCACGGCGATCACCGAGACGATCAGCACGCCCGTGCGACCGAGGATGACCTGTGCTTTGGGGGTCGCCTGCTTCTTAGCCACGATCTTGTAGAGATCCTCGACGAGTGCAGACGACGAGACGATGAGTTGCGACGAAATTGTGCTCATGATCGCGGCGAGCACTGCTGCGAGCACGAACCCTGCGATCAGGGGGTGGAAGAAGATCTGTGCGAGCTCAAGAAACACGCGCTCGGGGTTTTCGAGCGTGAGTTCAGGATGCTGCTGAAAATACGCGATTCCCACCAGCGCCGAAGCCATCGCGCCGAGAACTGAGAGAACCATCCAGCTGATCCCGATGCGCCGACCCGCGACGGCATCGCCGGGCGAGCGCAGGGCCATGAAACGCACCAGGATGTGGGGCTGGCCGAAGTACCCGAGCCCCCACGCCGCAGCGGAGATCGCCGCGAGAACTGTGCCGCCAGCGAAGAGGCTGAACATGTCAACTTCGGTACTCACCGCCCGAATGGACTCGATCGTGTTGGAGACTCCACCCGTCTGGGTGAGCCCGATGATCGGCACGGCAATAAGCGCACAGAAGATCATGATGCCCTGCACGACGTCGGTGTAAGTCGCTCCGATAAAGCCACCGAAGAGCGTGTACAGAACTGTCACGCCGCCCACAATCAGCATCCCGATCCAATACTCAGAGCCAAAGGCGCTCTGGAAGAACACGCCGCCGGCAACCATTCCAGATGAGACATAGAACGTGAAAAACACGAGGATGATGACGCCCGCCACCACTCGCAGTACTCGCGACTTGTCGCGGAGGCGGTTTTCGAAGAAGCTCGGCACGGTGATGGAGTTCTTCGAAACCTCGGTGTATGCACGAAGCCGGGGAGCCACGAACTTCCAATTGAGCCACGCTCCGATGGTGAGACCGATCGCGATCCAGCCTTGAAAGAGCCCGCCGATGTAGAAGGCGCCCGGGAGCCCGAGCAAAAGCCATCCCGACATGTCTGAAGCGCCAGCGCTGAGCGCGGCGACGCCGGGGCTGAGTTTTCGTCCGGCGAGCATATAGTCGTCGAGGTCGCTGGTGCGCTTGTACGCCCACCAGCCGATCCCGAGCATGGCGGCCATGTAAATGACCATTGCGATTACTTGGAAGACTCCATCATCCACGATTGCGCCTCTCAGTTGCGCGAGGCCACGAACCCTCGGATCCCAGCAAACCGCTGCGGCGGGAACAAGAGACTCTCGCGGTCCCGAGGCTAGCGCACAACCACGCCGGGAGGCAGGGCTGCGGTAGCGTGCACTCGTGAAGGTAACCAGACTGCGCGTGTATCCCGTCAAGTCATTGGCGGGTCTTGATGTCGATGCTGCCGATGTACACCCGTGGGGTCTCGCGGAAGACCGTCGGTGGGCAGTTGTTGCCCCTGACGGAAGCCCCGTGACCGCGCGAGAGGCAAACCACTTGCTGTCGTTGCGTGCGACGACGCTCGACAATGGCGGATTGCGTATAGACGGCGCCACCGACTCGTTGCACGTCGACGCACCGGTCCACGCTGAGTCAGTCACAGTCGGACATGCTGGGCAGGGCACGGCGTTGCTAGCTGACGCTGCCGCCAATGCCTGGTTGAGCGCGCAGCTCTCTCGGCCACTCCGGCTGGTGTGGCAGTCCGACCCGAAACGCCGCGCGATTGATCCGGCCGAGGGCGGGCTCGCGGGCGATCACGTCTCGCTCGCCGACGTCGCTCCCTTGCTGCTCACCAGCGAGTCGTCATTGACGCAGCTCGACGAGTGGACCGACGCCGAGGCCGCTCCGCTCGATATGGTGCGCTTTCGACCGAACATCGTTGTTGACGGCGACCCAGCGACGCCGTTCGCCGAGGACTCGTGGTCACGCATCCAACTCGGTGACGTGCGTTTTCGCGTGCTTGGTCCATGCGATCGATGCGTGATGACGACAATCGACCCCGCCACGCTCGAGCGGGGCAAAGAACCCATCCGCACCCTCGCCAAGCACCACCGCTGGGATGGCAAGACCTGGTTCGGCATCTGGCTTGTTCCCGAACTGCGCGGTTCTCGGGCATCTGCGATGATTGCGGTCGGCGAGAAGGCCGTGGCGCACTAAGACCACCCGCCCAGTCGCAACCCACCGTTGCTCGCCTCACCGGTCATCCATTCACACAACATGAAAGCTGATCAGTGAATCCCACCCAGCTCAAGCGATTCATTACGATCGTGGATCACGATTTGCACGTTCCGCGAGCCGCGGCATCCCTCGATATCCCGCTCGCATCGCTCTATACGACCATCGACAAACTCGAGGCCGAGACCGGGCAGCCCCTGTTCTCGCGTGCGAAGGCGGGCTGGACGCTCACTCCTGCGGGAGTTCTGCTGCGCGAAGACGCTCAACGCTTGATCGACGAATCACCGCCCGAGGTCGAGAAGCCGAAGGTTCCCGCGGGCGGTAAGGCCAAGGCTGCGAAGGGCAAAGGGCGCGCGCCTTCGGTCAAGGGCCAGCCGAAGCCTTTTAAGAAGCGCCAAGGGCGCTGATCCCGCTGTGGAATGAGCGCCCCTGACGTCGAATGATGGCTCAGTACTTGTAGAAGCCTTCACCGCTGGCGACTCCGAACTTGCCCTTGTCGAGAAACTCGGTTTTCAGAATCTCGGCGAACTTGATGCTGCTCGGGTTATCGCTCGCCGATGACACGTTGTAGGCCGTGCGCAATCCGATGACGTCGTACATCTGGAACGGACCCGACTGCGCGCCCGTTCCCTTGCGCCACGTGTGATCGATCGTTTCGACATCCGCAACACCGTTGACGTACAGCGCACTCGCTGCGTTGAGCAGCGGAACCAACAATGAGTTGAGAACGTAGCCCGGCTGCTCCTTCTTCACGAGGATCGGATCCATGCCGGTTTCTTCCGCGTAGGCGACGACCGCGTCGTAGGCCTCGTTCGAGGTGCGCTCCGTGCCCATGACCTCAGCGACGTTCTGCACCCAGATGTTGTTGGCGAAGTGCAACGCCAGGAAGCGGTCAGGGCGTCCCGCCTCGGCGGCATACTGGCTGGGCACCATTGTCGAGGAGTTGGTGGCAAAGATCGTCTTCTCGGGAGCGACCTTCGCCAGGTCGCTGAAGACCTTCTTCTTGAGATCAAGAATCTCTGGAACGGCTTCGATGACAAGATCTGCGTCGACAACTGCCTCGGCGAGGTCGGAAGACAGCGAAATCGATTCGGCTGCTTTGGCAGCCTGACCCTCCTCAGCATCGGGCATCGCTTCGACGTACACAGACACCAGCTTGTTGAAGCGCTCTCGTGCAGCCTCAAGGGCTTCGTCGTTGATGTCATACACGGTCACGTTCTTGCCGTGGAATGCTGCTTGATATGCGATCTGGGCGCCCAAGACGCCGCCGCCCAGAACAGTGACGTTGTTCAGTGTGTTCATTGATGTATTCCCTTCGACTTGCCAGCGCGAAAAACGCATGACGATAGTGCCGGTGGCAGATGCCATCGGAAACATCGAGGATGAGAATCGGGCTCATCCTCTGATCCGCAGGGCTTCGGTGAGGCATCGAAGCTGGTGCGAGTACAACCATGGAATGCAGAATGTGCATCTCTGTGATCGCTACATTTCCAGGCTATACCCGCGCAGATTCTGGGCCGCCGTCACGGGCAGAGTTTCGCCACGAGCGTCATCGTTCGGTGACAGTGCCCGCTTCAACCCGCCAATGACGATCAGTCTTCACAGTGGCGAGCATTCGCCGATCATGAGTGACGAGCAACAGTGTGCCGTCATAGGAGTCGAGCGCCTGCTCAAGCTGCTCGATTGCTGGCAGGTCGAGGTGGTTCGTCGGCTCATCGAGCACGAGCACGTTGACGCCGCGAGCCTGCAGCAGCGCGAGCCCTGCACGGGTGCGCTCCCCCGGCGAGAGCTCATCGACGGGGCGATTCACGTGATCGGCTTTGAGCCCGAACTTGGCTAGCAGGGTGCGCACGTCGCCCGATGCCATCTCAGGAGTCAGACCTGCGATCGCCGTAGCCAGCGCCTGCGAGCCGGCGAGAAGCGCACGCGCTTGATCGATCTGGCCGATCTGCACGTTAGCCCCCAGGCTGGCACTGCCTTCATCGGGCGGCTGCGTGCCCAGCAGGGCGCGCAACAGGGTCGATTTGCCGGCACCGTTCGGGCCGGTGATGCCGATGCGTTCGCCGGCGTTGACCTGAAGCGACACGGGCCCGAGTGTGAAATCGCCTTGTCGGAACACCGCTTTGCTCAGCGTCGTGACGACAGAACTTGAACGTGGCGCAGAACCGATCGTGAATTCAAGCTGCCACTCTTTGCGCGGCTCTTCGACTTCGTCGAGGCGGGCTATGCGGCTTTCCATCTGGCGGACTTTTTGTGCTTGCTTTTCGCTTGATTCGGTCGCCGCTTTGCGTCTGATCTTGTCGTTGTCCGGCGACTTTTTCATCGCGTTGCGCACTCCTTGGCTCGACCACTCGCGTTGAGTGCGTGCCCGCCCCACCAGATCTGATTTCTTCTCAGCGAAATCGTCGTATTTCTCTCTCGCTTGGCGTCGCAACGTCGCGCGCTCTTCGAGGTAGGAGTCGTAGCCGCCGCCGAATACGCGGTTGGAGTTCTGTGCGAGGTCCAACTCCAGCACCCGTGTCACACATCGCGCAAGAAACTCGCGGTCATGACTGACCAGCACCACGCCGCCGCGCAGCCCTCGCACGAATGCTTCGAGCCGTTCTAGCCCATCAAGGTCCAAGTCGTTGGTGGGCTCATCGAGCAGCACGATATCGAAGCGACTCAGCAGCAGGGCCGCCAACCCGACGCGAGCTGCTTGACCGCCCGAAAGTGAGGTCATCATCGTCTGCTCGGGCGCGTCGCCGAGATCAAGGCCAAGTTCTGCGAGCACAACCGGCAAGCGCTCGTCGAGATCAGCCGCGCCGCTCGCAAGCCAACGGTCAAGGGCAAGCGAGTAGACATCAGCGGGGTCGGTGCCCGGGGCGGCCAGCGATTCGTCGCCGAGCGCAGCAGCGGCAGCATCCATTTCTCTTGATGCTTCGGCACAACCCGTGCGACGCTCGACGTACTCTGCGACGCTTTCGCCTGCCACACGCTCGTGCTCTTGGGGCAGCCATCCGACGAACGCGTCAGACGGTGCGAGCGAGATCGAACCCGACTGCGGCTCATCAATGCCTGCGAGCAGGCGCAGCAAGGTGGACTTGCCCGCACCATTGGCCCCCACCACCCCTACGACATCGCCCGGGGCAACGGTCAATTCGAGGGCATCGAACAGCGTGCGATGGCCATGTCCGCCCGCAAGGCCCTGCGCGACAAGTGTTGCGGTCATTGATTGATCATTTCACCCGACGGCGCCCCGCGATGACCGCCGCGACATACAAAGCGCCGCGGCGGCGCAGCGTCAGGCGGCGGGCAGACTCGGGTAGTCTGTGTAGCCCTCAGCGCCGGGTGCATAGAACGTGGCTGGGTTGGGCTCGTTCTCGGGGTGACCACCCTGCCAGCGTGCAACCAGGTCGGGGTTCGCGATCGAGGCGCGACCGACCGCAACGGCATCAGCTTCGCGACGCTCGATGAGCCCGTTCGCCTCTTCTTTCGTGGTGAGCTTTCCAAAGCCGCTGTTCGCAATGAACACACCCTCGAAACGGGCGCGCAGCGCTTGAACGAAGGCCCCTGCAGGTTCTGCGTGCAACAGGCTCAGGTAGGCGAGCCCCAGCGGCGCGAGGCCCTCCATGAGTGCCCCGTACGTCGCGCGCACATCGTCATCATCGGTCTCGAGCACACCCTGGATATTGTGCGCCGGCGAGATCCGAATGCCGACGCGTCCTGCACCGACCGCCTCGGCCACCGCCGTCGCCACCTCGATGACGAATTTCGCCCGTGCCTCAGGAGAGCCCCCGTAAGCGTCCGTGCGGCGATTCGAGTCGGGTGACAGAAACTGGTGCAGCAGGTAGCCGTTCGCGCTGTGCAGCTCGACGCCATCCATCCCTGCGGCGATCGCCCGCGTGGCTGCGGCCACGAACTCTTCTCGCACCTGCGCAAGCTCGTCGGTGGTGAGCGCGTGCGGCACGGGGAACGGCTTCTTACCGTCGGGCGTGCGAACTTCGCCGTCGATCGCGATTGCGCTCGCAGAGACGATGCGGTCGGTGCCGGTGATGTCGGTGTGTGAGACACGTCCACTATGCATGAGCTGCATCACGATGAGACCATCCTGCGCATGAACCGCATCGGCGACTGCGCGCCAGCCCTCAACTTGCTCGTCGGTGACGATGCCCGGCTGGCCCATGTATGCACGTGACTCCGCGCTCGGAAAAACACCCTCGCTGATGATCATGCCGTGGCTCGCCCGCTGAGCGTAGTGCTCAGCGACGATTGCGCCTGGCACTGCGTCCATTCCCGAGCGCAGGCGTGTCAATGGCGCCATAACGACGCGGTTTGCAAGATCAAGGTCACCGACGGTGAGCGGGGAAAACAGATCCACAGATGAGGTCCTTTCAGCGAAAATCGGCGCCATCAGATGCGGGCCGACACGAGGGGAAACAACCGGCGATCACGGGCTATTCCTTGCGATGGATGCTGCACCGTTGCCAGGCGCAGGCTTGGGCGCCCGATGTCTGACCCCCCTGCCACAATTAGAACATGCATTCGAACGGAGTCATCGGTTTCACCGACGCAGACTCGGCAGAACTCGCCGCACTGATCGGTCAAGTTGAGCAGACTCAACGTGAGATTTCTGCAGCACAAGCTGCCCAGACGCGTGCGCTTGCGCGTGCCGGCAACCTTGCGCGAAAGCAATGCACACGCGCGAGCACAAAGGTGCGTGATCATGACATGGCGCTGCGTGCGATCGCCGCCGAGGTTGCTGGCGCGATGCATACAAGCGACCGATCAGTGCAACGCCAGATCGGCGACTCCATCGAGCTTGTCGAGGACTACCCAGCGACACTCGATGCCTGGGGTGACGGCATGATCACCCGAGCTCACGTGCGCGTGATTGCAGACACTGGCACAGTGCTCCCACCCGAGCGACGGGCAGAGTTCGAAATTGTGGCCCTGCGAACGTGCGAGGGCGAAACGGCCGGCCGAGTGCGGGCACAGCTCGAACTGCTGGCAGAGCAACTGCATCCGCGCACCCTCGCGGAGCGCCACCACGATGCGCGCGAGAACCGCAAAGTGCGCATCCTTCCACTCGCCGACGGTATGTCAGACCTGTGCGCGACACTGCCAACGCTCCTCGCCGACGCGATCTATGACCGGTTGACACAGCAAGCCCGAAGCATCGTCGATGAACGCGCACAGGCCGCCACGGAACTTCGAGCAACGTCGGCCGCGACAGCCGCTACCGGCGAGGTCAATGCGAACAGCGCGATTCCGCGCGAGTTCGTCGCCTCCGACAACCGCACCGTCGACCAGGTGCGATCGGATGTGCTCGCCGACATGCTGCTCACCGCAGCGCCTGCAGCCGACCCCACGCGCACTGACGATGGGCCGGGAACGCTAGGAGCGATTCGGGCGAAGGTGCAAGTGGTGGTGCCCGCACTCACGTTGCTCGGGTCTGATGCCAATCCCGCCGATCTCGTCGGGCGCTCCCCCGTCGACCCCGACACCGCTCGTCGACTCGCAGGCGCGACACGTTCGCCTTGGGAGCGAGTGCTGACGCATCCGGTGACGGGAATGGTGCTTCATGTCGATACTTACCAGCGCACCGCCGCAATCGATCGCTTCTTGCGGGCGCGCGACCAGCACTGCAGATTTCCGGGCTGCCGAATGCCTGCGGTGCGTTGTGAGGTCGACCACACGCTCGATCACGCACTTGGCGGCAAGACTCACGTGAAGAATCTGGCCCACTTGTGCCAACGGCATCACAGTATGAAGCAATTCACCGCTTGGCGGGTGAGGCAACTGGGCGACGGAGTGCTTGAGTGGACCTCGCCCCTTGGCCGGAGCTATGTAGAAGACCCGCCCCATCTGGGCGTGCATTTTCGTCCGTCACAGATTGACCACGAGGGTGAATCGGATCCACCCGATCAAGACACGCCCGCTATTGCGGGGCCTGACCATTGGTGGCCAGGCGACGACGCGCCCGGTACCCCGCCTGACGACGCGTCCGACGGTTCAGTCGGTAGTGCGCCGTTCTGATCAGTCCCAGTCCAGGTAGTCCTCGATCGCCCACGACGTCGCACCGATGTGCGTCGCGGGGAACATGTGGTTGCCGCCTTCAACCGGCACGACGCTCACTCGGTCAGATGCAGACGCCTGCAATGCCTCACCGTTTGCCGGTGGCGTCAGCTCGTCGTCAACACCCTGAATGATCAGCACTGGCAGGCCCTCTGCCAGTGGCACCGGACCGCCCGCTGCTTCACGTGCATCTCGCTGCATCGCCGCAACTTCAGCGTCGTGCATACGCGCGGGAATTCCGGGAAAGTCGAGGGAGCTCGCCGTCTGGTCCGAGGACTCCACACCCATCAACAGCACACCGTTCACGCGGTCATGGTGATCCGCCGCCACCGAGCGTGCCACTGAGCCACCGAACGCGTGGCCGCCAACCCACGCATTCTCAACGGACAGGTGGTCCATGACGTCAATGACGTCTTGGGCGAGGTCAGACATCGTCACAGCGGCATCCATAGAAGGTCGACGCGAACCGACACGGATCACGCGGAAGTCTTCTTCGGCGACCGAATGCGCAAGTGTTCCCAGGTACGAGATGTTCAGGCCTTGGCCAGCAATCAATACAACAGCGGGCCCGTTGCCTTCGACGGCGTATGGAATCGCACGTCCCTCGGGTTCGAACGTCTGGGTTTCAGTCACAGCGCGGAGTCCTCTCGAAAGCGGTTTCATGCCGGTCGACCACGGCTAGGGATGAAGAAATTGACCAGATTTGATCCGCCGACATTCTCTCACAGCGCTCTCACCAGTCCCGCTGAACCCCAGCGCCAGTCGTGGTCAGCCACAACGGAGCACGTGACTGAGCGAGCCGTTCGAGAGCGGCTGGTAGTGTCGGCGCCCATGAGACGCCAGACCCTATTCCTGCCGACGATCGTCGTGAGTGCAGCGCTGCTCGCGTCGTGCGCTGGTAGTTCGGAGCCTACGCAGAAAACGGTGAGCTCAGACTCGACAAGCAGTAGCGGCGACACCTCGAGCACTGCGGAGTCGCAGGAGTTTCCCGATGTAGTCGACGCGACGCTTTCTGCGAGCGGTGACGAGTTCACGATCGCAGTCACGATCTCGTCGCCCTACGATACGCCGCAACGCTACGCGGATGGTTGGCGGGTGCTCTCCCCCGGCGGTGACGTGCTCGCCGAGCATCAGCTGGGACACGATCACGCGAATGAACAGCCGTTCACCCGCACTGGCGGCACGTTCGCGATTCCCGAAGGCGTCGACGAGGTGACCGTCGAGGGGCGAGACCAAGACAATGGCTACGGCGGCGCGACCGTGACGATCGAAGTGCCGCGCTGACTCTCTGACGCTCGCTCACCCAGGCGATCTCGGCGCAACCGCCACCGCCGCGGATTCGCCACCGCGGCCAGCACCGCCTCCGCGCAACGAGGGTAAGGTGGCGGGAGCCCAACGAAGGAGACGTATGTGCCGCGTGCTCGCCTACCTCGGCCCTGAGACACCACTGGAGAACCTCCTACTCAGGCCGCAGAACAGCCTGATCAACCAGGCACTCGACCCCGAACGGCACCCAGAGCTCCAGTTGGCCGGATGGGGATTCGGGATCTGGGGCGAGCACCTGCTGAAGCCAGAAGAACCCTTCATCTACCGCCGGCCCATGGCGGCCTTTTACGACGACAACGCCAGCCGGATGATCCCCAGCCTTCAGGCCAGCACGATGCTGGCGCACGTGCGGGCCGCGGCGTACGACTCGAAGGTCGTGATGGCCGACGAGAACTGCCACCCGTTCTCTTTCGAGCAGACCCCGTGGATCGTCGCCCAGAATGGCTACCTGCCCAACTGGCAGCTCCTGCAACGCGAACTGTTGCAGCACTGCGAGGATCGGTATCTCAAACAGTTGCGCGGGAACACCGACACCGAGTTCATCTACGTGCTACTCCTCTCGCTGCTCGAGGGTGACAGCAACGAGGACGTCCAACGAGCGATCGAGAAGCTCATCGAACTGATCGCCCAGGCTATGAAGGACCTCGACCTCGGCGCTCTGACCAAGCTGAAGATGGCCCTCGTGTCGGCAGACCGCATCATCGGTGTCAACGTCGGCCTCGGTCACCACGGTGAGGCCAATCCCGCCGGCGACTCGAAGGAGCTGCGGAAGTCAGCCCCCGACAGCGACGATTTCGCGCTCTCTATGCTCCTCGAGCCGATGTACCTACTGATGGGACGCAACTTCGACCACGACGCGACGACCTACGACTTTGAGGAGTGCGGCGAGGATGACGCGACCGGTGTCATATTCGCCTCCGAACCCTTGACCGAGGCTGACTATTGGTCGCAACTTGAGTTCGGCGAGATCGTCTTCCTCGAGAAACACGGCGAGCGCATCACCAGAACCATCAACACGCTGAACGTCTGAACGCGCTAGGTGTTCTTCTCACGGAGATTGTGAACAGCCTGGCGCCAAAGTACTAGCGCTGGTGACCTCACACACGTCGTGCTTGGCCTTCGGGTGCTTCCTGAACCGACGAGCGAATCACGCCGCCAGTCGGAACTGCATGCGCCCCCGAGCCCCGGCCCGCATGCGCACAAGGCTACGTCTGCAGCCCCGGGACCGCGCCGGAGTGGTCACGCTCCGGTCCTAGGCGATCACAGAACGGACGATCTCGGCGATACGCTTCTCAGTTGCTTCGTCGAGCGAATCGAAGTACCACGCAGCGGGCATCAGCAATCCATCTGTGGCGCCCGCTGGTGTGAGTGCGACCTTTTCGGTGAGAGCAAGGTTAACGCGATCATCGTTGCGCAAGGTCACCAGAGCAGGCGTACTCGCGGATAGTGCGTAGGCAGGCATGCCGTACCAGATGCGCGGCTTGAGGGTGGGAGCGGCGTTCATGATGAGCTCGTGCGTTCGTCGCACGAGCAACCGCTCTGGCTCATCCATCTTTGCGATTTTTTCGATGACCTGAGCGAGATTCTTGTCGTCTTTCGATGCCATCTGATGTCCTCTCATCAACCGATGCTGACCATCGGCGGGTGAAGTCGGCGCAATGATGCGCCACACCTCATCCGGACATGCCCCGAGCTATACGGGCCTCTCCGCAATGGTTCAGACGATCCGCGTCTGGAAGTGCAGTCGGCAGGATCCACTGCCACGCAGAGAATAACGCAGACGCAGGGATTACGCGAGCGATTGCCGGGCGCCTGCTCCCGCTGCCGTGAGCACTCAACAACCTGACAACTAGTTGTTGAAGCGGAACTCCACCGAGTGCCGTCAGCGATAGGCATCTGGGCTGGAGGCCTATCCTTCCCTCATCGGGAGGCCGTCGAACGATGGAGATCGGTCCGACCTCAACCGACCGTAGGTATGGACGCCGATCCGTTGCCCCTCGACAAGGAACTTCGCGCGCTCCGTCCCCTCCTTGACGAACCCTGCATGCATGGCGATGGCTGCGGATGCGGGATTGTTCACTCGATGCCCCAGCTCCAAGCGTTCGAGCCTCCGCGTCGTCAGCGCCCACTCGGCAACGGTCGCAGCAGCACGAGCCGACCAGCCGCGGCCGCGCGCGGCATCCGCCATCCAATACCAGAACCAGCCACTCCGATTCGCTTCATCGACGGTAACGCCGACAAGGCCGACCAGCTTGTCGCCATCGACGATGGCCCACGCTTCGTGCGGCGACTCGGGCTCGATGAGCCGATTCACATAGGCCTCAGCTTCGGTGATCGTCGATACGTCACCCTGACGCGCCATGTCCGCGTTCGAGGCGAAAGCTTCACACACGGCGGGCGCATCCGACGTGCGAAGTCGACGGAGCGCCACCGATGACGCTCCGTTCACGCGACCTTCAAGGGCGTGATCGACGCGATCTGCTCCCCCGCGAGGTCCTCGGCGCGGTCGAGTTCGTAGTGACTCTGCAGATTGATCCAGAACTCAGCAGACGTGCCGAAGTACTTTGCTAGCCGCAGTGCCGTGTCCGCGCTGATCCCACGCTTGCCGTGAACGATCTCGTTGATCCGCCGTGGTGGCACCCCGATGGCCACCGCAAGGCGGTTCTGCGTGATGTCGAACCCGTTGATGAAGTCCTCTATGAGCACCTCACCCGGGTGAATCGGGGGAATCTTGTCAGTGATAGTCAACGATCTCCACCTCCTCTGGCCCAGCATCGGTCCACACGAAGCAGATCCGCCACTGGTCGTTGATCCTGATGCTGTATTGACCGACCCGATCGCCCTTGAGCGCTTCGAGCCGGTTGCCTGGGGGAACACGGAGATCATCGAGCGACTCCGCAGACCCCACCTGACGAAGCTTGCGCAGCGCCACCGAATGAACCCGAGGATCGATCGACGGCACCCGCTCACGACGCCACAATCGCTCGGTGTCCTTGCTCCCGAACGATCTGATCACGCGATCAGGATATAACGTAATGCGTTAATAACGCTAGACGTTAAAGCGGAACTCCACCACGTCACCGTCTTGCATGACGTAGTCCTTGCCCTCAAGACGCGCCTTGCCCTTCGAACGTGCCTCGAGAACCGAGCCGGTCTCGACGAGATCATCGAAGGAGATGACCTCCGCCTTGATGAAGCCCTTCTCGAAGTCCGTGTGGATCACGCCAGCCGCCTGGGGAGCCTTCGATCCCTTCGGAATCGTCCACGCACGCGCCTCTTTCGGCCCCGCGGTGAGGTAGGTCTGCAGACCGAGTGTGTCGAACCCGATACGCGCGAGTTGATCGAGACCCGACTCCTCTTGCCCCGTCGAAGACAACAGCTCTGCAGCATCCTCAGGATCAAGATCAATGAGCTCAGACTCGATCTTGGCGTCCAAGAAAACCGCCTGCGCCGGAGCAACAAGAGCGGCGAGTTCGGCTTTGCGGCTGTCATCTGTGAGCACTGCTTCGTCGACGTTGAAGACGAAGATGAACGGCTTGGAGGTGAGCAAGCCGAGTTCTTTGATCGGCTCGAGGTCGATCTTGGATGCTGAAAGCAACTCGCCGCGCTCGAGCGCGCCTTTCACCTCAACTGCTGTCGCCAGCACCGACGGATCGAGCTTCTTGCCCTTGACCTCTTTCTCGTAGCGCGTGATTGCCTTCTCGACGGTCTCGAGGTCGGCGAGCTGCAGCTCGGCGTTGATCGTCTCCATGTCGTTCTTCGGGTTGACCGAACCCTCTACGTGCACGACGTCGTCATCGTCGAACCCGCGTACGACCTGGGCGATAGCGTCAGCCTCACGGATGTTGGCCAAGAACTTGTTCCCGAGCCCCTCGCCCTCACTTGCGCCACGCACGATGCCGGCGATGTCGACGAACGAGACCGCGGCGGGCAGAATGCGCTCGCTGCTGAAGATGTCAGCAAGCGTGTTCAACCGCGGGTCAGGCAGGTTCACGACACCGATGTTCGGTTCGATCGTCGCGAACGGGTAGTTCGCTGCGAGAACCGAGTTCTTCGTCAGAGCGTTGAACAGGGTGGACTTGCCGACGTTGGGCAGGCCGACGATGCCGATAGTAAGAGCCACGGGAGTTCAGTCTACGCGGCGCCATCAGCAGAGTTGACGAGTGCTTTCAGTCTGCGATGACACGGCGCGCCTAGCTGTGCACCACCAGCGCGCGGGTGAAGGTAAGTGTGTGCCCCTGGACTTCACCGCGATCGACTTCGAGACGGCGAACTCCTCGAACGCTTCAGCATGCGCCGTGGGACTCGTGCGGGTACGCGATGGCATGGTGGTGGAGCAGACAGGGTGGTTGATTCAGCCGCCTCCTGGGCACGACGAGTTCTTCGAACTGAACACCCGCATTCACGGAATCTGCGCCGACGACGTCGCTGATGCGGCAACTTGGACATCGCAGCTCAGTGCGATCGTTGACTTCGTCGGTGATGACGTGATCGTCGCGCACAATGCGGGCTTCGATATGGCTGTGCTCAAGCGCGCGTGCGCCGCCACTGATGATGAGGTGCCTGCCTACCGCTACGTCTGCAGCCTGCAGGTTGCGCGAAAGGTCTACCAATTGGATTCGTACCGGTTGCCGTTCGTTGCAGCCGAAGCGGGTTTTGCCGAGTTCGCGCACCACAACGCCATCGCCGACGCGCTGGCGTGCGCTCATGTCATGATCGACGCGGCTCGACGCCAGAGTGCCGAAAGCATCGAATTGCTCGCTGAGGCTACTGCGGTGAAAGTGTCGCAGATCACGGTCGCCGCAGCTCCCGCGAAAACAGTCTTCGCCGCCTAGCCGCAGCAGGGTCGTGTCGCAGCACATACTGCACATTTCGGTTTGGGCATGTCGGTTTGGCCTGGTTCTGGGCAGACTCAGACCATTGCGGCCAGCCGCGCGTGCGTTGTCTGAGGCGAGAGACACCATGGAGGCATGGACACACTCGCCGTATTGCTGATCGCCGTCGTGATGCTCGCTCTCGGCGCGACCGTTGGCGTCTGGGTCGGCAACATGCGCTCTTCTGCACGCGCGGCGACCGTGAATGCCGACCTGCACGCACGGATCGCAACTGCTGAGACCGCCAAGCATGGTGTGCTGGCACAGCTCGAACAGCAACAGCACCTGTACCGAGAGCTGTCGTTGCAGACTCGGCAAGATCAGGCCGCGCGAGAAGAACGCGAACGAAGAGACCAAACGGTGTTGCGCGCCCTCGCTCCCGTTCAAGAAACGCTCACTGCGATGCAGGGAAAGGTGAACGATCTCGAACGAGACCGCCAGGAGCAGTTCGGCACGCTGGCCGAGCAGCTAAGGCGCGCGCACGAGTCTGACGAAGCCTTACGCGCCACGACGGAATCGCTCGCGAGTGCGTTGCGTTCGGGCACCACCCGCGGCGTGTGGGGTGAGACTCAGTTGCGCCGAGTTGTCGAGGCGGCAGGACTCACCCGTTACGTTGACTTCGATCTGCAGACATCGATCTCGTCGGATGCCGGTGCGGGCCGTCCCGACATGATCATCCGACTTCCCGGTGGCAAAGCCATCGCGGTCGATGCCAAGGTGCCGCTCGACGCGTACATCGAAGCGAGTGCTATCGCCGCCACCGCCCAGGGCGCCGAGGGCGCTCAGCGCAAAGCACTGCTCGAAAAACACGTCAAAGCGGCTCGCAGTCACGTCGACGCGCTTGCGAAGAAGGCGTACTGGGCAGGGCTCGAGTCGAGCCCTGAATTCGTCATCTGCTTCATCCCGAGCGAATCGTTGCTCGCGGCCGCGCTCGAGGAAGATCCTTCGCTGCTCGACTACTCGTTCAGCAAACGGGTGGCGCTTGCTTCGCCAGTAAACCTTTGGGCGGTGCTCAAGACGGTCGCCTACACCTGGACGCAGCAAGACGTATCGCAAGAAGCTCGAGTGCTGTTCGATCTGGGTAATCAGCTGTACGAACGGCTAGGGTCACTTGCCACTCACGCCGACGATCTGCGCCGCGCAATCGAGCGCACAGTCACCAGCTACAACAACTTTGCTGGTTCGCTCGAGAAGCGCGTGCTGGTGACAGCCCGCAAGTTCCCCGGCATTGATCAGACCAAGCTTGATTCCGTGCCAACCCCATCGACAATAGAAGCCGCTCCCAGGCGTATGACGCAGCCAGAGTTGCTCGATGGGCTTGAACAGCTGGACGAGGCGACCACTGCGGTCTCGCGCTCAGCAGCGAGCGCGGAACTCGGCGATATTCGAGAGCGCCTGGCGCAAGCCAACGAGCAATAACGCATCTCTGCCGCGCCCTAGAGTCGAACCGGCGGCGCGAAGACTGTTCGGCGAAGACTGCGCCAGACTGCGCGGCGCGAGAAAGTGTGTCTATGCGCCGCCGGGCACGAAGCTCATCACGACGATGACCACTGCAGAGACGCCGACAAAGGCACCGATCATCCACCATGCGCTGGCTTCGTGGCCTTCTTCGCGGCGAACGCGAAGGAGCACATCGGGCCGACGCGCGGGGTCTGCGGCGCTCGCGATTACAGCCTGCGCGCCCGTTTGGGGTGCAGGACCACCGGTAGGTGTAGACATAGACGAACCCCCTCGAGTCACGAGATCAGTGGCGCAGCATCATCGATGCCTCTGCGATTCTGCCAGAGTTGTCGCGTCGATGAAGGATCGAACCGCGACGCAGGCCTAAAGCCACTTCGAGGTGAGGTGCTCCGAAGAGATGCGGCGAAGGGTTCCTGAGGCACCGCGCAGCACGACAGACTCGGTATAGACGTACCCTCCATCGCGGCGAACTCCGGCCACGAGCTGACCGTCGGTCACACCCGTTGCCACGAAGATCGTGTTGCTTCCGCGCACCAGGTCGTCCGCTTCATACACGTGATCGTCGAGTTTGAGTCCCGCATCGATGCCGCGTTGCTTCTCGTCGTCATCTCGCGCCCACAGCCGCCCTTGAATATGGCCGCCGAGAGACTTGATCGCACAAGCGGTGACAATGCCTTCTGGGCTGCCGCCGATGCCCACACACATATCGGTGCGTGCGTTGTGACGTGCGGCGTTGATACCGCCGGCAACGTCGCCGTCGCTCATCAGTCGTGTGCCCGCACCAGCCTGACGAATCTCTTCAATCAGCTGTTCATGACGCGGACGATGCAACACCGACACGACGAGCTCATCGACAGGCTTGCCGAGTGCTTTCGCCAGCAGACGGATGTTCTCACCGATGGGCAAGCGAATGTCTACCACGCCCACGCCGGCCGGACCGGTGACGAGCTTGTCCATGTAGAACACGCTCGAGGCGTCGAGCATCGTGCCGTGGTCGGATACCGCGATGACCGACAGGGCGTTGTTACGGCCGGCGGCAGTCAACGACGTGCCGTCGATCGGGTCAACCGCCACGTCGCAACGAGGGCCGCGGCCATTGCCGACTCGTTCGCCGTTGAACAGCATGGGCGCTTCGTCTTTCTCGCCCTCGCCGATCACGATCGTGCCGTCGAAGTTCACGGTGGTGAAGAACGCGCGCATTGCGTCGACGGCGGCACCGTCAGCATCCTCTTTTCGTCCCCGGCCGATAAAAGGAACCGCTCGAATCGACGCAGCTTCGGTGGCACGAACAAGTTCGAGTGCCAGATTTCGGTCGGGATGCAGCGGGCTCATGTCCGCGGTAAGACTCACCATGTGCCTCAGCATAGAGTTCCGCGCAACGATTATGGCCACCTTTAGCACCCGGACAGGCGAAGGAATTGCGATTCTTTCGCCCACGGCAGAAGTGGCGGATGCAGGCAATGAATCCACGAGCACGCGGGTACTTCGATAGAGTTCTTGTGCACCTGCCATCACGACCAAGGAGCCTTCATGCCCGTCGCAACCCCTGAGCAATATGCCGAGATGCTTGACCGCGCGAAGGCTGGTGGCTTTGCCTATCCGGCCATCAACGCGGCCAGTTCGCAGTCCGTCAACGCCGTCCTGCAGGGACTCACAGAAGCCGGATCAGACGGCATTCTCCAGGTCACCACCGGCGGCGCCGACTACTTCGCCGGTCACACCGTCAAGGGCCGCGCCACCGGCGCGCTCGCCTTCGCGAAGTTCGTGACCGAGGTCGCCAAGAACTATCCGATCACGGTGGCGCTGCACACCGACCACTGCCCGAAAGACGCACTTCCTGGCTTCGTGCTTCCTCTCATCGAAGCATCCGAAGAAGAAGTTCGCGCCGGTCGCAACCCGATCTTCCAGTCGCACATGTGGGATGGCTCAGCGGTTCCCCTCGACGAGAACATCGAAATCGCCAAAGACCTGCTTCCCCGCATGAAGAACATCAGCGCCATCCTCGAGGTCGAAATCGGCGTCGTCGGCGGCGAAGAAGACGGTGTGCAGCACGAGGGATCGAACGACGCCCTCTACACCACCGTGGCTGACGTGACGAAGGCCGTCGAGGCTCTCGGCCTCGGCGATCAGGGTCGCTACATTTCAGCCCTCACGTTCGGCAACGTGCACGGTGTCTACAAGCCGGGCAACGTCAAGTTGCGCCCCGAGCTTCTCGGCGAGATCCAGGCTGGTATCGCTGAGCGCTTCGGAACCGGCGAGAAGCCCCTCGACCTCGTCTTCCACGGTGGCAGCGGCTCCACGTCTGAAGAGATTGCACTTGCGGTCGCCAACGGCGTCATCAAGATGAACATCGACACCGACACGCAGTACGCGTTCACACGCTCGGTGGCTGGCTTCATGTTCGAAAACTACGAGGGTGTCCTCAAGGTAGACGGCGAAGTCGGCAACAAGAAGAAGTACGACCCCCGCGCCTGGGGCAAGATCGCAGAATCGGCGATGGCGGCTCGGGTCGTCGAAGCGACACAGCAGCTCGGCTCAGCGGGCAAGAGCCTCAGCGTCTAAGGCGACTGTCTCACAGGAATAAGACGAGGGCCGGATGCTGCAACGCAGCATCCGGCCCTCGTCTTTGCGTGTTTTCGAGCTACCCCACCGAGTCGAGAATCGCCTGCCAAACTCCCGGCGTGTTCATCAGGGGCACGAGCATGAGGAGCGCTGAGACACCGGTGAACACGAACGCTCCCACGAGCGGAATCCACCACGAGACGCGGCCGCGCGACATCGACATCCACGAGAGCACTGCCGTGACGAACCAGCCGAAAACCAACACCAAAGCAGCTGCGATACCCCACGACTGCCCGACGATGGTCGCGGCGAGATCGGTGTCGACGCCCATCATCGAGAGCATCTGCTCGGCGTACGGGTTGTACTCGACGAGCTCGGTGAACGAAGTTATTACCGTGATGAGTCCGTACACCAGCAAGCCGATGGTCGCCGCGCGGTCAAACGGGCGCCGACGGACCTCTCGCTTCGCGCCGCTATTCCCCGCTACCGGCGTTTCAGCGGGTACGACGTCGGGCGAGAGCTGCCCCTCGGGCACGTCGGCGACAACACCGGTGTCAAGCGCCTGGGTGATGTCTGGTTGCTTGATACGCGCCTGCTGCTCTTCGACCGTGGCGTATTCGCCATACTGTGGTCGAGGCCGAGGGTCGATGGCGTCGTTCATCAGCTGATCCGCCCGCCGAGGGCACGGTCGTCGCGCTTGCCTTCATTGGTGGAGCGCAATTCCTTGGGCAGCGAGAACAGCAGATCTTCCTCTGCGGTCTTCACTTCTTCAACGTCGTTGAAGCCCGCGTTGGCGAGGTCATCCATCACCTGCTGCACGAGCACCTCAGGCACGGAGGCGCCGCTGGTGACGCCCACGGTTTCAACGCCCTCGAGCCACGCCTGTTCGATCTCGTCGGCGTAGTCGACCCGATATGCCGCCTTGGCTCCGTACTCGAGTGCTACCTCAACCAGGCGCACGCTGTTGGAAGAGTTCGATGACCCCACGACGATCACGAGATCAGCATCCTTCGCGACCTTCTTGATCGCGACCTGGCGATTCTGAGTCGCATAGCAGATGTCGTCAGACGGCGGATCTTGCAACTGAGGAAAACGCACGCGCAGCCGACGAACGGTCTCCATGGTCTCGTCGACGGAGAGTGTGGTCTGCGAAAGCCAGACGACCTTAGAAGGGTCGCGCACTTCGATGCGGTCGGCGTCTTCGGGAGAATTCACGATCGTGACGTGGTCGGGGGCTTCGCCCGCGGTTCCCTCAACTTCTTCGTGTCCCTCGTGGCCGATCAGCAGGATCTCAAAGTCGTCACGGGCGAATCGCACTGCCTCGCGGTGCACTTTGGTCACCAACGGACAGGTGGCGTCGATAGCCAGCAGCCCCCGGTCCGAAGCGCTGTTGACGACGGCGGGCGACACGCCATGGGCGCTGAAGACCACATGCGCGCCAGCGGGCACTTCGTCGACTTCTTCGACGAAAATTGCGCCCTTCTGCTCCAATTCGGTCACCACATGAATGTTGTGAACGATCTGTTTGCGAACGTAAACGGGGGCGCCGAAACGTTCCAGAGCCTTCTCTACGGCGATGACTGCGCGATCAACGCCAGCGCAGTAGCCGCGGGGAGCGGCGAGCAGCACCCGCTTGGGTCCGGGCACGGCGATATCCTGAAGTGGTTCACGCCGGCGCGGAACACGAGGAATGGGCATGCTGATAGTCACCCCCCGAGTCTACGGCCGGTACCGAGCGCCAGCCTGAAAGGTGCCATGACGAGCTTCGAGCCCGGCCATATCGTCGGCGAACCGCCTCCCGCAGATTCGGTGCGCCCGAAAGACTCCACTAACGACGCTCCCACCTCGGTGTCGCGGCTCAACGAGACGATTCGCGGCTTCATCGCGAGCTGGGGATCGGTGTGGGTCGAGGGCGAGATCACGCAGTGGAACGTGCGCGGTGGCAGCGTATTCGGCCGGCTGAAAGATCTCGTGACCGATGCTGAGATCTCGATCCGAATCTGGTCTAGCACCCTGAATCGCCTTCCCGCCGATCTCAAGGTCGGCGACCACGTCGTCGCCTCGGTGAAAGCCGACTACTTTCCTAAGCGCGGCGATCTGTCCTTCGGCGTGAACGCGATGCGCCATGTCGGCTTGGGCGATCAGCTTGAGAGACTCGAGCGGCTTCGCGTGCAGTTGCGCGCCGAAGGGCTGTTCGACGACTCGCGCAAGAGACCGATCCCCTTCCTCCCTCACGTGATCGGTCTCATCACCGGCGAGCGCTCTGACGCAGAAAAAGACGTGCACCGCAACGCCGAGTTGCGGTGGCCTCAGGTGCGCTTTCGCACCCAGCACGTCGCTGTGCAGGGCGAGCGCTGCGTGCCCGAGACGATCGCCGCGCTCAAACTATTGGATGCTGATCCCGACGTCGACGTCATCGTGATCGCGCGTGGCGGTGGCGACGTTCAGTCACTGCTCGGCTTCAGCGACGAGAGGCTCCTGCGGGCGGTGGCGTCAGCATCCACCCCCGTCGTGAGTGCCATCGGCCACGAGAACGACCGACCGCTGCTTGACGACGTAGCAGACCTGCGGGCCTCGACACCCACCGACGCAGCAAAACGCGTCGTTCCTGACGTCGTCGAGCAGCGCACGCTTGTCGGCCAACTGCGGTCACGGCTCGCCATGCGATTGTCACAACGCGTCAATCACGACATCGCACAGCTTGAACAGCTGCGCAGTCGCCCGGTGCTGCGACAGCCGGAAGCTCTCGTGCATACGCGTGCCCAAGATGTGGAGATCATCACATCGCGGGGCCGCGAGCACGTCGCGCGCGCCCTGGAGACATCTGCTCGCCGCACCTCGGAGCTGCGAGCATCGCTGCGTGCGCTTTCACCAGCCGCGACACTTGAGCGCGGCTACGCGATCGCGCACTTGAACGATGGAGCGATCGTTCGCGATGTCAACCAGGTGCCGGAGTCGACAGCGTTCGTCGTCACCGTCGCCCGCGGCGCGTTTGCGGCGCGGTCTGCGGGAGAAACCGTGGCGTCGTCGGCGACACCGTGACCGAGCAGAAGCGCGAGCGCGCCGAAGTAGGATGGACAGCATGACCGAAGCGAATGGACCCGTCACCGACGTCACGGATCTTTCGTTCGAGCAGGCCCGCGACGAACTCGTGCGTGTTGTGGCGGAACTCGAGCAGGGTGCCCCCACGCTCGAGCACTCCCTTGCCCTCTGGGAACGCGGCGAGGCTCTCGCGGCGCGTTGCGAGCAATGGCTGGTCGGCGCGAAGCAGCGCCTCGATGCGGCTCGCTCTGGCGCGCTGGCCGAGGACGATCAGAAGTAATGGCGAATCAGCAGCGAATCGTCGCGGAGCTCGGCCGTCCCGAGACTCCGCAAGAAACGGCGAATCGCAAGGCAGCGTCGTCGCACGCGTATCGCTCAAGCCAGACCGCGCGCAACCTCATCGCCGCGTTGCTCATCACCCTCGTGCTCGTCGCCATTGTGATCTTCGGCGTTCCCCGCGGCAGCGCACCCGAGTCGGAGCCGATCGATGTCGCGGCGGTGGCTGAAAGCGTCGAAGCGGCCGAAGGCCAGCTGGTTGTCGTGCCTGACGCGCCGGACTCGTGGCGGGTGAACCGCGCGTACGTTGACCGCAACGATCTGAGCGCCTGGACTGTCGTATACGCGCCGACAGCTGGTTTTGTGCGCATCGCGCAGGGTTTTGACGCAGACGCGGCATGGACGACCCGCGTGCTGGGCGGCGCTAACTCCGGCGACACCGTCACCATCGACGGCATCGTCTGGACGCAGTACGACATCTCAGACCCCGACCGTGCCGGCGGCATCACCGCCGCGATGTCGACCCAGGTCGGCGACGACACCGTTCTCATCTACGGGGTTGCCGACGACGAGCTGCTCGTTCAGGCGGCCGAGTCGGTGTCAGAGTCCATCCACCAGCTTGAAACGGAGACCGAGTGAGCGAACACCCCAGCCCCGCACAGGTGTGGAGCGAGATGGAACGAGGCAACGAGCGCTTCATCTCGGGAGCGCCACAGCACCCGCGCCAGAATGTCGAGCGTCGCCACGAACTCGCAAGTGGTCAGCGCCCACGAGCTGCACTCTTCGGCTGTTCGGACTCGCGCCTCGCTGCTGAGATCATCTTCGACAAAGGTCTCGGTGATCTCTTCGTCATTCGCAACGCGGGTCAAGTGATCTCAGAGTCAGTGATCGGCAGCCTCGAGTATGCCGTTGCCGTGCTTGAAGTTCCGCTCATTGTCGTGCTCGGCCATGACGAATGCGGCGCGGTCAGAGCCGCGATCGACAGCGCGAACATGGACTCCGCTCCCCTGCCCCCGCACATCTGGCGGCTGATTGCTCCGATCGTGCCGGCCGTGCGTCGCGTGGTGCAAACCACCGGTGCTGACAAAGCGAACCCCGACACGATAGATGCCGAGCACGTTGGCCGCGAGCATCTTCGCGACACCGTCAAAGAGATCCTCCACTCGTCTGAACTCATCACAGACGCAATCGCTTCCGGGCGCCTCGCGATCGTGGGCGCGAACTATCAACTCGGCGAGGGAAAGGCCGTGGCCGATATCGCCGTCGGTCTTGAACTTGTCGCATCCTGACCACGCATTCACAAAGGAACAACGAAGTGACTGACATCGAATACCGCATCGAACACGACACCATGGGCGAAGTACGCGTGCCGAAAGACGCACTGTATTCCGCACAGACACAACGTGCTGTCGAGAATTTCCCGATCTCGGGTTCGGGTCTCGAGTCGACGCAGATTGCCGCGCTCGCGCGCATCAAGAAGGCTGCTGCTCTCGCCAATAAAGACCTGGGCACGCTCGACGGTGCCATCGCTGACGCCATCGCTGCTGCAGCCGACGACGTCATCACTGGTGCGTTCGACGCTCACTTCCCTGTCGACACCTACCAGACCGGCAGCGGCACCTCGTCGAACATGAACATGAATGAGGTGCTGGCCAACCTCGCTTCGCAGAAGCTCGGCGCACCGGTGCACCCGAACGACCATGTGAACGCCTCGCAGTCGTCGAACGATGTTTTTCCGACCTCGGTGCACATCGCTGTCACCCAGGCGCTGATCGACGACCTGATCCCGGCGCTTGACCACCTCGCCGTCTCACTCGAGGCCAAGGCAGAACTGTGGAAGACCGTCGTGAAGTCGGGTCGCACACACCTGATGGATGCGACCCCGGTCACGCTCGGCCAGGAATTCGGCGGCTACTCGAGGCAGATGCGACTCGGTATCGAGCGCGTGCAGGCCGTGATTCCGCACGTCAGCGAGGTGCCTCTCGGCGGCACCGCAGTCGGTACCGGAATCAACACCCCTCCGGGATTCCCGCAGAAGGTTATCGAGCTGCTCGCCGCTGAGACCGAGTTGCCGATCACCGAGGCCAAAGACCACTTCGAAGCTCAGGCGAACCGCGACGGTCTCGTCGAGACCTCTGGCGCGCTGCGCACCATTGCCGTATCGCTGACGAAGATCAACAACGACCTGCGCTGGATGGGCTCTGGACCGAACACCGGCCTCGGAGAACTGCACATCCCCGACCTGCAGCCGGGTTCGTCAATCATGCCTGGCAAGGTCAACCCGGTCGTCCCCGAGGCCACGCTCATGGTGTGCGCACGCGTGATCGGCAACGACGCGGCCGTCGCATGGGCGGGCGCCTCAGGCTCGTTCGAGCTGAACGTGGCGATACCCGTCATGGGCACCGCACTGCTTGAGTCCATTCGCCTGCTTTCGAACGCCATGCGGGTGCTCGCTGACAAGACGGTCGACGGCCTCGAGGCTAACGTCGACCGTGCAGCCGCCTACGCGGGCATGTCACCGTCGATTGTTACTCCGCTGAACAAGCTCATCGGCTACGAGGCAGCAGCGAAGATCGCGAAGCACTCGGTCGCCAAGGGCATCACCGTGCGCGAAGCCGTCCTTGATCTGGGATTCGTGGACCGCGGCGAACTTACGATCGAGCAGCTTGACGAGAAACTAGACCTGCTTTCTATGACGCACCCTGGATAATCAAGGGGTGAGCCGTACTAGACGGCCGATCTCGGCGCGCGTCAGAATTCTGGGAGCAATCCTCGGTGTGACGTGCGTCGGGCTCGCGATCGTCGGCAGCGTGACCTTCGTCGTACAGCGTGAACGCGTGTTCGACGAAGTCAACATCCGCTTGCAATCGCAGGTCGATCGCCTGACTACCGTCGCCGACCAGGCCATCCCCGCACCCGAGGAGACACTGGCGGATTCAGCGGACGAAGGCACTCAGCCAGTGGATGAGAACTTCACGCCGCAGTCTTTCGACGACCTTCGCTCGTACATGCGCTCTGTGGTCGCGCGCTTGGTCCCCGCGCGGAACGAAGCCGCGATGGCCATCATCGACGGCGAGGTAGCGTTCGTGCCGTCGACCCTGTCAGGTTTCACTCTGCCCGACGACGGTGAGTTCATCGATCGAATCGTCACCGAGACCGCTGACGGTCAGATCATGATCGGCACCGCGACGACAGGTGATCGCATAGTTCGATACATCGCGATTCCCACCGAGGTAGAGGGCGACCCGAGTTCCGGCATCTATGTGCGCGCGAGCGACCTGGGGGCCGAATTGCAGCCAGTCACCGCCTCTCTCACCACCTACGTGCTCGCCGCTCTGGTGCTGCTGGTGGCCACCGGCGTGGTCGGCTGGTTCGTGACCGGACGGCTGCTCAGACCAATTCGCGACATGCGCGTCACCGCAGACGCCATCTCGCTCTCCGACCTTTCTCCACGCTTGCTCCCCCGGGGCGACGACGACATCTCAGATATGTCTCGTACGGTGAACTCCATGCTGGATCGCATTCAAGGCTCGGTGTCTGTGCAACAGCAGCTGCTCGACGACGTGCGTCACGAGCTGAAGACGCCCCTCACCATCGTGCGTGGACACCTCGAGCTGATGGATGCTCATGATGCGACCGACGTCGAACTCGCGCGTCAGATCGGAATCGCTGAGCTCGATCGTCTTGCGCGCCTGGTTGAAGACATTGACCTGCTGGCAGCGGTTGAAGGTGAGGCATACACGCCGACCGAGGTCGACGTCGCCGCTCTGACCGCGCGGATCAGCGAGCTGGTAACGGTCATTCCTGGTCATACTTGGAGCGTCGAGAACGTTGGCGACGGCACAGTTCTCGGCGAGGAAGACCGTCTGCTTCAAGCATGGCTGCAGCTCGCCGATAACGCTGCGAAGTACACGCCGGCTGGCTCTCCGATCGAGGTCGGGAGTTCTGCGACCGCCGAGGGGACGCAGCTCTGGGTGCGCGACCATGGGCCCGGCATACCTCCAGCTTCGCGACACCGCGTCTTCCGCCGCTTCGATCGCGGAGGCGGAAAACGCTCAGTGGGAGGCTCCGGTCTCGGGCTTGCTATCGTCGACGCGATCGTCAAGGGCCACGGCGGTAGTTGCACCGTCGATGACACTCCCAGCGGCGGCGCTACTCTCACTATCCACCTTCCCCCGACCTCAACTCCCCTACCGCAACCTGTGCGTGCCGGTGATGTTGTCATCCAGCGAGAGGCATTCGAATGACGCACATACTCATCGTCGAAGACGAGCCGCAGATCGCCTCGTTCGTATGTCGAGGCCTGGGCAATGCCGGCTACGAGACAACCATCATCGAAGACGGTGCCACGGCGCTAGAAGCGATTGTCGGCGGCGGCTACGACCTGGTGCTGCTTGACGTCGGTCTGCCCACTCTCGACGGCTTCGAGGTACTGCGTCTCGTGCGCGCGCAGGGCTCCACGGTGCCCATCATCATGCTGACCGCACGAACCAGCACTCGCGACACCGTCGAAGGGCTCGACGCGGGCGCTAGCGACTACGTGCCCAAGCCATTCACTTTCGAGGAACTGCTCGCCCGCGTGCGCTCTCGGCTGCGCGAATCCACGGCAGCTGCCGCAATGATCATCACCCAGGGCGACGTTGAGCTAGACATCTTGGCTCGCCGCGCCACGGTGTCAGGTCAGGAAGTCGAACTCTCCGCACGGGAGTTCGCACTCGCCGAGCAATTCCTTCGCAATCCGGGTCGAGTTCTCAGTCGCGAGGTGCTTCTCAGCCAAGTCTGGGGGTTGGACTTCGACCCAGGCTCGAACGTGGTGGATGTGTACGTGCGCTACCTTCGGGGAAAACTAGGCGCCGAACATATCGTGACGATCCGCGGCACCGGCTATCGCTGGGAATAGCCACCGGCAACAGCGGGAGAAGCGCGCAAAGAGAAGCCCCCGGTGCTGGGGGACACCGGGGGCAGGAGGCCGGGCTGGGGAAGCCGGCCTCATTATCAATCGCGACGATCTGGGGAAACGTGCGATTGAGCCTTGTGGTCGGGTCGGTCTTTGTCAGACTCACTCGACGTGGGAGCGGTGGACTCTTCTGAGCTCTCTTGCTCGTGAGCTGCATCAGAGTGTGAATCTTCAACCTTGGCCACGATGTGCTCGACGATCTCAATCGTCTTCTCCGAGAGAGCACGGTCATCTGATCGGCTCTTCTGAGCAGAGGCAGCGTGGCTGGAATGCTTGACCTTGAGTGCAGCAAGAGCGCCGTTGGACTCGACTCTCGGCGCCTGTGCGGAGGGAGTCTCCGCCGCTTGTGGGGTGAGATCTGAGACGACAGCAATCTCGGTCGCGGCAATCTCGGTCGCGGCAATCTGCGTGACCGCTATCTCGGGGGCGGCGACAATGTCGCTGGGCGCGCCCGCTTCGGCCACAGCTTCTTGGCTCTTGGGAGCTGAAGCAGCAGCGTCGCGGGGCGTCGCTGCAACGATGACGGTTCCGCTTCCCACGGCGGTGCCGCGGACGTCTGCCAATGCTGCCGAGTTCGACATGGCAACGGCAACCACGAGCCCGACGCTTGCCGCCACACTGGCGATACCGCCAGCTGCGTACTTCGCGCGAGTTTCCATGGTGCCATCCTCATCGAACAAGATTTGATCTGTTCAATTTTCGCACGCACTCAAGTCGAGTCCGAACAGTGAAGATGAGACTATTCTCATGACCGCGAACACCCGCGAGCAGGAGGGCCGAGCCTGTGCCCGGCCCTCCTGATTGCATGATCAGGCGCGTTCGCCAGCCTCCAGGAGCTCTGTGACCAGAGCCGCGATCGCGGAGCGTTCTGACCGCGTGAGAGTGATGTGCGCGAATAGCCCATGGCCCTTGAGCGTTTCGATCACCGAGGCGACGCCGTCGTGTCGACCGACCCTCAGGTTGTCTCGCTGACCGACATCGTGTGTCAGCACGACGCGTGAGTTCTGACCCATGCGGCTCAGCACGGTCAAGAGCACGTTTCGCTCGAGGGACTGCGCTTCGTCGACGATGACGAATGCATCATGCAACGAACGCCCGCGAATGTGGGTCAGTGGCAGCACTTCGAGCAATCCGCGCTCAACGACCTCTTCAAGAACATTGCCCGAGACAACAGAACCCAGAGTGTCGAAGACCGCTTGCCCCCACGGATTCATCTTCTCTTGCGCGTCGCCGGGGAGATATCCCAGTTCTTGCCCGCCGACGGCGAAGAGAGGACGGAACACGATGATCTTCTTCTGTTGTTGCCGCTCGAGAACGGCTTCGAGTCCAGCACACAGCGCAAGAGCTGACTTGCCTGTACCCGCTCGGCCGCCGAGCGAGACGATGCCGACTTCGGGGTCAGTCAGCAGATCGATCGCAATGCGTTGTTCCGCAGAACGGCCGTGGAGACCGAAAACGTCGCGGTCGCCTCGCACCAGCCGGTATGAGGTGTCCCCCGTTACTCGGCCCAACGCCGACCCACGCTCGGAATGAACGATCAGCCCTGTGTTGATGGGAAGACCTCGAACATCTTCGCTGGTCGCCACTTCGCTCTCGTATAGATCGCTGATGTCATCGCCGGCGACGTCGAGCGTTGCGATTCCCGTCCATCCCGAATCCACTGCCTGTTCGGCAAGGTATTCCTCGGCGCTGATGCCCAACGACGCCGCCTTGACACGCATCGGCAGGTCTTTGGAGACCACGGTGACTTCCTGACCATCCTGGGCTAGGTTCATCGCGACCGCCAGAATGCGGCTGTCGTTGTCTCCGAGTCTCATGCCGGCCGGAAGAACAGACGCGTCGGTGTTGGTGAGTTCGACCCGCAGGGTGCCGCCTTCTCCCACCGAGACGGGAAAGTCGAGGCGGCCATGTTCGACGCGGAGTTCGTCGAGGTGGCGAAGCGCCTGACGTGCGAAATAGCCGATCTCGGGGTCGTGCCGTTTGCCTTCAAGTTCGGTGACCACCACGACAGGAATCACGACATTGTGTTCGGCAAAACGAAAATACGCCCGAGGATCGCTCAGTAGAACCGAGGTATCCAGCACGTAGGTACGCAGATCCTGATCCTGATCGTCGATGTGCTCGACGCTCTGACTGCGCTGATTGTGTGGTGCTCTTATGGTCACAACCCACTCCCGACCCGGGTAGGAACCCGGCAGTCACGAGTCGACCAAGGTCACGAGTCGCGATCTTTCAGGCCGACTCGAACGGACTCTTTGTCCGTTGAGATGACCGTACGACTGCTAGAGACCGCCACGCCAGGCCGACACGCGGGAAGCTGGTTACGGCTAGGTAAATTTCAAAAGCCGGCTGTTCACCACACGCGCGCCGACGAAAACGCGGCAAGCGCATCGCCGAACAGACGCAGCGTGTTGGCACCGGTTCCGACGTGGGGCGACACGCGCACGAGTCCCGAGCGCACCGTCACTGTCAGCCCGTGGTTCGACAGCGAAGCTACGAGCGGTGCAACATCTTGCGGTGCGGGCGCGAGCGTGACGATGCCGGCTCGGCGGCGGTCGTCGCGTGGCGTCACCACGGGCAGCTCGTATCGATCCGCGAAGAAGATCACGTCTCTCGTGCGCTCAGCGAGCTCCGCTTGCAGTGTGGCAACGCCGATGTCTCGAACCTCGCCAAGCCCCGTTGCAAGGCGCGCCGCAGCGAGGTTGTCGCCGCCGCTGATGGTGAACGCGCGCGCAGACGTCGACGGAAGCGGAACGACATCCAGCGGAAGGTCGCCGTCAGTGCCAGAGAAACCCGACAACACGGGAGAAATCCGCTCGAGCGCACGATCGCTGAAGGCCGCGAACCCGGTGCCACGACCTGAGCGCAACCATTTGTAGCCATTGGCGCACACCACGTCAGCGGCACCAAAGTCGGCATCAACGATGCCGAATCCTTGAATGGCGTCGACGATGAGCAGTCGATCGCCGATCACATCGCGCAGGGCCGAGAGGTCAGTGCGATAGCCGGTACGAAAATCGACGAGGCTTACAGCGACCGCGCGAGTGTCGTCGGTGAGGTTGTCGCGCACCAACTCGGGGGTGATGAAACCATCATCTGGCTCAAGCCATTGCAACTCGATGTGTCCGAGGGCGTCAGCTGCGCGAGTGGCCGCGACCGTGAGCGAGGGAAACTCGCCTCTGCCCAACAGGAGCCCACCGGTGAGCCCATACATCGCCTGCATCAATCCGTGAGTGGTCGACGGCTGGAGTACTACACGGCTCGCATCAACGTGGAGCAGCTCGCCGATGAGCGACACCGCGGCAGTGGCATGTTCGTTCACAAGGCCAATGCTCGACGGCCGCCCTGAGCCGAGCAGTTCGGTATCAGCTTGCGCCTCCGCGCGAACCGCAGGCGAAAGCGGTCCGAACGCGGCCCAGTCCAAATAGCCCGGCTCACCATCGAACGTGGCTAGAAATGCATCCAGATCCGTCACTTTGTCATTCTGGCATGCCAAACCCGCCAACACGGGCGCATTGCATCTGGGCTCTCAGCTGCCGAAGCGGCGGTTGCGCGTCCCGAAGTCACGGATCGCACGAAGGAAGTCGACCTCGCGCAGATCGGGACCAAGAGCCTCGACGAAGTAGAACTCGCTATGGGCGGACTGCCAGAGCAGAAAGTCACTCAACCGCTGTTCACCCGAAGTGCGGATGACAAGATCAGGGTCCGGCTGCCCTCCGGTATACAGATGCTCGCCGATCTGTTCTGGAGTGAGGCTGGCAGCGAGCTCCTCGAGAGACCCGCCGTCTTTATGGTGTTGCGAGATGATGCTGCGCACCGCGTCGACTATTTCGCCGCGGCCTCCGTAGCCAACGGCCAGATTGACGTGCAGTCCGGTGTTGCCTCGAGTGCGCTCGGCGGCCGAGGCGAGCACGCGCGCCAGTTCAGGCGGCAGCAGGTCGGAACGCCCGACGGGCTGCACTCGCCAGTCCCGCTGATGCGATAGCTCATCGGCGAGTTCAGCGATGATCTCGATGAGGTCTTCGATCTCTTTGGTGTCGCGCTTTTGCAGATTGTCCATCGAAAGCAGATACAGCGAAACCACGCCGACACCGACGTCATCACACCAGCCCAAAAACTCGTGCATCTTTGCGGCACCTGCGCGATGGCCGTGAGCAACGGACTCAAGGCCGAGCTGCTTGGCCCAGCGACGGTTGCCGTCGATCATCATGGCGACGTGGTGCGGCACCCGTCCTCGACCGAGCTGCCGCCGCAGTCGCTGAATATAGAGGCGATAGAGCGGGCCGCGCCCTGCATTCTCCGAACCTCGTATCACGCTCCTACGCTACCGCGATACGCGTGCGAACTTTGGAGACTAGGTGCCACAATCGGCGGCACTCAGTATGTACGACCGATGGCATAGGCGTGGGCCTACCCTGGGATCATGAATCGACGTAGCGAGGAATCCCGCCTACCCGAGGTCCCCGAGCTTCCGTTGATGGATGCGGCGGCTGTCGATGCCACGCTTCCCGAGATCAAACCTTCGTGGCGTGGTTGGATACACGCAGCCACCTTCCCGGTGACTATCGTCGCGGGAATCGTGCTGATCGTCGCTGCCGAGGGATCGGCAGCCAAGTGGGCGTGTGCGGTTTTTGTCGCAACCTCGATGTTGCTCTTCGGCAACTCGGCGCTGTATCACCGCTTCAACTGGGGCCCGAAAACCAAGGGCGTCCTCAAACGCATTGACCACGCCAACATCATGTTGCTCATCGCGGGCACATACACTCCGCTGGCAGTGCTCGCTCTTGAGCCGCCCAAGGGGTGGATCCTGCTCGCTGTGGTCTGGGGTGGTGCACTCCTGGGCATTCTCTTTCGCATCTTCTGGATCAACGCCCCGCGCTGGCTCTACGTCGCGCTCTACCTCGCGCTGGGCTGGGCTGCCGTGATGTACATGCCCGATCTGTTCCGCGCGAACGCGGCGATGATGGTTCTGGTGATCATCGGCGGACTGCTGTACACCGGTGGGGCGATCGTCTACGCAATGAAAAAGCCGAATCCGTGGCCCGGCCACTTCGGGTTCCACGAAATCTTCCACGTGTGCACGGTGCTGGCCTTCTTGTGCCACTGGACCGCGTGCTTGCTGATCGCGATCAACCCGCCCTACAACGGGTAGCGATCCGGTCTCAGCTGCGCGGCGGTTCGCTCTCAGGATCCGTCGCGGACGACTCGTCCTCGACGGCGCTGGGCAACCCCTCGGCTTCTGCGGCGAGTCTCGCCTGTTCTGCATCCAACTCATCGTTGACGTCAGCGCGCACGCGACCACGCCGAATTCGACGCATCATGTCGGCGACGAGCAGGAAAACCGCGACCACAATCAACGCGATGACGAAGAACCCCTCGGGGCCCGGAGTCACCGAGTCCGGATCGAGCGTCGGCGTAGGGCTCGGCGTCACGGTTGTGGTCAGCCATACGTGCGCGGCAAGCGATTGCATATCGTCCTTTGGTCTGCGGGCTCAGCTTGCGGTGCACCGCGAGGGCGCCGAACCGCATAACCTTGACCTACAGCCTAATCTCCGAGCGGAAACGAAAAGCGACAAGGCATGACCACTGAACAGATGCTCGACGAACGCTATGGGCGCGCCACGTCGGGGCGAAAGCGGCTGGGATTGGGCATCGCCATCGCTTTGGGCGCAGTCGCCACGCTGTTGCTCGGCTGGGCGGTCTACGGCAATACCGTCGACTCCGTCGATTCCGACAGCACGGGGTTTGAAGTCATTGACGAACACGCGGTGACCCTGCGATTTCAAGTGACGGCGGTTCCCGGTCGCGATATCTCTTGCGTGATCGAAGCGCAGGACGAGGACTTCGGCATTGTGGGGTGGCGGGTGGTCAGTTTCGCTGGATCCGACGCGACGAGTCGCGAGTTCGAAGAGTCCATCCCGACCACCGCGCTGGCGACGACAGGTTTTGTCAACTCCTGCTGGGTGTCGTAGTCTGGGCCGAACGCCGTCACCGCGCGCCCTGGCTGAATGCCGGGGCGTTTGACTTATATGCGCGCCCCCGACTGAAGGAGTCAAACGTGTCCAACGATGCCCCAGTGACCTTCCTCACCCAGGATGCCTACGACCGACTCGCCACCGAGCTCGAGCAGTTGTCGACCACCGGACGCGAAGAGATCGCCAAGCGCATCGAAGCCGCGCGCGAAGAGGGCGACCTCAAAGAGAATGGCGGCTACCACGCAGCCAAAGACGAGCAGGGCAAGCAAGAGGCACGAATTCGCACCCTGCAGCACCTGCTGAAGACCGCAACCGTCAGCGAAGCGCCGCAGAGCACCGGCGTCGTGGAGTCGGGAACCGTGGTCACAGCGATTGTCGCCGGCGGCGAAGAGATCTTCCTCCTCGGCAACCGCGAGATCGCTGTCGGCTCAGAGCTCGACGTGTACAGCGAAGCATCCCCCCTGGGTTCAGCCATTCTTGGCCTGAACGAGGGAGACAAGACCAGCTACACCGCGCCCAACGGTCGTGAGATCAGCGTCGAGATCGTCAAGGTCGCAACCTACACCGGCCAGTAGCCTGCGACTCAGTCCGACGCTACCCGCGCGGTGAAGCCAGCCTGCTCGAGAACATCGATCACGTGCGCTCGATGTTCTTGCCCGCGCGTCTCAACGCTCAACTGCAGGATCACTTCACTGATCTGCAGTCCTTGACCGTGTCGGGTGTGCAGCACTTCGATGACGTTTGCCCCCGCCTGCGACAGCAGTTCAGACACACGAGCAAGCTGGCCGGGCCGATCTGGCAGCGGAATCTGCAGAGTCATATAGCGACCGGATGCTGAGAGGCCGTGAGCAACGACGCGCTGCAGCAGCAGCGGGTCGATGTTTCCCCCCGAGAGCACAGTGACAGTGGGGCCGTTGGCCTGAATCTTGCCGGCGAGGATCGCGGCTACACCGACGGCTCCGGCGGGCTCCACGACCTGTTTGGCACGTTCGAGCAGCACCAGCAAAGCGCGAGCGATGTCATCTTCGGTGACGGTCACGACTTCGTCGACAAGCTCGCGAATGATCTCGAACGGCAAGTCTCCGGGGCGAGCGACCGCGATGCCGTCTGCGATGGTCGGGCGAGTCTCCACCGTCAGGGGCATGCCCTCGCGCAATGACGAGGGGTAGGCAGCGGCGTTCTCTGCCTGCACCCCGATCACTCGCACAGTGCGACCCGCGGCAGCAGCGCGAGCCTTCACCGCGGCTGCCACGCCCGCGATGAGTCCACCGCCGCCGATGCCCAGAACCACCGTATCGAGGTCGGGGATCGCATCAATGAGCTCAAGTCCGAGCGTTCCCTGGCCAGCAATGACATCAGGATGATCAAACGGGTGGATGAATATCGCTCCCGTGCGCTCAGCGAACTCGGCGGCAAGACGCAGCGGAGTCTCCACCGTGGCACCTTCGAGCACGACGTCGGCTCCGTAGCCTCGCGTTGCCAAGAGCTTCGGCACGGGTACGCCAAGCGGCATGAATATCGTCGCGGGAATGCCAAGCGTCTTCGCGGCCAGAGCCACACCCTGCGCATGGTTTCCGGCGGAAGCTGCGACAACGCCGCGCGCTCGTTCTTCTTCTGTCAGCCGCGAGAGCCGATGCGTCGCACCTCGAATCTTGAATGATCCAGTGCGTTGCAGGTTCTCAAGCTTCAGGTAGACAGGTGCTCCTACAAGCTCCGAAAGAAAGTCAGAGACATCGAGGGGCGTCTCGCGAATCACGCCTTCAAGCGAGGCCGCGGCGTCTTCGAAGTCGGCAATCGATGGCGCACGAGACTTCTGGTGCACCAGCGACTCGGACGGGGTGTGTACGCTCACGAACGGGTCCTCCTCGGACGCGGGACGGTGTCCCATATCAAATCTCCCGTGGGCTTCAGCCCGGTCTCCCAGGCACGTGCCCCCAAATACACCACCACCACGTTCACAAACGCGGCCACCGGTACGGCGAACAGCGCACCGGGGATGCCAGCGATCATGGCGCCACCGGCGACGACCAGCACGACCGCGATCGGGTGAACCTTGACGGCTGATCCCATCAGCAACGGCTGCAAGATGTGACCTTCAATCTGCTGCACGCCCAACACCACCACGAGCATCCATAGTGCAATCCACGGCCCGTTGTACACGAGTGCCAAAAAGACCGCGACCGTACCGGTGAGCACTGCTCCCACGATCGGAATGAACGCGCCCAGGAAGACCAAAACGCCGATGGGGATCGCTAGCGGAACACCCAGCAGGTAGGCGCCGAGGCCGATGCCGACTGCATCTACCGTTGCTACCAGAAGTTGAGTGCGGGAGTAGTTGACGATCGTCACCCACCCCGCACGCCCTGCGCCATCGGCTGCTGCTCTCGCGCGTCGGGGGAAGATTCTTACTGTCCAGCGCCAGATTCCGGCACCATCGGCGAGCAGAGCAATCAGAATGAACAGGGCCAGCAGAGTGCCGGCGGCGACGTGCCCGACGGTGGTGCCCAGTGCGAGCGCGCCACTCCAGAGCAGCTCTGCCTGCTGCTGAATCAACTGCCAGGACTGAATGAGAACCTCATCGAGCTGAGTGGGCGTGAGATGCAAGGGACCATCGATCAGGTACTGGCGAAACTGCTGCAGCGCCTCCACGGTGCTGGCCTGTACCGACGTCCATTGTTCACCTACCTGCCATGCAACCAGCCACACGAGACCGGCGACAATCGCGAGCAGCCCGACCACAGCGATCACAATGGCTAACCAGCGAGGAACGCGGCGGCGCACCAGATACGAGAATGCCGGCCACACCAGCGCGGTAATGAGAATCGAGACCATCAGCGGTATGACCAGCAGCTTGAGCTGAATCACCAGCCAGATGGCGAGTCCGATCGCTGCTGAGATCACCAAAAAACGCCAGGAGAACGCGGTGGCGACGCGTAGACCGTGCGGCACAACCTCCGACATGTCGGAGGTGACTACCCGGTTGCGATCGCGAAGCGCGTCAAACAGCGAGCCTTTGGGCTTTTCGTCAGGGCCGCTCATCCCGCCAGTTTAGGCCCGCCACATGCCTGCGACGTTATGCGGCGCTGTCTGCGGTGCCCCTTAGCCTGGCGTTGTGAAGACATCTCTCAGCGCGGCCGAGGCACGACGCATCGCGCTTGCCGCCCAGGGATTCGCCCGCGCCCCTTCGCGAAGCGTCGGAACACGGCAGTTGAATCTCGCCCTGGCACGCATGTCGACATTGCAGATCGACTCTGTCAACGTGTTCGCGCGATCTCACTACATGCCGTTGTTCTCCCGCCTCGGCCCATACGACACTGCGCAACTCGACAAGCTCCTTTTCGAACGACGCTCCCCGTACGTGGAGTACTGGGCTCACGTGGCCGCGTTCATTCCGGCCGAAGACTGGTCGCTCTTCGGCTTTCGCATGGACAGTATGCGGCAGAAGTACGGCTCAGACCCAGACGGTTGGTTCTTACGAAACTCAGCCACCGTCGACTGGGTGCGCGCTGAACTGCGACAGCGCGGCCCGCTGCGGCCAGCGCAGATCGAGCACGATAGTAAGCGCGCTACGCGCGGACCGTGGTGGGATTGGGATGCTGTCAAGCGATCCCTCGAGCATCTTTGGCTATTCGGCGAGGTGGCCATTGCCGGCCGACGGGGTTTCGAGCGCACCTATGCGCTGGCAGAAGACGTCATCACCCCAGAGACCCTGGCGCGTTCGGTGTCACGCCCCGATGCGATCCGTGAACTCGTCAGGCGCGCATCGCGCGCCTATGGGGTCGCCACAGCAGCTGATCTCGCCGATTATTGGCGCATCAACGACCGTGGCGCGGTGCTCGCTGCTGTTGCAGAGTTGGGCGACCTCGGCGAATTGCAGCAAGTGAGCGTCGAAGGCTGGTCTCGCAATGGCCGGCCGCTCCCCACATGGCTGCACCGTGACGCTGTGCTCCCCCGCCGAGTCGATACTGCAGCGGTCCTCACCCCGTTCGACCCAACGGTGTGGTTTCGCGATCGCGCCAAGCGGTTGTTCGACTTCGACTATCGAATCGAAATCTATACTCCCGCGAGCAAGCGGCAATTCGGCTACTACTCGCTCCCTGTGCTTGTCGGCGACGACGTAGTTGGTCGCGTCGATTTGAAAGCCGAGCGCACAGCGTCGCGGCTACTCGTGCAATCGGCATGGTGGGAGCGCGATGCGCCCGTTCACGCCGCCGCGCGGCTCGCCGAAGTAATAGAGGATGCAGCACAGTGGCAAGGCCTCGAGACCATTTCGGTATCGCGCTGGGGTGACGCAACCGATGACCTCGCGGGTGCATTGCCGCGCGCGCAGCGACACGAGGTGCGAACCGGGCCGGTCAGACCCGTCGCTATCGCCAGCGACGCGATCACCGAGGCTTGACACGACTAGCGTATAAAGGGTGAAGCGTGCCGCAGTCGTCGCCATCGTTGCAGGAGCAGTCGTTCTTGCTGGCGCTGCCGTTGGCGTCGTTTTCCTCGCAAACAGCGCGGACGGGCCAGCAGAAGCTGCGCAGTCGTATCTGAGCGCTCTTGCCTCTGGCGACGGCGAATCGGCCGCAGATCTGATCGTTGGCTCTCCGCGCGACGCATCGGAGCTCGCGTCAGCACTTGACTCCGCTGCCTCCCTCATCACCTCCCCAGAGGTAATGAGTGTTGACGTGGCCGATGCGCAAGCCACTGCAGCTTTCGCTTTCTCGCTGGAGGGTGAAATCGTCGAAGGCACGTTCACCCTGGTGAAGACTGCCGATGGATGGGGTCTTGCCGACGATGCTGTCGGCGTCATCGTGCCGACAGCTCAACAGGGCGACTCTGTGATGATCGCGGGCACACTCGTGTCATCAGACACCACCGTGGTGTTGCTGCCCGCGACGTATTCGGTGACAGCTGCACCCGTAGGGCTTCTCGAGGGCACCGTGACGGCGCGCGTCACCCCGGGCGCCACGGTTGATGCTGCAACGCCCGCGGAGCTGTCTGCCGAGGCGGTAGCAACTGTTCAAAGGCAGCTGGATGCCTATGCCGATGTGTGCGCGGCTTCAGTCGACAGTGTTCCTGACGAGTGTGGCATCCGCGTGCCGTGGGGCGTTGATCTCGCTTCGCTGCACCGCATCGCCTTCCAGATCAGCTCGTACCCCATCGTGGATCTCAGCGACGACGAGAGTTTTCGCTCCTCCGACGGTGTGATCACCGCGACTGCGACGGGAATCACCCGCGATGGCGAGGAGCGATCCTTCACTTATCGAGCGGATGATTGGGCGATGCAGGGAACAGTGCAGTTCATCGGCAATGAGATGGTGCTCTCGGTCTTCTAAGACCTCGCCGGTCAGAACTGAACGCGCGGTGGTTCTGCGATGCCAGCTCCGTCTACAACTTCGAAGAAATCGCGCTCGTGGAAACCGAGATTGCGGGCAAAGAGGTTGTTCGGGAACACCTTGATCTTGGTGTTGAGCTCTCGGACTCCCCCGTTGTAGAAACGGCGCGAGGCCTGAATCTTGTCTTCGGTGTCGACGATTGAGTGCTGCAACTGAAGATAGTTCTGACTCGCCTGAAGCTGCGGGTACGCCTCTGCCACTGCGAACAGCGACTTCAACGCCTGTTGCAGGTGCCCCTCGGCAAGGCCCGCCTCAGCGGGTCCCGACGCGGCGAGCGTTTCTGCTCGCGCACGCGTGACGTTTTCGAACACTGCCTTCTCGTGCGCAGCGTATCCCTTCACCGTCTCGATCAGGTTGGGCAGCAGATCTGCGCGGCGCTTCAGCTGAACCGTGATGTCGCTCCACGCTTCGTCGACGCGTACGTTCAACTGCACCAACGAGTTGTAGGTTGCCCAGAGGTAAATACCGACTGCAGCAACCAGCACTACGACGATAAGAACCGGGATCAGCCATTCCCACATGCGCACGACTCCGTTCTAAGTATGAGTTCATCCTAATCAACGGCGTCACCTGTGGCGACGACACTGCCCGTACTCTCAGCGGTCACTCACCAAGAACGCGCTCCAGGTAAGGGTTGTGGAACATACGATCGGGATCAAGTCGGTCGCGTACCGCAACGAAGTCATCGAAGCGCGGGTAACGCTCCCGCAAGACGGACGCGTCAAGAGTGTGCATCTTGCCCCAGTGCGGCCGACCGCCGAACTCGGTCATGATCTGCTCGACGGCGTCAAAATACTCCGCAGGGTCGTCTCGCCAATATCGGTGTACCGCAATGTAGCCCGATGCTCTGCCGTGAGCGGTCGACATCCATAGCTCATCGCCCTGTGTGAAACGCACCTCGACGGGAAACGAGATGCGCCAGCGACGCTCGCGTACGAGCGCCTGCACCGCCTCGAATGCCGCGCGCACGTTCTCAATGGGAAGTGCGTACTCCATCTCACGAAATCGCACTGAACGAGTTGTCGCGAACACGCTGTCCGAGGAATCGGTGAACTCGCGGTCACCCCACAGCTTCACCGAGAGTCGATTTATCGCCGGTGCCGTCGACGGAGCCAGGTGTGTCAGACTGCACGCCACCTGGTGCAGCGCGGTGCCCACCAGCACGTCATCGACCCACTTGCCGATCCGCGGGAGCGGATGCTTGGGAGCGTCCGCCGGCAGACGCGTGTTGGTCTTCGTCATGGCCCTGTCGGTGTGAGGAAACCAGTAGAACTCAAAGTGGTCTGTCGCTGCCACTCGGGCATCGATTTCATCGAGCACGTGTTCGAGGGACTCGGGTTGCTCGATCGCGTGCAAAACGAACGCCGGCACGCAACGGACTGTGACATCAACGATGACCCCCAGCGCTCCCAGCCCGAGCGCTGCTGCGGGGAGGAGCTCAGTGTTTTCTTGTTCGTTCACAACGAGAACCTCGCCGTCGGCGGTAACGAGGGTGACGCCCACCACCTGGGTGGCGATTCCACCGAACCGTGTGCCGGTGCCGTGCGTGCCGGTCGAAATCGCGCCCGAGATCGACTGGCTATCTATGTCACCGAGATTCTCCATCGCAAGGCCGTAAGGGGCAAGCAGCTGCGGAATCTGGTGAAGTCTGGTTCCCGCGAGCAGCGTGACATATGAGCGATCTGCATCGACGCTCACCAGTCCCGAAAGATATACGAGCTCGAGCAACACGCCCGGGGCGACCGCAATGCCCGTGAAGCTGTGACTCGCGCCAATAGCTTTCACTCGCAACCCACGGGCACCCGCGGCCACGACGGATCGCTGGACTGCCTCGGCTGTTCGCGGGTACTCGACGGCCTGCGGGCGAACCTTCTCGCTACGACCCCAGTTCTGCCAAACGCCGCCCATGCGCATCATAGGAAGGCTCTCTGTTCACCGCGATACGTTGCGCTCTCCCCGACGAGTCGATCCCCATCGACGAGGTGATACGACGCGACGCGCTCTGCCAGCTCCCCGCTCTTCGAGTGTCGAAACCAGACGCGGTCTCCAACCTTCAGCGTGCGGGCAGCCTCGCCTTGCAACGGCGTCTGCACCTCTCCCGCGCCTTCGCGGCCGAGAGTGGCGAGCCCCTGGGGCCAAACCAGTCTGGGTTGGCGCGACTCATCAGCCGGTCCAGAAGCAATCCAACCACCGCCCAGCACAGTTGCAATATCGGCGGTTGGCTTGCGCACAACCTCGAGCGAGAACGCAGCAGCCGGAGCGGGAGCGAAGGAGCGATACCCGTCGAACAGGTGACCCGCGAGCAAACCGCTACCGGCAGTGACTTCGGTGACCGACTGGTCCGAGGCGGTGAGCTCAAGTGAGCCAGTCCCGCCGCCATTCACGAACTCGATCGGAGCAATGTCGCGCAACAGCCGCACAATCGCGGCGCGCCGCTGGAGCAACTCGGCACCGGATCGGCGTTGCATCCACCTGATGGCGACATCACCGCGGCCTGTCGAGTTTCCCTGGCCGGCGATCTGAGCCTCGTACATCATCAAGCCGACCAGCTCGAAACCGGGGCGGGCGACGATCGCGCGGGCGAGCGACGCAGCTTCTTCAGGCTCGTGCACCGGCGACCTGCGCACGCCGATGTGTCCGAGTCCCCGAGCTCGCCACGAGGCGTCAGCATCGATGCACAGCCGAATCGCAGGCCGTTTGCCCGGCTCAACCACTGAGTCAATCAGGTCGAGATGCGAAACATCATCGACCATGAGTGTGACGCGGGCGGCAGCACGCTCATCCGCGGCGAGTGCTGCAATCGCGTGACGATCGGCCGTCGGGTATCCCACCACCACGTCGCCATGCCGCTCAGCTAGCCACAGCGCTTCGGGGAGAGTGAAGGCGAGGATGCCACGGTATCCGGGTAGAGCGAGCGTGGCATCCATCACTTCTCGCACGCGAATCGACTTGCTGGCAACTCGGATCGGCAGACCGCTGGCGCGCACTACGAGGTCGAGCGCGTTGTATCGCAGGGCTGCAACGTTAATCGCGGCGATCGGCCCCGAGAGGTTTTGAGTGGCGCGAGTCATCGCACCCCAGTAGGCCGCTGGATCGCTCCAAGGCGACTCCGTCGTCGGGGTGGACAGCATGGTGAGGCTCATACGGCCCGCTTCGGGTGCGCGCACATATCAACAGCCTAAGCCTGCCGCACGCCCGCGACCCATTTGTTTGGTACCCCCGCTGGGGCTCGAACCCAGACTGGAGCGATTTTAAGTCGCCTGCCTCTGCCAATTGGGCTACGGGGGCACGACAGATGCGCCTCGAAACGCATGTCTGTCTGGATCAGCGTACGACGAAGTCGCCGGCTCCGTGGTGAAGCCTAGCTGCCTCAGCCTCCGGTAGGAGCCTTCTCTGCGGGCTTCGCGCCAGCGTCGGGCTTCGGCGGAGTTTCCGCTGAAGCCGCTGGGCGCGGCCGGGCAGCGAACTCTTCGAACACGTAGCGCGGGTGCTGAACAGTCTGCAACGACACGTTGTCGCGGCCGAGCCAGAAGTTGTGCCACCAGTCGCCGATGACGCGCCACTTGCGTTCCCACGACGGCATTGCGAGACCGTGGTAGCCACGGTGCGCGACCCACGCGATGAAGCCCTTGAGCGCGATGTTGCCCGACTGGAAAACACCGTTGTACAGCCCGAGCCCTGCAACCGCGCCGAGGTTCTTGTGAATGTACTCGCGTGGCAGTTCTCCGCGCAGCACTGCCACGAGGTTCTTGGCAAGAAGCTTGGCCTGTCGCACTGCGTGCTGCGCATTCGGCACGCAGTAGCCGCCGGGCCCAGCTCCGGTGAGGTCGGGAACCGCCGAAATATCGCCAGCTGCCCAGGCGCCCTCAACGATCTCGTCGGCCGTGCCCACGCGCAGATCAGCGCGAGTCGCAATGCGCCCCCGCTCTTCGACGAGCAAGTCGCTGCCGCGCACCACCGTCGGGTTGGCCATAACTCCCGCGGTCCACACGATGATGTCGGTCGGGATGATCTCGCCGGTCGACAATTCGACGTTGCCGTCCACGGCGCCAGTCAGCTGGGTGTCGAGGTGCACGTTCGCGCCGCGCTTTGCCAGCGACTTGAGCACCCATTCGCTCGTCTTGAGCGAAACCTCGGGCATGATGCGCCCCATGGCCTCGATCAAGTGGAAGTGAGTGTCTTCGAAGCTGAGCGTCGGGTAGTCCTTGATGAGCGATGATGCCAGGGCACGAAGCTCGGCAAAGATCTCAATTCCTGCGAAACCACCGCCGACGACGACGACCGTCAGCAGTCGGTCACGCTCGGGACCGGCGGGCAGGTTCGATGCGCGCTCGAAGTTCGTCAGCACACGGTCGCGAATAGCGACAGCTTCTTCAATCGTCTTCAGACCAATTGCGTTGTCTGCGATGCCCGGAATCGGGAACGTACGCGACACGGCACCAGCGGTGACGACGATCTGATCGTAGGTCTCCTCCCACGCGTCGCCCACCGCCGGGGTGATTGTCGCGGTCTTGTTCGCGTGGTCGATGCCCGTCACCTTGGCGGTGACAATGCGCGTCTTCTTGAGGTGTCGGCGGTGTCCGACGATGACGTGGCGGGCTTCGATCTCTCCAGCGGCAACTTCGGGAAGAAACGGCTGGTAGGTCATGTAGGGCAGCGGGTCAACCATGGTGACCTCGGCTTCGCCCTTGCGAAGGTGCTTTTCGAGCTTCCAGGCGGTATAAAAGCCTGCGTATCCGCCACCGACAATGAGAATCTTGGGCACGGTGTTCGTCACGGGGGAATTACTCCTGAGTATCAGCGGCTCGGCGAGGACCTCGCCGATCGGATGCGTCGGACAGCAGCAGTGACGCCGAGCGCCACCAGTATAGCGCTGGCAGTGCCGAGCATGAGCGGGACCGAGCCGTAGACAAGAGTTGAGTAGCTCGGAAGCAGGGGCGAAGCCACCGTGGTGACGTCTTCGACGGGCGGAAGCGCGGGCACGACGACCGGCTCTTGGGTCTGCACAGGAGCCGGTGCGCTGTCGGCGCGGCGATACAGCCGAATCCAGTCGCTGAGACTCCCCATCGGGTTGCTCTGCACGGTAGGAATGCTGGCCGTCACGGCCGCACCCGCGTTGACCAGCCCGTAGCCGTAGAGCGGATCAGGATCTGCTGTCGCGGCTGCCGCAGGCTCGGCCGTCTGGATGATCCGATTGATAACATTCTGTGCATCGAGGTCAGGGTGGGCCGATCGCACGAGTGCCGCGATGCCCGCGACGATGGGCGCGGCACCGCTCGTGCCGTCCCACTGCACGAGCCGTCCGTCAGCCGACACACCGATGAGTCGTTCGCTCGGTGCCGAAACTCCTATCGTGATTCCCTGCGTCGACGCATCGACGCTCGCCACACCGTTGGGGTCGACGCCGCCTACCGTCAGCACACCCGGGATCGTGGCCGGGGCACCGACTTTCGTTGTTCCACTCCCCCGGTTGCCCGCTGCGACAACGACGACGACGTCGTTGTCGAATGCGTACATGAACGCGTCATCCCAGCTTTCGTCCCAGGTCGACTCGTTCGTGGTGAGCGACATGTTGATGACGTCTGCACCATTGTCGACAGACCAGCGGATCGCTTCGGCAATCTGCTCTGTGAACGGTTTCTGAGCGGCAGCGCCAAACCCGACCGAGACCGAGAGCAGTTCGGCCTCTGGCGCCACGCCGACCATACCTTCCTCTGCACCGGTGCCGCGGGCAGCTGCCAATGAGCCAACCCAGCTGCCGTGGTCTGCATCGACGGCACCCACCGGAGTGCGACCGTCGGAAGTGCCGAGACCCGATACATCGGTGCCCGCAACGACAGCCCCCTCAAATTCGGCCGGTCCTCTCCCGATGCCAGTGTCAATGATGGCGACACGCACGCCTTCGCCGCGTGTGACCTCCCAGGCGTCGTAGACGCCGTAATCCTCGAGCCAGTACTCCGCGCGTCGAACCGGATCGACGTCGTCGGCTTCGGGCGTCGCGGTGGGAGTCGCTGCCGTCGTGGCTGCGGTTGTCGCTGCGGGCAACGCTGCGGTTGTCGCTGCGGGCAACGCTGCTATCGACTGCGCCGAGCCCGCCGCGGCCGTCAACGGCAGAGCGGCAACCAGCACTCCGACTGCCGCGAGCGAGGCAAACGAGCGGCGGATCATCCGCCGTTTCCGGGATCGGCGCACACACAACGATCTGGTGACCAGACCGACATCTCGAGCGCTCGGTCGCCGATGGGGTTCACACCCGGTCCGGCAGCCAACGCATGACCGGCCAAGGCGTGGAGGCACTTGACGCGCGTGGGCATTCCCCCGGCCGAGATCCCCTCGATCTCAGTGACCTCGCCGTACTGCGCGCGATCAGCGAGGTATGCCTGATGAGCGCGCTCATAGCTGGCCGAGAGCTCCTCGTCTTCTGCCAGCTCTTCGGCGAAGACGTTCATCACGTGGTCTGCCTCGAGCTTGGACATCGCGATCGTCGCCCCCGGATGGGTGAGGTAGTAAAAAGTCGGGAACGGGGTTCCATCCGGCAGCCTCGGCACGGTGGCGACCACCGTCGGATTCCCGCACACGCAGCGCGCCGCTACTCCGAGCACGCCCCGCGCGGGGCGTCCGAGCTGCGCCTGCAGAACGGCGAGATCAGCATCATTGACAGGGGCGAAAGGCGGGGTCGTCACGACCGCTACGCTACCGGGTACGGCTGAGACACCGCTGGATTACTCGGTCGGCGTGGGCGTCGGCGCGTCGTCTGGAATGCCGATCGTCGGCGCGACGACAGTCTGTGCGAGTCCCGCTTCAGTCACCGAAGAGACAAGTTGCGCCATCCAGTCGGTCCGCGTGACCTCCAGGGTTTTACTCACTTCGCGCTGCTCGACGGGAAGGTCTTCCGGCGGCAGATCATTGTCTACCAGGTAGACGACCTCGCCTGGCTTGACGTAGTACAGCCGCTCGCGCGCTTGCGTGGTGATGTAAGCCGCGTCCGACCATCGGTCACGTTCCTGCTCGAGCGCTGTGACTTCTTCTTGGCTCAGTTGCACCGCGGCTTCAAGAGCGGCGATCTGCTGGCGCTGATTCACGTAGGTGCCGATGGTCGGCACGAGCACGAACGCGGCAAGCACCACGAGCGACAGCATGATGACCATGAATCCCGATAGGCGAATGCCGCCGAGCCAGCCGCGCACATCGATCTGCCCCCGCCCCGCCGAGCGGGGGGTACGAGAAGGGGGAGCCGTCTTCTTGACCACGGCTCCCCCTCTCACTTGCGGTGTGTTGAGCGCTATCCCTTGAAACGGGGGAACGCGGCGCGGCCGATAAAGCTACCGGCGTCACCGAGCTCTTCTTCGATGCGCAGAAGTTGATTGTATTTCGCTACGCGCTCGCTGCGTGCGGGCGCGCCGCTCTTGATCTGACCTGCGTTCGTCGCCACGACCAGGTCGGCGATCGTCGTGTCTTCAGTTTCACCGGAACGGTGCGAGAACATCGAGGTGTAGCCGGCACGGTGTGCCATATCAACAGCGTCGAGCGTTTCGCTGAGCGTGCCGATCTGGTTCACCTTCACAAGCAGCGAGTTGGCAACGCCAAGGTCGATGCCCTGCTTCAGGCGCTCGGGGTTCGTGACGAAGAGGTCGTCGCCGACGAGCTGCGTCTTGACACCCAGCTTCTCGGTAAGTGCCTTCCAGTCTTCCCACGAGTCTTCTGCCAAAGCGTCTTCAATAGTGACGATCGGGTAGTTGTCGACGAGGTCAACGTAGTAGTCAGTGAGCTCGGCTGCGGTCCATGGCTTGCCCTCGAAGTGATACTTGCCCTCGGAGTAGAACTCCGTTGCCGCGACGTCCATGCCGAGCGCGATGTCAGTGCCAACGGTGAAGCCAGCCTTCTCGATCGCCTTGACCAAGAAGTCCAGGCCCTCACGGTTGCTGCCGAGGTCGGGCGCGAATCCGCCCTCGTCGCCAAGACCGGTCGTGTATCCGGCTGCCTTCAGCTCGCTGTGCAGCACGTGGTAGGTCTCAGCACCCCAACGCAGCGCCTCAGAGAAGCTGGCCGCGCCGATGGGCGCGAGGAAGAACTCCTGGCAGTCAATGCCGTTGTCTGCGTGCGAGCCACCGTTGATCACGTTGAACAGCGGCACGGGAAGAACGTGCGCGTTGGGGCCGCCAAGGTAGCGGAACAACGGAAGATCCGCGGAGTCTGCTGCGGCCTTGGCGACGGCGAGAGACACGCCCAAGATCGCGTTCGCGCCCGCGCGCGACTTGTTGTCGGTGCCGTCGGTCTCGATCAGAATCTCGTCGATGATGCGCTGCTCGCTCGCCTCGACTCCTTCAATTGCCGGGCCGAGCTCGTCAACAACCGCGGCGACGGCCTTGAGGACGCCCTTGCCGTTGTATCGACTCTTGTCGCCATCGCGAAGCTCATATGCTTCGAACGCGCCGGTCGACGCACCTGAGGGAACGGCCGCGCGCTGAACGATGCCATCGTCGAGCAAGACCTCCACCTCTACGGTCGGGTTGCCGCGTGAATCCAGAATCTCGCGTGCGCCTACTGCCTCGATAAGTGCCACTTAGGTACTCCTTGTGTCGTGGAGGGGTGGATCTGCGGAGCGTCTTTGGTCCGTTCACGAGTCTAGTGACCGTGAACGAACTTGCCAGTGTCATATTTCGTTGCGCGCCGCACCCGGAATCGCCGCGCTCAGATCACTACCGCCACGGCGACTCCGTCATAGCCCTTTCGGTCGAGAGTCTGCAGCGCCGTCGCATCGAAGCGTGGATCACGCGCGAGCATCTCGAGTCCTCGTTGCGTCCCGATCACCTGAGAGTTGGTGGTCGCCGGGTCAGCGATCTCGCCTCCTCGCCCAATATTGTCGACAACCACGACGGTGCCCGCTCGTCCCAGACGCGCAGCCCAGTCAAGGTAGACGGTGTTGGACTCTTTGTCTGCGTCAATGAAAACGAGGTCAAAGGGCGAATCGCCCTCAAGCGTGGGAAGCACATCGGCGGCGCGTCCAACCCGAATGTCGACTTTCGCCCCCACGCCCGCGCGGTCGAGGTTGGTGCGCGCAACGCGGGCATTGGCAGGTTCGGCTTCGATCGTGATCACGTGACCGTCGTCAGGAATGGCGCGCGCCAGCCAGATCGTCGAATAGCCCGCTAGCGTTCCGATCTCAAGCACCCGGCGAGCACCCGAGATGCGAGCGAGCAGATTCAAGAACTTGCCGTTCACCGGTGCGACCTCGATCGCAGGCATCCCGGCCGCATGCTGTTCGCGCACGGCCGCGTCCAACACGGGATCCGCTCCCACGAGAAGCTCGGTCAGATAGCTGTCGACGCGGCGCCATGCGTCTGGAGAGGGCTCGGGCATAGGCCCAGCCAACCGCGGCGCTGGCGTGACGTCAAGTGTCTGGCAGATGTGTAGTGATGGTCTCGACAATGCTGCAGATTGCCTGCGTCAGTTGCTATCAGGTGGTTGCAGCGTTCGCGCGCTCGGCTAGAGCAGAGAGCAATGACGCGCCGGTTTCGGCATCGTCAGTCGTGACTACGAAGTGCCGCCCGTCGTTTCGGGTGACCTCGATCGCTTGACCTGCCCGAAGCACCACGCCAAACCGGCCCGGAGCCATTCGCACGCCCCAACCCCCGAACTCGCCCATCGGCATGACGTCTGCCACTTCGACAGCCGCGATGTCGCTCAGCGGCACCGAAAAACGCGGCACTCCCCATACCGACCGCACCGTCAGCCCAGCGTGATTCACCACGACAGTGAATGCCGTTGTCGCGCCTACCGCGATCAGCAGAACTAGTCCGGTCGTCGCGAGAATCCATCCCGAAGCTCCGGAATCCGCGGCAACGGCGATGATGCCGGCGCCGGTCAGAACGATCGACACCCCCCAGAGCACCCACATGACGGCCGGCGTCATGGCAGCTCCGTGCACCCAGACGACGCGTTCGCCCGAGGCGAGCGCAAGATCTTGGGGAGCTCGCGAGAGCGAGCGCACTGTCTCGGTCGCTGGCTGCAAGAACCACGCCACCAGCGCCAGCCCCGTCGCGACGACCAGCGCCACGACGAGTGGCAGAAAGATCCCAGTGGCTTCCGCCGACGATTCCGCGCCCTTCTGCATGACGAACGTCCACGTGAACAACACAACGATGAGCGCCGAAACCCATGTGCCGGTCGCGCCGAGGAAGCGATAGGTCACTCCCCTGTCGCCGCGCCGAAGGCCGGGAGCGGCAAACAGCGCCAGCAAAGCCGGAACACCCAAACCAAGCAGCAACGTCGTCAGCGGAACCAACCATGCTGGCGCGAAACCGTCTGGCTGACCTGCGGCATTCCAGTGGGTGGCCACGGTCGCGGGCACGTGGGGCAACGCGATGAGCTGGATGACGATGCCGATGAGGGTGATCACGGCCGGAATGACAACGGCAACCAGAACGAAGCGGCGAGCCACCAGAGAGGATTCAACGGTCATGAGCGATCTCCTTTACGAGAGAGGTCAACAGTTCGGGTGAGACGCCGAGGTGGCGAGACCTCGCCACCAGCTCGTCGATCTCGTTGCGCAGATCTGCGAGTGCAACCACTGCATCGGTGATGATCGCGCCTCGGCCACGCCGCATGTCGACCAGGCCCTCGTCGCGCAGGTCTTGGTATGCGCGCAGGACGGTGTGCAGATTGACGTCGAGCGCGGCTGCCACGTCGCGAGCGGTCGGCAAACGGTCGCCGGCGCGCAGTCGCCCCGCTGCGGCATCCGATCGGATCGACGCTGCGATCTGCTCGAACAGCGGCGCGTCGCTGGTGGGTTCGATTCTGACTAGCACGAGATTATTCTATATCAAATAGAACAAGCCGGTTCCATTCCTGCGGCAGCCTCACCCGAGTCGAGCGGATCAGGTGTCGTGAACGATCGGCGCGTCGTCTTCGCGGTGATCGTCGATCCCGCCGGCGGGATAGCGCTCGACTTCGGGGCGCGACCTCAGCGCGAGAGCGCTGACGATCAACCCGCCCCACACCAGCACGAGGGCGAGAATCAGAAACGTGATGGCAACAGCGGTCATCGCACTACCTCCTCGGTGTACTCGGGCCACACATCGAAGTCATCGACCGGACGCTTCCACTTCAACAACGGCATCACCACAGCGCCGATGACCAAAAGCAGCACTGCACCCCAACCAACCGCCAGAAGGTAGCTGACCGGATAGCCTTCGTATCCCTCAAAGACAAGCACAACGATGCGCTGAATCAGCATGTACCCCAGCACCACGGGCGCAAGCAGGCCAACGAAGAAGAGCCAAGAACGCCCCACCCGAAAAGTGGAGACGCTGTTGAGATGAAAACGCAGTTCCTTGCCCTTGCGCAGCATCCACAGAACAAAGACGACTGTCAGAATCGCCGAGCTCACAATGCCGATGTTGTTGACCCAATGATCGATGGTGTCGAGGGCGATGAGTCCGGTGGTGGTTGAGAACAGCAGCACCGAAAGCACTCCCGAAACGACCCCGATCGTGGCGGCAGATCGGCGCGGTGACAGGTTGAACTTCTCTTGAAAAGCTGCCGAGACCACCTGGAGCACCGACAGCAGCGAGGTGAATCCCGCAACGACGAGCGATCCGAAGAACAATGCGCCGAACAGCGGTCCCCCTGGCATCTCTGAAACGATCGCGGGGAACGTGACGAATGACAGCAACACTCCGGTGATGTCGTTCAGTTCGCTCACTGCAATTCCTTGCTCGAACGCGAAGAACCCGAGGGTGGCGAACACGCCGATGCCGGCGAGAATCTCGAACGACGAATTCGAAAAAGCCACCACGAGACCTGGAGCAGTCAGATTCGACCGGCGCTTGCGATACGACGAGTACGTGATCATGATGCCGAAGGCGATCGAAAGTGAGAAGAAGATCTGACTGTATGCGGCGATCCACACATTCGGGTCGGCGAGTGCTTCCCATTGCGGTGTGAACAACGCGTTGAGGCCATCCGCAGCCCCCGGCAGGAAGAGGGCCCGCACAACAAGAATCAGAAAGGCCACCACCAGCAGCGGCAAGAAGATGAAGTTCGCTCGCTGAATTCCACGGGCGATGCCTGCTCCGAGCACCACGATTGCTGCGATCCAAACGATCACAAGCGGTATGAGCACTCCTGGCACGAACTGCATGCTCAAGCCCGGGTCACCGAGCTGCAGATAGTCGTTGATCAAGAACCCGGCAGCGTCGTCGCCCCAACGCAGATCGAATGAGAAAACGAAGAAGCTCAGCGACCAGGCGATCACCACGGTGTAGTACAGCCCGATGACGAAAGCGATCGTCACTTGAAACCAACCGAGGCCTTCAAGCCACCGCCCGTTTCGCTGCCCGCCGAGCCGGCGAAACGCAGTCGGTGCCGAACCCCGAAACCGATGCCCGATCGCATAGTCGAGAAACAGAATCGGGATTCCCGCCGTGATCAGCGCGATGAGGTAGGGGATCAGAAACGCGCCGCCGCCGTTCTCGTACGCGACGCCGGGAAACCGCCAGATGTTTCCCAGCCCGACCGCTGAACCGATCGCCGACAGAATGAATCCGGCTTGGCCGGTCCATTGCTCGCGCTGCGGTGCGACGCCAGCTGATGCCGACGCGGGGGTGGATGCTGACACTGGCGCCTCCTCGTTACTGGGCCACGTGAGCCCGTTGAGCGCACGCTACCAGCGTCACCGTGCTGAGCGCACCTGGTTGTTTACGCGGACGCGTTCTGCTCTTTACGCGGACTCGTTCTGCTCTGTGACCGCCGGGCTGGTCACCTCGTGCGTGGCAGCCTCGACAGCAGCTTGTCGTTCAGCCACGGCCGTTGCGACAGCGGGAAGCAACGCATCAGCAGTGCGGCGATATCCAAGGGCGCTCGGGTGAAAACGGTCGAGGCTGAACATCTCATCGGGTTCAGAGATGAAGAACTGCCCCACGGTGTGGCGCAACGACACCGCATGTGCGCCCGCGCGACGCGCAACCGCGGCCTGTTCGGCCGCCAACTGTCGCGAAAGTCGCGAGCCGAGTATTCGCAGCGGCTGCGGAACAGGACGCAGGGCGCCAAGGTCTGGACAAGTGCCAACAACGACGCGTGTTCCTCGAATGTGCAGACGCTCGAGAGCGCCCGCCAAATGGCCCGCTGAGATGGTGACGGGAATGCGATGCGTGATGTCGTTGCCACCGACGATGATGACCGCGACGTCTGCAACGTATCCGTCAGCGAGGCCGTCGAGCTGCACGCCAAGCTGTGACGACTCCGAGCCCACCACCGCCGCGGTCGTCAGGCGCACGGGGCGCTGCATCTGCGATGCCAGCGCTTTCGCAAGCCTGCCGCCGAGGGTGTCTTTGCGTCGGTGTGCACCCAGTCCCGCGGCGATCGAGTCGCCGAGCAGGAGGAGCTCGATCGGTGTTCCCTCGAGTGACCGCTGCCAGATGCGGTCGGCATCGATAGCGTCTTCGCCCAGCGGCTTGCCAATTCGACGCCGCGCGATGGCCGCTTGTCGATGCAGCGCGGTGCGTGCGCTGAGCACTGCAGCCATGAGCACCCCGACCGTCAGCAATGCGCGCTGCAGCTTCCAGACGCTCTCCCACTTCCAGAGGCTCTGCCACTTCCATACGCTCTGCGACTTCGCCATGCGCCCCATGAGCAGAGTCCACATCTACGAGCTGAACACAATGCGTCCGGGTGGTTACCAGCGGTGTACACCGCCCCGCGGCTCGATCCACGTAAGATGCCACCGTGACAGCCCCCTCACTCGAGCGACGTCTGGGCCTGGGCGACGCCGTGTTCATCGGTCTGGGATCGATGATCGGCGCAGGAGTATTTGCGGCTTTTGCCCCCGCGGCCGCCGCTGCCGGCTCCGGCCTGCTCGTCGGTCTTGCGATCGCTGCTGTCGTGGCGTTCGGAAACGCTACCTCCACCGCACAGCTCGCCGCAGTGCACCCGACATCGGGCGGCACCTACGCCTACGGGCGCACTGAACTGGGTCCCTGGTGGGGATTCACCGCGGGCTGGGGGTTCATCATCGGCAAGACCGCAAGTTGCGCGGCGATGGCGTTGACCTTCGCCGCATACGCTGCGCCGGCTGGATGGGAACGCCCCGTCGCGATCATCGCTGTGATGGGGCTGATCACGGTCAACTGGTTCGGTATCACCCGCACCGCTCAGCTCACTCGAGTGATCGTCGCCGTGGTGCTGATCAGCCTGAGCATCGGTGTCGCCGCGGCCGGTTCCGCTCCCACCTCCCCCGGTTGGCTCACGGGCGAGCCGGCCGGTGACTTCGGTTGGTACGGCATTCTTCAGTCTGGCGGGCTGCTGTTCTTCGCATTCGCTGGCTATGCCCGCATCGCCACCATGGGCGAAGAAGTACGCGACCCCTCGCGAACAATCCCCCGCGCGATCCTCATCGCGTTCACCCTCGCGCTCGTCGTCTACTTCGTTGTGGCCACCGCGGTGCTTTCAACCCTCGGACCCGAAGGCACCGCCGCGTCGACAGCCCCGCTCGCCGACGCCGCGGCGGCTTCCGGTATCGCGTGGACAACCGCTGTCGTAACTGTCGGTGCTGCAGCAGCGTCGCTCGGCGCCCTACTGGCGCTGATCGCGGGAATCGGTCGCACCAGCTTCGCGATGGCACGCGAGGGTGACCTGCCCCGCTTTCTGGCTGCGGTGCACCCGCGATGGAAGGTGCCGCACCGTGCCGAGCTGACGCTCGGCCTCATCGTGATCGTGCTTGTCGCCACCCTCGACCTGCGCGGGGCAATCGGCTTCTCGTCGTTCGGCGTACTGCTTTACTACTTTGTCGCGAATGTTGCTGCGTTTCGGCAACGCGTCGACGTGCGGCGCTATCCCCGAATACTGCAGGTCATTGGAGGCGTAGGGTGCATCGTCCTTGCGATCACCTTGCCTTGGCAAGCACTGGTCGCTGGTCTCGCCGTCGTCGCTGCGGGAGTGATCTACCGCGGGGTTCGCCTGCTGGCTATGTAAGCGGCTTGATCTCGAGCGAGGCGCTGGTCGCTCCAGCCGAAACGATCGCAAACGATGAGTAGCCGTCAGCTGAAGCGCGCTCCAGTAGCGCCTTGAGGTTCTTCGTTCGCACCTCGAGCCGCACGCGTAGGCCCTCAGCCACCAGAGATGCTTTGATCGCAAGCAGTTCAGCTACCGCGACGTCACGGTCGTGAACGAGCACTATCGAGCGGGATGCTTCGTCTTCGGCATCCTTCACCAGATCAACGATTCGCTCGAAACCGATCGAGAAACCGACGGCGGGCACGTCCCCACCGAGGAAGCGGCCGATCATGCCGTCGTATCGGCCACCACCGCCGAGCGAATAGTCGACCGACGGGTGAGCCAGCTCGAAGATCGTGCCGGTGTAGTACCCCATGCCCCGAACGAGGAAGGGATCGAAAACCAGCGGAATGTCGCCAGGAACGATGGTTGAAGTCGTTCGCGCTGCGCTCACCGCAGCGCCGATACCCACAAGGTGCGCAACGATCTCGTCTGGCACCGCGTCAGGAAGCAGCTTGCGCACTTGCCGCTCACCGAAGGGGCTGTACTCGAGCGTGACGGGGCGGCGCATGAAGGACTCAAATGCATCAACCGCAGCCTCGCTCGCGCCTCGCTCACGCAGTTCAGCAACGACACCCTCGGCTCGAATCTTGTCGAGTTTGTCGATCGTGATCAGCACGCCGGGGCGCTCAGCTTCGCTGAACCCGAAGTGCCCCAGCATCCAATCGAGAACTCGGCGATCGTTGATTCGCACGCTGGCACCTTCAAGGCCCAATGCGTCAAGCGTGTCGAGGCTGGCGACGATCAGTTCCGCCTCGGCACGCGAACTCGCGTCGCCCATGATGTCGATGTCGCACTGCATGAACTGCCGGTAGCGGCCCTTCTGCGGGCGCTCCGCGCGCCAGACCGGAGCGATCTGCACGGAACGAAAGACACTCGGCAACTCGCCCCGGTGGCTCGCGTAGAAACGCGCGAGGGGCACGGTCAGATCGTAGCGCAGCCCGAGATCGGTGAGATCTGCCGGGCTGTCAGCCGCAGCCGTGATCGCCGCGCCATCGAGACCGCGTTTGAGCACGTTGTAGGCGAGCTTTTCGTTGTCTCCGCCGATGCCCGAGTGCAGGCGTGCGTACTCCTCCATAACGGGAGTCTCGATCTCGTCGAAGCCGTGCGCGCGGTAGCGCTCACGAATGACGGCGAGCACACGCTCGCGACGAGCTTTGTCTGCGGGAAGAAAGTCGCGCATTCCGCGCGGAGGATTGACCGTTGCCACGCTTCTATCTTTGTCTATCGACGGGTGTGACCTGTGCAGCGCGGCGGGCTTCGACCTCGCGGACGTCAGTGGTCAGCGCGCGCAGGCGTTCTCGAAGCGCGCGTTCGGCATCCCAGCCCTCGCGCTTAGCAAGCGCGGTCAGCGCGAGCAGCTGTTCGCCGAGTTGCTGTTCGGATGCTGGTGTTTGCGAAGCAATCGCGGAGTCGGGCTCGATGCCGACCACCTGCGCCTTGCCAATCAGCTTCTGCGCGAGGGCGAGGGTGGGCATTCTCTCGCTGACGCCATCGAGCACACTGCTGCGAGAACTCTTCTCTTCGGCCTTCGCTGCGTTCCAGTGCACCAGCACCTCTTCGGGTGTCGCTGCGACCGCGTCGGCAAACACGTGCGGGTGACGCCGAACCATCTTGTCGGTGAGACCGCGCGCCACGTCGTCAATATCGAACGGCGACCGAGCGTCTCTCGACGCGATCTCAGCGTGAAACAGCACCTGCCACAGCAGGTCTCCCAGCTCTTCACGCAGGTCGTCGCGGGTTCCCGCCTCGATCGCGTCGATCAGCTCGGCGCTCTCTTCCTCGAGATAGGGCACCAGCGCGTGGTGGTCGATCTGCTGTGTCCAAACACAGCGATCACGCACCGCACGCATGGTTTCGGCCGCCTCGCGAAGAGAATCGCCCTGAGGATCGCTCACGACAACATCACGCCGTGGCACTCTTATCGTCCGCAGTGGTGCCGGCCTCGACGCGATCCAGCATGCGGTAGTGCCGCGCGCGCCAAGACACCAGAATGCCCGCAAGCAAGAGCGAGATCATTGAGCCGGCGAGAACACCGAGTGTTGCCTCGTCACGAAGCTCATCGTTGCTCGCGAAGGCAAGCTCAGAGAGCAACAGTGACACCGTGAAACCGATGCCGCCGAGTGCTCCTGCGGCCAGCAGATCGGTGAACGCGAGGGCGGGTTTCTCTGCGGTTTTGTCGCGCCCCACTCGAAGTGAGATCCAGCCGAACAGCGAGATTCCGACAATCTTTCCCACCGGCAGTGCGACAACAATGCCCCAGAACGCCGGAGTGAGTTCGCGCAGCGGCACCTGAGGGATGACCACGAGCGCGGCAGCGAACGCGAACACGGGCACCACTACGCCGTTCACCCACGGCTCCATTGCGTGCCGGGTGCGCAGAGCCGGCTGTTGCGCCATCGCAAGCCCCAGCGCCACACCCGCGATGGTCGCGTGAACACCCGATTGGTAGGTGAACACCCACGCGGCGATAGCGAGCAGCACCAGAACGATGGAGATCGCGATGCGCGCGCGGCCATCGAGCTGCCGACTGAGAACACCGAAGAGCACCACGCAGACAGCGGCGGCGGCGAGCATGCCGAAGTTCACATCGGTGGTGAACAGCACCGCGATGAAAATGATGCCGACGATGTCGTCGAGAATCGCCAAGGCGAGCAAGAAGATGCGCAGTGCTGACGGCAGTCCTCGCCCAAACACCGCGAGAACGCCGAGCGCGAACGCGATGTCTGTGGCCGTAGGAATCGGCCAGCCGTCTGCCGAATCGGTGCCAGCGGTGAACGCGAAGAACACCATGATCGGCACGATCACTCCGCCGGTGGCGGCAATTGCGGGCTGCAGCGCCTTCTTCGCTGAGTTGAGTTGGCCGTTGGTCAACTCAAACTGCAGCTCGACGGCGACAACGAAGAAGAACAGCACCAGCAGACCGTCTTTGATCCAATGATCAACGGAGAGCTCGAAAACATCGGGAATGCCAACGTAGGCGTGCATGATGTCGTCGGCGGCCGCGCCCAGAGGGGAATTGGCCACAATGAGGCCGAGCGCGGCAGCGCAAAGCAGCACAATCGCGGGGAAACGTGCGGAACGAAGCAGGGACATAGGGTCCTTTCAGAGTGCCAGTCGGTGGTTCTCTACCGACGCCGACCAGACTTCCCGGCACTCCGCAGAAGAGTCTATCGACGTTCAACGTCATAAGTGCCGCCCGCGTGACCAACGCGAAACACAGCGACGCTACCGTTAGAGGATGCGCGAACTGACTCACACCGAAGCGATCGACCTTGTCGGACGATTCGAAGCCGGCCAGGAGATTCCGGAGCAGATGCGCTCCGACGTCCGAATGCTCGGCTCTCTCCTTGGCAAAGTACTCCGCGAGAGCGGGTCGAAGGGACTGTACGACGATGTCGAGCGCCTGCGTGTTGCGACCATCCACGCCTACACGGACGAGTCCCCCGAAGCCTTCGAACGGGCGGCCAGCATCGCGGACTCTCTCACCGTCGAGCGGGCAGACGAAGTCGCCCGAGCGTTCACCACCTACTTCCACCTCGTGAACCTGGTCGAAGAGCATCAGCGAGTGCGAGTGCTGCGCCAGCGCGACGGGCGGCCCGCCCGCGAAAGCGCGACCGATTCGGTAGCCGCCGCGTTCGTTCGGCTGGCCGAAGAAGTCGGCGACGATTCGGCGCTCCAGCGTCTGCAGGCAATGCGATTCCACCCCGTGTTCACCGCACACCCCACCGAAGCGCGACGCCGTGCCGTTTCGCAGAGCATCCGTCGCCTGTCGGAGCTGCTCGAAGAGCACGACCTGGCGCTCCGCAACGGCGCCGACCAGCGCCGCGCCGAGCGGCGGATGCTCGAAGAGATCGACACCCTGTGGCGAACGGCGCCGTTGCGGCCGCAGAAGCCGTCACCCACCGACGAAGTGCGCGCTGTCATGGCGGTGTTCGACGAAACGCTTTTCACCGCCGTCCCCCACGTGTATCGCCGCGTTGACGACGCGCTGCAGGGCCCCGCGGCCGGCGACCGTGCACCTGTGGTGCGCCCGTTCGTGAGAGTGGGTTCGTGGGTCGGTGGCGACCGCGACGGCAACCCGTTTGTGACCGCCTCGGTTACGCGCAAAGCCGCGGCAATCGCCAGCGAGCACGTGCTGCTCGGCCTTGAACGCACCGCCAACCGCATCGGCCGAACGCTCACGCTCGACGCCACATCTACCCCGCCCAGCGACGCGGCCGGGGCACTATGGCGACGATTGAAGGCTGCGGATGAAGACGCGGCCGCCGAGATCGCCGAACGCTCGCCGAACGAGCCATACCGGCGAATCATGCTGCTGATCGCCCGCAAGCTGACGGCCACGCACGCACGCAATGCTGATCTCGCCTACCGCGATCCCGAGCACCTGCTCGCCGACCTGCGCGTCATCCAGGACTCGCTCGTCGCTGCGGGCGCGTCGCGCCAGGCGTACGGCCATCTGCAGCAGCTGATCTGGCAGGTCGAGACCTACGGCTTTCACCTCAGCGAGCTCGAAGTGCGCCAGCACTCCGCCGTTCACGCGAAGGTGCTCGCTGAACTTGATGCTGGCGGTGCGCTCAGCGAGCAAGCCGAGGAAGTCCTCGACGTCTTTCGCTCGGTCGGCTTCATCCAGGAGCGCTTCGGACCACGTGCCGCCGGGCGCTACATCGTGTCATTCACGCAATCAGCTGAAGACCTCGCCAACGTGCACCGGCTTGCAGCCTTCGCTGCCGGGCCGGACGGCAACACCCCTGTGCTCGATGTCATTCCGCTCTTCGAGACTTTCGCCGACCTGCAGGCCGCGCCAGGCATTCTCGCCGAGATCGTCAACCATCCTGAGTTCGCTGCCAGGCTCGAGGCGACCGGGCGCCGCCTTGAGGTGATGCTCGGCTATTCCGATTCATCGAAAGACGTCGGCCCGGTTGCTGCCAACCTCGCACTGTACGAAGCCCAGGCGAAGATCTCGGCGTGGGCCCAGGAAGAGGGCATCGAGCTCACCCTCTTCCACGGTCGCGGCGGTGCGCTCGGCCGCGGTGGCGGGCCCGCGAACTCGGCGATTCTCGCTCAGCCGCAGCACTCTGTCGACGGCCGATTCAAGCTCACCGAGCAGGGCGAGGTGATCTTCGCACGCTACGGTGACCCGGCAATTGCGATGCGGCACATCGACCAAGTCGCTGCGGCGATACTCTTGGCCTCGTCACCGTCGAACGAGAAGCGCAACTTCGATGCGGCGGAGAAGTACGCCGAAGTCGCAGCGACCATGGACACCGCTTCGCGTGAACGCTTCTTCTCGCTCGTCAAGGCACCAGGATTCGCCCCCTGGTTCGCCACCGTGACCCCGATGGAAGAGATCGGTCTGCTGGCGCTCGGCTCACGCCCCGCCCGCCGTGGACTGTCAGTGGAGTCGCTCGAAGACCTGCGTGCCATCCCATGGGTGTTCGCTTGGACTCAAGCCCGCATCAACCTCGCAGGATGGTTCGGGCTGGGAACGGCTCTTGATGCGGTCGCCGACGAAGCTCTGCTCACGCAGGCCTACGCTGATTGGCCGTTGTTCCAGACGATGATCGACAACGTCGCGATGAGCCTCGCCAAGGCCGACGACCGCATCGCGCAGCGCTACCTCGATCTGGGCGATCGTGACGACCTCGCCACGCTTGTGCGCGATGAAATGGCGCTCACTCGCTCCTGGGTGACCCGCATCACGGGCGGGAGCGAACTGCTAGGCAATAAGCCTGTTCTGCAGCGGGCCGTCAAGATGCGCAGCCCTTACGTCGATGCGCTCTCGTTGCTGCAGCTGCGCGCGCTGCGCGCCCTGCGCGATGCCGATGAGAGCGCTCCGGTGGATGCTGCGCAGCAACGGCTGTTGCTGCTCTCGGTCAGCGGTGTCGCGGCCGGGCTGCAGAACACCGGGTGACACCATGCCACGCAGACGATCACTGCGAGAGGTGATCGTCTGCGTGCGGCACGAAGACTACTGTGCGGCGGCGGGTTTCGCGGGCGCGGGCCAGAGCTGATCGATCAGCTGACCAACCCACGCGATCAAGTCGGCGTCACTGACTGGTTCCGAATCCACCCGCGGCAGCGGCACAACCAGGGCATCTCCGCCAGCGAGTAGCTTCGCCTTCGGATAGAGCCTCTGCAACCGCACGCGCATCGAGTCCGGCAGATGAGCGGGTGCGACGCGCAGGTTCGGCCCCATCGCAACCACATCGGTCAGTCCGGCCTGCGTGGCGCGCCGGCGCAACCGAGCGATGGACAGCAGTCCTTCAACATCTGCGGGCGGCTCGCCATAGCGATCACGAAGCTCGTCGATCACCGCATCGAGCGAATCGTCTTTCGCCTGCGCGGCAGACGCCGCTGAGAGCTTTTGGTACGCCTCGAGTCGCAGCCGTTCACTGTCGATATAAGCCTCAGGAATACGAGCCTGCACGGGCAGCTCGAGCCGCAACTCGACAGGGCCTTCGACGTCGTCGCCTCGGAAAGTCGCGACAGCTTCGCCGATCATTCGCAGATAGAGATCAAAGCCGACGCCAGCGATGTGCCCCGCCTGCTCGGCGCCCAGCATGTTTCCCGCACCACGGATCTCGAGGTCTTTCAGTGCCACCTGCATGCCGGATCCGAGGTCGTTGTTGACCGCGATAGTCTCCAGACGGTCGGCAGCGGTTTCAGAGAGCGGCTTCATCTCGTCGTACATGAAGTAGGCGTAGGCACGCTCGCGTGCGCGACCGACTCGCCCGCGCAGCTGGTGCAACTGGCTCAGCCCATACTTGTCTGCGCGGTCGATGATGATGGTGTTCGCATTCGCGATATCGAGGCCGGTCTCGATGATCGTGGTCGACACCAGCACGTCTGCTTTTCGCTCCCAGAAATCGTCGACGACCTGCTCGAGCTGGTGCTCCCCCATCTGACCGTGCGCCACGACAACCCGCGCCTCTGGAATGAGCTCGGCGAGTTCAGACGCCACACGCTGAATCGACTGCACTCTGTTGTGCACGAAGAACACCTGGCCTTCGCGCAACATTTCACGACGTATGGCAGCCGCAATCTGCTTGTCATTGCGAGGTCCGACGTACGACAGAATCGGGTGCCGATCCTCGGGTGGAGTCTGCAACGTCGACATCTCGCGAATGCCGGTGACTGCCATCTCGAGCGTGCGCGGAATGGGTGTGGCGCTCATCGCGAGAATGTCGACGTTCGTCTTGAGCTTCTTCAACGCGTCTTTGTGCTCTACGCCGAATCGCTGCTCTTCGTCGATGATCATCAGGCCGAGATCTTTGAAAACCACCTTTTCGGTGAGAATGCGATGCGTTCCGATAACCATGTCGACAGTGCCGTCGGTGATGCCGGCGAGAACCTCGCGGGCCTGTTTATCGGTCTGAAAGCGCGAGAGCGCTCGCACTTTCACGGGGAATCCGGCGAAGCGCTCGGCAAACGTCTCGATGTGCTGCTTGACCAATAGCGTGGTCGGCACCAGCATTGCGACCTGCTTGCCATCCTGAATGGCCTTGAACGCCGCGCGCACTGCCACCTCGGTCTTACCGAATCCGACGTCGCCCGACAGCAGTCGATCCATGGGAATCGGCTTCTCCATGTCGGCTTTGATCTCATCGATCGTCTGCAGCTGGTCAGGGGTCTCGGCGAACGGGAATGCCTCTTCGAGCTCACGCTGCCACGGCGTATCAGGGCCGAAGGCGTGCCCCTTGGCTGCCATGCGCGCAGAGTAGAGCTTCACCAGTTCGACCGCGATGTCTCGCACCGCGCGGCGTGCTTTGCCCTTCGCTTGGGCCCAATCGCTACCGCCCATCTTCGACAGCACGGGCGTCTCGCCCCCGACATAGCGAGACAGCAGGTCGAGCTGGTCCGTCGGCACGAACAGTTTGTCGCCCGGGTAGCCCCGCTTGGACGGCGCGTACTCGATCACGAGATACTCGCGGGTGCTCTTGATCGCGTTGCGACCGCCGCTCGAGACCTCGCGCTGGGTGAGCTCAACGAACTTTCCGATGCCGTGGGTGACGTGCACGACCGCATCGCCCGCCTTCAGCTGCAACGGGTCAACCACATTGCGACGCCGCGATGCCAGTTTCTTGACCACGCGCTGGTCGCCACCGATCGTGCGGCCGTAGAACTCAGACTCGGTGAGAACCGCGAGCTTGGCCTCGGCTGATTCGAATCCGCGCTCCAGAACAGACAGCACCACGTGCGCGACGCCCGGCTCAGGAATGGCGAGAACCTCATCGACCATGCGCGCGGCGATTCCACGCTCGGCCATCACATCGCGCGCGCGCTCGACCAAGCCAGCTCCGGAGGCGGTGACGATCACACGCCACCCTGCTTGCAGCAGCTCGGCAATGTGTGCTGTTGCACCGTCGACGTTTCCCTGGAACGAGGGCACCGCGTTGCCCGGCACGCGCACGACTCGCGCTGCCTCGAGGGCTGCGTCGATGTCGAGCAGCCCCTCCGCCGAGGCATCTGCCTCGCCCGAGTCGAATGAACTCAAAGTCCACCAGACATCGCCGCGTGATTCTGCGGCTTCGCGCAATGCGGGCAACGGCACGAAATCGCCCGTGCCAAGGTCTACGGGAGTGTCGGCGCCCGCTGTCGCGGCGCTCCACGCAGCATCCAGAAACTCGCGATTGGTATCACTCAGCGTGATCGCGCGACTCACGGCGCGTTCGGGGTCAACCAAGCCGACCGCTGCGCCCTGTGGCAGATAGTCGACGAGCGTCACGAGCCGATCGACCAGAGCGGGCAGCAGTGACTCCATGCCCTCGACGGGAATTCCCTCGGTCATCTTCTCGAGCATGTTGCGAAGACCGGGGAACGTCTCGTGCAGCGCGGCGGCACGTTCGCGGACGTCCTGCGTGAGCAGAAGTTCACGGCTAGGCAGAAGTGACACTGTTCGCACGTCCTCAGGCAGCGAGCGCTGGTCAGCGACGGAGAACTCTCGAATCTGGTCGACCTCGTCGCCGAAGAACTCGATGCGGAAGGGATGGGCAGCGGTGGGAGGAAACACGTCGAGGATGCCGCCGCGCACAGCGAACTCACCGCGGCGCGACACCATGTCGACGCGCGAGTAGGCACGTTCGACGAGCCCGAGCACCACATCGCCCAGTTCGTTGCCTCGGCTGCCCATCGACAGCTCGATCGGTCCAACGTCGGTGAGGCCTGCTGCGATCGGCTGAATTGCCCCGCGCACGGACGACGTGATGACAAGTGGCGTCTTGCCCTGCCACTTCGCCACGTGCGCGAGAATCTCGAGCCGCTTGCCGACAGTCTCTGCACTCGGGCTCAGACGCTCATGAGGCAGGGTCTCCCACGCAGGAAAGTGAAACACCTCGGCACCGGGCAAAAGCGCACCGAGCGCGGGCCCGAGCGACTCAGCGCGTCGCCCGGTGGGTGCGATCAGCAGCACCACCGGCGGCTTTCCGGCTGCGCGGCGGCGCTCGATAAGAGCGGCAAGAAGCGGGGCGTCAAGCCCTTCGACGAGAGAAAAGTCGGCGTTTACAGGCGCCACAGAAACGGCGTCCTGAAAGGGCTCCGCCTGCTCGAGGGCGCGCACTATCCCGGGAACTGTCACCTTAGAAGTGTACGGCGCACAGCCGACACCCCGGCAGTCGCGCTCGTACGCAAGACAAGCACGCTTCTAGGATGAAGGCGTGAGCGATTCCACACCTGGTCAACCCCCCGTGCCGCAGTCCGCGCCCGCAACGAGCGGGTGGGCGGCGCCGAGCGCACGTCCTTTTGCTCCGCCCGCAGGTTATTCGATGCCTCCGGGCTATTCCGCGCCCGCACAACAACGCGGTGCCGGCGCTCCCCCGGCACAGAAGCGTAGCGCCGCGCTCGGCGTTGTCCCGCTGCTGCTCTCGCTTTTTGCGGCCATTGTCGTACCCGTGGCGCTGGGGCTCGCCGCCTTCGAAATCGGCCAGGGTGCGCTTACGCAAAATGTGCTCACTTCTGCGCAGTTCAGTCCCGCGACCCTGACTCCGGTGCGCGAGTGGGTGCTGTTTGCCGAGATCGCCTTCTGGGTCGGCACCGTGTGCGGCACCTGGGCTCTCATCCAGGGCATCGTCGCGATTGTGCGCCGACGCGGGCGTGGTGCCGGAATCGCCGCGGTTGTGCTGGCAAGCGCTGGGCCGCTCATCGCGCTGGTCGTCATACCGAGCGCCCTCGCGGTCGGCGCGACGATGAATGCGAGCGGATCTCTCTGAGCCCGCGCCTCACCCGCCGCTAGCCTCGCGGTGCGTGATGCTTCTGCTGAGCCGCGACCAGGCCTTCGGCAATCAGCTGTTCCACCGCGTCGGCAGCATCCGACACCAAGATCGGGAGGGTTTTTCGCTCGACAGCTCCGAATGGATCAAGCACCCAATCGGATGTCTCTTGCCGTCCGGGCGGACGGCCGATGCCCACCCGCACTCGGGGAAACTCGGGGGTGGCCAGCGCTTTTGCGACGTCGCGCACCCCATTGTGCCCACCGTGTCCGCCGCCGATTTTTAGCTTGATCGTGTCGAACGGGATGTCGAGCTCGTCGTGCACGACGACGACATGGCCCGGATCCACGGAGTAGAAGTTCGCCAGAGCTGCGACGGGACCGCCCGAAACATTCATGAAGCTGTTCGGTTTGGCGAGAATGAGTTTGTCGCCGCCCGGGCGCAACCAGGTCTCAACCGTTCGCGAGTTCGTCTTGTGCGCGCGGAACGTTTCGCTGCGGCGAGCCGCAAGTTCGTCCACGACCAGCTGCCCCACGTTGTGGCGGGTGGTCTCATAGCGCGGCCCCGGATTGCCCAGGCCCACGATCAACCAAGACTGTGCCATGTCTTCCATCCTGTCTGACGGCGCGTACAAACCGAAACGAGGGGGCGCGGAATCCGCACCCCCTCGCTATCAGTGAGAGTCTTACTCGGCTGCTTCCTCGGCCTGCGTGTCAAGAGCTTCGCCCTCAGCAGGCGTGGCGTCTGTTTCTTCAGCAGCAGCAGACGGCGCCGAGATCGCCACGATGAGCAGTTCGGGGTCAGCGGCCAGCGACGCACCCTTAGGCAGCGACAGGTCGGCTGCGGTGATGTGAGCGCCCTCTTCAAGACCCTCAACGTCAGCCTCAACGCCCTGCGGGATGTGCGTTGCCTCAACCTCGAGCAGAACCGACACTGCGTGCTGGTTCACGTTCATGCCGGCAGCAGGCTCGCCGACGACCGTGACCGGAATGTCAACCTGGACCTTCTCGCCCTTCTTCACGACGATGAGGTCGATGTGCTCGATGATCTGGTGCACAGGGTCCTTCTGCACGTCCTTGACCAGGGTGAGCTGGTCCTTGCCATCGATGACGATCGTGAGCAGCGCGTTTGCGCGGCGGATGAGCAGCGCAACCTGGTGACCGGGCAGGGCTACGTGCACGGGCTCGGTGCCGTGCCCGTAGATCACGGCAGGAATCTTGCCAGCGGCGCGAAGGCGGCGGGCGAAGCCCTTGCCGAAGTTCTCACGGACGTCTGCGATGACCTTGTGGTCGGGCTCGTTCGACATTGTTGCTCCTTGCGGGCGCTCAGGCCCGTTCTGTCAGCGGGCCAACCTGCGAAGGCCCAGGGTATGTGGGGTTGTTTCGACTCAAACGCGAGCGCGTGAGGAAAGCCGGGGCCTAGATCACCGCGTCGATTACGGATGCCGATTGCTGCTGTAGAGCGAAATCGGGGCATCCCTCGCCGAAGTACAAGCACATAGTCTAGCAGTGACCCGGCTACGATGAAGACTCACCCGATCAGCACCCGGAGGTTTTGCATGGAGTACGGATTCTTGACACACGTGTTGCTGTGGGTGGTCGGCGCTGTCGCGCTGATCGGTGCAGTCGGAACGACGTTGGCTTTCTGGTCTATGGGCCGCTCCTACGACAACAACTGAGCTATCCGCCCTCCGGCCACATCGAAACGATGACCTTGCCGGATTGCTCCGAGTCGCGAGCGATCTGGAACGCCTCTTCGATGGACTCAGCGGATACCTCGTGGGTGATGACTCTCTCGATGCTCGGGTGCGAATCGAGTAGGGCAACCGCCCGATCAATCTCGTCCTTGAAACGAAATGTGCCTACCCATCGCACCTCTTTTGAGATGAATGGCGCGATATTCAGCGGTCGGTTCTCGTTGGGAACCATCCCGACTTGAACCACGGTGCCTCGAGCGCGAACCGCTCGCAGGGCGCTCGATATCGACGGTGCGACGCCCGAGCATTCGAGCACGATGTCGTAGGCACTCTCGGGAACCTCGTCTGCAGCCACGTTGATCACCGTGTCGGCGCCAAGTGCGCTGGCGCGGGCCAGCGGTCCGGGCAGAACGTCTGTGGCGCAGATGCTGCTCGCACCTGCGGCGGCAGCAGCAGCAACAGCCAGCAGGCCAATGGGCCCAGCGCCCGTGACGAGCACGCGCGCACCTGCGACGCCACCCGCCTGCGCGATGCCATGAAGCGCTACCGCGAGCGGTTCGGCGAGCACCGCGCGACGCACGGGCAACGACTCCGGCAGGGGGCGAATCATGTCACGCTCGACCAAGATGTATTCCGCCAGAGCACCCTGGGTGTGCGGTGTTGTCGAAGCGCTTCCCAGATACGCCCCGCCCGGCCAAAGGTGTGGCTCGTCGATGATTTCGGGGAGCGGAGTCCCGAAGGTTGCGGGATGCACGGTGACCGGCCTGCCGCACTCCCAGACTCCCAGCGGGTCATCGTCGACACGACCCGACAGTTCGTGTCCGGGAATGAGCGGTTCTCGCACGACGAACGCACCGTTGGCACCAGTGAAGTAGTAGTGGAGATCCGATCCGCAAATTCCCACGTAGTCCACTCGTACTCGTACTTGATCGGGGCCCGGCTGCGGGATGGATGTCTCGCGCACGACGAGATTCTGCGTGGCTTCGATATAGGCAGCGCGCATCATCTGTTCCTTTCCGATGGTCATACGACGGCGGTCATTCCACCGTCGACGAAGATGTTCTGACCCGAGATGAAGCTCGATGCATCTGAGGCGAGCAGAATAAGCGCACCGTCTAGCTCTGCGAAGTCACCCCAGCGCTGAGCCGGGGTTCGGGCCTTCAGCCAACCCGTGAAATCCGGGTCATCGACGAGATCCTTGTTCATCTCTGTCGCGAAGTACCCAGGAGAAATCGCGTTCACCTGCACGCCATGTCGCGCCAAATCCGCGGCCATGCCCTTGGTCAGCTGCACAACACCCCCCTTGGAGGCCGAGTATGGGGCAATGGTCTGGCGCGCGAGCAATGACTGCACCGAGGCCACGTTGATGATCTTTCCGGAGCCCCGCTCAACCATGGCAGGCGCCACAAATCGAGATACATAGAAGAGCCCGTTGAGGTTCGCCGCGATGATGTCGTCCCAGTCCTGGACAGAGAACTCTGTGAACGGGCCACGCCGTTGCACGCCGGCGTTGTTGACGAGAATGTCAGGCACGCCGACCTCCTCGAAGAGCTTGGCGATGCCAGCCTCGACGCCGGCAGCATCAGTCACATCAAAAGTGACAGCCGCCGCCGGTCGTCCTGAGAGACGTTCAGCCTCGGCACGAGTGCTTTCCACTGCCTGCGCATTTCGCCCATGAACGACGACACGGGCCCCTTCTCGCGCGAGGGCGAGGGCGAGCGACCGGCCGAGTCCTCGGGATGAACCGGTGACCAGCGCGAGACGGTCAGCGACAGTGAAAAGTTCAGACATGAGCAGAGGTGCCTTTCAGTTGCGGTCAGACGAGGGTGGCAACGCCGTATACAGCGAGAACGAGCACGAATGCCAGTACGGACTCGATCGCCTGCTGCACGGTCCACGTCTTCAGGGTGGTCTTGACGTCCATGCCCATGAGTCGCCCGACGAGCCAGAATCCGGAGTCGTTCACATGCCCGGCGAAGACGGAGCCGGCAGCGGTTGCGAGCGTGATCGCTGCTATCTGAAGCGGATTGAAGTCGCCTGCGAGCACCGCCGGCGCCGCGAGTCCTGCGGCAGTCACCAGTGCGACGGTCGCAGATCCCTGTGCAAGGCGAATGACAACCGCGATGATGTAGGCGGCGACGATGACGGGCAGGCCCAGGTCACTCAGCGTGTCTGCCAATGCATCACCGATTCCTGACGCGCGCAAGACGCCACCGAACATTCCGCCAGCGCCGGTGATCAAGATGACCGAAGCAACCGGACCGAACGAAGAATCAAGCGTCTTCTCCAGAGCGGTGCCGTTCTCGCCGCGGCGAGTGCCGAGAACATACGTCGCCACCAGAACGGTGATCAGCAGCGCGACAAACGAGTTGCCGAGCAAGGTCAGAACCTGTACCCACAGCGAGTCGCTGGCGACGAGACCTTCGCTCGCGAGGGTCGTGAGGCCAGTGTTCAGGAAGATGAGGAACATCGGCAGCAGCAGTATCAGCACGATCGTCATCGGCTTGGGCGGGTTAGCCGGCTGGTCGTCGTCGATCGAACCGAAAAGCGCGGGAACAGGCAGCTTGATGCGCGCAGAGATGAACTTCGCCCACAGGTAGCCCGAGACGTACCACACCGGGAATGCGATCAGCAGGCCGAGCAATAGGACGATTCCCAAGTTGGCGCCATACAGACCTGCGGCGGTGACCGGGCCCGGGTGGGGCGGAAGGAATACGTGCATGACCGAGAATGCGGCCGCGGCGGGCAGGCCGAACAGCAGCACATTGTTCTTTGACACGCGCCGCGCCACGGCGAAGACGATGGGGAGCATCATCACGAGGCCCGCATCGAAGAACATCGGGAAACCAAGGATCAGCGATGCAACGCCGAGCGCAAAAGGAGCGCGCTTCTCACCGAAGATTTCGACGAAGCGATCCGCCAGCGCCTTAGCGCCGCCGGAATGCTCTATGAGTCTTCCGAGCATCGCTCCCAGGCCTACGAGCAACGCAACGCTCGCCAAGGTTGCACCGAATCCGCCCAGCAGAGTCGTCGCGATCTCCGACACCGGCACTTGCGCAACCAGTGCGGTCAGCAACGAGACGATAATCAGCGTCAAGAAGGCATGCACCTTGAAGACGATGATGAGCACAAGAATGAGCGCGATCGCGCCCGCAGCTATGGCCAGAAGCGGCCCGGTACCCAGCGTTTGGGTCCAATCTTCCATCTGAATCTCCATTGATGTGAGGAATGAGAACTCGGGGACACCCCGGCTCCCGCGTTAGGATTCGTGCGACGCGCTCTATGAATTTCAGCGCGTGCAGTGATCTTGCCACAATGATCATATTTTTGGCAAGCTTTGATCATATTTATTGGAGGCCCTCGTGGCGCAGGCAGCTCACGGACCGTTGCTCGATGCGCTCGGCGAGCGCATCGCATCGGGCGAACTGCAGCCCGGCGTCGTTCTCACCCTCGCCGGACTCGAATCCGAGTACGGAGTCTCGCGAACGGTGGTACGAGAGACCGTTCGGGTGCTCGAGGCCATGGGGATGCTCGAATCGCGCCGTCGAGTTGGCCTCACCGTCCGGCCGGTGAATCAGTGGAACGCCCTGGACTCCCAGCTGATCGCCTGGCAGCTCACGGGCCCGCGGCGAGATCAGCAGCTGGTAGTCGTGACCGAGCTGCGCGCGGCGATCGAGCCGGTCGCCGCCCGCCTCAGCGCTACGCGTGCGAGTGATGTGGAGCGAGCCGAACTCACCAGATTGGCTGACCAGCTCAACGAACTGGGAAGCCAGGGCAGGGGCGACTCCGAGGAGTACCTGCGTGCCGACATCGCCTTCCACGATCTGATCCTCGACTCGAGCGGCAACCTGATGCTTGCCGCGACCAAGTCTGCGATCGCGGCAGTGATCAGTGGGCGTTCACGCGAGGGGCTCACTCCCCCGACGCCTCACCACGAAGCGCTGCACAACCACCTTCAGACCGCAGCGGCGATCGCTCGCGGCGACGCCGAAGCGGCCGAACACCACACCCGTCGCTACGTCGACGCTGTTCTGTCAGAGGTGCGGTCGCTGAGCTGAAGCCGGTCAGCCGCTTCGTGCCGCGTCAGCTCTTCGACGGGGCAACAGGCACTGTTCGTGAGTAGTGATCCAAATACCGCGTGAAGCCGGCGTCATACTGCGCGCGCCGCTCTGGTCGAGGTCGAACGATCCGGCGTTCGACCGAGTCAAGTGCCGGATGCTGCATGGGCAGCTGCAGCGCGGCGAGCCCCATGCGAATGGCACCCACCGTCGAGCTGTGCTGCTGCGTCGACACTTCCATCTCGACGCCGAAGACATCGACGGTCAGCTGCGTCCAAAACGGGGAGGAAAGCACGCCACCCGAGAGAATGACGCGCCTGGGGGAACCGCTTAGCGCGGTCAGCTCTTTGAAGCAGTGAAACAGCGAGTAGACAATGCCCTCGAGCACGGCTTGGTACATGTCAGCGCGGGTGTGATGCGGTTGCAGTGCGAGCAGTCCCCCCTGTCGCTGGTCTTGCCATCCTGGACTGCGCTCGCCAAACAGGAAGGGCATGAACACTGGTGTGTCGAGCCTGTCCGCAGAAAGCAGCGGTTCGATCTCGGCATAGTCGGTAGACATTCCAAAGAGTCGCTCGCGTGCCCAATCGACGCAGTTTCCACACCCCGAGGTTGCCGCACCGCTCAGCGAACCCATCGGCGAGCGGTACGACCAGGTACTGAGTGTGGGCGAAAAGGCAGGATGCCGGGAGGCGAGACGCAACGCCCCGCTCGTGCCCATCGAAAAGGTCATGTCTCCCGGTTCGGTCGCAAGGTCGCCAACTTGGCTGAGCCCGCCATCAGGACCGGGGACAAGCACTGGCACGCCGGAGCGAATGCCAAGCAAAGTTGCCGCTTCGGGCAGAAGGGACGCCGTCTGCGTAGACGCTCGAAGCTCGGGAAGCTGCACGTGCTCGAGCCCGAAGCGTGCAATGACCTCGTGGTCCCAATCTGCGGTCGTGGCATTGAGCAGGCCGGTACCCGAAGCGAGCGACGGAGTCGTCCAGCACTCGCCCGTCAGCCGGGCGAACACGAGGCTCGGCTGATCCATGGCGACAACCGATGTGAGGTCATGGCCCTGTTGCGCGAGATGCATCAGCTTGAACACGGGGTAGACCGCATTGACCATGCAACCTGTGCGCTCGTAGAACCACCACGTGAGCTCCGCGTCGTCTCGCAACGTCGCACACAGATCCTGAGCGCCGGTGTACGGCCACTCCATCACCGGGGTGACTGCCTCAAACGCGGGTGTCTGCAGGGTGAGACCGTGCCAGGTCCCGCTGAGCACGATTAGATCAACTTCATGACCGTGCGCGCTTTCGCGCCCGAGCGCGAACAGCTGAGTGCAGATCGCGTCACCGTCGCGCACAGCGGCGTCTGGCCCGTCGGTCTCGAAGCGCCGCGATTTAACAGCGATTTCGCCGCTGTCAGTATCGAAGAGCATCGTCTTGGCAGACGTCGTGCTGGCTTCCAGCGCAAGGATGATCATGAATTGTTGTCCATCGTCGGAGGGAGACGGCGACGACAACATCGTCCCGCATAGCCCCAATGATATGATCATTAGGCGGGAATCGTCTATCCCCATCCACTGAACCGACGAAGCGCACCTACCGTCACACAACCTGCGAGGCAGAGCGGTGGCGCGCTACGCTGAAACCGCCAGCCCTGCCGCTTACCACGCAGCGGTGCGAGAGCTCGGCTCTGACTGAGGAGAAAAATGAGCGGAACCGCCAATATCGGCGTTGTTGGACTCGCGGTAATGGGATCGAATCTCGCCCGCAACCTCGCAAGCCGCGAGGGCAACACGGTCGCGATCTATAACCGCAGCCATGACAAGACCGAGACCCTTGTTGCTGAGCACCCCGAGGCGAAGTTCGTTCCCGCTTACTCGTACGACGAGTTCGCAGCCAGCCTGCAGAAACCCCGTACCGCAATCATCATGGTCAAGGCTGGCGGCGCCACCGACGCCGTCATCAATGCTCTCGTTGAGGCCTTCGAGCCCGGTGACATCATTGTCGACGGCGGCAACGCGCTCTTCACCGATACGATCCGTCGCGAGAAGGCCGTCCGCGAAACGGGAATCAACTTCGTCGGAGCTGGCATCTCAGGCGGCGAGGAGGGCGCCCTGCTGGGACCGTCGATCATGCCTGGCGGTTCAGACGAATCTTGGGTGACGCTCGGGCCCATCCTCAAGTCCATCGCAGCCGTCGCCGAAGGCGAACCCTGCGTGACACACATCGGTCACGATGGCGCCGGTCATTTCGTCAAGATGGTGCACAACGGCATTGAGTATGCCGACATGCAGCTCATCGCCGAAGCCTACGATTTGATCCGACGCGCGACGGGAAAGTCCCCCGCCGAGATCGCCGACGTCTTCGCGGAATGGAACAAGGGTGAGCTTGAGAGCTACCTGATTGAGATCACGGCCGAGGTGCTTCGGCAGATGGATGCCGACACCGGCAAGCCTCTCGTTGATGTGATTCTCGACCAGGCAGGCGCCAAGGGCACCGGCGCATGGACGGTGCAAACTGCGCTGAACCTGGGCGTTCCAGTGTCTGGCATCGCTGAGGCAGTGTTCGCGCGCTCGCTGTCGAGCCACCCCGAGCAGCGATCGGTGTCGGGTGAACTTCCCGGTCCGAGCGAGGGCCTGTCGGTAGAAGACACCGACGAGTTCATTGAACAGGTGCGCCTGGCACTGTACGCCTCGAAGATCGTCGCTTACTCGCAGGGCTTCGACGAGATTCGCGCGGGAGCCGCCGAATACAACTGGACGATCGACCTCGGCGCAGTATCGAAGATCTGGCGCGGCGGTTGCATCATCCGAGCGCAGTTCCTCAACCGCATTGCTGATGCGTATGCCGAAAGCCCCGAGCTGTCAGTGCTGCTCACCGCTCCATACTTCGTCGACGCCTTGGGCCCGGCGCAGGCAGCGTGGCGTCACATTGTTGCCACGGCGGCCACCGCCGGCATCCCCGCGCCCGCGTTCGCCTCTTCGCTGGCCTATTACGACGGTCTGCGCGCAGACCGCCTGCCGGCAGCCCTCGTTCAGGGCCAGCGTGACTTCTTCGGAGCACACACGTACAAGCGTGTCGACAAAGAAGGCACTTTTCACACACTGTGGTCGGGAGATCGCAGTGAAGTCGAGGCAGAAGACACTCACTAGCATCCGCTAGCGCGCCACGCGCGAAAACGCGAGCCCCGGTCGAACTGGGGCTCGCGTTTTGCTTTCTCACTATCTATTTGCGCGTGATGTCACGCACGGTGCCGCGTTCAAGCCGCAGTCGCCGCTTGGCGCGCTTGGCGACAGCCGAGTCGTGGGTGACGACGATGAGGGTCAGTCCCTCGGCGCAAAGCTCCTCAAGCACCACGAGGATCTCATCTCGCATGCTTTCATCGAGGTTGCCGGTCGGCTCATCTGCCAGCAGCACCTTTGGCTGCTTGACGATTGCTCGGGCGATCGCCACACGCTGTTGCTGCCCGCCCGACAATTCACCCGGAAGATGATCGGCGCGCTCTGCCAGACCGACTCGCGCGAGCGCTTCTTCAACACGCTGCGTGCGTTCCTGTTTGGTCACTCCCAGCGGCTCAAGGGCCATATCGACGTTCTCGGCCGCGGTGAGCGTCGGGATCAGGTTGAACCCCTGAAAGACGAAGCCGATCTCGTGGGCGCGCACCTTGGTGAGCTGCGCATTCGAGGCCTTGGCGAGATCAGTATCGCCCAGCATCACCGAGCCGGCGCTCGGGCGATCAAGCGCACCCAGCAGCTGAAGAAGCGTTGACTTGCCTCCCCCGGTTGGGCCCTGGATGGTGACAAAGTCACCTCGGGTGATCTCGAGATCGACGCCGGCCAGCGCTTTCACAACCCGGTCTTTCTGACGGTATGTGCGCGTGACTCCAGAGAGCCGATAGAGCGCGACGGGTGCAGCATCCAGACCCTGCTCTGTATGGGTAGCGATTAGCGTCATCTCGGTATCTCCTTCAGAATGAGTGCCCGCCGGTCGGGTCGGGGCGGTGTTTTCGGTGTGCATTGCCACTAGCCCACCGATCGCAGTGCTTCGGCCGGACTCAATCGCGCGGCACGCCAGCCGCCGAAGATCCCGGCGAGACCACCGCCCAGAACAGCGATCCCGATCGCCAACGCGATCACGGTGGGTGAGAACGGCGCATTGAGCACGATCTCGGTCGAGGTTTCAGTGACCGCGCCGAAGGCTTGGCCGCCCTGCACACCCGGCGCTCCCGCACCCCCGGGTCCTGTCGTGGCCGTTTCGGTCACCGAAATCGTCGGAGCGATGAGGTTTACGGCGATGATGCCCGCGAGACCGATGATCAGCCCTGCCGCTCCGCCGATGAGTCCCTGCACCACGGATTCTCCCGCGACCTGTCCCACGACTCGATTGTTCGACCACCCGATCGCCTTCAGCGTGCCGAACTCGCGAGTGCGGCGGGATACGCCCGAGATCGTAAAGAGCACGGCGAGCGCAAGCGCGACCCCGAGGACGATGATCGACAGCCAGGTGCCGAGGTTGGTGATGAGAGTGGATGCTGAAGAAAGCGATCCAGACACGGTGGCGGCAAGATCTGACTGTGAGCTCACGGTCGCGTCAGGAAGCTCGTCTGCGATTGCAGCCTGCACGGCGTCGATGTCGCCCGCATTGGCAGCCTGCACGTAGACGGTCGATACGACGTCTTCAAGCCCGGCAAGCGTCTGAGCGGTGTCAAGCGGCAGATACACGTTGGCTGCCGTGTCGGCCTCGTTCGTAGTAGACGCGACGATTCCGACAACCTCGACGGCATTGCCGCCCACGTCGATGGTGTCGCCCAGTGCGATCTCGGCCGTTGCGGCGTAGGTGGCGTCAACGAGCGCCACAAGCTGCTCGGAGTCAGCGGCATCGAGCGCGCGGCCTTCAGCAACTTCCATCGCCGAGAGTGGTCCCGATGTTGTCGCCGCAGGGTCGATGCCCAGCACCGTGAAGGTGTCGAGGTCGAACGCGCTGCCGCCGGCGCCGTCGGCGCCGCCCTGGCGAGGAGCCTGTCCCCCCGCGCTCTCGCCTTCGGTTGCCTGGCCGGGGTCGATCTGCTCGGACTCGGCGAAGTCGGGAAGCTCTCCTGAGAAAGTCGTGTTGGTCAGCGAAAGCGCGCCTGATGCCGCAGCGACGCCATCCACCGCCGCTACCGTCTCGATTGTCGAGGAGTCGAGCGTGCCACGAAGAAAGTCTGTCGTGAGCCGCGACTGACTGAGCGCCGTCGTGCCATCGGTCGTTTCGCCCGCTTCGGCACCGAATTCGAACCGCTGTCCGCGCTCACCGGGCTCGGCGCTTGCGCCGGTGACGGTGAGGTCGGTGCCCACTCCGTACACCGATTCGAGAGCCTGCGCCTGAGCGTCTTTGACGCCTGTCGCGAGCGAATTCACAATGATGACAAGCGCAATCGCAACAGCGAGTCCTGCCGCGACGATGATCGTCTGTTTCTTTCTTCCGGCGAGTTCTCGCCGTAGGTACGTTCCGTACATCAATTCTCCTCAAGCCGAGCCAGGTACCCGTCGATGAGAAAACGCTAGAGACGCGGCTCATGCGAACTGTTAGAGAAAGTTAAGAGTTGCCTATGATTCGCCGCCTGACCGATTCACAGCTGACGCAAATACCGGCGCATAGCAAGCTCATAGGAAACTGCGCACAATAGAAGACATGACTACCCCGCAAACTGCCCTCACCCGCCCCGACGGTTCAGCCCTGCGCGTGCTCGTGGTTGACGATGAGGCCATGCTCACTGACCTGCTGTCGATGGCGCTGCGCATGGAGGGGTGGGACGTGAAGACCGCCAGCTCAGGGTTCGAAGCGCTGCAGGTCGCCCGCGAGTTCGCCCCCGACGCCATGGTGCTCGACATCATGATGCCCGATCTTGACGGCATGGCGGTATTGCAGCGACTGCGTCAGTCGGGCGATGATGTGCCCGTTCTCTTTCTCACTGCCAAGGATGCTGTCGGCGACCGCGTCGCAGGCCTCACCGCCGGCGGCGACGACTATGTCACCAAGCCCTTCAGCCTCGAAGAGGTGGTCGCCCGACTGCGCGGACTGATGCGGCGTTCTGGCACCGCACACGCGAGCGGCGCTGAACCGATCTTGCGCGTAGCCGACCTCACCCTCAACGAAGACAGCCACGAAGTTACTCGCGGCACCAGTGAGATCGAACTCACCGCTACCGAGTTTGAGCTGCTGCGATTCTTGATGCGCAATCAGCGCCGCGTTGTGTCGAAGGCTCAGATTCTCGACCGCGTCTGGGACTACGACTTCGGCGGCCGCTCGAGCGTCGTGGAGCTTTACATCTCTTACCTTCGCAAGAAGATCGACCATGGCCACGACGAGGCCCTGATTCACACTGTGCGCGGCGTCGGATACATGATCAAGGCACCCCAGTGACAGCCGAGCCAGCGCAGCCAGCCGAACCCGCGACCGGGCAGACAGCTCGAGCGCGGCATGGTCGTGCTCCCTGGACGCTTCAACGACGTCTGATTGTCACCGTCGTGTCGATCGTTTCGCTGATTCTGGTGTTCGTTGCGGTGGCAATGAGCGCAATACTCGGCCAGGTGCTCGAAGGACGCCTAGACAGCGAGCTCAAGGCGACGACGCAGCGCACCGCTTCATGGATACAGCCACAGATTCTGGCTGGGCAGACTGCCGAAGAGATTCTCGCCACTCAACAAGCGCAACCAGGGCTGCTTCTCGCCATCGCGACTCCGTTCGGCGGGCCATCTGCCGCTTTTATGAACGACGATGGCGAAGTCGTCGCTCTCGATGATGATCAGATCGATGAACTCGACCAAGGGCTCCAGGGCGAAGGACCGCTCGTGGTGACTATCGATGGTGCAGACACTTTTCGAGTGACCGGTTTCGGTGTGGGACAGTCCGCAGTCGTCGTCGGCCTCTCACGCGCCGATGTGGTCACCACCCTCAGCCAGATGTTCATCACCATCGGCCTGCTCACGGCCGGAGGACTCATCGTTCTCGCCGTCGCCACGGCGTGGACTATTCGCGCTGGCCTCGCACCGCTGCGCGCGGTCGCAGCCACGGCCGAGCGTGTGGCTCAACTTCCGCTCGATCAGGGCGAAGTGCTGCTAGCCGACCGCGTGCCCGAGGCCGAAGCCGATCCGCGCACCGAAGTCGGACGCGTGGGGGCCTCGTTGAACACCTTGCTCGACCACGTTGATGACTCACTCACCGCACGCCAGCGCAATGAAGAACGCATGCGCCGGTTTGTCGCAGATGCGAGCCACGAACTGCGCACTCCGCTCGCATCGATCCGCGGATACTCCGAGCTTTCGCTTCGCGCGCTCAGCCGCAAACCGGTGGCGGATTCCGACCCGAACGATCCGACGACGCAGTCGCTCGAGCGCATTCAGGCGCAGTCGCTGCGCATGACGACGCTCGTCGAAGACCTGTTGCTCTTGGCGCGTCTCGACGAAGGGCAAGAGCTGGTGTACGGCAGTGTCGATTTGACCAGACTCGCGCTTGAAGCGGTGGGTGACGCGCGACCGGCTGGCCCTGATCACACTTGGACGGTCGACGTACCCGACGAGCCCGTCATGATTGCCGCTGACGCAGGCAGGCTGCATCAGATTGCGGCCAATCTGCTCGCGAACGCACGCACTCATACGCCTGCAGGAACCGAAGTCAATGTGCAGATCGAACGCAGCGCGGATGATGCGATATTGCGGGTGCACGACAACGGGCCAGGCATTGATCCCGGGGTCAAAGACGAGCTTTTCGAGCGCTTCTCACGGGCCGACCGTTCGCGCGCGCGCCAAACCGGTGGCACTGGACTCGGGTTGTCGATCGTTCGCGCCATCGTGGAGGCCCATCAAGGCACCATCACGGTGGAGAGCGAACCCGGCGACACAACGTTCGAAGTTCGCCTGCCGTTGCAGCCCGAAGCCGTCGACCCCGCCGAGGACTCCGAGATCAGTAGCCGCTGAACGCGTCTGTGGTGATCGAACGCGCGCGCTCCAGCGCCGGCGTCAGGTCTGCGATGAGCCCTGGCGGCCCCGACGCGTACGCATGACGTCGTGCAATGTCAGGCACGAAGCCCAGCAGACCGGCTGCATCGAGGCGCTGACCGCGAGCCCACGTCCAGTGCGAGGGCATGTCTGAAGGTTCGTCGCGCGTGAAGACGATCACATGAACCCCGGATGCTGCCAGCTCGTCGCGAAATGCGAGCTCGGCAGCCTCCGAGGCGACGTAGACCACGACGATGTCGCGCAGTTCTCCCGTCAGCCGAAGGTGGTTCAGCTGCGAGATGAACGGTGTCACGCCGATGCCCGCCGCGACGAGAAGAATCGGCTCTTCGCGATGCGATGGAAGCACGAAATCGCCCCACACTCCGGTCACTGGCAACGCGCCGCCGGGCTCGAGCAGTGCGAGTGCACGCTTGTAGGAGCTTTGGGACCCTTCCTTGAATGCGACCCGCAAACTGGGCAGCTCCTCAGGCGACGACACGATTGAGAACTCGCGCCGAGTGCCGCGCGCATCGGGATGGCGGTGCGGCACCTCAAGTTCGATGTACTGTCCGGCTGTGAACCGAAAGCCGCGCGGTGCACGGAAGGTGAGTTGCTTGGCCGTCGGGGTGAGCGCAGCGCGTGATTGAAGGGTGAGGCGAACTGCAGTGCGCACGGCGAACGCGAACGCGACCAGGTTGCCGACGAGCAGTGCTCGTTCCTGTCCGAGCGATATGGGGCCCAGATCGATCGGCCAGGCTGCGAGCACGCCGACGACGGTCGCCACGAGATACTGCTGCCACCGTCGCGGCGGCAGGGTGAGCGGTTCGGACAGCATGAATGCGCCTAGGAACAAGAACGGCGACGACCACAGCACGGCCGCAGCAATCGTTGCGAAGTCAACGCTCTGCCCGAGCGCTTGATATTGCAGCACAGTGCGCGTCGTGCCGACGACGACGGCCACAAGCAAGAAGAGCGCGATGACACGAATCTTCTCGGTGCGCCACAGCACGATAAGGCCACACAAGATCACCGGCGCGGCCATCGCTGGTGTGCCCACCCACCACGAGGAAGCGCCGAGCGCGGGCGCGGCGATGCTCACGAGAGTCAGCACGGTGGCCCCGACCGCCGCGGGATTGAATATGTGGCGACCTCGCCACGCCAGCACGTACTTCGACAGCGAAGCGGCTGTCGCTGCGAGGGCGATTCCCCCCAGCGCCGCGACGTCGAGGGTCGGGCGCAACACGAAGAGCAAGATGTGGGCTGTGATCAGAGACGACTCGACGCGCCAAGGAAGCGAGAGCGCCCGCTGCGCTGCGGCGTCGACGAGTACACACACCAGCGACAGCACGAGCAGGGTGATCACTAGCTCAAGCGGAGCCGGACCGACCAGCCCGAAGAAAGAGAGCAGCAAGGCGGTGCCCGCGAGGACCGCGAGCAGCACATAGACCAACCGGTACATCGACACGCGACCGAGCACCGCGAACACGCGGTTCCAGACGGTGCTGAGAGCAGCCATCATCGCTAAACCGGCAACAGAGGTTCGTGCACGTCAGGAACGATGACCCGAATGCCATCTCCCGCACGCACCTCTCCCCCGTTGATGACGACCGACATCACACCCACCAGCCGAACGGTGTCGCCCCGCTCGTCAACATAGATCAGCTCCTTCATCAGACCGGGTGAGAACCCGTTGATCTGCGCGCAGGGGTTCCGCAGACCTGTCAGTTCTACGATTGCGCCGCTACCGAATTCGAGCCGCGTGCCTCGCCCCATTGCGAGCAGATCAAGGCCACGCGTTGTGATGTTCTCGCCAAGGTCGCCGGGGTTCACCGAATGACCGCGCGCTGCAGTGTGTTCGAAGAGTTCCTCGTGAATGAGGTGCACCTGACGTACGTTCTGTCGTTCGGGGTGTCTCGCCATCGGTGCCAGATGCTGCACGGTCGCTCCCGCGTGCGCATCGCCCGCGATGCCGAGCCCTGCCACCAGCGTGACGGAATCTCTCGTAGGTTTACTGAAGCGATGAGCGTCGTCTGCTGCAACAGCCACCACTTGTCCCGAAGTTTCACTCACCGCTCCACGCTATCGCCCGCTGAAGAGCTCTGCGTCGCATCCGGGCGACCATTGCACCTGGCCGTCCGTGAACATTCTGACCCATCGTGCGTCCCAGTCCCGTGCGAGCTTCGGTCCGCCATCGAAGAACAGCGCGGTCGCAATTCCGTCGGCAGCCATGGCACGAGGAGCGACAGCCCAGGTGGCAGCAACTGTCCGCACGGGTTCCCCGGTGCGCGCATCGAGCACATGGTGCAGCCCCTCGCCCCAAGCTCGCCGGCTGGTCGACGATGCACACAATGCTGCATCCGATACCTCCCACACGCCGATAGCGCGACGGGGATCGAAGGGATGCTCGAGCGCAACACGCTGACGTGAGCCGCGCACCGACAGATCACCGCTGGCATCCACCACCATGTCTCCGCCCACATCGGCGAGCAGGTCGGCGATGAGGTCGACGAGTCGCCCCTTTCCCAGCGCACCCACGTCAAGGACTGCTGGCGGCACCACGCTGAGCCGCCCCTCATTCCACCTCACTATGCTCTGCCACTCAGCCGGAGCCGGCTGGGCACCGCGATCAGTGAACGAGTACGAGGCGTCATAGCCGCGCGCAGAAAGCGGCTCGCCGATGAGCGGATTCACCGCTGCCGACGTTGACTCACTCAGCGCGACGTATGCGTCAAGCATGGCGCTGGCGTCGACCGGGAGCGGCACTGAGTTCGCACCACGTGCGAGATGCGCAACCACTGAGTCGCCGCGAAACCGAGACCAGGTTCGATCAAAACCATCGATGATGACGGCAACTTGTCGTTGACGCTCCTCGCTCAGCGGCTCGTCGGTCTCTATCTCCCACCGCGTGCCGATGGCATCGAAGCTCCAGCGAGAGCGTTCGCTCGCCATCTCACGCGGCAGCTTCGGCCTTGATCGCGTCGATCGCCTGATTGAATCCACCGCTCGTGAGCGATGAGCCCGCTACTCGGGACACTGAGATCTCGTCGATGTCTTGGCCGACGACGACGACGCTGATCCCGCCGATGAAGTCGCTCTGGTACTGCTGCGATTCTTGCGCCTGCGCGTCGCCGACCACCTGCACCTCGGTGATCACGTCATCCGAGAGGGTCACGGTGACCGAGATACTCTCTACCGACTCCGGTGTGGCGTACGAGCCATCTGCGCTGTACGTTCCGTCGACATAGGTGCCATCACCCGCTGGCACGCTGCCGGCGTCTGATTCGGCCGCCTCGGTGCTGGGGCTGCATCCTGCGAGTGCGACGATCCCGGCCGTCGCCGCCATAGCGGCGGTAGCACGCGCGGGGCGAGAAACAACGTTGCGTATCAAAGGGTTCCTCCAGAGTCGACGGGTGCTCGCGTACCGACACGATAAGACTGACGTCAGTGTGACAACGAAGTCTTTGAGAGCGCTATGCGAAACCTACGCGGCGCCGTCGAACATGCTGGTGACCGATCCGTCTTGGAAGACTTCTTCAATCGCACGCGCGAGCAGGGGTGCGATCGGCAGCACGGTCAGCGATTCGAACCGCTTCTCTTCGGGGATCGGCACGGTATCGGTCACCACGACCTCGTCGATTGCGACGTTCTGCAGGCGTTCCACCGCAGGGTGGCTGAAGATGGCGTGTGTTGCGGCAACGATGACCCGCTTGGCGCCGCTGCGCTTCAGCGCTTCAGCAGCCTTCACGATCGTGCCGCCCGTGTCGATCATGTCGTCGACCAGCAAGCACACTCGCCCGTCGACGTCACCGACGATCTCATTGACGGTGATCTGGTTGGCCACGTTCGGGTCGCGGCGCTTGTGGATGATCGCAAGCGGTGCACCGAGACTGTCCGACCAGGTGTCGGCAACGCGCACTCGGCCCGTGTCGGGCGACACGACGGTCAGCAGTTCGCGATCATCTTGGCTCAGTGTGCTCTTGAAGTATTCCAACAGCACCGGCTTGGCGAAGAGATGGTCGACGGGGCCGTCGAAGAAACCCTGAATCTGAGCGGCGTGCAGGTCGACGCTCATGACGCGGTCAGCGCCCGCCGTCTTAAGCAGGTCAGCGACCAGTCGGGCGCTGATGGGCTCACGCCCACGACCCTTCTTGTCTTGTCGCGAATAGGGGTAATACGGCGCGACCACCGTGATTCGCTTCGCCGACGCGCGCTTGGCAGCGTCGAGCATGATGAGCGTCTCCATGAGCCACTCGTTGACCGGCGGGCCAAAGCTCTGAATGAGAAAAAGGTCGCAACCACGAATCGACACTTCGAACCGGGTGAGGATCTCTCCCGAGGCGAAGGTGCGGTACTCGGTGGGAACAAGCTCGGTGCCGAGCGCACCAGCTACGTCGAAGGCGAGTTCGGGATGGGAGCTGCCGCGTGCGACGACAAGACGCTTCTTCGTCTTGGCTACGAGGCCAGGCGCGATGTCATTGTCACGGTCAAGATCAACGGTCTTCTTCTTCGTTCGCGCCATCGTCCGCTTTCTGTGCCGCTCGTGCCTTGGCTACGGCTTCTGCCGCGCCCGTTCCTGGTCTGTTCTGCTCGACCCACCCCTCGACGTTTCGCTGAGGAGCCACGCTGAGGGCGAGTGCACCGGGGGGAACATCCTTGCGGATGACCGCCCCCGCGCCAGTCTTTGCGCCTGCGCCAATCCTAACGGGCGCGACGAAGACGTTGTGCGACCCCGAGTGCACTTCGTCACCGATTTCGGTGCGGTGCTTGGCGAGATCGTCATAGTTGGCCGTGATGGCGCCCGCGCCGAGGTTCACGCCGTTGCCGATGGTGGTGTCGCCAATGTAGGAAAGATGAGGAACCTTGCTGCGCTCACCAATCGTCGAATTCTTCGTCTCGACGAACGTGCCGATCTTGCCGCTGTCTCCGAGCACGGTACCCGGTCGCAAATAGGCGAACGGCCCAACGGTGGCGCCAGCGCCAATCACTGCAAGGGTGGCATCCGTGCGGGTGAGAATTGCGTTCTCGCCAACCTCGCAGTCGACCAAGCTCGTGTCTGGCCCGATCGTCGCGCCTGTGGCAACCGTGGTCGCTCGCAGAATGTGGCAACCGGGCAGCACTGTCACGTCAGGAGCAAGAGACGCGGTGGCGTCAATCCATGTGGTGGCAGGATCGAGAATCGTGGCGCCTTCAAGCTGCCAATGGCGCACGATGCGCGCGTTCAGCACGCGTGCTGCCTCAGCGAGCTGCACTCGGTCATTCACCCCGAGGGCCGTCGCTGCGTCAGGCGCGATATGCGCGCCGACGGCCAGCCCGGCCTGGCGCATCAGCGCGACCACGTCGGTGAGGTACATCTCGCCCTGCGCGTTGGCGGTGGTGATGTTTGCGAGGTGAGTGCGCAGCGCACGTGCGTTGAAAGCGTAGACGCCAGCGTTGATCTCGCTGACCGATGCTTCGTCGGCCGTCGCGTCTTTCTGCTCGACGATTCGTGCGACACCGCCCTGAGCGTCGCGAATGATGCGACCGTATCCGGTGGCGTCCTCGAGCGTCGCGCTCAGCAGAGTCGCGGATGCCTGCGCCTCACGGTGCTGCGCGAGCAGAGCGCCGAGAGCATCGGACTCGAGCAGCGGCACGTCGCCGCTGAGCACGAGAATGTCACCATCGAAGTCAGTCAGCGCGTCCAGCGCGACCTGCACTGCCCGGCCGGTGCCAGCGATCTCATCCTGATCGACGACAACTGCCCCGGGCACAGCCTCTCGCACAGCAGTCGCCACCAACTCGCGCTCATGACGAACAACAACGCACACCGTATCGGGCTCGAGCACAAGCGCGGTATCGAGCACGTGCCCCACCAGAGTGCGACCGCCGATGCGGTGCAGCATCTTCGGCAGCGAAGATTTCATGCGGGTGCCCTGGCCTGCGGCCAGAACGATCACTGCGAGCGAATTGCCAGACATGCTCCGCCGCCAGGACTCGAACCTAGACCTAACAGCTCCAAAGGCTGTCGTGCTGCCATTACACCACGGCGGAACGGCCACCAAGAGGCGACCGTCTACCAGTCTGCCAGAGGTTGGCGGTGCGTCCCCACCGCGACGGACATGTCACAGTCGATAATGAGGGAATGCCCCCTGAAGCCGACGAAGTTGACCGCATCGTTGAAGCCTGGGTCGCGCAGCGTCCCGACCTCGACTTTTCACCGCTCGGTGTGCTCTCGCGGGTCGATCGGCTCTCACGGCACCTCGACCGTGCGCGCCGTGATGCCTTTCGCCGCAGCGATCTGGAACCCTGGGAATGGGATGTGCTTTCCGCGCTGCGCCGGGCGGGCGAGCCGTTTCAGCTCAGCCCGAAGCAGTTGCTTCAGCAGACGCTGGTCTCGAGCGGCACGATGACCAACCGCATCGATCGCCTCGTCGGTCGCCGACTCGTGAAGCGAGAATCAGATCCCGGTGATGGCCGCAGCGTGCTGGTGACCATCACCGAAGAAGGCCGAACGCGGGTGGATGCGGCGATCACGCGCCTCGTAGACGCCGAAGCACTGCTGCTGAGCACACTTTCACGACCCGACCGCGAACGACTAGCCGCGCTGCTGCGAAAGCTCAGCATCGGTTTCGACGGCTGAGTCTCTGCCGAGATTGACCGTGGTGGTCACTCCAGCACTTCACTCAACTCGAACCAGCGAGCCTCCGCCACTTCGCGTTCTGATTCAAGAGCGCCAATTCGAGACATTTCGGCACCGAGGCCGGCAAAATCGGTCTGATCATGGTCTGCCATAGCCGTGCGCGCTGCCACGATCTGGGATTCCAGCTTGCTCATTCGACGTTCGAGAGCGGCCAATTCTTTCTGCGCATTGCGCAGCTCCGCGCCCGCGAGCTTTGGCTTCGAACTGGTCGTATCAAGCGCAGCGGACTTCTCGGGTCCGTTGCGCTCCCGCTCGCGCAGCCGAAGGTACTCATCGACGCCGCCGGGCAAGTGGCGCAGGTGCCCACTCAGGATGGCGTACTGCTGGTCGGTGACACGCTCGAGGAAGTAGCGATCGTGCGAGACCACCAACAGTGTGCCTGGCCAGGTGTCGAGGAGATCTTCCATCGCCGCGAGCATGTCGGTGTCGAGATCATTCGTCGGCTCGTCGAGAATCAGTACGTTGGGTTGCTCGAGCAAGATCATCAGCAGCTGCAGTCGTCGCTTCTGGCCACCAGAGAGGTCTTTCACGGGGGTCGACAGCTGCGCGCCGGCAAATCCCATGCGCTCGAGCAACTGGCCGGGTGTGAGCTCCGCCGATTTGCTGCCGCTACCGAAGGTGTAGGTCGTACGCAAGCCAGCGATGACCACGCGCACGGGCTTATCCAGGTGCGCTTCGAGCTCGTCGAGGCGCTGCGTGAGAGTCGCTACCTGCACGGTCGTTCCGCGCTTGACGCGACCGGTCGTCGGTTCGACTTCGCCCGAGACCAACCCGAGCAGGGTCGACTTGCCGACGCCGTTGACACCGAGAATTCCGGTGCGCTCGCCGGGAGCAATTCGCCACTCGAAAGGGTGAAGAACTTCACGGTCGCCGTAGGTGACGCCGGCGTCCAGCAGGTCTACAACATCTTTGCCTAGACGCGATACGGCCAGGGACTGCAGCGCGACCGGGTCGCGAATCTCGGGCACGTCGGCGATCAGCTCGTTTGCGGCATCGATGCGAAACTTGGGTTTCGTTGAGCGGGCGGGCGCTCCGCGACGCAGCCATGCGAGTTCTTTCCGCGCGAGATTCTTGCGGCGTTGCTCGATCACGGCGCTCTGGCGGTCGCGTTCAACCCGCTGCAAGATGTACGCAGCATAGCCACCCTCGAACGGCTCGACGATGCGGTCGTGAACCTCCCAGGTCTTGGTGCAGATCTCGTCGAGAAACCACCTGTCGTGTGTGACGACGAGCAAGCCACCGCTAGCAGCAGACCAGCGTCGCTTGAGGTGCTGCGCGAGCCAGGCGATGGCTTCGACGTCGAGGTGGTTCGTCGGCTCGTCCAGAAAGAGCACATCGTCGTCACCGGTCAACAGAGCCGCAAGCGCGACACGTCGACGTTGCCCACCCGAAAGGCCTTCGATGGGGCCGTCCCAGTCGAGTCCAGACAGGAGACCAGCGATCACGTCGCGTACGTTCGCATCGCCGGCCCACTCGTATTCGGGCATATCGCCTACGACTGCCTGCGCGATAGTCATCGTGCCATCAAGAGTGTCCGCTTGGTCGAGCACACCGACGCGCACTCCCCCGCGAACCGTTACGCGCCCAGAATCGGGTTGCAGACGACCGGCGAGCATCGCCATGAGAGACGATTTACCGTCGCCGTTTCGACCGACGATTCCGATGCGATCCCCCTCGTCGATGCCGAGAGAAACGCCGTCGAAAACGACTTTGGTGGGAAATTCTAGGTGGAGGCCTTCAGCCCCGAGCAGATGTGCCATGTCTCCTCAAGGCTATGCGACAAAGCGGTGACGAACTGCGAGCAAGCGCTCGCGGCCCGTCACCGCCTTGCAGAGCCGATGGGATCAGAGAAGACCGTTCTCAGTCAACCAGTCCGTGGCTGCGGTGGCAGCCGATGCCTGCTCGTCTCCCTCAACGCGATCGCGAAGCGCGATCAGATCGTCGGTAGTGAGCGCGGCAGAGATCTCGTTGAGCACTGCCGCGAGCTCTTCCGAGTCAATCGCAGTGCTGGCCAGCGGAATGATGTTCTGCGCGGCAATGAGGTTCTCTGGATCCTCAAGCACGACAAGGTCCTCAGCGACGAGAGCGGGTGAAGTCGTGTAGATGTCGGCCACCTGCACCGTGTCGTCGACGAGCTGCTTCACAGTGTCAGGCCCGCCGAAGTCTTCAATCGGCACGAATTCGACGTCTGTGACGCCGTAGACCGATGCCAGGCCCGGAATGCCGTAGCCGAGCTCGCCGAACTGCGGGTTCGCGCCGAGCACGAACGGCTGCACTCCGGCAAGGTCACCTATCTCGGTGAGATCGTTCGCCTCGGCAAACTCGCTCGTCACGACGTACGCATCCTTGTCTTCGGCCGCGGCGGAGTCGTAGACCACGAGATCGTCGGCCGCGACTGCGTCGACCAGCGCGGCGTCGACATCCTCAGTGGTGCGCTCTTCAAACTCGGTGTCGTAGTACGCAAGCAGGTTGCCGTTGTACTCGGGTATCAGATTGATCGACCCATCTTGCAGGGCAGGGATCGTCTGCTGACGCGGTCCGATGTTGAACTGAGTGTCGACATCGAATCCCGCTGCTTCAAGCGCCTGGGCGTAGATCTCACCCAAAATTTCGCTCTCAGGAAACGCGAAAGATCCTACGACGATCGTGTCTGACATCGCATTTGTATCGCCGTCGGTCTCGGGAGCTGTGGGGTCGGACTGCGTGCACCCTGCCAGAGCTACGACAGCTCCGACCGCGATGAGGCTTGCGGCCACCCGGCCCTTCTTTGAAAATCTCATGCTGTGACATTCCCTTCTCGGATTGGTGTTTCCACCGCCGCCGACGAGCGGGTCGCTCGTCGGCGAAGCTTTGTTTCCTTGGCGCGTACGGCATGATTGCCAGCGCCCGGCACTCGAGTGAGTCGTTGGACAATGGCAAACGCACCGTCGATGACTAGCGCAACAACGGTTACGAGAATCGCGCCGCCAAGTATTCGGTCGTAGTCGTTGAGGCCGATCCCGCTCGAGATGACACGACCTATGCCGCCGAGTCCCGCGTAGGACGCGATCACCGCTGTCGCTATGACTTGAAGGACTCCGGAACGCAGTCCGCCGATGATCAGCGGCAACGCGAGTGGAATCTCTACCCGTGTCAGAATCTGCATCTCAGTCATGCCGTTTGCCCGCGCTGCATCGATCGTCTGTCGAGACACCGATTCCAGTCCGGCGTACGCACCCGCAAGAATCGACGGGATAGCCAGAATCACAAGAGCGATCATGGTTCCCCAAAACACCCCGGCGGTGCCCCTCACCATCGATCCCAAGACCATGGTGAGAAAGAACAGCACCCCAAGTGTCGGCAACGCACGCATGGCACCGGTGAAGCTGATCACAAACTGCCTGCCTCGACCAGTGTGGCCAATGTAGAAGCCCGCGGGCAACGCGATCAGCGCCGCGATGGCGACCGCCAGGAACGTGTATAGCAAGTGCTCAGCAATTCGGTCTTGCAAGGGCAACGGCGACTGGGAGCCCGGCTGCCAATTGGCCGGATCGAACAACCAGGCGAACGCATCAATGAAGAGATTCATGCGGGCTCACTCGCCTTGATCGGCGCGGCCATGCTGGCAATATCCGCGCGGCGAGCGGACGCTTTGTCGTTCCGATTCCATGGCAATAGCAGGCGTCCTGCCGCGACCAGAATCATGTCAAAAATGAGGGCGATCAACAGACTCGCGACGATGCCGACCACGACTTCTTCGAGATTGTTTCGTGCTTTGCCGTTGACAAACAGGTATCCGAGGTTCTGCGAGCCGATGAGCACACCCACCGAGACCAACGCGATCGTTGACACCGAGACGATCCGCAAGCCGGCAAGTAGCACGGGCCCCGCGAGCGGGAACTCAACCCTCCAGAATCTGCTCCAGCGCGAGAAACCCATCGCTGTAGCTGACTGTTTGGTATCGACCGAGACAGACGCAAAGGCGTCTGCAGATGACCGAACCATGATCGCAACGGCATAGATGGTGAGCGCCACGATGAGGTTGATATCGCTCAGCACACGAGTGCCGAGTATCGCGGGCAAGATCACGAACAGTGGGAGTGACGGAATCGTGTAAAGCAGGCTTGTGATCGTGACGATCGTCCCGCGCGCAGCGCGGCCAGCCAGAGTCGCGCGGCCAAGCGGCACTGCAATGACAAAGCCGAGCACGATCGGAATGATGCTCAACCGGATGTGGTTGAGACTCAGCTCCCAAACGAGCTCGAAGTTGGCGAACAGCCAGCTCACGAGCTACTTTCGACGATCGCGCCTTGTGTGCGACCTGCGCTATCGACCACAACAGTGCCATGAGGTGTCTTTTTGAGCCGGAGCGCGCGCTTACCTCGATCGGCGCCGATAAAGTCTGCGACGAAGTCAGATGCCGGCCGCTCGATGATCTCGCTCGGCGCGCCCACTTGCGCGATCTGGGCACCTTTTTGCAGGATCACGACCTGGTCTCCGAGGAGGAATGCTTCGTCAATGTCGTGTGTGACGAAAACCACGGTCTTACCCAGCCCCTGCTGAAGTCGGAGCAGTTCTTGTTGAAGATCGGCCCGCACAATCGGGTCCACGGCGCCGAACGGCTCGTCCATGAGCAGTATGTTCGGATTTGCGGCAAGTCCTCTTGCAACCCCGACCCGCTGTTGTTGCCCGCCAGATAGCTGGCGTGGGTAGCGCTTGGCGAGTGCCCGGTCAAGGCCGACCGTGTCGAGTAACTCCATTGCCTGCGCACGCGCTTGTTTGCGAGCGACGCCCCGAAGCACGGGAACAGTGGCGATGTTGTCGATCACCGTGAAGTGCGGCATCAAGCCCGAGTTCTGCATGACGTAGCCGATGCTGCGGCGAAGTTTCACGGGCTCACGGGTGGCGATGTCATCGCCATCGATCGAGATGGTGCCGCTGGTGGCATCCACCATGCGATTGATCATTCGCAGCAGCGTGGTCTTGCCGCACCCTGACGAGCCAACCAGAACGGTTGTCTTGTGCGGTGGCATGAGGAGACTGAAGTCGTCTACCGCGGTGGTGCCGTCAGGGAACTGCTTGGTGACGTGTTCGAACTCAATCATGGCGATAACCCCCACTGGGTGGAGTTTCGAGCGTATCGGACGCCCCACCCCCTAGGGCGGGGAGCAGAAGAATTGCTCTCAGGCGTGTAATATCCTCGCGCCCGCCACCGGGCCATGAACATGAAGTGCGTGATACCCGGCGGCCGCCAGGCTGATCTGAAGATCAAGCGCCGATTCACGATCGCCGGCGAGGAACGCAGTCGTCGGGCCAGAACCTGACACCACGCTCGCCAGGGCCCCGGCTCGATCGCCCAGTTCAAGGGTGTCACGAAGCTCCGGCCTGATCGCAAGAGCTGCCGCCTGCATATCGTTTCGCACGTGCTCGGCTAGTGCGCTGGGGTCTCCTGCTCGCAACGCGTGAAGCACGCCCGGTGCAACGTCACGCACTTGCGAGCGGGCGAACGCAATGGCCCCGTTATCACGCAACTCGTCCAACTTGCCGTAGACCTCGGGGGTCGACAGCCCCGCCTCGCTGGTGACCAAGACCCAATCGAAGCGCCCCTTGGCCAGCGCCGGACTGAGCTCGTCACCACGGCCGGTACCGATCGCCGTGCCTCCCATGAGCGCGAAAGGCACGTCGGCTCCCAGCCGCGCTCCGAGGCGCTGCAATTCAGCGTGGCTCAGGTCGCTGCCCCACAGCGCATCACAAGCGACAAGGGCCGCCGCAGCGTCGGCAGACCCACCACCCATCCCGCCGGCAACCGGCACGTGTTTCACGATGTCAAGGTGCACGCCCCCGGTATGACCAATGGTCTTGGCAAGCAATCTCGCGGCTCGAACAGCGAGATTTCGGTCATCGGCGGGCACGGTGGAAACATCTACCGTGCCCGAAATCGCGATGGTGAACTCGTCCGCGTCTTCGGCCCAAAGGTCTTCATAGAGCGAAACTGCTTGATACGCCGACGCGACGTCATGAAAGCCATCGTCTTTGAGCGGGCCAACCTCGAAGAACACATTGAGCTTGCCGGGCGCACGCACGCGGACACCCGGCGTGGTCATCGCCTCGCTCACTCCTGCTCCGGCTCCGCCCACATACCTTCACCCATGTCTTGCGACAGCGCGTCGATCTGCTCGAGCTCTTCGGCCGTGAAGGCGGGGCCGTCCAACGCCGCCAGATTCTCGTCGATCTGAGCGGGCCGCGAGGCTCCGATGAGCGCTGAGGCGACGACAGAGTCGCGCAGCACCCACTGCAGGGCCAGCTGCGCCAGCGACTGCCCGCGTTCGCGCGCGATGGTGTCGAGTCCGCGAAGACGCGTCGCCCCTTTCTCGCTCACCTGCTTGCCCGGCAGCGAAGAACGCTGTTGTGCACGATCGGCGGGACCCCCGGCGAGGTACTTGTCTGTGAGCAGCCCCTGCGCGAGCGGGGTGAAGACGATCGCACCCATGTTCTCTTGCTTGAGCGCCGCAGTCAGACCATCTTCGATCCACCTGTTCGCGATCGAGTACGACGGCTGATGAATCACCAACGGTGTGCCCATCGAGCGCGCGATAGCGGCAGCTTCAACCGACTGCTGCGCGGAGTACGACGAGATGCCCACGTAGAGCGCCTTACCCTGCCGCACGAGCGTGTCGAGCGCGCCAATGGTCTCCTCCATCGGAACGTCGGCGTCGAAGCGATGGGAGTAGAAGATATCGACGTAGTCGATGCTCATGTTCTTGAGCGAACGCTCGGCGCTCGCGAGGACGTATTTGCGCGAACCCCCGTTGCCGTATGGCCCGGGCCACATGTCGTAGCCCGCCTTCGACGAGATGATGAGCTCATCACGATAGGGCGCGAAGTCCTCGCGCATCATGCGCCCGAAGTTGATCTCAGCAGTTCCGTACGGCGGGCCGTAGTTATTGGCAAGGTCGAAGTGCGTGATGCCGCGGTCGAAGGCGTGGCGCAACAGTGCCCGCTGGTTGTCGAATGGAATGTTGTCGCCGAAGTTCCACCACAGGCCAAGCGAAATGGCGGGAAGAACAAGCCCTGAATTGCCCACGCGGCGAAAGTCGGGCGCGTCGTAGCGCTCGGTGGCAGCCAGGTACGGACGGTTCAGGTCGCCGCCACGGGAAAGGTATCGCGATTGTTCAGTCACACGCTTAGGCTACCGGCGCAACACGGGCGATTCGCACGAAGTCTTCGATCGACAGTTGCTCACCGCGTGCGGTTGGGGCGACTCCCGCACTTTCCAAAATGGCGGATGCTGCCGCGGCTGAGCCGCCAAGAACGCTAGCGAGCGCCTGACGCAGCATTTTTCGACGCTGACCAAAGGCAGCATCCACGATTTCGAACGTTCTTCGCCGCTCGGCTTCGCTCCCGCGCGGGTCGGAGTCTCGATCAAACGCCACCAAGACGCTGTCAACATTGGGCACGGGCCAGAACACCTGCCGCGATACCGTGCCGGCAAGACGCCAACAGCCGTACCACGCGGCCTTCACACTCGGTGAGCCATACACCTTCGATCCGGGTGGGGCCGCAAGGCGCTCCCCCACCTCGGACTGCACCATAACCACGCCCCGCTCGATGAAATCGAAGTGCTCGAGGAAGTGCAGCAACACCGGCACCGACACGTTGTACGGCAAATTTGCCACGAGCACAGTCGGTCTTCCGTCAAGCTCAGTGATTCGCAGCGCATCAGCATCCACCACTGTGAGAGCGCCGGGCTCTACCCCGTGAGAAGCCGCCGTGGAGGGCAACTTCTCAGCGAGGCGATGGTCGATCTCGACCGCCGTGACACGAGCACCCGTCTCGAGGATCGCGAGCGTGAGCGAGCCGAGGCCAGGCCCCACCTCGACGACACGCTCGTGCGGTTGCACCTTGGCCACGTGAACGATCTTTCTCACCGAGTTCGCATCGACCACGAAGTTCTGACCGAGCTTCTTCGTGGGAGTGACATCAAGCTCAGCGGCAAGTGCGCGAATCTCCGCGGCACCCAGAAGTGTTACGGGCATGCGTTTACTGTAACCAGTAGCGCATCGTAACGCGGCGCACGCCCGGCCGCATGACGCGCTTTCGCGCGCTAACGTGACGTCTATGAACTCCAGCGATGCCCTTCCTGCGGATACATTTTCGATCCGCAGCCCCTATGGAAAACGTGCGATCGGCCTTGCTGTCGCCGCCGCGGTCGGAGGGTTTCTGTTCGGCTTCGATTCGTCGGTCGTCAATGGCGCCGTCGAGTCAATTCAGAGCGACTTCGCACTCAACGACTTCGTTACCGGCCTCGTGGTTGCCGTCGCACTTCTCGGCTGCGCTGCGGGAGCAATGCTGGCAGGAAGCCTCGCCGACCGGTGGGGTCGACTCAAAGTCATGTGGCTGGGCGCAATTCTCTTCTTCGTCAACTCGGTGGGCGCCGCTCTGGCATTCAGCGTGTGGGATCTGGCGCTGTGGCGCGTGGTCGGCGGACTCGGCATCGGCATCGCCTCCGTCATCGCGCCGGCCTACATCGCTGAGGTCGCACCGCGTCAGATTCGCGGTGGTCTGGCCTCGCTGCAGCAACTCGCCATCACGCTCGGCATCTTCACCGCGTTGCTGAGCGACTATTGGCTTGAAGACATCGCCGGCGGCGCCGACAACGTGCTGTGGCTCGGCCTCGAGGCGTGGCGATGGATGTTCCTCGTCGGAGTGTTCCCCGCTGCCGTGTACGGTGTGCTCTCGTTCACGCTGCCCGAGTCACCTCGCTATCTGATCGCCAAGGGACGAAGCGACGAAGCACGAAAGATCTATTCGCGTCTCGTGCCTGAGGTTGACCTCGACAAGACGATGAACGAGCTGATCGCAGCCATCGAAACCGATCAGAAGAACGCGAACGTCTCGCTGCGTGGAAAAGCGTTCGGTCTGCAGCCGATCGTCTGGATCGGCATCATCTTGTCGGTGTTCCAGCAGTTCGTTGGCATCAACGTCATCTTCTACTATTCGACGAGTCTGTGGAACTCGGTCGGCCTGACCAACGCACCGCTGATCAGCGTGGTGACGAGCGTCACAAACGTGCTTGTGACGCTGGTGGCGATCTTCCTCGTTGACCGCGTGGGGCGAAAGCCGATTCTTCTCACCGGCTCGGTCATCATGGCGATATCGCTGGGGGCGATGGCATTGTCATTTGCGTTCGCGGAGGGATCGGGCGACGATCTGAGCCTTCCCGGCGTGTGGGCACCGATCGCCATCGTGGCTGCCAACCTGTTCGTCGTGGGCTTTGGCGCTTCGTGGGGGCCGCTGGTATGGGTGCTTCTGGGCGAGATCTTCCCCAACCGCATCCGTGCCAAAGCGCTCGGCGTCGCTGCCGGCGCACAGTGGCTCGCGAACTTCACGATCACCATGACCTTCCCCGCGATGTCGACATGGTCGCTGCCGTTCACGTACGGGATGTACGCCATGTTCGCGGCGCTGTCGTTCTTCTTCGTGCTGCTGCGCATTCCCGAAACCAAGGGGATGGAGCTAGAACAGTCTGAGACCCTGTTTGCACGCAAGCGCAAAGACTGACGCACGCGGCACCGGCGGCCACCTGCGTCGCCGCCGGTGCGCACCGCTCGGCCCGACTACTGCGAGAACGAGCCGTAGACGTCGATCGTGTTGACAGCGATCTGCGCGCAAAGCTCGTTGACGTCAACGCCGAGCTCAGCAGCCATGAAGCGAACAGTCACGGGAATCAGATAGGGCGCGTTCGGTCGTCCGCGATGCGGAGTTGGAGTGAGAAACGGCGCGTCGGTCTCGACGAGAATGCGCTCCAACGGGGTGACCGCGAGGGCATCGCGCAAGTTCTGTGCGTTCTTGAACGTGACGTTGCCCGCGAACGAAAGGTAGTATCCGCGGTGCGCTGAGTACCGCGCCATCTCGGCGTCACCCGAGAAGCAATGAAAGACGGTTCGTTCGGGCGCTCCGACCCGCTCAAGGGTTTCGAGTACGGCATCGTGCGCGTCACGATCGTGAATCTGCATGGCGATGTCGTGCTTCTTGGCCAGCGCAATGTGTGCTTCGAAGCTCTCGAACTGGGCGGGAAGGCGCTCAGGCTCGGTCCGAAAAAAGTCGAGACCGGTTTCACCGATCGCGCGAACTCGCGGTTGCGCAGCGAGCGCATCGATCGCCTCAAGCGCTTCATCGAGTCGTCCTGCTTCGGCGTACACCGGCGCTTCGTTCGGATGGATCGCTACGGCCGCAAGCACCCGCGGATCCGACTGAGCTGCCCATGCCGACCACTGGCTGGATTCAATGTCGCCCCCAGCCTGAACGACGCCGATCACCCCGACCTCAGCCGCGCGATCAAGCTGCTCGCCGAGCGTGCGCGGTTCGTCGCCATCCGCGATCTCGAGATGACAGTGATTGTCGTACAGCACGACGGCGAGCGGGTCAGGAGCCGCAGGCCAGCGAACATCTCTCGAGCCGTCGTTGTGACGCTCACGCACGTAGTTGCTCGGGTCGCTCATCGCGTGCAGGCCTACTGCTCCACTCGCGGGAACAACGGCACCAAAGCGGCGACGCTCGTGCCCGACTGCAGAATGCCCCACGAACCGGCCTCTCGAACCGGCTGGTTCTGAAGGGAACCTAACGAACTGTCTGCACCGAGGGCAGTCCACAGCTTCGCGGTAGCAATGGGCATCACCGGTGACAGCAACACCGCGAGCGCACGCAGCCCCTCTGCAGCGGTGTACAAGACCGTAGCCAGCCGATCGCGCTGTGCTTCGTCTTTCGACAGTGCCCACGGTTCGTTCTCGGTGATGTACAGGTTCAGCGCGTCGACGATCGTCCAGATCGACGAAATCGCTTCATCGATGCGGAAGCGTTCGATGGCCGCATCGGCAGCCACGGCGGCATCTGAGACCGTCTTTTGAATGCGCACGTCGCCGTCGCTGTAGTCAACAGCTTCAGGAACCACACCGTCGAAGTAGCGCTCGATCATTGCAATCGTGCGCGAGGCCAGGTTGCCGAAGCCATTGGCGAGTTCGGCCTGGTAGCGAGCGGAGAGGTCTTCCCATGAGAATGAGCCGTCTTGGCCGAACGCGATTGCCGAGAGAAAGTAGAAGCGGTACGCATCTGAGCCGAACACATCGGTGATCTCGCTCGGCGCGATGCCGGTGAGCTTGGACTTCGACATCTTCTCGCCGCCGACCAACAACCAGCCGTGGGCGAAGACTCCTCGGGGCACTTCGAGGCCTGCGGCCATCAGCATCGCCGGCCAGATGACGGCGTGGAAGCGAAGAATGTCTTTTCCGACGACGTGGTAGGCCGGCCAGCGGCGCGCGAACTCTTCGGGCTCCGCCCCGTAGCCCACGGCCGTGGCGTAGTTGAGGAGCGCATCGACCCACACGTAGATGACGTGGCTCTCATCCCACGGAACCTGGATGCCCCAGTCAAAGGTCGAGCGCGAGATCGACAGGTCTTTGAGGCCCTGCTTGACGAACGACGCGACCTCGTTTCGCGCCGAGTCTGGGCGAATGAAATCGGGGGCGCTGGAATACAGCTCGAGCAGTCGGTCTTGAAACTCGCTGAGCTTGAAGAAATAGTTCTTCTCTTGCAGAAGTTCCAGCGGTTTCGAGTGGATCGCGCAGACCTTCAGGCCCTCGAAGGGACCGGCGCCGTCGACGATCTCAGACTCCGTCTTGAATTCCTCACACCCAACGCAGTAGAGCGCCTCGAACTCGCCCGCGTAGATGTAGCCGCGGTCATAGATCGCCTGCACGAAAGCCTTGACGCGATCTTCGTGTCGCGGCTGCGTGGTTCGAATGAAGTCATCGTTGGCGACGTCAAGCGTCTCGAGCAGCGGAAACCACTCTTGCGTCACAAGCCGATCGACCCACTCCTGTGGAGTGGCGCCGTTCGCCGACGCAGCGCGCATCATCTTCTGACCGTGCTCGTCGGTGCCCGTGAGCATCCACGTGTCGTCGCCTGCCTGGCGATGCCAGCGCGCGAGTGTATCGACAGCCACGGTCGTGTACCCGTGACCGATGTGCGGAACATCGCTCGGGTAGTAGATCGGCGTCGTGATGTAGAAAGAACTGCCGGAAGTCACTTGAAGATTCTAGTTCGAGTGGATGCTGCGCATCACCGTGTGACAAGAACAGTCGAGGTTGCCGGCAATTGCTAGAGCTTCGCCGAGCTCTTTGTGCGCGCGGCGAGCGAAGCCTGATAGAGCTCCCGCGACGAATGCCCGGTGTGCTGCGAGACCTCTGAGGAGGCATCCTTGAGGCGCGTACCCGAGGCAACGAGAGAAAGCACCTGCGCGACAGCGTCGTCGAATGCGATTTCCTGAGGCTCGGCTCCGGCAACGACGATGACGAGTTCACCGCGAACGCCAGCATCTGCCCAGGTGACGAGTTCTGCCAGTGTTCCTCGCGCCGTCTCTTCGTAGAACTTCGTGAGTTCTCGGCACACCGCTGCCCTTCGAGCAGCACCGAAGACCTCTGCCATGTCGCTCAGCGTGGCGGCGACGCGTGTTGGCGCGTCGAAGAAGACCATCGTGCGCGACTCAGCACCAAGCGCTCGAAAGGCCGAGACCCGCTCGCCATGCTTGCGCGCAACGAAGCCTTCGAAGGTGAATCGATCGGTCGGCAGCCCTGACACAGCGAGCGCGGTCAGCACCGCGCTCGGACCGGGTATCGCGGTGACTCCCACTCCCGCAGCAGCAGCCGCCGCCACAAGCCCGTAGCCGGGGTCGCTCACCGTCGGCATGCCCGCGTCACTCAGCACCAGCACATCTCGTTCGCGCGCGAGTTCGACGATCTCGGGCGAACGTTCTTTCTCGTTGTGGTCGTGCAAAGCGATCAAACGCGGGCGGTTGGCCACGTTGAGCGCTGCAAGCAGTCGTTGCGTGGTGCGGGTATCTTCGGCAGCGATCACCGTGATCTCTTCAAGTGTTTCGACGAGCCGGCGAGACGCGTCGCCCAGGTTTCCGATGGGCGTCGCAGCAAGAATGATCACGCCCCCAGCCTAGACTTGGGCGGGTGACCGATGCCTCTACGCCTGCCGCCGGGTTGCTCCCCGACGCTCGCCCGAGCATCTACGACCGCTTCGTCGGTCGCATGCGCGACGACGAGCGGGCACGCCGAACGTACTCGTGGCTCGCTCCGTTGCTGGTGACCCTGCTCGCGGGCATTCTGCGATTCTGGAACCTCGCGCATCCTCACGATCTGATGAATCAGTTCGATGAGACCTACTACGTCAAAGATGGGTGGACGCTCACCCAGCTGGGGTACGAGGCCGCGTGGCCTGAAGGAGCCAATGAGAGCTTTCTCGCGGGCAACACCGGAATCTTCTTGACCGATCCGTCGTTTGTGATTCATCCTCCTCTGGGCAAATGGATCATCGGCGTCGGCATGCTGCTGTTCGGCTCCGACAACGGGTGGGGCTGGCGTTTCACCACCGCACTGCTCGGCACGGCTGCGGTGCTTGTGCTGATGCTGCTCGCCAAACGGATGACCCGCTCAACGACGTTCGCCGTTGTCGCAGGGTTGCTGATGGCGACCGACGGCCTCGCAATCTCGATGAGCCGCGTCGCGCTGCTCGATATGACGCTGACGTTCTTCGTGCTGCTCGCCTTTCTGTTCGTAGTCATCGACCGGCAACGAACGATGGAACGCATCGCACTGACCGTCTCGGCGCGATTCGACGGCGATGAGCCGCCCGCTTGGGGGCCAATACTGTGGAACCGCCCCTGGATCATTGCTGCTGGCGCGACACTCGGTGCGGCGAGCGCGGTCAAATGGTCGGGTGCGTGGGTGCTTGCTGGCATCGGCATCTATCTGGTCGTCACCGACGCTCTCGCCCGCCGCCGCGCAGGCGTGCTGTTCTGGCCGACGGACGCCGTGCGGCAGGGGCTCGCCTCGTTCGTGCTGCTCGTGCCGGTCGCTCTCGTGACCTACGTCGCGTCGTGGTCGGGGTGGCTGCTGACCGACGGTGGCTATGACCGCCACGCCGCAGACGCGAATCCCGCTACCGGGCTGTTCTCGTGGGTGCCACTGTCGTTTCAGAGCCTGTGGCTCGACCACGTCGCGATATACAACTCCGCCGCGGGGATTTCTTCAGCGCATTCCTACGCGAGTCCAGCCTGGCAGTGGCCGCTGCTTCTTCGACCTACCTCGATGTACTACCACCAAGACGCTCTGGGTGAGGCGGGGTGCACGAGTGCGAGTGGTTGCTCGCAGGCCATCCTCAGCAATCCAAATCCCCTGGTCTGGTACGCAGGTGTGGTTGCTGTCATCTACCTCGTCTATCGCTTCGTGATGCGTCGAGAATGGCAAGACGCCTTGGTGCTCGCCGGGCTCGTGATGACCTACGTGCCGTGGCTGTTTTATCCCGAGCGAACGATCTTTCAGTTCTATACGGTGCTGATGTTGCCGTTCATGCTGATCGCCCTCACCACGGCGCTGCGAGATATTCGAGGGCCCTGGGATGCCGATCGGTATCGGCGTCTGACCGGGCAACGCCTGGTATGGGTGTTCCTCTGGGTGGTCGTCGCACTTGCGATTTTCTGGTACCCGCTTGCTACTGCAATGTCAGTCCCCTACGACTTTTGGCGACTCCACACCGATTCATTGTTCAGTTGGGTCTAGGACTGCGTCGGTGAGGTGGGTGTGAATGCGCGCACCCTCGGTGTTGAAGATGCTGATGATCTGGGCGGGTTTGGCTCCGTCTGCTGACAGCGAGTGCGGCACCCGCGTGTCGAACTCTGCGGCCTCTCCGCGCGTCAGCACCAAATCCTGGTCGCCGAGCCTCAACCGCAGCTTGCCCGCGAGCACGTAGAGCCACTCGAAACCGTCGTGAGTGCGAAGCTCGGGTAATGCGGCGCCGCCCGGGTAGGTGACTTTGAAGGTCTGCACCGGAGAGTCCTCGAGCGTGAGGGGTGCCACGATGTGGCCATGCTCGCGAATCTCAGGGCGACGAACCCGCGGATCGCGAGCTTCGTCGGGCAGCAGATCATCGACACGAATGCCTAATTGCCTGGTGAGCGGAAGCAGCAGTTCCAGGGTTGCCTGCCGTTTTCCCGATTCCAGGCGCGAGAGAGTGCTCGGCGAGACCCGCGCACGTTTGGCTAGGTCGTCGAGAGTCCACCCCCGCGCTTTGCGGACCGCTCTTAGTCGAGGGCCTACCTGATCTAGCTCGCTCATAAGACACTCCTTGCTGTTTCTGCAAGTTAGCTTGCCATACTCGCTAGATCAGGTGAAGCTCTGATCATGAAGACTTCGACGTGGGACACCATTGTGATTGGCGGCGGCCCGGCAGGACTCAGCGCCGCTCTGATGCTGGGTCGCTCGAGAAGACGAGTACTCGTGCTCGACACTTCAGAGCCACGCAATCGCTTCGCTGACCACATGCACGGCGTGCTCGGCCACGAAGGCGCCGCACCCTGGGAACTCGCAGCACGCGGGCGCGCCGAGGTGGAGCAGTATGGCGTGACCGTTCACAGTGACGCCGCTGAGCATGTGCGCTCGACCGAGCGGCAAGTCGAAGTCAGCCTTCGCGATGGCGAGACGCAACGCGCCCGCTCTCTCGTCATCGCATCCGGAGCGTCCGACGAGCTGCCGCAGATTCCCGGACTGGCCGAGCACTGGGGCTCCTCTGTCTTGCACTGCCCCTACTGCCACGGCTGGGAAGTGAAGGATCGTCGAATCGGTGTGCTGATGGTGTCATCCGCGGGATTGCACCACGCGCAGCTCGTGAGGCAGCTCAGCGAGAGCGTCACCGTTTTTCTCAGCGCCGGGGTCGAACTCGACGCAGATTCGCTGAGCCGATTCAACGCCCGCGGCGTGGTCGTCGTCACCAGCGAGGTCATCGAGGTGCTCGGCGAGACACCGGAGCTGAGGGGAGTGAAGACCGCTGACGGCGCGACTGTCGAGCTCGACGCACTCTTTGTCGCCGCACCGGCACGTGCGCGCGATGCATTCCTGAGCGATGTCGAACTCGACGTCTCGGAAGGCCCGATGGGAACTTTCATCGAAGCTGACGCGATGGGCCAGACGAGTGATGCGCGCATCTGGGCGGTCGGCAACGTCGTGACCCCCTACGCAAACGTGCCGTTGTCAATGGGAATGGGGTCGATGACGGGCGCAGCCGTGAACGCGTTCCTCACGAATGCGGATTTCGACAACGCCACGGCGAAAGGCCCAGCATCCGACCCTCAGCCCGAGATCGAACCGGTCACGTTCTGAAACAAGAGCTATAGCGACAACGCCCAGCGTCTGGTTAGGCAAGCCGACCAGACGCTGGGCGAAGCGCATGTACGTTCGCAGACCTCGCGACGCGGGTGCTCATCGCCGAGGTGCGCTCACGCGAAGCGACAAGCCCTTCGGGTGAGCCAGCACTCCTCGACGACAGCGTGCTGCTGCGGCGCTGCTAGTTGAGCTCGGTTGGGTGCGCGCCGACTCGACCGGAACCGTCACCGGGATCCAGCGCGTCGATCGCTGCCATCTCATCTGCGCTGAGTTCGAAGTCGACGACGTTGAGGTTCTCTGCGAGCCGCTCGCGACGCACTGACTTCGGGAAGACGATGAAGCCGCGCTGCAGGTGCCAGCGAATAATCGCCTGCGCAGGAGTCTTTTCGTGCGCAGCCGCTGCGGCGGCAACCGGCTCTGCACCAAAGAGGTCATACTTGCCCTGCCCGAGAGGGCCCCAGGACTCGATGCGCACGTCGTGCTTATCGGCCCAGGCCGTGATATCGCTCTGCTGGTACGCGGGGTGCAGTTCGATCTGGTTCACCGCCGGAACCACGCCGGTCGCAGACACAATCTCGTCGAGGTGCGACACGAGGTGATTGGAGACACCGATGCTGGTGGCCAAACCTGCCTCGCGAATCTCAATCATCTTCTCCCACGCGTGCACGTACTTGTTGTTGGCAGGGGCTGGCCAGTGCACCAGATAGAGATCTACGCGATCGAGACCCAGCTTTTCGAGACTTTCCGCGATCGCCGCGTGCGGCTGTTCGCCGTCATGGCGGTCGTTCCACAGCTTTGTCGTGATGAAGAGCTCGTCGCGAGGAATACCTGAGGCGGCAATGGCTGCGCCTACGCCGGCTTCATTGCCGTAGATCGCCGCGGTGTCGATGTGGCGGTAGCCCAATTCGAGCGCTTCGCTCACAGCCCGCGCGGTGTCGTCTTCGGGCACCAAGAAGACGCCGTAGCCGAGTTGTGGAATCGAGTTGCCGTCATTGAGCATCACGTGAGGAATTGTCATAGATCAAGCCTAGCGCGCAAGAGTACATGTGCATACAGGGCGACGCTGGGAGAGCATTCTCGCGATACGATCAAAGGCTATGTCTGCCATCGAGCCCGTGATCGTCTACCCGCCGGAGCTGCCTGTCAGCGCGGCGCGCGACGACATTGCGCGCGCGATCGCCGAGAACCAGGTCGTAATCGTTGCAGGAGCAACCGGCTCAGGCAAGACCACCCAGCTTCCCAAGATCTGCCTCGAACTGGGTCGCACCGCGATCGCCCACACGCAACCTCGACGCATCGCCGCCCGCACCATCGCTGAGCGCATCGCCGAAGAGCTACAGGTTCCGCTCGGCACCACCGTCGGCTACAAGGTGCGATTCACCGACAAAGTCACCGCAGAGACCAAGGTCGCCCTGGTCACCGACGGGATTCTGCTGAACGAGATCCACCGTGATCGATTGCTGCGCCGCTACGACACGATCATCGTCGATGAGGCACACGAACGCTCCTTGAACGTTGATTTTCTGCTGGGTTATCTCGCCCGCATTCTGCCGAAGCGTCCCGATCTCAAAGTGATCATCACCAGCGCAACGATCGATCCCGAGAGCTTCGCCAAGCATTTTGGGTCGGATGCAGCCCCCGCGCCCATCATCGAAGTCTCTGGGCGCACGTACCCGGTTGAGGTGCGCTACCGACCGCACGACGCGAACGCTGAAGACGACGTCGACGGCATCACCGCCGCACTGCGCGAGCTGGATCGCGAAGCCGGTGGCGACGTGCTCGTGTTCTTGCCTGGCGAAGCAGAGATCCGCGATGCCATGGACTCCATTCGCGGCATGTACGCGAAAGACGCTTCGCCGACCGAGGTGCTGCCGCTGTACGGGCGGTTGTCCTCGGCCGAGCAACATCGAGTATTCGAACGCTCGGGCACGGCCGGCGTACGACGGCGCATAGTCCTTGCGACGAACGTCGCCGAAACCAGCCTGACCGTGCCCGGCATCCGCTATGTGATCGACACCGGCACGGCACGAATCTCCCGCTACAGCAGCCGCAGCAAGATTCAGCGCCTCCCCATCGAACCCATTTCGCAGGCGTCTGCGCAGCAACGCTCCGGTCGTGCCGGCCGCACTAGCCCTGGCATCGCCATCCGTCTGTACTCCGAGGCGGACTTCACCAGTCGCGATGAGTTCACCGAGCCCGAGATCCTGCGCACATCGCTGGCGTCGGTCATTCTGCAGATGCTGTCGCTGGGTTTTGGCGACGTCACCGCATTCCCCTTTCTCACGCCACCCGACTCGCGCGGCGTCAAGGCCGCTTTCGATCTTCTGCTTGAACTGCAAGCCGTCAAGCCTGGCGCAGCACCTGGAAAGCATGCAACGCTCACAGACCTCGGGCGCGAGATCTCACGCCTTCCGATCGATCCACGCTTCGCACGCATGCTCGTCGAGGCTGGCCGCACCGGGGTGCAGCAGGAAGTGCTCGCCATCGTTGCGGGGATGTCGATTCAAGACGTCCGCGAGCGGCCAGAAGAACGCCGCGAAGAAGCCGACCGAATGCATGCCCGCTTCGTGGATCCCACGAGCGACTTTCTCACCCTGCTTGCGCTGTGGAACTACCTGCAGGAAAAGCAGGCAGAACTCGGTTCCAGTGCCTTTCGACGACTGTGCCGCGCGGAGCATTTGAACTACGTCCGCGTGCGGGAATGGTCAGACGTACACCGCCAGTTGAGCACCCTGGTGCGGGCAAAGCGGCGCGACGGTGCGCGCAGGACAGTTTCAGATGCCCCCACCGCGAGCGAACAGGACACGATCCACAAGGCGATCATGTCGGGCCTGCTCTCGCATCTGGGCATCATCGACGACCGCGCACCAGCGAAAACGCAGGGCGGGCGCCCACCCTCTGCTCGCATCGAGGCACGTCGGGGTGCTGAATACATCGGCGCACGAAACGCACGTTTCGCCATCTTTCCCGGTTCCGGCCTGAAGAAGAAGCGCCCGTCGGCGGTTATGGCAGCCGAGCTTGTCGAGACATCGAGGCTCTTTGCGCGCACGGTCGCTGCGATCGACCCGGAGTGGGCCGAAGCACTCGCGGGCGATCTCACGAGACGACAGTTGAGCGAGCCGCACTGGTCGAAAGCGACTGGCGCAGCATCCGTCTATGAAAAGGTCACTCTCTTCGGCGTCGAGATCATTCCTCGGCGACGCGTTCAGCTCGCACGATTCGACCAGCCCCTGGCGCGAGAGATGTTCGTGCGCAACGCGCTCGTCGACGGCGACTGGGACTCCTCGCACCTCGATAAGAGGTTCACGGCGTTCGAACGTCGAAACCTCGAGCTGCGGCGCAAGCTGGAGAAGATCGAGGAGCGGGAGCGCCGTCGTGACATTCTCGTGGGCGATGAAGCCGTGTATCGCTTCTACGAGGCGCGCCTGCCTCGCGAAGTCTTCGATGCGCGTTCGTTCGAGAAGTGGTGGCGCGATGCGTCCACCCGCACCCCGCGCTTGCTCGACATGGCGCAGAGCGATCTCGTCGAAGACACCTCGCGTGGCGACGAGGGCGACTTTCCCGCGCGATGGCACCAGGGCGATCAGGTGCTCTCGCTGGCCTATCGGTTCGAGCCAGGCGCCGCCGATGATGGCGTGACCGCTGTCGTGCCGCTTGCTCTGCTCGCTCAGCTCAAGCCAGCCGGCTTCGACTGGCAAGTGCCAGGCATGCGCGACGAGCTCATCACCGCTCTGTTGCGGTCGTTGCCCAAATCGCTCCGCAGGCATGTCGTGCCAGCTGCAGACTGGGCGACCAAATTCTCGGCTGAACTCGTGGGGCAGGGCCCCGAAGCCCACGGCGGATTTCCACCGCAGTCGCTGCGTGAGGCCCTCGCGGCACGAATTCAGCGACTGGCGAGCCAGCAGGTTGACGCGTCGGCCTTCGAGATGCAAAGAGTGCCTGGGCACCTTCAAGTGTCATTCCGCGCCGTCGACGAACGCGGCCGCGCAGTCGGCTCTGACCGCGACTTGGCGGCGTTGCAAGAGCGACTATCTCATCGCGCCCGCGCCTCGGTCGCGAAGTCGCTGAGCCCGAAGCAAGCCCGAAGTGCCCGCGGGCCGGCTGCCGTCGCGGGGCCGAGTGCAGGCGCTCCCACGGCCGGCAGCTCGGACTTCGCGGAGCGCTCCGGGGTCACCGAGTGGAACTTCGGTGACGTGCCGGCGGTCGTGGACACGCGTGTCGCGGGCGGAATCGTGCGCGGCTATCCGGCGGTGATCGACGATGGCGCGTCGGTCTCGCTGCGAATCGAAGCCACGCCTGAAGCTGCCGCCAGAGCGACCCTCTCGGGCGTGCGCCGCTTGCTGTTGCTGTCGGTGCCGTCACCCACGTCTTACGTGCTCGAACATCTCACTGCGCCCGAGAAACTGGCACTCGCCGCATCCCCCTATCCGTCGGCGAAAGCGCTCATCGAAGACTGTCGCGCGGCAGTAGCCGACGCCGTGATCGAGAGAGTGTCAGCGGATAACCCCATTCGTACTGCTGCGGCATTCGCCACGGCGCGCGATGCACTGTCATCGGTTGTCGTGGATGAACTGTTTCGAACCACCTCGCTGGCCGCAAAAATTCTGACTGCGTCACGCGATGTCGAACGTGCGGTGCGCGAACAGAATTCACTGACGCTGCTGGGCGCGCTGGGCGACGTCAAGGGTCAACTCGCTGGCCTCATCTATCCCGGCTTCGTGTCGCGGACCGGCCTGGCGCGCTTGAGCCAGTTGCCTCGCTACCTGCGAGGCGCGTTGGATCGGGTGCGGGCGCTGCCAGAGAACCCGGGGCGGGACCGGCAGCGAATGAGCGAGATGGAGCGTGCCGTCGCTATCTTCGCCGAAGCGGGTGGCGTGATCCCTCCCCCGCCGCACGCCGCGCCCGCCCTCGAACATACGCGCTGGCTGCTGGAGGAGTTTCGCATCAGTCTCTTCGCTCAGCAGCTGGGAACTGCCGAGCCCGCCTCACTGCAAAGAATTCAAAAAGCGCTGAAGGAATAGCTTCACTGTCGAACCGATTGGAACCCACATGGCCGAAGCGATTGTCTACAACGAGTTCGGTGGACCCGAGGTTCTCGAACTGGTCCACATTCCCGACGCTCAGGCGATGCCGGGAGAGCTTCTGATTCGAGTAGAAGCGGTCGGTGTGAACCCGATCGATTGGAAACTTCGCTCGGCGCTGCGTCCGTCAGCGCCGATCACCGAGCCGCGCCGCATCGGCGGTGACGGAGCCGGCGTGATCACCGCCGTAGGAGAAGGCGTCATCGGCTTTCGCATCGGAGACCCGGTGGCATTCTTCGGGGCGACCGGTTCGTATGCGTCGTCGGTGAGCATCCCCGCCTCGCAGGTACACCCTCGACCCGCGGGCGTGAGCGCGTCGCAGGGTGCCGCGTTGGGTATACCGGCTGGCACGGCGTGGCAAGCGCTCCGCTCGCTTGCCGTAGGTGAGTCAGACACCCTGTTGGTACACGGCGGCTCTGGCGCAGTCGGCCAGGCGATCATCCAGTTCGCAACGCTCTCGGGCGCTCGCGTTATCGCTACTTCCTCTCCTCGGCGTTTTGATCGCGTGCGGTCACTCGGCGCAATTGCCATCGAGTACGGCGACGGCCTAGCAGATCGTGTTCGCGCGGTCGCGCCCGATGGCGTCACGGTCGCCATCGACGCCGCCGGTACCGACGAAGCGATTGCGGTTTCGCTTGAGCTCGTGAGTGACCGCAGCCGCATCGCCACCATCGTCAGAGGTCGGGATGCTGCCGGGTTCGGCATCCGCGCATTTCAAGGCGGTGCGCCCGATCCGTTGTCTGCGGCGGAGATCCGCTGGCGCGAGGAGGCGTTCCCCCTCGCCCTCGCGCTGATGGCTGCGGACCGATTCTCTGTGGAACTCGGGCCCTCGTTCGCGCTCGCCGACGCTGCCGAAGCTCATCGCATGCTTGAGTCCGGTGTGCAGGGGAAGATCGTGCTCCTTCCCCAGCGCCCGCAATAGTTCGACACACATCAGGCACGATTGGCGGCCTCGCCGACACAATGGAGGCATGTCCGAGACTACGCGCGGCTTCGCCACGGCTCAGGTGCAGTCGGGTTACGTTCCCAGCGCGGCTGAGAATACCGCGATTGTGCCCATCCACCAGTCGAACGCGTTTGAGTTCTCATCGCTGAGCCATGCACGCGACTTGTTCGCGCTCAAGCGCGACGGCAACATCTACAGTCGCACCGCTAACCCCACGGTTCAGGTGTTTGAGCGCCGCGTTGCGGAACTCGAAAATGGCATCGCCGCAGCAGGCGTGGCATCGGGTCAGGCTGCTGTCGCCGTCGCATTGCTCGCCCTCGCCAAGAGTGGCGAGCACATCGTCGCGGCTCGCCAGCTCTATGGCGGCACCGTCGATCTGTTGCAAGACACTTTCGCCGACTGGGGGATCTCAGTCACTTTTGTCGACCAAGATGCTCACGACGAGTGGCGGGCGGCGGTTCGCCCCGAAACCCGGGCGTTCTTTGCCGAGTCAGTCACCAATCCAATCGCGCAGGTGCTGGACGTTCCCGCTGTCTCCGAGATCGCTCACCGCGCAGGCGTGCCTCTCGTGATTGACAACACGGTAGCCACGCCCTATCTGCAGCGGGCGAAAGATGTCGGCGCCGACATCGTCGTTCACTCGGCGACGAAATTTCTCGGCGGCCACGGCACATCTCTGGGCGGCGTCGTCGTCGACCTCGGCACCTACGATTTCGGTGCAGATCCTGAGCGGTGGCCCCAACTCAACGAGCCGTACGCTCGAGTGCACGGCGCCAGCCTGCTGGAACGTTTCGGCGCGACCGGCTCACCGTACATCACACTCGTGAAGACCAAGTACGTGCACGATCTCGGCCCTTCGCTGTCGGCCTTCAACGCATTCCAACTGCTGCAAGGCATTGAAACGCTCGATCTGCGGATGGCTCGGCACACTTCGAGCGCGCTCGAAGTGGCTCGGTACCTCGATGCTCACCCCTCGGTTGCGCGCGTTCATCATCCTGGGTTGCAGAACAGCCCGTGGCACGACAACGCGGCACGGTATCTGCCGCGCGGAACCGGAGCGGTGTTCTCCTTTGACCTTCACACGAGTGGCGATACCGAAGAAGATTTCCTTCTGGTCGAAGGCTTCATCGCGCGACTGCAGGTCGTTCATCTGGTCGCCAACATCGGCGATGCCCGCAGCCTCACCGCTCATCCTGCATCAATGACGCATAGCCATCTCTCTGCCGAGCAGCTGCTCGAAGCGCGCATCTGCTGGACTACCGTGCGGCTATCAATAGGTCTTGAAGATCCGTCAGATATCATCGACGACCTCGCGCAGGCGCTGGCGTCGGTGCCGGTTTTCGAGGGTGCGACAGCCAGCTAGCGAGGCGTTCTAGCTCGCCTCGATGAGTGCGCGATAGAAACCGATCCCTCGCAGCCATACCTCCACGCGAATGCGTTCGTTGTGGGAGTGCAGTGCGTCGCGCTCGGCGCGCGTGAGATGGAACGGCGTGAAGCGGTAGACGTGGTCGCTGATGGCGGTAAACCAGCGACTGTCGCTCGCACCCAACTGCAGGTAAGGGGTAGTGACGATCTCGTCTCCCAACGAGATCGATACTGCCGAAGAGATGCGTCGCCACGCCTCACCGCGCCACGGCGACACCGGAGACGGGTCGGAGCCATGGCGAACCGTTACGTCCACGTTGGGGTCGTTTATGACACGGCGAACGCGCTGCGTTGCGCTGGCGACGCTATCGCCCGTGAGAAGCCGCACATTGACAGACGCTCGTGCTGATGTAGCCAGCACATTCTCGCCTGGCGCCCCGCTGAGTTCCGTGGCGACGGCCGTGGTGCGTACGATCGCGTTCATCTCGGGACCGAACCGTGAGAACGCCGCGGCCACGAGCGGCCCGGTGAGGCCGAGACTGCCAAACAGACCCCGCAACGGCTGCGGCGCGTGAGGCGCAAGCGTTGTGAGCATTGCTCGTACGGGGCTTGCGAGTCTGGTGGGGAACGGGCGTCGGCGCAAACGGTCAATCGCCCGAGCCAGACGCGCCGTTGCCGGCATTGCTGGCGGGGTCGAGGCATGACCCCCACCCTCGCTGGCCGTCAACAGCAGGGTCATCACACCGCGCTCCGCGACGCCCACCATCGCGGTCGGTGCCGTCACCCCAGGCACGACATCTTGAACGACAGCGCCGCCTTCATCCAGCACCAGCGCGGGCCGAATCCCTCGTTCACGCAACTCGGCAACGAGCGCCTGTGCACCGCTTCCGGCAATCTCCTCGTTGTGGCCGAACGCCAAATAGATATCGTGTTGCGGCACATAGCCTTCTGCGCAAAGTTGCTCGACAGCCTCGAAGATCGCCACGAGCGACCCCTTGTCGTCGATCGTGCCGCGGCCGTGAATCTCAGCCTGAGCGCCCTCGCCGATGATCTCGGCACCGAATGGCGCGTGGGTCCATTCGGATTCGACGACGGGCACGACGTCGATGTGAGCCATCAGTACAAGCGGCTCGATGCTCGTGACTCCTGGCCACCGGTAGAGAAGAGAGTGGGAGTCGATGACCTCGCGCGTCAGATGCTCGTGAGTTGCCGGATACAGGCGTTCGAGCGCCGCTTCAAACTCGCTGAATCGCGCCCAATCCGTCAGCGTCTCGTCTGCGTGCGAGACGGTCGGAATGCGAAGAAGTTCACGAAATCTATCGACAGAAGTAGCCACCCGATGAGCCTATCGGCGCAGTCTGAGCATTTTCTCGCTCCACTGACGTTGTGCTCGCTACGCTCAGAGCATGACTGAACTCGCTGCATCCGAAATCCGCTGGGGCATTCTTGCCACCGGTGGTATCGCCCACCTCTTCACAAGTGATCTGCGCACCGCCGGTCGCACGGTCACCGCGGTCGGCTCGCGGCGCCCAGAGGCAGCACAAGAGTTCGCCCAGAAGTACGACATCCCCCACGCACACGGTTCGTACGAAGCGCTCGTTGCCGACCCTGATGTCGACATCATCTACGTGGCCACGCCGCATCCCATGCACAAAGACGTCGCAATCATGGCGCTTCGAGCCGGAAAGCACGTGCTTGTCGAAAAGCCGTTCATGCTGAACGCTGCAGAGGCGCAGGAGGTGCGCGATGTGGCCGCCGAGCAGGGTCTGCTCGCGATGGAGGCGATGTGGACGCGGTACCTGCCGCATATGGTTCGCGTTCGCGAGATCATCGCGGCGGGCACACTCGGAGAGATCCGTGCGGTGACGGCAGATCACACGCAGAAGATCTCGGCAGACCCGAACCACCGCTTGAATTCACTCGAGCTTGGCGGCGGCGCGTTGCTCGACCTCGGCATCTATCCCATCTCATTCGCGTGGGACGTACTTGGTGAACCCGTAGGGATTGTCGCCGCTGCTCGGATCGGAGAAACCGGCGCAGACGTCGAGGTCGCGACCATCATGACCCATGCGAACGGCGCCATCTCCACTTCAATCTCGGCGTCGCAGTCGGCCGGACCGAACACCGCTCACGTCATTGGCACCGAAGCCCGCATCGAGATCGACCGTGTCTGGTACACCGCGGTGTCGTTCCGTGTCGTTGCGCCAGACGGCGCAGTGCTCGAGGAGTACAGCTCGGATATCGAAGGGCGTGGAATGCAGTATCAGGCTCTCGCCGCCGAGCAGATCATCGCCGCGGGCAGAACTGACAGTGATGTCTTGTCGATCGACGAGACAGTCGCGATCATGGAGACGCTCGACGAGGTTCGCGAACTCATCGGTGTGCAGTACCCCGGAGAGCGCTGATGCCCGTCGCACAGGACCCTCGCGTCGCGGTGTATCTCGACTTCGACAACATCGTCATGAGCTGGTACGACCGCGTTCACGGCCGCAATGCATACTCGCGCGATCGCCAGAAGATCGCCGCGAACCCGGAAGATCCCGAAATCGCCGAGCGTCTCACCTCGGCGATGATCGATGTGGGTGCGGTCATCGACTACGCCACGTCGTTCGGCACGCTGGTACTCACCCGCGCGTACGCCGACTGGTCTTCGCCGGTGAACGCGATCTACCGCTCGCAGCTGGTCGCCCGCGCTGTCGATCTGGTGCAGCTGTTTCCTGCGGCCGCGTATGCCAAAAACGGCGCAGACATTCGGTTGGCGGTTGACACCGTCGAAGACATGTTCCGCCTACCAGACCTGACCCACGTGGTGATCGTGGCTGGCGACTCTGACTACGTTCCGCTCGCACAGCGTTGCAAGCGCCTGGGCAGGTTCGTTGTGGGTGTCGGCGTCGCTGGCTCTACGGCGAAGTCGCTCGCCGCCGCGTGCGACCAGTTCGACTCATACGACGCGTTGCCCGGTGTGGCTCAGCCCGATCAAGGCAAGAAGGATGCTGCGCCGACGCGCTCTCGCCGAAAGAAGGCGGCCGCTGATCCCTCGGCAGATCTGCTGCAGCGAGCGCTGCGATTGGAAAGTGACAAAGAGGGCGCCGAGTGGCAGCACGCGTCGGCGGTGAAGAGCCTCATCAAACGGCTCGACCCATCGTTCAATGAGAAGGCCCTGGGCCACAAGAGCTTCACCGACTTCGTGAAAGCGCATCCGAAGATCGCCGAGATGGATGAGTCGGGCAACATCGTGCTGATCCGGCTCATCTCTGAAGCCAGCTAGCGAGCAACCTCGTCAGACCGAGTGCTCCACAGGGTCCATGCGATCAGCGGAACCTGCAGAAAGAGGCGAACAAAGCGGGAGCGGTCGGTACGCATCAGCGGTGCCGAGCGACCGGTGCGCCACTGGTGAACATTTCCAGGAAGCACCGCCACGAAGAACGCCGCCACGATCGCACCGACCCTGGTGCGATCGGCTGGCAGCACCACGAGCGCGGCACCGAGCATGATCTCCACAGCTCCCGACGCGACGACGATCATGTCTTTGTCCGTGCGCAGTGCTTTCGTCGCCCAGTCCGGAACGGTAATGCGGTAGCCGCGCCGCCCCCAGGTCAGATGCGACACCCCCGCCGCAACGAGCAGCGCGGCTAATAGCCAGCGCGCAACAGCCTTCATCCCGTCAGCCACGTCGATCACGTCAGGACGCGGCCCGCGAGGTACCGGCGCGAGATGCCGAGCCCTCACTGGTGACATGAAGCAACGACGCTCGCGACTCGTCGGCACGCAACTCGAACTCGAAGCGTGACCGATCGCCGCGGTGATAGGCGACAAAGAACTCGATCGGCCGGTTGTCAGCGTCCCAACTGGTGCTTCGAAGTCGCAGCAGCGCGGATCCCGCCGACACTCCCAAGAGGTTCGCTTGATCGTGTGACGCGACCGTGGCTTCGGCCGATCGTGTACCGTGCGTGGCCACCACGCCGCGCTCTCGCAGCTCGCGATAGAGCGAAGCATGAGACATGTCAACGGCGAGGGTGAGTTCGCCCACTCTTGTTGGCATCCACGTCGTAGACAGCGACCAGGGTTCACCATCGACGAAGCGCAACCGCTCCAAAACGACCGCCTCATCACCGGCATCGACGGCGAGCGCCTCGGCAGCTTCCGCGTCGACCGTCTCGACTTCGTGGCGCAGAACCTCGCTGTAGACGTGGCCGCCGCGGCGTTCAACATCGTCGTAGAGCCCGACAAGCGTGTGCACGAGCGCCTCGCTCGTCTTCGGCCGAGCGATGAACGTGCCTTTGCCCTTCACCCTTTCCAACACGCCTTCGTGCTCGAGCTGTGCCAGCGCCTGCCTCACAACCGTGCGCGAGATTCCATACTGTTCGCACAGGTGATGCTCACCAGGAAGCTGATCTCCGGGCAGCAGCTCTTCGCGACCGATACCTTCGATGATCAGGTGACGCAGCTGGTCATACATCGGCGCGGCCGACTGCCGGTCGATGCTCGCAGAGGCGAGGTAATCCGCGGCGGCCATGTCAGTAAGCCACACCGGCATGGAGGATGACGTTCGCAAACGGCGTGAACTCGCCCGAGCGCACGAAGGCACGAGCAGAATGAGTGCGCTTCTTGAACTCCTCATGGGGGATCAATTCGATTTCGAAGTCGGCATCGACGAACCGTTCGCGCAGAGCCGCGAGCACTTCAGGGCTGCGCGCGGCCACCTCCTCAGAAACGGTCGCACCCTCAACCACGAGTTCGGCAAGAACCGTGTCGAGGACGTCGAAGAAGGGTGGCGATCCAGGGCGATAAGCCAGGTCGATGCGCTCTGCGCCCGAGGGAATCGGCAGGCCAGCATCGGTAACGACGATCAGATCGGTGTGGCCGGTCTCGCTGATCACGCGAGACAGCGCTGGGTTGATCGTTGTCTGGGTGCTTCTCATGATGCAACAACCTGCTCGTCGATGCGCTCCGCGAGAAAGTCATCGACCTGCTGCTTGCTGGGCAAGCTCGGCGATGCACCACGCACCGTCACGGCGAGTGCGCCCGCTGCACTCGCGCGCTGAATCGCGTGAGACACGGACGAGCCCTCTGCCAAAGCTGCTCCCAGGTACCCGGCGAAAGCGTCGCCCGCCGCGGTGGTGTCTACAGGTGTGACCAGGAAAGGGGCGAACGTCTGCGTGCCGTCTGCGTCGACCAACACGGCCCCCGCGCCCGCAAGGGTGATGAGGGCGGCCTTCGCTCCCCGCTCAAGAAACCAGCGCCCAGCGGCTTCGGCTGATTCGAGGTCGGTCACCTGCTGTCCAGTGAGGATCGACGCCTCCGTTTCGTTCGGCGTCACGAGGTCGATCAGGCTCCAGATATCGTCGGGCAATTCCACCGCCGGAGCCGGGTCAAGCACCACAGTCATATCCTTGGCTCGCGCCTTGCGGATCGCCTGCATCGCCAGCGGCACGGGAATCTCGAGCTGGGTCAGCAGCACACTCGCCGTGGAAGAAAGATCGTTCAGCGCAGCATCCACTTGCTCGACACTGAGTGCCGAATTCGCCAACGGCACCATCACGATGTCGTTCTGGGCAGATGAGTCCACCCTGATATGAGCGATTCCGGTCGGCCCGGCCACAGCGCGCACGTGGGTGATATCCACCCCCGCAGCCGTCAGTCCGTCGATGATCATGTCGTGGAAGAGATCGCTGCCCACGCAGGCCACGAAGCTCGCGTGCGCCCCGGCGAGCGCGGCGGCGAGCACCTGGTTCGCGCCTTTTCCGCCGAGGACGAGCGTGAAATCGTCGCCGTGTATCGTCTCGCCCCGCGCGGGAAGCCGCTGCGAGAATGTAGTCAGGTCCGCGGTAACGCTTCCGACGACGACAACGCCGGTGCGATTCGCGGTGTGCGGGGTGAGCATGTGACCTCCGGGTCTTTGACTTCTCTGTCTACCTGTCATTACATTAGCCGAGCCCGACCTGTAACGACGGGTCCGAAGAAAGGTGGCTGCAATGACTGCCGCTCCCCGCCTCTATGTCGACAGCGCCGATCTCGATCAGGTGCGTGAGCTTCTCACCGATTCTCTCGTGCACGGAGTGACGACCAACCCGACGATCCTCGAGCGAGGCGGCCGCCGCGTCGCCGAGATCCCTGACCTCTATGCGCGCTGGGTTGAGCAGGGCGCGCAAGAGGTGTTCTTCCAAACCTGGGGCGAAGACCCCGCCACACTGCTGCGAAACGCTGAGAAGATTGTGGGCCTCGGCGACAAAGTCGCAGTCAAGGTTCCCGCTACGCGCGCCGGCTTCACCGCGTCTCGAGAACTCGTGTCAAGCGGCGCGACCGTCTTGGTCACAGCCGTCTATTCCGTTGCGCAGGCCCTTGCCGCGAGCGCCTACGGAGCTCACTACATCGCTCCCTATCTGGGCAGGCTGCGTGACAGCGGGCGCGACGGCACGGCGCTGATCGCTGAAATGCAGGCGGTGTGTGCGGGATCTCAGACCGAAGTGCTGGCAGCAAGCCTGCGCTCCCCCGCCGACCTCGTCGAACTTCGCCACCACGGTGTTTCGTACTTCACGGCTGCGCCAGAGGTCATCAAAGCAATGCTCGCCGACGACATCAGCGACTCGTCAGCAGCTGACTTCGAAGCGGCCATCGCACGCATCTCCGACTAGTGCTTGGGCGGGTGCCGCCTCAGCGGCACCCGCCCACGTCAGTGGAGCGCAATCGTGCTGACGGCGTGGAGTCCGTCGCGAATGAAGCGGTTTGCGTGCGCGGCCAAGTCGTCGGAATCCTGCCAGAGGTTTCGCCAGATGCCGAGCGTATTGCTGAGTTCGGCGCTCACGACCGCTGAGGAGAAGGACTCGAATACGACGGGACCGTCGTACCCCGCACGATCGAGAGCACGGAAGAACGAGTCAAAGTCGACACTGCCCGTTCCCAGATAGCCACGATGGCTCTCACCGATGTGAACGTATCCGAGCCGCTCACCCGCGTCCAGTACGGGTTGCCACAGATCCGACTCCTCAATGTTCATGTGGTACGTGTCCAGGTGCAGCGAAACGTTGTCAGAACCCACCTCGTCCAGGTAGCGAAGTCCTCCTCGACCGGTGTTGAAGACGTTCGACTCATAGCGGTTCACAACCTCGAGCGAGAGCCTGATCCCGCGGTCGCGAGCTTTGGCTGCCAGTCGTGCGATAGCTGCTTGGCTGTTGGCCACGCCCTTCGCACTGGCTGGCGCCATGAACTTGCGCATAGCCGAGTAGATGACGCCGCACAGCACTTCGCCGCCCATCGTCGCCACGTGATCGAGGCACACCTCCAACATCTCCTCGCCCGCAGCCACCACGGCGGGGTTTTCACTGGACAGGTCTGTGGCGTCGGTCAGACCCAATGAAGCCGTGACCGCAAGGTCGTTGTCTCGCAACATTCGCCCGGCCAGCGCGGAATCAAATTGGCCGGGGTCCATCAGGGGGATCTCGATGAGGTCGAACCCCGCGGCCTTTGTTCCTTCAATAGAAGCTCGCAGTCCGGCCTCGTCGAAACTGCCGGAAAAAACGAGTGCGTGCGCGCCGATGAGCATGATTCTCCTTGTTGAGCACGACCTTCGTGCATCATCTGTGACCAAGATGTTATTACAGCTCTTCCATCTACCGCTGTGGTTAGATACATTTAGATACAACTTACGCAGCGTTGCTAAACGCTGATCAATTGGTAGGATGTCTAAGCCGATCCCCACTCAGGGAAGTGGCACCCGTCTTCTACAAGACCTTCAACGAAGAGGTGACCGAGTGACCGACCCCATCCTCAAAGTGCACGGGATCAGCAAAGGCTTCCCCGGCGTGCAAGCGCTGAAGGACGTTGACCTTGAAGTGCACTCTGGCGAAGTGCTCGTGCTGGTGGGCGAGAATGGCGCTGGCAAGTCGACGCTGATGAAGATTCTCTCGGGGATCTACACAAAAGACGAAGGCACGATCACCTTCGAGGGCGCCGAAGTCGAACTCACCAGCCCGCTGCAAGCACAGCACCTCGGCATCACCATCATTCATCAAGAGATGAACATGATGCCCGATCTCACGGTTGCACAGAACATCTATGTCGGGCGTGAGCCGACGGTCGGTCCTTTTCTGTCCGAGCGCAAGCTCAACAAGAAGGCGACCGAGCTGCTGAACGCGCTCGAGATCGACCTGAATCCGCGACAGCTCGTGAGCGAGCTCACCGTCGCCAAGCAGCAGATGGTCGAAATCGCGAAGGCGCTCTCGTTCGACGCCAAGGTGCTCATCATGGACGAGCCAACCTCGGCTTTGACCGACAGTGAAACCGAGATCCTGTTCGAGCTCATCGAACAGCTGAAGTCCCGCGGCACCGGCATCGTCTACATCTCGCACCGAATGGATGAGCTGCGCCGGCTCGCCGACCGTGTCTCCGTGCTTCGAGACGGCACATACATCGGGTCTCTCGAGAAGAGTGAGATCTCCGTCCCCAAGATCATCGAGATGATGGTCGGTCGCAAAATCGATGAAGGTGCCCGGCCGACGGCGCGCGAGCACGCGGATGATCCCATCGTGCTCGACGTGAACGGTCTCAGCACCAAGAGCCTGCTCAAAGACGTCAGCTTTCAATTGCACCGCGGAGAAATTCTCGGCTTCGCCGGGCTGATGGGCGCGGGGCGCACCGAGACTGCACGAGCGATCATTGGCGCCGACCCTCGCGAGGGCGGCACGATCTCGGTGGCCGGCAAGGCCGTACGAATCAAGCAGCCCGCCGACGCGGTGAAACTCGGAATCGGCTACCTGAGCGAAGACCGCAAGCTGCTCGGGCTGATGCTTGAGCAAGACGTCACGTTCAACACTGTTCTCGCTTCACTGGGCACCTACGCCAACAGCATCGGCTGGATGCAGGACGGAAAAGCGAAATCGCAGGCGAAAGACTACGTGCGTACATTGCGCGTAAAGACGCCGTCTGTCAACCAGATCGTCAAGCTGCTCTCCGGAGGCAACCAACAGAAGGTCGTCATCGCGAAGTGGCTGTTGCGTGACTGCGATGTTCTCATCTTCGATGAGCCAACGCGTGGCATCGACATCGGCGCCAAAGAAGAGATCTACCGCCTGATGCGTGAGCTCGCGGCATCAGGAAAGTCCATCATCGTCATTTCATCGGAGCTCCCCGAAATCCTCCGCGTCGCCAATCGCATTGTCGTGATGGCGAACGGTCAGATCACTGGGGTGCTGCGCAACGAAGAAGCCAGCCAGGAGAAGATCATGCAGTACGCAGCACACGCGGAGGTAGACGAATGACCACCCCCACAACGCCCGGCCCGACGACGACGACCGTCATCCAGACCGCGGTTGAAGAGAAGGGAAACGGCGGTTTCGGTGCTTTTCTGAAGCGCCAGGCCCAGCAGTCACTCGCATTCGGGACGCTCATCGTCCTCGTTGTGTTCTTCTCTGTCTTCGGCAACAACTTCTTCACCTGGAGCAACATCTCGGGCATCCTGCTCGCAACCGCTGTTATCGGCATCCTTGCTCTAGGCACGACTTTCGTCATCATCACAGGCGGGATTGACCTGTCCATCGGAACAGGAATGACCCTGGCTGCGGTCATGACGGGTGTGTTCATCGCGAACATGGGCCTTCCGGTGTGGATCGGGGTGCTCGGCGGCATCGCGACCGGTGTGCTGATGGGTCTCGTCAACGGCGTGAACGTAACGTTCCTTCGACTACCGCCGTTCATCGCGACGCTCGCGATGATGATGATCGCCCAGGGCCTCGCCCTTGTGATCTCGGGTGTTCGTCCGATCTACTTCTCAAGCGCTGCGCCGAACTTCAAGGACATCGCACTGGGAACCTTGATCCCGGGCCTGCCCAACGCAGTGCTCATCACGATTGCGCTGGCAATCGTCGCCTATCTGGTTCTGAACAAGACCCTGCTCGGCCGCTACACCTTCGCCATCGGCTCGAACGAAGAAGCCACGCGACTCTCCGGTGTCAACACGCGACGGTGGAAGATCTTCATCTACATGTTCGCGGGTGCATTCACGGGTGTCGCTGGCGTCGTCCTCGCGGCTCGCTTGGACTCGGCTCAGCCCCAACTCGGCGTCGGATACGAACTGCAGGCGATCGCCGCGGTGATCATCGGCGGCACCTCGCTGCTCGGCGGTCGAGGCTCGATTCTCGGTACCGTCATCGGCGCCTTGATCATGAGCGTGCTCATCAACGGTTTGCGCATCATGTCGATCCAGACCGAATGGCAGAACGTCGTCGTCGGAATCGTGATCTTGATCGCGGTGTTCTTCGACTCCCTGCGAAACCGCTCATCGACATAGCCAAATACTTGGTCAGCGGCGCCCGTGCCCGTTGCCGACCAATCGACCTTCTGGTCGAGCTCGCGGATCCCTTCCGCTAGGCACAACACCGAAAATGTCCGCATCACTCCGGCTTTAGGGCTGGACATACAAACAATGGAGTTTCCATGAAGTACGGCAGAAAAGCTGGGATCGCGGCAACCGCCGCCGTCGCGGCACTCGTGTTCGCTGGCTGCTCAAGCGACGCCAGCGACACAGCGACTGACAGTGGTAGCAGCGACGATGAGATGTACATTGCTCTCGTCTCGAAGGGCTTTCAGCACCAGTTCTGGCAGGCGGTGAAGACCGGAGCCGAAGAAAAGGCCGACGAGCTCGGAATCACGATCACTTTCGAAGGCCCCGCGTCTGAGACCGAAGTTGACGCGCAGCTGCAGATGTTGCAGACCGCAATCGACAAGGAGCCCGCAGCCATCGGCTACGCCGCACTCGACCCCGAGGCATGCGTTCCTCTCTACGAGAGCGCGGAAGCCGCAGGCATCCCGATTGCACAGTTCGACGCCCCCTGCAACAGCGAATACGGTTCGAGCCTCTCGGCCACCGACAGCATGGTCGCCGGTGCGCTGGCAGCAGACCACATGGCAGAGCTGATCGGCGGTTCGGGCGAGGTCGCGATTGTCGGTCACTCGCAGATCAACTCGACCGGAATCGAGCGCCGCGACGGCTTCGTCGAGCGCATCGAATCGGAGTACCCCGACATCGAGATCGTCGACATCCAGTACGGTGACGGCGACCACCTGAAGTCGGCTGACATTGCGAAGGCCATGATTGCCGCCAACCCCAACCTGGCTGGTCTCTACGGCACCAACGAAGGTTCGGCCATCGGTGTCGTCAACGCCGCCAACGAGCTTGGCCTCGAGCCTGGTGAGCTGACCATCATCGGGTTCGACTCGGGTGCAGCCCAGATCAACGCGATCAAGGATGGCACCATGGCGGGCGCGATCACGCAGGACCCGATCGGTATTGGAAAGTCGGTTGTTGAGGCCGCGTACAACCTCGCCAACGGCGAGGCTGTCGAGGACTTCTACGACACTGGCTCGTACTGGTACGACGCCAACAACATCGACGACCCCGAGATCGCTGCGGTTCTCTACGACTGAGCCGTATCCTCTCGAAAAGGGCGCCATCCACATTGTGGGTGGCGCCCTTCGCGTATTGTCGCAGGCGACGAGAAAACTAACCGGTCGTTCAGCGCACGCTCTCAGCGCGGAATGTCGAGCAGGCGTGCGGCATTCTCGACCAGCATCCGCTCCACAGCTGCAGCGCCGATCAGACCCCGCAGGCGGGGCAGGTACCGCTCCCCCAAGTAGCCGAGGCCCGGCATTCCGCCATACGAGATGTAGCGGCTTCGACGCGCCACATCTCCGCCGAGAACGATGCGATTGCCGGCGCCCGCTTCAACAACAGCCGCCGTGAGATTCAGCAGTTCCGCGTCACCGCGGGTGCGTGGCCGAGCGAAACCGTCGTAACCCAGATAGGCGCCACGAGCCGCCAGATCGACGTGCAAGCCGGGATCGGGATCGCGATCCGCGTGTGCGAGCACCACACGGTGCGCGGGTGCGCCCGCCCGCTCGAGGATATCGAGAACCTCGTGCGCTGCCGTGCAGAACTCCAGGTGCACCATGACAGCGACGCCCGTGCTCGCACAAGCGCCCGCAACTGCCTCAAGTGTCTGTCGCTCGAATGACGAGATTCGCCAGTAGTCGACACCTGCTTTGAGCATGCCGGCTCGCACCGGGCCTACTTCGGGCGTCGGTGCGGTTCCGCCGTGTTGCGGCCCGTCAACTGCGGGCATCGATCGCTCAATGTCATCCACGAACCGCGCGAGTAGTGCACCGTCATCCCACGCCCGCACCCAGTGGTCGTGGGCATAGTGAGCCTCACGGTGTCGTCCAGTCGTCGCCACAACCTGGATTCCCGTGTGCTGACTGATGCGCGCTGCCGCCGCGGGGCGACGCCCCAGACCGATCGGCGTTGCGTCGACCATGGCGTCGAATCCGCTCGCCCGCAATAGGGAAACTTCGGCTTGGGAAGCGTCCTCGTCGTCGAGCTCGTCCCCGGGCAACAGCGGCGAGATTTGGAAGAGGTGCTCGTGATAGTTGGTCGCCCCGAGACGATCGGCGGGAATGTCGCCCAGCACTGTACGGATCATGGTGTCCCCTTCGTCGCGCCCTGCGAGCCTACTGTCGAGCGAACTCCGCTGCATCCGCCAACTGCTCGACGATCGCCGGCGTCAGTTCAAGGTCGAATACGTCGGCCACCACCTGCGACCAGCCGTGGATGAAATAGCGCCACCCGTCAACCACGTGCAGACCGCGCTCATCGGCCTGTGCCCGCGCCTGGTGCAAGAACTCCAGGGTGCCGCGGTAGTTGAACTCCCAGACGTACGCGTCGAGAGGAAACAGCGCGTCATCGGCCAACGGCGAACCGGGGCGATCTTTGCCGAGGCCGGTTGCGTTGACGACGAGCGAGCCCTGCGGCATTCTCGCCAGCACCGCTGCCGTAGCTTGAGCTGAATCCACGAGCACATATTCGATCAGATCGTCGGGGGTGCGATGCTGGCGGTGCACCTGCCGGAGGTGATCAAGGCTCGCTTGATTCGGAGCAGTCACGACGACATGCGAGGAGCGATCCGTTCGCTCGGCGAGTGCCCAGCTCAGCGCCGTTCCTGAGCCACCGGCCCCAAGAATCAGCACCTCGGCACCAGAACGCGAGAAGTAGTCTTCAGGAAGGAAATCACCAAGCGCAAGCGCGACGGTAAGAGGATCCTTGGCCCGCCCGATGAGGGCATCGCCGCGTTTTGAGACGCTCGAGATCTCTGCACACGACACTGCAAACGGGTCAAGCTCGTCGAAGAGCTCGGATGCAGCGGCGAACACATTCATCTTGTGCGTGGTGATCAGCGCGCCACGATGGTGCGGGTCGTCACGGATCTGCTCGAGAAGGGCAACATAGCTGGCCGGGCTCGCATCGACCGGCAGGTCATGGCCTACCAGCGTGCGGGTCGGCAGCCCCAGCACATCTGCCCAACGCGGAAACACCTGCATGATCGACGACGATCCAGTGCTGACTCCGACAAAGCCCATGTAGCCAAAGGACGATTCAGTCACGACACGTTCCCGTCCGCCTGCACAGCGCGAAGAGCCGCTGCGAACAGCACCGCGCGCCGCTCGATTTCTGCAAAATCACTCGTCGCGAGCGCTTTGGCTGGCACCAAATCGCCGCCGGCTCCGACCGCCACAGCACCGGCTGAGAACCATGCCGCAAGATTTTCGGGGGTTACTCCCCCGGTGGGCATCAGATTCGCTGTGGGGAACGGCCCTCGCAGAGCGCCGAGGTATGCCGGGCCGCCAAGAGACGCCGGAAATATCTTGATGACGTCAACTTCTAGTTGTTGTGCCGTCATCACCTCGCTCGGAGTCAGCGCGCCGGTCATCGTGACAACCCCGGTCGCGCGCATCTCGCCCGCCAAGTCCGCCAGCGTGCCGGGACTGACTAAAAAGGCAGCCCCGGCATCCGCAGCTTCGCGGGCCTGCGCTCCGGTGGTCACGGTACCCGCACCGACATAGGCAGACTCTCCGTGCCTCGCCTTCGCTGCCGCAATGACCTCCGCGGCGTCGGGCGTCGAGTAGGTTACCTCGATGCCCGTGATTCCGCCGCGCACGAGTGCGTCGATGGCATCGAGGGCAGCGGCGGAGCTCGGCGCACGCAACACAGCGAGCACTCCAGCTCTGCGTGCAGCAGAAAGGCGGTCGCCTGCGTGGTCGGCGAGAGTAGTCATTGGCAGTTCCTGTTCATCGATCGAGTGGGATGCCGTCAGCGCACCGCGTTGACGGGGTGCAGAGGCACCTCGCCAGCGAGTACCGCAAAGGCGTTGTCGAGGGCCATCGAACCCATGTTGTCTACCGCTTGAGTGGTCTGAGCGGCGAGATGCGGGGTCACGACCACATTGCCTGAGATGTCTGCTGCCAACAGTGGGCTGTCGCTGCCCGCGGTATCGCCGTTCAGCACATCGGCCGCATAGCCGGCGAGCGTTCCCTCGCGCAGGGCGGTTGCCACTGCATCTTCATCGACGAGATCGGCGCGGGCGGTGTTCACGATGAGCGCGCCGGGACGCAACCACGAGAGTCGTTCGGCGGTGACAAGCACCTGTCCCCCAGGCGCGTGCAATGTGATCACGTCTGCGGCATGAAAGAGCTCCTCTATTGAAGCTGGTTTCGCGCCGAGCTCGGCAATCCGCGGCGCCGGCATGAACGGGTCGAATGCCATCACAGTAGAACCGAAGCCGGCAAGTCGGCGAGCGACGCCTTGTCCGATCCTGCCAAACCCGAGAATGCCGACATTCAACGCGCCGAGCTCACGCCCTCGGCGCACCGACCAGTCGCCTTGGCGCACCCGCCGGTCTCCATCGACGATGCTTCGCAGGGTGGTGAGCATCAAGCCGACCGCGTGATCTGCCACCGCCTCGCTGTTCGCCCCGGGAGTGTTCGTCACAGCGATACCTCGACGAGTTGCAGCATCCACATCCACAGCCTCAGTACCCACGCCATAGCGCGCGATCACTTTGAGGCGCGGCGACAAATCAAGGTGTCGCGCGGTCACTGGTCCCGTTCCCGCTACCCAGGCATCTGCCGTTTGAAGCAGCGGTGCGAGCGACACAAGATCATGGTGGGATGGACCACGGATGATTTCGTGGCCGGCTTCGGCAGCGCGGCTCATCAAATCGACATCGCCGTCGCTGAACGAGCGGCTTGTCACCAAGACAACAGACATCAGGCTTCTCCGTCCGCGAACCATGGCGCGAGCGCCGTGTACGCACTGTCAAATCGCGGGGCGCGCGAGGAATAGTCAGAGTGCCGCGTCGGGTCGGGCGTGAACTCCGCCGTTACCTCGCTGAGCGAACGCGCCGCAGAGAAGTCAGTGAGGTCGAGCCCGACAGCCGCGGTCACTGCCGCGCCCAAGCTGTTCGCCTCTTCGCCAACCGTGCGGCGCCGCACCGGTACGCCCCAGACATCAGCCAGAATTTGCAACCAGACGTCACTTTGCGCGCCGCCACCGACCGCGTCAACTCGATCGATCGTCGCGCCCGCTGCGCCAAATGCGTTCAGACACAGCCGCAAATTGAATGCGACACCTTCTAGGACCGCGCGCACTAGGTGTGAGCGCGTGTGGTGGCGGCCGATGCCTACGAACGCGCCACGCGCATCAGGATCCCAGTGCGGGGAGCGTTCGCCGAGCAGATACGGAAGGAAGTAGAGGCCTCGAGTATCGAGATCGTCGCCAGCTTCTGCGGTGAGCCGACCGGTTTCAGGATGTGACGAGTCGGGCGAGAGAGCTTCCGCGATCCATTGGACCGATGCGCCACCCGCCTGCATGGTCGCCGTGGGAACGTAACTTCCAGGTACGACATTGTCAAAGGTGAATGTGCGCATCTGCGGGTCACGCAGCGGGGCTTCGCTCGCGAATGAGATCCAAGAGGACGTCCCCAGGCAGACGTATGCACCGTCCGATGGTGCAACAATTCCGGAGCCCACGGCGGCCATCGGACCGTCGCCGCCCCCCATGACGATGCGCGCGTCTCGCCCAAGACCGAGCGCGTTCGCGGCCTCAGCGGTGAGCGAACCGACAACTGTCACCGAGTCAAGGATCTCGGGGAACAGATCGGGGTCAAGTCTCGCTGCCGCAAGCACCTCAGACGACCACTTGCCGGTGAGCTGGTCGTAAGCGTTGGTGCCTGATGCATCGGAGCGATCGGTCGCGAGTCTGCCCGTCAGCCGCATCACGATGTAGTCCTTCGCGACGCAGAACTTGCGCACGCGAGACCACACCTCCGGCTCATGATCACGCACCCACATGATCTTCTCGATCGAGTAGGTCTCGTTGAGACGGTGGCCAAGCAGGTCGTACGCGTGAGTTTCTCCGAGGGATGCTGCCAACTCACGAACTTGAGCACCGGAACGGGTGTCGGCCCAGATGATCGCAGGGCGCACAGGCGTCCCTGCACCGTCGAGCAGCACGGTGCCCATCATCTGCCCGCCCACGACGAGTCCGGTGATGGATCGCGCGTCGACGGCCGCCTTCAGCAGAAGCTGCCTGGTCGCCGAAACAACAGCTTGCCACCAGTCCTCTGGGTTCTGCTCGGCAATGCCGCCCGATGCAAAGTGCGCCGGATAGCCGACAGTGACCGACGCGACCAGGCGCCCGTCATCCTGGTGCAGCGAGGCTTTGTTGCCTGTGGTGCCCAGATCGTGTGCGATCAGCATGGAGCTCAGCCCGCGTACGGACGCAGGTCGACGGATCCACTGGCGTCGAGGTAGGCGCGCGATCCCATGCCGTGAGTGAGCACCCAGCCATAGTCGTGGCCCGCGCCGCCGGGATACACAGCGAGGAATGCGTACGGTTCGTCGCCGGTGTTGACTGAGCGGTGAGCCCAGCCCGGTGGAATGTAGCCAATCGTTCCCGGTGTCATGTCGAGCCATTCGACACGTTCACCATCGAACATAAGAAGCCCACCACGGCCCTTTAGGGCGAGGTAGATCTCACCCTGATGGTCTGGATGCTGATGCCCCTTGGTCATCCAGAGCTCGCCCGCGGTCGCCCCGGGAAAGATCGTGGTGATCGACTGCGGCAGCTCGCGGTTGATCTCCGGTACAGGTGAACTGGTCACCGTGTAGACAACAGGGTTGTCACCAGCGGCCGACTCCGCCCACGCACTCTGGTCGAGAAACAATCCCTCGAGATCAGACATGCGGCGAGTCAGCGTGGGCCCTTCGGGCGATAGCGTCAGCCGCTCTGCGTCAAAGGCAATCGCAAAAGGCGACACTGGGGGTGTCAGATATTCGGGCACAATTCTCCTCGACGACGTCGTCTCGCTGGTCCAGCCTGTAATTACAACTAATCATACATGTAACTACAAGTGAGATCCAGGTGTCAGCGCATTCGGACGGAGGTCGGCACCTGCCGACGGCCGTTGGTGGCGACGTTGCGCGACCGTCCCTTCGAAATCGGCGTCGTCACGACCACTTAGCAGCGGGAGGTCAGTCTTCCGTGTCGCCGACCACAGGAGTTGTGGGCACCTCGTCTTCGAGATCATCGACGTCGATGATGTCGAGCGCACTCGTGTCAATACTCACCAG
>NZ_JBBDGL010000003.1:0-295150 GCF_037204165.1 Microbacterium marmarense
AGCTTCGAACGTGGCCACTGCGTCTGCCCAGAGCAGCGATCTTCCTTCGAGATAGGTCGAGTTGATCTCCGTGATCTCGTACTTTCCACGCGCGCTTGTCACCAAGTTATGAGCAATTTCCGTCACCTAAACGTCCAAAGTTTACAGACCCGACACTGTGTAGCTGGCTCTGAGAGCAGATGGCTTGTTTTCCAACGACACTGCTCGCCGACTCCCGTCGAACTCGACTACCTCGCAAGCACTGGGTTCGGAGACCCCTAGGCGCATACCGCGCCGCCATCGACACGTTCGCACTGTGTCGATTGAGCGCCAGCCGATAGAGCCGGTTGTCGCCCAACACCAGACGGACCTTGTCGTCGACGGTGAAGTCGGTGCCAATCGTGAACACGCACGAGCAATATCGCCGACAGTGGGGGACTAGGTTACTGGATTGTCGCAATCCGGAATCAGCTGCTTGGACACGCATAGCGTGATCGGGTGCGGTCCGCTGTTAGAACCACCGAATTGTGCTTTACATCGCAGCTCGTCGATCGAAGGAATGTGCTTGCGTGTGGGGACTAGGCGCCCAGTTGGCTATCAGGGCGAGGGCGATGTCAGTTCTTGGGCAGTGCGCGGAGCAGGAGGCTCCCAAGCATACTCGTCGAGGCGAAGGGACTTGAGTGTGTCTTCCCGCTTGAGTTCGCAGGCGCAGCGTTCGCCGTCGCTATCCAGGAGATTAGAGTGCGGCTCCGCAAAGAGCCGTGCGATTGGCGTTCAGCTAGCTGCTCGAAGGCTTGGGGGAGGCCCAGCAGGGTTCTTCGTTTTCGGCTGCAACCAGCGTGGAGAGAGCGACCAACTGAGAGGCGAGCGCAGAATGAGTTTCCCAATGAACGCGGATGCGACGACGAGGCTGAGTGCGACGGCGGGCGGGAGGAGCGCGCCAAACAATTGCGGGAAGGCCATGATCCATTGATCAACTCCCGTGAGCTTGACAATACCGCTAAGCGCCGACAGGGCGAAGATATGGAAAATATACACCGGCAAGGTCAGCGAACCTACCTGCTCCAACCACTTCACGAGCTTGTTCTGGAGAGGCAGAAACGCGAGCACGTTGGCAATTGCGAGTAGCCCGACGGCGGCCAGGACGGCGCGCATTGGCACCACCGTGTCGAACAGAGCCGACGCTCCAACCGCAACCGCATAGGCGGCTGTAGTCGCGCAAACTCGTGACAGTGTGGCTCTGTTCATGAGCGAGTCCCACACCTTTCGCCCATGGACGCCAGCGAAGAACCACACGAAGTTCACGGACATATGGCCAAACATCAATGGGTCCGCGGGCGGCGCGAGCACTGGTCGGAATACCGCATCAACCGCGGGCGCAGTGAGAGCCAGTCCGAATAGCGGCACAATGAGCCACTTGCTATTCTCACCCAAAAAGCGGTAAGCCGCCCATGCAATGAGAAAGAACACTGCAAGCGCCCAGAGGTACCAAAACGACGTAGGCAGGACTAGGGCAAGTAGAAACTGGCCCGCTGTCGGCTGGTCGTCGAACCCAGGGACGGGGAGCCAGAGCCGCAACAGGAACAACGCCGTCCACAGAACGTAGATGTAGTAGAAGCCGATCGTGCGCGCTTTCGATTGGCCAAGAGGTCGCTTGATCGCATTCGCGGCAAGATAGCCCGAGAGGAAGAAGAACAGCGGCATTCGGATGGGCACAAGCGCTTCGGAGAACAACCACCAGAACGCACCAGGGCCCTCGTTGAACTCATTTTCGATCCAGAGGGACACGTGCATGAGAACAACGAGGACTATACAAAGCCCCTTCCCTACATCGATCCATGTTTTCCTCTGAGTATTCGTTTTGACAATCACGCGGCGTTGGTGGCGTCGGCATGGGCGAAGACATTGCCCGCATCGGCCGCCGCACGGTCGATCCAGACCGTCTCGCCGACAGTCGTCGTTCCCGACGACTGTCGGGCGGGGGCGCCGTCAGAGCTGGCGGCGAATGCCGCGGGTGCGAGTGCGCGCTGGGGGGAAACCATCGCGCTGATGGTAGCCACGGTCGCGAGAGCACTGCTTAGCGGGCGGCATGCTCTCGAAGGGGATGTGAGTTGAGGCATTGGGGGTGCCAGGACCTTTCGCGGAAGCGGTCCGTCAACGCGAATGCAGTCGGCACCCACGCACCGACGCGTCCAAATAGGGGAGTGAGGTACAGTCTCCCATGCTCTCGTTTCAGGCGCATCTCGGCACCGCGTCAAGTGTGGGTCATCAGTACGGGACCGAGCAGACGAATTGAATGCTGACGACGACCGTGACTAGCTGCTCAGCTCGTAGATACCGGCGGCGAGGTCGTCGGTGAATATGAGTCTGACAATTGGTCGTCGCTGGCGACAGGATCGATGCTTCGTTCTGCGAGCCGGATTATGGCGCGCACGAATACTGATGATGGCAACGCCGGCTGCTTTGGCATGTGCATAGATCCCGAGCGGATGGCTGGCGTCCTTTTCGAGGTGGCCCCGTCACGGGCTCTGTCGAAAACGTAGTCGCTTTACACGCGCAAGAGGGCGACGTCGTGCGCGCTCGCGATGCCAGCGGGAGCGGCCGGCGGTAACGTTCTCGCCCAGCGCCGCAACTTTAATGGTAATGATGATGCCGCAATCGCGCGGTGCCAGGCGGGTAGCCTATCAAACTATGTCGCTATCGCAGGCGTGCGGCAGTCTCCGCCCGGATTATTGCCTGTCACTTTGACAGGGGGCACCACACGATGATCGCACGCGGAGACCACTGACCGTTGCCGTCGCGGTGAACGTGCTTGAGCTTGTTTCGACGACGATTTCATCCGCCGAGATCTGCCGCGCGTTGCAGTGACCTGGTGCGGTGTCGATCGGCGCGATCATCGTCTGATACGCGAGCACGTGCAGACCACGTTGTAGTCGTGTTGAGATCGTTGGCTGCCGCGAAGTAGCCCCAAACGGCGACGCAATTCGCCGGCTTCCGAACACACTGCTGTCAAGACCCGCAACGGGGATGAGAGAAGACTCTATGCCCTCGACGCTATCCACTACTCGCGAATTGTGTCCGTCCTCCGCGACGGTGCCGTTCCCGATAGCCCATCCGTCGATTTCTAAAGTAGCCGAGCGAAGTGCTCGCACTGCGAGAATTACCAGCACGGAGGAGTCCAGACGGACAAAAGTACGGTATACCTTCAGGCTCTTCACCGTGACGCGCGGTGGTCGTATGCGGTACGCGAGCGGCCTCGGGAGTTTTCGTTCCCATCCAAGCACGACTTCGCTCTGTGTAAGCTCGTCGACTGTTTCAGCTTTCCTTCGGTGGATTTCCTTGGCCCGCAAGTTAAATCTTGTGCCACCCCTGAGTTGGTTGGACTGAGCAGCGCTGGCGTGTGTGCTGTACAAATCGGCGTCATACAGGAAGTCTCGGACCAAACGGCGATCTGGCGTCGCGTGCGGCGCCATGACGACCGACACTGCAGGTACGTCGACGGTGCTCATCTGCAACTGCTGGCCTACAAGTATTGGCTTCGTTGTCGGTGAATAGCGAGATGTCCAAACAGGCGAATTAGCGGGCGCTAGCAAGCCGACGAACCCTTTCGCATTCCACAGCGGAGAACTTGGTCCAGAGTATGGTTGGCGGTCCACGTGACCTCCAGCCGCCCAACTGTAGGTGAACAGGCCGCTTTCCCAGCCACCGTCCGATTGAAGTCGTTGAAATACTCGCTCACCCAGAATTCTCGCGCTCCCAGAGGGCAAATCGCTGCAACCAAGCATTTCTGCCAACCAAAATGGAGCGGTTGTGCCGAATCGGTAGACCAACGACCGGCCTTTATAGACCATCCTTCCGTCCGCGCTGAAGTAGCCGTACGCCGTCCTTGTGAAGTCACGCAAGCGCGAAGCAGTCACATCCCGGTCGACGAGATCGAGTTCGAGTAGCGAGAGCAGAGGGGGATAAAAGTGAAATGCGAAATTGTTGTAATAGTCAAAACGATCTTTACCCCCGTCTGAATACCAACCGTCGCTTTCATATAACTGTTCAAGACGCACGCGCGCGCGAGAAATATAGACACGCTCATCGCTCATCGGCAGACCGAGCGAGGCGAGAGAACGCGCGACTACAGCGGGGAACATGACCCAGTTGTTTGGGTACACTGCGCACCTCGCAGCGCTCGTCAGATACGAAGCAACCTGCATTTTTTCGTCGGCGCTAAGAGGTGACCATAGTCGGGCAGGTGCGATCGCCAGCGCGAGCGCAATCGATGCGGATTCGACGATTGCTTGGCCGAAGTCCTTGGGTCTGGGCCATGAACCGGACCCAAGCCCACTCCCAGCAACAATTCCTCGGCGATACTTCTCGAACTGTGTGGACACCGTGCTGGAGCGATCCTCCCGGAGGAACGAGAGCAAGAGTAGTGATCGAGAGAAGCCTTCCATCGAATCGAAACGGCGACCATTGCGGCTCGCGACTCCCGGCAGTCGAATGTTCGCATGACTACGGTCTCTATGCTCGTCCAGCGCTGCAAGCGACTTCGCGGCGCGTTCGCGGAAGAATCGGTATTCCGTGTCAGGCATAAAATCTGTCTCTTTCTCGTTCGCCTCCAGCAATGGGCGCTGTAGTTCGGGATCTGTTCTCCTCGACCACAGCCGTGCTGAATACGAGGATCAGCCATGGGAATGTCATCCACAGAGGATTGGTAAGGGAAGCGCCGAGCAACACCGCGACGAAGGCAGGGATGGCGTCCCAGCGATTCTTCGAGTACATAAAGGCTGAGACAATTAACACGACGAACAACAGAAGCGCAAGCACGCCACCGTCGTACAGCCAGCCAATCCAAACATTGCTTAAGTAGCCCTCAACTGCACCCGTTAGATCTACTGGGTGTCGTTGGCTATACGAGTTCACGCCGAGCCCTGCTATATAGCCGTCAGCTGTAGATAGGTCCTGAAAAGCGATGTCCCATGTCCTAATTCTGTAGAGGCCTGTCCCTGAATCGCTTGCAAACAAATTGAGGAGCTTCCAGCCAAAAGAGCCTCTCTCGGCATTTCCAATTTCGGACGCGAGAATGACCGTGATTGCAGCGACCAAGGCAGCCATTGCTGGTAGCGCCCACACTAGACGGGAGCGGAGCGTCCAAAGTGCAAACCCGCAGGTGATCGCGATACTCACCCAGGCGGCTCGCGTGTTCGTCAATACCGCGGCCGCGGCAATAAGACAGGCAGGCAACAAATAAATGCGTGTCAACACCGACCGCCAATAGAACAACACGCCCAGCCAACCAGCGCACATGGTTGCCATCAAATTGGGCTCAAGCGCCAACCCGCGCACTCTATATCCGTCGCCACCTTGCGGGGGCGCTGTGAGTTGCGTTGCGCCTGGTGCGATCAGAAGCTCTGCGATACTCAACGCGCAAAGGAGTGCCAACCCCCACGTGCATATGATTACTACGCGCCGCCAATTGAGCGCGAGCGGCGTGAGAAAAAAGAACACCATGCCTCCCAACGCGAAGTTGCCGAGCATGAAATAGCTTCTTATCGGTTCGGGAGCGTTTGCCGCGCTGGAGAATATGGCCAGAGCCACCAGTCCTGCGAGCGTGACGCCAAAGATCCGTCGCCAACGATCGCGGGGTGTTCTCGGCGCACTGCGTTTCATGAACAGGGCGGCGATGAGAACGATCGGCGCAACCACGGCATCAATCCGGAGGTTTGCAGGCCCGAGTGCGAAACTGACACTCGACATCGTCGACGCAAGGAACAAGATCGTCACCGGTGTCTCCGGCTTGGTCATCGCCCAAAATGCGACTACCAGTATCGGGGTCGCGATGAGCAATAGCACGATCTCCATACGTCAATCCTTTCCCATCATCCGTCTCGCGATCGAGACTAGGAGAGCCAGATCGGCAAGATTGGGCCAAAGGAATTGGCCAGCTCTGAGTCCGAAATGCCGTCGCAGGTGGAAGAAATTCAGGTTGCTGGTCACCGCACTCGTAGCGATTGAGGCGATGATTGCACCCCATGCTCCGATAATCGGGGCGAGGACCAGAAGCACGGTCAGATTGGTAGCGAGCCCAGCGACCAAGGAAACCGAGCGAAGGCCGGGGCGACCTCGGGCACCAAGGCCCATTCCTGCCACTGATCCGGGAATACCCAGCACAAGCCCGAGGGATAGTGCGGCTGTCATGGGCACAGCGGCGACGAATTCTTCCCCGAATAGCAGCGGAATAATCATCGGACTCGTAAGTGCGATGGCGATGGCAGTCACGAGCGCGATAGACCCAGAAATACGAGACGCTCGCGCGAGCAACGCAACGTCATTTGATCTACTATCCGAGGCAAACACAACATCTCGAAATGCTTGATTGCTGATGAGGAGAACCTCAGCAAGGTTTACAGCCACCGCGAAAAGGCCAAGTTGGTACGCGTCGCTGAGAGGTAAAAGCAACGCTTGGCTTAGCCTCGCAGCCAGCATGCCTGCAAGCGTGCCGGACCAAGACCGAAGTGCGAATCCAGTGAATGCACCAAACCGGACGCCGCTTGGCTCGCCAGCCTGCCTAGGTAGCCAGAGGTAGCACACTGCACCCAGTAGCGGGGCCGCAACGAGAATGACGGCCGCCAGATTTACAGTCAGTATGCCGAGCGCAAAGGGAATGGCGAGCCCGGCTATCCTGGCCCCGGCTGCCACGTATCGCTCAAACGCGATGAGTCCCCAAAGCTCTCGTCCGGCGGCGCCGCTACGCAGCAGCGCAAGAAACATTGACGGGACAATCGTGAGGCTGGCCGCCTGAATCACTAGTGCCAGTTGGGGATCGTGACCGCTCAGAACGCCGCTGAACCCAACGGTTGCAACGGTGATCACACTGCCACCGATGAGCGTGACTGCCAGCGGCGCCAGTTTGGGCGCCTTGGCAGCGATGCCGTTCCGGGCGATGAAATAGGTGAGCGCCTCAGGTGCGCCGAGAGAAGCAACTGCAACTGCGAGCACGATCACCGCGTTCACGGCAGCTACTTCTCCGCGCCCGGTCGGACCGAATAGCTGTGCCACCATCGCGGACGCGAGAAGTATTGAAAGTGGACTGGCGACATTGGCCGCAGTCGAAACGACGACGCTACGTGCGAACGTCATCTTTTGATGAATTGCTTGAGCTTTGACAAGATGAGCGGCAGAACGAGTGCTGGATCCAGCGCTGCTGCTTTTGCGACCAATCGCGCTCGAGATAGGCCTGCGGGAGAGTCTTTTGATGCTCGAAGTGCAACACGCGCCGCCACCATACGGTCCGTCCATACCGGAATCGATATACCCAGATACCGCGAGTAATATGTGCGAATTTCTGAGGATGCCATGATCGACCTGGAGGGGTCGATCGTGGATTTTCCGCCGGTGAGTGAGTATCGGGCCGTGATGCTGCGATGCATTAATATCGCGCTCGATAGGGCTCCACGAACAACTAGCTCGTAGTCTTCGGCATAGCGAGGTCGGAGCGGTGGGGGAATGCAGCCGGACGATGCGCGCCGCACTTCTTCCAATCTCCAGACGAAACACGCCGGTGGAACCGGCGAGTAGCCGCGCGCGAGCAACACGTTGAGATCTATCACTCCCTCAGGCGGGGCAATCAAGACGGGAGCGTTTTTTGGAGCGTAGCCGAGTGCCGATCCACCGACTGCCGCCACGTCTGGACGTGTGTCGAGAAGTGCCAGCGAATGCGCGACTCCTTTAGACACAAGAGCGTCATCGGCGTCCAGAAGGATCACAAATGGTGAAGAGGCTAGGTCAAGGCCTCTCCGGCGTGCTATTGATGCGCCAGCATTCGGCTGGGTCACCACTTGCGCCCCCTTGGCAATCGCCAATTGAGCGGTCCCATCACTAGAGCCGTCATCGATGACAATCACTCTCGCGGCACCAGCACTGTATGCGCTAGCCACCGCACGTTGTATGGAGGCCTGGGCGTTGAACGCAGGGATAATTACATCGAAGTCTGTCGAACTCACTCTGCGATTAGCCTCTCCCACTCGGCGCGCAGGCTTTGTTCGAATGCCTCGCGGGAATAGTTGCTCATGTAGCGTGCCCGTGCTGCTGCACTCATTCTCAATGACTCGGCCACTGAAGTCCTAGCCAAGACACGGGCCAGGGCGCTCACATCCCGATTGGGGAAAAGGTGACCGCACTCGCCGTCGACGATAATTCGGCCCAGCCCGCCTCCAGCGCTGGCAACGACAGGTCGTCCCTCTGAGAGAGCTTCGATCGCAACTAGTCCGAATGGCTCTGGCTGATCGGAAGGCATGACGACATAATGAGCACGCCTGATCTCGTCATGTAAATCTGCAACTTCGCCAATGATTTCGACGCTTGCGCCGATGCCTAGGCTTTCCACAAGCTCTGGGACGTTGACCGCTGTGCCAGACTGCGGGGCTGATCCCGCGATGACAAGCACTCCGGGCTCTTTTGCCATCGCCCACGCGCGTAAGAGGGTCTCGTGTCCTTTCCAGCCGTTCCATCGGCTGGCCATCAAGAAGCGTGTAACGGCGATATCAGCTGGCAGCGACACCTGAGCTACATCGTCAGAAGAGTTCGGGATCACTATCGACTTTCGGCGCGCGTTTGCCGGGAGCGAATTGTGCACTGCGTCGGAGATGGAAACGATGCGATCGACTGGAATGGCAAACAGGCCCAAGATGCTGGCTTCGCGGGGTCGCCAGACTTCCTGGTTGTGAAGGACAATCTTGTCGACGCCTGCAAAACGAGCGGCGAGGGCCGCAGGCAGCGCCGCAGATGTCGCGCACCACACCACGTCCGGCTTGTTCTGCCTGAATACTCGTGACATTGCAATGGTGTCACGAGCCAGCCGCATTGCGCCCAGCAGGGTGAGGTTTGCTCGGCGTATGATTGGGAGGCGGTGTTCTTCATGCTCGATGCGTTCCGACGCCAACTCGTTCGACAGCTTGTGTTCCGTGGCTGGTGCATCGTCAGGAAGCCATACTGTTGCTGACGTTTCGTGGCGTAGCGCGCTCAGCACACGAAGGAGCATCCGGTCGGCCCCGTACATCTCATTTGATGAATGGATGAACGTTGCGCTTATCGCTCGATTTGGGCTATGCGACACTGTCTTCGCCTCGAACTCTCAGGAGTCGAGCGGGGGTGCCCGCGATGACTGAGCCCTCTGCGGTATCTCTTGTCACTACGCTACCTGCAGCGACGACCGTGCCTCGCCGGATACGGACCCCGGACATCACGGTGACACCGCTCCCGATCCAACAATCGTCTTCGATGATCAGCTGACCACGGTTGACTCCTTGTTCCTTGATTGGGATATCGAGTCGATCGAACGCATGGTTTTCCGAGAAAAGTCTCACACCGGGACCGATCATCACGTCGTTCCCAATCTCGATCCATCCGGAGCAACCGATAAACCCTCCTGCCCCCACGCTCGAACGATCTCCCATGCGCAACCCGACTCCCGCCTCACCGCCGTAGTAGCTGCTGGGCCGGATCATGGTACCCCGGCCGATGGAAACGTTCTCGCCAAAACTAATTCCGAGTTGGGAAGCTCCCTGGAGCTCGACATAATCTTCCAACACAAGCCGTCCAACGTGTGACACAAACTGCGCATTGAGGATCGTCACAGATTTCCCGCGGAAGACTGGCCCCGAAGAATGCCTAAACCAGGGTGATGTGAAGACACCCCGGGTGAACATAAGCCCGGCTCTGACGATACCTTGACACGAAGCTAGACGCGCCCGCGGTCCTGAGATGCTAGCGAACTTCATCCGACGATCCAATCGCTGACTCGGCGATACAAGAAACCTTGCGGAGCGTCGATTCGTAGCCGCGGCAGATGGCATCCCATGAGAATTGGTCGTCTGCGCGTCGGATGTTCGTTCGAGACATCCGCTCCTGACGTGCCGGATCGTTGAGCAAAGCATCTATCGATTCCAATATGGAGTCCGCGTCGCGGGCGCACGTCTGAGAGTCATCGCCGAGAACCTCCCGGTTGTAGACCGTATCGACTGCGACCACCGGTGCGCCTGCTGCCATCGCTTGCACGAGAGCAGGGTTCGTCCCGCCCACGGTGTGCCCGTGAAAGTAGGCGCCACAGTTTTGCCAAAGGGCCGCAAGAAGTTCGTCATCACTGACGTGTCCGAGCCAGCGAACGTTGCTGTGCGCCTCCGCCAACTCTCGCGCTCGTTGGTCGAGGTCTCCGCCGTATCCGGTCGATCCGACGATGATCACGGGTGCTGATTCGGCGATGCTTGGGACAGCATCGAAGAATTCGACTATCGAGTTTTCAGGAACGAAACGTGCCACCATCAAAACATAGCGGCGCCTCTGGAGGTCGATAGGAGTCTTTAGAGGCGCCCATTTGTCGCCGCCATAGGGAAGATAGACGCCGCCTCGGTCGAAATCGGTTTGCCAGCGATCCCCGATGGCATGCGCGTCGACCACGAGCTCGGTGCCATACTTGGCCGTCAACTTCGCGCCCATTCGAAACATCCACTTCGCGAGTTTGCCCCACTTTGCCCGGTCCCACTCAATGCCGTCGACGTTGACGACGGTCGGGATTCCAGCGCGCTTTAGCAAGGGTAGCCAGTAGCCGTTTGCAACATTCATCACTAGCGCTACATCAGGCTTCTTTTTGCTTGCGTCATGTGCGGCGGTGAGCCCGTATGTGAGGGTGCTGAGGGACTTGCGCTCCACACCTTTGGTTTCGACGACATGAATACGGTGGTCGCGACCGGGGTCATCGAGGCGAGTTGCTCCGGGCCTGCAATACACGGTGACATCCCACCCCTGATCGGCGAGGAACGGGGCAAGCTTGCGGACGGCGGTTTCAAAACCACCATAATAACTCGGATAGCCGCGAGTGCCGATAATAGCGATGGAGGGCAATGGAACACCTTTCACAGGAGCGATGACAGAGGAAAGCAGATGATGTAGCCGAGCGCCGTTTAGTGCGCAGTCTCACCGGGAGCGATCGCTGCTTTGGCGGTTTTGGCAAGGATTCCGATGTCACCGATAAGCGACCAGTTCTCTACGTAGGAAAGATCGAGTCGCACGGATTCGTCCCAGGACAATGTCGATCGTCCGCCTACCTGCCATGCACCAGTGACTCCTGGCTTCACGAGAAATCGGCGGTGCACATGGTCGGCGTACAACGCGACCTCAGATATCAGCGGTGGGCGCGGGCCCACCAGCGACATCGAACCACCGATCACGTTGAACAGTTGGGGCAGTTCGTCGAGGCTGAACCTGCGCATGAAACGGCCGATCGGCGTGACTCGGGGATCGTTACGGATCTTGAAAAGAACTTCGTTGCCAGCATCGCGATCGGTCTGCAGATCGGCGAGCATCGCCTCGGCGTCGACAACCATCGAGCGGAACTTGAGCATCGTGAACTCTTTTCCGCGTAGGCCGACGCGCTTTTGCCGGAACAGAATCGGGCCTGGGCCCGACAGCCGCACGAGAAGCGCCAAGACCAACAGCACCGGGCTGATGATTACGACGCCCAAGACTGTGGCGATGATGTCAACGGCGCGTTTGAGGAAACGCTGCCCACCGCTGAAACGTGGTGTCTCAACATGCATGAGGGGAAGCCCGGAAACAGGGCGAATGTGAATTCGAGGACCGGCGATGTCGATGATGCTAGGCGCCAAGACCAGATGTTGTTTGCCGCCTTCAAGGCCCCACGAGATCTGCTTGACCTTCTGGGGCGGCAGATCATCTGTACTGGTCACCGCGACCGTGTCGGCGCTAGTAGCGACCATTGCCTGCTCGACAGCATCCACGTTGCCCATGATCGGGATGTCTGTGCCGGGGATGGTGTCCGCAATTTTCCCGGAAGGCACACACGCGCCGACGACGCGGTAGCCAGCGCTGACGTTGCGATTCAGCTCGGTCGCGATCAGCGCAACCGAGGATTCTGAACCGACGAGGAGCACCCGTGCGGAGTAGTCGCCCATCGAGCGGTGCGCAACCAACCACTGCCGCCAGAGCCAACGCTCGAGGATGAGCACGAGCACACCAACCGGTAGCGCGATGAGGAGATATCCGCGTGCGATGTCGACTCGAAATAAGAACGCGAGAATCGCCACAAATCCGAAGAGGCGAATACTTCCCGTTGCAATCCGTACGTACTCAGTGCTTCCCGCGCCGATCACTCGATAGTCACGGGAGTCGGTGAAGCGCAAAGCCCCTTGCCACACGAGCACGAGCACTGCGGAAACTATCCAATACGACAGCTCCGTAATTCGCACATCGTCGCGCATCGCAAGATCGGCATTTCCCATGCCAAACCAGGCGATCTGAGTGCCGAAGACAACCCACACGAGAACCAGCAGGTCGGAAATGTACAGGCGGCGTGCGTAGCGCTTGCGCCAATCGACGGTGTTGCGGCTCTTGGCGCCCTCAGTCATGGGCGCACGAGCAGCATCGGCCGCATCAATCGATGCTGGCTTCCCCGTTGAAAGCGACGTCTGTGTCGCGTCGACATTGAGATTCGACGTCACTTGTATTGCTCCTGTAGATCCTGTCCCCAAAAAGAGGCTAGCAGTAGACGAGAGGTGCTCTTGACCAGATCGGAGGGCATTTCGGTGCCGCGTTTCGCGCAAGTTAAGTTGCTCGAAACGTACTGTTTCAAAAGCTCCGGCGACGACGGCTGGCTCGCCAGCCGTCGTCGGCGACGGCTACGGGAGCTGGACGAGAGAGTCGCCCGACCACAGCACATCGCCGGCCGGTGAGGCGATGGCTAGCGCAGCCGGAGACGCGCCATCCGCTTCCTCTGCGCAAATGCTGGAAGCGGTAGCGAGTGCGTCATCTGCGAAATTGATGACCGACACGGCGAGTCCGTCGCACGATTCATCTAGGTGCGCGACCGCCACAGAATCTGTCGTCGTCGTGATAGCAATGACGTCCTGAGCGTCTACTGCGTTCCACTCATCCCCGCCGCTTTCGCTCGCGAGTTCAACGTTGCCGACGTAGGCCATCCAGTCACAGATCAGCACGACATTGGCGCCGGCCGTGCGAATGCCGTGCGGCGCATCACACGGTGCCTCGACCTCGACGCCCGCCATCACCACGGTGCCTGAGGCATCGGGCGAGATGAAAGTCGCGCTAGCCAAGACCTCGGGGTAGGGCTCCCAGAACTCGCCCTGGGTGAAGGTGCGCAGTGCCTGGGGCTCGCAGTCGGCGCCCACGAGCGCTATGACCTCGGCCTGGCCGTCGGCGAAAGACTCGAGAGCCAGAAGCTGGCCGATCTCGCGATAGGTCGGCGTGACGTCAACCCACGTCTCGCCGTCGTCGAGCGAGCGCTCGATTACCGGGGCGACCGAGCCGCACTCGCCTGCGATGCCGCGCCACATCACACCGGAGCCGACCGTGAGAAACCGCTCTTTGGCGGGGTCGAAACTGACCGTCGCTTGCACGCTAGGAGTCGGCGACGCGGTCTCGGCGTCAGTGTCGACCCCAAGATCGAAGGTCGGCACCGGGCTGACCGATGCTGTCGTCGAGGTGCCCTTCGACTGCGTGAGCGCCAGCATCGCCAGTGCGGCGACACCGATAGCGAGCACAACGACCGCGACAATCGCCAGAATCTGCGCGGCGCGGCTGCGGTGGCGCGTGCGCCGTTTCATCAGCCTTCTGCGCGACTCGCGGCGCGCGTGGCGGGTTCAGCGGCGTTGTCTGCCGACGGAGCAGCGACCGGTGCAGAGTTTTTGCCCTTGTCCTTGCCCTTGGCCTTCTTCTGGGGCTTCTGGTCGGTGTAGCCGTATCCGTAGCCATACCCATAGGAGTAGTAGGAGTCGGGTCCGCGCGTCGGCACCATTGAGAGCACCACACCGGCGATCTTCGCGTCGACGGTGTCGAGCGCGTCAACAGCGCCAGAAAGCTGGTGCGTTGTAGTCGAGCCGGCCGACACCACGACGATTGCGCCACTGGTCGCACGCGCGAGGATGGCGCCGTCGGTCACCGGGAGCAGCGGGGGAGCGTCGCACAGCACGACGTCGAAGTCGCGCTCAAGCACGTCGAGCAGGGTCTTCATCTGCGTCGAACCGAGCAGCTCGCTCGGGTTTGGCGGAATCTTGCCGGCGGGCAGCACGTACAGGCTGCGTCCACCCCATGGCAGCATTACATCACCGACACGGGCGCGACCGATCAGCACGTCGGTAAGACCGGCGCCACCCTCGATGCCGAGGTATTCGGCAACCTTGGGCTTGCGAAGGTCGGCGTCGAGCAGAGCGACACGCTTGCCGGCGTCGGCGAGGGCGATCGCGAGGTTGATCGCGGTGGTCGACTTGCCTTCGCTCGGCAGGCTCGAGGTGACGACGAAGCTTGAGCGCCCGCCCATGTCGAGAAACTGCAGGTTGGTGCGCAGGGCGCGGAACGACTCGGCGCGGGGGCTGAGCGGGTCGGCGTGCACGATGAGCGGTCGCGTCTTCGCCTTCGGGTCGAAGGCGATGGCACCGATGATAGGGGTGTCGGTCACCGTTTCAACATCGCGCGATGAGCGGATGCGGGTGTCGAGAACTGCGCGCAGCACAGCGATGCCGACACCGGCGGCGAGACCCACCAAGAAGCCGAGCGCAAGGTTCAGCGGCACGTTCGGGCTGGAGGGGGACAGCGGCGGGATCGCGTCTTCGACGCGCGTCAGGCTCACCGGGCTGGTGTCGCTGCCCGCGGGCGTCTCGATCGCCTCGACCGCACTCGTGAGGCTGGCGCCCAGCGCGTTCGCGATTTCGGCGGCTTCGCGGGCATCAGCATCGGTCACAGTGATCGTGATCAGGCTGGTGTTCAGCGGGCTGGAGGCAGACACCTGGCTCGCAAGCTGAGCGGCAGTCACATCAAGACCGAGCTCGGCGATCACGGGGTTCATCACGATCGGTGTCGTGACGAGGTTGGTGTAAGTGGTCACGCGCGACTCGGTGAAGTTAGAGCCCTGCTGCAGTTCGCTGATCGTGACGCCACCCTGTGACGACACGAAGACTGTGCTCTGCGCCTCATAGAGAGGAGTGCGGGTGAGCGAATAAGCGGCAGCTGCACCGACCCCCACCAGGGTTGCCACAACGATCAGCAACCAGCTCTTGCGCAGAATGCGCAGGTAGTCAGAGAGTTCCATGGTGCCTTTCGGTGCCGGTAAGTCTGGGGACTATCTTGCCACGACAGAATTCGGTGCCAGAGCCACGGTGATCGCGTCGACCACGGAGTCGATCGCGGGAACCAGCTGGTCGGCCGACAATTCGTAGGTCTTGAAGGAGCGGCGGTAGGGATCGATCACGTCGTCATCGGCAGGATCGTCGGGCGGAAAGGCCAGACCCCGTTGCCCAGCAACGGTTGCGGCCATCGCGCGAACGCGGTCGGCAGCGGCCGGACCGGCGGCGTCGGCAGCGGCGCGAATCTGCTCGGGCGTCGTTGATGCGTAGAGCCGCGCGAACTCGCGCACGGTGAAGGTTGATCGGAGTCGTGACGGCGCCAGTTCGGCGATATCGCGGCGGTGTTCGCGGGTCATCGCGAGAATCAGGTCGGGGGAGATGAGGTGCTGTTCGGTGAGGAAGCGCGAGCGGTGAGCGGCAGCATCCGGTTCGGGAACACCCCGATCCGTCGCAAGGCGCTGCGCCTCGGTGGTCATCTCGGCCGCTGCTAGGCCCCGCGTGCCGGCGCTCGTGACCTGCGGCGAAAAATCGGCGAGCCGGGTGCGCAGCAGTTGCTCTGCCAGGGGGGAGCGGCAGATGTTTCCCGTACAGACCGTCAAGATCTCAAACACGGCGGAACCTTTCGAAGATCGGTAGGTTGGGCGGGTGCCAGATCACTCTATCGACGTCGAGCAGCCCCTCACGCGCGCCGAACTGCGCGCGCAGGGTGGCGCTGCTGAGGCGGAAGCCGCGGCAATGGGCGGCGACTACCGCAGGGCGGCGCGCACCGACTGGCGGGAAGGTGGGCGTTCGGTGCGCCGCTGGCGCGAAACCACGCTCGCCGTCGCGTTTCTCTCGTTGGGATTCTTCGCGCTCGGTGCCGCTGCCATCGACACACTCGTCGACGCGCGATGGGCGCCGCTCGCGTCGGGCGTGCTGCTGTGGATAGGCATGGCGGTGCCGATCGTGTGGGCCTTCAGTCGATCGCGGCCGGCGGGGCTGCTGCGCTTTCGTGCGGTCGACCTGCTGTATGCGGTCGTGCTCGGGGTTGCGCTGCGTGTGGTGGCCGGGTGGATCGAAGTGGGGCTCGGCGGCAGTGGGGCTTTTCCGCGTTATACGACCCTGGACGGGTCGCTGGGCAGCCAGTGGCTGGTGACCGATCTGCTGGGCCCGGTGCTCGTTGCGCCGTTGCTTGAAGAGTTCTTCTTTCGCGCGGTGCTGCTGGTGAGCGTCTACACGGTGTTGCGAAGGCCGGTCGGTCGGGTCGCCGCCGGGGTGACCGCCGTGATCGTGAGCAGCGCTGTGTTCATGCTCGTGCACGCGTTCACCGCGCAGCTGGGCACCAGCTTGATTTTGTCGATCGAACTCGTCGGACTGGTGTGTTCGCTGCTCGTAATGCTGACCGGACGCATCTGGGGTGCGGTGCTCGTTCACCTGGTGTTCAACGCGAGTTTCGTGGTTCTCGCGCTCGTGGGCACTTTCTGGACTTGATCTGCATATTCGCGTAGATTCGCGATTGCGGCGCCAGCCCCAAAACGTAACAATCTAGAAACCTCGACGATTCGCTTTAGTCAGGGGTTTCTCTGTACAGTTGCACAGGAGATCCCCAAGGTCTTGATAGCAGCAGTCAACCCGCGCCGCACCCGGTTTTGCTGATCATTTGGAGCACACATACATGAAAAAATCACTCACCGCCCTGGCAATCGCCGGCGCCCTCGTCTTCTCTGGCGCAGCCGCAACCTCGGCTGCCGCTTACACCCCCTCGACTGACTACGGCGCAAGCACGTCAGTCATCGTCCCCGGCTCGGTCGTCACCTTCACCTTTGGTGACCTGGCTGCCTTCAACGGACAGACCCTCTCGTTCGTTTTGACCGGTGAAAACGCCAGCGGCGCCACGCTCGCGTCGATGGTCTTCACCTCGACGACTTCAGCGAGCGTTGACAAGACCGTCGTTGACGGCTCGGTCGCCGTGGACGTCACCGTGGCAAGCGAAGGCTCGTACACCCTCACCGGCTATGACGCAGACGGCAACGCTGTTGCAGTCGCGTCATTCGCTACTTCGTCGGCTGCTGCCGGCGGAACCGATGGCGAAGACGCGCTGCCCGCAACGGGTGGCGACGCACCGCTCGGCGCTCTCTGGCTGGGCGCTGGCGCACTCGGCCTCGGCGGTATCGCCGTCGCGGCCGGTGTTGCACGTCGCCGTTCGGCTTCGCAGGTCTGAACATAACGCACCATCGAGAAACCCCGGGCACCCAGGTGCCCGGGGTTTCTCGCGTTCCCGGGGCCGTTGCTGAGGCGCACGCTGCGTATGCGCGACCGGGTCTCGCCCTGGCGATCGCCGTGGCCGGGTTCGCGCTGACGGCGGCTCTCATCGCGTGGTGGCCGTCAGCGCGGCTGCGGTGGCAGGTTGATACCTCTCTTATAGCGATCGCCGACGTTGTTGTGCTCAGTGCGCCGATGATCGTGGCCGTAGCGCTCGCGGGACGCGTTGCAGCATCCACCCTCTTGTCTGCTTTTGGCCTGCGCCACTGGCGCGCGCTCGACCTCGTTGTCGGTGCCGCGATCGCGTTGGCCGCACGCGCGGCGGTAGAGATCGTCGCGCCGACCGTGCCGGGCTCATCGGGGTTCTTCAGCGCCGGGCCACTTGGCGCACCCGTCAATGTGCTCGCCATCGCCGTTGCGCTGACGACAGCCGTGCTGATCTCGCCCGTGGTCGAAGAGGTCTTCTTTCGCGGGCTGCTGCAACGATCACTCGGCGACCTGCTCGGCTCGCGCGGCGTGATCACTGGTGTTGTCGTGGTTGCCGTCTCGACCCTCAGCTTCGTCGCGATTCACGCGATCGGGCCGATTGTCGCTGGCGCGACGGTGCCGGTTGGAACACTCGTCGGCACCGCGGCGGTGGGAATCGGGTGCGCCACACTGGTGTTCATCACCGGGCGACTGGGCGGAGCGCTGTGCGCGCACATACTCTTCAATACGCTCGGCGTGGCCATGCTGCTCGCCTGAGCGGCCGGCTCGTCAACGCGCCAGACTGTTGCACGTCTACTATGGCCAAGAGAAAGACCCCGGCTGTGACCCCCAAACCTCCCCACCGATCAAGGGCCCGCATATGACTCGCACGACCCGCGCCACCGTTCGAACCACCGCTGTGCTGGCGGCGCTCACGCTCGGACTGACCGGATGCAGCTCGTTCACCCCGCCCTGGTCTGAACCCACCGCCACGCCCACACCGACGCCCACGGCAACAGCCGAGCAGCCGGTGCCGAACGATCTTTCTTCGGGCTCGACCGCGCGTGAAATGGTTGCCGGCCCGCTTGACGTCAGCATCGACTACTGGTCAACGCTGTCGATGGATCAGTGGAATGCGGGCGTGCTCAAGCCGGTGTCGGTGTCGCTCACGACAGAGATCACCCCCGACGACGGCCAGTCGGTGTATCTGCAGCGTGCCACCATGATCGCCACGCCCGCATCGGCCACCGAAACCTTCGACCCGCTCAGCGCACAGATCGACTCGGCCACGACCAGCCCCGGCTATCTCGTGATCGACCCCTACAGCTATACGCAGACCTTCATGGTCGGTGCGGTGCCCGAGGGCGCCACCTATGTGACCCTGCAGTTCACGTATGAGTTCTTGGTGCAGTCGACGCCGACCTCAAGCGACTATGCGAAGCAAACCGCCTCAGAGACGCTCACCGTCGCTATCGCGCCGTAGCTGGCGGTGGCTGTAGCGCAATCGTCGTCGTAGCGGGCGCCTGTCGGCCGTCGCGCGGGGGTAGGCGCACCCACCGGTCGCCACCCTGGCTCTGCGCCTCGAGCACGGCGTCATGGGCGAGCGTGGCGAGTTGGTCGTAGGTGTCTGTGCCGACCACCACCGGCACAATGCCGGCGCTGGCAGAGACACGCACGTTGGCGACCCCCGAGGCTTCTTCTGACAGCCGGTTGATCACAAGGCGCACCCGCTCGCGAGTCGACGCGGCCGACTCTGCCACCAGAATCTGCACCCGACCGGGCACCACGCGGCTGAGGTCAGCCTCGGCGCGCAGCTCTTGGATGATGATCGTCTCGAAGGTCGAGACGAGTGCGCGGAATGACCAGCCGTTGCTCGCGTCGCGCAGATCGTCGAGGTCGTCAAGACACAGTTCGATGAAGGTCCAGTCGCTCTCGTCTCTGCGCCCGGCACGAACCAACCGTTCACGCGCCACGCCCCGCATGAGCGATTGGGGCATGAATGCGTCGAGTGCCTCGAGAGTGTCAAGCGCCCCAGGGCGCCGATTGGCGTAGAAGAGCAGCGTGACGGTCGCCGTGATGAGGAACATGGTTGAGATCATCACGCTGACGCGGGTGAACAGAGCGTCACCGAGTTCGACGAGCGTGTTGCCGGTAATCAGAGGCAGCAAGAACCCGACCGTCGCGAGGGCAAAGACGAGCCCGCACGCCGCGACGAGAGGCGGCGTATAGAGCGAACCGCGGGTGTCGCCGCTCATCGCTTCGATGGCGAGCGCCACGACCGCGAGTCCGGTGGCAAAGAACGCCGTGCGAAAGGCGAATGCGCCGAACGCCGAGCCGGCGGTCGCCATCAGCACCGCGAAAGTCACAAGAGCCTGAGCGGGGCCCGCCCATGAGTAGGCGCGTTTTCGGTGCAGTGCGCGCAAACCCGACCACAACAGCAGTGGCATGCCACAGCCGAAGGCCTGGCCGGCGGGCAACACGGCAGTTTCGAGACCCAAAGCAATGCTCGCGTATGAGGCGTAGACACCAAGTAGCGAGAAAAACAGGCCGAGCGTCCACAGCATGGTGGGGCGCCCAGAGCGACCGACCAGACCAAGCCAGGTCATCAGGATCACGCACGTCGTGACCACCGTGGTCTGCACGACGGCAAACTCGCCAGACTCAATCACTTTGCACCTGCCTCAACGGTTTCGGGCGCCGGTTTCAGCGACGCGGTCATCGTTGTGCCGCGCATGGGCTCACTCTCGATCGACAGGCTACCGCCGTGCTGTTCGATCAGCGACTTGACAATGCCCATGCCCAAACCGGTGCCCTGCACTTCGCTCGTGACGGCTCCCGGTGCCCGGTAGTAGGGGTCGTAGATGCGATCGACCTCTTCGGCGGTCATGCCCGAACCGGTATCGCTGATGCTCAGCAGCACCTCGTCGTCGGTGGTGGTCACGTAGAGCATCACCTTGCCGCCCTTCGGGGTGTATTTGATCGCGTTGCTGAGCAGGTTGTCGACCAACTGGCGCAAGCGGAAAGCATCACCCAGCACGAACGTCGTGGCGTGCGGGTACCACTCGACAGCGACTGCCTTTGACCCCGCCATCGGCTCGAACGAATCGACCGACTGCGTGACGACCTTCGACAGGTCGGTGGGCACCATCACCAACTCGTCTTTCTGCGCAGAGGCGCCCGACTGCAGAATGGCCTCAGACAGTGTCAGCATGCGCTGGCCCGCCATGCTGATCTCGTTGATCTGCTTGTGTGCACGCGCTGGCAGCTCTTCGTCATCGAGCAGAATCTCTGAGAAGCCGAGAACCGTGGTGAGCGGGTTGCGCAGTTCGTGTGAGATGCGCGCCGTCAGCGTCTGCCGCAGGTTTTCGGCGCGCAGCATCGCGGTGATGTCGTGAGCGATCAGCAGGGAACCGTGTCGGGTGTCTGAGCCGTCATCGCTCGGCACCGAGCGCGCCGTGAGCGAGAGGGCGTGCCACACGCCCGAGGCGGTGAACAGCCAGGTGCGGGCATCGTCGAACTGCTCGCCGCGCATCGCACGCTGCAGCGGACGGTTCGCCGCCGGCACGGGCGCACCCCGCAACGCGTCGTATTCGACCGACGAGGGCGGGGCCGTCAGGTCGGAGGCACGAATGCCGTACAGCGAGCGGTAGGTGTCATTGAACTCGTCGACATCGCCGTTGGCCGAGATTCGCGCGATGCCCACGTCGATGGTCTCGAGCATCTGAGAGGCATTGCGTTCTTGCCGCTTCGCTCGCGCCAACGCGTCGTTGAGCTTGCTTGCCTCTCGCACCAGCAGCCTCTTGAACGCTCGGGTCTGCTGCGCCGCCAGGCGGGTGCTGATCGCGATGAACGTGAGCGTGAGGGTGATAACGCTCACCCGCAGCGTGGCATCGGCCGTGCCGGGAGAGCCGATCTCGCTCATCACGACCGAGACGGCGATCACGCCGAGGGCCGAGCCGATCGCGACAAACCCGTAGTGCGTCGCGATCCAGATGACCGGAAAAGCCCACAGGTAGGCGAGGTCGATGGTGGTCTGCGCCGACATCGTGCCTACAGCGATGATGTCGAGAAACGGAATGCTGAGCGCTGCCCACGAGGGCAGCAGACCCCACGGCACAATGAGCGCCAGCGCGGTGATGACCACCATCGCCGAGACGCCCACCGAGAACGTCCACTCGCCCATCGTCTCGGGTTCGACCGCTTGCACGAGCAGCACGATGACGACCACCACGACAGCGAGCAGCAGCTGCGACAGCCAGATGGAGTTGGTGCGTGACTCAAGACGCCGAATTTCTGCCACTATCGCGCTCTCTCAGAAGACATGGCACGACGAGCGGTGGCTCGAGACTGCCGGGCGAAGCGCCGCAACTCTGCAGACGACGAAAAGACCGCGCGCTCGACCACGAGCTCGGGTGGTCGTGTGGGGGCAGAAGGCGGCATCATTTCAGCGTAAGACTTCTGCAGCCGCTCTCTGATCACATCGACATCGAGCGTGGTGCCGCCGAAGTGCAAGACAACGAGCGTGTTCGGTGCCACTCGACCGATGATCGCGCCCGAGGGCATGACCTCAAGCGTCGCGGTCGTCGCCGCGTGGGTGATGGCCAGTGCCCAGGGGCGGCCGAAAGCGGTGCGGTGCAGTTGGGCGTCAGGAATAGAGATGCCGATGGTGGTGACGGTCGGGCTCATCGCCAGCAGCGCCTCCATCCAGTCCGTCAAGGCGCGGGTGTTGACGATGCGCGTTGCGTCGTCGGGGTTCACGCCGCGAACGATGAGAATCATGCCCGCGGCCGCAACCGCGACCGTGATCGCAGCGACGATCGTCGCGGGCCCTTGCGTGAGCAGCAACTGCACGTAGAAGTCATCGTTGCCGACGTAGAGCGGCACGATGAGGCGGGCGGCGCAGTAGACGCCGTAGACCGTGACCGTGATGCCCACCAGCAGTGCGCCAAGTCGCGGCAGGTGTTCTCGACCCTGATAGCAAGCCGTCGCTGCGATGAGGCTGAACGTCGACAGCGCGACCAGCTTGACGTAATAGCTGGCGTCCACCGAGACGTAGACCGTCAGCGCACCGACGCCCAGCGAGACCAGCAGAAACCACATCGCCCAGGTGTGTGTCTTTGCGGTGGCGCGGCGCATGGCGGCGGCGAGCAACCCGACCGAAAGCGGCATCGTCACATCGGCAATCACCAGCGGCAGCAGATTCTGCGAGTTCTCGTCTGCCATGGCGTAGGCGAGCGTCGACAGCGTCGCCGACGTGCCGGCGAGCAGAGCGAGCGTGGAAACGCTGACCCACGATGAGCCGACAGGGCGGGCGCCACGCTCAGAAATGACCACCAGCGCCACCGCGGCGCAACAAGCCGCAGTGAGTGCGATCGTGTAGATCGTGACCATCGACGCCCCCGCGCGGTCTCAATTGGCGCCTGACCCGAAGCGCCTTGAGGAAACCTTGGGGGTTTGTTGGGGGCGTATCGGCGAAAAACGAATGCTACGTGCACGTCAGCATAGCAAGATCGTGGTCAGCGGCAATTTCTGCCGCGACACACTTTTCTGAACAGCTGGCTTCCCCAAGGCGCTGGCTTCTCTAAACCGAAAGATCACGTCATGACTGACAACATCACCACGAACGCGGTTGCTCCCAAGAACGAGTTGGCGTTGCGTTCACGATCGAGCTCACGTCACAAGGCGACACCACCGCCGCCGCCGGTCGAAGAAGACGATCACGCTTTTCCCGAAGACTTCGAATCAGTCTTCGATCACGCGTCGACGCAGCGCTCGACCATCGGCTGCGTGATTCCCGCGTACAACGAAGAAGAGTCAATCGCCGAGGTGATCGAAGGCCTGCTGGCGCAGACCCGCGTGCCCGACGTGATCCACGTGGTGGTCAACAACACGAGCGACCGCACGGTTGCCATCGCGGCTAAGTATGCGGGGCCCCACGAGGTCTCGACGGCGCTCGGTGAGCAGTTCACCGAGGTGTTCGTGCACGACATCGGAAAGAACCCCGACAAGAAGGTCGGTGCGCTCAACTACGGCTACGCGCTCGTCGAGGGCTACGACTACCTGCTCGGTGTCGACGGTGACACCATCGCCGAGATCCACGCGGTAGAAAACCTCGAGACCGAGATCATCGCAGACACCCGCATCGGCGGCATCTCGGCCATCTACAGCATCGACAACTCGAAGTTCAAAGGCCTCGCGTCGTTTCTGATCACCGGGCAGCGCTCGCAGTTCGCCGCGTTCAACTTGCAGAACCTGCTGCGCGGCCGCAACATGGCTGTTCTCGGCGGTCAGTTCTCGCTGTTCGCCACCCAGGCGCTGCGCGAGGTCATGGTCGAGAACCGCCAGTCAACACCGTGGGTGAAAGACAGTGAGGTCGAAGACTCGCTGCTCTCGCTGCAGATCAAGAGCGCGGGCTACCTCACGAAGATCAGCCCCGTGGCGCGCGCCGACGTGGGTGGCATGACCACGCTTCGCGGCCTCGACGCCCAGCAGGTGAAGTGGACGTACGGCGCAATCGAGCTGATGTGGCCGGGGCAGCGCGGCGACACCAAGGGACAGCCGTTTCACCCCAACCTGCGCATTCGCTGGTTCGAGAACCTCGGCATGCTCACGAACATCTTCGTTCGTTTCGCGTTCGCGCTGCTGCTCGCTGGCTCGCTCTCGCTGAACGCCTTCGTCTTCTCGCCGATCTGGCTGATTCCGGTGATCGTCGCGATTCTGCTCAACCTGCGCATGGCGATGACCATGTACTCGCGCACCTACAAAGACATCATCTTCGCGTTGCTGTTCGTGCCGGCCGAGATGTATATGTGGATCAGAATGGCGCACTTCATTCGCGCGTGGACCAGGTTCTTGTCAAAGAAGAAGGTCGACAACTGGGCCATGCAGGCCAAGGCTGAGAAGGGCTCGGGCGGACTCGGGCACTGGATGCCGCTGTTCATCGCCATCGCAGTGCTAGCCGCCGTCGCCGCCGTGTGGATGATGCTCGGCCCGGCTGCGCAGTCGACCCTGCTGTGGATCGGATGGCCGATCGTCGGTGTGGTCACGGTGCTGCAGACGCTGCAGATGTTCCTGCGCCTGATCCGCCGCCAGCACGGCTACAAGGTCTAGGCGCCCAGTTCGCCGTTGCGCTGCGGTGATGACTGTTCGGCCGTGAGCCGATAACCGACGCCCCGCACGGTCTCGATGTATCGAGGCTGTGTGGGGCTGTCGCCGATTTTGCGCCGCAGGTTGGTCATATGCGCTTCGATGGCACGCTTGTCAGCATCCCCCACGAAATACGACGTGACATAGGACTCACCGCGCAACAGCAGCGTGAGATCTGCTTTGCTGCGCACGCGGCGACGCGAATGGAGCAAAGCCGCCAGCAGATCGAACTCGGTGCGGGTGAGATCGATCTCTCGGTTGTCGATCAAGACGATGCGGCTATCGACATCGAGCTGCAGATTGCGGTGCGTGAGCCAATCGCCCTCGGCCAGATGTGCGCCGTTGGTGTCAGCTGCTGGCGACTGATCGCCCTCCCACACGGCCTCGGAGGAGTCTTCGGCGATCACCCACTCCGCGTTCTCGTTCGCCACCGTCGCGGCGGGCCGTGTGGGTGCTGGGGGTGCGGTCGGCGCAGTGCGTGGCGTGGGGAAAGACGGGCCAGCCGTCTCTTGGGTGCGAATCGACGGCGGCTGCACGGCAAGCGTCGCCCGCGGGCGGCGCATGAGAGCCTCAACACGCGCGCGAAACTCACGTGGGCGGAACGGCTTGATCAAGTACTCGTCAGCGCCAGCGGTGAGACCCATGACGATGTCGGCCTCGTCGCCAAGGCCCGAGATCATGATGATGTGCGTTTCGCTCTGCTCGCGAATGCGGCGAGCCGCCTCGATGCCGTCCATACCGGGCATGTTCACGTCGAGCGTTGTGATCATCGGCTTGTATGAGAGCACGGCACGAATGCCGTCGATGCCGTTACCGACTGAGACGGTTGAGAACCCTGCGGCTTCGAGCACCTCACTCAATAGGTGGCGCAAGCCGGGATCATCTTCGATGATCACAGCTGTGCGTGTTTCTGAAGGAACTTCAGTCATTCGCGGGGGTCCTATCTCACCGTGGGGATCGGCAGAGTTTTCGAGAAACATGACAGTTGTTCGAGGTTGAATTGTTGCACAGACCAGGAACTGTCTGGGGCGTCATCATGGAACTACCTGGCGAGTCAGCTCGACGGCGGCTGCCGGCCACCAGTCTCCGGCGGCCGGGCCGCCGTTGCACGTGCCGTCGCTTTCGCCAGGGGGCTTCACCCACAGATTGGTGTCGACGACGTCGTCGCCGTAAGTCGCAGGCGCCTCGCCGATGAGCCGGCGGGGTGGGTTGCACCACACGCCGGTCGATTCCGCTCCGCTTCGCGAGGTATCGACCACAGCGTGTGCGCCATCTAAGAGCGCCGACAATTCTGCGGCGTAGCGCACCTCGTCATCGAGGCTGTTGTAGTTGGAGACGTTCGTGGCGAACCCGCGCACGCCATCACTGCCGATCTGACTGATCATGGCTGCCATCTCAGACGCCGGCAGCCAATTGGAATGGCCCCCGTCGACATAGAGCCATACGTTCTCGCCGATGAGAACGTCGGTCGCGCCACTCAGCTGCTCGATGCGCTCGGCAACATTGCCACACTCGGGCGCGAGAGCCAGCGAATCGGGCTCGAGCACGATGATCGTCTTCACCTCGGGAGAGTCAGCCAGCGCGAGCGCGATCTGCTCGGTCCACAGTGCGTAGTCTTCGGGGTCGAGGCCGCCCGCCGAGTACTGACCGCAATCGCGCTCGGGCAAACCGTAGATGACCAGGGTGGCGGCAGCATCCGCCCGCTTTGCCTCGCCGAGCAGCTCTGAGGTGAGCTCGCGCACCGACTCGAGCGGATAGCTCTCGGGCGTGAGCCAGATCGCAGTGGGCACATCGGCAAGATAGGTGGCAGCCGCCACCGCATCAGGATCGCTCTCGAGCATCGACGCAGTTCGCGCTTTGCTGTCTTCGTCGACCAGCAGCGCTTCGCCCGGCGACGGTGGTGCGGGCTCAGTCAAGTTGGCCACGCTGATGCCCAATCCGATCAGCATCACGAGCACAGCGGCGATCACCGCGCCGATGATGATGCTCACGCGCGGGCGTCGCTCGCGTCGCGGTTTGGCCGTGGCGTGCATATAGCGTAAGCTCTCCCTTTGGTGCCTTTGTCATGCTGGCTAGGTGCCGCGAACGTGAGCCCTCCACTGGTGCGTTTACCCTCGTGCTTCGAGCGTAAACCCCCCGGAGTGGGATTCACGAACCTCTCCGTTCGATCAAGAAAGCAGCACTACTGTGACGCGCACTTATACCCCCAAGGCTGGCGAGATCCAGCGCGAATGGCTCATCATTGATGCACAGGACATCATTCTGGGCCGTCTCGCATCGCACGCCGCCACGCTTCTGCGTGGAAAGCACAAGCCCACCTTCGCAAACCACGTTGACACGGGTGACTTCGTCATCATCATCAACGCTGAGAAGGTCGCCATGTCGGGCCAGAAGCTCGAGCAGAAGAAGGCGTACCGCCACTCGGGTTACCCGGGCGGCCTCTCGTCGGTCACCTACGGTGAGCTTCTCGAGAAGAACCCGGTTCGCGCTGTGGAGAAGGCCGTTCGCGGCATGCTCCCCAAGAACAGCATCGGGCGCCAGCAGCTGACGAAGCTGAAGGTCTACCGCGGTGCTGAGCACCCTCACGCGGCTCAGCTGCCCAAGACGTACACCCTCGACCAGGTCGCCCAGTAAGCGCCGAAGACTGACTAAGGACTAACTCGTGGCGAAGATCGAAGAAACCACCGAAACCAATTACTCGACCGAGACCCCGGTTGACGAGACTGCCGAAGCAGCTGCAGCACGCCCCGTGCTCAGCGTTCCCGGTGCAGCCGTCGGCCGTCGCAAGCAGGCCATCGCCCGCGTGCGCATCGTTCCCGGCTCGGGCACCATCACCGTCAACGGGCGCACGCTCGAAGACTACTTTCCGAACAAGCTCCACCAGCAGCTGATCAACGACCCGTTCACGGTTCTGCAGCTCGGCGGCGCGTACGACGTGATCGCACGTATCTCGGGTGGTGGCCCCTCGGGTCAGGCCGGCGCACTGCGTCTTGGCATTGCCCGTTCGCTCAACGGAGTTGACGAAGAGAACAACCGCGCCACCCTCAAGAAGGCTGGCTTCCTCTCGCGTGACGCACGCGTCAAGGAGCGCAAGAAGGCTGGACTCAAGAAGGCGCGTAAGGCTCCTCAGTACTCGAAGCGCTAAGCGCTCGATGCCGCTGTTTGGCACGGACGGCGTGCGGGGGCTGGCCAACGGCCCCCTCACCGCCGAACTCGCGCTCTCCCTGGCCCAGGCGACTGCTGTCGTGCTGGGCCAGGGTCGTTCCGCCGACGCACGTCGCGCTGAAGGCAAACGCCTCACCGCCGTCGTCGCGCGCGACCCCCGCATTTCGGGCGAATTCATCTCTGCCGCAGTCGAGGCAGGGCTCGCCTCATCAGGTGTCGATGTGTTGGATGCTGGTGTGTTGCCGACCCCCGCCGCCGCGTACCTGATCGCAGACATCGACGCCGACTTCGGTGTGATGGTCTCTGCCTCGCACAACCCCGCCCCCGACAACGGGATCAAGATCTTTGCCCGCGGCGGTGTGAAGCTCCCCGACGTGGTTGAGCAGCGCATCGAAGCCGCCATGGGCGGCGACAAACTGCAGCCCACCGGCGCCGCAGTCGGCCGCATTCGTCGCTTCGCTGACGCAGAAGACCGCTACGTCGTGCACCTGCTCGCATCGCTGCCACACAGCCTCGACGGACTGCACGTCGTGCTTGACTGCGCGCACGGCGCCGCATCGGGAGTGTCACCCGAAACCTTCCGCGACGCCGGCGCCCGCGTGACCGTGATCGGTGCTGACCCCGACGGCCTCAACATCAACCACGGTGTCGGCTCGACCTATTTGAATGTGCTCTCAGAAGCCGTCGTTGCCGCGGGAGCCGATGTCGGCATCGCCCACGACGGCGACGCCGACCGCTGCCTGGCGGTTGACGCTGCCGGCAACGTGGTCGACGGCGACCAGATCATGGCAATTCTCGCTGTCGCGATGAAAGAGCGCGGCGCGCTCGTTGAAGACACGCTCGTCACCACGGTGATGAGCAACCTCGGATTGCATCGCGCCATGCAGGCCCACGGCATTCGTGTCGAGACCACCGCGGTCGGTGACCGCTATGTGCTCGAGCGCATGAACGAAGGTGGCTATTCGCTGGGCGGCGAGCAGTCTGGGCACGTCATCATGAGCGAGTTCGCCACCACCGGCGACGGCCTGCTGACCGGACTTCACCTGGTCGCAGAGATGGCCCGCACCGGCAAGACGATGGCAGAGCTCGCCGCGGTCATGACGGTGTTTCCGCAGGTGCTCATCAATGTGCGCGACGTCGACCGCGACGGAGTGAAGACAGATGAGGTCGTGCAAGACGCCGTAGCGCAAGCCACGGCACGCCTCGGGCTGACCGGCCGCGTGCTGTTGCGCGCTTCTGGCACCGAGCCACTGGTGCGCGTGATGGTTGAAGCGGAATCGGCTGAGGTTGCCGCCGAAATCGCCGAGGGCCTCGCCGCTATCGTTGCGGACCGACTCGCGCTGTAGGTCGCTCGCGCTGTTGGGCGCTGACGCTGTGTGGCGCTGGGTTGGGCGCGCGCTGAGGCTGTTGCGGGTCGTTGGGACCGGCGCTGTTGAGCGCTGGTTGGCTGGGTGCTGTTTGGTTGCACGCCGTCCGGCACGCGCTCGTGTCGGCGGCATCGAGCAGCAACGACGAAGGGCACGCTCTCAGTGGAGAGCGTGCCCTTCGTCTATGGCGTCAGACTATGCGCGGCGCTTGCGAGAGGTTACGAGCATCGAGCCGCCGGCGAACAGTCCGACCGCTGCCAGCGCACCAAACGGCAACAGCCAGGCGTTGTCACTGCCCGTGGCGGGCAAAACGCCGCTGGTGGGCGTCGGCGTTGCGGTGGGCGTCACCGATGACGTCGGTGTCGGCGTGACCGTCGGCGTCGGCGTGACCGTGGGGCTCACCGTCGGAGTCGGAGTCGGAGTCGGTGTCGGTGTCGGAGTCGGTGTTGGTGTCGGCGTTGGTGTCGGCGTCGGTGTCGGTGTCGGCGTGGGAGTCGGTGTTGGCGTCGGTGAGGGTGTCGGGCATCCGATCACGGTGATCGCCGGATTGGGGTAGGACACCAGACCAGAGGTCCACTCGGGCTCACCCTGAGGGGTCGTCGATGCGTACGCGATCGCGCTAGCCAGGGCGAGGTCGTCGCAGTCGTAGCCCTGCAAGGTGGTGGAATAAGTCCACGTCTCACCCGGGTAGTAGGTGCGCGGGCCGAAGTCGTAGGGAGTTCCGTCGGGGGCATTCACTGTTGCCCAGCCATAGACGGTCACGTCAGAGGTGTTCTGGGTGTTTACCGTGACGTCAACCGAACCCGAGTTGGAGAAGTCAAGTGTCACGGTGGCAACACCGCTGACATCGTCCATCCCGGCCGCGAGAGCCGGAGCGGCGATAAGTGCGCCGACGCCAAGCGCGAGAGCGGCCGTTGCGGCAACGTATTTAACCCGAGTTTTCATGCGATCTCCCCAAAGATGATGACGGAGAAATCGTGATGGCTTGCAGGACTGCGCGGCAGGGCGCATCACGACGGCGACAGCGCCCTCTCCTGGCCACCACGCTAGCAGATAGCGACACAGCGACTCGACGAAGGGCGTTGCCGAGGCAGTCGAGCGAACTTTAGCCCCTCGACCAGCGCGCACGAATCGCTTTGGCGCGGGTTTGCCCAAGGTTTTGCTCAGGTTGAGCACAATGCTCAGTAAAGAGGGTCTAAAGCATGCCAATACAGTGCTCTGTTCGGTATTTTGGTTTGCATTTTGAGCAATTTGGCAAGTATTGTGCTCTGGTGGCAGTTCCAGGCCACCGGCGCGGGGGCGGGGTCAGTCAGAATGCAGCAGGCGACCGCGTTCACAACGGGATCGCTCGTGCCCGAACACGAGCGATCCGTTTCTTTTTCAGAGTGAACTAAGGGGATTTGCGTGAGCAATCAACGCAAGCAACAGACTTCAGCGATACGCAAGGTCGTCGCCACGAGCGCGGCTGCCGCGCTCGCGCTTACCGGCGTCGTGGCATCTGCTGCGCCCGCGCTCGCAGCGACCGGCGCGATCAGCGGTGTCGCATATCGCGACTTCAACGGAAACGGCGTGCGCGACCTTGGCGCTCCCGAAGACGGCGAACAGACTGACGTCGGCATCGCAGGCGTCAGCGTCGTCGCTTACGACGTTTATGGCACCCAGCTCGGCGACACCGTCATCACTGATGATGCTGGTGAATACACGCTCGACACCTCAGCGGTCGCCGACGGCACCGCCGTGCGGGTTGAGTTCACCGAGCTGCCAGAGGGCTACGCTGCATCGTTCGCTGGTGACGACAACGGCACCACGGTGCAGATGACAGTGGCCGGCGCCGAAGATGTCGACCTGATGATCAACCATCCCGACGACTTCGCACAGGCGAACGCCCCCACATTCACCGCGATTCAGACCGCGGGCCTTTCCAGCGGCCAGACGTCGGCTGACGCGGCGGTCGTCGGCTTGCCCTGGTCATCGGGCGGCAACTCTTCAGGCAACTATCCCGACCGCGAGACGATGGCCACCGTCGGCGAGGTTGGTTCGGTGTGGGGTCTGACCTATGACAGCACCGGCAATGCGCTTTATGCCGCGGCCACGTACAAGCGCTTCTCGGGCCTCGGCCCGCTCGGACTCGGCGGAATCTACAAGATCTCCGACGTGCTTGACCCCATGACCGGGGCGATGACGGGCGCAGCGACGCCATCTGAGTGGCTTGATGTCTCGTCATTCATCGATGTCGGACAGAGCGAGATCATCAGCGACGCCGCCCGCGGTCTCACCGCAAGCCCCGCGACGGCCACCACCGACGTCAACGCTTTCGCAAACGCAGGCAAGGTTGGCATCGGCGGGCTCGAGGTGACTCCCGATGGCGACAACATGATTCTGGTCAACCTGTATGACCGCAACCTCTATGTGCTTGACATCAGCGCGGGAACGCCGACCTCAGCGACGACGGTTGACTTCGCATCTACTCTCAGCGAAAACCAGCAGCCTTGGGCCCTGTCGATCTATCGGGGCGACGTGTATGTCGGCTATGTCGACACCGGAGACGCCGCAGGCGACTCGGCCGATGACGCTGAGCTGAAGGCTTACGTCGTATCTGCTCCGCTCGAAGACGTCGTCTCAGGCAATGCAGCATGGACCAACGTGCTCACTGCCGACCTCGGTTACACCAAGGGAAACTCGGCATCGAACTGGGGTGGCAACGGCAGCAACGCCGCCGCCTGGCCGACCAGCCGCCCGCAGGTGAACCAATGGAACACCTGGGCAGATGAGTGGACGTGGGACGGCACAAGCAACCCGACCGCAGTCGACTCAGTCGGCCTGCAGTACTCGGGTGGATCCTGGGGCACCGACAACGTGCAGCTGTACCCGCAGGCAATCTTGAGCAGCCTCGCATTCGACACCGAAGGCTACTTGAACCTCGGTTTCGCCGACCGCACCGCGCTGCAGGCCGGAAACCGCAACCTGTCGGCAATTGACGGAGTGAACGACGAATACTTCGAGTCACTCGCGAGCGGTGACCTGCTGCTGGCGGCTCCGAACAACGACGGCACCTTCACGCTCGAAGAAGACGGTGTCGTCGGCGATCGCAACAGCGCCACAGCCGCGTCGAACGACGAAGGCCCCTCGGGCGTCGACACGCGTGAGTTCTACAACGACAACCAGAACCAAGGCTCGGGAAACATTCACGAAGACTCCGCCCTGGGCGCCGTCGTGACCTACCCCGGTGTCGCCGAATCGCAGTCGACGGTCTATGACCCGCTCTCTGGCGTGCGCGTTTCAGGCGTGACCTGGTTCGACACCGCAGACGGCAGCCCGGTGCGCGGCTACGAGCACACCGCCGACAACCGCGAGTACGAACTGTCGAGCACCTTCCAGAAGGGTGGCGGTCTTGGTGGACTCGCTATCGCCCTGCTGCCGCCGCCCGCTGAAATCGGCGACCGTGTGTGGTTTGACGCCGACCAGAACGGCCGCCAAGACGCTGACGAGCCCTCGATCGCCGGCGCTCCGGTATCGCTCTACCTCGCAGACGCCAACGGCAACCCGACCGGCGACGCGCTCTCGAGCACAACGACCGATGAGTTCGGCGAGTACTACTTCAACAGCGAACTGTGGGCAGACCGCTTCACCGACCCGGCAGCAGACCTCGTGGTCGTGTTCGGTCAATTGGATGCTGATGCTGACGTGGACTTCGTCTGGGGCGACGTGCCCGAGATCGACGCGATCACCGGGCTGACCTGGAGCGATCTGACCTTCACCGATCAGAGCACCGACGTCGCCACGACGTTGAACGACTCGAACGCCGACACCACGACCGGTGAAGCGCCGGTCAGCGTGCTGGGTGCAGGCATGAACGATCACACGATCGACGCTGGATTCGTCTCTGACGTGACGATCGGTGTCGCCAAGGAGCTTTCGGAAGACAGCGCTGCGGCAGCATCCGGTCAGACATTCGAGATCTCAGTGACCGTCGAGGACTTCCGCGGCGATGCACTGCCAGACAGCCCGTATGTGTTCGACCTTGCCGCCGGTGGCTCGGATGAATTCAGCATTCCGGCATTCGGAACCATCACGAAGGTCGCCGAGACCAACGGTGCCGAGTTCGACTTCGCGGTGAGCCCCACCCTGCCCGCAGCGGGCGTCGATGGTCTCGACATCACGGTGACCAACACGATCACCACGTACGCCGTGGGCGACTATGTGTGGATTGACGAAGACCGCGACGGTCTGCAAGATGACGGCGAGGCGCCGCTTGCCGGCGTTGCCGTTCGCCTGCTCGATGGCGAGGGCAACCCCGTGCTCGATGCCGATGACGAACCCGTTGTCACCACGACCGACGCCGAAGGTTTCTACCTGTTCGACGACCTCATGGCCGGCGACTACCAGGTGGAGTTCGCGCTGACCGAAGAGCAGTCGCAGAGCTACATCTTCACGCAGCCTGCCGCGGATGGCATCGCCGAGAACTCCGACGCGACCCCCACCGAAGCCAGCCGCTTCGTCGGCCGCAGTGACGTCTTCACGCTCGACGCTGACAACGAGCAGCTCGTGGCATCGGACGACTACACCACCGCAACTGTGAACGCGACGGCTGGAATCGACCCGACGTGGGATGCCGGTGTGATCACTCGCACCTACGCCGTCGGTGACGTCGTCTGGCTCGACAACGACCGCGATGGATCGCAGGGCGAGAGCGAAGCGCCGGTTGGCGGCGTGTCGGTTGCACTGCTTGACGGCGAAGGCGAGCCCGTGCTCGGCGCCGACGGCGAACCGCTGATCGCGGTCACCGACGACGACGGTCGCTACCTCTTCGACGAGCTTGAAGCGGGCGAGTACCAGGTGCAGTTCACGCTGACTGAACAGCAAGAGCAGACCTACCGCTTCACCACTCAAGACGCCGACGGCGTTGCCGACAGCGACAACAGCGACCCTGTGGTGAGCACCGGTCGCACCGCGCCGTTCACGCTGGGCCCCGACAGCACCCTGGTGCCTGCCGCGTCGTACGAGTTCGGTGATGTTCTTGCCACTGAGGGTATTGACCCGACGTGGGATGCGGGGTTGTTCTCGAAGACGTATGCCGTGGGTGACTACGTGTGGATCGATGAGAACCGTGATGGTGTGCAGGATGCTGATGAGCTGATGCTTGAAGGTGTCACGGTCAACCTGTATGGCGTAGGCACTGAGGTGCTTGCCACGACGACCACGGACGAGAACGGTCTGTATGTCTTCGACGCGCTGGCGCCGGGTAGCTACCGGGTGGAGTTCGTGCTGACGAGTGATCAGGCTGCGATCTATACGTTCACCACGGATGTGGCGGGCGATGACGTGGCCGCGGACTCGAACGCGAATGACACGGCGGGTGCCGACTTTGGCTTCAGCACGTTGTTCACGCTCGGCGACGATAACGAGCAGCTGGTTGCCAGTGCCGAGTACCTTGACGCGGATCTCATCGCCACCGAGGGCATTGACCCGACGTGGGATGCGGGTGTGGTGCGCAAGAAGGTCTCGGTCGGCGACTACGTGTGGCTCGACGCTGACGGTGACGGTGTGCAGGGAACCAGCGACGCGGAGACCCCGATCGAGGGCGTCAAGCTCGTGCTGACCGGTCCTGACGGCAACCCTGTTGTCGACATCGACGGCAACGAGGTTGCGCCGGTGTTCACTGACGAGAACGGTTTCTATGAGTTCGTGAACCTGCCGGCGTTGCCTGAGGGCGAGTCGTACACGGTCACGATCGATCAGGACGACGCATCCACCATTGAGGCATTGACTGAGCTTCGCCCCGTACCGGCTGGTGCTGGCGACGACTCGGCGCTTGATTCGAGCACGTGGACCGAAGACTCGGGCGATCTCGTGAACAACGGTGATCGTGACAGCACGCTTGATTTCGGTTTCATGCCCCGCACCTATGCGATCGGTGATGTGGTCTGGATTGATGAGAACCGTGATGGTGCGCAGACCGATGGTGAGCTGCCGCTTGCGGGCGTGACGGTGACGTTGCTTGACGCGATCGGCATGCCTATCGAGGGTGTCGACCCGGTCGTGACTGACGAGAACGGTCTGTACCTGTTCGACGAGCTGGCTCCGGGCAAGTACCAGGTGGAGTTCACGCTGACCGACGACCAGAAGGCGCTCTACACCTTCACTGAACGTGAAGCAGCAGTCGGTGGCGCGGAAGGCGACTCGAACGCTGACGCAGAAGGACGCTCGTCGACCATCAAGCTGGGTGAGGGTTCGGACGCACTCGACCCGCAGTACGGCGATCAGGAGTTCGCTGCTACCGAGGGTGTCGACCCGACGTGGGATGCCGGTGTGATTCGCAAGAAGGTCTCAGTAGGTGACTACGTGTGGCTGGATGCTGACCGCGACGGCGTGCAGGGAACCAGCCCGCTCGAAACCCCCATTGAGGGTGTGAAGCTGGTGCTGACCGGTCCTGACGGCAACCCGGTTGTTGATATCGACGGCAACGAGGTTGCGCCGGTCTACACCGACGAGAACGGTTTCTATGAGTTCGTGAACCTGCCGGCGTTGCCTGAGGGCGAGTCGTACACGGTCACGATCGATCAGGAAGACGCATCCACCATCGAGGCGTTGACCGAGCTGCGCCCGGCACCGGCTGGTGCTGGCGATTCGGCCACGGACTCGAGTGACTGGGCGGTAGCTTCGGGCGATCTCACCGACAACGGCGACCACGATGGCACGCTCGACTTCGGTTTCATGCCCCGCACGTATGCGATCGGTGACATCGTATGGATCGATGCCGACAAGGATGGCGAACAAGACAGCAACGAGCACACCCTTGATGGTGTGGGCGTGACGTTGTACAACTCCGAGGGCACGGTGGTGGCAACCACCACGACCGATGACAACGGGTTGTACATGTTCGACAACTTGATGGCTGGTGAGTACACGGTGAAGTTCACGTTGACCGATGCTCAGCAGAAGATCTACGCGTTCACCACGCAGGGCACCGGTTCGGCAACGGATTCTGATGCCGACACCACCTCGGGGCTGACTGCCACGATCGTGCTCGGTGAGGCCAACACCTCGCTGACGCTCGATTACGCAGCAGGTACCGTGATGGCCACCGAGGGTATCGACCCGACGTGGGATGCCGGAGTGATCGTGCTCGACGTCGCAGAAACGCCCGACACCCCGACGATCGGTGAACTGCCGCTGACAGGTTCAACGTTCGCAGCGTGGGGCCCGATCGCCCTGACGCTGTCGATCCTGCTGTTCCTCGTCGGTGGATGGATGCTGCTGCTTCGCCGCCGCACCCACACCGCCTAGACGGTGACAGCCGAGACGCCATAGCGCAAAACCGGGCCCGTGCATCATGCACGGGCCCGGTTTGCTGTTCGTGCGGCGTAGTTCGTGTGCGGGAAAGTGCGCGAATGCTCGGCCAGTTCGCGCAGCTTGGCCCACATGAGTGGGTGGATGCTGCGCAAGGGCGGGGGTCGCGGGGCGGCGCCTCGTTGACTACGAGAACAGCGTTGCGCCGAGCGGGGTTCTCGCGTCGTAGCCCGGGAGGATCGCGAAGGCGCCGCCCGCGGTGGCGTGCATATAGACGAAGAGGTCGTCGATCTCTTCCATGCGCACCATCGTTTTGGCGAACGCGTCGGTGTTGATCGAATAGCTCAAGAACACGTGGCCGACGTCATCGGCGGAGTTGACGTAGTTGTAGCTGCGGCGCAGCATCAGCAGGCTGCCGGTGAACGAAGGGTGCGCGGCGCGGGCGTGTGCGCGTGCGGGTACGAGAAAGTCGCCCTCGGGTGACTTCGACAGCAGGTTGATGTCGTCGTCACGCGCGCCGCCCGACAGCGGCACCCCCGTAGCGCGCTCGCGGCCCATCACGGCGTCTTGCTCGCTCAGCTTGAGGGCAGCGAACGCTGCGGTGTCGAGCTCAAAGCGTCGGGCAACACAGATCGTGCCACCGGCGAGCGGTCCGGACGAGATCCACACGTCAGACGCGAGGTCTTCTGGGGTTCGCGGCACGGTGATGCCGTCGAAGTAGCCGAACGGGTTGCGGCTCACGCCGTCACCCGCAGCGGCGTAGCCGCGGAAGCTCAGTTGCGACCAGGCGAGCGTGACGCCGCCGAGCGCTTCGGTCATCGCGCGAAGTGACGAGTCGAGCACGCCCGGGTCGGTCGCGTTCACGCTGATGAACACGTCACCGCTGAGAGCGGCCTCGGGCAGGGCATCATCGCCGGAGAACATCGGGATGGCAACGAACTCAGCCGTTGACGGGTCGTCGCTGAGCTCAAGCGGTCGAGCGCCGAGACCGATCGTGATCGTCAGGTCGCCGGGGCCGTCGGGCGTCACCGTGTCATCGCCCGGAGGGGTGCAGAGTGTGAGAATGCGCAACCCAGCGTTCGCCAGTGCTGCGCCGATCGCCTCGTGAGCTGCGGCGTCGTCTGCCGCGGCGTCAATCACGTCAAGAAAGCCGACGACAATCAGCGCGTGAGCCTGGCGCACCGCAGGTCGGGTAACGCCTGCTTGTTCTGGGCCGGCAGCATCCACGGGTTGGCCCTCAGGCGCCGCAGTTGCGGTGGCGACCGGGGCAGGTGTTGTCGAGTCAGCGAGGGCTCGCGTTGCGGCGACGCCCGCTGCCGCGCCCACGCCGATGCTGGCAATGCCGCCGAACAGCGCGGCGCGGCGCGAGATGCCGGTGCTCTGTTCTGGCTCGTCGGGCTGCGCGGTGCCCGAGGTGTCGCCGGTCATTCGGCGGCTCCGAGGCGGGTGCCGTCAGGCGCGTCGAAGTCGACCGTGCTCCACGACGCGCCCACGCGCACCTCGGCGCGCCACATCGTGCCTTCTTCATCAATCCAAAGCCGCAAACCCGACTCATCAGCGCTCGGCAACTCAGATACAGCGTCATCGCTCGGAGGAGCCACGAACACCGACACCTCGATGCCGTCAACGGCATCGTTGCGCAACCAGAGTGCCCCCGACTGCTGCACGAGGAGCGGGTTGTCGGGGCGATCGCTGCCCAGGGCGAGCGTCGTTGCGAGCACGGCGTCGAGAGCGCTCGTTGAGATGTCGACGGGGCGCGCACCCCACGACAGGTCGGCTTCTGCCTCGGCGAGCGTCGGCGCCGGCAACGGCGGGAACTCGCCGGCGGCCAGATCAGCGCCGGTTGCGGCGGTGGTCTCGTGGTTCCAAACGACCACACCCGATTCACCGCTGTCGCTCGCCACTGCCGCGTAGCCCTCACCCGAGACCCAGTCGACCCAGCCGGTGATTGCGAGCTGCTGACCTGACTCTTCGAGGGAGGTCTGAAACGGACGACTGGTGTCGTCGTAGTTGCGAAAGCGGGTGATTGCGAGAATCTGCGCCTGCTCGGTGGTGACACCGATCGCGGTCGCCGTAGGCGCGTTGCCCCCGCCCGAGGCCGTGCATGCCGCAAGCGACATGCACAGCGATGCCGCAAGCGCCGCGGCGAGAATTCGACGTCGGATGCTCATCGGGTTCCGATCCGATCGGCGAACAGATCGGCGCTGGGAACGGGGTAGGTGGTGATGTCTGGCATCACGATCTCGTCGGGCAGCATCCCCGCCGCTGAAGAGAACTGCGGCTGGTCTACGGGGGCTGCGACCTTCAAGAAACTGACCCCTTGCGGCGCTTCAACCTGCGGGAGGTCGGCGGTGGTTGCTGCCGGGTCTTCGCCTTCGCTGCACGCAGTCGCTGCCTCTAGCAACGCCGCGGGCAACGCGGTGAACGCCTCATCGATGCACGTGCCGGTGGCAGGTGCACGTTCGGCAGAGACATTTGCGACGTCGACGCCGTTGTTCGCAAACTGCGTCAGTTGCAGGGTCAAACCGATCGTGGCGAGGTCTTCGGTATTCGAGATCAACACCCCCGCGCGCGGGTTGCCGGTGACGCGGTTGTTGATGAAGAGGTCGTCAACGCCGCCCGAGACGCCGATGCCGATGCCAAAACCGCCGTCGGCCTGCGAGGGGGAGTCGGCCGAGACATTGTCGCTGACGAGGTTGCCGGCCACTTCGTTGTCGCGTTGCGGGCTGAACGCTTCAACGTAGTTCGAAAGGAACGTCATGCCGACACGGTTGTCTGAGAAGCGGTTGCCGACGACCGTGAGTCCTGAAGCGTTGGCGTTCTCGAAGCCCACCGCGTTGCGCTCGGCCACATTGCCCTCGACGAGAATGTTGCAGGTTTCGCACTGGCCGACATAAAAACCACTGTCGGCCGAACCCGAAGCGTATGAATCGCTGATCACACCGTGCTGTGCATTGAAGGCATAGATGCCGTAAAGGCCGTTGTTGTGTGCGGTGACGCCCTGGATAGCAAATCGCTGCAGGGGCGGAAAGGCATCGGGGTCAAACGGCTCGTAGGCGCCGGCGCCGTGGGCGGCAGGGCCTGCCTCGTCGTGCAGTCCGGTGACGAGCACGCCGTAGAAGGTGGCGCCCGTGACGGTGAGGTTCTCGATGCGCACGCCGTCGGCGATGCCGACCACGCCATAGGGACGTAGCCCTTCACCGTCGATGATCGTCGCGTTGCGGTCGGCTCCGCGAACGGTGACATCTGGGGTTGAGACGAGAAGCTGCTCGGTCCAGACTCCCGCGCCGATTTCAATGGTGCCGCCCTCGGCGACCAGCTCGGATGCTTCGGCGAGGGTCTCAGCATCGCCGGGCACCTGCACGAAGTCGAGAGCGGTGGGGGTCTCGGGTGCGGGCGTCGCAGCGCAGCCCGCGGTGACCGTCAGAAACGCGGTGACCACGAGCGCCAGAGAGGCCAATCGGCGTCGTACCCGCATGGGGGCAAGTCTATCGGGTGAGTGTGGCGCGGCACTTGGCGCTAGGCGCTAGGCGCCCACGGCGTTCCACGACAGCGACTCGATGTAGCGCAGCAGCACTCCTTCGCGCAGCGCCCACGGGCACACCTCGAGCTCGTCGATGTCCATCGCCTTCATCGCCTGGTGCACCACAACGGCAGCCGCAACGATCTGGAACGTGCGGTCGGGAGTGATGCCCGGCAGCTCTTGGCGCGCTTCGGCGGGAATGCGCGCGAGGCGGGGAATCCATGCTTTGAGCGCCTGGCGGGGCAACACCATGCGGTCGATACCCGACCATCCGGGCATCGGGTAGCCAGCCAGTTTCGCCAGCGAGCGGATCGCCTTGCTCGTTCCCACCACGTGATCGGGCCGGGGGAGTGATGCGAAGCGCTCGGCCACCGGCGCAAGAGTGGATGCCGCGTGCTGCCGTAGCGCATCGATCTGATCGTCGCTCGGGGGATCGTTCGGCAGAAACTGCACGGTCGTGCGCCCGGCGCCCAGCGGCACCGACTCGGCGAGGTCGGGCAGCTCATCGCCGCCGCCAGCCAGTTCGAGCGAACCGCCGCCGATGTCGAACAGCAGAATCTGGCCCGCGGCCCAACCGAACCAGCGGCGTACCGCCAAGAAGGTATAGCGCGCCTCGGTCTCGCCGCCGAGCACCTGCAGCTGCTGACCGAGTGCCTCTTCAATGCGCGCGATCACCGCCGCACCGTTCGTCGCGTCACGCACAGCCGAAGTCGCCGTCGCGAGCAGCTCGTCGACCCTCTCGACGGCAGCGGTCTCGCGCGCTTGGCTGACCGCGGCAACCAGAGCCTGAACGCCCTCTTCGCTAATCGAGCCATCCGCTTCGAGGTAGCGCATCAGCCGCAACACAGTGCGCTGGCTCGTGGTCGCCAATGGGCGCCCCCCGGGCCTCACATCGGCGACGAGCAGGTGGACGGTATTCGAACCGATGTCGAGAACTCCCAAGCGCACGGCTTCAGGGTAGCGCGCGGGGGGTTATACGATGAGCGGGATGTCCATTGACGCAGCATCCACCACCTCTGCCGCGCACTCTCTCTATCGCGAGATCGACCGCGGTGAGTGGGCGCGCCTGGCCGGCGGGCTTTCGCAGCCCCTCGCCGAAACCGAGGTCGTGCAGATTCGAGGCATCGGTGACCGCCTCGACATGGCCGAGGTCAGCGAGGTGTATCTGCCGCTATCGCGCCTGCTGTCGCTCTATGCCGAGACGACCAAGCGCCTGGGCGCTGAAACCAGTGCGTTTCTGAGCGAGCCCGATTCGACCACTCCTTTCGTGGTGGGTGTGGCCGGATCGGTCGCTGTCGGCAAGTCGACGATCGCCCGTCTGCTGCGCGAACTGATGAGCCGCTGGCCGGGAACACCCAGGGTCGAACTCGTCACGACCGACGGCTTCTTGTACCCGAACGCCGAACTCGAGCGCCGCGGAATCATGGACCGCAAGGGCTTTCCTGAGTCATACGATCGCCGCGCGCTGGTGGATTTTCTCACGCGCGTGAAGAGCGGCGACCCCGAGGTGCACGCGCCGTTCTACTCGCATATGCGCTACGACATCGTTCCCGAAGCGCGGGTCACGATGCGTCGCCCTGACGTGGTGATCGTCGAGGGGTTGAACGTGCTGCAGCCGCCGCCGTCTCCGAACGAGGTTGCCGTGAGCGACCTGTTCGACTTTTCGATCTATGTGGATGCTGACACCGACAACGTCGCCGGCTGGTTCGCCGACCGCTTCTTGGCGCTGCGCCGCGGCGCATTCAGCAACCCGAACTCGTTCTTCAACGTATTCGCCGAGTTGAGCGACGAAGAGGCGCTCGAGATGGCAATGGGGTTCTGGAACGACATCAACCTGCCGAACCTGGTCGAAAACGTCGCCCCGACCAAGCACCGCGCCACGCTGGTCTTGCAGAAGGGGCAGAACCACGCGGTGGAGCGCGTGTTGCTGCGCAAGGTTTAGCAACATCCATTCGTTCAGACCCCTCGCATACCCGCGCGCCTACCATTGGGTGCATGTGTGGAATCGTCGGATACGTGGGCCCGCGCCAGAGCCAGCCCATTCTTATCGCGGGACTGTCGCGACTCGAGTACCGCGGATATGACTCCGCTGGCGTAGCGGTCATCGATGGCGAAGGTGACCTGGGAATGCGCAAGCGCTCAGGCAAGCTCGCCGTGCTGCGTGACGACCTCGCCGCCCACCCGCTCGCCGATGGCACGACCGGAATCGGCCACACGCGCTGGGCGACGCACGGCAGCCCCACCGACGAGAACGCGCACCCGCACCTTGCCGACGACGATGAGCTCGCGGTCATCCACAACGGCATCATCGAGAACTTCGCTGAGATCAAAGCCGAGCTCGTGTCTGAGGGCTACACCTTTCGCAGCGAGACCGACACCGAAGCAGCCGCCGTGCTGCTGGGCCGTGAGTACCGCAACAGCGGCAACGACCTGGTGGCGGCGTTTCGCGCGGTGGCAGCACGCCTCGAAGGCGCCTTCACCCTGCTCGCAATGCACAAGAGCCAGCCCGGGCTCGTTGTCGGCGCGCGCCGCAACTCGCCCCTGGTGATCGGCCTCGGTGAGGGCGAGAACTTCTTGGCCTCAGACGTCGCAGCCTTCGTCGAGCACACCCGCAACGCGCTGGCGATCGGGCAAGACCAGATCGTCGCGATCACCCCGACGAGCGTTTCGGTCACCGACTTCGACGGAAACCCGGTCGAGGTCGAACCGTTCGAAGTGCTGTGGGATGCTGGCGCCGCCGACAAAGGCGGATGGTCATCGTTCATGGCCAAAGAGGTGTCAGAAGAGCCCGAAGCGGTGGCCAACACGCTGCGCGGTCGCTCGCACGACGGTGTCGTCACGATTCCCGAGCTCGAAGGACTCGATGATCTGTTCGCCGGCATCAACCGCGTGATCATCGTTGCCTGTGGCACCGCCTCATACGCCGGCATGACGGCGAAGTATGCGTTCGAGCAGTGGACTCGCATTCCGGTCGAGGTCGAGCTCGCGCACGAGTTTCGCTACCGCGACCCCGTGATCGGCCCGAGCACGCTCGTCGTGTCGATCAGCCAGTCGGGCGAGACGATGGACACGCTCATGGCGGTCAAGTTCGCCCGCGAGGGCGGCGCGAAGACCGTGTCGATCTGCAACACGCAGGGCGCCACGATTCCGCGCGAGTCAGATGCGATCGTCTACACCCACGCAGGCCCCGAGGTCGCTGTCGCTTCAACGAAGGCGTTCGTCGCCCAGATCACGGCGCTGTATCTGCTCGCGCTTCACGTATCGCAGGTGCGCGGTTCGCAGTCGAAGCTGGCGATTGCCGACGCGCTGCGCGAGCTCGAAGCGATCCCCGCGAAGATCTCGCAGATTCTCGAACGCGAGCAGGCGCACATCGAACAGTTCGCCGGGTGGATGGCTGACACGCGTTCGGTGCTGTTCCTGGGGCGTCACGTCGGCTACCCGATTGCACTCGAGGGTGCACTGAAGCTGAAAGAGATCTCGTACATTCACGCCGAGGGATTTGCTGCAGGTGAGCTCAAGCACGGGCCGATCGCGCTCATCGAGCCCGGCCAGCCGGTGTTCGTCATCGTGCCGTCGCCGCGCGAGTCAGCTGAGATGCACAAGAAGGTCGTCTCGAGCATTCAAGAGATTCGTGCGCGCGGCGCGCGGGTGATCGTCGTCGCCGAAGAGGGAGACGCCGCGGTGCTTCCCTACGCCGACGAGGTGCTGCGCATTCCGCTGGCCGGTCGGCTGTATGAGCCTCTGCTCGCAGTCGTGCCCCTGCACATCTTTGCAATGGGTCTCGCGACGGCGAAGGGGCTCGACGTCGACCAGCCGCGCAACCTCGCGAAGTCTGTCACCGTCGAATAGCGAGCGCGGCGTGGCGCGCGGGCGCGCGGGCGCGGGAGCACGGGCGCGGGAGCACGACGCCGGGCACGTAGCGCGCACGAGCCGCGAGCGCGACGCTGTGCGAGCGCGGCGCGGCGGAAGCGCGGCGCGGCGGAAGCGCAATCAGTCAGGTGGCGTTCAACAGTCGTTCACCGACACGAAGCCTTGCGGCACTCGAGGGCTCTAACTTCAGGCTGTTCCCCCTCGACCTGAAAGTTCTTGATGATTGTCGCGCCTGCTCGCCTTCGCCCGTCCGTTCTCGTTGCTGCGTCTGCAGTACTAGCGCTAGGAGTCGGGCTACTCGCGCCGACCACCGCCACCGCTGCTGAAATCGCTGAGGCGCCGGCTCTGCTCGTAACAGAAATCGTTCCCGACAACGTCGGATACGACGACTTTGAGTATTTCGAAGTGCACAACACCACCGATGCTGCGATTGCTCTCGACACCGCGGGCATCACATTCGCATACGTCTACGGCGACACCGATGACCGAGACCGCGACGTTGCGCTCAGCGTTCCCGCGGGCACCGTGATCGATGCCCACGAGACGGTCGTGTTCTGGCTGAACTACACCACATCAACGGTCGACAGCTTCGCTCGTTCAGCGGAAGAGTTTCGTGAACACTTTCAAGCCACGCAGCCTGATCTCGACTACGACGTCGTGCGTGTCGAAGGCCAAGGGGGCATGGCTAACAGCGGGGATCGCGGAATTCGCGTCAGCGACGAAAGCGCCGAGATCAGCCGCTCGATCTACCCGGCGGGATCGGTGTCAACCGACCTCGGTGCCAGCTTTCGGGTGACCACATCGAGCACGAGCATGGACATGCTCGAAGCGACGACCGCCCCAACCCCCGGCGTTCTGGCGGAGAACACCCTGGTGGTCGCAGAGCCAGAAGCGCCCGGCGAAACGCTTCCACTCGGTGCAAGAGAACTACTGATCACAGAGTTCGCGCCGAACAACGTGGGCGCTGACGCATACGAATACGTCGAGATCGTAAACACCACCGATCGCGACATCGATCTGGCTGAATCAGACGTCACTTTCATCTACGACTACCTCTCTGGCGAAAAAGCACTCGACTACCCGGCAGACAGCACCGTGCCCGCCGGTGGTACCGCCGTGCTGTGGTTGCAGTACTCGCCCAACACCGATGGCCTCAGCGAGGCAGACTTTCGGGCCTTCTACGCCACCGCTGACGACTACACGATCATTCCGATCACCGGTCAAGCAGGTTTCGCGAACACCGCCGACCGTGGGCTGCGCATCGAATCTGGCGACACCGTTGTGTCGGTCGCGCACTACGCCGGCTCCGAGGTGGGCAACGGGCTTGGTGTCGACTACCGGTTGCCCACCCGCACGGACGACGTGACCATGGCTGTACTGCGAGCACTTGCCGACCCGACGCCCGGAACAGTGAGCGCTGAAGCGTTCGTCGCGCAGCCGTTCGTCGCCACACCCGATCCCGACCTGGTGACCTCGCCGTTACAGGTGACTGAAATCGCGCCTGACACCGCAAACGTCTCTGGCTCAGACGCCTACGAGTTCATTGAGGTGTACAACTCGACAAGCGCGCCGATCGACTTTCGCGACTACACGCTGAAGTACCTCTACCCGTTGGCTGACCTGACAAACTCTGCGACCGCACTCTGGCCGGCCACCAATCGGAATGCCATCATCGAGCCCGGCAAAGCGATCGTCTTCTGGGTGAAGAACGGCGCGAACGACGCGCTCACAGCAGACGACTTCAACGCCCACTTCTCGAGCAACCTCGTCGCCGACAGCACGCTGTTCGAAATCGAATCCGCAGGAATGGCAAACTCCGCTGCGCGCGGCATTGAGATCGTCACCAACACGGGGTTCAGTGTGAACCGCGCCTACTACAACCTCGGTGGCGTCGACGACACTACGCCCGACATGCCCGTGCAATACGCAGTGAACGCCGCCGACACCACGCTTCAGACCAAGCTCGGCACTGCGGTCGCAACCCCGGGGTCGATCTACCCTGAGCAGGTCGAGGCAGGGTTGATGATCGTTGCACCAGACGCTGTACTGCCGGCGATCGTCGATGCCACAGAAACCGAGATCACGCCCGGCGAAGACTTCGCCATGGCCTTCACCGCAAGTGACGACGTGCAGGTGAAGACGTTCATTCTGTCGGTGCGCAGCAACCTCGAAGAGCGCTACACAGACGTCGAGCTGCTGGCAGACGGTGACCACTACAGCCACGCAATCAACGCCGTTGACCTCACCGGCAAGAAGTGGTTCGAGTACTACGTCACTGTGCGCGACGGATCCAATGAGGTCGTCACCGACGTGCAACGCGCCACCGTGATCGGCGCAGACACCGAGGCGTTGCGCCTCAACCTCGAAGATGGCGCGTGGGTCAACGGAGTGGTCGACGTGGTTGCTGGCACAGATCAGCATCCATCGAATGTCGAACTGCGCGTCGATGATGTCGCGGTCGAGAGCGTCGACCAGCTCGAAACTGAGCCCGTCTTCGCGTTCGAAGCGAGCGGTGTCGATACGTTCTTCCGCAATGGCGTGCGTATCGGAGACGATGTGCTGCGCATATTCGACGACGGAATCTATTCGGGCTGGGAGACGATCTCGACTCCCGTGCCGCTGTCGTACTTGGCAGGAACAGATCAAGTCACCCTCAGCGTGTGGGCAGGCACCAAAGCTGCCCCAGAGATCAACCTCGACGAGAACAACGACGATTTCACCATTCGCAATCTGCGGTTGATTCTGCCCGACGGGCGGGCGCTGTATCCCGCAGGGTACGAGGACGCCACCGCGATTCTCGCGATGGGCGACAGCACCGGAAAACTCGACTTCTACGACGCCGAGTTCACCATTCCTGCCGATGCGAACACCGCAGCAGGCTACAGCTGGGACACCGCGGCTGCAGCCGACGGCACACACGTTGTACAGGCCAGCACTGAAGGGCTTGTGGCGGCAGCATCCGTTCTCGTTGACAACACTGAACCGTCGATCGTGACCGACCTTGTCGAGGGAACCCGCTACCAAGGCGAGTTCGTGATCGACGCGACCGCGACCGATGAAGGCTCAGGCCTCGAATCGATGACGGCGAGCCTCGACGGCAAGGCAATCGAATTGCCATTCGCCACCTCGTCAATCACGCTGAGCGATGGCGATCACACCGTTGTGTTCTCAGCGAAGGATGCTGTGGGCAACACGACTGAGTTGTCAGTCGCATTCACCACTCCGGTAGAAGAGCCCGGCAACGAGTTGATCTCGCCCGAAGACGGCACGATCGCGACCGAGGGCGAAGACATCACCCTGACCGCGCGAGCAACTGACCCGACCGGCGATGCGCTCACCGTGACCTTCGCCGAGGCGTACCGCCTCTCACTGGGAGAGCAAATCGACGTGACCACGGGCACCGTGACCACTGCCGACACTCTTGAACGAGCCGAAGGGCGAGCGCTGACCGCTGCGGAGATCGAGCAGATCGGCCGAATCGACGAGGTATCGCTGAGCGAAGCGAGTGACACCGCGTTCCCGTATCAAATGTTCGAGGTGACCGTGCCAGCCGAGGCTGGCACGGACTCACGGGTTCGGCTGCGCTGGGATGGTTCGGCCAACTCCGAGGCGAAAGTGCTGCTCTACGGCCTTGGCACCGATGGTGACTGGCATGAGCTTGATCGAGCGCTGACGACCGACGGCGCCGAGACGTCGTTCACGCTGAACGCGCTGGTCGACTCGGCCGACTATGTCATCGACGGCGCCGTGACGGCGCTGGTGCAGCACTCCGAAGGCTTCGCTGGCACCGATCTCTCGAGCCGGGAGTCGGTCATCGAGCCCAACAACGTTGAAGACACCCCGCGGTCGGAGTATGACTTCACGCTCGCGTGGGAATCAGACACGCAGTACTACAACGAAGAGTTTCACCAGCACCAAACCGCAATTCACGACTACCTGTTACAAGAGCGCACCGACTTGAACCTGCAGTACCTGTTTCACACCGGCGACATCGTGGATGACTATGACCAGCTGTGGCAGTGGGACTATGCCGTGCCCGAGTACGACAAGCTCGACGCGGCAGAACTGCCCTACGGCGTGCTCGCCGGAAACCACGACGTGGGACACAAGGAGATCGACTACACCAACTACGGCACTTTCTTCGGTGACGAACGCTTCGCCAGCAACCCGTGGTTTGGCGGCAGCTATGAGAACAACCGTGGTCACTACGATCTGATGACCGTCGGAGGCATCGACTTCTTGATGCTCTACGTGGGCTGGGGACCAGGTGACGCCGAGATCGCGTGGATGAACGAGATTCTCGCGCAGTACCCCGAACGAATCGCCATGATCAACCTGCACGAGTACATGTTGACCACCGGCGGGCTCGGACCGATTCCGCAACAGATCTATGACGAGGTCGTCGCGACCAATGCCAACGTGCGAACCGTGTTCTCTGGCCACTATCACGATGCCTTCACTCGCATCGACGCTTTTGATGACGACGGCGATGGCACCGACGACCGCCAGGTGTATCAGATTCTGTTCGACTACCAGGGCTTGCCTGAGGGCGGCCAGGGCTACCTGAGACTGATGCACTTCGACAACGTGGGCGAGCAGATCATCTCTCGCACCTACACACCGTCGTACGACGACTACAACTCAGACGACCCTTCGCTGGAGCTGCAGCACCAGGACTTCACCATCTCGTATGAGGCACTCGGGATCGCGCCTCAGCAGAAGGTGTTGGCCACTGACGCATTCAGTGCTGAGGTGCTGGCATCTGCAGCCATTTCGACTGTCAAAAACGTCGAAAGCGGCACTGATGTGAGTGCCCAATGGCAACCCGGGCTCGGTGTACACGGCTGGTACGTGACCTCGGTCGACCCCTACGGCGCGACCGCCGACTCAGAGGTTCGCGTGCTCACCGTCGAAGAAGCCAGCACGGTTGATCCCGGCGACGGCGACGGCGATGGCGATGGTGATGGCGATGGCGATTCGGGGGAAGACAACGGATCAGGCGACGGCTCGGGTGATGGTGGTGCCGGCAACGGCGGCCCCGCGACGCCTTCGCTGCCCGTGCCGCTCGATGAGCTCGACCCCGCACTTGAGGGAGCGATCTCGACGACGTTGCTGCGGGTCGGCGAAGCGTTCACCGTGCAGACGAACGACAGCAACGCAGGGGCCTGGGCGCAGCTTTGGCTGCACTCGACGCCGACCGCACTCGGCGGGTGGACGCAGGTTGCGAGCGACGGCAGAATCTGGGGCGTCGTTCCCTCGACGGTCGAGCCCGGCGTGCACACGCTCGTCGTGCAAACCGAAGAAGGAGTTCTGGGATGGGCGTCGGTGCAGATTGAAGCTGCGACCACCGAGGCGCCGGTCACCGAGATTCCCTCGAGCGGGGTCGGCAGCCCGGCTGCAAACGACGCAGATGACGCCGATGCCGAGGCGCTGCCCGCAACCGGCGCAACCACAGCCTGGATGTCAGGCGCTGCCGCTGCGGCAAGCCTGATGCTGGCGTTGGGAGTCATGCTGCTGCTGGTTCGGCGGCGGCGCGTAGCGCACGGAGGCTGAGCGCTGTCACGAACTGCCGCTCGCGCGGCGGCAGTTCGTGACACCTGGTTGAGCCGCGGGTGTGAGTTGAGGTCGCAGCTGGCCGGTTCGATGGGATGGATGCTGCGGTGCCGCGAGTGCCGCGCGCCGCGGGTAGCTCGCGCAGGCGCCGCGCGCTGCGGGCGGCTCGCGCGGGCGCCGCGCGCCAGACGCCGCGATAGTCTGGCTCGTGCCGCAACCGCGGCGCGAGAGGAGCACAGGGTGATCGTCGGAATCGGCGTCGACCTCGTCGACATCGCGCGCTTCGAGCAGACGATTGAGCGCACCCCACGGCTGCTCGAACGCCTCTTCTCGCCAGCGGAACGCGTGCTCAAGCACCGCTCGCTCGCCGGACGCTACGCCGCGAAAGAAGCGCTCATCAAAGCGCTGGGCGGTTCAGACGGTGTCTACTGGAGCGAGATCGAAGTGACCCCCGAAGAGTCGGGGCGCCCGTGGTTCACCCTCAGCGGCTCGACCGCTGACGTGGTGGTGGAGCGGGGAATCAGCAGCATCCACTTGTCGATGTCTCACGACGGCGGTTTCGCGACCGCCTACGTGATTGCCGAGAGTGCGGAGAGCACTGCATGAACCGACTGCCTGCTGGCGTGATGCGCGAAGCGATCATCGACGTCGATGCGATCGAAGACAACGTGCGACACCTGCGCCGACTCACCGAATCTGAACTCATCGCCGTCGTCAAAGCCGACGGCTACGGCCACGGTGCCGTGCGCGCGGCTGTCGCCGCGCTCGCCGGAGGCGCCTCTCGACTGGGAGTAGCCGACATCGCCGAAGCCCTCACGCTGCGCCGTGCCGGCATCGACGCGCCGATCATGGCGTGGCTGCACGCGCCGGGAACCTCGTTCGTCGAAGCAGCGTCAGTCAACATCGAGATCGGCGTATCGAGCTTCGAGCAGCTGTTGCAGGCCGCTGAAGCATCGACTGCGGGGCGCGCGGTCGCCGTGCATCTGAAGCTCGACACCGGGCTTTCGCGCAACGGCATCGCGCCCGACGAGTACCGGGTGGTGTTCGCCGAGGCCGCGCGCCTGCAGCGCCTCGGGCGTCTGAACGTCGTCGGATTGTTCAGCCACCTCTCGAATGCCTCGCCAGACGAAGACCGAGCGCAGCTCGCGCGCTTTCACGAAGGTGTGGCCGCGGCCGCGCTGGTCGGCGTGAACCCGCACCTGCTGCACATTGCCGCCACCGCAGCGGCCATCGACCTGCCAGAAGCGCGCCTCGGCTGCGTGCGCGTCGGCGTGGGCATCTATGGGCTTTCGCCGTTCGACGACCGCAGTTCGGCTGACCTCGGGCTTCGACCCGCCATGACGCTGCGCGCAGCCGTGGCGGCAACGCGGCGCGTCTCGGCGGGGGCCGGAGTGTCGTACGGCTTCGACTACCGCACCGCTGCAGACACCACACTCGCGCTGGTGCCCCTCGGCTACGCCGATGGTGTGCCGCGCCAGGCGTCGGGCGCTGGCCCGGTCACCATCGGCGGCAAGCGGTTCACCGTGGCGGGGCGTATCGCCATGGACCAGTTCATCGTCGACGTCGGTGATGACCCCGTTGCGGTGGGCGACGAAGTCACGCTGTTCGGCGACCCGACGCTGGGCGCACCCGCCGCCGATGACTGGGCGCGCGCAGCATCGACCATCAACTACGACATCGTCACCCGCATCGGCCCCCGCGTCGCGCGCAAGCAGGTTTCGACGTGAGTGGCAGCATCCATTCGTTGAAAAGGGCATGAGCATGGCAGGACTTGACCCGCTTATCGGCACGCGCGAGATCGTCTCGCCGGGAGATATGGAAGCGCTGGGCGAAGAGATCGGGCGGATGCTGCGCCCCGGCGAACTGGTGGTGCTCACCGGACCTCTCGGCGCAGGCAAGACCACGCTCACCCGCGGCATCGGTGCCGGTCTTGGAGTGCGCGGGCCGGTGCAGTCGCCGACATTCGTGATCGCACGCACCCATCCCTCGCTCGTCGGGGGAGCCCCCCTCGTGCACGTCGACGCCTATCGGCTGGGCTCGGGTGCTGAGATGGACGACCTCGACATCGACTTTGACAAGTCGGTGGTGATCGTCGAGTGGGGCAGAGGAATGATCGAGGGCCTTCGTGACGAGTGGTGGGAGATCGAACTCGACCGCGAATGGCACGGGCGCGGTGTCGACACCGCATGCGGCACGTACTCGCGCGCCACCGAAGCGCTCGACGCAGACAGCCCGCGAATCGCCACGATCAGCCGGCGACGCTAGCGCACCAGCCCGAAACTCGGCGTGCCCCTCAGACTGGGGAGCTGAGGGGCACGCGGTCCCCGCGCAAGAAAGTGCGGGGCGCAATGACATCGTCGCATGGGGGTTGACGAGTCACTTCGGTCAATTCTAGCGAGCCATATGGGCAGTGTCTGTCCCCCATTCTGGGGACAAATAGGATTTTTTTTGGAGTTTTATCGACTGTTTTGACGAATCATCGATGCGAGCACGGCGTCGGGACGCTCGATATTGGCGAAGTGGCCGGCGTCAGGAACGCGCACCTCGTGAAAGTCGCGGATCAGCTCGGTGAGCTGCGCAGCATCGCGCTCGCCGGCGAACACATCACGTGAACCGCGAACCGATCGCACCGGGCAGACGATTGCCGTCCAGGTGCGCATCTCATATTCGGCAGCGATCCGCGCCGCGTGAGCAAACGACGCGGGGCGCACCTCTTCGGCGAACGCCGCAATCACCGAGTCGTCGACGTTCGAGACGAACAGCGGTGCGGTGAACGCCCGCATCAGCCCGGCGCGGTCAACGCCACGCACGACGGCGCGACCGGCGGCATCCCAGGCGCTCAGCAGGCGCATCACGGCCAGCATTCCCGCGAAGCCCGGCAATGCGAGCCCGCCGCGAACCCGGTGACGGATCGCGTCAATCACGCCGATACCGCTGGCCGAGATCAGTGTCACCTCGCGGGTCTGCTCGCTGAACCGTGCCGCGATGTCGAGCGCGATGAAGCCGCCGAGCGAATGACCGACGAGCGACCACTGCGAGTACCCGAGCGCAGCCGCGACCTCGACGATCGCATCGGACAGTTGCTCGACGTCGGCGATGCGGCGAGCGTCACCGCTCTCGCCCCACCCGGGCAGATCGATCAGTATCGCGTTGGTGAGGGGGCTCTCGCGTCGATCGGATGCCGCCAGCAGCGGCGTCCAGGTGGTCCACGAACCGGCCGCACCGTGCAGAAAGATGGTCGCCACCGCTTCGGCTGCGGGCGTTGAATTCTCGCCGGTCTCGCGCCCGGTGCGCACCACGATGTTTCCCACGCTCGTCGGCACGACCAGACGGCGCAGCCCCAGCTGTGCGGCGTCAGTGTGCAGGGGATGGGGCGTTGACGCCCGAAGGTGCGTTGCGCGACGGGCGCGCGTCGTTGAGGTGCTCACGAGTGTTATTCGGTGCCGACGGCAGATCGGATCGAGTTTCTCGAGAGCGCCAGTAACCTGGAGGAATGATTCTGGCAATCGACACCTCTCTCGGCACAGCCGTCGCGGTCGTCGAGCCCGACGGTGTTGTTGCCGCTCACGCCGCGAGCGCTGATTCCCGCGGGCATGCTGAAGTGATCGGCATGCTCATCGAATCGGTGCTGCACGAGGCCTCTGCCACCCCAGCAGACTTTTCATATGTCGCTGCGGGCATGGGGCCAGGACCCTTCACTGGGCTGCGGGTCGGCATTGCCGCCGCGCGCACGTTCGCCCTGGGGCGGGGCATTCCCGTCGTTGCGGTGCCGAGTCACGACGCGGTCGCGCTCGAACTGCTGCTGCATGACGCCCTGACCGGCGGTTTCGAAGAGGCGGCCGACGAAGCTTTCGCAGTGGTCACCGACGCCCGCCGACGCGAGTTCGCTTACACCGTCTATCGCGGCCTTGACAGTGACGGGCTTCCGATCCGCCTCGCCGAGCCAGCTCTCGCACCCCGCGACGACCTCGACGACATTCTCGCCGCGCAGGGAATCATCCGGCGTGATGCCGAATCGATTCCCGCCGGATTGCTTGGCCTGGCGGCATCCCGAGCATTGGCCGCTGGTCGTGAGCTCACCTCGGCCGACGCCCTCTACCTGCGCTCACCCGACGTGACTCTTCCCCATGGGCCGAAGAAGGTCACCCCGGCTCACGAGGGGCGGCGGTCATGACACTGCGCGGCGCAACGACCGGTGATCTCGACGCGATCATGGCGCTCGAGCGCGCATCGTTCCCCTCGGACGCGTGGTCTGAAGCGATGATGGCAGAAGAGCTCTCATCGCCGCACGGCTGGTACATCGTCGACGAAGAAGACGACGCGCTTGTCGCCTATGCCGGACTCAGAGCCGCGAAAGGGGCGAAGGATGCTGATGTGCAGACGATCACCGTCGCCGAGTCGGCTCGGGGTCGAGGCCTGGGCCGAGTGATTCTGCGTGCGCTGCTCGACGAGGCAATGCGCCGCGACGCACACGACGTGTTTCTCGAGGTGCGCGCTGACAACCCGGTCGCCCAGGCCCTGTATGTGTCGGAAGGGTTCGTCGAACTCGGCAGACGCCCCCGCTACTATCAGCCAGACGATGTCGACGCCGTCGTGATGAAACTCGATCTGCGCGCCCGTCGCAGCGCGGGCGTCACCAGTGACGTGGGAGCACACGCATGAACCGCACCGAACCACTCGTGCTCGGCATTGAGACGAGCTGCGACGAGACCGGCATCGGCATCGTGCGGGGACGCACGCTGTTGAGCAACACGATCGCCAGCTCTATGGACGAACACGCCCGCTACGGCGGCGTCGTGCCCGAAGTCGCGGCACGTGCGCACCTGGAAGCCCTGCAACCGTCGATCGAAGCCGCACTGGCAGAGGCAGATGTTGCGCTGGCCGACATCGACGCTGTCGCGGTGACCTCGGGGCCGGGCCTTGCGGGCGCCCTCATGGTGGGGGTCGGCGCAGCCAAGGCGCTCGCCGTCTCGCTCGAAAAGCCGCTGTACGCCGTCAACCACCTCGTCGGGCACATTGCGGCAGACATTCTCGATGCGGATGCTGAGCCGCTCGAGTACCCCACGGTCGCCCTGCTGGTGTCGGGCGGTCACACCTCGTTGCTGCTCGTGCGGGATCTGACCAGCGACGTCGAGATGCTCGGCGAAACCATGGACGACGCCGCGGGCGAAGCATTCGACAAGGTCGCCCGGTTGCTGGGCCTGCCGTACCCCGGCGGTCCGCAGATCGATCGCGCCGCGCTTGAGGGTGACCCGAAGGCAATCCCATTTCCGCGCGGACTCTCGCGGGCCTCCGACATGGCTGCCCACCGCTACGACTTCTCGTTCTCAGGGCTGAAGACCGCCGTCGCTCGCTGGGTGGAGCAGCACCAGGCCGCCGGCCAAGAAGTGCCGGTCGCCGACGTTGCCGCGTCGTTCCGCGAAGCGGTTGTCGACGTTCTGGTCACAAAAGCGCTCAATGCCTGTCGCGACTACGACGTGCCGCGACTGTTGCTCGGCGGCGGAGTCATCGCCAACAAGCGTCTGCGCGACGTCGCTCTCGAACGCGGCGAATCAGCCGGTGTCACCGTTCGCATTCCACCGCTCTCGCTGTGCACCGACAACGGCGCAATGATCGCTGCCCTCGCCGCAGAGCTCATCATGTCGGGCCATGAGCCCTCTACGCTCGCCTTCGGCGCCGACTCCACTCTTCCCGTCACTGAGATTCACGTTGCGCCGTCATGAGTGACAACGGCCGGTTCGAGGCGGCGGAATCACAGCCCCCGGCCGCGGATGCAGCGGGTGCAGGCTCGGGCGTGGGTGCTGTGACGTCTGACGTGGCGGGCTCGGGCGTGGGTGCTGTGCCGTCTGACGCGGCGGGCTCGCAGTCGCTCGCGGCGCACCTCGAAGCACCGTCACCCGATGTCGCCGAAGCGGGCGCCGCATCGAGCATGCCCGGGGCGCATCGCGGCGGGTTCTCACGCCTGCCCACTGCCCCTACCGATATTCAGTCGCAGACCGCACCCGCCGAGCCGGGCACCGAAACCAATCCGGTTCCGTTCGCGCAGTGGGTGATGCCCCCGCCCGCGGAGCCATATCGGGGCTTGGCCGCGTGGGCCTTGGCCTTCTCGATCATGGGACTGATCGTCTCGATGTTCGTCGGCTGGGGCTTTCCGATCGGTGTCGTCGGCATCGTGTCGGCGATCATGGCGCTGTTTCGGCCGCTTGAACCCCGCGCCGTTGCGATCTGGGCGTTGGCGCTGGGCATTCTATCGGTGCTCTACAGCGTCGGCTGGTTGATCTTCGCGGCATACGTTGCGAACATCTGGGGCTGACGACGGTACCTAGGCAGCAGCGACCCGATCCGCGAGAATGGCGACGCGCTTGTTGCCGATGCGCGCGAGGATCAGCGTTGCCGACGCATCGCCTCGCAAGGTCAGCGTGCGCCGGAACGCGGCTGGATCGACATCGACGCCCCGCTTCTTGATCTCGAGCGTGCCGATGTTCTGCGTGCGCAGCGCTGAATTGAGTGCCTTCGTTTTGATCGGCAGAACTTCGCGCACGCGAAAGGACTGCACGAAGGGACTGGTCACAGCGGCATCGGAGGTCAGGTAGGCGATGTGCTCGTCGAGCATTCCCGCGTCGAGCGAACGTGCCACGTCGCCGATCAGGCGCGCGCGGATCACCGCACCATCGGGCTCGTGCACGAATGCGCCGAGCTCGCGGGCGGGTTCGTCTTCAGCATCTGCCCCGCTCGTCATCTCATGTGCCGAGTCGCCCCGCATCACCAGTGCCGAGCGGCGCACACCCTTGCGGGCAAGCGCGCCCGACCACAGCACCAACTCGAGGGTGGAACCGTCTGCGCTCACCCACTGCGTTTCGACGTCGTCGGGAATCAACGTGCGATCGAGGCCAGGCCCCAGCTTCACGCCGACCGGCAGACGAGTCGCGAGGTCGAGCACCCAGTCGAGCGACGGCGACCAGTCTTCGGGCCGAGTGCGCGAGGTTTCGCTGTGGCCGGCGGTGCGGCGGGCGGGGTCGAGCCAGGCAGCATCCACTTCTTTGAGATCACACGATTCCGCAGAGCCGTGGCGAACGGTCACCGCATCACCGAACGGGGCGAGGTTGTACGCGGCGACGGCGGCGGTGATCTCGTCCATGTCGACGGCATCGACGCGCAGACCGAGAGCGGCAAGGCCGAGGGCGTCGCCGCCGATTCCGCAGCCGAGGTCGGCGACCCGGGTCAGGCCCGCATCGCGAAACCGCGCCGCATGGCGGCCAGCGATCGCGAGGCGCGTGGCCTGTTCAAGGCCCGCTCGAGTGAACAGCATTCGCGAAGCGAACTCGCCGAACTTGGCCTGTGCTTTTACTCGCAGGTGTGCCTGTGAGACGACAGCCGACACCAGGTCGGGGGAGTGACCTGCCTTGCGCAGCTGCGACACCGCGCGAAGCGCCTCGTCAGACGATGACACCTCGCCCACCTCATCGAGCAGTCGCAGGCCCTCGGGCGTGAGCAGGGCAGTCAGCTCGGCGATTTCCATCGGCCCAGCCTACGGCGCGCGCGCCGGTTGACAGCGTTGCGACCAGCCGCTGTTCCCGGCGGCAACCCCGGGGTGCCCCACCGAATCCCCTAGTGATTGGGGGGAGGGTGGGGGGAATTTCCCCGATGCCGGTCAATGAGGCGCAGCCATAACGTGAGTCTCGATACCGGCAATAGGGCCATAGGCCCACTCACAGATAGGGATCAGACCATGGCCAACGACAACACCCTCACCGTCGACGACTCGTTCAACGACGACAACTCGATCGACGTTGAGACCGAAATCGACACCGATGTCGACATCGAAGACTCGGGCAATGACAACTCAGACAACTCGACAGACCTGGACCTCGACGTCGAGGACTCGCTGAACGACAACTCGAACAACCTTGACATCGAAGACTCGGGAAACACCGACAACTCGACCGAGGTTGACGACTCGTTCAACTCCGAAGTTGAGACCGAGGTTGATGACTCGTTCAACTCCGAAGTTGAGGTTGATGACTCGTTCAACACCGACAACTCGAACGAGGCTGACGACTCGTTCAACACCGACAACTCGAACGAAGCCGAAGACTCCTTCAACGACAACTCGACTGATGTCGACCTCGAGGTTGAGATCGAAGACTCGCTGAACGACAACTCGAACAACTCCACGAACGTGGGGATCGCTGACTCGGGCAACGACAACTCGGTCAACACCGACAACTCGAATGAGGCTGACGACTCGTTCAACACCGACAACTCGAACGAAGCCGAAGACTCCTTCAACGACAACTCTGAGGTTGAGACCGAGATCGACGACTCGTACAACTCTGAGATCGAAGACTCATACAACGACAACTCTGAGGTTGAGACCGAAGACTCCCACAACGACAACTCCACCGATGTGGATCTTGACGTTGACGTGGACGACTCGTTCAACGACGACCACTCGACGAACACCGACCTCGAGGTTGATGTCGACATCGACGGCTCGTTCAACACGCAGACGTTGAACGACCACTCGATCAGCACCGGCATGCGGCAGTACCAGACGGGCTTCCGCGACCTGAACATCAGCGGTGCAGCCGGCGGCGGCGCAGCTGGAGTGATGGGTGCCAGCGGCATGGGCGCCTCGTTCGTCGACAACCGCACCACAATCACCGACCAGTCGGTGAACCAGAACATCTGGAGCGGTGGCGGCGACGTGGGTCAGACGATCAGCAACAGCGCGGTCGTGGCCTCGGGTGACGAAGCGATGGCTGCCGGCGACGACATTCGGATCGACAACTCGATGAACATGCGCATTGAGGACTCGTTCAACCCAGTGCAGGTCGAGATGAACGATGCGTTCAACAACGACACGCGCTTCGAGGTCGACGTCGAGCTTGACGACTCGTTCAACACCGACAACTCGAACAACCTCGATGCTCGGTTCGAAGATGCCTTCAACACCGACAACTCCACGGAGTTCGACACCGAGATCGAGGTCGAAGACTCGTTCAACACCGACACGTCGACTGAGATCGAAGACTCGTTCCAGCAAGACAACTCGGCAGAGTGGGACACCGACGTTGACGTAGACGACTCGTTCAACGACTACGAGAACAACGGACTGATCGACAGCGAAGTAGAAGTCGAACTCGAGTTCTGATGTTCACGCGAGTGCACCCGATCGAAGCGACGGTCGGGTGCACTCGCACACCCCTTATGCGGCGGGGCTCACAGCCGTAAACTGACCAGCACATCGCAAGGAAGCGGATAAGACGATGGCACACACACCAGATCGAGACGGGGCAGGCTCGCCCACGCCGATTGATGCTGCGAGCGGCGACTCGTTCGGCCAGTATGTGGATGCCTCGTTTGATGAGATCGCAGACGGCTACCGTCTGATGACCTCGTTCGCCGAAGAGATTGAGAACGTCACAGCGTCTGACTGGGACCTCGATGCCGATGAACTGTGGGGTGGCGTCGAGGACCCGGCAGATTTCGGTCCCGAGCCCGGCGGTTCAGCCTTCGACTTTGAGATGTAGCTCGATTTCTGATGCAACAGGGGCACGGCTGCCGTGTCGGGCGAGGGAGCTGAAGTTTTTTTGACACACGCAACGAGCAACACCGCACCATCCGCTGGATCGCTCACACGTGCGGCGGATGCTTCTGCGCCAGGCACCGGCGTCGCTCTCGTTGACCAGGTGGCGCGCGTGCGCCAGCTCGCCGAGCAATCGGGGCGCAACGACCTCGCAAAGCGACTCGTGCACACCAGAGCGCGGCTGCTCGACCCGCACATTCGAGTGATCGTCGTCGGTGAGTTCAAACAGGGCAAGAGCAAGCTGGTCAACGCCCTGGTGAACGCGCCGGCGTGCCCGGTTGACGACGACATCGCCACTACCGTGCCCACCACCGTCGGCTATGCGTCTGAACCATCGGCGACGGTGTTGGTGCAAGCAGAGGGAGACAGCGCAGGCAACGAGGCGCACCGCGAACCGATCTCGCTCGACGAACTGGCTGAACACATCACCGGCCAAGCCAGCGAAGAGAATCATCGGCGCATCGTCTCGGCCGAAGTGCTGCTGCCTCGCGAGCTGCTGCGCAGCGGACTGCGCCTCGTCGATTCGCCGGGCGTCGGCGGGCTCGACTCGGCGAATGCGATCGCGACGCTCTCAGCGCTGTCTACGGCTCACGCCGTCATTCTCGTCTCAGACGCATCTCAGGAGTACACCGAGCCCGAGATGCAGTTTCTGCGTCACGCGATGCGCGTGTCACCGAACGTCGCCGCGGTGCTCGCCAAGACCGACCTCTATCCCGAGTGGCGCCAAATAGAGCGCATCGATCGCGGTCATCTGCAACAGATCGGCGACGTGCCCATGTTTGCCGTCTCAAGTGACCTGAGACTGCTCGCCGCTGAAGAGCGGGACCGCGAACTCAACGAGGAATCGGGTTTTCCCGCCTTGGTCACCCACCTGCGCAGCGAGATCATCGAGCGCGCCGAGGTGATTCACGAGCGCAGTGCCGTGCACGATCTGGTCTCGGTGCTCGATCAACTCACGATCGCGTTGCGCTCCGAATTGTCAGCGCTCGCCGACCCCTCTGACACACCTCGGCTCATCGCGCAGCTCGAAGAAGCCAAGAGCCGCGCCGATGAGTTTCGGGGCCGCTCCGCGCGCTGGCAGCTCACTCTGACCGATGGGATCACCGACCTCATCGCCGACATGGAACATGACCTGCGCGACCGGCTGCGCAAGGTGCAGCGCGAGGCAGAAGCATCCATCGACGAGAGCGACCCCGGTCCGATCTGGGACCAAACCACCGAGTGGCTCAACCAGCGAATCTCGGCGGCCGTCTCAGAGACGTTCGTGTGGACCGACGAGCGCGCACGCTGGTTGTCGGAACAGGTTGCGGAGATGTTTCTCGAGGGCGAGCAGAGCATTCCCGCAATCGACGTTGCCGACGCCAGTGGTGTGCTTGATCCGGTCGATGCGATCGGCAATCTGGATGCTGGGCAGATGGGCGCGGCCGAGAAGATCTTCATCGGGGTTCGCGGCTCGTACGGCGGTGTGCTGATGGTCGGGCTCGCGACGGGGCTGGTGGGACTTCCGCTGATCAACCCGCTCTCGTTGCTCGCGGGTGTGTTGGTGGGGCGTCGCGCCTACCGAGAAGACATGAGTTCGAGGCTGCTGCGTCGTCAGCACGAGGCGAAGAATCTGGTTCGGCGCCACGTTGACGAGGTGATCTTTCAAGCAGGCAAGCAGCTCAAAGACCGCTTGCGGCTGGTGCAGCGTGCCGCACGTGATCATTTCGGGCCGATGGCCGATGAGCTGCACCGGTCATTCGCCGAAGCCGTCGCCGCCGCGAAGCGTTCGGCCGGCGCCGACACGGCGCAACGCGAACAGCGCATGACCCAACTGCGCACGCAGCTTGGGCAGTTGCAGAGCGTGCGGGCGCAGATTCCCGGCATCGCCGCGGCGCGGGTGCCCGAGGCGGTCACCTCATGAGAGAGCCCGCGCTCGACGACGCCCGACGTGTCTCTCGGCGAGCGCTCGATCTCTACGCCGACGACCCGCTCGTCGCGGAAGCGCTCGCGTCATATGATCAGCGCTTGCAGGGGCCGCTGCGGGTCGCTCTTGCGGGCATCGTCAAAGCGGGCAAGTCGACACTGCTCAACGCTCTGCTCGGCGAATCGATCGCCGCCACTGACGCGGGGGAGTGCACGCGGGTTGTGACCTGGTATCGCCGCGCTGAGACGCCCACGATCACCTTGCACCCGCACGTCGGGCCGCCACGCCGATTGCCGTTTCGCCGAGAAGACGGGCGGGTGGTGCTGAGCCTCGACGGAATGAGCGCCGATGACGTGGCCTGGATTGACGTCGGGTGGCCGTCAGAGAGCCTGCGCTCACTCGTGGTGATCGACACCCCGGGAATCGCCTCACTCTCGGCAGAGGTCTCAGAGCGCTCAACGAGCTTTCTCACGAAGAACACCAGCGCCTCAGCGGCAGACGCGGTGATCTACCTGATGCGGCATCTGCACGAATCTGACCGCAAGTTTCTCGAAGCCTTCAGAGACACCGCCGTGGGTGAATCGCTGACGGTCAACGCGGTGGCCGTGCTATCGCGCACGGATGAGATCGGCTCAGCGCGAATCGACTCGTTGCTCTCGGCGGCGAAGGTTGCTGACCGGTACGGCCAAGACGGCGATCTGCACTCGTTGGTGCTGGATGTGCTGCCAGTCGCGGGTCTGTTGGCGGAGGCGGCGCGAACGCTGCGAGAGAAGGAATTTCGTGCACTCGTGCAGATCTCTGACATGGAGCGACGTGAGCGGGAACGCTTGTTGATGTCGGCGGATCGATTCGTGCGACCCAACGACTCCACGTCGCTCAGCCCGAAAGAGCGCAAAGAGCTGCTGTCGCGGTTCGGCCTGTTCGGGGTAAGGCTTTCGTCGGCCCTGATTCGCGGCGGTGCCCGCACGTCAACCGAGCTTGCCGATCAGCTGGTGCAGCAGAGTGGACTGAACGCCCTGCAGAGCTTTATTCGCACGCAGTTTCGGGCTCGAGCTGCCACCCTTAAAGTGCACGGAGTGCTTCCGGGACTCGAGAGCATCATTCGCGAGAACCCACGCGAGGGCAGTGCTGAGCTGCTCATCGAGATCGAGCGCATCATCGTGACGACGCACTCGTTGCGTGAGCTGTCGGCGCTGTCGCGCACCCGCGCCGGGGGCTACCGGCTGCCCGAGGCACACCTCGCCGAAGCCGAGCGCATCGTCGGCGGCCATGGCGCCGAAGTTGCCGATCGCCTGGCGATTGCCGGCGCGTCAGGTGAGGCTTCGACAGCAGATATCGACGCGCTGCTGGCCAAGTGGCATGGCATCGCCGAGTCGCCGCTCACGGAACGTGCGGCCGTTGAGCTGTGCCGCACCGTGATTCGCAGCCTTGAGCAGATCGCGTCAGTCGAGCGAGCCAGGTCCGTCGGCGCCCAGGCGAACCACATCGCGCTTCCGCGCTGACCATCGCATCGCGCCGGGCACGACGCTGAACAACAGGGCGAGCAACACGAGAGCGCACTGTGCGACAACGAGATAGCGCAGCGGCTGTGCTTGTTCACCGGTGATCACCAGTTCGATGCCGAGTGAGAAGGTGGCGACCTGCACGCAGAACGTCAGCAGCTGCCACCACCTCACGTTGGGCTTTCGCGCCATGAACGAGACCAACAGGGTGATCTGAACGAGTATCACCGCCACCATGAGGGCGAACATCGACCAGTAGATGATGTCAGCCGCCGCGGTGTACGTGCGATCGTCTCGATCGGCGTCGACGGTGCGAGCCAGATCGGCGATGAGCGGCAGCTGTGTCTCGCGAATGATGAATGAGTACACCACCGCCGAGCCGCCGACGATGAAGCTCAGAATCCAGAACAGCTGGCTCACGCGCACCGAGAAGGGCGGCGTGAGCTTGGCAAGGATCGGAGGGGCGTTCTCGCTCTCGAGGGAGGGACGTGCGGGCGGTTCTGGTCGAGACATGATTTCCGTCACGGCGTTTACTGCTCCCCAGTCATGTCTTCTTCGTAGAGACCGTCATCTTCGACCACGCCGCCATCGCCAGCATCCCAATCAGATTCTTCGACCACGGGCTCGACATACTCGACCACCGGCTCGACATACTCAGCGACAGGTTCGACGTATTCGGCGACGGGTTCGGTCGCAGCAGGCTCGGCGGCTGCCTGAGCCGCGGCGGCTTCGGCGCCGGCCGCTTCGGTCTCGGCAACCGGAGCCGTCGCTGCGCCGTCTTCATAGGCTTGCGTAGCGCTGTCGGCCGCATCAGACACCTGACCGGCAGCATCTTCTGGCAGCCCCTCGAGAAGCGCTTCGTCGAGCACCGCTTGGTCAACCGGCGTGTCGGCACCGTCCGCCGTGGCAGCGTCGTCACCCTCAGCGGGCGTCAGATCTGCCGCATCAGGATTGCCAGCGAGTTCAGCGGCCGCTTCGGGAGAAAGCGGCGTGGCCGTGTCTCCGGTCGGAAAGACGCCATTCTGCGGCGCATTCGTGTTGGTGCCGCCAACGACACCGATGTCGTCGCCGGCGGCCAGAGCCGCATCACCCGAGGCGACACCCGCAACCTGGTCGAAGACCTGATCGACGTCGCCGCCCTCGGTCCAGATGTTCTGGTTGGTGGACTGGTCGACGATCGTGGCGCGGTTGTCGAGCCAGGTGAAGGTCTGCGCCATGTTGGAGTATTCGCGAACGATCTCGTTGTGGTGCGTTGAGGCAGGCGGAATGATCGGCTTGACCGCCACTTCGGGGCGGTCGTAGACGACGGGAGCGGCCGCGCGAATGGCGCTGACATCGACGCAGTCAAGGCCGTTGCTGGCGAGAGTGCCCTCGGGGTCTTGCTCGAACTGTGCCAGGGCATCAGGGTCGCGCAGCAGGCTCAATATGAAGTCGATAATCGCGTTGGCGACTGTGGCTAGCGGTGTACTCATTCGTCGACTCCTCCACGTGCGGTGTTATCAGGGTAGGCAGGTAGGACCCTGCCGGCATCGGGGAAATCTCCGATACCAATAGGGGGTGAGTAAGGGGTCATGCGGCACCATCGTCAAGAATGATCCGCAGCTTCGACAGCAGCTCGGAGCGAGACGTGGCATTCACGCGTCGACGGATGTGTGCGATGTGGTGTTCTGCGGTGCGAGGTGAGATGAAGATCGCCTCACCGATCTCGGCATAGGTCTTGCCCTGGATGACCAGCTCCGCGACTTCGCGCTCGCGTTCGCTGAGCACTTCATCGGTCGAGACGTCTGCGGCGGAACTCGCGGGTGCTGGCGATTCAGCACGCGGCGTTTCTCGCGGATGCAGCTCACGTGCACACGCGAGCAGGCGCGCGATGACCTTTCGGTCGTCGGATCGCCCCGCGCCATGGCCCGCGAGACGGGCGCCGTCCCACGCGAGACCTACCGACGCCAGACCGTGAGCGGCTACCTCGACTGCTTCAGGGTCGACATGCCCTGAGAGCACCGCCGTCCACACTCGACCCGCTTGCGCCATCATGGCGGCCAGACGGTTATGGGCGGCGGCAGCCACCAGCGCTTTCGCGTGAGGAGCCAGATCGGCAGGCCGATTCAGCAGGATGCCGCGCTGGATTCCGGCCCAGTGCAACGGCGCGCTCCACAGTGGCGGATCACCGAGATCGGCAACAATGCGCAGGCCGTTGTCGAAGGCGCGCTGCGCCCAGGCGATATCGCCGACGCGTGCCGCCGAGATGATGAGCTCGCCCAACGGCAAGAGGGTGTACAGGTCTGGTTCAGTGCGCTGCAGACGCGCCTTCACCGATTGCCACGCGCTCGCAAGCCCCGCAGAGTCTTCGTGGCGGCGCGCCAAGCCGACGGTTATCGCCGCGGCAAGCGCGTCGTCTCGTGGCGACAGCGTGTGGTCATTGGCGGTCGCGCGAGCTAATGCCTCGCGGGCGTCTGCGGGTCGTTCGCGCTGCAACGAGACCCAGGCGCACCACAGGTACAAGTGCGGCTGTTGGCGAGGGCCGCCCTGCTGGTCACGGATTGCATCGTGCACGATCGAGTGCGCAGCCGTCAGGTCGCCGACGCCGATTGCGGTGATCGCAGCGATAACGGCGGGCAACTCGGGTATCGGCGTCGAAGTGCGCGAGGCGGTGTACAGCTCTGAGGCTCGCGGCAGCTCGGTCAGCGCCGTCGTGGGAGCGTCATTGGTGAGCGTCGAGCGCAACCCACGCTCGAGCAGGTTCATCGTGATGGCGATTGTGGATGGCGCGGCGGCAGACTCAGGCTGCGCGTTGGTGTTGGTGTTGGTTTCAGTGCGGTGCGGCTGCGCTGAGAGGCGTCCGCTGCCGGCGGCTGCGAGAAACGCATGGGTGCGGCTGATCTCGTCGGTCAGCGCGAACGCGCGGTAGGTCTGATCGGCGAGCGGCATCATTCCGCGTTCTACCCACGATGACGCGGCGACATCGGCAACCAGCTGGCGCTGCGGGCAGTCAGAGGGGAACTCGCGACCATCGAGCAGCGTGCCGACGTCATCGAGCCGGCCAGCCGCCCACGCCGCGTAGACCCTGCCCGGCAGTGTTTCGGCATCGTCGGCGCCGCAGGCAAGCGCGCGGTCGTACAGCGCGGCGGCAAGATCGGGGTCGCTAGAGATGGTGCCGAGCGCGCGGGAAGCAAGCGCTTTCGCGAGTTCAGCGTCACGCACGCCCTCGAAGCCGACGGCGAGACCGGGATCGGGTACGTAGTCGATCGCGCCAGTTCGCACCAGCTCGACCAGCCGATGTGCTGGCATGCGCCGCCGCGCTGCCGCGGCCACCAAACGGGCGAGCAGTCCGTTGCGAAGCAGCAAGCCTTCGGCGCAGCCATAAGCGATCAGTTCGGGCGGCACCTCAGCGGCACCTCCGACGGCCAGGTCTTCAATCAGTCGGCTGAGCTCTGGGCTGACCAGGTCGAGCATGTGGGAAATTCGAAGCTCGATCGCGCGGTCGATTTCGTCGTGGTCTTCGCCGCCGCGACACGCGACACTCTCGTGTGCGGTTATGCAGGCGTGCGCAAGCCACGCTATTGCGCCGGTGTCGTGAATGACACGGTCTTCGCACCTCGCGGTGCCAGCGAGGCTTGCACGCACATCGCCAGGCATGGCGTCAGACAGCAACACTGTTTGCCCGGAGTGCTCGAGGCTGCGAACCAGCTCGGTGAGCTCTGCCGATGCGGGCCACGAACGGGCAGCGACAACGAGTGCAGAATCAGGATCTTCGGCGCGCGCAACCAGCTCACGCAACACCTCGTCGCCGAGCAGATGTGCATCGTCGACGAGAAGAACGTCAGCTGGGGGGATCGTGCCAATGTTCGTGTCGGCGCGCAGCCGCATGCTTGATCGCCCCCGCGCGGCGAGCAGCGATCGCACGCGCCGCAACGCGACGGACTTGCCAGACCCGGCGTTGCCCGAGAGCACGCCGCGCACTGCCGTCTCTTCGTCGACGGCGGTCAGAGCCGCGATCGCTCGTTCGACAGAGGAAAAGCGCAAACTCGTCGAGAGCACCGCCGTCGGTGCCGCCGGTGCGATGGTGCTCATCGCAAAACCTCGCAGGTGATGGCGCGCACGTCACTCACCGCCGGTGGGAGCGGGGGTTGACTCTGGTGCGGCGGCGGTTGGTGTGGCCGACGGCGTGGGATCTGGCTCAGGTTCGGGGGTCGGAGCAGGTTCCGGATCGGGGCTGGGTGCCGGTGCGGGGGTGGTCGGTGCCGACGTAGGCGACGGAGCGGGCACCGGGTCGGGTGCTGACGTCGGTTCTGGAGCGGGTTCCGGTGCGGGTGTGGTTGGTGATGGCGCCGTGGTCGGTGACGGAGTCGGCGGTGCGGGCGCCGTGGTCGGTTGGGGAGCCGGGGCGGCAGTCGGTTGCGACGGCGTCGCGGGTGACGAGGTTGACGGAGACGATGTCGACGGCGACGAAGACGACGAGGATGACGATGGCGAAGTGCTCGAACCCGAAGACGCCGCCCCCGTGGGGGAGGGAGACGAGGACGACGACTTGGGAGAACTGGACTTCGCGGGGGCCGTGGGTTGAAGTTCTGGAATCTGAGCGCTGGAGTTCGTGGTGCGCGGGGTCACGCGCGACGTCGGCGTCGTGCTGGTGACCGGCGCGTCGTTCGACTGCGGAGTGCGGGCTCGCGGCGGCCGCGCTGGTGAATCGGCGCTGGTGTCTGATTTCGCCTCGGCGCTGTCTTCGCTGTCGGTGTCACTCGCATCGTCGCCCTCGAGCGACGCCGCACCGGCACTGCTGGCGAGCTGCAGGCCGAGCCACTGTGGCAGCGACTCGGTCGATGTGTTTTTGTCTGCCAGATCGGCGCTGCCGAGGCCGGTCGCGCTCACCACGACCATCGAGCTCGCAAGCAGCAGCGAACCCGCGGCAATACTCACTGTGGCAGGCAGCCGCCTGAGCCAGCCGTACCCGGCGGGCTCTGCGACAGCGGGCTCCGCGGTGGCGGATTCGCTCGCGCCGGCCGGCGCAGCATCCATTCCGGTTGATACGATCGCGCCCGACGAGATCAGCGCTACCTCTGCTGAGATCTCGGCGAGCGAGCGGTGCTCTGCCAATGCGCGGGCAGCGCCCAGGGCGACGATTGCTTTCGGGTCGGTGTCGATGGCGATGGGTCGGTCGAACTGCTCAGAGAGCATTTGTGCGATGCGTGGAATGCGCGAAGAGCCGCCCGTCAGCAGAACCGCGTCAAGGTCGTCGGCTGCGAGCTGTGCGGTTTCAAGCGCATTCGCAAGAGTGTCGGCGGTGCGAGAGATTCCCGCGTCGATCATGTCTTCGAACTCGGCGCGGGTGATGCGCACGGTCGACGGGGACTGCCCGACGAGCACTGGCACGGCGGCTTCAGAGTCGAACGAGAGTGCTTCTTTCGCCTCAATGCACTCTCGGCGCAACGCAGCTAGCCCGATGCGGGCATCGGCGTTGGTTGAGAGCTCAGCACTCGACAAAGCCGCCGCCGCGATCACATGGCGCAACACAAGGTCGTCAAAGTCGGCGCCGCCGAAATCTGAGATGCCGCCGGGCTCGCCCACCAGGCGAACTTTGCCGCTTGGCTCTTTGCGCAAGATCGCAAGGTCGAATGTTCCGCCGCCGAGGTCGTAGACGGCGATCGCACGGCCCGTGTCGAGGGGAGAGGTCGACTCATAGTGATGAGCCGCCGCTTCGGGCTCGCTGATGAGCAGAATGTCGGCGGTGATCTCGCGACCGAGAGCGGTCGCGACGAGCTCCGAGCGGTATTCTCCCCACGTCGCCGGCACTGTCACACAGATCGCGGTGGGGTGGCTTCCTTCTCGTTCGGCCACAGCGTCAACGACCCATGCGACCGTGCGGGCGTAGAGATCTTCGGGAGCGAATCGCTCGCCACCGGCGACGATCGGCACATCGTCGCCGATGCGCCGTTTGAACTCGCGGATCAGCCGTTCTGGCTGCACCAGGCCGCGTCGTTCGGCGGCTTCGCCAAAGAGCAACTCACTATCAGTGACAAAGATCGCACTGGGCGCGCTGTCAGAATTGCGGCCGAGCGGAAATGATCTCGTGCGAACTTCTTGATCACCCTTGCAAACGGGCGCAATCGAAGCTGCTGTCCTGCTGGTACCTACATCAACGCCGAGTAGATAACCTTTGTTGCTCATGGTCCTCTCCCCCAGAGATCGGACGTGGGACTCCCCCCAACGCCTTTTCTACCACTTCGTTGTGCGCTTGACCAGGGTGGTCGAGCTTCTGCACGGTAGGAGTGTGATATTCGCCCACTGATACATCTCGCAAGACATTGATGTCGGTGGGGGAGCCGACAGAGAGGGGCCAAGAGTTGGCACTCGCGTTGCAAGAGTGCCAACGGTTCCCTAGACTTACCGTTAGCACTCTCAGTGTGTGGGTGCTAACGACTCTTTAGTCTCAAGGAAAGAAGAGGTAGACCGTGTCGGTTTCCATTAAGCCGCTCGAAGACCGCATCGTCATCAAGCAGGTCGAGGCCGAGCAGACCACTTCCAGCGGTCTGGTCATCCCCGACACCGCCAAGGAGAAGCCCCAGGAGGGCGAGGTCATGGCAGTGGGCCCGGGCCGCATCGACGACAACGGCAACCGCGTCCCGATGGACGTAGCCGTTGGTGACCGTGTCATCTACAGCAAGTACGGTGGCACCGAGGTCAAGTTCGGCGGAGACGAGTTCATCGTTCTGTCGGCTCGCGACGTTCTCGCAGTCGTCGTTCGCTAACTTCTCGCCTCGCGAGATCAGAGGGTCGGATGCTTCGGCATCCGGCCCTTTTGCGTGCGCGTGGTGCGGGGATACTCGCCACAACGCGCCGGGCGGCCGGGGTGGCGAAGCGGCAGGGGTAGCGGAGCGGCCGGGGTGGCGGAGTGGCCGGGGTGGCGGAGCGGCCGGGGTGGCGGAGCGGGCGGGGTAGCGGAGCGGGCGGGGTGGCGAAGTGGTCGGGCTGGCGAAACGGCCGGGGGTTTTGCCGACGCGCCGCGCTGCGGCATCCAATTGCCCGGATTCGGGTAAACCCCCGGCCGGTTTGTGCGGCGGCGGGCTGGCGAACGCGAGGGGCCGGCACACGCGACGGGCCAGCGAAACGGCCGGGGTGAGACACGTCCGGGCTAACGAAACGGCGGGGGTAGCGACAGGTTCGGGGTAACAAGCGGGCGGGGAGGCGAAGCGGGCGGGCTGGCGAAGCGGCCGGGCTGGCGAAACGGCCGGGGGTTTTGCCGACGCGCCGTGTTGCGGCATCCAATTGCCCGGATTCGGGTAAACCCCCGGCCGTTCTGCGCGGCGGCGCGCCGGCGAAAGCGAGGGGCAGTGAAGCGGCAGGGGTGGCGAAGCGGTCGGCCAGCGAAACGTCCGTGGCGGCGAAGCGAAGGGGCAGCGAAGCGACCAGGCTGGCGAAACGGCCGGGAGTTTCGCCGACGCGCCGCGTTGCGGCATCCAATTGCCCGGATTCGGGCAAACCCCCGGCCGTCTTGTGCGGCGGCGTGCCGGCGAAGCGAGGGGCAGCGAAGCGACAGGGGTGGCGAAGCGGTCGGCCAGCGAAACGTCCCGGGTGGCGAAGCGGCAGGGGTGGCGGAGCGACCGGGGTGACGAAGTGGTCGGGGTAGCGGAGTGGCCGGGGTGGCGGAGCGGCCGGGGTGGCGAAGCGACCGGGGTGGCGAAACGGCCGGGGGTTTTGCCGACGCGCCGTGTTGCGGCATCCAATTGCCCGGATTCGGGTAAACCCCCGGCCGTTCTGTGCGGCGGCGCGCCGGCGAAAGCGAGGGGCAGCGAAGCGGCAGGGGTGGCGAAGCGGTCGGCCAGCGAAACGTCCCGGGTGGCGAAGCGGCCGGTGTGGTGAAACGGCAGGGGTAGCAAGCGACTGGGGCGGTGAAGCGACCGGGGTGGCGAAGCGGCAGGGCCCGCGAAGCGACCGGGGTGGCGAAACGGCCGGGGGTTTTGCCGACGCGCCGCGTTGCGGCATCCAATTGCCCGGATTCGGGTAAACCCCCGGCCGTTCTGTGCGGCGGCGCGCCGGCGAAAGCGAGGGGCAGCGAAGCGGCAGGGGTGGCGAAGCAGTCGGCCAGCGAAACGTCCGGGGTGGCGGAGCGACCGGGGTGGCGAAGCGGTAGGGGCAGCGAAGCGACCGTGGTGGCGAAACGGCCGGGGGTTTTGCCGACGCGCCGCGCTGCGGCATCCAATTGCCCGGATTCGGGTAAACCCCCGGCCGTTTTGTGCGGTGGCGGGCCATCCGGCCGGGGAGTGAAGCGGCATTGGGCCCGGCGGAGCAGCAACGGCGCATAGGCTGACCCAGTGACACCTGATCCCGCCCGCGAACGCAGCCTCGGCGGGCTGTACGGTGTCTCGGCCTACCTGCTGTGGGGGCTGCTGCCGCTCTACTTTCTGCTGCTCGTTCCGACGGGGCCGTTTGAACTCGTCGCGTGGCGGGTCGCACTGTCGCTCGCCTTCTGCGCCTTGCTGATCGCGGTCACTCGCCGATGGTCGATGCTGTGGGCAATCATGCGGCAACCGCGGCTCATGGCTTTGACCGCGCTCGCCGGTGTGCTCATCTTCGTCAACTGGCAGGTGTTCATCATCGGAGCCTTGACCAACCACGTGATCGAGACGAGCCTCGGCTACTTCATCAACCCGATCTTCACCGTACTGCTCGGTGTGCTGGTGCTGCACGAGAAGCTGCGCATCACACAATGGATAGCCATCGGCATCGTCGCCCTCGCCGTCGTTGTGATTGTCGTCGGCTATGGCACCGTGCCGTGGATCGCGTTGCTGCTCACGGTGTCGTTCGGCTGCTACGGCTTCGTCAAGAAGAAGATCGGCCCCTCAGTGGATGCTGTCAGTGGCCTCACGCTCGAGACGATGTGGCTGATGCCCGTTGCCATCGTCATGCTCGCCGTCGTCGCCGCAACCGGCGGTTGGACGATGGGGCAGTACGGCTGGGAGCACGCCGCGTTGCTGAGCCTCGCCGGCGTCGTCACAGCGGTGCCGCTGCTGCTGTTCGCCAGCGCCACGCGTCGGGTGCCGCTCTCGGTCATCGGGCTGCTGCAGTTCATCACACCGATCATGCAGTTCTTGACCGGATGGCTGCTGCTGGGCGAGCCCATGCCGCTCGAGCGATGGATCGGGTTCGGCCTGGTGTGGCTTGCCCTTACGCTGCTCACCATTGACTCATTCGCTGCCGGCCAGCGCTCGCGGCGGCGGCCCGCTGCCGCGCCGGTGGGAGAAGTGATCTGACGCAGGCTCAGCGCACGAGGCGGGCGATCGCCTGCGACGCTTCGGTGATCTTCGCGTCGGCTTCGGCGCCGCCGACTTTGGCAGCATCCACTACACAATGCCGCAGGTGATCTTCTAGCAAGCCCAGCGCGACGGCTTCAAGAGCGCTCGTCATCGCACTCACCTGCGTGAGGATGTCGATGCAGTACTTCTCGTCATCGATCATCTTGTGAATGCCGCGGGCTTGACCCTCGATGCGCTTCAGCCGGTTGAGGTACTTGTCTTTGTCAGTGATGTAGCCGTGGTGAGCATGGGCTTCGGCGGACGTCTGCCTATCGGTCATCATGCAGTCCTTTTCTCAGGGTCTGTCAGGGCGCGGCTGCGAAATGAACGCAGCCGCAAGCTGTTGCCCACGACGAACACGCTCGAGAGAGCCATCGCGGCTCCGGCGATCATCGGGTTGAGCAGGCCGAGCGCCGCCAGCGGAATCGCGGCCACGTTGTAGGCGAAGGCCCAGAACAGGTTGACCTTGATCGTGCCGAGCGTCGAGCGTGACAGCCGAATCGCGTCGGCTGCGCTTCGCAGATCGCCGCGAACCAGAGTGATGTCAGACGCTTCGATCGCCGCGTCGGTGCCGGTTCCCATCGCGAGCCCCAGATCTGCCTGAGCGAGCGCGGCAGCATCGTTGACTCCGTCGCCGACCATCGCCACCACATGCCCCTCGGCCTGCAGCGACTTGACCACGTCGACCTTGTCTTGGGGCAGCACTTCAGCGGTGATGCGGTCGATCCCCACCTGGTCGGCCACGCTTTGCGCCACGGCCGCATTGTCGCCGGTCAGCAGCACCGGGGTGAGGCCGAGTGCCTTCAGCTGTGAGATCGCCTCGCGGCTCGTGGGCTTGAGCTGGTCGGCGACCGCCAGCATCCCTCGCGCTTCACCATCCCACCCGACCAGCACGGCAGTCTTGCCGTTGGCTTCTGCAGACCGCTTCGCCTCGGCGAGACCCGCGGGAATCTGCATCGACCAATCGGCCAGCAGCGCGGCAGTGCCGGCGATAACCGCGTGCGAGTCGACGACGCCCGAGACGCCCTTGCCGGCAGCGCTGTGGAACGACTCGACGCCGGGCAGAACTCCGGTCTCGTCTTCGGCTGCGCGGGCGATGGCGCGAGCGATCGGGTGCTCTGATGCGTTCTCGAGAGCACCCGCGAAGCGCAACAGTTCACTTCGAGTGGATGCTGCACCCTCACCCGCCAGCACGACATCATCGAGCGCCATGCGGCCCGACGTCACCGTGCCGGTCTTGTCGAGCACGATGGTGTCGACGCGGCGAGTTGATTCGAGGATCTCGGGGCCCTTGATGAGGATGCCCAACTGCGCACCGCGACCAGTGCCCACCAGCAACGCGGTCGGCGTCGCCAGGCCCAGCGCACACGGGCAAGCGATGATCAGCACGGCGACTGCGGCGGTGATCGCCATCGAGGCAGAGAAGCCGAGCAGCATCCATGTGGCAAACGTGCCGGCCGCAATTACGAGCACGATCGGAACGAAGACACCCGAGATGCGGTCGGCGAGGCGCTGCACGTCTGCCTTGCCTGACTGCGCCTGTTCGACGAGCCGAGCCATCTGTGCGAGTTGGGTGTCATTGCCCACGCGCGTTGCGCGAACGACAATTCGACCGCCGGCGTTGACCGTTGCGCCGACCACCGCATCGCCGGGGGCGACCTCGACCGGCATCGATTCGCCGGTGACCATTGACGCGTCCACAGCCGAGGTGCCGGCAGAAACGACGCCATCGGTGGCGATCTTCTCACCGGGTCGCACGACGAACTCATCTCCGACGCGCACCTCCGCAATCGGGATGCGCACTTCGCGCTGCGCGCCATCGGCCGCCGTGCGCAGCACCGCAGCATCCTTCGCCCCGATATCGAGCAGAGCGCGAAGCGCGGAACCCGCGCGCCGTTTGGAGCGCACTTCGAAGTACCGACCCGCGAGCAAGAACATGGTGACGCCGGCGGCAACTTCGAGGTAGATGTCGCCCGCGCCGTCGGAGGGCTGAATCGTCCACTCGAAGGTGTGGGTCATGCCCGGCATGCCGGCGTCGCCGAAGAAGAGGGCATAGAGCGACCACAAGAATGCCGCCGAGACGCCAATCGATACGAGGGTGTCCATCGTGGCCGCGCCGTGTCGCAGATTGATCCACGCGGCTCGGTGGAAGGGCCATGCGGCCCACACGACGACGGGTGCGGCGAGCGCCAGTGATGCCCACTGCCAGTACGTGAACTGCAGCGCCGGAATCATCGCCAGAGCGATCACGGGCACGGCGAGCACCACCGATCCGATCAGCCGCTGGCGCAGACTCTCAAGCTCCTCGTCGCGCGGCGTCTCATCGGGGTTCACGGGCGCAGCAGGAAGCGTCGCGCTGTAGCCGGTCTGTTCGACCGTGGCGATCAGCGCCTGCGGGTCGAGGGCACTGTCAGCGGTGACCACCGCCTTCTCGGTTGCGAAGTTCACCGAGGCGGTCACGCCGTCGATGCGATTGAGCTTCTTCTCGATGCGGTTGGCGCATGAGGCGCACGTCATTCCGCCGATCTCAAGCTCGACACGGGTCAGGGGAGCACTTGACGGGCTCGACATCAGCTGCGCGCGGCTTCGTAGCCCGCCTCGTCTACGGCGGCGATCACGGCAGCGTCATCGACGGGCGCGGAAGATTCAACAGTCAGGATGCCGCTGGCCGCGGTGACCTCGACGGCCTGAACTCCAGCCACCTTGACCACTTCTTCACGAACCGCTGCTTCGCAATGCCCGCACGTCATGCCGGTCACGCTGTACTCAGTCGTTGTCATTGGGGACTCCTTTCGCACGTGGCTACCCTAGGGGGGTATCTACGTCTGTCAACACTACGCGCGTAGCGTGCATTCCCTGCCGAAAGGTGAAAATTCCATTTGATCTCGGCGTTGTAACGATTGGCACGCGAAACACATCGTTAACGAAAGGCAACATTGCGGAAGCCTTAGCGCGGCTAGGTTTGACTGCACTGGGTGTGCGCCCGAGTCGCGCCCGAGTCAAACACAGCAAGGAGCAACATGAGCGTCTTCATTCGTTCGCGTGCCGGCAAGGTCCTCGGCGGCATCGCCGCGGTCGGCGTCAGCGCCCTCTTCCTGGCAGGCTGCTCGAGCAGCACGGAAGAGACCACAGACCCGGCGACTCCCTCAGAGTCGCTGAGCCTCAAGATCGGTACGGCACTGCCCCAGACCGGCAACCTCGCCTTCCTCGGCCCGCCCGAAGAAGCAGGTGTCGCATACGCGATGTCGGAAATCAACATGTCGACCGAAGACACCGGTCTCGACCTGGACGTCGTCTACGGTGACTCCGGTGACCTCGACAACAAGGCATACGAGGTTGAGATCCCGCGTCTGCTCGGTGAGAACGTCTCGGCGATCCTCGGTGCAGCATCTTCGGGTGTCTCGCTTCAGTTCATCGACCAGGTCACCGGCGCTGGCGTAATCCAGTTCTCGCCTGCCAACACGTCAGACGCGTTCACCACGTACGACGACGGCGGCCTGTACTTCCGCACCGCGCCTTCGGACGTTCTGCAGGGTGAGGTTCTCGGTAACCTCATCGCTGAAGACGGACACCAGACGCTCGGCATGATCGTGCTGAACGACTCGTACGGCACCGGACTCGCCAAGTACGTTACCGAGGCTTTCGAAGCCGCCGGCGGCGAGGTTGTCGCGCAGCCCACCTACAACACGGGTGACACCACGTTCGACGCTCAGATCTCTGAGGTTCTCGCAGCCGACCCCGACGCGATCGCGCTGATCACGTTCGAAGAGGTCAAGACGATGCTCCCGAGCGTCATCGCTGACTTCCCGGCTGAAGACCTCTACTTCGTCGATGGCAACCTGGCCAACTTCGGCGACGAGCTGCCAGAGGGTTCACTCACCGGCGCGAAGGGCACCCTGCCCGGTCTGACGATCGACACGCTCGGTGACTTCACCAGCGCGCTCGACACGTTCCTGACCGACGAGGGTGGCGAGCCGCTCACCGAGTACAGCTACGCGGCAGAGTCCTACGACGCCACCATCCTGCTGGCACTTGCCAGCCTGGCTGCAGGTTCGACCGACTCCGCAGCGATCGCCGAGAAGCTCATCGAAGTTTCTGGTGGTTCAGGAGACGGCGAAACGTGCACCAGCTTCGCTGAGTGTGCAGAGATCATCGTCGGAGGCGGCGTTGCTGACTACGACGGCGTTTCTGGCCCGATCACGTTCGATGAGGCCGGCGACCCGACCCAGGCATCGATCGGTATCTACCAGTTCGGTGACGACAACAACTACGCAGGCTACGAGGGCTAATACCCCCTCGCAGGCTGAAGGGCCCCGAGTCTTCGGACTCGGGGCCCTTTGTCGTGCGGCGCGCTGTTGGACGGGCAAAGCAATGGGGTGGGATGCCGCAGCATCCCACCCCAAAAAACGTCGGCTCAGGCGCCCAGGGTGCCGAGGTACAACTCGGTGACCTTCGCGTCGTGCAATAGTTCGCGCCCGCTGCCCGTATAGGCGTCGCGGCCCTGGTCGAGCACATAGGCACGGTCACAGATCTGCAGGCAGCGGCGAGCGTTCTGCTCGACCATGATGCAGGTCACGCCTGCCTTGTTGATCTCAGACACGCGGATGAACGCTTCGTCCTGGCGGACGGGAGACAACCCGGCGGAGGGCTCGTCAAGCAGGAGAACCTTCGGATCCATCATGAGCGCGCGGCCCATCGCGACCATCTGGCGCTCACCACCAGAGAGCGACCCGGCGCGCTGTTTGAGACGCTGGCCCAGCTCGGCGAAGATTCCGGTTACGAACTCAAGGCGCTCGTCGTAGATTTTGGGGTTCTGGTACAACCCCATCTGAAGGTTCTCTTCGATCGTCAGGCTGGGAAACACGTTGTTTGTCTGCGGAATGAAGCCCACTCCGCGCGAGACCAGCTGGTTCGCCCGCAGGTGCGTGATGTCTTGGCCATCAAGCAACACCTCGCCGCTGCGGATGTTGACCTGCCCGAACATCGCCTTCAGCAGCGTGGACTTGCCCGCGCCGTTGGGGCCGATGATGCCGATCAGCTCGCCCTGGTTCGCGACCAGGTTGCAGCCGTTGAGAATGTTGACACCCGGAAGATAGCCCGCGTGCACATCTTTGATGAGTACAACAGGGGTTTCGGTGGCGGTCGTGCTCACTTCGAGTCCTCCTGGTTGTGAGAGCTGGACGGTTCGGCGGGCTTTGCCGCTGCGCCTTCCTCTTCAGCAATGCCGTCGGCCACCAGAGCGTCAGCGCTTGCTGACGCCGAGGCCTCGGGGCTCGCGGAGGGATCAGCATCCTGAATGTCGATACGACCAGTGACCACGCCCAGATCGAGCTCTTGGTGGGCTCCGAGGTAGGCGTCGATCACCGCGGGGTTCTTCATCACCTCGTGCGGGTCGCCTTCGGCGACCACGCGGCCTTCGGCCATCACGACCACCCAGTCGGCGATGTGTCGAACCATGTGCATGTCGTGCTCGACGAACAGCACGGTCATGCCGTCGTCCTTGAGGTTCAAGATGTGATCGAGCAGCGATTGCGTCAGCGCCGGATTCACACCAGCCATCGGCTCGTCGAGCATGACCAGCGTGGGCACCGTCATGAGCGCACGTGCCATTTCGAGAAGCTTGCGCTGCCCGCCCGAGAGCGATGCGGCAAAATCATCTGCCTTCGCGTCGAGTTTGAAGCGCTGCAGCAGTTCCATGGCCTGGTCTTCAAGGTCGTCGTCTTGCTTGCGCCACAGAGCCGGGATCAGGCTCGCCCAGAACTTCTCACCCTTCTGGTTCTTCGCACCGAGCTTCATGTTCTCCATGACGGTGAGAAGGCCCAGAGCCTTGGTGAGCTGGAAGGTGCGCACCAGACCCATACGAGCGACCTTGTAGGCCGAGACGCCAGAGAGGTCGTGGCCGTCGTAGCTCCACTTGCCCTCGTTGGGCTGGTCGAAACCCGTGAGCAGGTTGAACAGCGTAGTTTTACCCGCACCGTTCGGACCGATCAGAGCCGTGATCGCGCCACGGGGAATCTCGAGATGGTCTACGTCGACAGCGTGCACGCCGCCGAACGAGCGGCGAACATTGTCGGCGATGATGATCGGATCGACCTTGGCGCAGCCCGGAGCAGCCTCGCCAACGTGCAGGCCCGTGGTTTTCGCGCGGGCGACAGGGGCAGTCATCGTGCTTTCAGTGGGAGCGCTGTCTTCGCTTGGTCCACCTGGCATCTGATCACTTGACAAAGGTCAGCTCCTTCTTGTTGCCGAGGATGCCCTGCGGCATGAAGATCACCAGAAGCATGAGCGCTATACCCACCAGGATGTAGCGCACCGTACTTGCCTGAATCTCGGTCATGAACGGAAGGTAGCCCGCCTTGACCATTGCCGGAAGAACGTTGCTGAGGAACGTCTGCAGCGCCCAGAAGATCAGCGACCCGAGAACCGGTCCGAAAACCGTCGCGGCGCCACCGAGCAGAAGCGCGGTCCAGATGAAGAACGTCAGCGAGGTGACGTACACGCCGGGGCTGACCGCTCGTTCGAGCGAGATGATGATGCCACCCGCCGCGGCGAGCATGCCACCCAGAACCAGCGACTGCAGCTTGTAGGCGAAGACGTTCTTGCCGAGCGAGCGCACGGCGTCTTCGTCTTCACGGATGCCGCGCAGTGCGCGACCCCACGGGCTGCGAACCAGCAGCCACACGATCAGCACACCGATCGCCAGCGTGATGATGCCCACGATGCGCACCCACCATGCCGTGCCGTTGTACTCCCACGGGCCGAAGCCGTAAGTCTTCGTCGGGTCGAGCGGGTTGAAGTCTTGGAAGCTGCCCTGGTAGCCGCTGAGGCCATCGGCAGAACCGGTGACGTCGTCGAATGCGGTGGTGAGGAACAGCAGCCTGACGACCTCGGCCGCGGCAATCGTGACGATAGCCAAATAGTCACCGCGCAGTCGCAGGGTAGGTATACCCAGGATCAACGCGAAGACACCCGAGGCGATGAGGCCGGTGAGGGCGGCGAGCCACCAGGGGAACGCGAACATGAGGCTTGTAATCGCGAAGCCGTAGGCGCCGACGGCCATGAAGCCCGCGATGCCCATGTTGATGAGGCCGGTGTAACCGAAGTGCATCGCCAGCCCGAGCGCAGCCAGGGCGTACCCGAGCGTGGCGGGGCTGATGATCGATGACGCGGTGTTCGAGAGAATCTGTATCCAGTCCATGAATCGCCCTTAACCTATTCTCTCGCTGCGACCCAGGATGCCCTGTGGTCGGAACAGCAGAATCACAATGAGGATGAGGAGCGCGCTCGCGTACTTGAGATCGGCGGGAATCCAGAGGCTTGAAGTCTCCACCAGGATTCCGACGATCAGTGCGCCAACCAGCGCGCCGTAGGCGGTGCCGAGGCCACCCAGAACCACCGCGGCGAACATGAGCAGCAGCAGCTGGGCTCCCATGTCCCACTTGATGCCGGGGCGGTAGTAGGCGAACAAGATTCCCGCGAGGCCGGCGAGCGATCCAGCGACGATCCAAACCACGCGAACCACGTGGTCGACGTCAATGCCAGACGCTGCCGCGAGCGACGGGTTGTCTGAGATGGCGCGCGTGGCCTTGCCGAGCCGCGAACGGTTCAACCAGAGAGCGAAGATCACGATCACCACGATCGAGATGGCGATAGACACCATGTCGATGACGCTCATTGAGACGGAACCGAACAGGTCGAATCTCGGTGCATTGCCTCCGGGCAGCTGAACTGTGCCGCCACCGATCATGTACTGGAAGATGTAGCGAAGCGCGAGCGACAGGCCAATGCTGACGATCATCAGCTGCACTACGCCGACCCTTCGTCTTCGCAGGGGTCTCCATATGATCATGTCGAGCACGAGGCCGAACACACCGCTCAGTACGATCGCGAGCGGATAGCCGAGCCACCAGGGCAGCGCCAAACTGGCTGGCCCCACGATCAAAAAGCCCGCTATTGCGCCAAAGGTGACCATCTCGCCGTGCGCGAAGTTGGAAATACCCGTCGTGCCGTACACGAGGGTCAGGCCAACCGCGCCGAGAGCGAGCATCAGTCCGAACGAGACACCCTGCACGAGGCGTTGCACCAGCTGGTCGAAGAAGCTGGTGACGTTTCGTTCACCCTCGCCGATGAAGAAGTTGACGCTGAGACGGCCACCCTGCCCCATCTCGGCTTCTTTGACGTTCGGGGTGTCGCTCTCTTCGTCGACAACCGCGATGCCTTCGGGCAGCGTGTTCTCGTCGAGCGTGACGGTGTAGACCTCGCCGCGCTCGGGAACTTGGGCGCTCCATTGGCCGTTCTCATCGGTTTCGACTTCTTGAAGACCGCCGGGGCCGTCAACAGTCAGCACGATACCTTCGAGTGGCTCGCCGTCGAGTTGCACGTTTCCGCTGATTCGATAGGGATCGTCTTCCGCCGCCAGCGCGGGCGCTGAGGTGACGAAAATGCCACAAAAGACAATGAATAAAGCTATGAGTGCAGATATGGCGCGGATGCGACTTAGACGCGATCCGGCCTCAATCGTTGGCCTCACTGAACCTCCCAGTCCGGCTCATGCATGCCGACGCTCGGGTCGCTTCGGCCATGAATGACGACGCTACGACCCTAATGTGTCCTGAGTGTTTCGTGCACGCACCTTTCGAGAACCTTGCTAAATCGTGATGAGACCTTGAATAAGTTCACGAGCGCAGGAATAATCGCGCGTTCGCACGGTTTATGATCGGTACTGGCGCGCAGAGGCGCAACCGGCACTCGCCGACACCCTCGATATTGCGCCAACGAGCGCGGGAGAACCTATGGAGCACAACGACCCGTTCGGTTTCGTCGGATTGACCTATGACGATGTCTTGCTCCTGCCGGGGCACACTGACGTCATTCCCAGCGAAGCGGATACGTCGTCGCGTGTGACTCGCCGGATCACCGTGGCCACACCGCTTATCTCGAGTGCCATGGATACCGTCACCGAGACCCGCATGGCCATCGCTGTTGCTCGCGAAGGCGGACTCGGAATCATTCACCGCAACGTGTCGATTGCCGACCAGGCGTCGATGGTTGACCGCGTGAAGCGCAGCGAGTCTGGCATGATCACCGACCCCATCACAACAACGCCAGAGACGACGATCGAAGAAGTCGACAACCTGTGCGCCACCTACCGCATCTCGGGGCTGCCGGTCATCGACGATGACGGCATTCTCGTGGGCATCGTCACCAACCGCGACATGCGATTCGTCTCGGGATTTGAACGTCAGACAACGCTCGTCAAAGACGTGATGACCACCGAGGGTCTGATCACGGCCAAGGTGGGTATCGGCGCGAACGATGTGCTTGCGACGTTTGCCAAACACCGGGTCGAGAAGCTTCCGCTCATCGACGACGACGGCAAGCTCGCCGGTCTCATCACGATCAAAGACTTCGACAAGAGCGAGAAGTACCCGCTCGCCACAAAAGACGAGCAAGGACGCCTTCGCGTTGGTGCCGCCATCGGGTTCTTCGGCGACGCGTGGGAGCGCGCCGAAGCGCTGCGTGATGTCGGGGTTGACGTACTTGTCGTTGACACCGCAAACGGACAGTCAGCAGGAGTCATCGATCTGGTGACGCGGCTGAAGGCAGACTCGAGCTTCGATCACATCGATGTGATCGGCGGCAACGTCGCGACGCGCGAGGGCGCTCAAGCACTCATCGATGCGGGCGTTGACGCGGTCAAGGTCGGGGTCGGCCCGGGATCGATCTGCACGACGCGCGTTGTTGCAGGCGTGGGTGTGCCCCAGGTCACCGCCGTCTACGAGGCGTTCCTCGCCGCGCGGGAGGCCGGAATTCCGGTCATCGCCGATGGCGGATTGCAGTACTCGGGCGACATCGCCAAGGCGATCGTTGCGGGCGCCGATTCCGTCATGATCGGCTCGCTGTTCGCTGGCACCGATGAGAGCCCCGGCGAAGTGGTCTTCGTAGGGGGAAAGCAGTTCAAGCAGTACCGAGGCATGGGGTCGCTCGGCGCGATGCAGACTCGCGGTCAGAAGACCTCGTATTCGAAAGACCGCTATTTTCAAGCGGATGTGCCCAACGACGACAAGCTGATTCCTGAGGGCATCGAAGGTCAGGTCGCCTACCGCGGCCCGGTGTCGGCTGTCGCCTATCAGCTCGTCGGTGGGCTTCGTCAGTCGATGTTCTACGTGGGCGCTCGCACCATCGAAGAGCTCAAGGCGAAGGGCAAGTTCGTGCGCATCACCGCTGCCGGGCTCAAAGAGTCGCACCCGCATGACGTGCAGATCGTCGTAGAGGCGCCCAACTACCGCAAATAGCGGATGGTGGGGACCCAAGGGGTAGCAGATGTCGGCCCCCGGGCGTATCGTCTGCCGCATGTGCCGGAACATCCACACCCTTCACAACTTCGAGCCCGCCGCGACGGACGAAGAAGTGCACGCCGCCGCGCTGCAGTACGTGAGAAAGATCGCGGGAACCTCGAAGCCCAGTCAGGCCAACCAAGAGGCGTTCGACAAGGCGGTGCACGAGATCGCGCACATCACACAGCATCTGCTCGATGACCTCGTGACAAATGCGCCACCGAAGAATCGCGAAGAAGAAGCGGCGAAGGCCCGCGCGCGGGCGGTGGCGTCGGGTCGCTACTCGGCCGCGTAGCGCCAGTGGCTGCAGCATCCATCGTCTGGTGGTCTGTGTTTTTGAGGAGCCGACTAGGCTGAGAGGGTGAGCATGGAGATCGAAATCGGCCGCGCTAAGCGCGCGCGACGCGCATTCACCTTCGACGACATCGCGGTGGTGCCCTCGCGGCGCACGCGAAACCCCGAAGACGTATCGACGGCGTGGTCGATCGATGCGTTCCAATTCGACATTCCCGTGATGGGCGCGCCGATGGACTCGGTAGTGAGCCCGCAGACCGCCATCATGCTCGGTCAGCTCGGTGGGCTCGGGGTGCTCGACCTCGAAGGACTGTGGACGCGATACGACGACCCCACGCCGTTCCTCAGCGAGATCGCTGCGCTCGATAAGGCTGCGGCGACACGTCGCATGCAGGAGCTCTACGCCGAGCCGATCAAACCCGAGCTCGTGCGCGACCGACTGGCCGAGATTCGGGCCGCGGGCGTCACCGTTGCCGGTTCGCTCACCCCGCAGCGCACGCAGGACCTATACGAAACCGTGGTCGCCGCTGGGGTCGACCTGTTTGTGATCCGTGGCACGACAGTGTCAGCCGAGCATGTCTCATCGGTCGACGAGCCGTTGAACCTCAAGAAGTTCATCTACGACCTCGATGTTCCGGTGATCGTCGGCGGGGCCGCGACCTACACCGCAGCCCTTCACCTGATGCGCACTGGTGCGGCGGGTGTGCTCGTCGGATTCGGCGGAGGCGCAGCATCCACCACTCGCGTGACCCTCGGCCTGCATGCGCCGATGGCGACCGCGGTGGCTGACGTCGCCGGTGCTCGTCGCGACTATCTCGACGAATCGGGCGGGCGCTACGTGCACGTCATCGCCGATGGCGGCGTGGGAACTTCTGGCGACATCGTCAAGGCCCTCGCCATGGGCGCAGACGCGGTCATGCTCGGCGTTGCGCTCGCTCGGGCCACGGATGCTCCCGGCCAGGGCTACCACTGGGGACCAGAAGCTCACCACGCACAGCTGCCGCGCGGTCGGCGAGTGGCAGTGGACCAGGTGGGCACGCTCGAAGAGGTGCTGTATGGGCCGGCTCCGGTCGCCGACGGCACCGCGAATCTCATCGGCGCGCTTCGCAAGTCGATGGCCACGACCGGGTATTCCGACCTCAAGGAGTTCCAGCGCGTCGAGGTCGTCGTCGCGCCCTACGCCAACCGGTGACTCCGGTGAACGGTGACCCTGCGCGGGGTGCTGGTGGTGCGGATGCTGACTTGAGTGGTTCGGGGCGTTCGGGTGCTGGTGCAGACGCTGGTTTGAGCGGTTCGGGTAGCGCTGGCGTAGACGCTGGTGCGGGTTCCGTTGACGGTGACTTGAGCGGTTCCGCTTCGACGAGCACGAGCACGAGCACGAGCACGAGCACGAGCACGAGCGCAGAACCAGCAGCAGTGCCACGCAGCCTCCTCATCCCAGAGGTCTTTCCGCCGACTCTGCGTGAGGTCATGCTGCGGCGGGAGTGGCTGGGTCTGCTCGCACTGTGCCTCATCGTGGCGGGAGTTTTCGCGTGGCTCGGCCAATGGCAGCTCGATCGGGCGATTGATACGAATCCTCCGCCGGCGGGTGCGACCGAAGAGGTCTTGCCGCTCGACGAGGTGGCCGGCCCAGGGGAGTATCTGCCAGAACCGCTCGTCGGGCAGCGAGTCGAAACGCAGGGCGTGTGGGTGCCCGGCGACTTTCTGATCATCTCGTCACGTTTCAACGATGGCGCGGAAGGCTATTGGGTCACCGGGCAGTTGCGGCTGGACAACACTGATGTGGCCACTTCGGTTGCGGTGGCGATTGGTTGGGCTGCCAGCGAAGAAGAAGCACTCGCGGCGGCGGAACAGCTCGAAGAGGATGCCGCGGTGCCCGCGTCATACGTCATCACGGGACGGCTGATTTCAGATGAAACGCCCGCGTTGCCCCCGCACGACGGCGATCCGCAAGCAATGTCTTCGCTGTCGACGGCCGCACTGCTAAGTCAGTGGCACGACATTGAAGGCCTCGACGTCTATCGCCAGTACATCGCATCTGTCGAGCCGCTCGCTGGGCTGGTCGCGATTTCGTCACCCGCGCCAGAGCTGGCCAACCCGATCAACTGGCTGAACATCTTCTATGCCGCCGAGTGGGCGATCTTCGGTGGCTTCGCCTTCTACCTCTGGTATCGCCTCGCGAAGGACCAGTGGGAGAAAGAGGTCGAAGACCTCGAAGACGCCGCCGCTGCAGCTGCTGGGTGACGCGGGCGTTTGCTCGGGCGTTGGGTGACGCGTTGCGCTGGGTTTACGCGTTGCGCTGGGTTTACGCGTTGTGCTGGGTGACGCGTTGCGCTGGGTGACGTGATGGGCTGGGTGACGCGTTGCGCTGGGTGGCGGCACTGGTGCTGCTGACTGCTGGGTCACGATTTTGCTGGTCGACTGCCGCACGGCGTTGACGTATCGTGCCGGTTGACTGACTCTGCCGGCTGACCGCTGCTACTGCCGAAGCAGCGCCCATTTCTCGCCGAAACATGAGTTCGTGCACCAGACCGGGCGCCGTGCGCCCTGTGTCGTGCACGAAGTCATGTCTCGCTACTTCTGGCACCCGGCGCTCCTGCTGGCTCCCGGCGCTCTTTCTGGCTCCCGGCGCTACTTCTGGCACCCGTCACGCTTTCTGGCGCCCGTCGCGCTGCGTCAGCGCGCGGTTGTGCGTGCATTGCGAAGGATGCTGTCGATCGCAGGTTCCGCTGGCCGTAGGCGCGGTACGCCCGCACCCGAGAGAATCCTGTCGAGGCCGCGCGGATGCCATACGTCTGCCCATCCCCAGCGCGCCACGCGATGCGTGACGCGGAGTAGCGACACCTCACGGGCGCGCTCCTGGCGAATGGTCTGCTCCGTCGGCGCGTAGCCCCCGTGGTGCTTGGCTTCGCCGTCAGCTTCTCCAACGATGTTCACCGAGCGCCAGAAGAAGTCAACGCGCGAAGTGCGCTCTTCGAGCGTGAAGGCGATCTGCAACTCAGGCTGCTCGTAGCCGAGATAGGTGATGACCACTCGGCTGATGCTTTCGAGTACAGACTCGGAACGAGCGTCGGCCAGTTCGAGAGCTGCGCGCGCGTTGCGAACGCCACGTTGATTTTTCTGCGAGTCGATGCGCTCTTGCATCGCGATGAGCGTGACTCCCCGATCGATGGCCGCGTCAACCACCGCAACAGCGAGCGCCAGCGGCAGCACTCGAATCAAATCCACCGTGGTATCCAGTACTGATGTCGCCCGGACACCGTCGACGCGTACGACTTCGCGCCCGTCAACACTGGCGTGAACCGTGACGTCGCTATGGCGGTAGCTGCCTCTGGCCGTAGGCGAGTGCAGGTGGATGCGAGGTGTCCCGAACACAGGAAGGCCATGGACAGCAGCAGCGGACTCGAGCGCGAATATGGGATTGTCCAGCGATAAGGATGCTGCGCGCACGCGCTCGCGATAGCGCTGAGCCGGCTGCAAAGTCAGCCACCACGCGCTGTCAACGTAGATGCCTCTTCGAAGGCGCACCGTTTCGCCAGACTGCTCCCTTATGCGGGCGAACCGGTGGCTCCGCAGCATCTTCTCGCCGTGGTCGCTCATCGCTCCAGCATTGCCTGGCGCAGCATCCATCGAAGAGCGAATGTTCGAGTGGGGAGTGGCGACCTCTCGCGCACCCACTGTGGAGGAGCCCGCGGCCATCATTCGCAACGGCGAGACATGACTTGGTGCGTGAGACAGGCCGCAAGGGGACCTGTTTCGAGCACGGCGTGCCGTGTCGTTGGGGTGAGCGAGGTGGGTGGGGCGTGTGGGCTTCAGGATGCTGCGGGTCGCGGTGGTGCGAGCTGCGAGCAGTGTGTGGTGGGCGTGGTGCTCGCGGTCGGCGGGTCGCGGTGGGCGTGTCGGCAGCGAGACATGACTTGGTACGTGAGACAGGCCGCACGGGGACCTGTTTCGTGCACGGCGTGCCGTGTCGTTGGGGTGAGCGAGGTGGGTGGGGCGTGTGGGCTTCAGGATGCTGCGGGTCGCGGTGGTGCGAGCTGCGAGCAGTGTGTGGTGGGCGTGGTGCTCGCGGTCGGCGGGTCGCGGTGGGCGTGTCGGCAGCGAGACATGACTTGGTGCGTGAGACAGGCCGCACGGGGACCTGTTTCGTGCACGGAGTGCCGTGTCGGCGCGGAGGGCTGGGGAGGCGCAGCCCTCCGGCGCGGGTAGAGCAACGCAGCGGGTGTGGCAACGCAGCGGGTGTGGCAACGATGCGGGTGCGGGTCGCGGTCGGTGTGTCGGCGGCGAGACATGACTTGGTGCGTGAGACAGGCCGCACGGGGACCTGTTTTGAGCACGGAGTGCCGTGTCGGCGCGGAGGGCTGGGGAAGCGCAGCCCGGCTGCGCGCGTGGGGCAACGCTGCGGCTACTGCACAGCGCGCGTGCGGCATGCTGCGGCTACGGCACGCCGCGGGTACGGCAACTTGCGAAACGCGATGCGGAGCGGGGTTCGGGCTAGAGGATCTGGCCGATGGGCTCGCGCTTTTCGGCTTGAAAGCGGTCTTCGGTGCGGCCGCGGGCCCAGTATCCCGACAGCGAGACCTGCTCGCGAGGGAGCGCCCGCTCATCGAACAGCGCGCGGCGCAGCGCCTTCATCGACTCGCGCTCACCGTGCACGAATGCGTCAACCCGACCTTCGCGCCACTCAAGCGACCGCACCGCGTCGGCCAGGCACTCGACCTCGTGGGCCGCGTTGGTGATCCAGCGCACGTTCACTCCCGCTGGCGCTGCCAGCTCGAGCGCGGCATCATCAGCATCCACTTCGATGATGGCCTCACCGATCGCGTCAGCAGGCAACGACTCAAGTGCGGCAGCGATTGCGGGCACCGCCGATAGATCGCCCACGAAGAGGTGCCAATCAGCGTCGACGTTCGGAGTGAACCCACCGCCCGGGCCGATGAAGCTGATCTTCTCGCCGACTTCGACGTTTGATGCCCAAGGGCCAGCAAGCCCCTCGTCGCAGTGCACGACGAAGTCCACCTCGAGTGTTCCCGCCTCGGCGTTCACCCGCCGCACCGTGTAAGTGCGGGTGACGGGATGCGACTCGGGCTCGGGCGTTGTGAACTTGAACTTGAGGTACTTGTCGGTTTCTACGCGGTCGTGAAACTGATCGAAGCCGTCACCCCCGAGGGTGATTCGCACGAGGTAGGGCGAAAGCCGCTGGGTCTCGATGACCACAAGTTCGATCGACGGTCGCGGAGCGCGGGGACTGGTACGAGATGCGAGAGCCATTGCCTCCACGTTACCCGGCACGCCTGCGGCGCGGGGCCTCAACAATGCGCCGTCAGCGTAGCGTCACGGCTCGCGGCATGTGCGCGCAAAGGGAACAGCGCGCCTAGCGCTCGACGCCATGCGATGGGGCGCCCCATGCGACGCGGCGCCCACGACGCACAAACACCCACCCCCGCACACAAGCACCCGCGTGCAGCCACACAAGCACCCGCCACACAAGTAACGCCACGCAAGCAACGCCACGCACGCAACGCCACGCACGCACCCCCGCGTGCGCACGAGCACCCGCGGTCCTGCGCGAGGCGAGCCCCAACACGCACGCGGGTAGACTGGACCGCATGCCCCGTGCCCCGAAACTCGCTTCTTTCCCGGCGATTCGCGGAGCCCTGAAGTTCTATCAGGTGTGCTCCGTCATCACGGGTGTCGGCCTTTTGCTGCTGTGCGCAGAGATGGTGCTCAAGTACACCCCGCTTCACGTCGAGCTCTTCCTCGGCGGATCAGGCGGATTCCTGTGGTTCGCCCCGGTTGTCGAGGGCGTCGACGGGCTCGTTTCGACGGGCGACGGCCTCAACCTCTCGCTCGGCATTCTGGTCGTGCACGGCTGGTTCTACGTCGTATACCTCTTCGCTTGCTTCCGCATGTGGAGCCTCATGCGCTGGAACATCGTGCGCCTTGCCACCCTCGCCGCGGGCGGCGTGATTCCCTTCCTCTCGTTCTTCATGGAGGCCAGAGTTGGCCGCGAAGTGAAGACCTACCTCGACGAGCGTGAGGCTGCTGAGCACCACACTCGTTCCGAGCACTCCTCTCTTACCCACGCCATCCCGACGGAGAACAAGCGTTGACACAGCAGACTGAAACCGAACAGCGGCCCGTTCTTGTCGTCGACTTCGGCGCGCAGTACGCCCAACTGATCGCACGTCGCGTGCGCGAAGCGGGCGTCTACAGCGAAATCGTGCCGCACACGGCGACAGCGGCAGAATTCGCCGCGAAGAACCCGGTCGGCATCATTTTGTCGGGCGGACCGTCGTCGGTCTATGAAGAAGGCGCCCCCTCGCTCGACGCTGGTGTCTTCGAACTCGGCGTTCCCACGCTCGGTATTTGTTACGGCTTTCAGGTCATGGCGCAGGCTCTCGGCGGAGTGGTTTCGCAGACCGGCCTTCGCGAGTATGGGGCGACGGATGCTGTCGTCTCAGGTGACGGCGGAACCTTGCTCGCCGGTCAGCCAGGCACGCAGAACGTATGGATGAGCCACGGAGACCAGGTCTCGAAAGCACCCGAGGGCTTTGACGTTCTCGCGTCGACGTCGGCCACGCAGGTTGCTGCCTTCGGCAACGATGTGAAGCGCTTCTATGGTGTGCAGTGGCATCCCGAGGTGAAGCACTCCGACCACGGGCAGGCCGTGCTGGAAAACTTCTTGCACCGCGCAGCGGGGCTTCCTGCCGACTGGAACAGCGGCAACGTCATCGCCGAGCAGGTCGCAAAGATTCGCGAACAGGTCGGCACCGGCCGTGTGATCTGCGGGTTGTCGGGCGGCGTCGATTCGGCGGTCGCAGCCGCGATCGTTCACGAAGCTGTCGGTGACCAGCTGGTCTGCATCTTCGTTGACCACGGGCTGCTGCGAAAGGACGAGCGCGAACAGGTCGAGCAGGACTATGTCGCATCCACCGGTGTGCGCCTCGTCACCATCGACGCGCGCGAGCAGTTCTTGAGTGCGCTCGCCGGCGTCAGCGACCCCGAGCAGAAGCGCAAGATCATCGGACGCGAGTTCATTCGTTCGTTCGAAGCTGCAGAGAAGGCGCTGATTGCTGAGGCCGCGGCCGACGGTGAGCCGATCCGCTTCTTGGTGCAGGGCACGCTGTACCCCGACGTTGTCGAGTCAGGCGGCGGCACCGGAACCGCAAACATCAAGAGCCACCACAACGTGGGCGGGCTGCCTGAAGACCTGCAGTTCGAGTTGGTTGAGCCGCTGCGCACCCTCTTCAAAGATGAGGTGCGCGCAATTGGCCGCGAGCTCGGCCTGCCCGAGGTGATCGTCGGGCGTCAGCCGTTTCCGGGGCCAGGTCTTGGCATCCGGATCGTCGGTGAGGTTACCGCTGACCGTCTCGCGATTCTGCAGGATGCCGACGCCATCGCCCGCGAAGAGCTGACCAAGGCAGGCCTCGACAATGAGATCTGGCAGTGCCCGGTCGTGCTGCTTGCCGACGTTCGTTCGGTGGGCGTGCAGGGCGACGGTCGCACCTACGGGCACCCGATCGTGCTTCGCCCGGTATCGAGCGAAGACGCGATGACCGCCGACTGGACGCGGCTGCCTTACGACGTGCTGTCGAAGATCTCCAATCGCATCACCAACGAGGTGCGCGACATCAACCGCGTCGTGCTCGACGTCACGTCGAAGCCGCCGGGAACCATCGAGTGGGAGTAGTCGCGCGGTAGCGCGACGTGCGCGGCGTTGTGCTCGTGCGCGGCGTTTGCGTGGAGTCGTGCTTGCGCGGGGTTGACGGGGCACGCGATGCGCGCGGGTGCAGGCGACGGTAGCGCGACATGCGGATGTTGCGCGACCGACGTGTGCGAGTGTCGCGCGACGTGTGCCGCGCTACGAGTGCCTCACACTGCTCGACGAGCGCGCCGGGTCGTGGTCGGTGCGCGGTCGCAGCCGACGCGCGCGCAGCGCCAGCCGTGCGTGTGTCGCGGGGTAGCGGACGACCGAATGGCCGGGGGCGTGCGGCGCTTTGTGGTCACGGACGACCGAATGGCCGGGGGTTTACGCGGCGCGCCGCCGCCCGGGTCGAATGTCGGTATTTCCGGTGAAATGCCCGGCCGTTTCGCGTGGGTAGCTGGCGCGGGTTGGTGTGCGGTGGTGCTCGCGAGGGGGCGTTGCCGTGTCTTGTGTCTGGGCAGGTGCCGAACGGACGGGGGATTGCGTGACATGCCGTGGGGACGGGCCGTTTGGTGGCGTTCTTTCGAAATGCCCGGCCGTTTTGCGTCGCCGATGTGCCGCGCGACCGGTGTGCCTGCGGGCGGGTGGGTGTGCGGTGCCGCTCGCGCGAATGGGTGTGCGGTGGTGCTCGCGAGGGGGCGTTGCCGTGTCTTGTGTCTGGGCAGGTGTGGAACGGCCGGGGGATTGCGTGACACGCCGTGGGAACGGGCCGTTTGGTGGTGTTCTTTCGAAATGCCCGGCCGTTTTGCGTGAGTAGCTGACGCGGGTTGGTGTGTGGTGGTGCTCTCGCGAGGGGTGTGCGGTGGTGGTGGCGAGGGGGCGTTGCCGTGTCTTGTGTCTGGGGGAGGTGTGGAACGGCCGGGGGATTGCGTGACACGCCGTCGGAACGGGCCGTTTGGTGGTGTTCTTTCGAAATGTCCGGCCGTTTTGCGTGAGTAGCTGACGCGGCTTGGTGTGTGGTGGTGCTCTCGCGAGGGGTGTGCGGTGGTGGTCTCGCAAGGGGGCGTTGCCGTGTCTTGTGTCTGGGGGAGGTGTGGAACGGCCGGGGGATTGCGTGACATGCCGTGGGGACGGGCCGTTTGGTGGCGTTCTTTCGAAATGCCCGGCCGTTTTGCGTGGCCGGCGCGCTTGTACGCGGGTCGCGAGACCGAGACCGGGCCCAGACCGCGCGGCGAAGCATGGCTCCGGGTGTCGGCCGCGCCGGGCGTCGCGCGCGGGGAAGCATGGCGCCGGGTTTCGCCCGCGCGGGTGATGCTACGCACGGGGTGTCCCCGCGCCGGGTTTCGCCCGCGCGGGTGATGCTACGCACCGGGTGTCGCCCGCGCCAGGTATCGCTGCGCGCGGGCTGTCGCTGCGCGCGGGGTGCAGGCAGCGCGGGGCGAACAGGCAAGATGGAAGCGTGACCGCAATCGCTGACGCTGCCTACCTTGTGCTTTCGAGCAGGCTCGTGCCCGGACTCGACGGTGGGTATACCGTGGCGACGCTGGCGCGCGCTCGTTCGATTCAGGATGCTGGCGCTACCGCCCCGCTGCTGTTGACGCTCGACCCGGCAGCGCCATCGGCGCATGCCGAACACCGCCGGGTTTTTGCCGATCGCGGTGAGATCGCATCGGTGGACCGGATGCGCAACCTTTTCGACGACGCACTCGCCGACCCGTTGTGGTTGCGAGCGGCAGCGGTGTCGGGCGAACCTGCCATTGGTGTGGAATATCGTGAGATCGCGGGTGAAAATACCGGCCCCGTGCTCTCGATTCCCGTGATCGCCGGTGACCCCGACTGGCATCTGACCGACGCCGCGGTGGTGGTCCACGGATACGGAGTGATTCCCGGCGGTTTTGGTGCGCTCTATCTCACTTGGCTACAACACGTCGTGGCCGGGTTGCGCGCAGAAGACCCAGAACGAATCGTGGTGGTCGTTTGCGAGTCGCGACAACTAGGGGAGCTGATCGCCGGGTGGAGCGACCCGCACGTGCGCATCATCCACACGGTGCACAACTCGCACCTAGAGCCGCCGTATGAAGACCCCAACGGTGCGATAAACGGCCTGTGGACCCGCTGGTTTGACGTGATCAATCGTTTCGACGCCGTACTGTGGCCGACCGCGGCGCAGCGCGCAGACGTTGAAGCACGGTTCGGCGCTCGCGACACGTTCGCGGTCGTGCCGAACCCCGTCGAGCAGATGCACAGCCACGGCGCTGGTGCGCACGTGGAGCAACGCGTTGGCGCCAATGCGCATCGCGGCACGACCGCGAATGCGGAGCACGGCGCTGGTGCGGATGCGGAGAACGGCACGATCGCACACGCGGAGCACGGCGCTAGTGCGCACGTGGAGCACGGCGTTGGCAGGACCGCGAATGGGGTGGATGCGGAGAACGGCACGAACGCACCCGCGGAGCACGGCGCTGGTGCGCACGTGGAGCACGGCGTTGGCAGGACCGCGACCGCACACGCGGAGGGCGGCGCTGGTGCGCACGTGGAGCACGGCGTTGGCAGGACCGCGACCGCACACGCTGAGCACGACGCTGGTGCGCACGTGGAGCACGGCGTTGGTGCCAATGCGCACCGCGGCCGGACCGCGAATATGGGGCACCGTGCTGGGGCGGATGCGGAGAACGGCACGAACGCACCCGCGGAGCGCGGCGCTGGTGCGAGCGATGCTGACTTGCTCCAACCCCGCGCTGGCGACATCGATCCGCGGAGTGCTGCCACTGACCTGCACCGAGGCGCCACCGATCCGCACCGAGTAGTGATGCTCGGCCGCATAGCGGCGCAGAAGCGGGTCGACCTCGCGGTTCATGCGTGGGCTCGGGTGATTGTCGAGGTGCCCGACGCGCACCTCGACATCTACGGCGATGGCCCGCTGCGAGAGCAGATCGGCGAGCTGATCGACGAGCTTGGCGTGGCAGCATCCATCACTCTCCACGGACACGTTGATGATCGCGACGCTGCTTTCTCGCGTGCCGCGCTGATGCTCGTCTCGACGGCATATGAGGGGCAGGGGCTGTCGATTGCCGAAGCGCTCGTTCGGGGGCTTCCCGTGGTCTCGTTCGACGTTCGCTACGGTCCGCGCGAGACGATTGGCGATGCGGGAGTGCTGGTGCCGCCCGGCGACGTGGCAGCACTCGCTGACGCCGTCATCGCGTTGCTGAGCGACGACGAGCGCCGCAGGACTCTGGCCGTTCGTGCAATCGAGGAGGGTCGACGGTTGGCGCCGGAAGCCGTGACGCGTGCGCTGGTCCCCGTGCTGGAGCGCGTGCTCGCGACGCCCTCGCGGCGCGCACCCTGACGACCCTGGCGACGCGCGGAATGAGGCTCTCGCGTCGCGCTGACTGAGGCTCTCGTGTCGCGCTGACTGCGACTGCTGCGGCTCGCTGGCTGATGACCCTCGTGTCGCGTTAGCTGCGACTGCTGCGGCTCGCTGGCTGATGACCCTCATGTGGCGTTGAGTGACGCCCTCGCCGCGCCCATGCAGCCCGCCTCAGCGAGCCCGATACAAACGACGAACGGCCGCCCAGAAGCTGGACGGCCGTTCGTATGCGGTGCTAGATCAGTTGCTGCCGCGGATGATCGCGATCATGCGAAGCATCTCGACGTAGAGCCACACGACGGTGACCATGATGCCGAAGCCACCCATCCAGCCGTACTGGCGGGGTGCGCCGTTGCGAACACCGCGCTGAATCGAGTCGAAGTCGAGTACCAGCGAGTATGCCGCCATGATGACCACGAAGACGCCGATGATGACACCCCACGGAATGCCGAGGATGAAGCTGGGCTCGCTGCGAAGGCCGAAGGCGCTGTCGGTGGCACCGAAGAACATCATGCCTAGGTTGACGAGCGAGAAGACCAGGTATCCGATCATCGCGATCATGAAGACCTTGGTGGCCTTCTTCGACGCGCGGATCTTGCCGCTGGCGAAGAGCGCCAGGGTGACACCGACAACCGAGAAGGTTGCGAGCGACGCCTGAACGACGATGCCGGGGAAGAGCATTTCGAAGTACGCCGAGATGCCACCGACGAAGAGACCCTCAAGAGCGGCGTACGCGAAGATCGCGCCGGGGCGGATCTTCTTGCGTGAGCCGAAGATGACGACCATCGACATCACGAAGCCACCCAGACCGCCGATGACCCACGGGAGCACCGAAGGGTTCGGGTTCTGTGCGGTGACGGGGGCCATCGTCCAGATCCAGCCGACAACGGCCGTCATGAGCAGAACAGCAAAAAGGCCAACCGTCTTGGCGACAGTGTCTTCGACGGACATGCGCTGGGTCTCGATCGATCCAGCGGAGGGGGCTGCGTACATGCCCTCCATGTGAGCCTGGGCTGCAGCATTCGTGCCCGCGTGCTGCGTCGCAGCGAACTGAGTCTGGCTGCCGAGGTTAGCGGCGCTCGAGCCGCCCGGGTAAGTCTTCACAGCGTTCTTGTCTTGGAACGCTGGGTCATTGAATGCGGGGTTGTTGAGGGCCACTGCTCTCACACTCCAAAGTTGTGGGATAGACGCCAAAAAGGTGCTGAAGTCAACGATATCGGACTATGGCGTGTGTATCACCCGTATGGCTGGGAGTGCGCTATGAGCGCACAGCCAGCATCAGACCGGGGCTGCGCGCCAGCTAGCCTTGACGGGTGCCTCGCCGCAACCCGCTCGTGATCGGACACCGCGGCGCGCCCGGATACCGCCCCGAGCACTCCCGCTCGTCGTATGACCTTGCCCTCGCGATGGGGGTGGATGCAGTCGAACCCGACGTGGTGCTCTCTCGTGACGGGGTGCTGGTGGTGCGGCACGAGAACGAGATATCGGGCACAACCGACGTCGCCGACCGCGCCGAGTTCGCTGACCGGCGCACGACGAAGAGCATTGACGGGGTGACGCTGACAGGTTGGTTCACCGAAGACTTCACCTGGAATGAGCTCTCAACCCTGCGCTGCCGGGAGCGGCTCGCCGAGATTCGCCCCGCCAGCGCCACCTTTGACGATTCGCAACCAGTGCTCCGACTGCGCGATGTGCTCGACCTGGTGCGCGCTGGCTCGCGCGAGCATGGGCGCCGCATCGGGGTGGTGCTCGAGGTGAAACATGCCACCTACTTCGCATCGCTGGGGTGGAATATGGGCGAGGTCGTCGCAGCAGAACTCGCCGCCGCTGGCTGGGCAAGTGGAGAGCTGCCCCTCACCATCGAGTCGTTCGAGTCGACGGTGTTGTTCGACCTGCAGCGGCGGGGCGTCGCGGCATCCTTCATATATCTGCTCGAATCATCTGGCCGACCGTTCGACCTGGCGTCGACCGAGGGAAAGTCTGCGATCACCTATCAGCAGACTGCCGCACCCGAGGGACTCGATGCGCTCGCCGGCCGGGTTGACGGAATCAGCGTCGACAAGCGCATGATTCTGGCGCCCGACAAACTCGGGCGACTGAGCGGCCCGACAAATGTTGTCAGCGATGCGCACGCGCGTGGCTTGCTCGTGTTCACGTGGACTTGCCGGCCCGAGAACAGATTTCTCGCGCGCACGCTGCGCACCAAGGGCGACCCGGCCGACTTTGGCGACTACGAAGCCGAGTGGGCGATGATTCGGGATGCTGACATCGACGGTGTCTTCGTAGATCATCCTGATCTGGGAGTTTCGTTCTTTCGTCGTTGAGCCGTAGGTCGACGTTTTCCGCTCGTTCACCTGCCCTCGCCACGATGGGGGCATGTTTCGCAAGACGTTTGCTGGTCTCTTGGCCGCGATAGGTGCCGGTCGGCGCCGTCAGCGTCGCTCGACCTGGCGCCCGGCGAGCATCCAACCCGACGCGTAAAGCTTGTTGCGCTGTGCCATTCGCGCCCACTCGTCTTAGGGTGAGACGGTGACGATTCCAGGCATAGTGGCCCACAGCATCAGGCGCTCGTTCGGCGAGGTGGCCGCGGTGCGCAACGTCTCGCTCGAGGTACACCCGGGACGGGTAACGGGCCTTGTGGGCCCCAACGGCTCTGGCAAGACGACGTTGATGTTGATGTTGTCTTCGCTGCTGGCGCCCGACGCGGGAGAGATTCGCATCGAGGGCATGGACCCCATCGCGGACCCCCAGGGAGTCAGGGCCATTCTGGGTTGGATGCCCGACGCACTCGGCGCCTGGAACTCGCTGAACTGCACCGAGACGCTCGAAGTGACGGCGCGACTGTATGGCATGACGAAAGAGCAAGCCACAACACGAGCAGAAGCGCTGCTGACCGAAGTCGGCCTCGACGACCTTGCTACCGCCCCGGCGCGCGTGCTGTCGCGCGGCCAGAAGCAACGGCTCGGATTAGCCCGCGCCCTGGTGCACAACCCGCGGGTGATGCTGCTCGATGAACCAGCGTCGGGTCTCGACCCGCAGGCGCGTATCGACCTGCGGGTGCTGTTGCGTCGCTTCGCTGCCGAGGGGCGAACCATCCTGGTGTCGAGCCACGTTCTCGCCGAGCTTGAAGAGGTCGTCGACGACGCGGTGTTCATGCTCGAAGGCGAAACGGTCGACTCGCGCCGGGTTGCCGCTGCCGCGAAGCGTGCTCGCACCTGGCGGGTGCGCCTCGCCGACGTTGAGGCCGGCGTAGCGCGGGACCGCATCGCTGCAGCGCTTGACGCCGACCCCGCCATGGTGGTGACAGAGCGCAAGGACGTGCTTGTTTCCTTCATCACTGATGATGCCGCGGCAGGGGCATTGCGGCGATTGGTCGAAGCCGGACTGCCGGTGGCAGAGTTCGCAGCTGCTCAGGGCAGCCTCGAGCACACCTTCTTGGACTTGGGCAAAGGGGTGCCACCCGCGCAAGGGGCAGCATCCACCGATTCTGGTGAGGAGCACTCGTCATGAATGCTGCCCGACTCGGCACGATTATTCGCCTGGAACTGATTCAACGCACGCGCAGCGTCGCCTGGTATGTCTTGCTCGGCATATTCGCCGCAGTGCTGCTGATTGTCACACTGCTTTCGTTCGTCGCTCTGGCGTGGGCGCCCGAGCCGGGCCAGTGGATCTTCTCGACAATCGTCTACATCACGCTGCTTCTGGTCGTGCTCGTCTCACCGACGCTGAGTGGCAACGCCATCAATGGCGATCGGGATGCTGCCGTGCTCGCGCCCGTTCAAGTGACGCTCGCAACCACCGGCGAGATTCTGATCGGCAAGTTCTTAGCGGCGTGGGTTGCCGGCCTCGCGTTCGTGCTGGTCTCGGTGCCGTTCTTGATCATCGCCACCCTGATAGGCGAGTCGCACCCGCTGACCGTTATGGTGTCGCTCGCGGTGATGATTCTCGAGATTGGCGTGGTCGCGGCAATCGGCGTCGGGCTCAGCGGCATTCTGGCGCGGCCGCTGTTCTCGGTCGCGGCAACCTATCTCGTTGTCGCCGCGCTCACCGTGGGAACCCTCATCGCGTTCAGCCTGGTGGGATTCGCGGTGCAGTCCGAGGCCACCAACTCGAGTCGTTACGCCGAATACCCGCAGCCTGACGGCGACGAGTTTCCCTGCTATCCCGGCGAAGTGCCCAGCGAGGCATACCCGTGCAACCCTGACATCGGGGAAGTCTGTTCGGAGTGGGAAACTTACACCTACAGCGTGCCGCGCTTTGACCGCGTGTGGTGGATGCTGGCGGCGAACCCATTCGTGATCCTTGCCGATGCGACGCCGACGACGTTCAACGCGCAGGGCTACCCAGAAGACCTCTTCGGTCAGGTCAAGCTCGGAGTGCGTTCGGCGCAGCAACCGCCAGAGCTCGAACATGTCTGGGATGGGTGTGCGCCCTATCAAGACGAGTATTACCCCACGCCCGAAGAGACCATCGAGGGCAGCACGCCGAGCTGGTTTGTCGGGTTGTCATTGCAGATGCTGCTGGCCGCCGCGCTGCTGTGGTGGGCCTGGGCGCGCACGCGCACACCCGCGCGCAAGCTGCCGCCAGGCACGCGCATCGCGTAGTTCGCGAGGGGACCGTTGGCGGCGCCGCGCCGGCGCGCGGGATGCGTGGCGCGAGCCGCCGCGCCGTGTCGCAGGTGCCTGCGCAACGCTCTCGCAGCTCTGATCAGATCGGAAGCCGCGGAACTGCGGCGATAAGCGTGCGGGCGTAGTCGCTCTCGGGATCGCTCAGCACTTTAGACGTTGCGCCCTGTTCGACGATGCGTCCCCCGCGCAGCACTGCAGTGCGCTCACACACGGCAGCTACCGCGCTGAGGTCGTGCGAAACCATAACGAGAGCAAGGCCGGTTTCTGCGCGCAAGCTGGCGAGCAGATCGATCACCTGCACGCGGGTGGTCAGGTCGAGTGCCGACACCGGCTCATCTGCTAACAGCACACGCGGGCGTGACACGATCGCGCGCGCAATGGCGATGCGTTGGCGTTGCCCACCCGAGAATTCGTGGGGATATCGCCGCTGCGCGTCGGCGTCGAGGCCGACAGACGAAAGTGCCGTCGTCACGGCGTCTCGCGCCGCATCGCCCGAAGAGATGCGCAGCGATCGCAGCGGTTCGCTCACGATCCGGTCGACGCGCTGGCGCGGATCGAGCGACGAGTAGGGGTCTTGAAACACCGGCTGCACGCTGCGCCGAAACTGGTGCATGAGGCGACGGTTGCGCCGATCTAGTGACTCGCCATCGAAGATGACTCGTCCGGTATTGGGGGAGTCGAGGCCGAGGAGCAGTCGCAGCGCTGTCGACTTTCCGGCGCCGGACTCTCCCACAAGACCGACCGCCTCTCCCGGTGCTATGGCGAGCGAGACGTCATCGAGCACCGCTGTCTTCGCGTACGAGAAGCCGACCGATTGCAGAGCGAGCAGGGTCATTGCGTTGCCTCCCCGGTTGTTGAGCGAGGCACGTCAAGAGCGGCGTCGAGATAGCGCGCACTGTCGACAAGCGCGCGGGTGTAGGGACGCTGAGGCGCGCGAAGCAGTTGAGTGACCGCACCCTCTTCGACCACCACACCCTGCCGCAGCACGAGCGCCTCTTCGACCATGCGCGACACGACAGCAAGGTCATGGCTGATGAACAGCAGCGCCATCCCACGCTCTGCCACCAGTCGCTCAAGCAGCGTCAGCACGCCGTCTTGCACAGTGACGTCGAGAGCCGTTGTCGGTTCGTCGGCGATCAGCAGCCTCGGGTTCGCCGCGAGAGCGATCGCGATCGCGACACGCTGGCGTTGCCCACCCGAGAGTTCGTGTGGGTACGAGCGAGCGATGCGCGGGTCTTCCAATGCCACATCGGCGAGGCCTTGGGTAACTGCCGCGCGCAGAGCATCACCGCGAAGACCCAGGTGCCGCCGCAGCGGCTCGGCGATCTGCTTGCCGACACGCATGAGCGGGTTGAGTGCAGTGAGCGGCTCTTGGAACACGATGCTCGCCACCGAACCGCGCAGGCCACGAACAGCAGCATCCGAAGTGCCGACGAACTCGTGACCGTCAAGAATGACCGAACCCCATGCCGTCACCGCGTCAGGCAACAGTCCTAGCGCCGCAAGAGCGGTCATTGACTTGCCCGAGCCTGACTCGCCGACCAGGCCGAGGCGTTCGCCGGCGCTGACGGTGAACGACACATCGTCGACGAGCGTCGTAGACCCGGCGCGCAGGGTGAGGTGACTGATCTTCAGCAAGCTCATCGACTTCGCCTCCTCGTCGGGTCGGTGAAGTCGCGCAGACCGTCGGCGAGAAAGTTGACGCCAAGCACGAGCACAATCACCGCGATGCCGGGTGCGATCGCGCCCACTGGGGCGGTGAGCACGGTGCCCTGGGCTTCTTGCAGCATGCGCCCCCAAGACGCGTTGGGCGGCGGCGCGCCCAAGCCCAAGTACGAAAGACTCGCCTCGGCGAGCACCGCGACACCGAACTGCAGCGCGAGGCTCACGGCGAGCGTAGGGGCGATGTTCGGCAGAATGTGGTGCCACACGATTCCGCTCGTGTGGGTGCCGCTGGTGCGCGCGGCGGTGACGTACTGCTCCTGTAGAACACGACGCGCCAGAATGCGGGTGAGGCGAGCGATCACCGCTGACATCGCCAGGCCGATGGCCAGTATGGCTGAGCCGAGCGACGGGCCCTGCACGGCGACGACCAGCATCGCCAGCAAGAGCACCGGAAAGGCAATCACGACATCAAGGCCAGCCGAGAACGCATCGTCAAGCCACGGCCTAGCGAACGCTGAAGCGAGGCCGAGCGCGGTGCCGAGCACTGCCGCAATGAGCACCGCACCCGCACCGACAGTGAGGGCAATGCGAGCGCCGACCATGAGCTGCGAGAGCAGGTCTCGGCCCAGACGGTCGGTGCCGAGCAGATGCTCGGCACTGGGTGCGCTGAGCCTGCCGCCGCTGATGTCGGTGAGCGAGTAGGGCAGCCAGAACAGCGATATCGCCGCCATCACGACGACGATTGCTGTGAAGACGATGCCGATCATCAGCGTTGGTCTGCGCCGACGCCGAGATGGCGCGGCGGTGGGCACTTCGATCGCGGCGGTCAACGCTGGCCCGCAATGCTCGCGCGCAGCCGAGGATCGACCACGCGTTGCACGATGTCGGCGGCGAAGCCAACCAAGACGACGAAGAGGGTGCTGATCACCAGCACGCCCTGAATGTTCGCGAAGTCGTGCTGTTCGATTCCGGTGAGAAGCATGCTGCCCAGACCGGGAAGTGTGAAAACACTCTCGACAACGACTGCACCCAGAAGCGTGGTCGACAGTTCGATGCCGAGCACCGCGATCACCGGCACAGAACCGTTGCGCACACCGTGCCTCAACAGCGCCTCGTTCATGCTTGCCCCGCCGGCGCGGGCGGTGCGCAGGTAGTCGCTGCCCAATACGTCGATGGTGGCCGAGCGCACGTACCGTGCCAGAGAGGCACTCATCACGATGGCAATCGTGATGATCGGGAGCGCGAGTGAGCGCAGCGCATCGGCGGGGTCTTCCCAGTCGTCTCGCGGGAACCCGCCAGATGGCAGCCAGCCGAGCTGGAGTGCGAAGATCCACACCAGCAGCACACCCACCCAGAACACCGGCACAGCGACGCCCAGCTGCGAGAACCCAGAAAGCGCGATGCCGTACCAACGGTCGGCTTTCACCGCAGCGGTGATGCCGATCACGAGTGCCAGCACGAGCGCAAGAGCGAAGGACATCAGGGTGAGGGGAATCGTGACTCCCAGGCGGGCGGTGATCTCTGGACCGACCTCGCGCGAACTGATGTATGACTCGCCCAGGTCGCCGCGCAGCAGCTGACCGGCCCACGTGGCGAACTGCTGCCAGACCGGTTGGTCTGAGCCGACCTGTGCGCGCGCTGCGGCGATCTGCTCGGGTGTCGCGTCGATCGACAGGAGCGCGTTTGCGGGGTCGCCGGGCAGCAGCCGAAGCAGCACGAAGATGACGACCATCGCCACCACGAGCGAGAGCACGAGGAAAGCTGATCGGCGAAGCAGGTAGGCGCGCATAAGGAAGAGGAGTTGGGGTGGGCGGCGTGAGGGCTGCCCACCCCGAGACTAGCTAGGAAGTGACGATGTCGTAGACGTAGAACTGCGAGTTCAAGCCATTGACCGGGTAGCCACTCAAATCGCTGTCGGCGACGACGATCTGCGGGTAGAGGTAGAGCCACACGCTGGCGGCGTCTTCGGCGATCTGACGGTTGACCTGCATCAGCAGCTCGGTCTGGCCGAGCATCGTCTCAGACTGCTCAGCTTCAGCAACCCACTGCTGCACATCGGCGTTGTCATAGCCCCAGTAGAAGTCGGGGTTGCCATACCAGACGACATCGCGGTCGTTCACGTGCTCTTGCAGGGTCGCGTCGAAATCGCGCTCCTGGAAGATCTTCGTGTACCACTCGTCGGCGCTGATCGTGTTGATCTCTACGGTGATGCCGACCTCTGCCAGCTGTGACTGCAAGAACTCCGCGACGACCGGGTGCGGGTCGTAGTTGGGAGTGTCGAGCGTGAAGGTGAAGCCGTCTTCGTAGCCCGCTTCGGCGAGCAATTCGGCCGAGAGCTCGGGGTCGTAGGGGTTCACGTCGGTCAAGTCGAGGTACCAGGGGTCGGTGGGCGGCACCATCGAGCCGATGAGCGTGCCGTAGTCACCCCACACTGCACTGAGCAGCTGTTCGGTATCGATCGCCGAGTAGACAGCCTTGCGCACCAGAGCGTCATCGAACGGTGCCACGCGGTCGTTGAATGCGAGCAGCTCCTTGGTGGTGGAGGTGCCCTCGCTCACCGTGAAGTCAGAGTTGTCTTCGAACTGGGCGAGTGCGTCAGGGCTTTGAATGCTGGTGACGATGTCGACCTCGCCGGTGAGCAAGGCGTTGTTCTCGGCAGTGGCGTCGGTGAAATAGGTGAAAACGACCTCGGCGTTCGAGGCGGGCTCGCCGGCATAGTCGTCCCAACGGTCGAGCGTCAGCGTCGAGCCCTGTCGCCACTCATCGAGGGTGTAGGGGCCGGTGCCATCGGCAGCATCCACACTCGCTTCAGGACCGACGATCCACACATAGGTGAGGTTGTACAGGAACGAGATCGAACGCTCTGACAGCGTGAACACGACAGTCTGATCGTCGGGGGTGGTGATCTCGCTGATCGGGCCGAAGCTCGACTTGCGGGCAGACTGCGAGTCTTCAGCGATGACAGCTTCAACGCTCGACTTCACGTCAGCCGAGGTGAGCTCAGCGCCAGAGTGGAAGGTCACGCCATCGCGCAGGGTGACCGTGTAGGTGAGGCCGTCGTCACTGACTTCGACGCTGTCGGCCAGCAGAGGCTCGGTTTCGCCACCGTCGGTGAGCTTGTAGAGGCCCTCATAGACGTTGCCGTTGAGCGCCTCGGTCACACCCTGGCCGCCGCCCTGGGTGTTGCTGAGGTTCTGCGGCTCGTAGAGCGAGCCGACGAAGATGGTGGCGTCGTCAGAAGCGGCGTCGGTGGTGTCGCCAGACGAGCTGCAACCGGCCAGCACGATGGCTGACACGGCGAGGGCAGACACAGAAAGCAGAGATTTTTTCATGCGGGTACTCCAGTAGTGGTGCGGGGGAGGTCGAAATGCGTGGTCGATCAGGCGGTGTAGATGTCGAAGTCGTCACCGAAGACGACGTTCTTTTCGCCCGCGCGAATCGGGAAGGGGAAGCGATTGGATGCTGGGGGCAGCGGGCAGTTGAACTGTGCCGAGAAGCCGCATGGCGGCACGAACGCACGGTTGAAGTCGAGCTCGACAAACCCGGTGTCGCCCGCAGGACGGTCAACGAACAGAAAACGTCCGGGCGCGTAGGTCTCGGAGCCGTTGGTTGCATCACCGAAGACCAGCAACAGTTTTCCACCATCGTCGAAGGCGGCGACGGTGAACTGCTCGCCAGCGATCTCTACGGTGATGTCGCCCGGAACGACAAGTTCGCGGGTGCTGCCGTTGTCGCGAATGTGCTCGAACGGCACGGTGCGTTCGCCCGAGACGGGAACGAACTCGCCGCTGATCACCCAGGTCTCGTCGTATTCAAACGCGTCGATGCGCTCGAACGCACGGATCGCCGGCGAATCAGCATCCCAACGACGAAGCCCGTGCTCGATCTCACCGCTCTCGAGCGAGGTGCGCTTGAGCTCGGTGACTGTCACGGTGGCTGCCGAAGCGGCTCGTTCTGCGGCGAGATCGGGCTTCGCTCCCGTCCAGCGGGTTTCGATCAGCGCCAGGTTGCCGGTGGCAGCGGTGACCGCGCGGGCACGCTGTTCGCGCCAGGCGGAGTGAGAGGTGGCAGGCATGGTGAAATCAATCTTTTGGGGGGCGGGGGTGGACGGCGCAGCGACCATCACGCAAGCAAAGGCGCTGGGCAAGGCGCGTATTCCCGAGCAATGAAATCTTTCGTCACATAAGGCGACGGCGCGGCCCTCGCAATGCGAGCGCAGAACCAATCCCAGCTGCCGATGACCGCCTCTCGGCCTCACATGCGAGTGTTAGCGTAATGCCATGCCTACCCCCGAGGAATCCGCAGCTGCGCGCAAGCAGCGCGCAGAAGAGGTGATGAAGGCAGTGGCCGACGGCGCAAACGTGAGCGACGAGACTCTCAAACTGTCGAACGAGTTCACCGACGAATGGACGAGTCGTATCGTCGCCCGACTGAAGCGCACTTTTCGGCGCTAGGTTCGCGCTCGCTTCGAGGCCGCCCTGGCTTGGCGGTGTCACGACGCTACCTTCATGTTGATCGCATGATGCCCTCGTTGGTGTGCGCCCGTAGGGTCAGAACCACACCGCACGGCTACATATGAGGAGCTTTTCGATGACCGCCAGCGAGCTGGACCAGTATGGGCCCGTCGACTACCTGATTATCGAGTTTCCGGAAGGCAGCTCAAGCTTCAACGGAGAGATGGCAGACGAGCTCGTCAAGCTCGTTGAAGCAGGAACGATACGCGTCGTAGACATGCTGGTGCTGACCAAAGATGAAAACGGCGAGATTGACGCCGTCGAGCTGTCGGATATTGAGAACCTCGGGCCGTTGGTGCAGATCGAGGCGGAGCTTGCAGAACTCTTGGCCGCTGACGACGTTGCCCACTTGGCAGCGGCAATGGATCCAGGAACTGTCGCTGGCGTGCTCGTTTACGAGAACCTTTGGGCTGCACCGTTCGCATCGGCTGCACGTCGCGCGGGCGGACAGCTCATCGCTGACGGCCGCATTCCTATCCAAGCCATCATTGCTTCGATCGAAGCAGACACCCTCGAGACAGCAGGAGAATGACATGCTCAGAGCCGCACGAGTAGGACGACGTCCAGTTATCGGCGCACCCGTCGCCAAAGCCGCCGTTGTCGGCGCTGCAATCAAGCCGGGCCCGGCGCCCGTTGCCAAGGCTGCCGTTGTCGGCGCCGCGGTGACCCCCCGCCGACGTCGCCGCTTTTAGTAGGCGGCCGTAGTAGGTCAGCGAAGTAGCAAGAGGGCTAGGGCGGCGAGGCTCTAGCCCTCTTCGCGAGCGGGCGAGATCGCCGACCAGCCGCGCCTACTCCTCGCCATGGGCGCGCGTGATCGCATCCTCGACGGCGGACTCGGTCACGACTCCGATGCGTGCCGTTCGACGATCTCCGCGATGTCGGAGGGGAACCGGTGCACCTCTTGCGGCCAGTCCAGCGAGACGGCCAGCCGTCCGGCCCAGTACCGCGCGGCTTCATCGTCGGCGACCTCCACGACGGTGAAGCCGCCGAGGTGCTCCTTGGACTCGACGAACGGCCCATCGGTGAAGACCGCCTTCCCGTCCTTGCTCACGACGCTGAAAACCGCCGTCGAGGCATCGATCCCTCCATCCGCATAGAGGAAGACACCGGCCTCTTTCATCTCCTCGAGCAGTGCAGACGAGGCCTCGCTCTTGCTGCGCAGCTGGTCGGGGGTGTGCGCGGGCACCCACTCATCGTTGAATGCGATCAGATACTTCGGCAATGTTCTCTCCTCATCGGAACGAGAGCCATGTCGCGGCTCTTCGGCTCACCCAACGGACAGACCATACCGCCAGTCGCGCAAAATCTGATCTTCACCCCAGCCGAAGCGTGCTCACTCGCCTCCGACGGCGCGACCCTCAATCAAGTTGCGAGTGAAGCGGAGGACGTCCTCTCGCAATGGCGGGTGCGCACCTTCGAGCGGGTGCTCACGCTCGGCGGTCTCGAACAACTGCTCGAGTGTGGTCCGCACGAGTTGCTCTGGTCGGCGTACCCCCCAAGTTTGCATCTCCGCTATCAGGTCGTCTTGAGTGACTTCCGAGTGACGGTACTTCTTGTTGACTGCCAGGGCCATCTTCCCGTCTGAATCGCGGTGGTGTGCCATGGGCACAACGTCATACGCGGGCGCGAGCGTCACATCGCCGGAGGCAGGGTGAAGCAGTCCCAAGTTCTTCGTGTGCATGTCGAGGTTGCCGACCGCTACGGCGAGTGTCGTCATTTGAGCGAGCTTGTCGATGTCGCTGGTGGTCGCGTACCGGTAGAGAGTGTCTGCGACGCGGCGCAGGCTCACGACGCCGCCAATCTCCTGGTATTTCTGGTTGCCGGCCGCACCGAGCGCCTGGTTGAAGTCTTCTTGATGCACCCGCAATCCGTGAGCGCGATCAAACCGCTCGACCACCAATGCTGGCAGTCCGTCAAACTCCTCAACCCGGGTGTCGAAACGTGCGAGGTCTAGTCCGCGAGCGATGCGCGCACCATACTCTTCGTCGAAGATGACCGTCGGCTTTTTCTCGATCTGTGGCTTGAGGATGTGAGTCGATGGGTATCCGCCGAGGGCCTGATTCCAGGCATCGCTGGCCCACGCCAGGACGATCTTGGGCTGTATACCCCCGAGCGACGATTTCCCTGCGCCCGGCGCGTTAGCAAGCGGCGCGCCAAGCGGATCTTGAAGAAGCTCCCGAATTCGGCGTGCGTCTACCGGGAGGATGTCTGGCGTTTGTGGCTCTGTAGGGTCATCCAGGTCCCAAATTTGCAGGGCGCCGGCGACATCGCGTCCATACCTGGCCAAGAAAGTTGGCGCGTCGCCACGTCGTATCGCGCTCTGCGCGAGCATGTAGTCCAGCTGGTCACCCTCCGGCAACAGTTCGGCGAACCAATTTCGACGGCGTCCCGCGTGCTGGCGCGAACCCGCCTTTGTCAGGGGCATAAGGACAGAAAGAACCCGACTATTCACGCCGAAGGCTGCGGTTGCGTCGCCTGTCGCGACGAAGTCGAACGTCCGAGCGTCCACACCTTCCAGGTGGCCAACGTTCACGCCGTATAGATCCAAGGCGAGCTTCATTCGGCACTCCCGTCATCCCACTTCGCGCTGAGCTCGACTCCTGTGGCTCGAAGCATGTCGAAGACCTTGCGCATGTAGATGGTGGGTTTCCCCGATTCGATCTCGCTCACGGAGCGCTGCGAGATGCCGAGCTCTTGGGCTAGGGCATTCTGCGAGAGTCCGCGTTCGAGTCTCGCTTGCTGGAGAGCAAGGCCGATGTCTCCCGGCGATCGAAGTGTCGTTGTTTGAGTACCCACGCGGCGAACCTCCTATTACATTTCCGGATAGTACTTCGCTATTACGTTTTCCGGATAGCGCTACTATATTACGATTTCCGGATAAGGGAAGGCTATTACGAATTCGTAATAGCCGTGCCTCGAGTCAGTCGATCGAGGATCCCGCCCGACGTCTACAGAGTCGGCCTTGGGCAATGCTGTCGACAAGCCCGAGGCCGCCGCGGATGCCGACGCGGCAGACGACGCCGACGAGTGAAGGGCTGGGCTCGAGTACGCGGCTGCCACCGGAAGGTTCGAAGTTGCAGCATTCGGCCTCGCTGCTTCTGCACAAGCGTGCCCACAAAAAGTGTGGGCAAAATGTGGCAAATCGCCTTTTCAAACCTCCGCGGGGAAGTCGGAAATACCCTTTGACCCAGAATATGTCGCCCGCGCTGACCGACGCGACGGCGGGAGTCGAACTGAACCTTCGCGTTAACGTCGAACGACGTGTACCCGCAAATTCCGCGTAATTCCGCGGAAGTTGACGCCTCTTCGGTGCTCCTCGGTCACGTCAATCGGGGGTCGTTTTCGCGAAAGTGTGGGCAAAATGTGGGCAAGTTTGGATGCCGCGACGTGCCTGATCCGCAGCCGGTGAAGGGATGCCGGTCGACGACGTTGACCGCGATGCGAACCATCACGGCTCCTCCGCAAGCGTGGCACATCCGGCGCGCTCCATGCGGCGCTTTCGCGGCGTAGCCTCGGTCCTCCGCTGCGCTCCGGTCCTGCGGTACTCCACGGTCACCGCACTCCGCGCGACGGACGTGCTGGGAAGCAAGGAGCGCCGCGAGGGATCATCGTGCGGGTGGCGAAGCGCGGCCATTGAGGATCGCAATCGGGGTCTCGCTCGACGAAGGGAACGCTGTCTGCCAGGGGGCCGCATCCGTCGACGAGTGTCAACGGTCGGGCAAGCGTCGTGCGAGGATCGCGCCGTGCGGTCGCGGCTTCGATTGCGCCACGACGCGGGTATGTGTCTCGATGACCTCGAAGCCTGCCGCGGCGAGCCGCTCGGCGAACGCGTCGGGCGACCAGCGCCATGCCCGCACGACAGCATGGTCGAAGTATTCGACGTTCGCGCCGACGAAGAACCCGGCGAGGAGGGTTCCGCCTGGTGTCAGGACGCGGGCGAACTCATCGAGCGCGCGGTCGATGGTGTCGGGATCGTGGTGGATCACTGAGTACCAGGCGAGCACCCCGCGGACGCTGCGTGATGCCAGTGGCAGCTCGTCGATGCTGCCCTCGAGGAACGGGATGCCGGGGTAACGGGCGCGGGCGTGCTCCAGGAACGCCGGCACCTGGTCGATCCCGCTCGCCTGAGCGCCGCGAGCGCTGAGGTATCCCGTCCAGTGGCCGGGCCCGCAGCCGGCATCCAGGATCGGTCCTGCGACCTGAGACGCCCAGTGCGAGACGAGTTGTACATCCGAGGGATGCACGCTCTCCATCGAGCCGAGGAGCGCGATGTACTCGTCCGCGCGGTGCGCGTACGACGCTGCGACGTTCACGTCCATCGTCCAGAGCCTACGTGCCCGATTCGCCACACTGGACTCAGGATCGCCATACGCGCGGTGCGCGAAGGGGGATCCCGTACGCGCATTCAGGGTCGCACGGCGCGAGCTCTTCCGCTCGCGAATCCACGCGCGCCTCGACGGTGTCGTGACCGCCGAGGTTGTGGAGTTGATCGCTTGGTGGCGGCCCTTTGTGAACGCTTTATGTCGCAACTCCGGGACAGAGCTGTCCTGTATCGCATGTGTTTAGAGACAGTTCGGTTATGAGACAGTGTGACGCAGCAGATCGCGCGCAAGTCGATCGGTCAGCGTGCAGCAAGCTGTGGCGTGATCGCTTCAAGTTCGGTGGCCGCACGGGGCGAGGGAGGGGAGGGTCACGGCGTCGATCAGTCCGAGGATCGCGGCGAGCTGCGTCACGACGCGATAGCCGCCGCAGCGAGCCATGAGGTCCCAGAGCGGAGCGAACCGGGCTTCGAGGCCGTCCACAGTTGAGCGCCCGCCGCGTTGGGCCGCACGTGTGAGGTCGCGCAAGGTGCCCTCCATGGTGATCAACATCCGAGAGAATACCGCAGCTCGTGACGACGTGGTCGAAGATCTCGACTACACAGGGGCCCCTGTCGTAGTCCTTTCAGACCAGGACCACTGGAGCGGCTTTCAACCCGACCAGATCGACCGACTTGTCAAACAAGCGATATTGCCATCTGATGCAAAGGCATGACAATCGAATCGGTGACAATTAGCTTGCCCACCTGTTGGGTTCCAGAGTCGGTTGCCCTCAGAGTCATGCCGCGGACTCGAAGCTTACGTCTTCACCTTCGGAATCCATCTGAGTCGGCCTCCAATGCGCGTTGACGCTTGTGGTCGCCGTGTAACGCTTCCTACATCTACGGACATTTCAGAGTATGAATGGCGAACTAGACGACGAGTCAGCGCTGTGGGCGCTCTCGCGCAAAGGCGATGAGGGGTCGTTCGCCCGATTGTTCGATTTGCACCGGAACCGGGTCTACCGCCACACCGTGTGGCACCTCGGCACACGCGAAGACGCGGAGGATGCTACCGCGGGGGCATTTCTTGAGCTGTGGCGGCTTCGAAACCGTGTGGTCCTCGTCGACGGGTCCGTGCTGCCGTGGTTGCTGGTGACGGCGACTAACGTCGCACGGAACCTTGGCCGCTCTCGCCGCCGGTACCGCGCGGTGCTGGATCGGCTCCCGCGGGAAGCCCCCACAGTCGACGAGGTGGAGGCGCTCTCCGTCGCACGCCTTGACGCGCAACGGAGACTATCGACCGTAGTCCCATCGCTGCGGGCGCTGTCGTCGTCCGATCATGCACTCCTGATGCTCACCGCCGTCGAAGGCATGCCCGTCGCGACTGCCGCGACTGCGGTTGGCTTGACACCCGGCGCGGCGAGGACGCGATTGCACCGCATCAAGTCCCGTCTCCGTGACCAGCTCGGATCGATTCCTTTGGAGGTGCCCGATGAGCTCCGCTCTTGAACTCAACTCTGCGTTCGGTGCCGCTCTCCGCGGCGAGCTCGTCGACTTCGTGCGGCTACCGCCGCGGCGCAGCCGACGGTGGAAGCTTACTGCCGCGACGTTCACGGGTGTCTTGATTCTCTCGGGCGTTGGTGTCGCGACTGCCGCAATCCTTGGACTGCCCGGTGCGCCGGTTGTGGTCGCGCTGAGCGAGGAGATGACCTTCACGGGAACCGGGCCCGCTGACACGCAACTTGGGGCTGTTCCGGACAACACAACAGACCTGGCAGTCGAGTTCAAGTGCACTACGCCCGGGGCGTTCACTATCGCAGACATAGCGATCACCTGCGATGGCAGCGATATTCAGTCTGCCACCACCTTCGACCTTCCGATCGCGGCCGTGCCAGGCGGTCGCCTCACCGTTCAAGTCAACCCACCGGACGGTGGGTGGGAGTTGCGCGCGGCGTACGTCAACAAGAACACGAGCCCGTGGGCGACCAATGAGAACGGCGACACCTACGGGGCCATCAACGATTTGGGGGCTCCGGACCTCGTTGCAGTGGAAGCGACCAATGGGAAGAACGGCTATGCGTACGCAACCGACATCGCCTACGCGGACGGTGACCCGAACGCACACGGCTTTGATTCCCCGGCGGACGCGCTCGAGTGGCAGAAGGAGATGCGCGGAACGACAGTGACTATTCCCGTATTCGAGTCGGACGGCACTACTCAGATCGGTGGTTTCGATATCACCCGGTAAAAATCTCCCATGGTGTCAACGCCTCTCGCAAACCCTTCAGCGAAAGGTTTGCTTTTGGTGAATAAAAGCCTGATCAGACCTGCAAAACGTCCCTTGCGGAACTTTCGATTCCGCTGCTACCGTCCGGTGACGGGCAAATTCGTCCTCACAGATCAGCGGAAGAGGAAACGATGGAATCAGCAGTTTCACCTCAATCAGCAGCTCGGCGCCGATTGGTGCTGGTAGCACTCATCATGGCGATGTTCGGCTTCGCCACCGCGTACGCTCCCGTTGCGGCCAACGCGGGCACAGCCTCCAGTAGCTACGGCTACTACACCGACGGTGGAGTGAGCTACCGAAACCAGGCCACGATCAGCACCTCAGCCGGAAAAGCTGTCGCCGGCACAACTGTCTGGGCCACAAGCGGCTCAGTGCCCGGCGGCTGGATCGGTCTCCGCGCACGCCTGTTCAGTGGGTCAACTCTCATTCAGGAGGGCGGGACGCAATACAACGGCGGGTCGGCGACTTCCATCGGGACCGGAACGACCAGGTACTCATCAGGCACTTGGAAAAGCTATGGGGTTACCTATGGCTGGAACGGATCCGGGTACAACGCGCACTATACCTTTCAAAGCCCCAACCAGACCTCTTAGGAGCAGATCATGACGCGAATCAGCAAAATCATCCTCACTGTCGGCGTCGCGCTCGGTGCACTCACCGTCGGATCGGTCGGGGGTGCAGCGGTCGCGCAGACCAGCGGAATACTCGCCCCGTGGGGAGTCACCACCGAAGATGGCGACGAGCAGACGATGCCGAAGCCGGACTACAACACAAACCATGCCGGGCAGACTTACGGGTCCGCTGCACTCGCACCGACCCCCGAACTCGAACCTGACCTGATTGAGGCGATGGCCACGAACGGCAAAATCGGCTACGTCATAAAGTCGGAGCTCGATATCGCTACCGGCGCAGCTGCGGTAGCCACGTTCAAGTCGCCGGAGGAAGCGCTCGCATGGCAAGAAGCACGGAGCGCGGAGCCGATCCCGGTCACTGTCTACGAGCAGGACGGGAGAACGGTCGTGGGGACATTTCTCGTAGACGGGCGTAAATAGCAAGGAGGCTTGCCTCCGGCGGCCGACTCGCGGTCGCCGGCGGCAAGCTCTCCTCTCTCCTGACACAGCAGAGCGGGACTGGTCAAAGTGCAGCAAGTTGGTCGGCATCGGAAACGCAGAGACTGACGCTGAAATCAAGGGATAAGTTCGCTCGATCCGCCCCGCGCAATACTGCGCCAACCTCACCGAAGAGCAGCGGACGCAGCTCGCCTACGACCTGGCGCACACCTCGATGTCCGACGTCGTCGACACTTCTGTCGAAGTCCTCAACACTCATGAGCGTCGGCCGATGTCACATGGCGGGGCAATTGTCCCGTATCCCATGGGTTATGAGGCAGATAGGTTACGAGACACCTCGACGAGCTGAAATCACGGACCGATTGAGGAAGTCCACAAAGCGCTGGGGAGTTGTTCGTTCCGGACCTTCCGACGTAATCGTGATCGACGCATCCAACGTCGAGAGCAGTTGTCCGGCGCTCCGCCGAATACCTACCACACGCGTTTCGGCGCGGTTAAGTTTCGGTGGGGGGTTTCGGCGGCTCACGCTTCGGCGTGTCGCGCACTTGATCATCATCGTCGGCGTGAGCGCCGGAATCGATCGTTTCCGGCAGGCTCTCGGAGCACAAGCCATGATCGGCCGATTATCGCTACCAATCGTCATCCGTCGTCCGAGCACTGGCGGTCGGCTGCCCGTTCGAAGTCTGGAACGGGTCGGTCTTGCGCGTCCTCGGCCGTCAGCGCGAGTCCGTTGCTTTCGATGTCGGCGATGAGCCAGTCCATTTCGAGGATCTCCCGGCGCTGCGCTTCACTGATTTCAACCGCAAGTTCGCAGACGCGGACATCCTGCAGCTGTGCTCGCTCGGATCGGGTGATCGCGAGCGAGTGATGCGGAATCATTGCGCGCATGTACGCGGTGTCGTCGACGGTGATCTGGCTGCGGTCGAGGGCGATGCCTCCTCCGAGGAGGAGAACGCTGACGATGATGACCGCAATGTTCGCTTTCCTGTGCTTGTACATGTTGAGCATCCAGGCCAGCATGACCAGCCCCATGGCGCCGCCCATAGTGAGCGCCATGAAGACGCGGCTTTCGCTGAAGCGTATGTGCCCCCATTCCCACACTCCAGCGAACATCGTCCAATACATCACGACCATGCCGGTGAGAATCATCGCCGCGAATCGCAAGTACATCGTCAGCGATCCGTGCTTTTTCGTCCCCGCTTGTCGTCCACTTGTTTCGTGCGTGTCCTTCGACATATGCCTCACCTGTTCGTCTCAGCTCGTTGCGCGGTAGCGCGATTGATGACGACGTGTGGCGCAAGAGCGCTCGCTAGTCTGCTTCGGCTCGGTCAACGGGCATCACTGGATTGATGCGGGTAGCGAAGAACTGCACGACGCCGTCGAGGTGGCTATTCAGAGCGTTGCGAGGAGCGCGGCGCAGGCGTCTTCGCATCGCCGGCAGGCCGCAGCACACACCGTGCAGTGTTCGTGCATCGTGTGCTTCTCGCACTCGTCGGCGCAGCTCGCGCATGCCGTGCGGCACGCTTCGAGGGTCGCGCGGGTGAGGTTGGCGTCGTACCCGGTGTGCCTGGACAGGATGCGTCCGGTGGTTTCGCAGAGGTCGGCGCAGTCCAGGTTCGTGCGGATGCACTTCGTCAGCTCGGCAACCATTTCCTCGCTCAGGCACGCGTCGGCGCATGCGGTGCATGATTGCGCGCACTCAACGCACGCCTCGATACACTCCACCAGCACCTTCCGGTCAGCCTGACCAAGGTCCTTCGGGTAGGTGCGGAGCATTTCCGCCGCGACAGTCATAGTGGCTCCTCTCGTCATTGTGGAGTCTTCAAACTACGACCGCACCTCGCTCCCGAGGACCCCGTTGAATACCCCGGGAGGGCATGGTAGTTCAGCGGCAGATCATCGTCGCAGCGATTGCTGTGCGGTGACGATTATTCCGTTTCTGCAGCGTGACTGGGTGGAGTTCGAAGGATCAGAGCCAGGGCGGCAATGACCATGATTACGGCGATGTCAAAGCTGGCGATCGTGTACGTCCACCAAGCGACGTCGGTCGATTGGGCATCATTGATCAGATGCGCGAGCGCGAGGGCTGGACCGCAGATCAAGAGCATATATCCAAGACGCACGAGCCTTCGATGCGTCCGCTCCGCGGGACTGCGAGGCGAAGGCGCGCCGGGTGAGGACGAGTGCACGGCCGCCAGATGGTGTAGCGGGTCGAAGGGTGATCTGGAGCCGGTGGGGGTCATCAGAAGATCGCTCCAATCGCGAGAAAACTAGCAGCGGCGAGGAGGACAACGGCGATCGTCGCCACGATGACGAACAACACGAGGTTCCGAAAGGGGTTCTTGGGCGCTTTCACGAGGAATCCTTGGGCACGGGCCGCGTTATTGGGCGGGACTCAGCACAGTGGTGCTGTCCGGTGAGACTTCAACGATGCCCCGGTCATCGACGAGGATGACGCGGTCGTCGATGACAGTGAGGGCTTGAACGGCGCCTTGGAGCGATTCGAGCTGATGCCAGGTTCCATTTTCATCCTCTGTCCACAGGACGCCATCGGTGCCTGCGCCGAGAAGAGTGCCGTCAGTGCGAGCCTCCAGCGCGTAGAGCACAGGTGTTCCGTCGACTGGAGTGAATGTGTTACCGCCGTCGCTGCTGAAGAGAACGCCTTCTTCGGCTGCAGCGTACAAACCGGATTCGGTGACCGCGAGATCAGCGGCGCCGAGGGACGCACGCTCCGTCCAGTTGTTTCCCTCGTCTGTGCTGGTGAGCAGGTTCACTTGGCTAGAGGGGACGCCGTAGAGGGTGCCGTCCGGGGCCGCGGTGAGGATGTGGAAGTCGGTGGTTCCGTTGAGAGCAATAGGCGACCAAGTGTTCCCGTAGTCGTCGCTGCGGATGATGCCGAGGTTGGGCGATCCGAGTTCGGCCGGGGTCTTTTCGCCGGGATGCCCGGAGGCGAACAGCGCGTCTCCCGAGACCGTGAATCCCATGGCGTCGAAGGCGTGACCGCCGATCGGGCCGGAGATATCCCCATCTGGTGTGAGAGTGAAGATTCCGTTGTGCGTGGCCACCAGCAGATCATCGCCCCGGGGATCTTGGGCGATGCCGTGGATGTGGTCGATGCGGGGAGCTGAGTCCGGGTTGCCGAGCGGTGTCGCGGTGCATCCGGTGGCGACAGCCGCCAGGACGGTCACAGTGACGGTTGCGAGAAGGAGTGAGCGTTTCATGATGGTTTCCGTTAGTGGCCTCAAGCGGGCCTGGCTTCACGACGCGCAACAAGAGCACGCCGACGTCTGACTGCTGCCGCAATGGGGCAGCACGGATGACAGGTCCGGGCGGGACGATCGGATACCGGCCCGCCCGGAGGATTCCTACAGCTGGCCGAGGAGTTCCTGCATCGTGGCGATCTCCGCCGTCTGGTCCTCGATCACCTGTTGCGCGAGCTCGAGGACGTCCGGGTTCTGCGCATCATCAAGCGCCGTCTGCGCCATGTCGACGGCACCTTCGTGGTGCACGATCATCTGCTCCAGGAACAGGCTGTTCGCCTCGACAGCATCCGCGCTCTCCAACATGGTCATGTCCTCTTCGGACATCATGCTGTCGTCACCGCCCATCGAACCGTGATCCATGCCTCCCATGGAGTCGGGGTCGTACTCCACACCCCAATCTTCGAGCCATCCGAGCATCTTGTCGATCTCGGGGCCCTGCGCCGCCTTGATCTGCTCGGCAAGTTCCACCACGCGTGCGTCGGCACCGTCTTTAGCTAGCAGCATGTCGGCCATCTCGATCGCCTGCTCGTGATGAGGGATCATCATCGTGACGAACATCTCGTCAGCCTCGTTCGCTGCCGAAGTCGACGACGACTGAGACGGGGAGGTGGATTCGCTGGACGGTGCCGTGCTGTTGTCAGCGCAGCCGGTGAGAACCAGTGCAAGGGTCAGTACACCCGTACTGACAGCAACGGGAATCTTCTTATTCATGGTTGTTCCTTCGATACGTCGTGTGAGGGTTCGCAAATGATGGCGCCAGACGGCGCCAGGAATCCGACCCATCAGGGTCGGCGGCGACTACTCAGGTGCGACTTATCGAAAGGAACGTCAGCGAGGGTGCCCGGGGAAGGATCCCGATCGCTTCCCACCTCACCAGGCTTACAGCACGGTGAGGGGGCAGCCGGTGACGCTGAATCAATATCGGAGGGAGGAGGAGAAGCAGACCGGCAAGCAACGCCAGCACGCACGCAATCAGCATCTCGTTGTGACCCTGCCCATGTCCGGTGTTCACATGACACGCACCCTCACACGCGGTGGACTCGCTCGCGACGGTTGACGCCGCTACGGTGGCGTGCTCCTCCCCGGCTGCGGAGTGGGTGAGTCCGACGGATCCGTGTCCCGCAGGTTCGGAGGTGAAGGTGTGCATCGCCAGCAAGCCGACGATAACCATCAGCGTGGCCCCGCCGAGCATCAACAACGCGCGCAACGACAACTGCGGACGTGCGCCACGAACTGCGACGTGCATACTCGGCCTCCTCCATTCCGTGCAGGATGCTAACACCACGATCTATGCGCCGCCCGCCCTGATCCTTCAGCGCCGCCATGTATATCCTAGTGCGGAATACCCACAGGGGGTATATCGTTAGGCATACCGACGCCGCACTCCGGTGTTTGAGAGAAAGAGGAACAAAACATGTCAGACTCCACTGGATCCTGCTGCAGCCGCAACAGCCACGGTTCCGTCGACGCCGAAGGACGCAAGGATCTCCTCACCCCGCCCGCGGAAGATCTCGCCGAATGTCCTGTGATGGTAGGCAGCACCGTCATCAAGGCGGATGCAGAAGCTGCTGGCCTGTACCGCGATTACGACGGCACCCGGTACTACTTCTGCTGCGCTGGATGCGGGCCCGCGTTCGACGCCGACCCGGCTAAGTACGCCACCGCTGCTGCCTGACACCGTTTCACGGTGCGGGGCACGCCAGACAAGTCAGCCCCACGGTTCTCAATTCCGAGGAGGATAGGCCCATGAGCCACTCGCGTAACGACGGCGCGGAGCACACCCACGCCCACCACGACCACGCGGCGTCGACCCCCGCAGTGACGACCGAAACTGACCACGATGCGCACGCGGGACATCAAGCAATGCCGCATGCACCGCAGTCAGACGCGGCCGCGCACAGTCACAGAGACCACGGAAGCGACAACGCGCCCTCCGGTCACAACACCCACGCTGGACACGGCGGTCATGCAGGCCATGGCGACCACGTCGGGCAGTTCCGTCGCCTGTTCTGGATTATGCTCGTCCTCGCCGTCCCCACGGTCGCGTTGTCGGGCATGTTCTCGATGATCCTCGGCTACACCCTCCCCGATATTCCGGGTCTGTCCTGGGTATCCCCGGTGCTGGGCACTGTCATGTACGCGTGGGGTGGAAAGCCGTTCCTCGTCGGTGCAGTCAGCGAGCTCCGCGCTCGCAAGCCCGGCATGATGCTGCTCATTGGCCTCGCGATCACCGTCGCGTTCGCCGCCTCCTGGGGCGCGACGCTCGGCGTGCTCCATCACGAACTCGACTTCTGGTGGGAGCTCGCCCTCCTCATCGTCATCATGCTTCTCGGGCACTGGATCGAGATGCGCTCCCTCGCCCAGACGACTTCCGCCCTGGACTCACTCGCCGCTCTTCTCCCCGATGAGGCAGAGCGCGTCGAGAATGACCAGGTCGTCACGGTCTCACCGACCGATCTCGTCGTCGGCGACGTCGTCATCGTACGGCCGGGTGGCAGCGTCCCCGCCGACGGGCGCATCGTCGACGGACGGGCCTCGATGGACGAGTCCATGGTCACGGGCGAGTCCCGCACCGTGGAACGCGGCAGCGGCGACCACGTCACAGCCGGCACCGTTGCCACCGATTCCGGGCTTCGCGTCGAGATCACCGCGACCGGCGACGACACGACCCTCGCCGGCATCCAACGTCTCGTCACCCAAGCGCAAAGCTCCTCGTCCCGCGCACAGCGGCTCGCGGACACCGCCGCCGGATGGCTGTTCTGGTTCGCCCTGGGTGCTGCGGCGATCACCGCGATCGTCTGGACGTTGGTCGGCTTGCCTGACGCGGCTGTCATCCGCACCATCACCGTCCTCGTCATCGCCTGCCCGCACGCGCTGGGCCTGGCCATCCCGCTGGTCGTCTCAATCGCCACCGAACGCGCCGCCCGGGGCGGCGTTCTCGTCAAAGACCGGCTCGCGCTCGAAAGCATGCGCACCATCGACACGGTCCTGTTCGACAAGACCGGCACCCTCACCAAGGGCGAGCCCGTCGTCTCCGAGATTTCCGTCGTCGACGGCACCGACCCCGACCAGATCCTCGCACTGGCCGCCGCCGCAGAAACTGATAGTGAGCACCCGCTCGCGAAGGCCATCGTGCGCGCAGCCGCCGACAAGCAGCTCACCATCCCGCGCAACGGCGACTTCACTTCCTCACCCGCTGTGGGCGTCACAGCGACCGTCGACGGGAAGATCATCCGAGTCGGTGGACCGCACCTGCTCACCGAGGAGAACGCCGACGAGCTCCCGGTCGCCGATCAGTGGCGGACGGATGGCGCGATCATCCTCCACGTCATCCAGGACGGCCGCGTCGTCGGCGCGTTGAAACTCGCCGACGAGGTGCGCTCGGAATCCCGGGAAGCCGTCGACGCCCTCCACGCACTCGACGTGCAAGTGGTGATGATTACCGGCGACGCGGAAGCCGTGGCGCAGGCCGTCGCCCAAGACCTCGGCATCGACCGCGTCTTCGCCGGAGTACGCCCGGAGGACAAGGCCGCCAAGGTCCAACAACTCCAGAACGAGGGCCGTAAGGTCGCAATGGTCGGCGACGGCGTCAACGACGCCCCTGCCCTCGCGCAGGCCGACGTTGGGCTGGCGATCGGTGCGGGCACAGATGTCGCGATCGCCTCTGCTGGTGTCATCCTCGCAAGCGACGATCCCCGCTCGGTGCTCTCCGTGATCGAACTGTCACGGGCTTCTTACCGGAAGATGAAGCAGAATCTCTGGTGGGCTGCCGGATACAACATCATCTCCGTCCCTCTCGCCGCCGGCGTCCTCGCCCCCATCGGATTCGTGCTCCCGATGTCGGTCGGAGCGATCCTCATGTCACTATCCACCATCGTCGTCGCCCTCAACGCACAACTGCTGCGCCGACTCGACCTCCGCCCCGACACCACGACCCGCGTCATCCTGAACCGCTGACCACAACCGCCGGAGATCCAGATGGCTGATACCACCGTCCCTACAACGTCCTGCAACCACACAGAGCACGGGTACATCACGGACAAAGCCCGCTACCTTGCTCGCCTCAAGCGCATCGAAGGACAATCACGCGGCATCCACCGCATGGTCGAGGACGAGAAGTACTGCATTGACATCCTCACTCAGATCTCCGCACTGACCAGCGCCCTGCAGAGCGTTGCCGTCGGGCTCCTCGAAGACCACCTGCGCCACTGTGTGGCAGATGCAGCTCGCGCCGGCAGCGACATCGCCGAAGAGAAGGTCCGGGAAGCGTCTCAGGCGATCGCCCGCCTCGTGCGCTGACTCGCGGCAGATTCGAAAGTGCCCGGACCGGTGAAGCGCAAGCAGTTCGATTCCTCGTGCGCATGCACTCGCGCCAGCTGTGTCGGCCTGCATGCGACGCGTCACCGCCCCCGCTCGACCTCTTCTTCCAGCTCGTGTCGGTTTAGTCGGGTCGGCGAGAACTGCCGGATGTCGACGAGCGCCGGCCGACGTGCAGGGTTCGTGTCGTCACTGAGCCACGTGACGACATCCGCCGTCGTCTCGTCGACGTTGGCACCGCCAATCCATACGGGCTCGTCCACGTCACTGTCGACCGGGATGATGACCACGGCATTCGAGTGCTCGCATGCGTCCAGGCACCGCGAAACCACTACTCGAGCTCACCCAGCTCAGCGACTTGACCGACGCCCTCGATGAGGCGACAGGCCGCTAGCGCCGAGGGTCGAATCCCCCCGGCTCTCGCCGAATACGCCTGCCGAAAGATCGTTACGGCGCACGTTTCTGGAAACCGAATCCCGGATTCGTGAGCTAGATAGCCGAAAACGATCGTTTTCGGTGGTAGCCCGGGCACGACATCAACAGCGAAGTCGAGGATGATTGAGTCGTGGAGATTGAGCTGCTTTATATCGCCGGTTGCCCCAGCTGGGTTGAGGCTGGCCGTCGTGTTTCTGAGGCGCTACGAGAAACAGGCCACGACGAATCGGAGGTTCACTACCGACTCATCCGGACGGAGGAGGACGCGGGCGCAGTCTCGTTCGCGGGCTCCCCCACGATCACCCTGGATGGCAACGATCTCTTTCCGGGGTCGGGGCGAAGCAATGACCTCGCCTGCCGTATTTACAGCACCCCTGCTGGGCTGGCCGGGATGCCAACGGTTGAACAGATTCGAGAGGCGCTCTCCGCTCATGGCGACTGACGAGGACGTTGCGTGCACGTGCTGCGGGCGACATCTGCCACGCAAGAAGCTGCACGCACTCGGAGACGATCGCGCTTTCATCTGTCGACGATGCGGCTGGTGGGTGGCTCTGCGCCTACATCGCGACCGCCCGCCTGCCTAAGCGTGAACTCACTCAACGGCTGCCCACGGCGATCGCGCCGATGTAGAGGGCGAGTTGATGGGTGTCCCACCACCGCACAACGGATCTCACTCGGTGCTCTCATCCCCGGCGCGGATCATGAAAACTGCTCCGGTGATCGCTGCGGCGAAGATTACGATGTCGGCGATGTTGCCGATGAACCAGTTTCCGTAGGCGAGGAAGTCCACGACGTGACCCCGGGCGAATCCGGGGTCGCGGAAAAGGCGGTCGCCTGCGTGTGAGGCGGCAGCGCCGCCGAGCGCGCCGATGACGATCGCCCATCCCACGCGTTGCACTCGGAACGCGAACACAATCCCTGTGACCGTGGCGGCGACAGCGAGCAGCGCGAACACCCAGGTGAAGCCTTCCCCGAAGGAGAATGCCGCTCCGGGGTTATAGGCGAGCTGCAAACCCAGCAGGTCACCGATCAGCGGGATGCGCTCACGCTCGGTGAGGGTCGCTTCGGCCCACACCTTCGTTCCCTGATCAATCAGCACGACGACCACGGCGATCAAGAGCGCTCCACCAGTGAGCTGCCGCCGCCGCGCCGACGACAGCTTGCGCGCAGCGGGCGGATGAGCCTCTGACTGGGAGGAGGTCATGCAAGCACCTCGATCAGACGGACCATGACCCCAGATTCGATCAGGATGAACAGGCCAAGGCCGATGAACACGGCCGGTACGAGCCAGTGCTCGACGCGCTCCAGCCCCTCGGTAACAGCCTTGTTGGTACCGATCAGCCGACCGGCCGCGCACCAGACCGCGACGAGGATCAGGAACACGACGATCATGATCGCGACGTCGCTGGGGGCGCTGGTGCGAAAGAGCGGCGTGTAGAGGGAGATGTTGTCGGCCCCGTTGGCGATCGTGATCCCTGCGACGCCCCATAGTCCGACCGCGGTGATCTTGGAGTCATCATCATCATCGTCATCGCCGTTACGGCGCAGGCCGCGAATGAGCGTCCAGATGCCGATGCCGAGCGGGATCAGACCCAGGAAACCGACCCATTCGTCCGGAACGATGGTGAGACCGAGAGCGGCGATCACGCTGATCACGACGAGGGTGATGAACCCGAGATACTGGCCCGCGACGATCTGCCACGGCCGGGGCTTCCCTCGACTGGAAGCCAGGAACAGCACGGTGAGCACGACAATGTCGTCGATGTTGGTTGCCGCGAACAGGCCGATCGCTGAACCGATAGTTGCGAGCATCAGCTTTCCAGTCGCGGCGTGCGGGTGCGTGCGGCGCGCAGACCGTTGAGGATCACGATGACCTCCGCGACCTCGTGGACCAGGACGACGGCCGCGAGCCCCAGGACGCCGAAGAGCGCGAGCGGGAGCAGTGCAGTGATGATCAGCAGCGACAGGATGATGTTCTGGTTGATGATCCGTCGACCGCGGCGGGCGTGATCGAACGCTCGCGAGATGAGGCGCAGATCATGGCCGGTGAAGGCCACGTCGGCGGATTCGATTGCCGCGTCGGAGCCGGTGGCGCCCATCGCGATACCGATGTCTGCGCCAGCGAGGGCCGGTGCGTCGTTGATTCCGTCGCCGATCATCGCGACCGGCCCCGCCTTTGACAGCTCGCCGATCGCGGTTGCCTTATCCTCGGGACGCAGTTCCGCGCGCACGTCGCTGATCCCGGCCTGCGCGGCCAGTGCACGAGCGGTGCGGGCGTTGTCTCCGGTGAGCATCGTCACGCCGACGCCTTGGTTGGTGAGCGTCCGGACTACCTCGGGGACTTCAGGGCGCAGTTCGTCGCGGACGCCGATCGCGGCGACGGGGGTTCCGTCGCGGTGGACGATCACGACGGTCATGCCCTGCTCCTCCAACTCCGCGACCTGCTGCCCGAGGTCGCCCGCGTCCAGCCAGCGAGGACTGCCGACGGTGATTCTCGATCCGCCGACAGTGCCGTCGATGCCGTGCCCGGCCTGCTCGGTCACATCTGCAGCTGCCGGTGTGCCCGGGGCCGCGGCGGTGATCGCAGAGGCAAGGGGATGCGTGCTGTGCTGCTCCAGTGCGGCCGCCCAGGCCAGCGCCTGCGTCTCGGTCACGCCGTTCGCAGTGAGCACCGCGGTGACCGCAGGTTCGTTGCGGGTGAGGGTGCCGGTCTTGTCGACCGCGACGTGGCGGACCGCGCCGAAGCGCTCGAAAACGGCGCCGGACTTGATGATCACGCCGAACTTGCTTGCTGCGCCGATCGCGGCGACGACCGTCAGCGGCACCGAGATCGCCAGCGCACACGGAGAAGCGGCGACCAGCACGACAAGCGCGCGGGTGATCCACACCTCTGGATCGCCCAGCAGCGACCCGATGATCGCAACGAGCGCTGCGAGGATCAGAACGCCGGGTACGAGCGGGCGGGCGATCCTGTCCGCGAGACGCGCACGCTCGCCCTTCTCGGTCTGCGCCTTCTCCACCAGCTCCACGATCGTCGTGAGCGAGTTATCGGTGCCCGCAGCAGTCGCCTCGACCTCCAGCACGCCGGCGCTGTTGATCGCACCGGCCGACACCGCATCGCCGGGCTCGACCTCGACCGGGATCGACTCCCCGGTGATCGCCGAGGTGTCCAGGCTGGAGCGACCAGAACGAACGATCCCGTCGGTCGCGATCCGCTCACCCGGGCGGACCACCATGACCTGGCCGACCGTCAACTCTCTCGCCGGCACCTGCGCAGAGACACCGCCCTGCAGCACGGTCGCTGTCTCCGGCACGAGCTTCAGCAGCGCCCTCAGCCCGCCCCGGGCACGGTCCATCGCCTTGTCCTCGAGCGCCTCAGCAATCGAGTACAAGAACGCCAGAGCTGCAGCCTCCTCCACGTAGCCGAGGATGACCGCACCGATCGCGCTGATCGTCATCAGCAGCCCGATACCGAGCTTGCCCTTGAACAGTTTCCGGATCGCGCCGGGCGTGAACGTCGACGCGCCCAGGAGCAGACCGGCCCAGAACAACACCAGCGCCGGGATCTCGAGGCCGGACCATTCAAGGATCAGACCGGCCAGGAATGCGACACCGGAGAAGACCGGCACCATGACCCCACGGTCCCTCCACCAGGGCCGCTCCACCTCTTCGGTCTCATCCTCCGCCGCAGTGGCAGGCTGGGCAGGCTCGTGCTCGCAGCCACACGCCGCGCTCACGCGTCCGCCCCCGTCCCACAGCAGCCAGCCACCGTGCACGCAGAGTCCACGCACGGCGCGTGCTCATCGACCGCCAGCGTCACGTCCACGAGCGCGACGAGCGCAGCCGCAAGATGCGGGTCGGCGATCTCGTAACGGGTCTGGCGACCCTCCGGCTCGGCAACGACAATCCCGCAGTCACGCAGGCAGGTGAGATGGTTCGACACGTTCGAACGCGTCAGCTCCAGCTCACGAGAGAGCACAGCCGGGTAGCTCGGTCCACCGAGCAGAGACATTAGGATTCGGGAACGCGTGGGATCGGCCATGGCCCGGCCGAGCCGGTTCATGACATCGAGGCGTGAGGAAATAGTCAGCACACACTGAACTATACAGTGACTGATGACCTATTGGAACGGCTTCACCCCAGGCCACATCTCTGGGGACTGGGTGTAAGTACATCCGGCTCACACCCCACCGAATACGCCTACCGAAACCCGCTTACGGCGCACGTTTCTGGCATTCGATCTGGTGTGCCTTCACTCACCGCGCCGCAAACGATCGTTTTCGGTGTGCTCTAACCGTTGCTAATTTCCGCCAAAGCGTTGGGCGGTGCGTGTGCGTTGAGGTGTCGCACAACGCTAGAGTTTCAGGACGTCCCAAACCATAGCGGCGGGGTCGTAACGCGCGCCGCGGCCTTCTCAACGTCGGTGAGTCCCACAACTATGTTTCATAAGTTGCCGCTTGGATCCGAGTACTCACCATTAGTTATGGGACACCACAGAACGTTGGCGTGAAGCGCGTCGCGCTGAAATTCGTGGTGCTGAATATCGTGCACGCGGTGGAGCTCGTCCTCAAGCAGAGACTGCTCAAAGAGCAAGAGTTGCTCATCTGGCAGGACGTCGATCGACCTGGCAAACTCGCGGTGGGACTCGAGCGGGCAATGCCTCGTCTTCTGTCAGTCCGCGTCGGCATCGATGCCGCAGACATCCATGCAATCGAGACCGCGATCCGATCGGGGACAACATCACGCACTATGAGGTAGAGGTGATCGCGGAGGAAGTGCGAGAGAACTACCTCCTGATCTTCGAGTTTCTAGACAAGTTCCACGGCACGCACTTCGCAGGGTCTCTCTGATCACATTCCAGATGAGCACGTACAGACTGCGATGGATTTGGCTGAGTCATTTCGCCGCGAGTTTCTCGTCTTCCGCGGACGCGAAATGCATCGCAAGTGGGCGCGACGCCCGGTTTCCGCTCAACGAGTGCCTTTTCTCGTTCTCGACGGGGTCGAGATGGCGCGTACGCCATGGGGACAGGAGAAGTGGTAGAACGACGACCACATGGAGGGCCGCGCACGAGAACGAGCTATTCGACGCGGAGCCTTCGACCGATGAGGTAGCGAACGTAAATGAATAAGCTCGCAACGCTACGTATCCATCTCGGTGGAGCGGCTGCTACGTTCTGACGCGCCCAAGCAACCGCCGAGGGAAGCCCGTAAGCCGGCTCCTCCAGCGCGCCAGTGGCGCTCCTCGAAATGAGAGTATGGCGACGTGACCGAACCTGTCCGCTTTGTTGTCGATGGTGAATCCTTCGACATCATCCGAGAGGGGAACTCGACTCACCTCGCCTGGGTGAGCGGTCTGGCCGAGTAGGAACTCCGGCGGCGCGATCCTCGAATCATCACCGGTCCGGCAAGTCGCGTGGGTGACCGACACGATCGCTCACCCACGCATCCCTCCGGCGCACAAGACCGGCACGCCACAATGCCCGATGAGCTGAGCTCAATCGAACCGAGCGACGGGGACTCTCCGACAAACGAGCGCGAGTCGCCAACTCCAAGACAAACAGCAATGCACGTAGGCACCATGCCTGGTGGTGACACGGCTGCGCATGTATCCTGTCGACATGAGAGGTGGCTTGCGAAGCTGGAAGCGGGGAGTGGCTGGCCGCGGCGTCCGCAACGCCATCTCTTACGCCTTCGACGGAACGTGCGATGCCCACGTCGCCGCGCCCGCCGGCGCGACTTCGGCGCTGAGCTACAGCGGCGAACAGAACGTCTCGCGATTCACGGTCGTCAACGGGTCGATCGCTCGCGACAAACTCGACCCTGAGCAGCTGCGGCACTGGATCGAAGGTGCGGACCCTCAGACGGGGGCGCAGCGCGGCAGGCCGCACTGCTTCGACAACGCCGACCTCCTTCTCGACGGCACAATCAACTTTCCGAAGTCGTACAGCATCGCGGCCCTGCTCGATCCGGCGCTCGCCGCCGAGTTCGAGGCACTGCAGGACCGGATGCGCGACCTGACCATCACGCTCTGGCAGCGGGATCTCAACGCACGCCGCGGGCATGGCGGCAGCATCCGCGAAAACATCGCCAGACTCGAGGTCGTTGAGCTTCAACACCGGCGTTCGCGGGCACTGGACCCGCACATCCATCGCCACCTCTGGCTGAACATGAAGGTGCAGGGCGTCGACGGCAAGTGGTCGAGCCTTGACTCGCGGGTCGCGATGAAGCTGCACACCGTGATCAACGCCGAGGGTGAGCTCGCCGCTCGCACCGATCCGCGGTGGATCGAGACCCTCGCCGCCCACGGGTACACGATCGACGAGCACGGCGAGATCGCGCAACTCGCCCATGTGGTGCGTCCACTGTCGCGGCGCTCGAACACGATCGAGCGCAACCGCACACGGCTTGTCGAAGAGTGGCGGAGCGGGCATCCGGGTCGAGAGCCGGGCGCCGACGACCTGAAACACATCGATGCGCTCGCGTGGGCGCAGGGTCGCCCGGGCAAGCCGACTCACATCGACGAGGGGGAGTGGGAGGATCGGGCGCTCACCGAACTCGCCGAGATCGACCCGCTCCTGCGTTGGCACCGCCACCCCGCACGGTTCGAGCCGGTCGCGATCGCCGACCTCGACCGCGACCTTCTCGCGCAGATGGCGATTGTGGATGCCGACACCCGGTCGGTCGCGAGCAGCGGCCGATTCTCGCCATGGGACGTGCGCGCGGGGGCGATCCGGGCCGTCTCGCGCAGTGGAGTGACGGCCGACCGCGCGACTCTCGACGAGCTGATCGACGATGTCGTCGCGCGAGCGCTCGACGGCACCCTCGACCTCGTGCCCGACGACGCGACCAAGCCCGCGCACATCAAGGCGCTGATGGCATCCGAGACCGTGCTGCTCAAGATCCGAGTGGGCAACAGGTTCGCCGGACTGGCCGCGCCCGGCGCGCTGCCGCGACACGATCAGATGCACGAGGTCGCGCGTCGGCACGCGGGCGAGCAGGGAGCGCTCGACGAGACGCAGGTGGCGGCGGCATCCGCGATCGCCGGCGCGAGCCGCCTCGTCTCGATCACCGGGCCCGCAGGGTCAGGGAAGACGACGCTCCTCCGCGTCGCGCGGGATGCCCTCGCTCTGCAGCGACGCGCCGTCGTTCTCGTTGCGCCCACGAAAAAGGCCGCGGTCGTCGCCGAACGCGAGGTCGGTGTCAGGGCAGCGAGCCTGCATGCGCTGCTCGCCGACTACGGATGGCGGTGGGATGCCAACCCGGCGGGCGGTCAGCGCTGGTCTCGCGTGCGCGTCGGGCAGGTCGACGAAACGACGGGCGGACGCTATCTCGGCCCGCAGCGGTTCGCGTTGCGGCGCGGTGATCGGGTCATCGTCGACGAGGCCGGAATGGTCGACCTGCAGAGCGCCGACGCTCTCGCAGCGGTGCTCGAGGAAACCGGCGCGGGAATCGCGATGATCGGCGACCCTCGCCAAGCGGCGCCCGTGGGTCACGCGGGCGCGATGGCGCTGCTCACGCGATATGCCGACCAGATCGTCGAGCTCCGCTCGGTGCACCGCTTCGCGGACCCTGTCTATGGCGAGCTCACGCTGGGGCTGCGGCAGGTGTCGACCGCGAGCGAGGCGACGACGGTCGCGGCTGAGTTGGAGGCCGCCGGGCATGTCGTTCGCGTCAGCGGTCCGGATGCCGCGCACGACGCGATGGTCGACGCATGGTTCGAGCGGGGTGGCCGTGGCGATCGGGTCGCTCTCGTCGTTGCGACCAACGACGACGCGACCGCGATCAGCGAGGCGATTCAGCAGCGGCGGCTCGATGCGGGTGGGCTGTCGACGGATGCTGTGGCCCTCGGCCGTGGCGGACAACGGATGCTGGTCGGCGATGTCATCCAGACCAGGCGCAACGATCGCGCCGCTGACGTGCAGAACCGAGCGACCTGGGTCGTCTCGGGTATCTCGGTCGATCGGATCTCGCTCACGAACCTCGCCGATTCGACCGAACGGAGGTGGATTTCTGCCGAGTACGCGGCCGAGCACGCCCACCTCGCGTACGCCTCGACGGTGCACGGCATCCAGGGTGAGACGGTGGATGCGTCGATCGTCGGGCCGGGCGTCGACGCCGCAGGTCTGTATGTCGGGCTCACCCGGGGGCGGCGATGGAATGAAGTGATCGTGGTCGCCGGTTCGGCGGATGCTGCCCGCGACGAAGTGGCCGACTCGATGCGACGCGGAGTGCCCGAGCCGACGATCGAGGACTCGCGGCGCGCTGCCCAGATCGATCTTCATCGAGCTGCGAGGCGGGTCGTGGCGCCCGCTGCGACGGGGCCGGTGGTGCAGCCCGTGGTGAGCCGTGGAGGAATCGGAGTCTGATCGCACGGAATGCGAGTTGCTAGCCGTTCCAGAAAGCGATATGTTCCACGTTATGCGGAACGCCGCCATTTATGGAACGGAAGATCTCCTTCACGGCTTTATCGAAGCTCTGGAGGTGACAGGCGTGCGCACGACATCGGTCGACCGTTCCTCCGGTCGCGGAGGTGTCGCCACGGTCGTGACTGCGCAGATCGGGGCGGCATCAATCGCCCTCGGTGTCGAGGTGAAGCTGAACCCGCCGCGATCCCGCGCCGACGTGCGCCGGCGGCCGGTGGCAGGGACGGGCGTCGTCAATGTTCTCGTCGCTCCGTTCTTGTCGCCGCCGGTGCGGGACGAGCTCGAGCGTTGCGGCTGGTCGTACTGGGATGCGACCGGCAACATGCGCATCCGGAGCACCGAGCCCGTGGTGTGGATCGACCGTGCGGGCGCGTCGCGCAACCCCGACCCTGGCGTGAGCGTGGGAGCGCAGCGCCTGCGGTCGCTCAAGGGAAAGGCGGCTTCAGAGGTCGTTGTCCGGCTGCTGAGCACGGGGAATGCCGCATCCGTGCGGGAACTCGCGCGCAACACCGGCGCGGGTGTGGCGACGGTCAGTCGAGTGATAGAGCTTCTGCGTGCCGACGAGGTCGTCGAGGTGGGCTCCGGAGAGATCCACGTGCCCGACCGTGTCGCACTCGCTCGACGATGGGCGCAGGACTACGGATTCGAACGCACCTTCAAGCCCGAGCGATACGTCTCGCTACTCGGGGAAGATATCGCCCTGAATCGTCTGGGCCGGTCTGGCCTTCGGTTCGCGGTCACAGGCAGCCGCGCGGCATCCGCCGAATTCGGCCTGAGAAGCCGTGTGGCGCCGTTGCCTGCCACAGGCGTGTGGCTCTACTCCGATGACGTCGGAGGCGTGGAACGTGTCATGGACCTTGCGCCCGATAGACGCGGAAACATATTGGTCGCGGACAGTGAGTTTCTCGGTGAGGGGCGGGAAGGCGCGCAGGACACCGATCCGCCGATCGCGCGTTCGTGGCGGATCATCGGAGATCTATTGGCTGCCGGGGGTCGGATGACCGCCATAGGTGAGGAGCTCGCCGTCCTCCGTGCCGGGGAGGCTGCCGAGTGATCCCGGAGAATGCCAGCCCCGAGTACGTCGCTGCGCGTCGGGTGCTGCTCGACGCGCTCGAGTCGCTCCGGCCGCACCTCGACGCGATCGTGCTCGTCGGCGCGCAGGCCGTGTACCTCCACGCGCCCCTCGGAGACCCGCGGCCGACCTACACGACCGATGCCGATCTGGCGCTCGACCCCCAACTGCTCGCCACCCATCCCGACATCGCGCAGTCGCTCGTCGACTCCGGGTTCACCCCTTCGGCTTCAGGAAACCCGGGCAGCTGGATGTCAGCCGATGGGATCGTGGTCGATCTGATGGTGCCGCAGGGAGCGATGAGCCCCAGTTCGCGGCGGACGGCTCCGCTCCGCGGTCACGGCTCCCGAGTCGCGCGCCGAACTCGCGGGCTCGAGGTCGCCCTCTTCGACAACGTGCCCCTGGCGCTGGCGGCGCTGGAGCCGAGCGACCCACGGGTAATCCCCGTGCGGGTAGCTGGCCCCGCAGCGCTCGTAGTCGCGAAGGCGATCAAGATACAGGAGCGTGTCGACGCTGACCGACGTGACCGGCTGTCGTCGAAGGATGCCGGCGATCTCCTGCGCCTGCTGCGGAACGTCCCCGCTGAAGCGATCGGCCGCTCGCTGCGGGATCTGACCAGCGAGCGGGCTGAGATCCTGCCAATCGTGACGGCCGCGCTTGACTGGCTTGACGGTCAACTCACCGAGAGCTCACCGCTGACACAGCTCGCGATCGACGACCGCGCCGGCGTCGAAGACCCCGCTCAAGTCTCTGTAGCGATCCGGACACTGACCGGGCGCATGCTCGGTGCATACAGCGCACGTGGCGACTTGTAGTCGCCCGACGGCTTCGTAGAGCGACCTCAGTTGCTTGCGAGCACGTCATCCGTCCGCGTGCACGCGCGACTCTCCATCCAGGCGATCACCTCGGACCGCTTGTACAGAATCGTCTTCGCGGACAGGCGGTAGAACTTCGGACCGACACCGCGATAGCGCAGTTGCGCGATCGCGGCCTTCGTCATCCGCATGAGGGTTGCCGCCTGGGTCAGCGTCAGCCAATCGTTGTCATCGGCATCCATCTCACTCTCCTTGCGTCATGATGTCATCGATACGCACACGATAGGATGATTGCGCACCCATGTCAATGGAGCGCATGATGTGGCATCATGCATGCATGACGAAACATCCATCGAACCAAGCGGCGCAGTTCAGCCCGTCGGGCCCGAGCGTCATCGTCCCGCCTGGGATCCCGCTGCGACCGATCGTGAAGGGCTGGGCTCGTGTCCGCGCAGACCAGATCTCTGCCCTCGAAGACGGTCACGAGGTGATCGCCACACTCCGGGTCGAGTACGCGGCTGCCACCGGACGGTTCGAAGTCGCAGCATTCGGCCTCGAGCGCGCGGAGCATCCGATCGAGGTTTCAGGCGCCTTCTTCCGCACGGTGCAGGTGCATGCCATCGCGAAGCAGGCGATCCCTGCAGCGGTGCCATCGTGGGCGATCAATCTCACCTGGCTGTGGAGCCTTCGCAGTCGCGGTGGGCTGAAGAGCTTTCCCGAGTTCGCGCTGTCGGACGCTGACGAGATGCTCCTGACGGCATTGATCTACCGGATCGCAGAGATATCCGGCGAGAACCCGGCCCAAGCCGTCGCGGATTCGATCGGGTTGAAGCAACGCACGGCGACGAACTGGATCGCGCGCGCCCGGGCCGCGGGATACATGACAAGCACCGAGCACGGCGCCGCTGCGCGCCGGCTCGCCACAGCGATCGCGCCCCTTCAGAGCCAATACCTCAGCGAGGAGATGGACGACTTCAACGCTCGCAACAACATCACCGCGGACGACATTCAAGCGCTCATCGAACGCGAGGACGCCGCGGTGGCCGAAGCGATCGAGCGGGAGAAGTCACGTGGGAACGATTGAGGCGTACGAGACTGCCCGTGGCAAGCGCTACCGGGTGCGGTATCGCACGCCCGACCACCGACAGACCGACAAGCGCGGCTTCCGAACCAAGCGCGACGCCGATCTCTTCCTCGCCACCGTCGAGGTCTCGAAGGCCACGGGGGAGTACATCGAGCCGGCACGTGCGCGCACGACAGTTGCGGAGCTCGGCCCCGGGTGGCTCGAGGCCAAGCGATCGCGGCTGAAGCCTTCGAGCTACCGTGCCCTCGATGATGCCTGGCGGGTCTACGTCATGCCGCGGTGGGGGTCGACTCCGGTATCGGCGATCACCCACAGCGACGTGCGCACATGGGTGTCACAGCTCGCCGCCGGCACCGCCAAGACGAACAGGCGCGACCACATTCGAACGCGCGGTCAGGGCGTTCGGTCGAAAAGCGCGACCGTTGTGATCCGTGCCCACGGGGTGCTCGCATCCGTGCTCGACATCGCGGTGAAAGATCGTCGCATTCCACACAATCCCGCGCGCGGCGTCGACAACCTCCCGCGCAAGCATCGCAAGGCTCACCGATACCTCAGTCACGAAGAGATCGAGCGGCTAGCCGTGGCTGCTGGCGAGAATTCGACACTCGTGTACGTCGCCGCCTACACCGGTTTGCGCTGGGGCGAGCTGACGGCACTGCGGGTGCGTGACGTGGATGCCTTGCGCCGGCGCCTCGCCGTGAACGAGAACGCCGTCCGCGTCGGGGCGAACATCCACGTCGGGTCGCCGAAGACGCACGAGGTGCGCTCGGTGCCATACCCCGAGTTCCTCGAGTTGCCGATCGCCAAGCTCTGCGAGGGCAAGACGCGCGAGATGCTCCTGTTCGGAGACGGGAGCGTCTACTTCGGGCGCCCGCGATCCTCAGAAGCATCACGCTCCTGGTTCATGACGGCGCTCGAAGATGCCGGCCTCGAACGCATGACGATCCACGACCTGCGCCACACGGCGGCATCCCTCGCGATCAGCTCGGGCGCGAACGTGAAGGCGGTGCAGCGGATGCTGGGGCACGCGTCCGCCGCGATGACCCTCGACGTGTACGCCGACCTCTTCGACGACGACCTCGACACTGTCTCGGTTTCGTTGAACGACGCCCGAAATGCTGCGATCGCGCGCTGAGCACGAGACTGCGCAGCGCAGCCGGCGCCTTTCGAGTCGTCCGGTACTCCGAGTCGAGGCAAGAGTTCCTCGCGTTCAGAAGCCCCCAGCCACACGAACGGTGTAGTGCTCCTCGAGTGCGGTGAGCTCCTCAGGCGTGAGGGTGAGCTCCGCGGCAACCGCGGCATCTACCAGATGGTGGGGCTTGGTCGCGCCGATGATGGGTGCCGCTACGACCGGGTTGGTGAGCACCCAGGCGAGAGCGACCTGCGCCATCGGCACGTCTCGCGCGGTCGCGACCTGCTCGACGGCGTCGATCACAGGGCGGTCACGTTCGGTGTCAGCGAAGAAGGCGTTGCCGACGGGGTCGTCAGAGGATCGCTTCGTCTGCTCGCCGGAGGGTCGGGCGACACGTCCCTTGGCGAGCGGACTGTACGGGATGCTGCCGACGCCTTGGTCTGCGAGGAGCCCGAACATCTCGCGTTCTTCTTCACGGTAGAGCAGCGAGTACTGGTCCTGCATGGAGATGAATCGTGTCCAACCATGGACGTCGGCTGCGGTCTGCATCTTGGCGAATTGCCATGCCCACATGGCGGATGCGCCGATGTAGCGGACCTTCCCGGCCTTCACCAGGTCGTGGAGGGCTTCCATGGTCTCTTCCACGGGGGTGTTCGGGTCGAAGCGGTGGATCTGGTACAGGTCGATGTAGTCGGTTCCGAGCCGGCTGAGGGACGCGTCGACCTGCTGCATGATCGCTTTGCGCGACAGGCCACTGTCGCCGGGACCCTCGCCGACTTTGATGAACAGCTTGGTGGCGAGGACGATTTCGTCGCGGTGTGTGAAGCGCCGGAGCGCTTCACCGACAATGCGCTCGGAGTCGCCGTACGAGTACACGTTGGCCGTGTCCCAGAACGTGATGCCTAAGTCGAGCGCTTGCCGAAAGTACGGCAGCGCTTCGTCTTGTGGGAGGGTCCACTTCTGGAACCCTGTGGCGGGGTCGCCGAAGCTCATGCAGCCGAGCGCAATGCGGCTGACGCGGAGGCCGGAGCGGCCGAGGCGGGTGTATTCCATGGGATGCCTTTTCGCGGGATGAGGGGTGGAGTTTGTTCAGTGGTCGGCGGGGAAGACGCGGAGGGTGGTCTGCAGCACGTCGGGTCCGGTGATGGCGGCGATGGGCGCGGCCCCGAAACGGTCGTACTTGCGGTGCAGTTTCTCGTCCAGCGCGTCCCGGACGGCGGGGTCGGCAAGGGCGAAGCTCACATCTTTGGTGATGCCGCCGGCGGACACTTGGCCGAGCCCGGTCTGCACCGCGCGCCGGAACCAGCCGTTCTCCGGTCCGCGGGCGGAGCGGATGTAGAGGATGTCGCCGATGGCGGTGTGCCAGATCGGGATGCGGGGACGGAGTGTGCCGTCAGGTCGCCGTGTCGAGATGAGCAGCTCGGTGGCATTGTCGATCGCGGCCAGTTCGTCGTCGGTCCAGGCGGTCATGGCTTCGTTCCTCTCAGGGTCATGGTGACGGGCGCGGGCCGTCAAAGTCCGATGCGTTTCAGCCAGGCTTCAACGTCGGGGCCGGCTTGGGTGGCTTCCTCGCCCTGCACGGCGAGGCTCTCGCCGAGGGTGGAGTCCGGGCAGAGGCGCGTGTAGTCGTCCTCGACACGGCCGATGCCGCTGACGGCGTAGGTCACGAACGGGTGCACCGTCTTACCCGCCAGGTCGACACTCTCCACAAAGGTGCGCATGATCATCGGGGTCTGGACGTTCCACACCGGGCTACCGAGCAGGATCGTGTCGTACTGGCCGACGCCAGGAAGCGTGCCAGCGATGGCGGGACGTGCGTCGGAGTCCTCTTCGCGCACGTTGCGGGCGACGGTTTCTTCGTAGTCCTCCGGGTACGGGTCCGCCGCCTCGATCCGGTAGACGTCGACGGATGCCGCGGCGGCGATCATGTCGGCCACGACTTCGGTGTTGCCCGTCTCGAGGGTGACGCGGCCCCCGTAGTAGTAGTTCTCCCCAGGCCGAGAGAAGTATGCCACGAGCACCCGACGGGGTTGGGCCGGGGTGGTGGGTGCTGCGGCCGGGGTCTCAGTTTCGGAAGGCATGGAGTCCTCTCGGGTGGGAGTACAGGCGGCGAGAACGCCGACCGCTGCGACGCTGACGACCGACAGTGAGCGGACGAGGAACTGGCGCCGGTCCACGGAATCTCCTTGAGCGGTGCGGAGGAAGGGTGCGGGCGTGATGCCCGCACCCTTGCGGTCACGCTTCGGGGATGTCGCGGCCAAACGCTTCGAGGGTGACGACCTCGGGCTCGGGCCCGCCGCGGACGCCGGTGTCGAGGGCATCGATCTGTGCGATCTCGTCAGCGGAGAGTTCGAAGTCGAAGACGTCGAAGTTCTCCGCGATCCGCTCCGCCTTGGTGGACTTCGGGATCACCTGGACGCCGTTCTGGATATGCCAGCGCAGCATCACCTGCGCGGCAGATTTGCCGTACTTCTCACCGATGGCGAGGATGACGGGCTCATCGAAGCTGCGCTTCGCGGAATCGCGGTAGGACGTGATGCCCCCGATCGGGGACCACGCCTGCGTGGTGATGCCGTGCTCCTTGTGCAGCGCGACGAGCTCCTTCTGCTGGAAGTACGGGTGCAGCTCGATCTGGTTCACCGCCGGCACGATCTTGGTCTGCTCGAGCAGCTGCGTGAGGTGGTCGGGCATGAAGTTGCTGACACCGATCGCACGGACCTTTCCATCGGCGAGAAGCTTCTCCAGCGCCGTGTACGCGCCGATGGTCTTCTCGAACGCCGACGGCAGCGCCTGGTGGAGGATGAGCAGGTCAATCTGGTCGAGGCCGAGCTTGCCGGCGCTCTTGTCGAACGCGTGCAGGGTCTCCTCATAGCCGTAATCGCTGATCCACACCTTCGTCTCAATGAAGATGTCGGCACGATCGACTCCAGACTCGCGAATGCCCTGACCGACCTCCCGCTCGTTGCCGTACGCGGCGGCCGTGTCGATGTGTCGGTACCCGGCCCGCAACGCCGCGGCCACCGCAGCCACGGTCTCGTCGGGCGGGGTCTGGAAGACGCCGAGGCCGATCGCGGGGATCTCGACGCCGTTGTTCAGGGTGAGGTTCGGAGTAGTCATACTGCAACGGTACGCACGCCCCCTCGAGGGGTGAGAGTCCCCAGCATTCACCCCCAGGCCCGCCACGACACTCCCCGTTGGGGGTGAACAGCAGGGACTCTCACCCGTGGCACAGGCGGGACTAACGTCGGATGTATGGACACCAGGCACGAGGTACAGGAGTTCCTCACCGCTCTCCGCGGCCGCATCACCCCCGAGAAGGCCGGTCTGACCGTCTTCGGTGGAGAACGTCGTGTTCCCGGGCTTCGCCGCGAAGAAGTCGCACAGCTCGCCGGGGTCAGCACCGCGTACTACACCCGGATGGAACGAGGAGATCTCGGCGGGGTCTCCGAGAGCGTCCTGTACGCGCTGGTGAACGCGTTGCAGCTGACCGACGCGGAGTCGCAGCACCTGTTCGACCTCGCCAGAGCGGCGACCGGCACACGCCGACCCACCCGCACCAAGCCAGACACCCGACTTTCCCCCCAGATCACGCAGTTGATGGAAACCATGCGCGACGTACCCGCCGTCGCACTGTCCAAACTTGGAGACCCGCTCGGCTCCAACACCCTCGGCCGCGCGCTGTTCCCTCACCTCTTCCCCGCCGATGCCGCACCGCTCAACACCGCACGCTATCTGTTCCTCGACCCCCGGTCCCGAGACTTCTACCCGGAGTGGGATACCGTCGCTCGTGAGTCAGTCTCGGCGATGCGGCTCCTCGCCGGCCACGACCCAAGCGACCGTCAACTGGCCGCGCTCGTCGGCGAACTGGCTACCCGCAGCACCGAGTTCCGCACCTGGTGGGGCAGCCACACCGTCCGCACCCACACCACCGGCACCAAACGCATCACACATCCAGTGGTCGGCGACATGGCGCTCAGCTACCAGACTCTGACGACGCAGTCCGCCCCGAACGTCCGGCTCGCCACGTATCTCGCCGAGATCGGCAGCCCATCCGCCGACGCGTTGGATCTCCTCCGCAGTTGGACAGCCGATCCGGTCCCCGCAGACCCGCTCAGCCGTGCCGCTGAACCATCCGCCCCGCCGAAGGATCCCGACCGCGCCTGATTCCACGCGTAGCCGCGTGGCCGTCATCGCGTCGCCCTCTGGGCCGGTCGCTGAATGAGACGCCCTGTCTGTGTGGAGTGGTGCATCAGTGGCAGTTTGCTCCCGCCATCTTCGCCGCAAAGTGTGGGCAAAATGTGGGCAAAACCACTTTCGCCGGGAGGTCGAAGGGCCGCGATCCCTTGCAAACAATGGGACCGCGGGCCGTCAGAAGTGGACGCGACGGCGGGAGTCGAACCCGCACCGCTTCCGGGTATGAACCGGAGCCCGGGACCACCCGGATCGCCGCGATAGGTCCACGCTACGACGGAACGCGCCGCCGTGGGGATGAATGACGTGGGATTTCGGAATGCGACGATCTGTGACGTCGTCTCGCGCCGCGAATGGGTGCGCAAGTCGGCCTGACACAGACCGTTATGCTTCATCCATGGCAACGGCGACAAGACGCGGGATCTTCGCCGCGGTCGCAGTCGTCGTTCTTCTCGTTCTAGGTCTTGGAGTGAGCAGCGTTGTCGCTGATGAACTGGGGATTCGCACCGAGCCGTCCGCGCAGATGCAACCTGCCGCTCCGGTTGTGGCGACCGCAGCTGAGCCTGTCGACCCGCCGAAGTTGACCCTCGTCAATGCGCCGGATTCGTCGCGCGTTGCCGCTGCTACTGCCTATTTGATGGATGCTACGGCAGCCGTCGAAACCGAGGGATCAGCATCCGTCGCCTTCGATGTTGTCGACAATGGTGACCTCGATGACGACTCTTACACGCTGACCGGGTCGGACACGGAGCTGACCATCGATGCAGCGAGCCCCGCGGGAGCCGCGCGCGGTCTTTATGACATGGCGGCGGCGGTGCGAACCGGCAAGTCGATCACCGCCACCCTCGGCGAAGAGATGACGTGGCGGCTTCCGTTGCGCATGGTCGATTCCGGCTCAGTGGGCATTGAGGCCAGCCCGGAAGAGTGGGAATCTGGCACCAACTATTCCCACGTGGGCGGCTCATATCAAGACGCGCTTATTCCCGAAGCGCCATATGTCGACCAAGACCTGCTCGACGAGTATTTCGCCGAGTGGGATGCACACCTGAGACACGTCGTGGCTCTTGGCTACAACGGCATGACGTGGGGGCGTTTCATCGAGTACGTCACTATGCAGACTGCTCCGTATGGCCCGGTATATGACGATGACGATTCACACGTCGAGCGTGCTCTCGCGCTGCGTGAGGCTTTCACCCCGTTCTGGGAACGTGCCGAAGAGCTCGGCGTGAAGCTATTCCTCTCGACCGACATGCTTTCGTTGACACCCGAGCTGGCCGACTACTTCGATGAGCACTACGGCGGCACCGACGCCGAGAACCCAGCCATGTGGGATGTGTACACCGCTGCACTCGACGAGATGTACCAAGCGGTGCCCGCCCTCGAAGGCGTGCTCATTCGCATCGGTGAGGCGGGCGCGATCTATGACGCCGAGGGCTGGGACTACTATTCCGAGCTCGGCGTGACGAACGTCGACGAAGCGCGCACGATGCTCACCGCCTTCACCGACCACGCAGAGACGCGCGGTAAAGAAGTGATCTTTCGCACCTGGTCCGTCGGCATCGGCGAAGTCGGCGATATGCACACCGATGTCGACTCGTACGAGAAGCTACTCGGTGGCCTCGATTCGCCGGCGCTGATCGTGTCGACCAAGTACGTGCTCGGCGACTTCTACAGCTGGCTGCCGCTCAACAACACGCTTGAGCAGGGCGAGCAACGCCGCATCGTCGAGTTTCAGAGCCGTCGCGAGTTCGAAAACTACGGCGCATTCCCAAACGACCTCGGGCCGCAGTTTCAATGGGCGATGCAACAGCTGCTCGAAGCCAACCCGAAGATCGAGGGCGTGTGGGTCTGGGCGCAGGGTGGCGGTCCGCTGCGCGCGGGCCCGATGACGCTCTACGGCAAGGCGGGCTTCTGGGAACTGTATGAGCTCAATACGCTGCTGGGCGCGGCGATCGCTCGCGACCCTGGCACTGACGTCGCTGAGGTCACCGCGGACTGGGCGTATGAGTACTTCAGCCATGATCCCGCGACCATCACAGCGATCAGCGAAGCGATGACACATTCGCGAGATGCCATCGAGCAGGGGCTCTACATTGAGCCGTTCGCCGACCAGCGAGGCTTCGCCATCGGCCTCGAGCCCCCACCCATGATGTGGATCTTCGAGTGGGACATCCTCACCGGTGACACCGCGGTGCTCGACGTCATGTACTCCATCGTGCGCGACAGCGAAGTCGGAATCGATGGAGCGATCGTGCTCGGCGAGCAAGCAGTTCTCGCTGTCGAGCAGATGCGCGAGATCGTGGCCGCCACGGATCCTGCTTCTTGGCATGACCCTGCCATGCACTCTGACCTTGTCGACACCCTCGACTATGAGAGCAACACGCTCCAGATGCTCGCGGCATATCGCGCTATGTTCCTGCATCAGGCCGAGTGGCACGATACTCTCTCTCAAGAGTCGTACGACGCCTGGGTCAGCGATCGCGCTCAGTTCACCGCGCTCGCCGATCAGCACCTCGCCCTGTACGAGGGAAACATCGACTACCCGTCTTACAACGTGACGCCCGCGCAACTCGGTGTCGAGCGCGGCGAGCGTGACCCGGCTATGGCGTGGACTGCGCGCATCCTGCTTCTGCTCGCGTTGCTTTGGGTATTCATCGGCATTCTTGCCGCTCGCACGCGGCTTGTTCGGCGCCCCGGAGCGGCGGCGGCTCGTGCCTCGTGGCTGGCGTCGACCAGGCCCTGGCGAGCGCGTGAGTCGACCCTCGGCATGTTGCCGCTTGACCGCTGGCTGATGATCGGGGTTCCGGCCGCACTGCTCGTGGCCACGCGTCTGGTGCAGACCTCGTTCCTGTCGTGGACGCACCCCGCGATCGTGCTCGGCGCGTGGCTGGTTTTTGCGCTGGTGGTGCGGATTCTCGTCGGCAGGCGTTCACCGTGGCCGGTGATGGCGGCCGTCGGCGGCGCGATCGTGTTCCGCTGCGCGCTCACGCTGTTCGCGCTGTCATTCAGCGGGCCCGGTGGCTACTGGTTCACATTCTGGACCGATCCCACGTTGCGCACCGTGTACATCTGCATCGCGTTCGCGCTGTTCGGCTGGGTATTCATCGCTGGCGGCTGGGCGCTGGTCGCTCAGATCGGAGCACGTCGTGCCACCGGCGCAGTCGTAGCCGCCATGGGTGCCGGACTGATGATTCCCGCGTCGGTGGTTGCCTTCGTCGGCGTCGAGACGGCATTGACCGTCTGGAACGACGAACTTGGGCTGCTGCCCTGGGCGCTGTCTCGCATTCTCGGCATCACAACGTTCCTTGAGATCCCTCTCGACTCCGCATGGTGGGTCGCCGGAATCGGCGCGGGATTGTTCGCCGTCGGGTTGCTGCTGTCGATTCATCGCGGTGAAGGGCGCCAGACGCCTAGTAGATAGCGCGCGGGTCGAGCCGAAGCAAGCTCGAAGTGACGTTTTCGGACCTCCAGCGGCGTAGGAAAGTGGTGTGCCCCGATGCCATCGCGTCGGGACACACCACTTGGCTGCCTACACCTGCGCTCGGCGGCGCATCACAGTCAACAGAACAGCACCGGCAATGATCACTGACATTGCCATTGCGGCGATGGTCCAGAAGACTGTGGCGTCTGTACCCGTGACAGCGAGGTCGTCTGAGCTGTCGGCGGCTGGGTCGGCCTGGGCTGCGTCATCTGGCGACTCGCCAGCATCGGCAGGATCCGAAGGATCGGTCGGTGTGACCGGTTCGCTCGGGTCGACCGGAGCCTCCGGATCGACAGGCTCAGTCGCTGGTTCTGCGATCGCGAAGTTCACGATCGTCGGAAGCGCCGCTCGGCTTCCCAACGACTGGGTGAGCGTGACAGAGTGTTCGCCAGCGGTCAGACCGGAAGTCACTTCAATCTGCCAGCTGCCATCGGCCTCAACCACGGTCGAAGCACCGCTGAGATCGCCCGCTGACCGTACTGACATTCCCGAACTCACCACCAATTCGGCGACTGTCACGTCGGCTCCCGGGAAACCCGTTCCCGCAAAGAGCACTGAGTCAACGTCCGCCTGAAGCATGCCTTCTGGAGCAGTGCCGACGGTCAGGTCGCTAAGGTCAGCGCGCTGTGTCAGCCATTCCTCAGGAGTCGTCGGGCGATCGATGATGCGAGTCTCGCCGATACATCCGTTCCAGCCACCGGTGGCCGCATCATCGACCCAGTCCGCACCGAGAATCCACGGCATGTCTGAGTTGAATGCCATGCCCGCGGTGCCGGTGGCGTTGCGCAGCACAGGTGCGCCGTCGACGTACATCGTCGTGGACATCGTCGCTGGGTCATTCACGAGCGCCACGTGTGCCCATGAACCGGTAAGGATCTCGCCCGACCAGTTGGTTTTGTCGCCCTTAGGGGTGTCGGCCGGGATGCTGGTGAACTGGAACTCGCGCAAGTTCGAGATACCAAGCGCGGTTGGTGACGAGGTGTAATCCCACCGCGACCACGGCACGCCTTCGATCGTTGAGCGGTTGCCTGTGCGAGTGATGAACTTCGACCATTGGTTTGCTTCTGCCGTCCAGTCTGGGTCCATCTTGACGAACGTTTCAATGGTGTACCCGTTAGAGAGGTCAGCATTGGTGATTGGGGCACCAGCCTCGGTCGTCAGGTAGCTGAAACGATTCTCGTTCCGGTCTGCGTTCGCGAAGCACACGGCGGCACCATCAGCAGAGAAGGCGGGCACGGACTCCGTTTCGATGAAAGCGTCTTCCCACGTTGCACCGGTCGCACCAGTTGCCGTCGGATCTGCCCGATGGAGGTCGTTGTCTCCCGCGACATCTTCGATGACCATGTTGGCGTCAACGACACCTTCGTTGTCGTTGAAACGCCAATGCGCCAGCGTTCCCTCAACCTCGACAAAGTCTCGTGCGTCGCCCGGAAGCTCCGTCGTAATCGCGTCGGGCGCGTCGAATCCCGTCAACAAGAGCGTTCGTGCTGCTGCGGATAGCGAGGCCTCGTCCGCGGTCCCCGCGGTAAAGGTTGGGTTGAAACCGGCGAAGCGTTCCGCGAAGTCGATCTCAATCGTAAATTGCTGTTGCGCACCTTCGAGGAACGGCTGGTCGTAGCTGGTGAGAAGCTCAGGCGCCTTGGAAACTACCCAAGGTGAGGCAGTCTGCACGTTTATCTTGTTGTTCGTGAGATCGAACTCGTATAGGCCCAGATATCCGTTGCCGCCGTCATAGGCCATCTGATAGTCGATGAGTATCTCGGTAACCGTGTGACCGTAGTCGTTCGACTTCTCGAGTCGGGTCGCGCCGTGAAAGTGACCGTTCATTGTCAGAAAGATCTGGTCGTTCTCGCGGATCAGGTTCTCCCACAGTTCGAGCCCGTATGCCGTTTCAAGCGGGGTGACCTGGTCGGACTCGACGCTGAGAAGCGAGTGCGTGGTGAGGATAACCGGAACCGTCGGGTTCGCTTGAATGACGCTCTCTGCCCACGCCTGGGTATCTTCTGACACACGCCAAGACAGCGCGAGCACCATGAACTGTTGCCCCTCTGCTTCGAACACGTGGTACTGACTCATGCCAGTGGGGTCGCTGCCCCCAAACGTCGACTGCTCTGCGGCGCGCTCGGGACTGAACCACTGAAGAAAGGGTTCGTTTTCGAGGTTGTAGTCGGTGTCGTCTAGTTGATCGTTGCTATTCAACACGTCGTGGTTGCCAGCCAATATCGAGTACGGCAGGTTGGCGTCTTCGAGGGTTTGCATTGCGTTATCTGCAACGTGCCACTCGTCGGCAACCGTCGCGCGATCGACAACATCGCCCAGATGAGTCACGAAGGGAATGTTGAGGGCGTCGCTGTTTTCGGCGAGCCACTCTGTCTGCACCGCGAATGGGTTGTTGCCATATCGCGGCATGAACTGGTCCGCGGTGTATCGCGAGTAGAACTGCGTGTCGGGTAGCACGGCGAGAGTGAAGCGCGACGCGAGATCTTCGGTTTCTTCGGCGTGTGCAGGAATGCTTGCGGCGGTCACAAGACCGCCTGCGAGGCTGAGAGCGGCCGCCGCTGCGATTGCGCGGCGGCCTGGTCGGGTGTGTCGAGGGCGCACCAATTACTCCTTGGTTAGCTGTGGAAGGGGAGGCGTCGAGCTCCTGAGGCTGACTCGGAGACTGTCGCTGAGACGCGTGTACGGCAGGTTGCGGACAGCTTGCGCGGAGGTGATGTCTCTTTTCGCCCGCACGTGCACACCTCGTCACGCGGCGGAACGCCCTTTTGGCCCGGGCATTGTGAACCGGGGGTGAATGTTCGTTAAATACCGTTACACCATCGAAACATGAACTTGCATAGCATGAGCCTATGGATGGTTCAGTTTACGAAGAGATCGACGCTCTCACCCGAGTGCTCGACGTGCACTCCTTGCGCATCCTTGCGGCCATCGACCAACATGGTTCGATCAGTGCCGCGGCACGTGCATTGGGCTATTCGCAGCCGACAATCACGCAGCACGTGCAACGTCTCGAAGCAAAACTCGGCACCAGCCTGGTGGCACGAAGCGCCCGCTCCGCTCGCCTGACCCCGGTCGGGACTCTCCTCGCTCAGCACGCCCCCCGTATCGATGCGAGTCTCACGGCGGCAGCGACGGAGCTTGCCCGAGCGCTTGGTCACCGTGCGGGAATGGTGCGCTTTGCCGCATCGGCGGACTCAGTGTCGGCAATCGTCGCGCCGACGATGCGCCAGCTCGTTGACGCGGTCGCGGGTGTCGAGCCGTCGGTGCTCGAAGTCGACAGCGACACCAGTGCGCTCGAGCTCGTACGCACCGGACGTGCCGACATCGCGCTGACGACATCATTTCGGGCGAGTGGCATTCGTCGCGCGGCTCCCCGGCATCGCGGTATGCGCTCGCACTTTCTGTTCGCTGAAGAGCTCGTCGCGCTGGTTCCCGCGGCGATCGATTCCCAACTGACGCCCGACAGCGACGGGCGCATTGACCCTGTCGCCCTCGTCGAGCAGCCGTGGGTGCGGGGGAGCGGTACCTCGAGCGACATCATCGCGGCCATGATTGAACGCGCAGAACTCGACGCCGACTCGATAGTGACGCAACCAGCCGCTGCCGCCGCGCTCGTGGCAAACGGCCTGGCGACGGCATTCGTGACCGAAACGACCCTGGCGTCGCTCGCCCTGCCGCCCGGGCTTGTCGTACACCGCCTCGCCCCGTCATTCGTTTGCCGCACCTCTGCGGTCACCCTGGTCGAGGCTGCAGCGATCCCTGCTGTCGCTGCGGCACTTCGTCTTCTTGCCACACGCAACCCCGTTGTTGAGTTCGATTCGGCCATCAGCTTCCGTCGACGCAACGCCAACCACCGCGCGAGGTTTCACGCGGCGTTTCCTGCTCCACCCATCGCCCCCACCTCTGAGGAGAACATCATCATGCCGTTCCCATCCGCGAGTCGCCTCGCGAAAGCGGGCGCCGTCGCAACTGCGAGCGCACTCCTGCTCGCAGCCTGCGCTAGCTCCCCAACAGAATCCACCGCTACAACCGGTGTCGACACTGGCGCCGACATCGACAGCATCACCGTGGCTATGCCCGGGTCGCTGTCAAACCTCTACGTCGGCCAAGAGTCCGGCATCCTCAACTACTACATCGCCTCGATCGCCCAGGAAGGGCTCGTCTCAATCGACGCCCAAGGAGCCATTCAACCCGGATTGGCCGAATCGTGGGAACAGACAGACGATGTGACATACGTGTATGAACTGCGCGATGACGCGGTGTTCCAAGACGGCACACCCGTAACCGCCGAAGACGTGGTCTTCAGCCTCGAGCAAGCACGCGACGAGACGAGCTCGCCTGGACTGTCGTACTACCTCAGCAATGTCGACACGGTAGAACAGACCGGCGATTCCGAAGTGACCGTCACGCTCACCGCCCCCGACGCCGCTTTCGCAGGCAACATGAGCACCGGTGGGGCAGCGTTCATCACATCGAAAGCCTTCTGGGAGGCCAATGACGGCAACGTCGGCACCCCTGACGCTCTGCTGCTCGGCAGCGGCCCCTACGAGGTGACCGAGTTCGCACCCGACTCGCACGTCACGTTCGAGCGCGTCGACACGTGGTGGGGCGAGCTGCCCACGGTGAAAGAGATCGTGATCAACTTCGTTCCTGACGAATCAACGCGACTTCTCGCCGCACAAGCCGGCGATGTTGACGTCGCGTTCAACGTTCCGCTCGCGCAATCGCAGCAGTGGGAAGGCCTCGACACCATGCGCGTTGACTACGTCAACGACCTGTCATACGTCGGCTTGTACTTCAACACGGCTGTCGCCCCGTTCGACGACCCGAAGGTGCGCGAGGCCTTCGCGCACGCGGTCGACCGCGAGGCGTACGTAGACAAACTGTTGCGCGGTCATGGCGAAGCCGCAACCGCGATCATGACGCCCGAGTCGCTGGGCAAGGTCTATGACGCCGACGAAGCACGCGATGTGCTGAGCGAGATTCCGCAGTGGGATTTCGACCTCGAAGCGGCCAAGGCTGCGCTCGCCGATTCCACGGTTCCCGAAGGCTTCGAAGTTGACCTGCTCAGCCCCAACACGGGTCCGCAGCTCGGTACTGCGGCCCAGGCGCTCGCTCAGAACCTTGCGGAGGTAGGCATCACCGTCAACGTTCGCGAAGTTCCCATCGAAGAATGGCTCGCGAGCCTCGATGTGTCGAGCGACTACGGCGTGAACTTCATGTGGTACTTCTCGACCCTGGGAGACCCGGCAGAAGTTCCGAGCTACCTGATCGGCACAGACAACCCTGCGGCCTACGACAACGCCGAGATCGTCGATCTGCTCGCGCAGGCCGGTGCCGAGTCTGATCCCGCGGCGCGCATCGACCTGCTCGTGCAAGCAGAGTCGCTGCAGGCCGAAGATGCCATCAACATCCCGCTGTGGTGGGGGCAATCCGCCACTGCATTCGCGAATGACCTCGGCATGAACGACTACAGCTCGTTCGCGTTTATCTCGTCGTGGCCGACCCAGTTGTACCGCGCCGGCTGATGACGATCTCCCCCGCTCGAGCACGCGCATCACGCAACCGGTCTATGGGCCGGATGCTGCTGGTGCGCGTGCTCGGCACCATCGCTGTGCTTCTTGTGCTGTCGATGTTGATCTTCTCGCTGATGTATCTGGCGCCGGGCGACATCGTGAAGAACCTGCTCGGCAATCGACCGACCTCTCCCGAGGCGGTTGCGGCGATCCGCGAGCAGTACCGGCTTGACGATCCGCTCTATGCGCAGTATCTGCATTGGTTGGGCGGGTTCGTCACGGGCGACCTTGGTGAGTCGATTCGCCTGCAGGTGCCGGTGGCCGACGCAATTGCCCAGCGTGTTCCGCTGACGCTCACCCTCTGTCTGCTGGCTTTCGCTATCGCTATCGCGGTGGCAGTGCCGCTCGGTGTGAAGAGCGCTGTGCGAGCCGGCGGTCTCGCCGACCGCTCCGCGAACGGGCTGGCGATCGTCGGTCTGAGTGCCCCCACCTTCGCTGTCGGGTTGCTGCTGCTCTATGTCTTCGCCTACTACTTGCCGATTTTCCCGGTGTACGGCGCTGGCTCTGGCGGCTTCGACACGCTGTGGCATCTGGTGCTACCAGCTGTGACTCTCGCCCTCGGGCTCGGCGCAATCGTGCTCAAGCTCACACGCACGGCGATGATCCGCGAGCTTGAGACCGACTATGTCACTTCTGCTCGTGCCCGCGGGCTTTCGCCAGCGAGTGTGCAGCGCATCGCGCTGCGAAACGCGGCCATCCCCATCGTCACGGGTGCCTCTCTCGTGCTGACCTTTCTTGTCGGAGGCACTGTGCTTGCCGAAACCACCTACGCGCTGCCAGGCCTTGGCACGCTGCTGCAAGGCTCGGTGCTGTTCAAAGACATCGCTGTTGTGCAGTCGCTCACTCTGCTCGTCGCGGTCATCATCGCGGTGATCGCGCTGCTCGCCGACCTCGCCTACATGCTGCTCGACCCTCGCATTCGCCAGGCGGGAGGCCCCAGGTGACCGCCGCGATTCAGCTGACGCATGCGCCTAACCCGCGACGCCGTCGGGCACTGCCGGTGATGGTCGTGCTGTCTGTCGCCATTCTGGTTCTCGCGGTGCTTGCCGCGCTCTTTGGCAACCTGCTTTACCCCGATGCGATGAAGCAAGACATCTTGTCAGGGCTCTTGCCAGCGGGAACGGCCGGCTATCCGCTTGGCACCGACGAACTCGGGCGCGACATTCTCGCGATGACCGTCGCTGGCGCCGCTTCGGCGCTCGCCGGGCCCGTGTGCGTCGCGATCGGCTCAATGATCCTCGGTGTGATCTTGGGAACCCTGGCGGGCTACGAGCGCGGCTGGCTTGACTTCGCGGTGAGCAGATGGACCGACCTGCTTCTCGCGCTGCCGGTGCTGCTCGCGGCGATTGTCGTTTCGGGTGTGCTCGGCGGCGGATACTGGATCACGGTGATCCTGCTGATTCTGTTGTTCTCACCTTCTGACATTCGCATCGTGCGTGCCGGCGTGCTCGAACAGACGGCGCGCCCCTACATCGAGGCTGCGCGCATGCTGTCGTTGTCTCGATGGCGCGTGATGTTCCGCCACATTCTGCCGAACGTGTCAACGCTGGTGCTGACCAACGTCATGCTCAACGTGGCATTCGCGCTGGTCGCCTTCTCATCGCTGTCGTTTCTCGGAGTGGGGGTGCCTCCGGGCACTGCTGACTGGGGCCGCCAACTCACAGATAGCCGAGCCATCATGTTCGACAACCCTGCGGCGGTGCTTGTGCCCGCACTCCTGATCATTCTCGTTGCATCTGCGGTCAACCTCGTGGGTGACTGGGCGGGGCAGCGTCTCGCACAGGTCGGAGATCCGGCATGAGCGGCGTCACGATCGAAGGCCTCACTGTGTTGAGGCAAGACACCCCCATGGTGGCGCCGATCGACTTGGTCATCGAACCAGGGCGAACACTGGCCATCATCGGTGAATCCGGTTCGGGCAAGACACTCACCGCCAAGTCGCTGGTCGGTCTGCTTCCCCGGGGGTTCCATGCCTCGGGAACGGCGACGATCGGCGGCTCGAAGATCGGTTTGGATGCTGCGGCGTCAGCCTGGCGCGGGGTGCGTGGCCGCACCGTCGCGTTGCTGCTGCAAGATCCGTTCACGAGTCTGTCGCCTGTGCACCGCTGCGGCGCGCAGATCGCCTGGACGATTGAAGCCGCCGAGGCGCGCAAACTTCCGCGCGGTGAGAAGGAGGCCGCAGTCGCGGCCCGTTTGGCTGAGGTGAAGCTGCCGGCTGAGGTCGCTCGCGCCTATCCTCATCAGCTCTCGGGAGGGATGCGCCAGCGCGTTGCGATTGCAGCAGCGCTCGCTGCCAACCCCCTGCTGTTGATCGCTGACGAACCAACCACAGCGCTTGATGCATCCAATCAGGCAGAGATCCTTGATCTGCTCCGCACGATCCAACGAGAACGCGACCTGTGCGTGATCCTGATCTCGCATGATCTGGGACTGGTGCGCGGTCGCACCGACGATGTACTGGTGATGCGTCACGGCGAAGTGGTTGAGCGCGGGGCGACGTCTTCGGTGCTGGCCGATCCGCAGCATCCCTACACGAAGGCGCTTTTCGAAGCGGATCCGGTTCTCGCGGTCGGCCCCATCGCTCCGGCAGAGTCAGCAGAGCGGTCTGTGCGCGGTGAACGCACACCGCTGACGGTCAGCGCCGTCGGCATTACGAAGCACTTCGGCGACCGCACTGTGCTCGACGACGTGTCACTGCACATCGCGCCCGGCGAAATCGCTGGGGTTGTGGGGGAGTCGGGTTCAGGAAAGTCAACCCTCGCGCGCTGTATCGCGGGCCTTGAGCGCGAAGATGGTGGTGTCATCACCTTCGCGGGGACTGAACTTGAACCGGGCCGAGGGTCTCGCACGCCGAGCCAGATGCAGATCGTGTTCCAAGACCCGTATTCGTCGCTCAATCCGATGATGTCGATTGGCGCGATCCTGCGTGAAGCGCTCGGTGTCGCGGGGCGATCGTCGAACGAAGTGCCCGTGCTGCTTGAGACAGTGGGACTGCCGGCAGAATTCGCACGCAAACGGCCCGCTGAGCTGTCTGGCGGCCAGCGTCAGCGCATTGCAATCGCGCGGGCACTCGCTCCGCAGCCGCAACTGCTGATCTGCGACGAGTCAGTTTCTGCGTTGGACGTATCAGTGCAAGCGCAGATTCTCGCGCTGATCATGCGTCTTAGAGAAGAGCTTGGCATCGCAGTGCTGTTCATCTCGCACGATCTCGCCGTTGTACGGATGCTCGCCGATAGCGTCACAGTGCTTTGGAACGGTCGAGTCGTCGAATCGGGCACGTGCGATCAGGTGTTGAGCGCCCCCCGTCACGAATACACCGCACTGCTGGTAGCAGCAGCCCACCGTGAGAACACCGCCCACCATGGAAACGAACCACATGTTTGACGCACTGCTCGCACCGGCCGACAAGCCGATGCTCGACGAGATCGCCGACCTCATCTCAGGCCCGCGCGCAGACCGCTGGCGCATCGATCGTTCGCTCTATCGCCCAGAGCTCGGTGTGGTTCGAGATGGTGAGGGAGTGCCCCTCGCAGCAGTGCTGACCACCGCGCGGCCCGCGACAGCGGCGACCAAGATCGTGGATCTTTGGTTCGTTGATGCCCTCGCCGGAGAAGCGCTGCTCGACGCCGTCGTCGACACTGCCCGGTCACGACATGACGTTGCCGTCAAATGGGAAGTTGCTGAGGGCGTCGCGGTTGCGCCATTCGCGGCAGCCTTCACCCCCATGCGAGAGCCGTGGGCGGCCGTTGGCACCGAAAACGTGCGTGGGCTCGTGCTCTGGCTGCACGATATTCCGCACACCGAACCGGGCTATTACGCACAGACGACGCTGTTCACCTGCGGCGCGGTCGCTGCGCTCATCGCCGCTGATGCTTTCGGGCGGGGAGCGCTCTCGGGCCGCGCCGGCGACCGCGAGCGTGAGATCGAGTTCTGGCGTCGCGCAAGCAACTACCCCTCCTGTGAACCGGTCGGGCTGGCAGTCGCGCTGCGTGAGCACCTTGGTGATGCACCCGTTGAGGTCGCGCTCGACCACGATGCGCCGGTGTTGCTGGAAGACATGTCGGGGTTCGACTACGACTTCCGCGCTGAGCTGCAGGCAGAGTCGTGGCGTCAGGCTGCGGCGCTGGGTGTGCCCGTTCGCCGCGACCGCGTCAGCATTGACGAGATCCTCCACCGGGTTGAAACAGGCGAGTTCGCCCTGCTGCTCATCGATGAAGCACCGATGCATGGCGAAACAGGGCCGCACTGGATCACGGCTCACGCAGCAGCGGACGGTGTCGTTCTGCTGCAGGACCCGTGGGTGACCGTGGCCGCGGGTGAAACCTGGGTCGATACTCACGACATGCCCGTGCGCAGCGCCGAACTCGAGCAACTCGTTCGCTGGAGTGACGAAAACTACCGGGGAGTGATCTTCACCGGTGTGCGACCTACCGTGGCGGGCGGCTAGTAGCCTGCGCGCATCGAATCGCTCGGCACGATCTCTTTGCCGAGCGGCACGAGCGACACCGGCACCATCTTGAAGCTCGCGATGCCCAGCGGAATGCCGATGATCGTGATGCACATGGCGATTCCGGTGGTGATGTGTCCGAGAGCGAGCCACCAGCCCGCGAGGATGATCCACACCACATTGCCCAAGAACGAGCCAACGCCAGCGGTCGGCTTCGACACGACGGTCTGTCCGAATGGCCAGAGCGCATACACGCCGATGCGGAACGATGCGATGCCCCACGGAATGGTCAGGATCAGAATGCAGAGCACCACGCCCGCGAGCATGTAGCCGAGGAACATCCAGAAACCCGACAGAACGAGCCAGATGACATTGAGGAGTGTGCGCACGGGTCGATTCTCTCAGGAAAACCCTGTGTGTTCAGTGGCGGTGCGGGAAGCGCCAACCATCAGGCCGCGGGCGTGGGCAGTGTCAGGGGAGGCACCTAGACTTGTCGGGTTATGACCGACGCCTCTGCGGCCGCCTCTCGCGCGGCATCTGTTCCTGTCGTTGTCGACCCCTCGGCCGGCGCCTCGGGCGGTCGTCGAGACGACGATTTGCTTGCCGGGCTGAATGATCCTCAGCGTGAAGCGGTCACCTATCGCGGGCCTGCCCTGCTGATCGTCGCCGGTGCCGGTTCGGGTAAGACCAGCGTGCTCACGCGCCGGGTGGCATCGCTTCTCTACAGCCGTGAGGCCTGGCCCAGCCAGATTCTGGCGATCACCTTCACCAATAAGGCCGCTGGCGAGATGCGTGAACGAGTCGAACAGCTGGTGGGCGATTCGGCCCGTGGCATGTGGATTTCGACCTTCCACTCGGCATGCGTGCGCATTCTGCGCCGTGAGGCTGAGCAGTTCGGTTTCACGAAGGCCTTCACGATCTACGACTCGGGCGATTCGCGGGCTCTGCTCAAGCGGTTGGTCAAAGAACACGAGGCCGACGCCTACGGGTTGACTCCTGCAGCCACACAGTCGCGTATCTCGAAGCTCAAGAATGAATTGGCGGATGCTGATTCTTATGCGCGACAAGCGAATATGAGCGATCCCGCCGAGCGCATCTTCATCGAGGTCTTCGCCGCGTACCAGCGCGAGCTGCAGAAGGCGAACGCCTTCGACTTCGACGATCTCATCGGTCAGGTTGTCTATCTGTTTCGCGCTTTTCCGCACGTGGCAGATGTCTATCGTCGGCGGTTTCGGCACATTCTGGTTGACGAGTATCAAGACACCAACCACGCGCAGTACGCCCTGATTCACGAGCTGACGCGACCGGTCGGCTCTGATGCTGCGCCCACCGAGCACTCCAGCGGCATGATGATCTTCGAGCCAGAACCAGCCGCGAGCCCCGACACGGCGGGCGCATCGCTCACTGTCGTGGGCGACTCTGACCAGTCGATCTATGCGTTCCGTGGCGCTGATATTCGCAACATCAGCGAATTCGAACGTGACTACCCGGGCGCCAAGGTCGTGCTCCTCGAGCAGAACTATCGCTCCACCCAGAACATTCTCTCGGCGGCGAACGCCGTCATCGGCCACAACTTCGACCGTAAAGACAAGAAGCTGTGGACCGACGTCGGTGAGGGTGAGAAGATCATCGGCTTCACCGGCTATTCGCAGCATGACGAGGCGCAGTTCATCGCCGACGAGATCGATCGCATCCACCGCGCCGGCGTGGACTATTCCGAGATTGCCGTGTTCTATCGCACGAATTCGCAGTCACGTGCGATTGAAGAGATCTTCATCCGTTCGGCGTTGCCATACAAGATCATGGGCGGCACGAAGTTCTACGACCGCGCTGAGATCAAAGACGCGATGGCGTATCTGGTTGCCGTGGCAAACCCCGCTGACGAGATGGCGATGCGGCGCATCATCAACCGACCTCGGCGCGGTATCGGCGACGTCACGGTCGAGACCATCGCGAGGTTCGCGGCAGAACAGCAGATCACGTTCCGCGACGCCCTCGCCAACTCCGCCTCTCTCGGCGTAGGACCGAAGATTCAGAAGGCGATCGCACATCTCGACGAGGTGCTGGTCGAAGCCGCCGCGCTCATGCTTCCCGCCTCGGGCGAACTTGCCCCGCCGACGGCAGTGGCCGCCGGGTTGCAACTCCTGCTCGCAAAGAGCGGCTATACCGATGCGCTGCGTGCCACGAAAGACGCGCAAGACGAGGCGCGTGTTGAAAACCTCGACGAGCTCGTGGCGGTGGCGCGTGAATTCGCACGCAACAACCCCGAGGGCACCGTGATCGACTTCCTCTCTGAGGTTGCGCTCGTCGCCGACACCGATGACCTCGAAGACGCGTCGGGCACGGTGTCGCTCATGACGCTGCACACCGCCAAGGGGCTGGAATACGACGCCGTGTTCGTCACGGGGGTCGAAGAAGACCTCATTCCGCACCGCATCTCGGCAGGTGAGCCGGGCGGGCCGCAAGAGGAACGCCGCCTCTTCTATGTCGGCATCACGCGTGCGCGCAAGCGTCTGTATTTGTCGCTCGCGATGACGAGGGCACAGTTCGGTGAAGTGACCGTAGCGATGCCAAGCCGTTTTCTGCAAGAGATTCCTGCCGAACTGCTGCACTGGCGCCAGTCACCAGGCGACGTGAACTCGCGCGGCGGAACGCAGTCTCGCGCACTCAACGCCCGTCGCCCCGGTGGCGGCATCGGCGGTTCGGGCGGCGGTGGCGGCCGCTATGGCGACGACCTCGTGCCGTTGCCGAAACGTTCACCCAGCCCGGGCATCGAGAAGTTCGCCAACCGCATTCCCGCGAAGGTGCGAGACAACGGCGATATGGTGCTCGGCTCGGGTGACCGCATTCGCCACGAAGACTTCGGTGAGGGTCGCGTCGACGCCGTCACGGGTGAGGGCGCCAAGCGCGTCGCGCACGTGCGATTCGACAAGGCCGGACCCAAGAAACTGCTGATCAAGATCGCACCAATCGAAAAGCTGTAGCGCCCGGCCGCACCACCATGCTCGTCACACGAAGACGTCAGGATCGCAAGCGCAGTGCGAACTCGTTGTCGTGCGCGTAGGCTCAAACTATGGCACTCTTCTCGCGCCGTCCCAAGGACTCCGCTGACCAGACCAATGCTGAACCCGAAGTGACTGGCGTCGAAGACGCGAATAGTTCAGCCGAAGAACCAGCAACGGGTGCAGCGACCGACGCACCCGAAGCGGGTGCAGAGGCAGCCGCCGCTGGCACCGATGCCTCCGGCGACGAGGTGAGCACAGACATCGGTGAGCCCACCGCCTCCGTCGGCATTTCTATGTCTTCGTTTGGTGGATTCGGTGCTACCAAGGCTGCCTCGCCTGCTGAACAAGATGCCGCCGCCGCGCAGCCGCAGGCCGCACCACGCCCGTCTGCGCCCGAAACCGCACCGCCGCCAAACGAGTCGATTCCGGGGTTGCGCGACAATGTTCTCGTTCGCGCCGCGCTCGCTCAGGTCAGTGCACCAGCCACAGCCACCGAAGTTCTCAACGTCGTGCGGCAGATGCTTCAAGGACACCTCTACCTGCGTGTGAAAGGCGATGCCCGCGCGCTGATCGCTGAAGGCAAGCCGCTGCCGCTCGCAATGGCCACCATCGGTGAGAAGAACTACGCCCTCGCATACAGCAGCGGCGCGGCGCTCCAAGAAAGCGTGCGCGCCGATGGCGACACCGCGACGTCGGCGATGGGCCAGCCAGTGCTGGGCGTCATTCGGCACGTGCTGTCGGGCACCTATGCGGGTGTGATCATCGACCATGCCTCTGGTCAGGCGCGTGTCACCCTGCCTCGCGAGCTGCTCGAGAAGGTCACTGCGCAGATGGACCCCAAGCTCGCACTCAAGACTCTGCTGGCCGCTGAGCGCACCGACGAGACGGGTGCGGCGGTCGTGGCAGCGCTCGGCGAAGCGCCGCTGTGGGTTGCGATCGGCACGACGGCAGACGATCGGCCCGGCGTTGCCGAGGGGCGTTCTGAGGATGGCTCGCGCTACCTCGAGGTGTACTCGCACCCGCTCGAGGTTGCCGCCGTGGGCCGTGGAGACAAGTCAGCGAAGATCACGACAGCACAGTTGGCCAAAGCGATTCAGGGTGACCAAGGCCTCTCAGGAATCGTTGTGGACCCGGCGGGGCCGTGGATTCGCGTGACACGAGATGAGCTCGCGCCGTTGCTGACCGTCGAGGACTGACCGAATATCACTCACACCCGGTCGAGCATCAGCCCTAAAGTCGAGACATGGCTTCCGAGCGAACGACGTTGACAATCGCCGGGCCCGACGGTGACCGCAAAGTGGGGTTGTCGAGCCCGAATCGAGTGCTGTGGCCCGAACTCGGCATCACCAAACACGAGCTCGCTGAGTATCTCATCGTCGTCAGCGAGCCCTTCCTCAGTTCCAACGGCAACCGACCGGTGTCGTTGGAGCGGTTTCCTGGCGGGGTCGATGGCGAGCGTTTCTACTCGAAGAATCCTCCCAAGGGTGCCCCAGACTTCATCGAGTCGGTGACGGTCAAATACAACAGCGGCCGAAGGCACCCGCAGTTAGTGCTCACCGAAACGGCGGCGGTCGTCTGGGCTGCGCAGATGAACACGATTGTCTTTCATCCTTGGGCATCGCTGGCTAAGAACACCGACAACCCGGTGGAATTGCGCATCGATCTTGATCCCCAACCCGGAACTGACTTCTCGGATGCGGCAGCGGTGGCTCCTGCGCTGCGCGAGGTGCTGGCCGAGGCGGGCCTCGATGCCTTCGTCAAGACGAGCGGCAACCGCGGCATCCACATTTTCTGCCCCATCGAGCCCAGCCACGAGTTTCTCGACGTTCGCCACGCGGTAATCGCGGCCGGCCGCGAACTCGAGCGCCGAATGCCCGACAAAGTCACCATGAACTGGTGGAAAGAAGAGCGAGGCGAGCGAGTCTTCGTCGACTTCAACCAAGCCAACCGCGACCGCACGATGGCGGGCGCATACAGCCCGCGGGCGCTGGCGGGGGCAACCGTGTCAACACCGTTGAGCTGGGATGAGCTTTTCGACATCGACCCGGCGAGCTTCACCGTGCGCTCGGTGCCGGCGCGTCTCGCAGAGGTCGGTGACCCTTGGGCCGCGATGCCAGCAAACCCTGGGCGCATCGACACTCTGCTGGAGTGGTGGCAGCGCGATCTCGATGACGGCCTGGGCGAGTTGGCCTTTCCCCCGGAGTTTCCGAAGATGCCCGGCGAACCCCCGCGGGTGCAACCTAGCCGAGCAAAGAAAGCTGACGGCTGAACGCGGCGACGCGGTGCTCAGTAGAGCACATCGCCCAGATCGTAGGCGGCAACGCGGTCCAGCTGCTCGTAGGTGCACGAGCGGGCGTCGCGATCTGGACGCCACCGCTCGAACTGCGCGGTGTGCCTGAACCGGTGGCCCTCTAGCTGGTCGTAGCGCACTTCGAGCACTCGCTCCGGCCGTAGCTGCACGAAGGTGACATCTTTCGAGCCACTGAATCGCGAACGATCGGTTGCTCCTTTCGCTGCCTCACCCTCAGCATCCCGATCGACCAACGGCTCAAGCTCATCGATCAGCTCGAGCCGGCGCTTGTCGCTGAAGGCAGAGACCCCACCCACCGGCACCAGCGTGCCGTCTTCGTCGTAGAGGCCCACCAACAGCGATCCCACGCCCCGACCAGACTTGTGCACCCGGTAGCCGAATGCCACGACGTCGGCTGTGCGGTGGTGCTTGATTTTCAGCATGGTGCGCTTGCCGGGGGCGTATGGCAGGGTGAGTGGTTTCGCGATCACTCCGTCAAGGCCTGCGCCCTCGAACTGCTCAAGCCACTGCGTCGCGATAGCGGGGTTTTCGGTGGTGCGAGTGACATGCAGCGGGTGGGGCACGGCACCGAGCAGATCCACAAGCTGGCTTCGGCGCGCGGTGAAGGGCTCGTTCTGCAGGTCGCGGTCACCCCGCGCGAGAAGGTCAAAGGCGATGAACATAGCGGGCGTCTCTTCGCTCAACCTGGTGATGCGCGACGCTGCGGGATGGATGCGCTGACTCAGCGACTCCCAATCGAGCTTCTGCGATCCAGCGGCACCGATCGGCACGACGATCTCGCCATCGATCAGACACGGTTCTGGCAGAATCTGCGAGAGAGCGCCCACGAGCTCGGGAAAGTAGCGCGTCAGCGGCTTTGCGCCGCGGCTGGCGATCTCAACGGTCTCGCCGTCCCACGAGATGAGGGCCCGAAACCCATCCCACTTCGGCTCGAAGCTCAACCCGCCGGGGGTCTTCGCGGGATCAGGAATAGCCGGTACCGCCTTCGCGAGCATCGGCGCGGGGATGTCGTATGGCATGAGACCATCTTGTCGTTCCATGCCGGTGCGCAACAGGTTCGGTTCGCCGACCTACGTGGCTAATCGATCTTTCTTGCGCGCCCAGCGTGCCGGAAGATGCGGGCCATCCCACACCTGCACGACGCCCCACGCCGCCGCGGTGATGGGCACGGCGAGAATCGCGCCGAGGATGCCGCCGACCACGGTGCCGACCGTCAGAGCCACCAGAATCACGAAGGCGTGCAACTTCATGGTGCGGCCCATCAGCACCGGTTGCAAGAAATTGCCTTCGAGCTGGTTCACCAGCACGACAACTCCGATCACGAAGAGAGCGTTGACCCAGCCGTTCGAGACCAGGGCCACGAGGGCTGCCAGGGTGCCGGCCAGTGTGGCGCCGACGAACGGGATGAAGGCAAGCACGAAGACCAAGACAGCCAGGGGGAGCGCCAGCGGAACCTGCAAGATGAGCAAGCCGATCAGAATACCGATGGAGTCGGCCAGGGCAACGGTTGCCGTGCCTCGCACGTACGAGCCCAGCACGGTCACGGTCTTGTCGCCGATGCGGCGAGCTCGCTGGTAGTTCGTGCCGCGGAATGGACGAAGGATGAACTCCCACATGATGCCGCCGTCCTTCAAGAAGAAGAACAGAATCGTCACCATCAGAATGAAGCCGGTGGCGAAGCTCGCCACCGCGCTCACGCCCGCGATGGCACCGGAGCCAAACTGCGCGCTGGTGACGAAGTCGAGCACAGTGGCAGTCCACTCGTCGATCTGTTCGGCAGTGAGGAATTCGAACGGGAGAGTCTGCACCCAGGCGAGCACGTCTTGGAAGCCCGCCTGAGCCTGCTCAGAGAGTTCGTCCCACTGATCGCGCACGGCCCAGACGATCAACCAGCCGAGCAGACCGAGCACGATCACGATGCTCAGCATCGTCAAGATCGTTGCGGGAAGCCGCGGCATTCCGCGTCGAGTGAGAAACGCCATGAGGGGCGCGAACGCGCTGGCAAGAATCAGTGAAAGTGCGAGCGGGATGGTCACAAGAGTGACCTGCTGCAAGCCGATCACAATCGCAGCCACGACGACGACGACAACGATGATCTGCAGCGCGCGAACGCTGAGCCGACCGAAACCGTCGGTCCAGAGGCTCCACGGAACATGCGTCGCCTTCGGCTCGACGTCCCCCAACTCCCCCGGGGGTGCGTCGGTCTCAAGACGAACGGTCTTTGGTGTACGGCGGAAGAGGCCCATAGAGCGAGAGTAATGCGCGAGAAGAGGATCTGCAGAGTGTGGTCAGCGGTCGGGGTAGCCGTGTACTCTGGCGCTGCATTTGCTGCCGATCCAGCGCTGTCGCATGCTAAAGTGACGAAACCGACCAGCCGGTATGTCGCAAGGAGGCGCCACCGCTATGCAGAGTTCCCCCAAGCCTGGGCTCGAAACCGTTCGCCGGTTCGAAGGCACGGTCAGCGTGATCACCGGCGCAAGTCGTGGCATCGGTCTCGCGATCGCACAACGGCTGGTCGATGAGGGCGGCTCGGTGGTCATCACCGGGCGCAAGCAGGACTCACTCGACGCTGCTGTCGCACAGCTCGGCGACGCCGCTGTGGGAATTGCCGGACGAGCCGACGACGCCGAACACCGCGCCGATGTCTTCGCCCACGTGACTCAAAACCACGGTCGGCTCGACCACCTCGTCAACAACGCGGGAATCAACCCGGTCTATGGCCCCATTGTCGATGTGGATGCTGCGGCTGCCCGCAAGATTCTCGAGGTGAACGTCATCGCTGGGCTCGAATGGACGCGGGCGGCAGTGACCGGTGGGCTCTCGAAGTCAGTGGTCAACCTCGCTTCGGTAGCGGGACTCGGCGCGAGCCCCGGCATTGCGTTCTACGGAATCTCGAAGGCGGCCGTCATCAATATGACTATGCAGCTCGCATTTGAGCTCGCCCCGGCAATTCGCGTGAACGCGGTGGCTCCTGCAGTCATCAAGACAGACTTCGCTCGGGCGCTCTATGAAGGTCGAGAAGCAGAGGCATCCGCCGCGTACCCGTTGGCTCGCTTGGGCGAGACCGCCGATGTCGCAGGGCCGGTGGCGTTTCTGCTCTCTGACGATGCGGCGTGGATCACCGGTCACACCTTGCCGATTGACGGCGGCGCGGGCATTCGTCCGTTCTTGTGATCCGCGTAACGGGTGAAAGATGAGGGTATGAAGGATTCCCATGTCGCGGTTGACGTCAAGCGCGCCGCCGTCGACCTCTTTTCCACTCGCGGGTATGCGAACACGAGCGTTCAGCAGATTGTCGAGGCCGCCGGCGTCACCAAGGGCGCGATGTATCACTACTTCGAGTCGAAAGATGATCTGCTGTTCGGCATCTACGATTCACTGCTCTCGATGCAGAAGGCTCGCCTCGACGAGATCATCGCCCGCGAGGGTCTTGTTGAAGACGTGCTTCGGGCAGTCTGCATCGATGTGATCGAGTCTTCGATCGACCACTTGGCTGAAGCAACAGTCTTCTTTCGCAGCGTGCACATGCTGTCGACCGAGCGTCAACGTGAAGTCACGCTGCGCCGACGCGAGTATCACGACGAATTCGCCGGTCTTATCGAGCGTGGCCAGGCAGAGGGGCGCTACCGCACCGATATCCCGCTCGCGGTGCTCGCGGCCCATTTCTTCAGCGACGTGCACTACCTCTCGCAGTGGTATTCGCCCGATGGTGCAGAAAGCAAGTCGCGGGTCGCGCGCGAGCTGACAGATCTATTTCTCGCCAGCCTGAGTCCGGCTGCGACCTAGCGCACTCGACACCCGGCGACGGCGTCCGCAATCGGCGACCGCATTCAGCGGCGCAGTTCGTTTCGGCCGAGGCTCGCGAGATGCACCTCGTCGGGTCCGTCAGCGATGCGCAACGAGCGAATCCCGGCATACAGTTCGGCCAGGGGAGTATCTGAAGAGACGCCCGCTCCACCGTGCACTTGAATGGCGCGGTCGATAATCGTCTGCACAGCGACGGGAACAGCGATCTTGATCGACTGAATCTCGGTCATCGCTTTGCGATTGCCGACGGTGTCCATGAGCCACGCAGTCTTGAGCACAAGCAGCCGCAGCGCTTCGAGTTGAATGCGTGATTCGGCCGCCCACTCGCGCACCACACCCTGCTCGGCGAGAGAACGCCCGAACGCATGCCGTTCGTTGGCGCGGCGGGTCATCAGCGAAAGTGCTCGCTCGCCCATGCCAAGCGCCCTCATGCAGTGGTGGATGCGGCCGGGTCCAAGCCGCGCCTGTGCGATAGCGAACCCGCCGCCCTCTTCGCCGATGATGTTGCCAGCCGGCACCCTCACGTCGTCGAACGCCACCTCGGCGTGTCCACCATGATCGCGATCGTCGTAGCCGAAGACGGAGAGCGGCCTCACGATGCGCACCCCGGGTGTGTCTCTGGGAACGAGGATCATCGACTGCTGTCGGTGGCGGTCAGCATCCGGATCTGTCTTTCCCATCACGATGAAGATCGCAGCGTCAGGGTTCATCGCCCCCGTCGACCACCATTTGCGGCCCGAGATCACATACGAGTCGCCGTCGCGGCGAATGCGGGTGTCGATGTTCGTTGCGTCTGAAGAGGCGACATCGGGCTCGGTCATGCAGAACGACGAGCGGATCTCGGCGCGCAATAGCGGCGCGAGCCACTGCTGCTTCTGAGCGTCGGTGCCGAACTGGCTCAGCACTTCCATGTTGCCGGTGTCTGGAGCTGCGCAGTTGAAAGCGGCGGGCGAAAGCTGCGGGCTCCACCCGGTCACCTCTGCAACCGGTGCGTACTGCAGGTTGGTCAAGCCGGCAGCCCCCGTCGCTGCCGGATCGCCCGGCAGGAACAGGTTCCACAGCCCCTCAGCGCGCGCTTTCTGCTGCAGATCGCGCACGATCGGGCGGGTAGACCATTCCTGTGGGGTTGCCGCGAGCTGTTCTTTGAGGATCAGCTCGGCGGGGAGCACGTGTTGATCGACGAATGCGCGGGCTCTGGCGGTGATCTCTTCGGTAAGAGCGTCGGGCGCGAAGTCCATCAGCGAACCTCCAGTCCTTTGGATGCGAGTGGTGCCACGAGCGCGCCGATGCGGTCGAAGCCTTCGCCGACGGTGTCGCCGGCTTGGTAGCGAAAGTGGATGCCCTCAAGAATCACGGCGAGCTTGTATGCCGCGAAAGCGCGGTACCAGCGAAGATCGGGAATGCCGATGCCGGCCCGCGCCGCGTAGACCTCGACGAGCTCCTCGAACGAGGGGTAGCCCGCAGCGCTATCGACTGCGCTGGGCACAGTGCCGCCGGTATCGGGCAGATCGGCAATCTCCCAGTAGAGCGCGAAGATGCCCAGATCGACGAACGGGTCGCCGAGCGTGGCCATCTCCCAGTCGAGGATGGCTGAGATGCGTGGAGCGTCACCCTCGCCGACGACGAGGGCGTTGTCGAGGCGATAGTCGCCATGAACGATCGACGCGCGGGTGGCAACGGGGATGTCGGTGGCGAGCGAGGCCTGCAATGCATCGAGCTCGGCGGTGCCTCGTGATCGGGATGCAGCGAGCTGCCGTCGCCAGGTCGAAAGCTGACGCTGAAGGTACCCATCCGGCCGGCCGAAGTCGCCGAGGCCGACAGATGTCGGATCGACAGCGTGCAGGTCGGCGAGATCACCGATGAGCTCGATGCTGAGCGAGCGAAGACCCGCGGGGGAGTAGTTGGCGTTCTGTGCGGGGTGCGCGAGCACTCGACCAGGCGCGCGCTGCATGACGAAGAACGTGGTGCTCGTCACGAGATGTTCGTCGGTGTCGTCGACGACGTCGATCGCCGTCGGGACGGGAACAGCGGTGCCGGCGAGGGCAGAGATCACCCGATGTTCGCGGCGCATATCGTGAGCGCTCGAGAGCACGTGGCCGAGCGGCGGGCGTCGCACGATCAGGGGGATGGCTGCGCCCTCAACCGCGTACGTGAGATTGCTGCGACCGCCCGCGATGACGGTGGCGGTGAGTTCGTCGCCCGCGAGGTCGGGGTGCGTTTTGGCCAGCCACGCGGCAAACCCCGACACGTTCAGTCCAGGAACCTCGGTCATGTGCGACCTGCCTCTCTCGCATCCCGACGCTGGGTGCCCGCACAAGCATACCGGATGGTCGGTTTGCGAACCAGGAGTGAGGACCGGGTCGCGCACGAGCGCGCAGGCGCTGCGCGACGGCAACGCGAAGCCGACGGCAACGCCCTACTCGGCGTCGAGCTGCTCCCGCAGGCGACGTGCGACCTCGGCCGTGGGCATCGTGCGTGGAAACGTCGCGACGACGAGATCATCCGGCGCGCTGGCGTCTGTGTCGGCGACGCCAAATCGCAGCATGGCGTCGTCGAGTGCTCGGCGCAGCACCGACACCGGCACATGTTTGTCGCCGCGAAGAAGCTGGCGCAGCACGTGGTTGTGAATGGCAGTGACGAGCGCCGCGAACCCCACAGCGTCAATGGGGTCGATTCCCGGCAGCGCATTGCGCAGATACTGATCGAACAGCCGTTCGTACCGCACTATCGTCACGATCTCGCGCTCACGAAGTGCCGGCACTTCTCGCACTACTGTGTAGCGACGCCGCGCGAGCTCGGGGTCGGCGGCGAAATGCTGGTAAACCCGCAGCGACGCTTCTCGCACCGCGACCCACGGGTTGTCGTGCTTGCCGGCAAGAAAAGCGCGCAACTGGTCGAGAACCACCTCGTGATCGGCGAAGATCACGTCGTCTTTGCCACCGAACTGTCTGAAGAAGGTCGACCGAGAGACCCCAGCGGCCGCGGCGATCTGCTCGACCGAGGTCTGGTCGAAGCCTTGGGTTGCGAACAACTCCAGTGCCGCCGCGACAACGGGTGTGCGTGCGGCAGATGAAGTGGATGGTTCGCTCATGGCAGTTGAGCCTACCGATCGGGTGGCGAACCGCGGCGCAACACCCGTCGTCATGAGCACTTCCTCAGCGGTAGTAGGCTTGGGTGTCGGTTGAGATTTCTCTCGACATCAAGACGTTTTTGCGTCACCCACCACCACATCGCCCCCAGCGAAGGAATGCACTGTGGATCTGTACGAGTACCAGGCACGAGACCTTTTCGAGAAGTACGAGGTGCCGGTTCTCGCCGGTATCGTCGCGGATACGCCGGAGGAGGTGCGGGCAGCGGCCGAGAAGATCGGCGGAGTTGTCGTCGTCAAGGCGCAGGTCAAGGCCGGCGGCCGCGGCAAGGCCGGTGGCGTGAAGGTCGCCAAGACCCCCGATGAAGCCTATGAAGCCGCACAAGCGATCTTTGGCCTCGACATCAAGGGCCACGTCGTCAAGCGAGTAATGGTCGCTCAGGGCGCCCGCATCGCCAAGGAGTACTACTTCTCGGTGTTGCTTGATCGAGCGAACCGCTCTTACCTGTCGCTGTGCAGCGTCGAGGGCGGCGTTGAGATCGAAGTTCTCGCCGTCGAGCGTCCGGAGGCGCTTGCTCGCATCGAGGTGAACCCGAATGCGGGGATCGACAAGCAGAAGGCCGTCGAAATCGCCGAGGCCGCAGGCTTCGACAGCGACCTCGTTGACAAGGTCAGCGACGTCTTCGTCAAGCTCTACAACGTCTACAAGGGCGAAGACGCCACGCTCGTCGAGGTCAACCCGCTCGTGCTGACCGAAGAGGGCGAAGTCATCGCACTCGACGGCAAGGTATCGATCGACGAGAACGCTGGCTTCCGGCACTCCGAGCACGAAGCCCTCGAAGACAAAGATGCTGCTGACCCCCTCGAGGCGAAGGCTAAGGCGAACGACCTCAACTACGTCAAGCTCGACGGCGAAGTCGGAGTTATCGGCAACGGAGCAGGCCTCGTGATGTCGACTCTCGACGTTGTCGCATATGCCGGCGAGAAGCACGGCGGCGTGAAGCCCGCCAACTTCCTCGACATCGGCGGCGGCGCATCGGCGGCAGTCATGGCTGCCGGTCTTGACGTCATTCTCGGCGACCCGCAGGTAAAGAGCGTTTTCGTCAACGTCTTCGGTGGCATCACCGCATGTGACGCTGTCGCCAACGGTATTGTCGGCGCCCTCGAGACGCTCGGCGACGCCGCATCGAAGCCCCTGGTTGTGCGCCTCGACGGCAACAAGGTTGAAGAGGGTCGCGCGATCCTCAGCAACGCCAACCACCCCCTCGTCACCCTGGCTTCGACCATGGATGAGGGTGCCGACAAGGCCGCCGAACTGGCCCACGCCTGATCGCCCGCGAGAAACAAGGACTGTAGAGAAATGTCGATCTTCCTCAACAAGGACTCCAAGGTCATCGTCCAGGGCATCACCGGCGGCGAAGGCACCAAGCACACGGCACTCATGCTGAAGGCGGGCACCAACGTCGTCGGCGGAGTGAACGCGCGCAAGGCAGGCACCACGGTGTCGCACATCGCAGCCGACGGCTCGAGCGTCGAACTTCCGGTGTTCGCCTCTGTCGCCGAGGCGATGGCGGCGACAGGTGCCGACGTATCGATCGCGTTCGTGCCCCCGGCCTTCACCAAAGACGCGATGGTCGAGGCTATTGACGCCGAGATCGGTCTGCTCGTGGTCATCACCGAAGGCGTTCCCGTCGGTGACACCGCTGAGGCATGGGCGTACGCGCAGAGCAAGGGCAACACGACCCGCATCATCGGGCCGAACTGCCCCGGCATCATCACCCCCGGTGAGTCGCTCGTAGGCATCACCCCGGCCAACATCGCCGGCACCGGCCCGATCGGCCTCGTGTCGAAGTCGGGCACCCTGACCTACCAGATGATGTACGAACTGCGCGAGATCGGCTTCTCGACCGCAATCGGCATCGGCGGCGATCCGGTTATCGGCACCACGCACATCGACGCACTCGCTGCGTTCGAGGCCGACCCCGACACCAAGGCCATCGTCATGATCGGTGAGATCGGTGGCGACGCCGAAGAGCGTGCCGCTGACTTCATCAAGGCGAACGTCACCAAGCCTGTCGTCGGCTACGTCGCTGGCTTCACCGCCCCCGAGGGCAAGACCATGGGCCACGCTGGCGCCATCGTGTCTGGCTCAGCGGGAACGGCGCAGGCGAAGAAAGAAGCGCTGGAAGCTGCGGGCGTCAAGGTCGGCAAGACGCCGTCTGAGACCGCCGACCTCATGCGAGAAATCATCGCGGGTCTCTAGCCGCAAACAGAAAGAGGGGTGGATGCTGCGGCATCCGCCCCTCTTTTTCGTTGAGGCAGCCGCTGCGACCCTCGTCGCAACTAACATGAAGACATGCCGCTGACCGGAGAATACAAGCCGTCCACATCTGAATGGGCTCGCACCCAGGCCGAGAAATTCGAAGCATCGGGTGGCACAGAAGCCAACACCATGCGTGGTGTGCCCATCATCGTTCTGACCACCGTCGGTGCCAAGAGCGGTGCACTGCGTAAGACCGCGCTGATGCGCGTTGAGCATGAGGGCCAGTACGCCGTGGTCGCCTCGATGGGCGGGGCGCCCAAAGAGCCGGCATGGGGCGGAAACATGCGCAAGCAGCCGCATGTAGAACTGCAAGACGGCGCTGATCGCCGGGACTACACAGCGCGAGAGCTCGAGGGCGACGAGCGTTCGCTGTGGTGGCAGCGCGCTACTGCAGTCTGGCCTGACTACGACGAGTACCAGGCGAAGACGGATCGACAGATTGCTGTCTTCGTGCTCGAGCCGCGCGACGCGTAGTCGGTCTAGATGATCCCCATCGCGGATTCGATCGGGCCGCGGGCGAAGTAGACCACAAAACCGGCCGCCACGATCCATAGCAAGGGGTGCACGCGCTTGGCCTTGCCGGCGAAGGTCTGCAGGACCACCCAGGCGATGAATCCGGCGCCGATGCCGTTCGCAATCGAATAGGTGAATGGCATCACAGAAATCGTGAGAAAGACGGGAATGGTCACCGTCATGTCGGTGAGATCGACGTGACGAATCTGACTCATCATCATCGCCCCGACCAGCACGAGAGCTGCGGCCGCGATCTCTGAGGGCACCATGGCGGTCAACGGGGTGAAGAACATGGCAAGCAGGAAAAGCCCGCCCGTTACAAGACTGGCAAGCCCGGTACGTGCTCCTTCACCGATTCCCGCTCCAGACTCGATGAACACGGTGTTCGAACTCGATGAGGTGGCGCCACCGGCGACGGCGCCGACTCCCTCGACGATGAGGGCTGCCCGCAGGCGGGGAAAGTTGCCCTTTGCATCGGCGAGTTCGGCTTCGCGTGAGAGTCCGGTGAAAGTGCCCATCGCGTCGAAGAAGTTCGTGAACAGCAGGGTGAAGACGAGCATGACCGCCGCGAGCGCGCCGATACGGCTGAACGCCCCCACGATGTCGAACTGACCGATCAGGCTCAGGTCGGGCAGCGCGATCAACTGTGACGGCAGTTCGGGAACGGTGAGACCCCAGCCGCCGGGGTTGACGGAACCGTCGGCACCGAACTTGGGCCCGATGTTCCAGATTGCTTCGACAATCACCGACAACACGGTGCCGGTAGCGAGACCGATTAGCAGCGCTCCTCGCACCTTGAGGGCAAGGAGCACCCCGGATAGCAGCAGAGTCACAATGAACAACAGGGTGGGGATGGTAGCGACCGACCCGTCGATCCCCAGTCCGACCGGGGGAGAGGCCACGCCGGTTGATGTCACGAAGCCCGCATCGACGAACCCGATGAAGGCGATGAACAGGCCAATGCCCACGGTGATGGCTGTCTTCAGCTGCATAGGCACCGCGTTGAAGATCAGGGTTCGAAGGCCGGTAGCCGCGAGGAGCACGATCAGCAGTCCGTTGACGACAACCAGCCCCATGGCCTCGGGCCACGTCACTTGCCCGACGACCGACACCGCCAGAAACGAGTTGATGCCGAGCCCCGCAGCGAACGCGAACGGCAGCCGAGCGACCAGGCTGAACAGAATGGTCATTGCTCCGGCAGTGAACGCGGTGACTGCGGCCACCTGGGTGAATTCAAGGCTGTTGCCGTCGACGTCGGGGCTGCCCGAGAGAATTATCGGGTTGAGCACGACGATGTACGCCATCGCGACGAAGGTGACCAGCCCGCCGCGCATCTCGTTTGAGACGCGCGAGCCACGCGCACTGATCTCAAAGAATCGATCCAGACCACCCTTTGCAGGTGTGACTTCTTCGACGGGGACGGGCGACGCGGTGTTGCTCATTGTGTGGACCTCCGAAGATGACCATAGCGGCAGAGGTAGGGTCGTTGAGGCATGAATCGACTGATCGTCCTCCTCCTCGCCGCCGTTGATGCCACCATCGCGGTGGCCGTTGGCATTGCGGCGATACTGGCACCGCTCACGGTGCTGTGGGTCGTGGCCCTACCGGGTGCCGACTGGGCAGCGCTTTGGCCTGCGACCGCGTCGATCTGGCAGTTCGCGATGCTGGTACCGCTCAGCATCCAACTGCCTGCTGAGTACTTGACTGCCACCGGCATCGATGCTGCAGCAGCCTCGTTCACCCTGTCGCTTGCACCGCTCGCCTTTGCCGCCTTCGTTGTGGTCTTCGCTGCCCGCTCGGGAGTGCGCGCATCGAACGCAGAAGCGTGGATCACCGGTGTCAGCAGTGGCAGCGTTGCCGTCGCCGCGCTCGCCAGCGTGATCGCACTGACGTCGGTGAATGACACTGCCGGTGTCGAGGTATGGCAGGCAGTGCTCTTTCCTACGCTGTTGTTCGCGCTGCCCGCTGTTGCTGGCGCGATCGCGACAGAGTGGCGCGACGCCGGCAACGGTGCGATTGCATCAGTGCGCGAATCGTGTGCGCGCGGCGGCGAAGAGTGGGCGCAGGTTCCCGGCCTGATCGTGCGCGGCACCGCGGTCGTTATCGTGGGTTTGGTCGGCGCCGGAGCGGTGCTGACCGCAGTCGCTCTGACTCTTCGAGCGGGCGAGATCGTCGCCCTTTACCAGTCAAGCAACGTCGACGCTCTGGGCGCAGTCATGCTGACTCTCGCGCAGTTCGCGTATCTGCCGACGCTGATCGTCTGGGCGATCGCCTTCATCGCGGGGCCCGGCATCACCCTCGGCGTGGGCTTTGTCGTCGCGCCAGCGGGAGTGACGTCGGGAATCGTGCCCGGGGTCCCGCTCTTCGGGGTGCTGCCCGACGAGGTCTCGGGCTGGCTGCTGCTACTGGCTCTGATCCCGGTCGGGTTCGGTGTCTTTGCCGGATGGCTCGCGCGGTCTCGGCTGGTCGTGGCGCACGACAGCTTCAATCATGCGGGGGAATCTTCGCGTGAGCAGATGGGCCCGCGGTTGGCGATCGCTGGCGGTATTGCGGTGCTGTCGGCGGCTAGCTGCGCAGCACTGGCGGCGGCGGCGTCGGGATCATTCGGGCCGGGCGGTCTGGCTCAGCTTGGTCCCGAAGTCGGGCCCGTTGCCCTTGCGATCGGACTGGAGGTCGCGCTGGGTGTGAGCATTCTGCTGTTGTCACCTCGCCGCGAAGCCACCGATGACCTGCCCTGGAATGAAGCGCAACTCACCGCGCCGCTAGACTGAAGCCGTGCTCACGGTCGCCGTTCTTATCTCGGGCACAGGGTCGAACCTTCGCGCCCTGCTCGATGAAGCCGCCGACCCCGATTTTCCCGCAAGAGTGGTTGCTGTCGGCGCCGACCGCGAGGCGCCAGGTTTCGCACATGCCGAGGCGTACGGCATTCCGACGTTCTTCGTACCGTGGGTGCAGTTTGACTCACGCGAAGCGTGGGGAAGAGAGCTCGGTGAGCAGCTCAAGGTCTGGCAGCCTGATCTTGTTGTGCTGAGCGGGCTCATGCGCTTGCTGCCGTCTTCGTTGGTGGATGAGTGGTCGCCACGCATCATCAACACCCACCCGGCATACCTTCCCGAGTTTCCCGGTGCCCACGGCGTGCGCGATGCCTTGGCAGCGGAAGTATCGCAGACCGGAGCCAGCGTGATCGTCGTTGACAACGGCGTCGATTCGGGACCGATTCTCGCGCAGGAACGTGTTCCCGTTCTTCGTGGCGATGATGAGCACGCGCTGCACGAACGCATCAAGCCTGTTGAGCGCCGACTGCTGATTGATGTTGTTCGTCGTGTGGCCACCGGTGACCTAGATCTCGCCACCGCTTCGACCAACCACTCCTGATTTCCACTCGTCAACCCTGAGGAGACCTATATGGCCGGCCCGAGCCACGACCCAGCCCTTTACCGCCACCGTGATGCCGTGCGTATCTCTCGCGCACTGGTCTCGGTCAGTGACAAGACGAACCTTCTTCCCCTCGCAAAGGCGCTCGCTGAGGCGGGGGTAGAGATCGTCTCGACCGGCTCGACCGCCGCGACCATTCGCGAGGCTGGCTACGACGTGACCGACGTCGCGAGTGTCACGGGCTTTCCGGAGTCGCTGGGCGGAAGGGTGAAGACACTGCACCCGGCTGTGCACGCGGGGCTGCTGGCAGACCTGCGCCTCGAAGACCATGAAGCGCAGCTGAACGAGCTGGGCATCGCGCCGTTCGAGCTGGTGGTCGTCAATCTGTACCCGTTCGTTGAGACCGTGCGCTCGGGCGCGCAGGGCGACGACGTTGTTGAGCAGATTGACATCGGCGGGCCCGCGATGGTGCGTGCCTCGGCCAAGAACTTCGCGAACGTGGCCATCGTGGTCTCGCCCGAGTCGTACCCCGCGATCATCGACGCCGTGTCGGCGGGTGGCACCACGCTCACTCAGCGCCGCGACCTTGCAGCGCGTGCTTTCTCGCACACGGCCGAATACGACAGTGCCGTTTCAACGTGGTTCGCAGAAGAGACGCTCGAAGGCGAAGGTCTTCCCCAGCACCTCACCATCAAGGCCGAACGTCTCGAGACCCTTCGCTACGGCGAAAACTCTCACCAGCGCGCCGCGATCTACTCGCGCGTGGGTGGCCACGGCATCGCCCAGGCCACGCAGTTGCAGGGCAAGAGCATGTCGTACAACAACTACGTCGATGCAGATGCCGCCCTTCGCGCCGCATTCGACATGGTCAAGCCCGCCGTCGCGATCATCAAGCACGCAAACCCCTGTGGCATCGCGGTATCGGCCCCGAACGCTCTCGACCCGATTGCCAGCGCGCACCTTCGCGCCCACGAGTGCGACCCGGTATCGGCTTTCGGCGGCGTCATCGCGGCGAACCGAACGGTGACGTTGAAAATGGCAGAGAATCTGCGTGACATCTTCACCGAGGTGATTGTCGCGCCCGACTTCGCGCCTGAAGCGCTCGAGGTGTTCAAGCTCAAAAAGAACCTGCGCGTGTTGCAGCTGCCCACGGACTGGCAGCAGGAGCGCATGGATGTGCGCCTGGTTTCTGGTGGCCTGCTGCTGCAAGACGCAGACCGCTTTCCCGACGACATCGAATCGGTTGCCAAAGACTGGGAGCTCGTCTCGGGCGAACGGCCATCCGAAGAAGACATGACCAACCTCATCTTCGCGTGGAAGTCGTGCCGTGCGGTCAAGTCGAACGCCATCGTGCTCGCCCACGGTTCGGCCACCGTCGGAATCGGCATGGGTCAGGTGAATCGTGTCGACTCGTGTCGCCTCGCCGTCGAGCGAGCGGGTGAGCGTGCGGCGGGCTCGGTCGCAGCATCCGACGCTTTCTTCCCCTTCGCCGATGGCCCCCAGGTGCTCATCGACGCCGGCATCAAGACGATCATTCAGCCCGGCGGGTCCGTTCGTGACGCAGAGGTAGTGGACGCCGCGAAGGCAGCCGGTGTGACGATGTTCTTCACCGGAGAGCGTCACTTCTTCCACTGATCCATCACGGCGCGGTTGCGCGGCCGCGCGCCAGACTCGCGCAACCGCAATGTCCGATTTCCGCTAGTGGATGCGGCGTGCTCGTGTCAGGCTAGACACGTGAGCATCCCGAGCATGACGTTTGACGAGCGGTACCGCGCGATTGACGCGCGCGATACTCGCTTCGACGGGCAGTTCGTCACGGCGGTGAGTTCGACCGGCATCTACTGCCGCCCGAGTTGTCCGGCGCGCACGCCGAAGCCGTCAAACGTGTCGTTCTTTCCCACCAGCGCGGCGGCCCATGAGGCCGGATATCGGGCTTGCAAGCGCTGCCTCCCCGAAGCAGCGCCGGGCTCGCCACAGTGGAATCTGCGAGGCGATACTGCGGGGCGTGCGATGCGGCTCATCGCGGACGGGGTGGTGGAGCGTGAGGGGGTGCCCGGTCTCGCAAACCGCCTCGGCTATTCGTCACGCCACCTCACCCGGCTGCTGACGACAGAGCTCGGCGCCGGCCCGCTTGCTCTTGCCCGCGCGCACCGCGCTCACACGGCCCGGTTGCTGCTGGTCGGCACTGATCTGCCCACCGCCGACGTGGCATTTTCAGCCGGGTTTGCGAGCGTGCGCCAGTTCAACGACACCGTGCGTGAGGTGTTCGGCATGACGCCCAGCGAGTTGCGCGCTCGGCGCTCGCGTCGGCAGACTGCCGCACAAGAGATGGCGCCCGGCACCATTGATCTTGCGCTGGCATACCGGGGGCCGCTCGATTCAAGCGGAATCTTCGCGTGGATGTCGGCGCGCGCGGTGCGTGGCGTTGAGACATCAACGGCCACTTCCTTCTCACGCACGCTGCGGCTTGCGTCAGGGCCCGCGTGGTTTGAGATTCGCGTCGATTCAGAGCAGCGAGTGCGCCTGCGCGCGAGAGTCACGCAGCTCAAGGATCTGCCGGTGATCGTCACGCGTGCCCGTCGCCTGTGCGACCTGGATGCCGACCCGATCGCGATTGATGCCGCATTGGCGCAGCATCCCGAACTCACTACCGCGGTCTCGCGAGTGCCTGGCATTCGTGTTCCCGGAGCGGCGGATCCGCACGAGATGCTGATCCGCGCGATGATCGGGCAACAGATCACGGTGGCTGCCGCAACCACCGCGTTGACAGCACTCACCGACGCGTTGGGAGAACGCATCGATGACGGGTTTGAGAACACCCGGCTGTTTCCCACGATGGCGGCGATCGCCGAACACGGGCACGAGGTGCTGCGCGGGCCGGCGGCCCGGATTCGTGCCGTCACCGGGGCGGCGGCGGCACTCGCCGATGGCACGCTCACGCTCACCACGGGTGATGACGGCGCTGACCAGCGCGCAGCGTTGCTCGCGATGCCGGGCATCGGACCGTGGACAGCCGACTACGTGCGCATGCGCGTATTGGGCGATCCCGATGTGACGCTACCCGGAGACGTTGCTGTTCGAGCGGGCGCTGCCGCGTGTGGCATTCCTGCCGAGCCAAAGCCGTTCGAGGCCTGGGCTGCGCGAACGGCGCCCTGGCGCAGCTATCTGACCGCGCATCTCTGGCGCAACGCCCCGCTGCGTCCCACACGCAAAAAGCTGAACCTTCAACCGCAATTGATCAAGGAGTCCGCATGACTACCGCAACCCGGCAGACGATCGACACTCCAGACGGACCGTTCACGATCATCGCGGACGCTGACGCGGCGGTCATCGCTTCGGGCTGGACCGCTGACATCGAAGCTCTTCTCGCGCGGCTCGCGCCATCGGCTCGACCAACGGAGCTGGTCGAGGGAGAAACGGATGCTGCATCGGCCGTCGCCGCGTACTACGGCGGTGACCTCACTGCCATCGAATCCGTTGCGGTGTCGCAGACCGGCACCGATATGCAGCGCGCTGGCTGGGCGGCGCTTCGCGAGATCACCCCGGGGCAGCCGTTGACCTATGCGGAGTTCGCCGCCGCGCTCGGCAGCCCGAGCGCGGTGCGAGCGGCAGCATCCATCTGTGCCAAGAATGCTCCCGCCCTGTTTGTGCCCTGTCACCGTGTGCTTCGCGCCGGGGGAGCGCTCGGCGGGTTCGCGTGGGGTGTGCAGGTCAAGCAGGCCCTTCTCGATCGTGAAAGCGGCCGCTCGCTGGTCGGCTAGGGGCGACCGTATGCCTCGAGCCAGCGCAGCCAGACTTCGCTGATCGTCGGATATGCGGGCACCGCGTGCCACAGGCGAGAGATGGGAACCTCGCCCACGATGGCGACCGTTGCGGAGTGCAGCAACTCGGCGACGTCGGCACCGACGAACGTTGCGCCGATGATCACGCCGCGGTCTTCGTCAACGATCGCTCGCGCCATCCCCTCGTAGTTGTCGGAGTACGTGCTGGCGCCGGCCACCCACGCCAGGTTGTAGTCGAGAACACGAATGCTGCGCCCGGCCTTCCGCGCGGCGGCTTCGGTCAGGCCGACCGAAGCGACTTCAGGATCGCTGAAGGTCACCTGGGGAACGTGGGAGTGATCTGCTGTTGCGACATGAGCGCCCCACGGTTGATCGTCTACCGATTCGCCCTGCGCTCTGGCTGCGATGACGTCTCCTGCAGCCCTCGCCTGGTACTTGCCCTGGTGGGTGAGCAGTGCTCGGTGGTTCACATCGCCGACGGCATAGAGCCAATCGGTGCCGTGAACCAGCATTGTGTCGTCGACGCTCAACCAGTCGCCAGGGGTGAGGCCGATGTTCTCCAAACCGAGGTCGCCAGTGCGAGGAGTGCGGCCAGTTGCGACGAGAACCTGCTCAGCGCTGACCGCGCTGCCATCAGAAAGCGTCAGCGTCGCGGAATCGCCCTCGCGCACGGCGGCGGTAGCAGAGACGCCTGCGCGAACGGTGACGCCCATTTTCTTGAGGGATGCTTCAACCATCTCGCCCGCAAACGGTTCCATGCCGCCGAGCAGTTCAGATCGAACGATCATCGTCACCGCGGTCCCGAGGGTGGCGTAGGCGGTTGCCATCTCAACCGCGACTACTCCGCCGCCGATCACCGCCAGCGAGTTCGGAATCTGTTGAGCGCTCGTCGCCTCGCGGCTCGTCCACGGCTCGATCTCTTTCAACCCCGGAACATCGGGCAACAGCGCCGCTGATCCGGTAGAAACCGCGACGGCGTATCGCGCGACCAGATCGGTGACGGTGCCGTCGTCGGCAGTCACCCGCACGCGCTTTTCGCCAGTGAATTCAGCGTGTCCGCGTACGAGATCGATGCCCGCGCCGTCGAGCCACTTCACTTGCGAAGAGTCGTCCCACTCGTGGGTCATCGCGTCGCGTCGCCGCAACACACCTGCCGCATCGAGGGTTCCGGTGACGGCCTGTTTCGCGCCGTCGAGGTCGCTCACCGCGCGCAGGGCTGCCGCGCTTCGCAGCAGTGCCTTCGACGGCATGCACGCCCAGTACGAGCACTCACCGCCGACAAGTTCCGCTTCAACGATCACGGTTCGCAACCCGCGCTCCACCGCGCGTCCCGCGACGTTCTCGCCCACCGCGCCTGCGCCAATAACGATGAGGTCGTACTCGAGTTCACCCATCTCTTCACCGTATGCCCACAGCGCACTGTCGTGGCGAAAAATCAGACCTTGCTTTCGTGGAGCTCTCGGGCCTACTCTGGAGGGCTGTCGCGTTCGCGCGCAGCCCCGTCCACGCCCACCCTCAGGAGGATGTCATGAACCAGGTCGCTATTTTCGCGAAGACCGCAGCCATCCTCGGTGCGCCCGGACTGCTGACGCCGCGTCGTCGTCGGTAGCTCACCCCTCGATCCGGCACTCACCGCCCGGCGCTCACCGCCGGTCAACTGAGCGTTCTTCTCTCGCAACGTCCGTTGCGCCATCGCGCTCTGGCCGAAAACTCGGTCAGCACGCATCGCATTCGTCATCTCAGCTCCCACAAGGATCATGGCTACCACCCCAGAAACACCCCGGCCCCACCTCTCAACTGCGAGGGCACTGGGCAGGCTCCTGCCCTTCGCCCGACCTGTGCTGCCACGCCTCGCGCTTGGCGCGCTCAGCGCGTTGGCAGCCAGCCTGCTCGCGCTGACCATTCCTCTCGTTCTCGAAGTGATCGTGGGCGGCCCCATCGCTTCGGGCAACCTCACCGCAATCGCGTGGGGCGCTGCAGCGGTGCTGGCTCTCGGCGTCGCCGAAGCGCTGATGGTGTGGTTGCGCCGCTGGTTCGTCTTGGGGCCGGCGACAATGGTCGAATACGAGATACGCCACACGTTCTACCAGCGCCTGCAGCGGTTGCCCGTCGCGTTCCACGACCGGTGGCAGTCAGGCCAGCTGCTCAGCCGCATGATGCAAGACATCAGCATGCTGCGTCGATGGATGGCGTTCGGGCTCGTCTTGCTCGTCGTGAACGTACTGACCATCGCCGTCGGCACGCTGCTGCTCTTTCGCTGGCACTGGCTGCTCGGCACCATCTTCCTCATCACGTCTGCACCGCTGTGGTACACGGGCTACCGATTCGAGAAGAAGTACGGCACGCTCGCCCGCCAGAGTCAGGACCAAGCGGGCGACCTTGCCACTTCGGTCGAAGAGAGTGTGCACGGAATTCGGGTGCTCAAGGCGTTCGGCCGCGGTTCGCATGCACTGCAGAAGTTCGCCGCACAGGCCGAGACCCTGCGCGAGACCGAGATCAACAAGGCGCGCGCGGTGGGTTCCATCTGGTTCTGGCTGGTGCTGCTGCCTGACATCGCCTTCGCGCTGTGCCTCGGCGCAGGCGTGTATCTGGTCGCGCTCGACCAGCTGGGCGTCGACGAGCTGATCGCGTTCTTCGCGATGGCGACCGTGCTGCGGTGGCCCATGGAGTCCATCGGCTTCTTGTTCTCGTTTCTCCTAGACGCGCGCACCGCGACCGATCGCATCTTCGAGGTGTTCGACGAAGAGAACACCATCGAAGACCCCGCAGAGCCCCAGACGATTGCATCGCCGCGCGGCGAGCTCGTGTTCGAGGGGGCGCGCTTTCGGTATCAGGATGCTGCTGCCCACGAGCGTGATCTGCTCGACGGCATCGATCTGGCATTGCGACCGGGTGAGACCATGGCGCTGGTGGGTCTTACCGGAAGCGGCAAGACCACGCTCACCACGTTGCCCACGCGACTGTATGACGTGACGGGTGGGCGTGTGACGCTCGACGGCGTTGACGTGCGCGACCTCACGCTGAAAGAGCTGCGCACCCACATCGGAATGGCGTTCGAAGACGCGACGCTGTTCTCGCAGACCGTGCGTGAGAACGTGCTGCTGGGTCGAGAAGACCTGGTGCCCGGCAGCGACGACGCAGAGGCTGTGCTTCGCGAAGCGCTCGGCGTCGCGCAGGCGACGTTCGTCGACGACTTGCCGAACGGCGTCGACACGGTCATCGGCGAAGAGGGCATGAGCTTGTCGGGCGGGCAGCGACAGCGGCTCGCGCTCGCACGTGCCGTCGCGGCACGCCCCGCAGTGCTGGTGCTTGACGACCCGCTGTCGGCGCTCGATGTCGACACCGAGGCCCTCGTCGAAGATGCGCTGCGAGAGGTGCTCAAAGACACGACCGCGCTGGTGGTCGCTCACCGTCCGTCGACGGTTACGCTCGCCGATCGAGTCGCCCTGCTCGAAGCCGGGCGCGTCACGGCGATCGGGCCGCACAGCGAACTGCTGCGCACGAATGCGCACTACCGGCACGTGATCTCGAGTCTCGAAGACGACGAAACCCGCATGCGGGAGAGGGAGGTGAACCTGTGAGCACCACTGTCACCGGAACCAGCGGCGAAGACCGCTCCGATTACACGCGCGAAGAGAGCAAAGCGATCCGCAGACGCTCGCTGCGGCTACTCGGGTCGCTTCTCGGCCCCGTCAAGGCGCAGCTGTGGCTCGCCGGCATCGTGCTGGTCGTCTCGACCGCATTGCGTGTCGCTGGCCCCGCTCTGATCGCCTACGGCATCAACACCGCGCTACCCGCGGCGGTCGACCGCATGGACTGGCTGCCCACCATCGGTGTGGTGGCGGTGTACCTATTCACCGCCCTCGGCGGCGCCGGCCTCATCGGCTGGTATGTCGTCGTCACCGCCCGTCTGACGCAGGCGATCATGCTCGATCTGCGCAAGCGCATCTTCTTGCACACGCAGCGGCTCAGCCTCGAGTTTCACGAGTCATACACGTCGGGTCGCATCATCTCGCGACAGACGAGCGACCTCGACACGATCCGCGAGTTGCTCGACGGCGGTCTCAACGAGCTGGTCTCCGGGGTGCTCTACGGCCTGTTCACCCTGATCGCACTGCTGCTGATCGACCCGCAGTCGGGGCTCATCCTGCTGGCCATGGGCATTCCACTGTTCTTCTTGATGCGCTGGTTCTACCTTCGCTCGCAGGCTGTGTATCGCGAGTCGCGCGTCGTCAGTGCTCAGGTGATCGTCAAGTTCGTCGAGACGATGACAGGCATCCGTGCGGTCAAGGCATTCCGCAAGGAAGAGCGCAACGACGGTGAGTTCGGCACGCTGTCGCTGCGATACCGCGACGTCAACATCCGCTCGATCCGTCTGTTCGGCACCTTCGAGCCGGGTCTCATGGCCATCGCATCAATCACGCTGGCCATCATCGTCTTCTGGGGCGGTGTTCGCGTCGTCGAGGGGACGCTTCTGCTGGGAACCCTGCTGTCGGCCGTGCTGTACGTGCGCAACTTCTTCGCTCCGCTGCAAGAGGTGGCCTTCTTCTTGAACAGCTACCAATCGGCCACGGCTGCTCTCGAGAAGGTGTCGGGCGTCCTCGAAGAGGAACCGACCGTTCCCGACCCCGGCGAACCGGTTGACCTGTGGACCGCACGCGGCAACGTTCGGTTCGACGACGTGCTGTTCGGCTACTCAGAAGACCGGGTGATCCTGCCGGACTTCTCGCTCGACATCCCGGCAGGGCAGACGATTGCGCTGGTCGGCACGACCGGGGCCGGTAAATCGACGCTCGCCAAATTGGTCTCGCGCTTCTACGATCCCACGCGCGGCGCCGTGTCACTCGACGGTGTAGATCTGCGCGCGATGCACCCGAAGGATCTGCGACGTGCGATCGTGATGGTGACGCAAGAGGCTTACCTGTTCAGTGGCACGGTCGCCGACAACATCGCCCTCGGAAAGCCCGATGCCACGCTCGACGAGATCAAGCGCGCAGCCCGTGCGGTAGGCGCCGAAGCGTTCATCGAAGCGTTGCCTGACGGCTATGCCACTGACGTGAACAAGCGCGGCGGCCGCGTCTCTGCGGGCCAGCGCCAGCTGATCTCGTTCGCGAGGGCCTTCCTCGCCGACCCAGCGGTGTTGATTCTCGACGAGGCAACGGCATCACTCGACATGCCAAGCGAGCGGATGATTCAAGACGCATTGCAGACGCTGCTGGCTGACCGCACGGCGATCATCATCGCCCACCGGCTTTCGACCGTCGCGATCGCCGACCGTGTGCTCGTGATGGAGCACGGTCGCATCATCGAGGATGACACTCCGGCGGCATTGATCGCGGGTGAGGGTAAATTCGCCCAGCTACACGCTGCGTGGCAAGACACACTGGTCTAGACGGAGGGCGACGAGGTCTCGGTGGGGGAGGGGAATCCGAGACCCCGCCGCCGGTCTGAGTGCGCCGAGTCCGTTAGAGGCGAATCTCTGCGATGACCTCACCGTACTCGGTCTCGCCCACGGGCGTGAAGCCCACGCGCTCGAAGAACGCGGCGGGGCCACCCTCGCCGGCTTCGTAGATCACATAGACGCATTCCATGCCGCGACTGCGCGCTTCGTCGAGCAGTGACGAAACCGCAAAGCTGCCCACACCCTGGCGCTGATCGTCTGCGTCGACGTTGATGCGCCACAGCACCGAGCGGAAGTGCTTCTCGGGCTCTTCTTCATCGAAGTTCGCGCTGACGAATCCGACGACCTCGTCGCCGGAGAGCACTACGCGTTGCCATGTCGATTGAGGATTGACCACCGTGGCAGCGATGCCATAGCTGACCGGTGCGAGGAACTGCTCCTGCCCCGGCTTGAGGGACAGGTTGTTGACCGCGACGATAGTGGAGGCGGACAGCTCGACCAGACGAAGTTCTGACATATCTACACGGTACCCGTGATCGTCAAGTTGCGGCAGAGAAAACGTCTGGGGTTAACACGAACTTCACGTGCAGAGATATCTTGACGTCGAGATACTTTGCGCTCTGCGATAGGCTGGATGCTGACTTGTGAACGGAGAGCCACGCATGAACGACTCGACCATTATCTACACCCACACCGACGAGGCGCCAGCATTAGCTACCGCCTCGTTTTTGCCGATTATCGAGGCCTTCGCGGGGCAGGCGGGCGTTGCTGTCGAAACGCGTGACATCTCGCTAGCCGGTCGTATTCTGGCGGCGTTTCCGCAGCGCCTTTCGCCCGAGCAGCAGGTAGGAGATTCGCTCGCTGAACTGGGTGGCCTCGCCACCGTGCCCGAGGCGAACATCATCAAGCTGCCCAACATCTCAGCATCCATCCCGCAGCTCAAGGCGACGATCGCCGAACTGCAGGCGCAGGGCTTTGACGTTCCGAATTACCCCGACGAGGCAACCTCGATCGAAGACAAAGATGTGCGTGCTCGTTACGACCGCATCAAGGGATCGGCCGTGAACCCGGTTCTGCGCGAGGGAAACAGCGACCGTCGTGCGCCGCTGTCGGTCAAGAACTACGCACGCAAGCACCCGCACCGCAACAAGGCATTCTCTGAGGGATCAAAGACACGCGTCGCGACGATGCACGCCGGTGATTTCAAGAGCAATGAGAAGTCGTGGATTGCCGCACACGATGACGTTCTGACCATTCAGCATGTCGACGCTGATGGCACGGTGACGATGCTGAAGAACGACCTCAAGGTGCTGCCGCGCGAGATCATCGACGCGACGTTCCTCTCGGCCGATGCGCTCGACGCATTCCTGGCCGAAACGCTTGAGCTCGCACAGCGTGACGACGTGCTTTACTCCGTACACCTCAAGGCGACGATGATGAAGGTCAGCGACCCGATCATCTTCGGCCACGTGGTGAAGGCGTACTTCGCCGACGTCTTCGAGCAGTACGGCGACGCGATCGCCGCGGCGGGCCTCACCCCCAACAACGGACTCGGATCGATTCTGTCGGGGTTGTCCGCTGTCGAGAACGGCGACGCGATTTCGAAGGCGTTCATCGAAGGTCTCGCGAGCGGTCCCCGTCTTTCGTACGTCAACTCTGACAAGGGAACGACGAACCTGCACGTGCCCTCTGACGTGATTGTCGACGCATCGATGCCTGCCCTGGTGCGCAACGGCGGCAAGATGTGGGGCGTCGACGGCGGCGAAGACGACACCCTCGCGGTCATCCCCGACTCTTCATATGCGGGCGTCTATCAAGCTGTCATCGAAGACGTGATCGCCCACGGCCCGCTCGATCCCGCCACCATCGGCACTGTTCCCAACGTGGGGCTGATGGCACAGGCTGCCGAGGAGTACGGCAGCCACGACAAGACGTTCGAAATTGCGAGCCCCGGAGTCGTTCAGGTTCTCGATGGCGACGGTGTCGTCATTCTTGAGCATGACGTCTCGACGGGCGACATCTGGCGTGCGACGCAGACCAAGCACATTCCCGTGATGGACTGGGTGAAGCTCGCCGTCACCCGTGCTCATGCGACGGGAGTGCCCGCGGTGTTCTGGCTCGATGTCAACCGCGCACACGACGCGCAGCTGATCGCCAAGGTTCACCAAGGCATTGCGCTGCTAGACACCGACGGCATCGAGATCAAGATTCTCGCTCCCGCCGAAGCGACGCTCTACACGCTCGATCGCCTGCGCAAGGGCGAAGACACCATCTCGGTGACCGGAAACGTGCTGCGTGACTACCTCACCGACCTGTTCCCGATTCTTGAGGTCGGCACCAGCGCCAAGATGCTCTCGATCGTTCCGTTGCTTGCTGGCGGCGGTCTCTTCGAGACGGGCGCGGGCGGCTCGGCGCCCAAGCACGTGCAGCAGCTGGTCGAGCAGAATTACCTGCGGTGGGACTCGCTCGGCGAGTTCTTCGCGTTGGCCGCTTCGCTCGAGCACCTCGCCACATTCACCGACAACAGTCGCGCCAAAGTTCTCGCCGACACGCTCGACGCCGCGACGGGCACGTTCCTTGAGAACGACAAGTCGCCGGGTCGAGCGCTGGGAACCATCGACAACCGCGGCAGCCACTTCTACCTCGCCCTCTACTGGGCGCAAGAACTGGCTGCACAGACCGACGATGCCGACCTGGCCGCTGCCTTCGCGCCGGTTGCCGAGACGCTGGCCGCTGATGAAGACAAGATCGTGGCCGAGCTTATCGCCGTGCAGGGCTCGCCCGCCGAGATCGGCGGCTACTACCGTCCCAACAGCGATCTCGTGACTGCCGTGATGCGCCCTTCGGCGACGTTCAATTCGGTGATTGACGCCCTCGCGTAGACCTTGCGATAGCAAAGGCGGTGTGGATGCAGCAGCATCCACACCGCCTTTCTCTATGAGCTACTCGTGTGCGACTGCCACCCAGGCGCGACCCGGGCCGGTGATGCTGACGGTGTCGACGTCTCCCGAGACGAAGGCAGCATCGCCGCGACTGATAGTGGCTGTCGATCCAGATGGATCAGTTACGGTGATCTCGTCGCTGTCGGCGAGAATGATCGACGGGCCCTCGAGAGCGACCTCTGTGCTGGTGCCGCTCGGCGAGACAAGCGCGAGCGAGAACGGTGCAGGGGGCGAATAGAGCGTCATGGGGCCGGTCTCAACCGGCACGAGCAGATCTGCCGGGGCCTGTTCGAATGAGAGCAGGCTCCGCAGCTCCGCGGTGTCGATGTGCTTAGGTGTGAGGCCACCGCGCACGACGTTGTCGCTCGCGGTCATCAGCTCGATGCCGAGTCCTGAAAGATACGCGTGCAGCAGCCCCGCGGGCGCATAGAGTCCCTCGCCGCGCTTCAGGCACACACGGTTCATCAGCATCGCGACGATGATGCCGGGGTCGCCGGCATAGTGCGTGCTGATCTCGCGTGCCGTTGCGAAGGTGTCGGCTATGGGGGAGTCAGCGGCAGTCGGAGCGGATGCGAGTTGAGTGACGGCAGCGACGCACGCGCCGACCTCGGTGGATCCGGCAAGCAGCCAATCCAGGGCGACGGCGATGTTGGTCGGGTCGCTGAGCAGGTCAACCAGCGGAGCAAGAGCAGGCTCGTTCGCCGCACTCAGGGCGTCGACGATCTGCGCAACCTCGGCTGCTGGTCGGAATCCGCAGAGCGCGTCGAACCGTTCGCTGACGGCCACGATGATCTCGGGCTTCGGGTAGGGATCCTTGTAATTGCGGGCAGGATCAGATAGCGCGATGCCCTGCTCTTGTTCACGGGCGAATCCTGCTTTGGCTTGTTCGGGGGTCGGGTGCACCTGCAACGACAGCGGACTGGCTGCTGCGAGCACTTTGAGCAGAATCGGCAGATCGCGGCGCTCGGCGCTGAGTGCATCGCCAAGCAAGCTGGGGGTGGAATCAATCCACTCCGCGAGCGTTTCGTACGCATCTTGGGCGGGAGGAACCGTGGCGGTTGCCTGGGTGGGGGAGCCGGGGTGTGTGCCGAACCACAGTTCCGCTTCTGGATCGCCGCTGGGGGTGGTGCCTCGAAACTCGGCGATTGCCTCGAGAGATCCCCAGGCATAGTTGCGGGGCGCGTTCGTCAGCTGGATATACATCGGATCCTGTTCTACCCGGCGAACGGGTGTCAAACGTTGCCGTGCGAGCACCAGGTTCAGTGCTTAGGCGTGTACCCACACCTCGGTGCCGGTCGGTGCCCAATCGTATACATACTTGGCCACGTCGACAGGCATGTTCACGCAGCCATGGCTCATGGGAGTGCCGAAGTTGTTGTGCCAGTAGGTTCCGTGAAAGCCCTGGTCTCCGTTGAAATACATGACCCACGGAACGTCTTCGGTGCAGTACTCGGCGCCGTCGAAGCAACCCATATCTTGAATGGGCACGTGAGCGAAGATGCGGTAGCTGCCCGTGTGCGTGACCGTTTCACCCGGAAGCCCAGACGAGATCGGCCACGAGTTGACAACACTGTCGTTCTCGAAAAGGTAGGTCGTCTGCGCGCCGAGATCAACTTCGATGCGACGCTCGGTGGCAGCTGTGGTGAAGTCCGTCGTTTCGACAGGGAGCTCGTACACCGCTTCGCCCGCGGCAAGCTGCGCGGCGAAGGCTGCTGCGATGCCAGAGGTGTCGCCCAGCTCGCGTCCGCTCACTCCAGCAGTGATTTCACGCAAGACGCCACCGCCAGAATCGGTGATGACCACCGCGTTGACGGCGTCACGGTTGATCTGTTCGGGAAGTGTGTCGACGATGGCTTGGATCGCCTCGGCGTTTGCGCTGATGTCGAAGCCGCCGGGAACGGGGGCAACAGTCAGCAGCTCTGCGGTGTCAGCCCGGCTGAATGGCACGACGCGCTCATCGCCGATGTAGAAACCCGCGCGCGATAGGACCGCGTTGAGAGACTCTGCCGTTGCCTCGGCCACCTCAGTCGTGGTCTCTGCGCTCACGGGCGCCGCGCTGATCTCAATCTCGGCGCTTTCCTCGCCAGCGAGGAAAGCCTCCTCAAGCGCAGCGACTACAGCGGCAGGGCCCACACCGGTGCCGTCAACGGCGGGGGTAGCTACGTAGGCCTTTGAATCAGCGTCATATGCGATCGTCGCGTTGGTCGGGTCTGCATAGAGTCCGGGGAGCGCCGCACGCAAGGTCGATGACGCGGCAGCCTCGTCGACGACGATGGTGGCGTCTGCCGATTCCGAGAACCAGGCGGTGACATTCCACAGTGGGTTTTCGGCATATGCCTGATCGGCAAGAGCGCGAGCGTCGACCGATGCGCCGAGATCGGCTCCGGTGACAACCGCATCTGCGCCCTCGCCGGTGAGAATGACGGTGGTGTCGCTCAATTGCTGTTGAATCGCGTCTGCAGCGGCGCCCACGGTGAGAAAACCGACGGGTACGCCCGCCACGGCGGTGCCGGGAGCGATCAGCACGAGAGAGGTTGCGACAAGTGAGACGGCGGCCGCCGCGGCGCCCACGCCGATCCACAGCCCTGCACGGCGCTTCTTCTTGGGCTCCGCGGGAGCCCATTCGTAGACCGGAGTATCTTCGCTTGCGGGCGCGTCGGAATTCTCACCCGGCGAGGTCTCATCAGAACCTGGTTTGGTTGCGAGATCCGTCACGTGGCACCCCCGTACAGTCAGCGACGTTTGTACCTATGGTAAGGGACGCATGCGTGTGAATGTCCCGTGCAACGTCTGGGAACAAGCAGGTGCATGAAATGGCCTCCGATCAGGGAGTGCAGAGAGCTTGAAACTCTGCGATCGTGGCCTGATAGTCACCGCCGAGCTGGTCAAGCTCTTCGAGGCTCTCGGTGTCGCCGTTCAGAATGTCGTTCATCGACTCGCCGATTTGACGGAAGAGCGTCTCAAGCGAAGGCACGAGCGCTGCCACCTCGTCGTTGGTCACGGCGGGGGTGAGTTCGGCAAGCTGATCGGCGGCGGCCTGCATCGCGTCAACAACAGCGCTCGGGTCATCTTCGCTCGCGACATCGAAGTCGTCAGTGGCCGAGGTGATGGTGTCTTGAACCAGAGCGCAGGCGTCGTCTGTGGACTGGCCTTCGTCGCCCTGAGCGTCGACCCAGTCGCTCGTCGAACCGTTCGAATTGGTGGATGCTGCCGAGTCAGCTTCTTCGGGTGTTGCGGTGCACGCCGTGGCACCGAACACGAGGCTTGTGGCTACCGCCAGCACTGCGAAGCGCCGGGCGAGGGAGAGCGTACGCATGCGTCCACCCTACGATCTGTCGAGCTCGCGCGGAATGTAACAGTTTTGTAAATACGCCACACAAAATCGAGATGAGGGTTGCGGTAGTTTTGTTCGTAAGGTTCACTAACAAACATGTCAACCGAAGCGCATGGCAATTCCACTCTGGATTCGCCGCAGCACCCGCTCAGCGCACGTTCTCGCGCTTTCGTTCCCGGTCGCGCACTGCGCCAAGGAGCGAAGGTGCTGCCAGAGCACGCACGCGGGCACAACCGTTCGCTGCTTCTGCAGACCTTGTTTCATCAGGGAGCAATGAGCCGAGCCGATCTCTCACGTGAGACGGGCCTGACTCGCGTCACCATCTCAGATCTCATCGCCGAATTGATTTCCGACGGGTTTGTCGCCGAAATCGGCATGCGCGAGGCATCCGGCCCGGGCAAACCAGCGATGCTGGTTGATCTTGATCGTGCGGGCCATCGCATCGTCGGCATCGACCTGTCTGGAAGCGACGTGATCATCGGCGCGGTGCTCACGCTTGACGGCGACGTCGTCGTTCGCAGCGAGGTTGCCCTGCCGTCCGCCGAGGCCGTTGTCGACACTGTGATCGAACTCGCTCGTTCGCTTGTCGCTGATTCACACGCTCCCGTGCTCGGCGTAGGTGTAGGCGCGCCGGGTGTCGTCGACGGCCGCGGCGTAGTCCTCGCCGCCCCCAACTTCGGCTGGGTGGGATTCGACCTCGAGGGCTCGCTTCAAGAAGCTCTCGGGCTTTCCGTTCTCGTTGCCAACGATGCGAATGCCGCAGTGCTCGCGGAGTACACCTTCGGCGGATCGGGTGCCGACGTGCTGTTGGTGAAAGTCGGTCGCGGTGTGGGCTCCGGCCTGCTCTCAGGCGGGCAGCCCATGCGCGGCGCACACTTCGCTGCGGGCGAGATCGGCCACGTCACTGTCGGCACCGACGGTGGGCCGGCCTGCGTGTGCGGCAAGATCGGCTGCCTCGAAGCGTGGCTATCAGTGCCCGCCCTCACGGCGCGACTAGACGCAGCGGGCACCGACGCCGAACGTGAGGGCGTGCTGCGTGATGCGGGGGAGAGGCTCGGTATTGCTCTGGCTCCTGTTGTCGGTGCGCTCGACGTATCAGAGATCGTTCTCTCTGGTCCCCCTGAACTTCTTGACGGTCCGCTTGCGGAACAAGCCGTCGAGACCCTCCGCGCACGAACTCTCGCCCAGTTCCATGACGGGGTGCGTGTGCGGATGACGGAGCAGGGCCAGGACATCGTCCTGCGCGGTGCTGCCGTCATGGTCCTGTCTGGACAACTCGGGGTGTCATAGCACGAGGCCCCAAAATCCCCCCCCGGATGGGTCACCCGACCCTCCCGGAATCCACCAAGGAAACGAAGGAACACACCCATGAACAAGAAGCTCGGAGCCATTGCGCTCGTAGGCGCTTCGGCCGTCGTTCTCGCCGGTTGCTCCGGCGGCACCGCTGCCGCCCCTGAAGAGCCGTCCACTGGCGAAGTGACGGTTTGGCTGGTCGGCACCGACACGCCTCAGACTGCTCGTGACTACCTGGTCGACACGTTCGCCGAAGAAAACGATGGCTGGACCATCAACATCGAAGAAAAGACGTGGGCAGACGTTTCTGACACGTACACCGCAGCGCTGTCGTCGAATGACGCACCGGATGTCGTCGAGGTCGGCAACACCCAGGCGCTCGGATTCGCAGACGCTGGTCTGTTCGCAGACCTGAGCGACATCGAGGGTGAACTCGGAGACATGGTGCAGGGGCTGGTTGACGCTGGCACCTACGACGGCTCGCTGTACGCAGCGCCCTACTATGCCGGCGGACGCATCGTCTTCTACACGCCTCAGATCGTAGGTGACACGCTGCCTGCCACGCTCGATGAGTACGTTGCACAGGGCACCGCCATCACCACAGACACCGTCTCGGGCATCTTCGCGCCGGGCAAAGACTGGTACAACGCGCTTCCCTACGTCTGGGCGAACGGCGGCGAGATTGCTGTTCAAGACGGTGATGTCTGGGACGCACAGTTCTCGAGCCCCGAGAGCATCACGGGCCTCGAAATGCTGCAGGACGTCTACGAGAACGCATCCGTTGCGCCGGTTGACGGCAACGAGCGTCTCGGAAACATCGCGTTCTGTGCGGGTGAGGTCGGATTCCTCTCGAGCCCCGCGTGGGCAGAGGGCAACCTCACCGGCGCATGGCCGTGGGGTGACGAGGCTGCTGGTGAAGAGGTTTCCGAAGGTTGCCCCGACACCTACGCATCTGACCTTTCTGCATTCGCGCTCCCGGGCATGACCGCTGGTGAAACCGCTCCGATCTTCGCGGGCGGATCAAACCTCGGTGTCGCGTACAAGAGCGATTCGCCTGAAAAGGCGAAGGCCGCTCTGGCCATCATGCTGTCGGACGGCTACCAGGAGCTCCTGGCTGCGCAGGGGCTCGTTCCCGGACTGCTCTCGGCTGCTTCGGCGCTGCCTGACACCGCTTCGGCGAAGGCGCAGGGTGAGGCTCTTGCAAACTCGAAGGGCACGCCGGCAAGCCCCCAGTGGTCTGAGGTTGAAGCAGCGCAGCTCATCCCCGACGCGCTCGTGAAGATCGCACAGGGTGGCGATGTCGCGGCTATTGCGGCCGAGCTCGACACCGCTATCGAGGCAATCCTCAACGACTAGTCACGTCTCGTGACACGGGGCCCCGGCTTACGGGCCGGAGCCCCGTGTCAGGACCGATCCCTCGGTCAGGAGCAGAAGCGCGATCACGCGAAAGCTGAGCTTGACCTGGAGAGCGGTCTTGTACCAACCACCTATCCCACCGAGCACGTTTCGACGTGCCCAGAGACATCCGTAGAGAGGAGGCGAACATGAGTGAAACTCAGACCGCGGTCCGTGCAGTGAAGCCCGGTGCGAAGCCTGCGAGCGGCCGAGAGAAGTTTCGCGCACGTCGCGAAGCGCGAGGTGCATGGAGCCTGCTTGCCCCATCGCTCATCATCCTTGGCGTGATGGTTGGCTACCCCGCTGTGCTGATGGTGATCCAGTCGTTCAGCGACTACACCGTCAAGAACAAGGTGCAGGGCACCCTGCCCAACTTCGTCTGGTTCGAGAACTACGTCGACCTGTTCACCAAGAGTGACTTTCCCGCCGTGCTGGTGCGCAGTCTCGCTCTGATGGTCGTGTTGACCGTGCTGATCGTTGTCATGGGCACGCTGGTGGCGGTTCTGATGACGCGACTGAGCCGTGGCTGGCGCATTCTGGTGTCGGTCGGGCTGCTGCTTGCATGGGCGATGCCGCCGCTGACGGCAACCGTCGTGTGGGGCTGGATTTTCGACACGCAGTACGGCGTCGTCAACTGGGCTCTCAACACGATCACCGGCACCAGCGACTGGACGAACCACTCGTGGCTGCTCAACCCGCTCTCGTTCTTCTTCGTGTTGACCATCATCGTCGTGTGGCAGGGCATTCCCTTCGTGGCGTTCACCACCTACGCCGGCTTGGGTCAGGTTCCCAGTGAGGTGCTCGAAGCAGCATCCCTTGACGGAGCGAACGGGTTCAAGCGATTCCGGCTCGTCGTATTTCCATACATCCGGAGCATCATGACCGTGGTTCTGGTGCTGCAGATCATTTGGAATCTGCGCATCTTCACGCAGGTCTACGCGCTGCAGACACGTGGTGGCATCGCCGCCGAGACCAACGTGCTCGGAACCTACCTGTTCCGCCAGGGCGTGGGCGAGTTCGGCGCAACCGCGGCCATCGGTGTCGTGATGGTCATTCTGCTGCTCACCCTCTCATGGGGCTATGTGCGCACCACCTTGAAGGAGGAAGAGCTGTGAGTACTCAAGTCACTGCTGGCACCCAGCTCGGCACGATCGGGGTCGACGACCTCGTCGGCGAAGTAGGCAACACCAAGACGCCCAAGCGTCGCTCAATCGACGCCCGTCGCCCCTCTGGCAAGCGCATTGCGTACCGCACCGGCCTCAACATCGCCGCGGCGATCGTCTTCGCCATGTCGGTGTTCCCCATCTACTGGATGGTGAACATGTCGCTCACGCCGAACAACGAGATTGTTTCGCGTACGCCGAGCTTTCTGCCCTTCAACCTCACGGTCAACAACTACATCACCGCGTGGACGCGTGAGGCAGCCCCCGGGCAAACGGACTTTCCCCACGCGTTGATGACGTCAGTCACCGTCACCGCTGGTGTGCTGATCGTCACCCTGTTGTTCGCATTCCTCGCGTCGATCGCGGTCGCACGCTTCCACTTCAAGGGGCGCCGCGGGTTCATTGTCTCGGTGCTCATCATCCAGATGATCCCCGGCGAGGCCATGATGTTCACGATCTACGGGATGATCGATGACTGGCGGCTGATGAACACGATGCTCGGACTCGGCATCGTCTATGTGGCGATGGTCATTCCCTTCACGATCTGGACGTTGCGCGGCTTTGTCGCCGGCGTGCCCGCAGACCTTGAAGAGGCCGCCATGATTGATGGGTGCACCAAATCGCAAGCATTCTGGAAGGTCACCTTCCCGCTGCTGGCCCCCGGCCTCGTATCGACAGGAATCTTCGCTTTCATTCAGTCGTGGAACGAGTTCACAATGGCGCTGCTGCTCATGAAGGGCTATAACCTCACCCTGCCGACGTGGTTGAACGCATTCCAGTCCTCAAGCGTCGGCGGACAGGTGGACTGGGGCGCCATCATGGCAGGTTCAACAATGATCGCGATTCCTGTTGTCATCTTCTTCCTGTTCGTGCAGGGGCGCATGACCGGTGGTCTCGTCGCTGGAGCGGTCAAGGGCTGATGCACGCACGAATATTCGCCACCTCCCGTCGGGAGGGCGGCAAATGAGGGTTGGGCTTGACGTCGGCGGAACGAAAACCGATGCGGTCGCAATTGACGATGCTGGCACTGTGGTGTCGCGGGTGCGGATCGCCACCGGATGGGGCCCAGACGCTGTTGTAGCGACAGTCTTCGAAGCGGTGCGAGCTTTGCGCGGGCAGATTGATGCTGCATGGCCTGAGTTTCGGTCGGTAGGCATCGGCATTCCCGGTCAAGTGGTTCCCGGCACGACTCGTGTGACTCATGCGGTCAACCTCGGGGTCGATGAACTCGACTTGGCGGCTGCGGTGTCGCCCACCCTGGGCGTGCCAGTGCACGTTGAGAACGACGTGAAGGCTGCGTCACTGGGCGGTTATGCCCTGCACGGCGCGACGGGCCGCATGGGCTATCTCAATCTCGGCACGGGCATCGCGGCGGGAATCGTAGAAGACGGTGTGCTCATGCGTGGTCGTCACGGCACCGCTGGCGAGGTGGGCCACATCTCGGTCGATCCGAACGGCCCGCTGTGCCGTTGCGGGCAGCGCGGCTGCATCGAAGCTCTCGCCGGCGGCCGCTCAATCGCCGAGCGATGGGGTCGAGTGTCGGCACTTCCCGTGCTCGACGTATTCGATGCCGCTGACGCAGGCGATCCTCTCGCGACCGAGCTTCGCAACGACCTCGCGGCGGGCGCCGCAGCGGCCGTGCGAGTGCTCGTGCTCACCGTCGACGTCGACACCGTGGTGCTGGGCGGTGGGGTTACCAACCTCGGCACGCGGCTGCTGAATGACATCGCCGCAGACCTCGACGCAAGCGCGACTGCGTCGCCGTTCATGCGTTCGCTCTCGCTGTCGGCTCGAGTGTCGCTGCTGCCCGCCGGTTCACCCGCGGCCGCACTCGGCGCTGCGCTGCTCGGTGACGCCCGAAACACAGAAGGAGTTCTTGCTCATGGCTGAGGTCATCATCGTCAACGACAAGGCAGCTGGCGGCGAGATCGTCGCCCGTGAGATTGCGCGCCTGGTACGCAGCAATCCCGAAACCGTCTTGGGACTGGCCACCGGCTCAACGCCCCTGCCCGTATACGAAGCGCTGACCAAGCATCTCGATGGCATTGATGTGTCGCAGGTACGCGGGTTCGCTCTCGATGAGTACGTCGGTATCGCCGCGGGCCACCCCGAGAGCTACCGCGCGGTCATCACCCGCGAGGTTGTCGAACCCCTCGGTTTAGACGCCGCGCGCATTCACACGCCCGACGGCTCAACCGATGGGATTGAGCACGCGGGCGAAGACTACGAGCGCGCCATCGAAGCATCAGGCGGCGTCGATCTTCAGATTCTCGGAATCGGCACTGACGGCCACATCGGCTTCAACGAGCCCGGTTCGTCGTTCGCCTCGGCCACCCGGGTCAAGACGCTGACCGCACAGACGCGTGAAGACAACGCACGCTTCTTCGCCTCGGTAGATGAAGTGCCGCGCCACTGCATCACCCAGGGGCTCGGCACGATTCTTCGCGCCAAACACCTGGTGCTGCTCGCTTTCGGCGGCGGCAAAGCCAAGGCTGTCGCCGCCGCCGTTGAAGGTGCGCTCACCGCATCTGTTCCCGGTTCGGCCATCCAGCTGCATCCACACGTCACTGTGGTGGTTGACGAAGCTGCGGCATCCGAGCTCTCGAACGCGGACTACTACCGGTACACCTTTGCGAACAAGCCCGCCTGGCAGGGGATCTAGTTCGCTCGGCGCAATCGGGCGAAACGGCCGGGTCTTTGGTTGCGAAACGGCCGGGCCTTTGGTTGCGAAACGGCCGGGCCTTTGGTTGCGAGACGGCCAAACCCGCGTCGCGCACGGCGTGTCGCTGGAACGCCCGGCCGTTTTGACGGAAGGCGCGGCGTTTTGCTGGAACGCTCGGCCGTGTGCTGGGGCGCGGCGTTTGCCGGGGCGCGCGGCGTTCGCTGGGGCGCGCGGCGTTCGCTGGAACGCGCGGCGTTCGCTGGGGCGCGCGTGTTCGCTTTCGCTTGGCGCAATCGGGCGAAACGGCCGGGTTTTTGGTTGCGAAATGGCCGGGCCTTTGGTTGCGAGACGGCCAAACCCGCGTCGCGCACGGCGTGTCGCCGGAATGCCCGGCCGTGTGCTGGGGCGCGCGGCGTTTCGCTGGAACGCCCGGGCGCGCGGCGTTTTGCTGGGGAAGTCGTCAGCGCCAGGCGAAGCGGATGAGCTGGTTGCGGCTCAGCGGAGCGAGGGGAGTGTCGGCAACCTCGTGCTCGCGAACCCATCGCAGCTCGGCGATTTCTGCGCTGGCTGCGGCGTTGACCCCCTGCACTTTCACCGCGAATGCTTGCGCAACGACGGAGTGCCCGGGCTCGTTGGCGGCGATGTCGGTGAAGGTGCCCAGTGCTTCGACATTCGCAGCGTCGACAGTGATTCCTGTCTCTTCTTGCAACTCGCGAAGGCCCGTCTCTAGCGCAGTCTCGCCGGGGTCAGGTTTTCCGCCTGGCTGTTGAAAGACGGATGCTCCAGCTTTGCGAACGACGAGAGCCCGCCCATGCTCGTCGCTGACGACCATGGCACTCACGTGTACGACCCGGTGGGGCCCGCTGCTTTCGGTGCTTCGGGTGTCGTCGATCACGGGGCGAATACTTTGCCGGGATTGAGAATGCCCTGCGGGTCGAACACTCGAGTGAGCTGGCGCTGCAGCTCCCACTGGTCGTCGCCAATCTCGTCGGCAAGCCAACGCCGCTTGAGTACGCCGATACCGTGCTCGCCCGTGAGCGTGCCACCCAGCTTCAGCGCGGCGGTGAACAGCTCGTCGGCTGCCTCCCAGATGTATTCCGGCACATCGACGATCCCCGCAACATTCGGTTTGGCGTCGAAGATGAAGTTCGGGTGCAGGTTGCCATCGCCAGCATGAGCCACGGTGGGAATCACGACACCGCGTTCGCGTTCGATGCGCGCGATCTCGTCGAACATCGCCGGCATGGCGCTGCGCGGCACCGAGACATCCTCGATGAGAGTCGTGCCCAGTCGCTCCATCGCGGGGTGCATCGACCGGCGGATGGCCAGCAGGCGCTCGCCCTCCTCAGCGTTGTGTGACACTGCGACGGTGCCGCCCGCTGCGCGCAGTATCGCCGCGATCGCTTCGGCATCGGCAACCGCGGCGACGCCGTCGGTTTGAATCGTCAGTTGGGCTACCCCCGGCGCAGGAGCGCCGAGGTCGAGCAGATCGTGCACGGCGGCAAGCGAAGCAGCATCCATCAGCTCCATAATGGCTGGCTGCACTCCCGAAGCGGTGACGGCTGCCGATGCCACGGCCGCGGCTCTGACGTTCACGAAAGTCGCCGCGAGAGTGCACACCTGGCCAGGTATCGTGCGCCTCAGTTTCAACGTCGCGCCGACGATGACGCCGAGAGTGCCCTCTGAGCCGATCATCAGCGATGTCAGATCCAGTCCCGTGACGCCCTTGACAGTACGGTGTCCGAGTCGAAGCAGGCGTCCGTCAGCGAGCACGACGTCGACGCCCAGCACCGCATCTCGAACCACGCCGTACTTTGCGCAGAGCAGCCCGCCCGCTCCGGTCGCAATGTTGCCGCCGACGGTTGAGATCGCTCGACTAGCAGGGTCGGGTGCCCACCACATGCCGTGTTCGGCGAGCGCCGTGTTGAGGTCGGCGTTTAGGATGCCTGGCTCTACAACGGCGACGAGGTCGTCGGGGCGCACTTCGAGAATGCGATCCATGGTGCGAACAGACAGCGCGATCTCACCTTCGCCGGCGTTCGCGCCGCCGGCCAGGCCGGTACGTGCGCCCTGCGTGACCACAGGAGTGCCGGTCGCCGAGGCGATGCGCAGCGTTTCTTGAACGTCTGAAACACTGCGCGCGTGCACGAGGGCGAGGGGGAGTCCGTGCGCGGCGTGGCCTGATTTGTCTGCGCGTGCCGACTCTCGTGCTGTCTCAGTGATGTCGACGGCATCGCCAAGGGCGGCGATGAGCTGGTTGACGACCGCCGCGCTCATGCGAAGCGGCGCCGGCCCGCCAAGACTCCGACCGTGACGGCCACGATGCCGAAGCCCAAGCCGACCCAGGCGAAGTCCATGCTCCACCAGGCGAGAGTCGCCGAGGCGTAGACGAGGATCTCGACGAGCGCCCGAATGAACGGGTGCACGAGGAAGACTGCTCGCGGTGACACGAACAGCGCCCACACCACGATGGCCAGCGCGGGCGCGCCGATACCGGCGACGATGTTCCAGGGGAAGGACCACGAAGCGAAACCCCAGATCGCGAGCGTTGCGAAGGCGGCAAGCTCGGTCAGAAAGGCAAGAATGTCAATCGCTGCGAGTGGCGCGCGGGTTCCCGGCGCGGGCTGCGCGGCAGACTCGGAGGCAACGGACTCAGGCATGGTTTCCAGTCTAGGAGGTTCTCTCGACTGCTGTTGCGGGGCGCCGGACGGTTGTGGTTAGGCGCGAATCGCCGCAATAAGGTCTCGCAGGCTGACGATATCGCCGAGGCTGACCGAGTTTGACGCTCCCACCTCGTCGCCGGCGACGTAGCTCACAACGACGCTCGAGTTGGCCAGCAGCTGGGCGAGACTCGGTCGAATGGTGACGGTGGCGCTGCCATCGGCGTCGAGCACGAGGTCGCCCAGAGACGAACCTGCGAACGAGACTCGCGCCGTCGCATCAGGCTCACCCGTGACGGGAATCTGCAATGTGAGGCGCGTGCCGTTGAAGCTCGCCGTTGCAGCGCCCACTGACGGAGTGCCATCCGGCAGCGTGGACTCGTCCTCGCCGGTCCCGGGGTCAGGTGTTGGCGTCGGCTCTGGTGTCGGTGTCGGCTCTGGTGTCGGTGTCGGTGTCGGTGTCGGTGTCGGTGTTGGCGTCGGCTCGGGTATCGGCGCTGGCGTGGGTTCGGGCGTCGGCGTCGGCTCGGGTGTGGGTTCAGACGTGGGCTCGGGCTCAGGCGTCGGCGCGGGTGTCGGCTCCGGCGATGGAGTGACCGTGGGCGGCTCGGCGGGCACCATCGTCTCAGGCGCGATAGCTTCTGGCGTCACTGGTTCAGTGTCGGGCACCGGCGCACCGTCCGGAGGTGCGGTGTCGGGTGACGCTGCGTCTGGCGTGGGCGTTTCTTCGGTTTCGACCGGCGGGTCAGGAACCGTGGGTGCCAGCTCATCGAGCGGCTCAGTTGCGGCTGCATCCGGGGCGTCTTCGTCAGACAGCGTGATGGACGGCAATCCGGCGGCAGCCTGTTGCGCTTGCTGGGCTGCCGACGATGCCGCGTTGGTGGAATCTGCGAGCTGCGGCAACGCGATGGCGGCGGTCATGGCGGCGGCCGCGACGACCACGCCGGCAGCCACCAGACCGACCGCTCCGCCGACGCTCGAGAACGCACCAGCGCTCGCCGCCGCTCCAGCCGCCCCGCTCGTGCTGGAGCCGCCCGCGGTGGCGGAGCCCGCGGTGGCGGAGCCTGCGGCGCTACCCGCCACAGACATCGGGGCGCCCGCGCTCACTGCGCCCTCGATGACCGAAGAGGGCATTGCAGCCAGAGCGAGCACCGGAACTCCGGCGCCCTGCAAAGAGGCCAGGTAGCCAGCAGTGCCGGCAACGCCGACAGTCAACGGCAGCAGCACCAGCGCCAAGCGGTTGCCGACGTCTTGCGCCTCGCCTGCGACGATCGCACATCGAGGGCAGTCTTCTAGGTGCTTGTCGATCTTGGATCGATCCCGGATGCCGACGTTGTTGCGGGCGTAGGCGCCGAGGCGCTCAATCGTCCATTGGCAGTCGGATCCGTCGGCGACCGACTGCAGGTGCGCTTGAATCCACGCCTCGCGAAGCCCTTCTCGAGCGCGGAAGGTCAATTGCGCGACAGCGGTCGCCTTCATGCCGAGCAACGGAGCGATCTCGGCAGGCTTCATCTGCTCGATCTCGGAGTACCAGAGCACTTCTTGCCAGCGGGAGGGCAGACTGCGAAAAGCGCGATGAGTGAGCCCGCGGTCTAACGCCTCTGAGGTGGCCTGTTCGGTGCTCGCCGGATCTTCGACTAGCTCCAGAGTGTCGAGGGCGGTCTCGCGATTCGAGCGGCCCCACGCAGCGGCGGTGTTTCGAATGCTGGTGAAAAGGTAGGCGCGAAAAGACCCGCTCGGGCCGCCCCCCGCGATGATCGACTTGTAGATGCGCGTATATGCCTCTTGCACGAGGTCATCGGCGTCGGTGCCCGGTGAGATGTTGCGCGCGACGGTGATGCCGGAACGATAGTGGCGTCTCCAGAGTTCACCGAACGCATCGGTATCACCCGAGCGGGCGCGCAACACGAGATCCGCGTCGGCCATTGCGGCGGCTCCGCGGGGTCTGATTGCTTCGTCTTCGGGCACTGATATCTCCGGTCGTCGGGGGGACGCTGCGTTATGTCTGTTCGACCAAGAGACGGTGAATACGGCGTCGTATCACGCAACCTTTCCATTCTTACGGCTATTGCTCAGTTTCGCCAGGCGGGTGAGCAACGGGAGCATCCAGATTGTTTTTTCCAAAGTCGCGTAATAGAACGGCTGTTACGTCGTCTCATATGTCAGGAGAAGGTTGTTCGGTACCCGGGGGTACACCCGAGCAGCCGATGGTGAGATCAGAAACTCGGGGGAGGGACTGAGCTCACCGCCACTCCGGGGGGTCGGCGGCCGTCGCGTTGGGGATGCGGCGGCCGCTCCGACGTCAACGAATAACCTCTTGCGCGGCGACCCAGACTCGCCTGACTGTCAGATCAGTGTCGAGCAGCACCGCGTCACCGCTAGCGCCCGTCTCGAGGTGGCCGATATCCGGTCGGCCGATGCTCCGTGCTGGAGTAGAGGTCAGGGCTCGGATCGCCTCGACGACGGGCACGCCCGCATCGACGGTGCGCCGAAGGGCTTCATCTTGGGTGAGAGTCGACCCCGCAATCGCACCGTCGCTCGCGAGACGAGCAACACCGGCTGAGACTTCTACCTGAAGACCGCCGAGGTCGTAGCATCCATCGCCGACGCCGGTGGCTGCCATCGCGTCCGTCACGAGCGCCACTCGGCCAGGGGCTGCCGAGAACACGACCGCGATCAAGCTCAGATCGACGTGAACCCCGTCGGCGATGATCTCAAGTGTCACGCGAGGGTCGCGAAGAGCAGCGACGATCGGGCCGGGTGCGCGATGATGAATGCCGCGCATCGCGTTGAACGCGTGGGTCATCAGGGTTGCCCCGGCGTCGAAAGCCCGCTGTGCGGTGGCGTAGTCAGCATCGGTGTGTCCGATCGAAACAGCCACCCCAGCCTCGATGAACTGCTGGATCGCATCGTCAGCGCCGGGCAGCTCGGGTGCGAGCGTCACCTGGCGGATCGTCCCGCGTCCCGCTTCCAGGAGCCGTTCGATGGATGCTGCATCGGGCGCCCGCAGGAGCTCAAGCGTGTGCGCCCCTTTGTGAGCCGGATCGAGGAATGGTCCTTCAAGATGCGAGCCGAGAATCGACGAATCACGTTCTGCCAGATCTGCGATGATGCCAACGCGGGTGACCAGATCGTCGATCGAGGTTGTCACCAAAGAAATCAGGGCGGCGGTGGTGCCGTGCTCGCGGTGCACAGCGCGCCCGGTGGCGATCGCATCCGCGCCACCGTCATAGCTTGCGCCGCCGGCTCCATGGCCGTGGATATCGATGAACCCGGGTGAGAGGATGCATCCCGAACCGTCGACCACTTCCCGCGCGGTCGGGTAGCTGGTGCCTTCGCCCCGCGACGAGACGCGGCCGTCGTCGAAGAGCACCCAGGCGTTCTCGATCTCGGTGCCACCGTCGATGAGGCGCACCGAATGGATCAGCGTGCTCATTCCTGGGACCAGTCGATCTCTTCAGATGCCGAGAATCGAATGCCCTGGCTTGTCCACAGTGGACCCAAGCGGCCGACCCGCGCACGGAACGAGTCCCATGTTCGCAGTTTGCTGTGGCCAGTGGGCGGCGACCACGCAGCTTCGGCGGCCGCCGCGATGCGGGGGAAAGCGAGCGCGTCGATAGCGTCGAGGTCGCGCACCGTTTCGGTCCACAGGGGTGCTTCAACTCCGAGAATGTCTGCGTCGGTGATGCCAGCGATGACTGTCGCAGGCTCCCACGAGTAGGCCCGTTCTACGCTTGTTGGCCCATTGGCCCAGGTGAGTCCGAGCGAGGCGTCGGCGGTCGGCTTCATATCAAGGTAGATCGCGTCGGCCGGAGAGAGGATCAGCTGTGCGCCGTTGCGTGCGAACGCGCGCGCCTTGTCATCCATGCCGTCGATCGGGGTTACAAAGCCCCAGTACTGGCCCACCGTGCTGTCGTGCAGACCTGCGGCGGCGCCAGCTTCGTGCCATGCGACGGGAATCTTGTCGAGGTCAGCGATGAGTTCGCTGGCTCGTCGTATGAACTCGGCAAAGTCTGCAGGCTCGGTGCCGAGCGCTTCGTCGCCGCCGAGGTGCAGGTATGGCCCTGGCGTCATGCCGGCGAGTTCGCCGAAGACATCCGCCAGAAAATCGTAGGTCTTCTCATCGTGAATCTTGAGCGACGAGAACCCGACCGCTAAGCCGTCATAGGGGGTGCCGCTCTGTGGGAGCGAGCCACCATACTCGTGCACGACTTCGTGAATATGCTCGCTCAGCACAGGTTCTTCGACGAGCTCGGGGTACGCGAGCCCTACAGCGTGAGTGTGCCCCGGCACATCGACTTCGGGCACGACCGTCATGTGGCGCGACGCTGCATAGTCGACGATCTCTCGGTAGTCGGACTTCGTGAAGAATCCGCCGGGGTGCCCGCCCACCGAAGTGCCGCTGGCCATGGCGGTCAGCTCAGGGCGCGAGTGCAACTCGATGCGCCAGCCCTGGTCATCGGTGAGATGAAGGTGAAGCACGTTGAACTTGAGGCTGACGGCGCGATCAATGTACGCCTTAACCGTCTCGACGCTGTGGAAGTGACGCGCGACGTCGAGCATCACACCTCGGTAGGCGAAGCGAGGGGAATCTTCGATCAGCACGGAGGGAATGCTGAACTCACCGTCGCGGCCCTGCACGAGTTGAGACAGGGTGTGGATGCTGTAGAAAAGCCCCGCTTCGTCGCTCGCCGTCGCTTCGATGCCGTTGTCTCTGACCCGCAACCGGTACGACTCAGCAGGTAGCCCCGGAGTCAATGAGAAGTCGATGTGCACAGGGTTTGGCGCGAACCCGTCTGGCGCCTGGCGGTGCCGGAGAGCAACAGGCATGGCAACCCCGGTTCGGCGAGCCAGCAGCGTCGCCGCCAGCGCGGTGGCATCCGGATCGCCCGTCAGGACGGTCGAGCCACTGAACGTGAATGGCGGATCACCTTCGGCAATTTCGATCGTGGAGGGGGCGGGGACGACGGACGGAATCGGCACGATGGCTCCAAGCTTGCTGACCGAGGAGGGCTGCCACATCACGGTGATCGGAGCATGAAGGCGAGTCCGCTAGTTTCATGTAAAGCCCCCTAACAAAATGTTGACGCAAGCCTACCAGGGCGCTCCCGGCGAAGCGAGAGACCGCCGGGAGCCGCGGCGGCGAGAGAGCGAAAGGCGCCTACGCAGAGCCACGCCAGACAATCGGGCACTCGAGTTGGCGCCCTTCGGATTCATCGCTGACGCCGCGCAACTGTCTCAGTACTGATTCGGCGGCTGCGCGGCCGAGTTCGGTTGCTGGCTGGTGCACAGTTGACAGCGGGGGATCGCACCTCATTGCCCACGAGCTGTCATCAAAGCCCACGATTCCCACATCGTCGGGAATGCGACGGCCCTCGCTTTGGAGCACGTCCATGGCCCCCGCGGCGACAGCATCGCTCGAGGCGAATATGCCATCGACGTCAGGGCATCGCGCGAGCAGGGTGCGCATGCCCCGTTGGCCGTCGGAGTAGGAATACAGGGGCACGCGCTCGACAAGCTCCGCGTCGAAGCGACCGCCCACCGCGTCAACGAAACCTGCCAGTCGATCAGCGCCTGAGTCTCGGTCGAGCGCGGCGGCGATCATGCCGACACGTCGGCGGCCGGTAGCGAGAAGGCGGTTCGTTATCCTTCGAGCTGAATCCCGGTTGTCGATCGCCACTGACGCAGCGCTGCCAATGTCGCGCGGGCGGCCGACGAAGGTCGCGGGGAGATCTAGCCTCGCAACTGCTTCGGTGATGGGGTCGCCCACACGGGCAGAAACGATGATGACGCCGTCGATGAGGCCGCCGCTGAGGTATCTCGCCAGCCGGTCGACGTCTCGAGGAGTGTCCGCAATGAGGGTCGACATCTGGTAGTCGGCTTCGGAGAGCGCTGCATTCGCACCCATCAGAATTGACCCAATGTTCGGGTCTTCGACGAACAGTGAATGGGGCTCATGCACGATGAGCCCGATCGCTTGGGAGCGTTGCAGGACCAAGCTACGCGCCGCACGGTTTGGGATGAACCCGACCTTGGCGATAGCGGCGTCGATAGCGGTCCGCGCGTCTTCAGAAACGTATGGCTGCCCGTTCAGTACCCGGCTTACCGTGCCGCGGGAAACGCCCGCCTCAAGAGCGACATCTTTTACGGTTGCCCGCCGGCGACGATTCCTTGCCTCCACGCTGCTCATCGTATGTGCACGCGCACAGTGTTTGCGAATTTGTTGACAAGTCCTCGGTCACATGTAAGTCTGTACACGTTCACAGACCCTCGATGCAGAGGAAAGCTTTACGGATCTGTGCACGTTCACAGATCCGAGGAGACCATGACCGACCTGTCGCGCCGCAGCTTCGAACACGACGGCATCGCGTTTGGCTGTGACTACAACCCTGAGCAGTGGGATCCCGAAACGTGGGACGAAGATATTGCGCTCATGGGAGACGCGGGCGTCGATCTGGTCGCGATCAACATATTCGGTTGGTCTCACGTTGAGCCTCGCGCTGGAGACTTTGACTTCGCGCGCTTGGACGACGTGATCGGTCGCTTGCATGCCGCGGGCATCAGAGTGAATCTGGGTACAGGAACGGCCTCGCCGCCGGCGTGGCTCACGACCGCTCACCCAGAAATTCTGCCAATGGCCGCAGACGGGACGCGACGTTATCACGGCGGCAGACAGGCATGGTGCCCCAGCTCACCAGACTTTCGCCGGGCTGCACTTGGTCTGGTGACGGCAGTAGCGAACCACTATGCGCAACACCCCGCGGTCGCGCTGTGGCACGTGTCAAATGAACTTGGGTGCCACAACGCTCTTTGTTACTGCGATGAAAGCGCGATCGCCTTCCGGCGTTGGCTGCAGGACAAATACGGCACCCTCGAGTCGCTCAACGCAGCCTGGGGTACGGCGTTTTGGAGCCAGACCTACGGGGCGTGGAGCGAAGTGCACACGCCGCGCGCGACACTGTCCACATGCAACCCCGGTCAGGAGCTCGATTTTCACCGCTTCAGCTCTGACGAATTGCTCGACCATTACAGAGCCGAGGCTGAAGTTCTGCGCACGCTCACCGACATCCCGGTGACGACCAACTTCATGGTTGCCGCGCATATCGAGAACATGGATTACTGGTCGTGGGCGGACGATGTCGACATCGTCGCGAATGATCACTATCTTGACCAGCGCTTGGCCGCCCCCACCATGGAGCTCGCATTCGCTGCGGACCTCTCGCGTGGACTCGCTCAAGGCGCCCCGTGGCTTCTGATGGAACACTCCACGGGCGCGGTGAACTGGCAACCGCTGAATCTCGCGAAAATGCCAGGCGAGATGACAAGAAATTCACTTACACACGTCGCTCGCGGCGCAGATGGCGTGTGCTTCTTTCAGTGGCGCGCATCGGTGCAGGGGAGTGAGAAGTTTCACTCGGCAATGTTGCCGCACGCGGGCGTAGACACCGACCTGTGGCGTGAAATGACCGCGCTCGGAGCCACGATCCATCAGCTCGAAGAAGTTGCCGGAACGCGCGTGGAAGCGCACGCCGCCATCATCTTCTCTTGGGAGTCATGGTGGGCGACCCAGACCGAGTCAAGGCCGAGCCAATCGCTTGGCTATCTCGACCAAATTCACGCGGCATACTCCGCAATACGCGCGCTCGGCATCACGGTCGATATTGTCCCGCCCGGAGCATGCCTGTCGCAGTACCGGATGGTCGTCGTTCCAGGCCTACATCTTGTGGGCGCGAGTGATGCAAAAGTGATCACCGATTGGATCGCGGATGGCGGTATCGCGCTCATCACCTTCTATAGCGGCACCGTCGACGAGAACGATCGCGTGTTCACTGGTGGATACACGGGCCCCTTTCGTGAAGCCCTAGGTATTCGCATCGAAGAATTTGCGCCCGTGGAGCCTGGCGAAGTGCTCACGTTGTCAGATGGAAAACGTTCGCGGCTGTGGTCAGAGCGCGGTCGTGCAATCACGGCCCTCACCCACGCAGAGTTTTCTGACGGTCCGTCGAATGGGCATCCCGCCATCACCAGCAACGCGTGGGGGAGCGGCACTGCGTGGTACGTGGCGACACAACTGGAGCCTGCGGGCTACCAGAACGTGATGGCTGAAATGGCCGCAGCGGCGAACGTTCGCCCGGCGGCAGTCGCCAATGGAGACTTCTCACAACTTGAGGTCGTCAGGCGGGTTGGCGCCGACCACTCGTATCTATTCGTCATCAACCACGCCGACGAGGCGATCGCTGTGCAGAGCCAAGGAAACGAAATCATCACGGGCAGCCCGGTCGTCGGTCACATCGATGTACCCGCCGGGGCGGTTCGCATCATCAGAGAGGGGGCGGCTGTATGACCGCCACAGAGTTGCTCGTTACGCGAGGCAACAAGAGGTCGACGCCTCGTCTACCACGACCGAAGATTCAGCATCGCGGCTCCATCGCGTTGTTCATGGCTCCCTTCAGCGTCTTGTTCACGCTTTTCTACTTGATTCCGATCGGCTATGCCATCTGGCAGTCGTTGCTGGTCGTCGAGCGCGATGGAACCTACGGCGAACCGCGGCAGGTGTTCGGCGGACTCACCCAATATCTCCTGGTGTTCGAGAACGGTCCGTTCTGGGAATCAGTGGGGCGGGTGTTGCTATTCGGCATTGTGCAAGTGCCGGTCATGCTTGGTCTCGCGTTGCTGTTCGCGTTGCTCCTTGATTCGCCAGTACTGAAGGGAAAGCGGTTCTTTCGGCTCGCATTCTTCGCACCGTATGCCGTGCCGGGGGTCATTGCGGCGATCATGTGGGGGTTCCTCTACTCGCCCAATCTCTCGCCTTTCACCGATGTCACTCGCAGCATCGATTTTCTTTCACCCGAGCTCGTGTTGTGGTCGATCGCGAACGTAGTGACGTGGGTCTTCGTGGGTTACAACATGCTCATCATCTACTCGTCGCTGCTGGCCATTCCGAGCGAAGTCTACGAAGCAGCTCGGCTGGACGGTGCCGGTCAGGTGCGCATCGCGTGGTCTATCAAGATCCCTATGATCACTCCTGCCATTGTGCTCACCGCAGTCTTCTCGATCATCGGCACCTTGCAGCTGCTCGCTGAACCCCAAGTGTTCCGGTCATTCAGCTCGGCCGTGTCAAGCACGTTCACACCGAACATGACCGTGTACGCCACTAGCGCGATCCCCAATGTCAACCTCGCGGCAGCCTTCTCAGTGGTGCTTGCCGTCGCAACGTGTGTGCTGTCGTTCACGTTCCTTCGACTCACGCAGCGAAAGGCAGAACGATGAGCATGCTGACTCGCACGCGCGGCGCTACCGCCGACGATCTCTCCCCCCGCGGGCCACGCGAGAGTGTGGTGTCGCGCACCGTAGCACTGGTCGTCATGGCCGTGTTCACGCTGTACTTCTTGGTACCCATCTGGTGGCTGTTCATCGCAGCAACCAAAGATCGTGGTGAACTGCTCACCACGAATGCACTGTGGTTCGCCGACTGGAACTTCGTGCAAAACGTGCAAGACCTCTTTGCTTATGGAGACGGAATCTACCTCCGGTGGCTGGTGAACTCTGCCGGGTATGCAGGCATCGGCGCGCTATTGGCTACCGTCTTCGCCGGCATGTGCGGTTACGCGCTCGCGAAGTATCAGTTTCGCGGTCGCGAAGCCTACTTCAACGTGGTGTTGGGTGGCGTGCTCGTGCCCGCAACCGCGCTCGCGCTGCCGCTGTTCTTGATCTTCAGCCAGGTCAATCTGACGAACACGTTCTGGGCAGTGCTGCTGCCGAGCATCGTCAGCCCATTCGGGGTGTACCTCAGCCGCATCTATGCGGGGGCAAGTGTTCCCGACGAACTCATCGAAGCCAGCCGACTTGACGGCGCGGGCGAGGTTCGTACGTTCTTTACAGTATCGATCCGTCTCATGATGCCCGCTTTGATCACCGTGTTCCTCTTTCAGTTTGTTGCAATTTGGAACAACTTCTTTCTGCCGCTGATCATGCTCCGCAGTGAAGAACTGTTCCCCGTCACATATGGCCTCTACGCGTGGAACACGCAGCTCAATCAGATTCCTGAGCTGCGCACCTACGTTCTTGTCGGGTCCTTCATCTCGATCATCCCGCTCATCATCACTTTCCTCTTTCTTCAGCGCTTCTGGCGCAACGGACTCGGCACCGGCTCCGTGAAGTAAGTCCCCGCCGTCGGTGTTCAACCGACGCTCAGCAGCAAGTCCCTCCACCACACAACGAAGTAAGGAAGATCATGCAGATAACCAAGAGAGCAGTCGTCACCGGCGTCGCCTTGCTCAGCGCGATGACGCTGGCAGGGTGCGGCGCCAGTAGCACAGGCGACTCCGACGGCACCGCCGCAGGCGCCACGGCGTGCGAGCCCGCGGGCAGCGATGTGACGCTCGAATTCACGTCGTGGATCCCGGGCATCGAGGAGACCGTCGCCACCTGGAATGCGGAGAACCCCGATATTCAGGTAGAGGTTCAGACAGGCCCCAACGGCAACTCTGGTACCTACCAGAGCTTCTTCAGCCAGCTCGAAGCAGGCAACGCACCCGATCTCGGTCAGATCGAGTACGACGCCCTATCGAGCTTCCGCGTACAGGATGGCCTCGAAAACCTCGCGGGCTGTGAAGATGTTGTCGCGGCCGAGGCTGAGTTCATTCCGTGGACCTGGGGTCAGGTAACGCTGGGCAGCGAAGACGGCGTCTACGGCATTCCGCAGGACTCCGGGCCGATGGCGTTGTTCTACCGCTCCGACCTGTTCGAAGAGAACGAGATTCCTGTTCCTACGACCTGGGACGAGTACAAAGAAGCGGCTCAAACGATCCGTGATCTTGGTGGCTACATCACCAACTTCTCCACAGCTGACATCAACCAGTTCGCTGGATTCGTGTGGCAGGCAAACGGCGACTGGTTCAGCAACGACGGCGACGCGTGGACAGTTGACCTTACCGCCGACGAGTCAACCGTGGTCGCTGAATACTGGCAGGAGCTTCTTGACGAAGATCTTGTCTCGACCTACCCGGCATGGACCGAAGAGTGGAACAACGCCTACAACTCTGGCGAAGTTTGGAGCTGGAACTCCGCGGTTTGGGGCGCAAACTCCATCGCGAGTGGCGCACCCGACACCGCCGGAAACTGGTCAGTCGCTGCAGCACCGCAGTGGGAAGCTGGCGGCGAAAGCTCCGGAAACTGGGGCGGCTCGTCTGTCGCTGTGTTCAAAGGAACCGACCACCTCTACGAGGCGACCAAGTTTGCACTCTGGCTCAACACCTCCGACGAGGCGTTGACCGCGCTCAATGAGTCGGCAAACATCTACCCGGCAACGACTGCGGGTCTTGACCTGCCCTCGCTTCAGGAAGGCGTGGAGTTCTACGGCGGACAGAAGATCTACGACGTCTTCGCTGATGCAGCCGCTCAGGTCAACCCCGATTTCGTCTGGGGGCCGACCATGACGCAGACGTACGCCGATGTGTCCGACGGTTTTCAGCAGGCGGTGACCGGTCAGGGCACTCTCTTCGACGCTTTGGAATCGGCACAAGCTTCGACAATCTCGACGCTTGAGGCTCAGTCCATTCCGGTGGCAGAGTAGGCGAATAGTGATTCACCACCTTCGTGCCGCGGGCGTCAGTGTTCTCCTCGACTCTCGCGGCACGGAGGTGCCCGCCCTTCTTCACTGGGGTGAAGATCTGGGCGAGATTTCAGACGCTGATTGTGTTTCATACGCTGAGGCATCTCTGCCAGCAACGGCGCCCAGCTCCATCGACCGGCCTTTCCGGCAACACCTGGTGGCATCTCTCAGCAACGGATGGAGCGGGATGCCCTCGCTCACCGTCGCGGGGGGCGCACCCACGCTGCATCACCAGGGCACTATTCGACGCGACGACACTCTTGAGATCGTGGTCGCGAGCGGCGATGCTCGCATCGATCTGAAGCTCACGCTCACCCGCGACGGCGTATTGCTGGTTGAACAACGAATAACGAATGCCGGGAATCAAAGCCTACGATTGCGCGACAGCGCGATCGTGTTGCCCATTTCTGCTAACGCAACGGAAGTTCTCGACTTCGCAGGCAACTGGACCCACGAGCGTGCGCCTCAACGTATTCGTCCGGGCCGAGGCGTCTGGTCACGTGAATCGCGCCATGGTCGGGGCGGCCATGACGACGCGTTCCTCATGATGGCGGGCACGGCGGGATTCGACTTTCGGCATGGTCAGATTTGGTCAACGCACGTTGCCTGGAGCGGCGACACACGCCAGTGGTATGAGCGCTCGCCCCTTGGCTCGACCACGCTCGGAGCAGGCGAGCGTTTTTCGGAAGTGACCATCGCACCAGGCGCGCAATACAGCGCTCCTCAGGTAGTCGCGACATATTCCGATGCGGGCATCGACGGGCTTTCCGACCGCCTACACCAGTACGTTCGCCGCTGGGCGGGTGCGCGCGGCGCCCGGCCGCTCACCCTCAACACATGGGAGGCCGTGTACTTCGACCAGTCGATCGAACGTCTCGAGCCGCTCGTCGAAGCTGCCGCATTGGTGGGTATCGAGCGCTTTGTGCTTGACGACGGTTGGTTTCACGGGCGCACAGACGACAAGCGCGCATTGGGCGATTGGACCGTGGATGCTGCGCGGTGGCCTGACGGTCTCGGGCCGTTGACTGATCGGGTAATCGCTGCGGGAATGCAATTCGGGCTGTGGGTGGAACCGGAAATGGTCAGCCTCGACTCTGATCTTGCCAGAGAACACCCGGAGTGGTTACTCACCAATGACGTCGCACTTACCTGGCGCTGGCAACACGTGCTTGACCTTTCCCTGATTGAGGTGCGCGACTACCTCTTCACGCGCCTGCACGCATTGCTTTGCCAGTATCCGATTTCCTATCTCAAATGGGATCACAACCGCGACTTGCTCGTCGACAACACCAGAGATCAAGTCGCAGGGCTGTACTCCTTGCTCGATGAAATACGTGCAGCTCATCCACGCGTAGAAATTGAGTCATGTGCATCAGGCGGCGGCCGCGTCGACCTCGGCATTCTTCGTCGTGTCGACCGGTTTTGGCCCAGCGACTCGAACGACCCACTCGAGCGCCAGCGCATTCAGCGGTGGACTGGCGTGCTGATTCCGCCGGAGTTCTTGGGATCGCACGTGGGCGACGCGCGCGCACACACCACCGGCCGAGTTTCTGAGCTTTCCTTTCGCCTTGCGACAGCACTCTTCGCCCACGCAGGAATCGAAGCTGACCTGACCAGAATCTCCGATGTTGACCGCTCGGCACTCGCCCGTTGGGCTGAGATTTACAAGGAGCATCGCCATCTTCTGCACTCCGGCCGCGCGGTGCGGACAGACGAGGCGGACGATTCGGTCCTCGTTCATGGCATAGTCAGCCGCGACCAGCGCGAAGCGCTCTATTCGTACGCGGCGATGGCGGGCTTCGGGGCGGCGCTAGCGCCCACGATGAAGTGCGCCGGTCTCGATGCCTCGCGGCGATACCGAGTAGAAGTCGTCGATTTCGGAGTCACACCCACGAGCATCCAAGATGCCCCGCCGCAATGGCTTGGGGCGGGAACAACCCTTCCAGGCAGTGTGCTTCTCGCTGGCGGTCTTGCGATGCCGCTACTCGCGCCGGGAAATGCGATCGTGCTGTCGGTTCGCGCCGTGTGACTGCACGGTCGGATTGCTAGGGTGCGCGCCGCCGCCATCCGTTATGCTCAAAGAGTCGCGACTGGCGTTCAGGTGGGCACCCACCGGGGAGCGGCTGACAATGGCATTCGACCGTACGCCTGGGCCGATGTGGACTTCCGCTATCCGAAACGCCGTGTCAGGAGATCGCTATGACCGATCAGTATTTCAACGCCCCTCTCTCCGAGGTAGACCCCGAGATCGCTGAGGTTCTTGAAAAGGAGCTCAACCGTCAGCGCGGCTATCTGGAGATGATCGCATCTGAGAATTTCGTGCCCGTGTCGGTGCTGCAGTCGCAGGGCTCGGTACTGACGAACAAGTACGCCGAGGGCTACCCCGGCCGCCGCTACTACGGTGGCTGCGAAGAGGTTGACGTCGCTGAAGAACTTGCGATTTCGCGCGCGAAGTCGCTGTTCGGTTCTGAGTTTGCCAACGTTCAACCGCACTCCGGCGCATCGGCCAACGCCGCGGTGCTTCACGCCATTGCACGCCCCGGCGACACGCTGCTCGGGCTTTCGCTCGACCATGGCGGTCACCTCACCCACGGCATGAAGATCAACTTCTCGGGTCGACTGTTCAACATCGTTGCCTATGGCGTCGACGCTGAGACCAGTGAAATCGACATGGTCGAGGTTCGTCGCCTGGCCGTCGAGCACAAGCCCAAAGTCATCATCGCTGGCTGGTCGGCGTACCCGCGACAGCTCGACTTCGCGAAGTTCCGTGAGATCGCCGACGAGGTCGGCGCGCTGCTCTGGGTAGACATGGCGCACTTCGCCGGACTGGTCGCTGCCGGACTGCACCCGAACCCGGTTCCCCACGCGCACGTGGTCTCTTCGACCGTGCACAAGACCATCGGGGGTCCACGCTCTGGTTTCATCCTGACAAACGATGCCGACATCGCGAAGAAGATCAACACTGCGGTCTTCCCCGGTCAGCAGGGCGGCCCACTCATGCACGTGATCGCGGCGAAGGCGACCGCGTTCAAACTGGCTGCGACCCCCGAGTTCAAGGAGCGCCAAGAGCGAGTCCTGCGCGGCGCACATATTCTCGCCGAGCGCCTTTCGCAACAAGATGTGAAGGATGCTGGCATCGCGGTGCGCTCTGGCGGTACTGATGTGCATCTCGTGCTCGTCGACCTTCGTGACGCTGAGATCGACGGAAAGCAGGCCGAAGACCTGTTGCATGAGATCCAGATCACCGTCAACCGCAACGCGGTGCCCAACGACCCACGGCCGCCGATGGTCACGTCGGGGCTGCGTATCGGAACGCCCGCGCTTGCAACGCGCGGCTTTGACGACGCGGAGTTCACCGAGGTCGCCGACGTCATTGCGCTGGCGCTCCTGCCGGGCGCTGACGTCGATTCGCTGCGCGCACGCGTGGCGAAGCTCACCGAGGCTTTCCCGCTCTACCCGGGCCTTGAGCAGTAAGGCACCGCGGGCATGACTGCACTCAAACTCGACGGTCGAGCAGCAGCCGGCGCGATCAACGAGGAGCTTCGCGAACGGGTTGCCGCCTTGAAGACACGGGGCATCACGCCGGGTATCGCAACGGTGCTCGTGGGCGCCGATCCCGCATCTCAGCTGTACGTCGGCATGAAGCACCGCCAGTCTGAAGCGATCGGAATGAACTCGATCCAGCGTGAGCTTTCGGCCGATGCCACCCAGTCCGACGTGGAGGCGCTGATTGATGAGCTCAACGACGACCCAGACTGCCACGGGTACATCGTTCAGCTGCCGCTCCCCAAGCACATCGATACCGATGCCATTTTGGAGCGAATCGATCCTGCGAAGGATGCTGACGGTTTGCATCCCACAAACCTGGGCAGGCTTGTTCTGAACGTGAATTCGCCGATCACCTCGCCGCTGCCGTGCACGCCGCGGGGCGTGATCGAACTGCTGTTGCGCAACGACTATGACCTCCATGGCAAGCACGTCGTCGTCGTGGGTCGTGGCGTCACGATCGGCCGTTCGATCGGGCTGCTGCTGACTCGTCGCGAGATCAACGCGACCGTGACGCTCACACACACCGCAACGGCTGATCTGGCACATCACCTGCAACAAGCTGATGTCATCGTCGCCGCGGCGGGCGTCAAGCACATCGTGCAGGCGGCGCACGTCAAGCAGGGCGCGGCAGTGCTCGATGTCGGTGTCACCCGCGAGATAGACCCTGAGAGCGGCAAATCGAAGGTGTTCGGAGACGTGCATCCCGATGTTGCAGAGGTCGCGGGCTTCGTCTCGCCGAACCCCGGCGGCGTGGGCCCGATGACGGTTGCTCTGCTGATGACCAACGTCGTCGAAGCGGCGGAGCGAATGGCCGGTTAGCAGAAACGCTTGTCGAGGGGGTGCCGCGCGGGTCGCAGCATCCCCTCACACGTCTCAGCTCTTGCCGAGGTCGTCGAGCATCTTTCGCTGCTCGGGAGTGAGACCGTCGTGCAGTTCTTGGTGCGCGGCGGCGGTATCGACGCGCGTGGTGGCCGGGGCAGCTTCGGCGGCACCGGGCTTTGGCCCCATTGCGCGGTCATAGATGGCGCCGGCTTGTTCTTCGAACTTCTTGTTGACGCGCGAGTAGATCCACCAGCCGATCGTGATGAGAACCGGGGGGAGCACCCACGCCCAGAACCAGCTGCCGCCCGCGTTCACGTTAGACAGCAGCATGACGATCACCCAGATGATCGCTGCCACGGCGAGCACGATCAACGCTTGAACAAAGCCTTCGGCCACACGCGTGCGCTGTGCTGCAGACTTGGCCGCTGATTTGGCGAACATCTTCAGCACGAACGGTTTCACGAGAATTTCGGCGAGCACCATGATGACGGCGGCCCAGAAGACGTGGAAGCCCACCTTTGCGGGCGTGAGCAGGCCGATGACCAACAGCACGGCGATGTTGTAGACATACAGCGCCGCAAAGCGCACGACCCAAGCTTTCATACCCCTAGATTGTCATGGCTTCGGCGGCCACGCACCCTGGACTAGGAGATGGACACGAGTTTGTCGAGGTCGTCGGCGGGCAGTTCGTCTGCGGTGGCCATGACATCGAGACTCACCAGGTTGGTGCGCCCCGACATGATGTTGAGAAATGCCGTGTCGGCAGCATCGCGGCCGGTCGCAATGCGCACGAGCGATGACCTCGGTGCGAGCGTGGTGGCATCGACGACGCACCAGGCGCCGTCGACCCACGCCTCGGCGACAGCGTGGAAGTCCATGGGGTCGAGCCCAGGCGCATATACGGCCGCCAGTCGCGTAGGGATTCCCTTCGACCGCAACAGCGCGATCGTCAAGTGTGCGAAGTCGCGGCAGACGCCCTGACGAGATAGCAGAGTGCGCACCGCTCCATCGGTCGGCAAGCTGGAGCCGCTCACGTAGGCCAGATGCGTACCCACCCACGACGACACCGCCTTGAGCAGCTTGGCGGGGTCATCGATGCCCTCAAACTCGGCAAACGCCGTCGCAGCGAGTGCGTCAGACTCCGCATAGCGGCTGGGCCGTGAGTAGACGAGCAGGTCGGTATCGGTGGGTTCATCGGCTGCCCCAGCACCCGAGATCTCGGCGTGGTAATTCATCTCAAGGCGCCCCGCACCTGGCCGCACTCGCTTCAATCGAGTGCCCGACACATCAGCGAGTTCCTCGCTGTCGATAGCGGTGCCGTCGACGGTGACCTCGAAGCTTTCAGTCACCGGCTGGTAATGGTCTGAGACGGCGACGGCGAAGACGAGATCGGCGGCTTCGGTGACATCGAGCACAATGCGGCTGGTGACTTCCCTATTCATGCGGCAAGCATCCCACGGACTCACCGTCACTGTGTCTCGGTTGCGTAACTGCGCCGAGTGTGGTTGGCGAGATCGGCGGCGTGGCGCCAGCTAGTACGACGCTCGCTTCTCAGCAGATACCGCCGGCGTCCATCGAAGCGCCAACGATTCTGAAGCGCGAGCCAGCAGCGAGACGTCGGCGGCGACGGCGATAAAGTCCGCGCCCGCATCGACGTACGCCTGTGCCTGTTTTTCGGCGAAAGCATTCACTCCCACCGGCTTGCCCACAGCACGCACCGCAGCGAATGTCGATACGACGGCGGCGACGACATCAGGGTGAGTCTGCTGGCCGAGCAATCCCATCGACGCAGCCAGATCGCTGGGGCCGACGAATACGCCGTCGACGCCATCGACGGCAGCGATCTCGGCCGCCGCATCCACCCCTGCCGAAGTCTCGATCTGCACAAAGAGCGATACATGATCATCGGCATTCTCGAGATAGCCGTCGACACGATTCCAGCGCGCCGAGCGTGCCAGCGCCGATCCCACGCCGCGCTTGCCGCGAGGCGGATATCGCACCGCGGCAACTGCAGCGTGCGCTTCGGCTGCCGAAGAGATCATCGGTACGAGCAGGTTCTGTGCGCCGAGATCAAGCACCTGTTTGATGGTCACCGCATCGAGGCTCGCGACGCGCACCACGGGTGTGATCGGATAGGCAGCGACTGCGTGCAGGATGGCGAGCGTGGAACCCAGATCGACGGGGGAGTGCTCGCCATCGATCAGCATCCAGTCCATGCCCGATCCCGCGCAGATCTCGGCCGACACCGGCGAGGCTGAGCACACCCAGATGCCCGCGAGCGGGTGGTCGGCGTTCGCTAGTGCATCGCGGAACGTGGGAGCTAGTCGAAGCGGCATGTCAGTCCTGTCTTTGGCAGGGGCGAGCGGTGATCAGGCGAATCTGCACGTGATGGTGCCCATGGGGCCGTAGTCGCACAGCACGCTGTCGCCACGCTTCACCCACATCGGGCGGGTAAACGAACCGGCGAGGATGATCTCGCCAGCCTCGAGTCGCGCGCCGTGCTGGTGCAACTTGTTCGCCAGCCATGCGACGCCCGTAGCGGGATGATTGAGAACGCCCGCGGCAACGCCGGTCTCTTCGATCGTCTCGTTGCGGTAGAGAAGCGCCGACACCCAGCGCAGATCGATCTGGTCGGGCCGCATGGGTATTCCCCCGAGCACCATGCCGCCGTAGGCGGCGTTGTCGCTGATGGTGTCGACGATCGTGCGACCCTCAAGCTCAATGTGAGAGTTGAGCACCTCGAGCGCGGGCGTCACATACTCCGTCGCGCGCAGCACGTCGAAGAGGGTGCAGTGCGGTCCGGTGAGGGCTTCTTTCAGCACGAACGCCAGCTCTACTTCGATTCGCACGTTCGAGAAGTCGTCGTAGGGAATCACGGAACCGTTCGCCCACACGGTGTCGTCGAACATCACACCGTAGTCCGGTTCGCTGATGCCCGTAGCCTGCTGCATCGCCTTCGAAGTGAGACCGATCTTGCGCCCGACGAGGCGGCGCCCCGAGGCGACCTGCTGATCGCGCCACACCCCTTGGATGGCATATGAGTCGCCGATCGTCGCGTCGGGGTAGCGCGAGGTGATGCGTGGCATCACCGTGCGTGAGTCTGCGGCTTCGGCGAGCTCGCTCGCGAGCGCGGCGATCTGGTCAGCTGTCAGCATGTGGTCTCCTCGCTTCGACGTTACAGCTGGTGGCCGAGCTTGTACTCGCCCTGTTTGTACTCGGGCATGGAGTCTTCATCAGGACGCGTGTAGCTGAAGCCATCGGCGCCGATCGTGACGGCCATCTCGCTGCTATCGGTGCGTGCCACCACGGGCTGCGGATTGCCATCGAGATCGAGCACCAGCGATGCTTCGGTGTACCAGCTCGGAACGACGGGGTTGCCCCACCAATCGCGACGCTGGTTGTCGTGCACGTCCCAGGTGATGACGGGGTTGTCGGGGTCGCCGGTGTAGTAGTCCTGCGTGTAGATCTCTACCCGGTGTCCGTCAGGATCGCGCAGATAGAGGTAGAACGCGTTCGACACACCGTGGCGGCCGGGTCCACGCTCGATCGCGTCGGAGCGACGCAGGGCGCCCAATTTGTCGCAGATGGCGAGAATGTTGTGCTTTTCGTGCGTCGCGAAGGCGACGTGGTGCATGCGAGGGCCATCGCCGCCGGTCATGGCGGTGTCGTGCACGGTGGGCTTGCGTCGCATCCATGCCGCATAGACGGTTCCCTCGTCATCCTGGATGTCTTCGGTGACGCGAAAGCCGAGATCCTGCATGAACTTCACTGCGCGGGGTACGTCGGGGGTGACCTGATTGAAGTGGTCGAGACGCACCAGCTCTCCCGGGGTGTGCAGGTCATACCGCCACGAGAGCCGCTCCACATGCTCGGTCTGGTAGAAGAACTCGTACGGAAACCCGAGCGGATCGGTCACGCGCACCGAGTCGCCGATGCCGCTTACGAAGCCTTGCTCGCGACGCTCGATGCGGCATCCCAGCTCTGAATAGAACGCGACCGCCTTGTCGAGGTCTTCTGGGGCGCGCACGCGGTATGAGAATGCGGCGACGGCGGCGATGTCGCCCTTTCGCAGAATGAGATTGTGGTGAATGAACTCTTCGGTGGAGCGCAGGTAGACCGCTGAGTCGTCTTCTTCGGTGACATAAAGCCCGAGCACATCGACGTAGAACTCGCGAGAGGCGGCGAGGTCGGTGACGATGAGCTCCATGTAAGCGCATCGCAGAATGTCGGGCGGCGAGGCCGCGGGGGTCGCCACGGGGTTGGCCGAGTGGATCGGCGCCTCTTGCGAGACATAGAAACCGGAGGAGGTGAGGGTTTTGTCGGTCATATCAGCGTCCTTGCGTGAGAAAAAGAGAAGGGGAGGGATGCTGCGGCGGGATGAGTCGGCGCAGCATCCGGTTTTTGCGGCTTAGCCTTTGCCGAAGGTCGGGTTGTGCACTTTGCCGAGGGTGATATGCACCGCTTGCTGGTCGGTGTAGAAGTCGATCGAGCGGTACCCGCCTTCGTGCCCGAGGCCCGACGCCTTTACTCCGCCGAACGGGGTGCGCAGGTCGCGCACGTTGTTCGAGTTCAGCCACACCATGCCCGCTTCCACCGACTGCGAGAAGTTGTGAGCCCGCTTCAGGTCGTTGGTCCAGAGATAGGCGGCCAGCCCGTACTTGGTGTTGTTGGCCAGCGCGAGCGCCTCTTCATCGGTATCGAATGGCGTGATCGCAACGACGGGCCCGAAGATCTCCTCTTGGAAGATTCGCGCGTCGGGGGAGACATCGGCGAACACCGTCGGTGACACGAAGTTGCCTTCGTCAAAGCCGGCAGCGCGCCCGCCGCCGGCGACGAGGCGTGCCTCGCTCTTGCCGATCTCGATGTAGCTCATCACCTTGTCGTAGTGCTCGGGGTGAACCAGCGCGCCGACTTCGGTGGCGGGGTCATGCGGATAGCCCACGACAACGCGCTTTGCCTGGGCGGCATAGCGTTCGACGAACTCGTCGTAGATCTCGCGCTGCACAATGATGCGGCTGCCAGCAGTGCAGCGCTCGCCGTTCAGAGAAAACACTCCGAAGATCGTCGCGTCAATGGCCGCGTCGAGATCAGCGTCGGCGAAGACTACTGCGGGGCTCTTGCCGCCGAGCTCCATCGACAGACCCTTGAGATATGGCGCCGCGTTGCCGAAGATCAGCTGCCCCGTGCTGCTTTCACCGGTGAACGAGATGAGCGGAACGTCAGGGTGCTTCACGAGCGCATCGCCAGCGTCTTCGCCAAGGCCATTGACAAGGTTGAAGACTCCCTGGGGCAGGCCCGCTTCTTCGAAGATGCCGGCCCACAGCGACGCCGAGAGCGGGGTGAACTCGGCTGGCTTCAACACAACGGTGTTGCCGGTGGCGAGGGCGGGCCCGAGCTTCCATGACTCCAGCATGAAGGGGGTGTTCCACGGGGTGATGAGGCCCGCGACACCGATCGGTTTGCGGTTCACGTAGTTGATCTGGCGGCCGGGCACCTTGTAGGTATCATCGGCCTGCGCCACGATCAGGTCGGCGAAGAAGCGAAAGTTCTCCGCCGCGCGACGAGCTTGGCCGAGCGCCTGCGTGATGGGCAAACCCGAGTCGAAGCTCTCGAGCTCGGCCAGACGGGCGTCGCGCGCTTCAACGAGGTCGGCGATGCGGTGCAAGACACGACTGCGCTCGCGGGGCAGCATGCGCGGCCAGGGCCCCTCGTCGAACGCGCGGCGTGCGGCAGCGACCGCAAGGTCGATGTCGCTCTTCTTTCCCGCCGCCGCGCGCAGGTAGGGCTGGTTCGATACCGGGTCGAGTACTTCAAAGGTGTCGCCGTCGACAGAGTCGACAAACTCGCCGTCAATGTAGTGCTGAATGCGGGTGGGAAGATCCGCGGGCACATAGCGTGCTGCGTCGTGCGCTGTCGTGGTGTCAGTCATGATTTCCTCCGGGGGAGATGGTTAGAAGGCCGGCAGGCCGAGGGTCTCGTCGGGATGCTCGTGGATCATGTAGGCATCGAGGGTCGCTGATCGGTGACGACGGGCGGCCTTCTCGATCTCGCCGAGCGGTGCGCTGTTCTCGATGAGCTGCAGGATGTTCTCGTGCTCGCGCACCGACTCGGCAGCGCGACCGGGCACAAAGCTGAAGGTGGAATCACGCAAGTGCCCGAGTCGGCCCCACTCTGCTTCGACCAGCTCAAGCAGCCGGGGGTTCGCGCAGGTGGCGAAGAGCGTGGCGTGAAACTCTTGGTTCAGTCGGGTGAAGGCGCGCGGATCGAAGTGGTCGAGCGTCTCGACCATGAGTTCGTTGATGTCTCGTGCGCGACGGATGTCGTCCACAGTGAGGCGACGTGCGGCTAAGGCAGTGGCGGCGCCTTCGAGGATGCTGAGCGATTGCATGCTGAAGCGATACTGAGTGTCGTCAACCATCGATACGCGTGCACCGACATTGCGTTCGAAGGTGACCAGTCCCTCAGCTTCAAGCTGACGGATCGCCTCGCGCACCGGAACGACACTCATATCGAGCTCGCTGGCGATGCTGCCCAACACGAGTCGGTAGCCGGGAGTGAACTCCTGGCTCGAGATGCGCTCCTTGACCCAGTGGTAGGCCAGCTGGGATTTGCTCTTGGTGGATGCCGCGTTCATTGCGGCTCCTCGGTGTGGGCGGCTTCAAAGCGTGCCCGCCACTCAGCGTTCATCGGGAACAGGCCATCGAGTGCGTTGCCCTCGGCGACCCGTTCGGCAATCCACGCGTCTTCGTCTTCTTGCGTGAGGGCGGCATCTACGACCTCTTCGACGAGGCTCGGGGGAATCACGATGACGCCGTCGCGGTCGCCCACAATCACATCGCCAGGCTGCACCGTGGTGCCGCCGCAGCCGATGGTGACATCGAGATCCCACGGCACATGGCGCCGACCCAACACCGCCGGGTGCGCTCCCGCGGTGTATACCGGGATGCCCACCGCGGTCACTGCGTCGGCATCACGCACGCCGCCGTCGGTGACGATGCCCGCGGCGCCGCGCGCGTGCGCACGGATCGCCAGGATGTCTCCTAGAGTGCCTGACCCGGTCTCGCCGCGCGCCTCGATGACGATTATCTCGCCGTCGCCAACAGAGTCGAACGCGCGTTTCTGAGCGTTATAGCCACCGCCGTGCGACGCAAACAGGTCTTCGCGGTGAGGAACGAACCGAAGCGTCTTCGCGGTGCCAACCAGTTTGGCTTCGGGGTGCAGGGGGCGCACGCCATCGATGGTGACGTTGTTCAACCCACGCTTGCGCAGCTGAGCAGACAACCCGGCGACCGGCACGCGATGGAGTTTCTCGCGCAATTCGGCTGTGAGGGCTGGAGCCGGCGCAACCTCCGCGACGCCCGCAGCCTCGGCGGAGCCCCACGCTTCGACGCGTTGCTTTTCATCGACCGAGGGCAGCGAACCGAGAGATTCATCAAACGCAGTCTCGCCCTGCACTACTCGGGTCACGAGTCGTCCCGAGCTTGCGCCGGCCGCGTCGACACTCACCTCGACGATGTCGCCTGGTACGACCACCGACGAGCCTGCCGGAGTGCCAGCCAGAATCACATCACCCGGCTCGAGAGTGAAATGCTGGGAGAGATCGGCGATGATCTGCGTCAGCGGAAAGATGAGGCCCGCAGTCGTATCGTCCTGAGCCAACTCACCGTTCACCCACGTGCGTACGCGCACGGCTTCGGGGTCGACATCGCGAGCATCGATCAGCAGTGGTCCGATCGGGGTGTAGCCGTCACCACCCTTCGAGCGAACGTTGGAACCCTTGTCGTTTGCGCGCAGGTCGTAGAGCCCAAAGTCGTTGGCTGCGGTGATCGCGGCGATGTGGTTCCATGCCTCGGCGGTGCTGACATGACGAGCCGCAGTTCCGATGATGAGCGCTACCTCGCCCTCGAAAGCGAGCAGCTCGGTGCCCGCAGGGCGCTCGATCGTGCTTCCTGAGGCGGCGACGGAACTCGATGCCTTGAAGAAGTAGGACGGCGAAGCGGGTGTGCGGCCGCGCTGATCTGCTCGCGAGTTGTAGCTGAGGTGGACGGCGATGATCTTGCCCGGCCGCTGGGGGAGCGCGGCGAAACGGGCGTCGTCGAATGCGGGCTCGGACGGTGTGGTTTCGTTCATGAGCTCCCTCGCTCTTGCGTGATATCTGAAATCGTATATGATCGACGGCAGGCGAGCAAGTGCTCATTCTTGACCGCCCACCCCGCTGGTTCGAATGACGAAGGAGTCACCGTACGATGTCCGCTTCCCCCTCCGCGCCACAGGGCTTCACCCCCACGGGCACCATTGCCACGTCAGCCGACAGGCGACGCGTGGTGTTCGCGACAGTCGTTGGAACCACCGTCGAGTGGTACGACTTCTTCATCTATGCCGCGGCCGCTGGTCTGGTCTTCAGTCAGATCTTCTTTGAACCACTGGGCGCGCAGGCGGCATTGCTGCTCTCGTTCGCCACCGTGGGCCTGAGCTTCTTGTTTCGCCCGCTCGGTGCTTTCCTCGCGGGTCACTTCGGTGACAAATACGGCCGTCGTGTCGTGCTTGTCTTCACACTGGTGTTGATGGGCGGAGCGACCACTCTGGTTGGTCTGCTGCCTACATACGCGCAGATCGGCGTCGCGGCACCGATCCTGCTCGTGGCCCTGCGCATCCTGCAGGGAATCTCGGCCGGTGGCGAGTGGGGCGGCGCGGTGCTGATGGCAGTCGAGCACGCCCCGAAGGCCAAGCGCGGAATGTTCGGCGCCTCGCCGCAGATCGGCGTGCCGATCGGTTTGCTGCTCGCATCGGGAATCATGGCGCTGATGGCCGTGATCGCTCCGGGTGACGCGTTTATCGAGTGGGGTTGGCGCGTGCCGTTCCTGTTGTCGTTCATTCTGATCATCGTGGGCTACTGGGTGCGTCGTCATGTCGAGGAGAGCCCGGTGTTCACCGAGCTCGCCGAGCGCAAAGAGAAGACACGCATGCCCATCGTGCAGCTGTTCAAGAAGCACACCATGCTCGTTCTCATCGCCGCGCTGGTCTTCGCCGGCAACAACGCGGTCGGCTACATGACGACCGGTGGATACATTCAGAACTACGCAACAAACCCCGACGGACCGGTTGGGCTCGAGCGTGGACCCGTGCTGTGGGCGGTTGCTGCCTCGGCAGTCACCTGGTTGATCTCCACGTTCTTCGCTGGCTGGATCTCAGACAGACTGGGCCGACGCAACACCTACATCATCGGGTGGATTCTGCAGCTTGCGGGTGTCTTCCTGCTGTTCCCGCTTGTCAATGCCGGCAACATCATGTCGCTCTTCTTCGGGCTGGCGATCCTCACTATCGGCCTCGGTTTCACCTACGGCCCGCAAGCAGCGCTCTACTCGGAGTTGTTCCCAGCATCGATTCGATTCTCGGGTGTCTCGATCTCGTACGCCCTTGGTGCAATCCTCGGTGGAGCATTCGCTCCGACCATTGCCACCGCTCTCGTGCAGGCGACGGGATCGACCGACTCGGTGACGTGGTATCTCGCTGGGATGACCTGCATCGGGCTCGCGGCAACCCTGCTGCTGCGTGACCGTTCCGGCATTCCGCTCGGTCCGGATCACGAAGCTGAGCAGACCAAGAGCCCGATCTACGGGATGTCGCGGGCGTAGCCCTCGGCACCCGAGTCAAGTCGACCGAAGAAGGCAGCATGCAGTTTCACCACCACGGGTATGTGTCAGGCGATCCGCGCCTCCAGCCGGCCGCGGCGATCGGCACCGATCGCCCCGACCAGCTGCCGACCGAGATCGAGGTTCTCATCGTGGGCTCCGGCCCCGCGGGCATGCTGCTCGCAGCCCAGATGTCGCACTTTCCGTCCGTCTCGACGCGCATTATCGAGCGTCGAGGCGGGCGGTTGCCACTTGGCCAGGCTGATGGGATCCAACCGCGCAGCGTGGAGACGTTCCAGGCCTTCGGATTCGCCGAGCGCATCGTGGCCGAGGCGTACAACATCGCCTACATGAACTTCTGGGGGCCCGATCCCGAGAACCCACAGAACATCGTTCGCACCTCGCGTACCCCGGACTACGCCTACTCGATCAGCGAGTTTCCTCACTTGATCGTCAACCAGGCGCGGGTGCTCGACTACTTCGCAGAAGCTGCGGCGCAGGGTCCTGGGCGCATCGTGCCCGACTATGGCCTCGAGTTCGTGTCGCTCACCCGTCACGACGGCGAGGAGTACCCTCTCGAGGTGCGTGTGCGCTCTACGGCGGGTGAGCGAGAGGGCGAGGAGCACACCGTTCGGTGCAAGTACGTTGTCGGCTGTGACGGCGCTCGCAGTGGCGTGCGCGAGGCGATCGGTCGAAAGCACACGGGCAATAGCGCGGCGCATGCCTGGGGTGTGATGGATGTGCTGGTGAATACGGACTTTCCCGATTGGCGGACGAAATGCGCGATCAACTCTGCCGCGGGGAACATTCTCCACATTCCGCGAGAGGGCGGATACCTCAGCCGCATGTACATCGACCTGGGTGAGGTCGCAGCAGATGATGACCATCGCGTGCGCCAGACTCCGATTGAAGACGTCATAAGCAAGGCCAATGCGATTCTGCACCCGTACTCGATTGACGTGAAGCAGGTCGCGTGGCACAGCGTCTATGAGGTCGGCCACCGGGTCACCGACAAGTTCGATGATGTGCCGATGGGGGATGACCGCTCGCCGCGCGTGTTCCTGGCAGGTGACGCCTGCCACACGCACAGTGCGAAGGCCGGGCAGGGCATGAATGTGTCAATGCAAGATGGCTTCAACCTCGGGTGGAAGCTCGGCTCGGTGCTTACCGGGCTCAGCCCCGAGACTCTGCTGTCGACCTATTCCGCGGAGCGGCAACCGGTCGCGCAGCAGCTGATCGACTTCGACAAAGAGTGGTCATCGCTCATGGCGCGCAAGCCAGAAGAGATCACCGACCCGCAAGACCTCGCCACGCACTACCTCGCTACGGCGGAGTTTCCCTCGGGGTTCATGACCCAGTACGGGCCGTCGGCAATCGTGATGGATGCTGCGCACCAGCATCTGGCTGAGGGGTTCCCTCTCGGCAAGCGCTTCAAGTCGGCACGGGTGTCGCTCGTGTGCGACGGCAATGCGATTCATCTCGGCCATCACGCGACCGCAGATGGCCGTTGGCGCATCTATGCGTTCGCCGATGCGGCAGCCGCGGGGCAGGGCTCTCAGCTCTCGCGCTGGGCGGAGTGGGTTGCGAACGCGCCCGAGTCTCCGCTGAAGAAGTTCACCCCTTCGCAGAGCGATGTCGACGCGATCTTCGATATCAAGGTCATCTATCAGCAGTCGCCCGCTGAGGTCGACTGGAATGCCGTGCCCGAACTGTTTCGCCCGTGCACGGGTCCACTCGCCCTCACCGATTGGGAGAAAGTCTTCGCAGCCGGAGAAACCGACTGGAACGACGCAGACATCTTTGCCGAGCGCGAACTGTCGCGAGACGGCGTCGTCGTGGTCGTGCGTCCCGATCAATACGTCGCGGCCGTTCTTCCGCTGAGCGATCCTGCCGCACTCGCAGACTTCTTCGCGCCGGTCTTCGAGGGGTGAATCCCTGCGATCAGGAGTTCACGCGGATGATCTCCTGTTGGTAGGGCGCGATCACGTCGCCCGAGATTCGGCAGTCGAGCACGAGGAATCGTCGGGATGCCTCGGGCTCCGCGGTCCACGTGGTGAGCCTTTCGAGGTCGGCCATGGTGCGCACCACAACGCCCTCGGCGCCGACACCGCTGGCCAGCGCCGCGAAATCGACCTGAGGGATCATCATGGGTTCGCGGGCAAGTCCCTTTAATCCGTAGAGATTCACTTCGGCGCCATATGCGGCGTCGTTCCACACCACGGCAATTCCGCGGCCAGCAGCAACGCGCACGGCAGATTCGAGGTCAGCAAGCGCCATCAGGCCGCCGCCATCACCCGTGGTCAGAACGATTGTCGACTCGGGCCTGGCGAGAGCTGCACCGGGCACAGACGGCCAGCCGAGGCCGATCGATTGAAATGCGGTGCCGATCATCATCAGGCGGTCGGGCGAGGCGACTGGCCAGTACATGTTCGCCCAGCCGATGAAGTGGCCGCCGTCAGACACGACCACACGGTCCTGCGGAAGAAGTTCACCAATGCGGTTGGCCACGGTGCGGGGATCCAGGCGGCCGTCAGCGGCAACCGAGTCGCCCTGTTCGTAAGCCCGCAACGCGGCGATATCGATCGATTCGCGCCAACCGCTCGGCTCAGACTTGGCTTCGATGAGTTCGGTCACGAGTGTTTCGGCGACGCTGGCAGCATCCGCCCGAACAAACCCGGCAACGTGCGGATGGGTCGCTGTTGGCGCCACATCGACTTGGAAGACGCGTGTGCCGGGAGCGAATAGGTCGCCGAAGCGCATGGTGAACTGATTGAGCGACGCACCAAACACCACAGCGACGTCGGCTTCGCGCACGAGTTCCATCGCACCCTCAGCGCCGAAACCTCCGGTGACTCCGAGATCGAACTCGGGCCGCGGAAAGATGCCGCGGCCCAGGGCGGTAGAAGCCGTTACAGCCCCAGTGAGGTCGGCGAGGTGCCCGAGAGCGTCTCGGGCACCTGAGATCCACGCGCCGCGGCCCGCGAGCAGGAACGGGCGGCTCGCGGTAGCCAGCGCATCAGCGAGTTCGCGTACCGAGGCTTCAGCAAACGCTCCGCGCGGGGCGAGAGGTGCAGGCACGCGAGGATCGGGAGCGGCGGGAACGGGGCCAGCGTCGAGGGCGGCAACGTCGTAGGGGATCGCGAGAACGGTGGGAACGCGGTAGGTCAGCGCGTGCTCGATGGCGATCACAGTCGTGGCGGCGGCATCGGCGCGCCCCACCGTGTAGGTGCGCGCGCCGACGGCAGATGCCATTGCGATCTGGTCAACATCCCACGCGCGCGGGCCTGAGGTCGGTTCATCGCCGACGACCAGCACCAGGGGAACGTGAGCCTGCACTGCTTCGGCGAGTGCGGTCAGCGTGTTGGTGAAGCCTGCACCGTACGTAGCGGTGGCCGCAGCCAGTCGACCCGACGCTCGACAGAACGCGTCAGCTGCAACAACGCCGCCGGCCTCATGGCGCACGGCGGTGAACTGCGCTCGAGTCGATCGCTCCAGTGCGTCGAGAAAGTAGGCGTTGCCGTTGCCCATCACACCGAAGACATGGTCGACGTGGCGGCCGAGGGTGAGAGCGACGTGGGCAGAAACGGTGGTCATAGGAACAGTGGGCATGACAAAGCCTTTCGAGACGACGGAGCAGAGATTCCGTATGTGTCTCGCGTTCGCTTTCAAGCGTCGGCTGCGTGCCCCTTTTCCGAGCACCGGCGGGGGAATACACCGCTGGACACTTTGAGTATATGCGCGCGAGCCGATGCGTGTCGCTGGCATGATCGAAGAATGAAGACGATTCAGTTGCGCCGCTATGCCCTTGTTGACGGAGAGTACGACGCATTCGTCGCCTGGTGGCAGGGTTGCATGCCCGAGGTTCGCCCCGCGGCGGGCTTCACCATCGAGTTCGCCTACGGACTGCGCGAATCGAACGAGTTCGTGTGGGCGGTGAGCATCGAGGGAACCAAAGAAGAGTTCCTCGCGCTCGAAGAGGTGTACGTCGCTTCCGCAGCTCGAGCGGCGGCATTCGAGGGCGTTCCGCAGCGAATCGCCCACTACGACATTGCGCTCGTCTCCGAGTCGTACTAGCGGCCTCCGCAGAGGCGAACGGGTAGCGCCATCTGTACATCACGTATATCGGGGTGAGTGCGCAATCCCGGCAGAATGGGACCGTAGGCGACCGCCGTTCGCTGCGGCATCCGATTGATGAAGGGGTCTCGAATGACTGACAACCGTGAAACCGATCTGCTGGCAGCCGTTCCCGACTCGCTGTTCATCGGCGGAGACTGGCGGCCTGCCGCTAGTGGCAACACACTCGAGGTCTTTGACCCGGCGACGGGCCTCGTCGTAAAAGAGATCGCCGATGCCGGTGTCGACGACGGCAAGGCAGCCATGAATGCTGCTGCCGATGCCTTCCCGGCGTGGGCGGCGATACCAGCGCGAGAGCGCGGCGAGATTCTGCGTCGTGCGTTCGACCTGCTGCAGGAGCGCAAAGAGGACTTCGCCCTTCTCATGACCATCGAGATGGGCAAGCCGCTGGCAGAAGCCCGAGGTGAAGTGGCCTACGGCGGCGAGTTCCTGCGTTGGTTCAGCGAAGAGGCAGCGCGGGTGCAGGGCAGGTACGCTGCAAACCCCGAGGGCACTGGTCGCATGATTGTGACGCAGCATCCGGTCGGGCCGTGCTTCCTCATCACGCCGTGGAATTTTCCGCTGGCCATGGCTACCCGCAAGATCGCGCCGGCGCTCGCCGCAGGCTGCACGGTCGTGATCAAACCGGCCGAGCTGACACCGCTGACGACCCTTTACTTTGTGAAGCTGCTCGAAGATGCCGGTCTGCCCAAGGGGGTTGTCAACGTCTTCACGACCTCGACATCGGGCGCTGTTTCGGAGCCCATCATTCGCGACCCGCGGTTGCGCAAACTGTCGTTCACCGGTTCGACGGGTGTCGGTCAGAAGCTGCTCGAACAAGCTGCCCATGGGGTGCTTCGCACCTCGATGGAACTCGGTGGCAATGCACCGTTCGTGGTGTTCGACGATGCCGATCTCGACAAAGCGGTTGAGGGTGCGATGCTCGCCAAGTTCCGCAATATCGGTCAAGCCTGCACTGCGGCAAACCGCTTCATCGTCCACCGTTCCGTTGCCGAAGCGTTCGCGCGACGTGTCACCGAGCGAGTCGAAGGTTTCGCAATCGGCCGAGGTACCGAAGAGGGGGTCACCATTGGTCCGCTGATCGATGACCGTGCGGTCGCAAAGGCGAAATCGCTCGTTGAAGACGCCGTCTCACGCGGCGCACAGCTCAAAACCGGCGGCAAGGCAGTCGATGGCCCGGGCACCTTCTATGAGCCGACCGTTGTGACAGATGTGCAGCCCGGCAGCGACATTCTGCGTGAAGAGATCTTTGGGCCGGTGCTGGCGATTGTGCCTTTCGACACCGAAGATGAAGCGGTGAGCATCGCGAACGACACGGAGTACGGCTTGGTGTCGTACGTCTTCACCGAAAGCCTGTCGCGTGGACAGCGCATGATCGACAAGCTCGAGACCGGCATGATGGGCCTCAACGTCGGCGTGGTGTCGAATGCCGCAGCGCCCTTTGGCGGGTGGAAGATGTCAGGCCTCGGGCGCGAGGGCGGGGCTGAAGGCATTCACGAGTACTTGCAGACCAAGTACACGCTGACACCCAACCCGCACGCCTAGCTGCGCACGTCTGACGCAGGCGCACCGCGCTCGCCGCGGTGCGCCTGCGAGGACTGCCGTCGTCAGCCGAGGACGACCACGAAGCCGAGGATCGCACTCGCGATCGTGAGCACTGTCAGAACCAGCGTCGGGACAACCTTCTCGTGGCGGCGTGCATGCGTGACCGTAGCCCCGATCATGAGAATCGTGAGCGCGGTGGCAGCGATCGGCGTAAGGATGGGCGCAATGCCGGTGAGAAGCGGCAGGATGAGTCCGACCGCGCCCAGCACTTCTGCGACGCCTATCAGACGAATTGCGGCCGGGCTGAAGCCGTCGACCCATTCCATGCCGCCGCTGGCACGCAGAGCGTCTTTTGAGCGCAGCGCCTTCATGGCGCCGGCCGCGAGAAATGCGAGGGCGAGTATGCCGTTCAGAATCCACAGTGCAATGATCAAGAAGTTCCCCTTGAGTAGGTCGGTTACGATAAGTAAGTAACCTCATCATCAGTCATTGATGACGGTGTTGCAAAAGGCACACGAGTGTAAGTGAGGAACACGTCATGACGTTGAACGACCCGATCGAGGTAACCCAGACGGCATATGAGAATTCCTGTGGGCGAGCGAGCGACCCGGAGGTGGGAGGTCGGGCCATCCGCGAGGTGCTCGACCGGGTGGGTGACAAATGGTCGCTGTTGCTGATCGCGACACTGCGCGGCGGACGGCTGCGCTTCAGCGAGCTGCAGCGGCACATCCCCGGGATCTCGCAGCGCATGTTGACCCGCACGCTGCGGCAGCTCGAGCGAGACGGGCTGATCAATCGCACCGTGCACGCAGAAGTTCCCCCGCGCGTCGAGTACGAACTCACTCAGCTCGGCGGCACGTTCATCGCCATTGCTGAAGCCGTCGGTCAGTGGGCCATTGAGAACCATGCCGCGGTTGAAGCCGCGCGCGCCGCCTACGACGAGCGCGGCTAGCGGCCTTTGGTCACGCGTGACGGTCGAGGAACGAATAGACCTCGTTGTCGTCTACGCCGGGAAACGTCCCGCGGGGCAGCGGCGAGAACATCTGCATATGTACGCGGGCACTTGGCCACGCCTTGCCCGCCCAGCGTTCGGTGACTTCGGCCGGGGGCCGACGGCAACAGGTCTCGTCGGGGCAGTGCGAGGTCGCGCGCTTCTGGGTTTCGCGTCCGCGAAACCAGCGAGCATCGTCGAACGGCACGCCGACGGTGATCGAGAACTCCCCGTCAGACGTAGAGCCGGTCTGCGTCGAACACCAGAACGTGCCGGCGGGGGTATCGGTGTATTGGTAGTGCTCGGTGGTGCGGTTCTGCTCGGCGAAGGCAGCCCGTGCTGAGAACCTCTTGCACGCGATCTGACCGTCGACCGCACCCGTCACATCGGTGGGCAGGGGCAGATCGTCGTTTTCGTAGACACGCGAGATGGCTCCCGAGCCATCCACCCGCAGAAAATGAAGACGGATGCCGAGGTGAACCGTCGCGAGGTTGGTGAGTCGCATAGCGGCTGCTTCGTGCGTCACGCCGAACGCGTCACGAAAGTCCTCGACGGCGAGGTTGCGGTCTTTCTTCGCCTGCGAGAGAAAAGCGACCGATGCTGTTTCAGGCATCAAACAACATGCGGCGTAGTAGTTGATCTCGAGGCGCTGCTGAAGAAAATCGGCGTAGTCGCTCGGCCTGGTGTGACCGAGCAGTCGGTGGGCCATCGCCTGCAGAGCCATTGAGCGAAGTCCGTGACCACCGGGGATGGATGCTGGTGGCAGGTAAATGCGACCGTTCTCCAAATCCGTGACGGAGCGCGCGGAGTGAGGAAGATCGCTCGCGTAGATGAGTTCGAAGCCGAGCTGCTGAGCCATGACGCTCACGGTGCGGTGGGTCAGTGCACCAGAGACATGACCGGCCGCCTTGAGCTGCTTTTCAGCGAGTTTCTCGATATCGGGCAGGTAATTGTCAACCGCACGCATCTTGTGGCGCAGGTCAGTATTTGCTCGACGTGCTTCTTCGGGGGTCGCAATCGCTTCGCTCTCGCGGCGCTGCAGCTCGCGATGCAAGCCGAGCACCGACTCGATGGTCTCGTCGCTCGTGCTCTTGGTGATCCTGACCGGCGGAATGCCGAGCTGACGAAAGACGGTGCTCGACTGTGCCCGCTCCAGTTCGATCTCAAGTGCTGCTCGGCGATTCGGAGGCTCGGTCGAAAGCAGCTCGGTGACGTCGACTCCGGTGGCACCGGCGATGGACTGCAGCAGCGAGAGCTTCGGCTCGCGCTTGCCGTTCTCAATGAGGCTCAGCTGGCTGCCTGCCACGCCCACAAGAGCCCCCAGCTCGTCGAGGGTGTACCCCCGCGACACGCGCTGATGCCGGATGCGATGGCCAAGAGTGGACAACTCGATTGCGCTAGGTGCCATTCCTTCAGAATAGCGAAAGAAATCAAGTTCTTGACGCCATATTTCTTAGAAATTCCCATTGATTCTGGCGCAATCTTGAGGAACAGAACCGATTTGCTACGCAGAGGAGCGCAATCATGGCAATCGCAGACATCGTCCCGCAGACCACCAGGCCGACCATCAAGACCGTGCCGACATTCGGTGAGATGCCCGCGGTGTATGGCGAGGGGATGGCAGATCTCGTCGCCTGGGTAGACAAGGTCGCGGCGTTGACCACGCCAGACCGAGTGCACTGGGTCGACGGATCGCGTGCCGAGAACGATGCCCTCTTGCGCGAGATGGTCGACGAGGGCAAGATCATCAAACTCAACCCGGAATGGCGACCAGGCTCGTACCTCGCGCGCTCTCACCCGAGCGACGTTGCTCGCACTGAGGCGCGTACTTTCATCGCCTCGCAACGCGAGACCGACGCTGGTCCGACGAACAACTGGGCTGAGCCCGACGAGATTCGCGCCACCATCAACCCGCTGTTTGAAGGATCGATGCGTGGCCGCACCATGTACGTCGTGCCGTTCTCGATGGGTGCGGTCGGGGGCCCGCTCTCGCACATTGGCGTTCAGATCACAGACAGCGCGTACGCCGTAGTCTCAATCGGCATCATGACCCGTGTCGGCACCGATGTGCTGCGTCAGATCGCAGACGGCGCGCCCTGGGTCAAGACGGTTCACTCGGTGGGTGCTCCGCTGGCGCCGGGCGAACAAGATGTCGCATGGCCCTGCAATGACGAGAAGTACATCGTGCACTTTCCCGACACGCTCGAGGTGTGGTCGTTTGGCTCTGGCTACGGCGGAAACGCCATTCTTGCCAAGAAGTGCTTCGCATTGCGCATCGCCTCGGTGATCGGCCGCAACGAGGGCTGGCTGGCCGAGCACATGCTGCTGATCCGCGTCATCTCGCCCGAAGGCAAGGCGTACCACGTGGCCGCTGCCTTCCCCTCGGCGTGTGGCAAGACCAATCTCGCGATGCTTCGCCCCACGATTCCCGGCTGGCGTGTAGAAACCATCGGTGATGACATCGCGTGGCTGCGCCCGGGCGACGACGGACGTCTGTGGGCGATCAACCCGGAGGCTGGGTTCTTCGGCGTTGCTCCCGGAACTGGGGAGTCAACCAACGTCGCTGCGGTCGAGACGCTCTGGGGCAACACCATCTTCACCAACGTTGCCTTGCGTCCTGACGGTGATGTCTGGTGGGAAGGTCTGACAGATACCCCGCCGGCCAAGCTCACCGACTGGGAAGGCAAGCCGTGGACGCCAGATTCGGGACGCCCTGCCGCGCACCCCAACTCACGCTTCACCGTTCGCGCATCACAGTGCCCGCAGATCGCCGCCGATTGGGACGCCCCTGAGGGCGTGCCGCTTGACGTGATCCTCTTCGGTGGGCGACGAGCGACCAACGTTCCGCTCGTCGTTGAGGCAACCGACTGGACGCACGGAGTCTTCATGGGCTCTAACATCTCTTCCGAGCGCACTGCCGCAGCCGAGGGCACCGTCGGCGAGCTTCGCCGCGACCCGTTCGCCATGCTCCCGTTCTGCGGCTACAACTTGGCCGACTACTTCGGGCACTGGCTGCGCATCGGTCAGAAGCTGCGCTTCGATCGCGCCCCGCGTATCTTCCAGGTCAACTGGTTCCGCAAGGGCGATGATGGACGCTTCCTGTGGCCGGGTTTCGGCGACAACGCCCGCGTGATCGACTGGATCATTCGCCGCGTGGAAGGCTCGGTCGGCGCGGTGGACAGCCCGGTCGGTCGACTGCCCAAGACTGACGAGCTGAACTTGGACGGTGTCGAAATCTCGGACGCCGACGTTGAGGCACTGTTCTCGATTGACCGCGACTCGTGGATGCGGGAGTCTGAGCTGACCGAAGATTTCTACCGCACCTTCGACGGACGAGTGCCGGCGCCGTTGTGGGCGGAGCTTTCGGCACTGCGCTACCGCCTGCAACGCGCCTAGCCGGGGCGCGCCCCGCCGGTCACACCAGCAGCTGGTGCTTGGCGAGATCTCGGTAGAGCGGGGTAGAGGCGATCAGCTCGGAGTGAGTGCCCTGCCCGATGACCTTGCCGCGATCAAGCACCACAATGAGGTCGCTGTCGACGACGGTTGACAGCCGATGCGCGATGACGATGAGCGTGCGCCCCGCAGCGACCGCATCGATGGCTTCGCGCATGCGCTGTTCGTTGAGCCCGTCAAGCGATGATGTCGATTCGTCGAGCAGCAGGATGGGCGGAGCCGCGAGCAGCGCGCGCGCGATCGCGAGTCGCTGACGCTCGCCGCCCGAAAGCTTGACGCCCGATTCGCCCACCGGGGCTTCGAGTCCAAGGGCGCTTCGATCGAGAACGTCTCCAAGATTGACGGCGCGCATCACCCGTTCACACTCGTCGTCAGACGCGTGGGGCGAGGCGAGGCGAAGATTCTCGCCCAGCGTGCCAGCGAGCGTGGGCGCATCTTGTTCGACATAGCCCAGCTGCGCGCGAAGAGCATCGCGCTCAAGGGTGCGCACATCTTCACCCGCCAGCAGAATCGCGCCTGAAGTGGGGTCGTAGAAGCGCTCGATGAGCGAGAGCGTTGTGCTTTTGCCAGCACCGGATGGGCCGACGAGTGCGACACGCGCGCCCCGCGGCACCGAGAACGAAACGCCCTGCAGCACACTCTCGGTTTCGTCTGTTCCGGAAGTCGCCGTTTCGTCGCCAACGGTGACCGCCGACGCCTCGACGTGCACGCTTTCGAGCAGTGCACGTGCTTCGGCTTCGGCCTTGCGCCGCGCTTCGACCACGGTTTCGGGGTAGGCGAAGTGCACGTCGCGAAATTCAATAGCCGCCATGCCGGCGCTAGTCGGGACAGCCTCTGAACGCACGATCGCGGCCAACTGCGCATCTTGCTGCGTCTCTGTGGGCAGGTCGAGAACCTCCTGGATGCGTCCGAGCGCGCCCAAAGCCTGATTCACCGAGGTGATCGCACCGAAGAATGTTGCGAGCGGCTGGATCAAGAAGAAGAGGAACATGACGAACGTCACGAGACTCGCGATAGTGATGGCGCCGGATGCCACTCGGAACCCGCCCACGCCGAGCACAGCGAGAAGTGAAAGTTGCAGAGCCACGCCAGCGATCGGCACGACGAAGGCCGAGGCTTTCGCCACTTTCACTCCGGCGTCGTAGGCATCGCTGGCCGTTTCGGTAATCGCGGCCTGCTCGCGAGCGGCTGCGCCAGCCGCACGTATCGTGCGAATTGAACCGACCGCTCGCTCGACACCCGAAGCTAGCTCACCGACCTTTGCCTGCTGCACTTCGGTCGCACGGCGAATACCGCCACTGATGAACGTCACGATGCCGACCGAGACGCCGATGACGACCACGATGAGCAGCAACAGCAGCGGGTCGATCACCGCCATGGCGATCAGCGCCCCGACGAATATCAGGCCGTTGCCGACGGCGTCGGCAAGGCCCTGCGTCAGCACGGCGTAAAGGAGCGTGGTGTCGGTTCCGACGCGCGACACCAGATCGCCGGTTCGGCGCGAGTCGAACTCACTGATCGGCAGGTGAAGAATCCGCGAGATGAGGCGACGTCGACTTGAGAGCACGACGGCGGTTCCGGTGCGCTGAAGCAGATAGTGCTGATAGCCCGAGATCAGCGATGCCACGACGACGAGTGCCGCAATGATCCAGGCGAGCGAGCCGAGCGGGTCGCCAGCCTGCACCAGAGAGATGACCTGCCCAACCAGGAGCGGCTGCGCGAGCGTCGCGATGGCCCCGAGCACGCTGAGGATCGCAACCACGATCAGAACACCGCGGTGTTCGAACAGAAACGGCAGCAGCTGTCTGAAGCTGGCGCGAGGCCCTTCTTGCTTGCGGCGTCGACCACGCGGCGGGCGGGCAGTCGTGGCGGGGGTAGCGGGGGAAGACACGGCGAAACCTACTTTGTGAGACGGGGCTATATAGAACCGTACTTCTACTGTGCGGCTTGTTTGCTATCCGTGTCGTGCGCGACCGCGCCGGGCTCCGTGATCTGCATCTGTGGCAGTCGAGCGACAGCGAGCCAGCAGGGCAACACCACCATGCACAGAATCGGCAGTAGCGTGGCATCTCCGACGACGACGGCGGCGATGAACAGCGAAAGCCATCCGTCTCTCACCACCACGAGGCAGATCCCGAGCACACCAGCGCCGAGCGCTACCGTCAGCGAAATACTGGGGAAGATGGCGTAGGCGAGCACACCGACGGCCACTCCGATGAACACCGTGGGAAACACCCGTCCGCCGCGGAAGCCCGCTGCGCCTGCGATCAGAAGCGCGGCGAGTTTGATCACGACGATCATTGCAACCTGCCATGCTTCGACATCGTCGGCCGCTGCTGCCAGCTGTGCCATCTGATCCACGCCCTTGAAGAGGGTGACCTCGCCACCGAGCGCTCCGAGCGCACCCAGCAGCACCCCGGCGACCGTCAGCGGTATGACCGGGCCGCGCCACCGGTGAAACAGCCGGTGCACGTGTGGAAACAGCAACAGCAGGCACAAACCTGCGCCCATTGCGACGGCAGCCACCGCCAACGCGACACCGAGATCAGCGAACACCGCGGGGGTGTATTCGGGGAGGGTAAGCGACATCGTGTGGCCGCTGAAGACCATCATCACCAGTGAACCCGACGCCGCAGATACCAGCGGAAGGAACAGGCGATCCCACAACAGCGCTTTGGAGGCTGTGGCCGCCGCCACTGAGGTCGCCAGAAGCGCAGCGCCCAGGGGAGATCCGAAGAGTGCGCCGAAGGTGCCGGTAACCACCATGAGGATGATCAGCTTGGTGGGAACAGCCGGGATGACCTTCTTGCAGACCCAGACGGCAAGAGCAACATTCAAGGTGATGATCGGCGCCTCAGGGCCCAGACTCACACCCGTGGCAAGAGTGATGATGGCGGCCAGGGCAAGGCCCGGGAGAGTGATGAGCGGAACGGCGGGAGGAAAGAACGACTCGGTCGCGGGATCGGGGCCTGCGTGCCCCGGGGCGAACCGCACGATCAGACCGGTGGCGAAGCCAGCCAACGTCAGCACGACGAGAATCCACCACGGTGCGTATTGGTCGAATCCGATAAGAGCCGGAAGCCCGTCCCACAGCAGGTTCTCCAACGCCTCCGCGATGAGGTCAAGCACTATGAGCCCGAGGGCGCTGGCGATGCCGATGAGCAGCGCTGGCCCCGACAACATCAAGAGCCGACGCGTGGGCGACGGGTCTGCGGGTACTGCCTGAATATGGCTACGCCCGAACTCCGTGGTCGGCCCAGCGTGGTCTGGATCGTTCGCTGTCATGTGCAGCCTTCCCTCTGATCTGCTTGCCAAGCCTCATGGCAAGGATAGAAGAAGCTCTGCGATGCGGTGTTCGAGCGATCAGCGCCAGATCGTGGCGATCGCCGCATTGGCCGCGGTCAGAATGCCGATCGACCAGAAGATGCCAGGGGGTACCGAGCCGGACTTGCGCTGACGGCCGGAACCGATGCCCAGCAGTGCACCGATGACGATAAGAATGACGAGCTTGGTGCCGATCTTCGCGTAGTTGAGGTCGTAGTCGATTCCCCAGGGTGCGGCAAGCGCGAGGCCTGCCACAGCGGCGAGCGCCAAGCCCCAGCTCATCAGTCGGGTGATTCCCCGGTGGCCGTTGACCGCCTCTACGGCCCATGCTCCGAAGAGCACAGCGAAACCAATCAGGTGAACGAACAAGACGATGTGGCGCAGGGTCTCCATAATCGTCAACCTAGGCGCAAACGCGCGCTCGCGCTAGCAAGGCCGTCCTCACCTCAGCGAGTGGCTCGAAGCTCGCGCAGCAACACGGCGGTGCGCACCGCAGCATCCGCCGCTTCGAAGCCTTTGTCTTCCTTCGATCCTTCGAGACCCGCGCGGTCGATTCCCTGGGCTTCGTCGTCGAGTGTGAGCACACCGAAGCCGACCGGCTTGCCGGCGTCGAGGGCGACCCGGGTGAGGCCATCGGTTGCGGCGGACGATACGAATTCGAAGTGCGGAGTGCCACCGCGAATGATCACGCCGAGCGCGACGACGGCATCGGCGCCGGCGTCAAGCGCGGTCTTCGCGGCGACCGGAAGCTCGAATGAGCCGGGAACGCGAACCAGCCGCCACGTCGCCCCGTATTGCTTCAGGGCGCGCTCCGCGCCGGCGATCAGTCCGTCGGTGATCACGTCATGCCATGTGCCGGCGATGACCGCGACGTTCAGGCCCGTGGCGTCGACGTGACCGCTGGGCGTGGGTGCTCCGGTACCGCTCATCGTTGGGCTCCTTCGTGCATTTTCGCGACCGCATCTGCCAGGTCGTCGGAATTGATGATGTGCCCCATGCGGTCTCGCTTGGTGGCGATGTACTGGTGGTTGTTGGGGCCTACTCCGACGAGAAGCGGAACCTGCTCGACGATGTCGAGGCCGAAGCCTCGAAGCTGGGTCACTTTGTCGATGTTGTTGGTGAGCAGTCGGATGCTGTCAATCCCCAGGTCAGCAAGAATTCCTGCCGCAGCGGCATAGTCGCGGGCATCTGCCGGCAGCCCTAGCGCGAGGTTTGCGTCGACGGTATCGAGTCCGCGCTCTTGCAGGCTGTAGGCACGCAGCTTGTTGATCAGCCCGATGCCGCGGCCCTCATGCCCGCGCATATAGATGACGACGCCGCCCTGCGTGGCGATAGCGTCAAGCGCAGCATCCAGCTGTGGACCACATTCGCATTTGAGCGAGTCGAAGGCCTCGCCCGTGAGGCACTCGGAGTGCACGCGCACGAGAGGCGGCTCAGAGCCGATCTCACCAGCGACAACCGCGACGTGGTCGGTGCCGGTCACGCGATCTTTGTAAGCCAAGAAACGAAACTCCCCGTGCGCGGTCGGCACATTCGCCTCGGCGCGAAGGCTGACCCGGCGACGATGCGCTGGCTGGACGGCCGCATCCAGAGGCTCGATCTCGTTCAAATACGCGATCAGCTGCTCGATGGTGATCACGTGAACGCCATCGCGCTCTCCGAGATCCATCAGGCCGGGCAGTCGCATCATCGAGCCATCTTCGTCAACGACCTCGGCGATCGCACCGACCGGCTGAAGGCCGGCAAGGCGCATCAGCTCGACGGCGGCTTCGGTGTGTCCTCCGCGCTCGCGCACCCCACCATCGACCGCACGCAGTGGCAGCACGTGCCCGGGGCGGATCACGCTGGTCGGCCCGGAATCCGGGTTGGCAAGCACGTTGAGCGTGTGGGAGCGATCGGAAGCACTGATGCCGGTGGTGACGCCCTGCGCAGCATCCACACTCACGGTGTAGGCGGTGCCGCGGGCGTCTTCGTTCGCCTCAACCATGGGCGGCAGATTGAGCCGATCTGCCCAGTCCGCGGGCATCGGCGCGCAGATGAAGCCGCTCGACCAGCGAACGGTCCATGCAATCCACTGGGGAGTGGCGAGTTCGGCCGAGATGATGACGTCACCCTCGTTCTCCCGGTTCTCATCGTCAGCGACGATGACGGGTCGGCCGGCAGCGAGGGCTGCTAGCGCCTCGGGGATCGTGGCAAGGCTCATCGCGAGCCTCCTTCCGTGTTTGCGGCCGATGCCGCAGAAGAAAAAGCGAGTAGGCGCTGTACATGACGCGCCAGAATGTCTGTTTCGAGATTGACGCTTTCGCCCAGCTGGCGCGCGCCGAGCGTGGTGGCGACAAGCGTTTCGGGGATCAACGAGACCTCAAACCATTGGGCGCTATCGGCCGCGTCGCTCACCGCGCTGACGGTGAGCGAGACGCCATCGACAGCGATGGACCCCTTGTCGACGACTAAAGGGGCGAGTTGAGGAGCGAGCGAAATGCGAATGACCTGCCACTGCGCACCGGGGCGCACTTCGAGAACTTCGCCGGTGCCGTCGATGTGGCCTTGCACGATGTGTCCGCCCAGGCGTCCGTGTGCCGCGGTTGCTCGTTCGATGTTGACCGCGCGACCCGCGCAGACGCCCGCCAGGGTCGACATATCGAGGGTCTGTTGCATGACGTCGGCGGTGAACCAGTCCTCGCCCTGATCCACAACCGTGAGACACACTCCGCTTACCGAAATCGAGTCGCCGTGCTCGGCGTCTGAGATCGCTTTGGGCGCCTGCACGGTTACGCGTACGCCGTCGCCCGACGGTGCCACGGCAGTGACGCGACCGATCTCTTCAACTATTCCGGTGAACATCAGTTCTCGCTTTCGCCGGTGGGATGGGCGATGACCAGCAGATCATCACCGAGGTTCTCAATGGATGCGACGGCAAGTCGCCGTGCCTGCGAAATCGTGGCGACGCCGATGTCGTCGACTGCGAGGCGATCGCCGCCGAGCAGCACGGGGGCGACATAGGCGAGTACTTCGTCGGCGAGCCCTTCGCGCAGGAACGCGCTCGCGAGCGTCGGGCCGCCCTCTACGAACACACGGTGAACACCACGACGAGCGAGGGCGTCGAGCGCCTCAGCCGGGTTCGCATACTGCTCGAAGGAGTGCGGATGCCGACGCAGGGCCGCGGCGTCGGGAACGGCGCGCGAGCCGATCACCACCGGCAGTGGCTGGTGCCCGAACAGCTCACCGCTCTCGTCTCGTGCGGTCAGGGCGGGATCATCGGCCAGCACGGTACCGGTGCCCGCGACAATCGCATCCGTCTGGGAGCGGCGACGGTGCACATCGGCTCTCGCCGCGGGTCCTGTGATCCACTTGCTCGTACCGTCGGCGGCTGCGGCACGCCCGTCGAGGCTCTGCGCCCACTTGACGGTGACGTGTGGCCGGCCGAGTCGTTGCACGGTGAGCCAGGAATCGAGCAGCTGCGCAGCATCCTCTTCCAAAACGCGTGCGTCGACGTCGATGCCCGCGTCGCGAAGACGTTGCGCGCCGCCGGCCGAGTGTTCGCCCGGGTCTGCGACGGCATAGACCACGCGCGCGATGCCCGCGGCGATGAGGGCCTCAGAGCAGGGGCCGGTGTGGCCGGTGTGGTTGCAGGGCTCGAGAGTCACAACCGCGGTCGCTCCGCGAGCGGCATCCGCCGCGAGTTTCGACAGCGCATCGACCTCGGCGTGTGCGGTGCCGATGCCGCGATGCCAGCCGTCAGCGAGTATCTCGCCGCCGGGCGAGAGGATGACGGCGCCGACCTGCGGGTTTACTCCACGCGGGCCGTTGAGGGCGACAGCCAGCGCGCGGCGCATTGCGCCGCGCTCGATGTCGGTGACCGCCATCTCGTTCGTCCTTACCCTCGGTTCTCCGGGGTTGCAGACGCAACGGTGCAGGTCGCACCGCCATGCTTCCTCTCATCCGGACTAGCGACGAATTCTCGTCACATCACCGTCGGTTCTGGAATTTCACCAGATCAACCGCAGCGGCACCTAAGAGATGCTGGTGCTTTGGTTCGCGGACTGTCACCGCCGGTTCGGATTCTCACCGACCCCGGAGCATGCTAATGCTCACAAGTCTACCCAACGCCGCGCCAAAGGTTTCATTCCCGGTCAGTGGCTTGCGCTGGCCTGACGGCTCTCGAGCACCGTGAGCTAGCGCGGTGTGCCTCGCACGAGTGTGGCCGCCGTGGGTTCGTCGATGACGAGGTCTGTCACGGCGCCGGCGCGCAGTGCCGCCCGAAGTGGCACGACCTTGGCGTCGCCTGACACGACGCACACACGTCGATCGATCGCCTGCAGCTGCCGCGGCGTGGGGCCCGTCGCCCGCTTGTTGATCGCGATGTCTTCCCATGACCCGTCTTCACGCAAGAAGACGGTGCAGACGTCGCCGACGACCCCATCGGCAGCGAGCGCTGCCTGGTCGGTCGATTCGAGGTATCCCGAGATGTAGACGCGAGAGGGCACAGGGGCCGCGAGTGCCCCAACGCCGAAGACGGCAATATCTGCGCGGGCTTGAACGCTCAGTACATGCCGCACGCTCCGTTCGCGCCACATCAGATCGCGCGTCTCGGCCAGATCGAAGAAAGCCGGTACGGGAAAGTGTTGGGGACTCGCGTCGAAAGCTTGGGCGAACTGGGTGACGAGTTCTGATCCGTGCGCAAGCCCCGAGGTCGATGTGTTGGTCGCTCCGTTGAGCTGCACGACCGTCGCCTCGCGAAGCGGGGTGTGGGTGAGGTGGGCTGAGACGGCGGCCACCGTGGTTCCCCACGCGAGTCCAAGCGTCATGCCGTGGGTGAACCAGCTCTGCGTCAGCTGGGCGGCGTAGCGGGCGACATTGTCGAGACGGCTGTCTTCGGTGAGCGCCGTGCGAACCGGCACCACGTGCGCACGCACGCGAAACAGCGACGACACCTGGCTGGCGATGGCGCCACCTGCCCCCGGCGGGCGCACTTGCACTTGCACCACGCCGCGGTCGCGCGCGAGCTTGAGCAGCCTGCTCACCCCGGAGCGAGAGATGCCGAGGTGGCGGCCGATCGACTCCATTGTCTCGTCTTGCAGGTAGTACAAGGTCGCTGCCTCGTGCATCATTTCGTCACGATCGTCCACTCGAACTCCTCACCTGCTGCACGTTTGTGCACCACTATTGCGCATACGTGCCAACGCACGCAAAGTAGAGATCGGGCCGCTATTCAGGCCCCCCGCCACATCGGACGGGTCGAGCACAACGCGCAGGAGGAACTGTGACGAACGCGATCACCGACCAGACCAGAGCCGAGGCTCTCGCCGCTATGAGCGACGACGCGGGGCTTGACATCCTTGTGATTGGTGGCGGGGTTACCGGTGCGGGCGTCGCACTCGATGCCGCAACCCGAGGACTGCGAACGGGCATCATCGAGGCACAGGACTGGGCGAGCGGAACATCGAGCCGGTCGAGCAAACTCGTGCACGGCGGCTTGCGCTATCTGCAGATGCTCGATTTCTCGCTCGTACACGAAGCCCTGACTGAACGTGATCTGCTCATCAAAGAGATCGCGCCGCACCTCGTTGAACGTGTTCCGTTCCTGTATCCGGTGGTCAAACACTGGGAGCGGCCCATCGTGGGGGCGGGAATCGCGCTCTACGACGTGCTCGCGACAATCGGCAGCCGCAAGGGACGTGCCATGCCGTTTCACAAGCACCTGTCGAAGAAGGCGCTGCACCGCGCCTTTCCCGATCTGAGTGCCGACTCGGCTCTTGGCGCGATTCAGTATTGGGATGCTTCGGTCGACGACGCCCGCCTCGTGCTCACGCTCGTGCGCACCGCCGTCGATTACGGCGCACTGGCGGCGCCGCGCACGCAGCTGATCGAACTGACCAAGTCCGATGCTGGCCAGGTCAACGGCGCGGTCGTTCTGGACCTTGAGACCGGCACTGAGCACACCATCAAGGCCGCCCGCGTCATCAACGCCACCGGTGTGTGGACGGAAGACACCGAAGCGCTCGCCGGCACCGAGGGCGGGCTCAAGGTACTCGCATCCAAGGGCATTCACATCGTCGTGCCCCGCGAACGGATTCGCGGCAGCGTAGGACTCATTCTGCAGACTGAGAAGTCGGTGCTGTTCGTCATCCCCTGGTCGCGGTACTGGGTAATCGGCACAACCGACACACCATACGAGCGCGACCCCGTGCACCCCGTCGCGACGGCGTCCGACATCGACTACGTCATCGACCACGCGAACGCCGTATTGGCAGAACCCATTTCACGCGATGACGTGATCGGCACCTGGGCGGGTCTTCGTCCGCTGCTGCAGCCGGGCACCAAAGAGGGAACGTCGTCGGCGAAGGTGTCGAGAGAACATACCGTCGCCTCGCCCGCGCCCGGACTTGTCGTGATTGCCGGTGGCAAGCTCACGACTTATCGGGTGATGGCGAAAGATGCGGTTGACTTCGCGCTCGGCAACCGCGCCACGACGCTGCCATCGATCACAGATCGCATTCCCTTGCTCGGAGCCGTCGGGCTTGATGCGATGAGACGTCAGGCGCCTCGGCTCAAAGAGCGGTTCGGGTGGTCTTCGGTGATGATTCACCACCTGTTGCACCGGTATGGGTCGGGCATACGCGACCTGATCGACGCGATCGAGTTGAAGCCCGATCTGGCCGCTCCGCTCGAGCATGCGCCGGCATACCTGCGTGCCGAGATCCATTTCGCAGCGACCCACGAACAAGTGCTCCACCTGGAAGACGTGATGCTGCATCGCACCCGCCTCACGTACGAAGTGGCTGACGCCGGGCGAGCAGCCCTCGATGAGATCGCCGCAATCGTCGGAGAGGTCGCGGGGTGGGATGACGCGAAGATCGCCGCAGAGAAGGCGTCGTACATCGCCCGCTGTGAAGCAACAGATGCTGCCGCGCGCACCACCACCGACGCCGAAGCAGAAGCGGAACGACTCGCCGCGGGCGATATCGCCCCGCTCCAGCCACTCACGGTTCACGCACAGTCATAACCTGCCCGGTGCGGATCAACGCCTTCCCGGTGGGGGAGACGTTGATCCGCACCAAACCCTGGTGGCGCGCCAGTGTCACCATCACAATGAAGTGAAGAGAGGTCTTTTGTGAGCACCATATTCATGTCCGAGTTTGTGGGTACCGCACTACTCATCCTGCTCGGTGGCGGCGTCGTCGCCAACGTCGTGCTGAAGGGCACGAAGGGCTTCGGCGGCGGATGGCTGTTGATCAACTTCGGTTGGGGTCTCGGTGTGTTCGTCGGTGTGTATGCGGCGTTCAAATCCGGGGCGCATATCAATCCCGCTGTGACGGTGGGTCTCTGGGCCAGCGGCAACGACTTCTTCGCGGGCAATCCGGAGCTTGGACTCGCTGCGATTCCCGCCACACCGCTGAACGCGCTCATCTACATCGTGGCGCAGGTGCTTGGCGCGATGGCGGGTGCGGTGCTGGTCTATCTCGTCTACAAGCAGCACTTCGATGCCGAAGACGACGCCGGCGCAAAACTCGCAGTGTTCTCGACCGGCCCGGCCATCCGTTCGTACGGATGGAACCTCCTCACCGAGATCGTCGGCACTTTCGTGCTCGTGTTCACCGTCATCGCGTTCGGCAGTACGCCATCCGGACTCGGGCCTCTCGCCGTTGCGCTATTGGTGGTCGGCATCGGCGCGAGCCTCGGTGGCCCGACCGGCTATGCGATCAACCCAGCCCGCGATCTCGGACCGCGAATCATCCATGCCGTGTTGCCGATCAAGGGCAAAGGCACCTCAGACTGGGGCTATTCGTGGGTGCCGATCGTCGGCCCCCTCGTGGGAGGTGTGATCGGCGGCATCGCTGGCGCCGCTCTCGTCGCCTGATCTGTCGATCTGAACCAGCGACTCCTTCATCCCCACAGAACATTCCACCCGCACAATTACTCCACCCCACACAACGCAGTGAAAGGAAACATCGTGGCCGACTACGTACTCTCCATCGACCAGGGAACCACCAGTTCTCGCGCGATCATCTTCGACAAGACAGGAAACATCGTCGCTTCCGGGCAGAAGGAGCACGAGCAGATCTTTCCCAAAGCAGGCTGGGTCGAGCACGACCCGGCTGAGATCTGGACCAACGTTCGCGATGTGGTCGGCTCCGCGCTAGGAAAGGCGAGCCTGCAGTCGACCGATATTGCCGCGGTGGGCATCACCAACCAGCGTGAGACCGCGGTGGTTTGGGACAAGAACACCGGCAAGGCCGTCTACAACGCCATCGTCTGGCAAGACACTCGCACGCAGAAGATCTGTGATCGCCTCGGCGGCGATGAAGGCGCCGACAAGTACAAGGCGAAGGTCGGCCTGCCGCTCGCTACCTACTTCGCGGGCCCGAAGGTCACCTGGATCCTCGAGAACGTCGACGGCGCAAAAGAATCAGCCGAAGCCGGTGACCTGCTCATGGGAACGATCGACACGTGGGTGTTGTGGAACATGACCGGCGGCACGCAAGGCGGAGTGCACATCACCGATGTCACGAACGCGTCGCGCACCCTGCTGATGAACCTCGATACGCTCACCTGGAACGAGGATATCGCCGCTGACATGGGAATTCCGCTGTCGATGCTTCCCGAGATCCGGTCGTCGTCCGAGGTCTACGGCGAAGGCCGCCCCAAGGGGATGCTGCCCAAGGTGCCGATCGCGGGCATTCTCGGCGACCAGCAGGCTGCCACGTTCGGGCAGGCGTGTTTCGAAGTCGGCATGGCCAAGAACACGTACGGCACCGGCAATTTCATGTTGCTCAACACCGGCACCGAGATCGTACCGAGCGAGAACGGTCTGCTCACCACCGTGTGCTACAAGATCGGCGACCAGCCCGCAGTGTACGCACTAGAGGGATCAATCGCGGTGTCAGGTTCGCTCGTGCAGTGGCTGCGTGACAACCTCAAGGTGATCTCTGCGGCGCCCGAAATCGAGAAGCTCGCCGCGACGGTCGAAGACAACGGCGGGGCGTACTTCGTGCCGGCGTTCTCTGGTCTGTTCGCACCGCACTGGCGCAGCGACGCTCGCGGTGCCCTTGTGGGCCTCACCCGGTTCGTCAACATCGGCCACATCGCCCGCGCCTCGCTCGAGGCCACAGCGTTTCAATCGGCCGAAGTGCTTGAAGCGATGAACGCCGATTCGGGGGTGAACCTCACCGAGCTCAAGGTAGACGGCGGCATGGTAGCCAACGACGTGCTCATGCAGTTTCAGGCAGACCTTCTCGGCGTCGACGTCGTGCGCCCGAAGGTCGCCGAGACCACCGCGTTGGGCGCCGCCTACGCTGCGGGTATCGCTGTCGGTTTCTGGCAGGGTGAGCAGGATGTCATCGACAACTGGGTCGAAGACAAGCGCTGGACTCCGGCGATGGACGACGCGGAGCGAGGACGACTGCTGCGCAACTGGAAAAAGGCCGTCACCAAGACCTTGGACTGGGTCGACGACGATGTGGAGTAAACCGCCCCGTGCGGGGCGCTGCGCTACTTGAGCAGTCGCGAGAGTCTGCGGTCAGCGAGCACTTTGCCGCCGGTCTGGCAGGTCGCGCAGTATTCGAGTGAGTTGTCGGCGAAGAAAACACTGCGAACGGTGTCACCGCACTCGGGGCAGCTTTCGCCGCGGCGCCCGTGCACGCGCATTCCGCGCCGCTTGGCATCTTTGAGCGCGGCGGGAGGCTTGGTGGATGCTGCCGCGACGGCCTCGGCGAGGGTGGCGGTGAGCGCGGCGAACAGATTGTCGATCTCGTCATCGCCGAGATTGGTGGCAAGCGCATACGGTGACATCTTCGCTACGTGCAGAATCTCGTCGGAATAGGCGTTGCCGATCCCCGCGATGATCGACTGGTCGCGCAGCACGCCTTTGATCTGGGTGCGGCGGCCCGCCACGATCTGTGCGAGCGTGGCGCGGGTGAAACGGGCATCGAGCGGATCGGGACCCAACCGCTCGATGCCCGCCACATCGACAGAGCTGCGAGCGACGTAGAACGCCAGAGATTTCTTAGTGCCAGCTTCGGTGAGGTCGAAACCTGAGCCGTCAGAAAGCGCGATGCGCAGCGCGATCGGCGTCTTGCCAGGACGAATGATGGTTTGGGGGATCGTGTCGTACCAGCGCAGCCAGCCCGCCTTGGCGAGGTGGAAGATGAGGTGCGGGGCTGCATCCTGAGTCTGCGTGTGCACGTCAATGAACTTGCCGTGCCGCTCAACGCCCGTAATCGTGGCACCGATGAGAGTTTCGATTGGTGGATCGAAGGTCTTGAGCGCAGCGATGTTCGCCACCGCCACCCTCGTCACGCTCACGCCGACAATGCGGCTCTGCAGAAAGGCAACGAGCCCCTGAACTTCCGGCATCTCCGGCATGTGCCCATTTTGGCACGCTGGCGGATCGTACGGGCAGCTAGTCCTCGAGAACAGGCCACGCCTTCGGGGTGCGGTCATCGCTCGACAACAAGCCTGCAACCCAGCCGTCGTCTCGGCCCCGAGGGCTGGCCAGGGCTTGGCGCAGCATCCCCTCGAACTGAAAACCCAGTCCTCGTGCCGTCTTGGCCGAAGCGATGTTGCCCACCACCGCGCGCCACTCGATGCGCTTGAGGCTGACAGCATCAGAGAAGCCGAAGTCAATGACCGCGCGCGCCGCTTCGGTGAGAATGCCTTTGCCGCGCGACGACGGTGACATCCAGAAGCCGATCTCGCCAGATCCCGCTCGCACCATGCGGTACATGCCGATCACTCCCGCGAGCATGCCTTCATGGTGAATAGCCCAGGTGTACTCGCTGTCGGCGAGCCACCACTCAGCGGTCTTGGCGACGAAGTCTTCGGCGTCGGAGCGAGCGTATGGGCTGGGCACGGTCGTCCAGCGTGGAATCTCGGGGTCTTGACAGGCTTGGTAGATCGCCTCGATATCGGCTTCGGTCGGCGCGGCGAGTGTGAGGCGCGGGGTGCGCAGCACGACGGGTTCCATTCGGATACTTTACGTGAGCGGTGGCGTGACGCCGCTACTTGCGGCGGAGCAGGCCGACTTTGTCGTAGACGTCGCCGAGAGTCTTGTTCGCGACGGTCTCGGCTTTGGTCGCGTTGTGCGCCAGCACGCGGTCGAGTTCTGCGGGATCGTCAAGCAGTTCGAGGGCTCGTTCGCGCACGGGGCCGAACTCGTTCACCACGACCTCGGCGAGACCCTTCTTGAAGTCGCCATAGCCGCGACCGGCATATTCGTCTTCGATCGCGGGGATCTGGCGACCCGAAAGCGCCGCATAGATGACGAGCAGGTTCGACACGCCGGGCTTGTTCTCTCGGTCGTATCGAACCGAACCCTCGCTGTCGGTGACAGCGCGCATGACCTTCTTCGCGCTCTTCGCCGGGTCGTCAAGCAGCCAGAGCACACCCGCGTCGGACTCGGCAGACTTCGACATCTTGGCCGTGGGGTTCTGCAGATCATAGATGCGGGCGGTGTCTTGCTGGATCACGGGAGTCGGCACGCGAAATGTCTGGCCGTAGCGGCTGTTGAAACGCTCTGCGATATCGCGCGTGAGCTCGACGTGCTGCTTCTGGTCGTCACCGACCGGCACGAGGTCAGTCTGGTAAAGCAGAATGTCGGCAGCCATCAGCACCGGGTAGGTGAACAGGCCCACCGAGGTGACATCGCTGCCGTAGCGTGTCGACTTGTCTTTGAACTGGGTCATGCGGCCGGCTTCGCCGAAACCGGTCACGGTCGAAAGCACCCACGCGAGCTCTGCGTGGGCCGAAACGTGCGACTGCACGTAGAGGGTCGACTTCGAGGGCTCGATGCCAGCGGCGATGTACTGCGCGGCCGTGCGGCGCGTCTTCTCGCGCAGCTCGGCCGGATCGTTGGGGGTGGTGAGGGCGTGCAGATCGACAACCGAGAAGAACGCGTCGTAGGACTGCTGCATATCGCGCCACTGCATGAGCGCGCCGATGTAGTTGCCGACCTGCAAAGAGTCGGCAGAGGGCTGCATTCCGGAATAGAGGCGCGGTTTGTTCACCCGTCAATCCTACGGGCGATGGATGCTGCGCCCGCACGAGCGAAGCGAGCGCGGGGATCGTAGCGTGGGCTGTCAGCCAGCGGTGGACCCGAGTGCGTAGTCGACGATCACTGGTGAGTGGTCGCTCCAGCGGGTGTCCCAGGAGTCGGCCCGTACGACGGTGTAGTTGGAGGCACGTTCCGCGAGCGGCGCGGTCGCAAAGTGGTAGTCGATGCGCCAGCCCGTGTCGTTGTCGAAGGCACGCCCGCGCATCGACCAGAACGTGTACGGGCCATCAACCTCGCCGTGGTGGCGTCTCCCGATGTCAACCCACCCCATGCCGACTCCCTCAGTGCCGTCGGCGCAGGTGACAGGGGTACCCAACTCGCCCAGCATTCGATCGAGGTAGGCGCGCTCACGCGGAAGGAAGCCGGCCTTCTTACTGTTGGCCTTCCAGTTTCGAATGTCGAGTTCGCGATGGCCGACGTTGATGTCACCAGTGACGACGGTCAGCGGCGTTTCGGCTGCAATCTGCGGCATCCGTTCTTGCATCGCGTCAAGAAAGCCCCACTTCGCATCTTGCTTTGCGGTGCCGACCTCGCCACTGTGCACGTAGGCGCTGATGACGGTGAGCGTCTCTCCGTCAATGTCGAACGAAGCCTCAACCCAGCGGCCAGTGGCGTCGACGGGTTCGGGAGCCAGTACCTTTCGCACGCTGGCAGCTGGCAGACGTGACGCGATGGCGACGCCGGCGCGACCTTTGGCGAGCGCTTCGTCATTGACGATCTCCCAGCCCGGGAGCGCCAGGCGCAGCTCAGCTTCTGGGGCGCGAACTTCTTGCAGCGTGAGGATGTCGACGTCGGCGTTCTCGAGCCAATCGAGCATGCCCTTTCGGGCGGCGGCGCGAACGCCATTGACGTTGACTGATGCAATACGAACTCGACGAGACACGCCCGCTAGCCTAACCGGCGGCATCGACACCCGACGGCGGCGCCTATTCGAACAGTGTTCCGGGCTTGCCCGCGACGGGCGGAGCTGAGGCCTCGACTTCGGAGAGCTCCCGTCGTGCCGCTCGGATGGCACGTTCGGCCGAGGGTTTGCGATACCAGGGCGCGGCGTCGAGTGCGCTCACCGCCGTGCGCACGCGTACGTGGGCGGCAACGAGCAGTGCTTCGTGCTCAGCGCGCGCCCGGTCTTCAGCGGTCTGCGGCACGAGAGCGACGTTTCGGTCTGCGGTGGCCACCGCGACCCACGCGGCCGCCACCAGAATCACGATGCCGTTCAGTCGGAACCACAGCAGCAGACCGATGAAAATAGCGAAGGTCGCGAGCAGCGGATTCGACGGTGTGTAGCCGAGCAGCAGGCCGGCGCCTAGAAGCAGCACCGTGAGTGCAGCGCCGCCGATGAGGGCGCCGGGCCATGCTCTGCGCCAGCGCAGTGTCGTGCCGGTGAGGTATTTGAACATGGCCGCGAGAGCGGCCGAGTTGATGGCAAAAGAGACCAAAGCAGCTGCGACGCGCGCAATGCCGTTGTACAGCGGAGAGTTCGTGCTCCAGTCAGCCATGGAGAAGACCAGACCCAAGCCCCACGTGGCTGCCTGGCTTGCGACCGCTCCAGCGACGAGCGCGGCACCGAATACGACGGCGCCGAGAAGGTCACGGGCTTTCAGCGCGAAGTAGTTTCGACGATCGGGATCGAGTCCGAAGATGTCCCGAACCGCGCGTCGCGAAAAAGTGACCCAGCCGATCGCGGTCCAGATGACGGTACCCAGCGCGATCAAGCCGGTGACGCCGAGTACGCCGGCCGTCTGGGCGGCGATTTCTTGTACCTGATCGGGGGTCACAATGCCGCCGGTGGGTGCGATCAGCCCTGGAATGTAGCCGTTGATCAAGTCGATCATGGCTTGGACTGACTCTGGGCTGCCACCGAGCCAGATTCCCGCGATAGCGAAGGCCACGTAAATCGCCGCAAAGATCGCGAACAGGGCTTGGTAACTCACACCGGCGGCGAGAAGAAAGCCATTCCGCTGCAGAAAGTGGCGCCACACGCGCACCGGAAACCACGCGAGAGTTTGCTGCGTCAGCCTCGTTGCTCGCGAGATCGGCTCGTCAAACCTCACCCGCAGCGATGCTTGAGTTGCCTCCCACCGCGCGCGCAGCGTCTCTTCTTCGCGCGCCGCCGCTTCGGCAATCGACCGTTTGGCGTTATGGTCGTCGGCAGCCACTTTTTTGCTCACAACGTCAGAGTACCGAGCGATTCGCATCGGCGAGACGCAAACGCCCCGCAACCTGCGTCGACAGGACCTCAGGCCTTGCCGCGGAGCACAGCCTGCTTTACCTCGGCGATAGCCTTGGTCACTTCAATGCCGCGCGGGCATGCCTCGGTGCAGTTGAAGGTGGTGCGGCAGCGCCACACGCCCTCTTTGTCATTGAGGATGTCGAGTCGCACATCGCCCGCATCGTCGCGCGAGTCGAAGATGAAGCGGTGGGCGTTGACGATAGCGGCGGGGCCGAAGTACTGCCCGTCGGTCCAGAACACCGGGCACGATGAGGTGCACGCGGCGCAGAGGATGCACTTGGTGGTGTCGTCGAAGATCTCGCGATCCGCGATCGTCTGCACCCGCTCCTTGCCCTTTTCGGGCGTCGAGTTGGCGATGAGGAACGGCTGCACCTCGCGGAATGACGCGAAAAACGGCTCCATATCGACAACGAGGTCCTTCTCCAACGGCAAGCCCTTGATGGCCTCCACGTAGATGGGCTTCGAGATGTCGAGGTCTTTGATGAGCGTCTTGCACGCGAGACGGTTGCGACCGTTGATGCGCATCGCGTCAGAGCCGCAGATGCCGTGCGCGCACGAGCGACGGAACGTGAGCGAGCCGTCGACTTCCCACTTGATCTTGTGCAGCGCATCGAGAACGCGGTCTGTGGCGTAAAGCTCGACGTCGTAGTCAACCCAGCGCGGCTCTTCGTCCACCTCGGGGTCGAAGCGACGGATGATGAAGGTGATCAGAAACGACTGGATGCCGGTGTCTGCCGGAGTCTCAGACTCTTGCGCCGAAGTTTCGGGCGCATCGACTGCCGCGAACGACGTCATCAGTACTTCCTCTCCATCGGCTGGTAGCGGGTAACCACGACGGGTTTCCAATCCAAGCGAATATGGTCTTCGGGGTGCGATGACTGCGCATCGCCCGACAGGTACGCCATCGTGTGCTGCATGTAGTTCTCGTCGTCGCGCTTGGGGTAGTCGTCGCGCATATGTCCGCCGCGGCTCTCTTTGCGGTTGCGGGCGGTCACGCAGACGACCTCGGCGATGTCGAGCAGGAAGCCAAGTTCGACAGCTTCGAGCAGGTCGGTGTTGAAGCGCTTGCCCTTGTCATCGACGTGGATGTTCTTGAAGCGCTCGCGCAGTTCTTGAATCACCGTCATCACTTCGCCGAGTGACTCGTCGGTGCGGAACACCTGGGCCTTGCGGTCCATCTCGTCTTGCAGCGTCTTGCGAAGCACGGCGATGCGTTCGGTGCCTTGGTTGTTGCGCAAGCCCTCGATGAGAGTGCGCACCTCTTTTGCCGGGTCTTCGGGCAGATCGACGAACTCAGCCGTCTGAACGTATTCCACGGCGTTCTTGCCCGCGCGCTTGCCGAACACGTTGATGTCGAGCAACGAGTTAGTGCCGAGACGGTTGGAGCCGTGCACCGAGACGCACGCGCACTCACCGGCGGCGTACAGCCCCGGAACGATGGTGGTGTTGTTGCTCAGCACCTGGGCGTCGTTGTTCGTCGGGATGCCACCCATCGCGTAGTGCGCGGTCGGCATGACGGGCACGGGCTCGACGACAGGGTCGACGCCGAGATAGGTGCGCGCAAACTCGGTGATGTCGGGGAGCTTGGTTTCGAGCACCTCGGCACCGAGGTGGGTGCAGTCGAGAAAGACGTAGTCCTTGTGTGGGCCACCGCCGCGGCCTTCGGCGACCTCTTGCACCATGCAGCGGCTGACGATGTCGCGCGGTGCGAGGTCTTTGATGGTGGGGGCGTAGCGCTCCATGAAGCGCTCGCCTGAGGCGTTGCGCAGAATGGCACCTTCACCTCGGGCACCCTCGGTCAACAAGATGCCGAGTCCGGCGAGCCCGGTCGGGTGGAACTGGAAGAACTCCATGTCTTCGAGCGGCAAGCCCTTGCGCCACAGAATGCCGACGCCGTCGCCGGTGAGGGTGTGAGCGTTCGAGGTGGTCTTGAAGATCTTGCCGAAACCGCCGGTGGCGAAGATGATCGCCTTGGACTGGAAGACGTGCAATTCTCCGGTGGCGAGCTCATAGGCGACGACTCCCGCGACCTCTTTCGAGCCGTCTGCTTTATCCACGGTGAGCACATCGAGCACGTAGAACTCGTTGAAGAAGTTGATGCCGAGCTTGACGCAGTTCTGGAACAGCGTCTGCAGAATCATGTGGCCGGTGCGGTCAGCCGCGTAGCACGCGCGACGAACCGGCGTCTTGCCATGATCTGCGGTGTGACCGCCGAAGCGGCGCTGGTCGATCTTCCCCTCGGGCGTGCGGTTGAACGGCAGGCCCATGTTCTCGAGGTCGATGACCGCATCGATCGCCTCTTTCGCGAGGATCTCGGCAGCGTCCTGGTCGACGAGGTAGTCGCCACCCTTGACGGTGTCGAACGTGTGCCACTCCCATGAGTCTTCTTCAACGTTGGCGAGCGCCGCGGCCATGCCGCCCTGCGCCGCGCCCGTGTGCGAGCGGGTGGGGTACAGCTTGCTGATGACAGCGGTCTTCGCGCCGGGGCCAGCCTCGATAGCCGCGCGCATGCCAGCTCCGCCAGCACCCACGATCACAATGTCGAACTGGTGATAATGGACGCCGTCTTTGACGTAGCTGTCGATCGTTTCGGTAGTCACTCTTGGCGCTCTCGGTTTCTTGATTTCTCGTCGGGGGAGCGGGCGCCTACGCGCACTGCTCCAGCAGCCAGTCGGCGCTCGTGTCGCTGAGGCCGAGGCACGGGTCGAAGGTGAACACGACCAGCGTGCCGAGCACGATGAGGAATCCGGCGGAAAGCCAGAGGGCCCAAATCAGCACGCGGCGCGTGGTCTCGGTGGCGACGTAGTCGTTGACGATCGTGCGCATGCCGTTGGCGCCATGAATGAGCGCCAACCAGAGCATGAGAACGTCCCACCACTGCCAGAACGGTGAGGCGAGCTTTCCCGCCACAAACGCGAAGTCGATGCCGTGGATGCCTTCGCCGAGCATCAGGTTGACGAAAAGGTGGCCGAAGATCAGCACGACCAGCACGACGCCCGAGACGCGCATGTAGATCCAGCCCGCTTTCTCGAGGTTCGGGCCCTTGCGGCGAACGGCGGCTTGCGGTGCGCGTGGGTCAGCGATTGCTGTACTCATCAGTGGCCCCCCGCCATCTCAGAGAACACGTTGATCAGGTGGCGCGGTGTGAAACCAGCCATCGTCACGACCCAGAGGCCGAGAACACCCCACCAGAGCTGGCGCTGGTGGCGGGTTGCCCAGGTCCATGAGTCAACCGCGATGATGCGCAATCCGTTGTACGCGTGGTAGGCGATGGCGCCAACGAGGGCGACCTCGCCGACGCCCATCAGCGGGTTCTTGTACGTGCCGATGACCGCGTTGTAGGCCTCAGGCGAGACACGAATCAGCGCGGTGTCCAACACGTGGACAAGCAAGAAGAAGAAGATAGCGATGCCGGTGATGCGGTGAAGCACCCATGACCACATTCCTTCGTTCCCGCGATACAGCGTGCCGCGGGGCGCCTTGGAAGTGGTTTCGGATACCGACGGTATGACGCGTGCTGGTGCAGACACGGTCGTCCTCCCTGGATCGAAACATGGTGGGGGCGAAGTTCGATGCCCCGAAGGGTGGTTCCAATTGAAACCTGGCGTCACACGGGCGCTTGTTCAATACTATTGCCCGCTTCGCGTACCGGGCGACGAAGGCCTGCCTAACTTCGCTTGTCTTGACATCGAGACAAATGTCGCCATTCTTCTGCGGTGTGCACGAGCACGTGATCTGCCCCCGTTACCCTGGGGCCATGGCCACGGCGATTGATGACTTTTATGCAGTGATTCCAGCGGGCGGCATCGGCAGTCGGCTATGGCCGCTGTCTCGAGCGGATGCACCGAAGTTCTTGCACGATCTGACCGGTTCGGGTCACACGCTGCTGCGCGACACTTGGAATCGCCTTGAGCCACTCGCCGGCGAGGGGCGCATCGCCGTAGTCACGGGTCGCGCGCACCGCGCGGCCGTCGAGAACGAGCTGCCCGGCATCCCCGACATGAACGTGATTCTCGAGTCGGAGCCCCGCGACTCGACGGCGGCGATCGGACTTGCGGCGGCGATTCTCGTGCGCCGTGAACCTGAGGTCATCATCGGCTCGTTTGCTGCAGACCACGTTATTCGCGTTCCTCATCTGTTCGAGTGGGCAGTGCGTCAAGCGGTAGAGACCGCGCGCAAGGGCTACATCTGCACCATCGGCATCCAGCCCTCTGAACCGTCGGTGGGATTCGGATACATCAGAAAGAGCGGAGAGCTCGTCATAGACGGCGCCCCTGAAGCGGCGCTGGTGGGCAGTTTCGTTGAGAAGCCCGACCTGGACACCGCGAAGGCCTACTTTGCCGATCGCTCGTATCTGTGGAACGCGGGCATGTTCATCTCGCGAGCTGATGTGCTGCTTGCCGAGATCGCCGAACAAGAGCCCGAACTGCACGCAAGCCTTTTGGAACTCGCCGCCGCATGGGACGACCGCGAAGCTCGTGGGCCCGCCGTCGATCGAATCTGGCCGACCATCAAGAAGATCGCGATCGACTACTCGGTGGCAGAGCCGGCGGCAGCCAAAGGTCACCTCGCGGTGATCCCGGGCCACTTCGACTGGGACGACGTCGGCGATTTCGCCAGCCTCGCGAAGCTCAATTCTCACGGCCGCAAGAACGATCTCGCAATTCTCGGCGAGAACGCCCGCGTGCTCTCAGACGCGGCCAGCGGCATCGTGGTCAGCCAGACGAGCCGTGTGATCAGCTTGGTAGGCGTGCGCGACATCGTTGTTGTCGATACCCCCGACGCGCTGCTGGTCACCACGAGCGAGCATGCGCAGCGTGTCAAGGGAGTTGTCGACGCTCTGAAGCTCACCGGGCGCGGAGACGTGCTCTGACCCGCAACGATCGCTCGACATTGCGTCCAAGGACCTGAGACATTGCGTCTTTGTAACCATTCGCCAGTTCGCGGCCTTCGCGTCACATAGTCGGCGTCATACGGGGTAACTTTTCTCCAGCACCCGCGAGGTACGCGGGTCATTGCACGTGGAGGCTGAGTTGACCACCATTTCGACCCGTAAGCGTTTGCTCGGCGGCCTGATCGGCGCCGGCATGATCGTCGCACTCGCAGGCTGCTCTGAAGCACCGCCCGAGGAAACCGCCGCCCCCGAAGAAAGCGGCATCACCGCGATCGACGGTTTCAAGCCCTGCATGGTTTCTGACGCAGGTGGATTCGACGACAAGTCGTTCAACCAGCTCGGCTTCGAGGGACTGACGGCTGCCTCTGACGCACTGGGCGTGGAGCCCGTCACCGTTCAGTCCGACTCTGAGTCCGACTTCGCACCCAACCTGACCGCTCTGATCGACCAGAACTGCACGGTCATCATCACGGTCGGCTTTGCGCTCGCCTCGGCAGCCGGCGAGTCGGCAGTGGCGAACCCCGATGTCGAGTACGTCTCGATCGATGACGTTGTCGACAACGACTTCGACGGCGAAACCGACGCTCCGAACATCAAGCCCATCGTGTTCGACACCTCGCAGGCCGCGTTCCTTGCGGGCTACGCCGCGGCGTCGTACTCGACCGCCGAGAAGGTCGGCACCTTCGGCGGAATGAACTTCCCGACCGTCTCGATCTTCATGGACGGCTTCAAGCAGGGCGTGGAGTACTACAACGAGGCAAACGACGCCTCGGTTGAGGTTCTCGGCTGGGACGGCACCGACGGTGTCTTCACCGGTGGCTTCGCCGCCAACCAAGACGCCATCAACGCAGCCCAGGGTCTTGTCGACCAGGGTGTTGACGTGCTGCTGCCCGTCGGCGGTCCCATCTACCAGAGCGCCGCTTCGGTGATCCGCGACTCGGGTCGCGAAATCGCGCTCGTGGGTGTTGACGCTGACCTGTACGAGACCGACCCGACCGTCGCCGACCTGCTGCTGACCTCGATCCTCAAGGGCATCGACGTCGGTGTTGAAGATGCAGTTCTGGCCGCCGGCCAGGGCGAGTTCGACGCGGCGCCGTTTGTCGGCACGCTCGAAAACGACGGTGTCGGCCTCGCGCCGTTCCACGATTTCGAAGACAAGGTCTCACCTGAACTGCAGGCTGAGCTCGACGAAATCGCCGCAGGAATCGTCGACGGATCGATTCCGGTCGCGTCGTACCTGGCTAGCTGACCTATTCAGTGACGCGTGTGGGGAGGCCGGGTTCCCGGTCTCCCCACACGCGTGTTCATTTTGGCGCTGCATTGGCAGACCTCGGGCTTGGCTCGTGTGTTGACGCAGCGTCCTCAGTAGAATCTGAAACATGAAGCTCGAACTCCGCGGCATCACCAAGCGGTTCGGCAGTCTCGTCGCCAACGATCACATCGATCTTGTGGTTGCGCCCGGTGAGATTCACTGCCTGCTCGGTGAGAACGGTGCCGGCAAGTCGACCCTGATGAACGTGCTCTACGGCCTCTATCGCGCCGACGAGGGCGTGATTCTGCTCGAAGACAAGGTACAGAATTTCCAAGGGCCCGGTGACGCCATGCGCGCCGGCATCGGCATGGTGCATCAGCACTTCATGCTGATTCCTGTTTTCACGGTCGCCGAGAACGTGATGCTGGGGCACGAGTCGACGAAGGCCGGTGGCATTCTTGATTTGGAAGCCGCCCGCACCCGGGTGCGAGAGATCTCGGCCCGCTTCGGGTTCGACGTCGATCCCGACGCTCTGGTGGAAGATCTTCCCGTCGGAGTGCAGCAGCGGGTTGAGATCATCAAGGCGCTGTCTCGCGACGCCAAGGTGCTCGTGTTCGATGAGCCCACGGCAGTTCTCACACCCCAGGAGACTGACGAGTTGATGGAGATCATGCGCCAGCTGAAAGATGCGGGCACATCGATCGTGTTCATCACCCACAAACTTCGCGAAGTGCGAGAAGTCGCCGACCGCATCACTGTGATCCGCCTCGGGAAGGTGGTGGGCGAAGCATCGCCCACCGCGACGAATGCCGAGCTCGCCGAACTCATGGTGGGGCGCGCTGTTGAGCTGACCGTGCACAAAGGCGAACCGGCTCTGGGCGAGCGGTCGCTCGTGGTCAACAACCTTCGTGTGGTCGACGCGAAAGACCAGATCGTCGTCGACAACGTCAGTTTCGATGTGCGTGCCGGTGAAATCGTCGCCATCGCGGGAGTGCAGGGCAACGGCCAAACCGAGCTGACAGAAGCGCTCGTGGGCTTGCAAGAGCGCGTGAGTGGATCGATCACCCTCAATGGTGAGGAACTCGTGGGCGCGTCGGTGCGAAGCATCCTTGATGAAGGAGTGGGTTTCGTCCCTGAAGACCGCAAGGAAGACGGGCTGGTCGGCAAGATGACGATCGCCGAGAACCTGGTGCTTGATCGCACCACTGGCCCGCCGTTCGTCAAGCGTGCCGGACTTCGGCTGGGGTACATCGCCGATTTTGCTCAAGAGAAGTTCACCGAGTTCGACGTGCGCGCGCCGGGTATCGACGCGGCTGTCGGCACGCTCTCGGGTGGAAATCAGCAGAAAGTCGTGCTGGCTCGTGAGCTCAGTCGCGACCTCTCGCTGTTTGTCGCAGCGCAGCCCACTCGCGGCGTCGACGTCGGTTCGATCGAGTTCATTCACAAGCGCATCGTTGAGACGCGTGACTCGGGTATTCCAGTCATCGTCGTGTCGACCGAGCTTGACGAAGTCACCGCCCTCGCTGACCGCATCATCGTGATGTACCGAGGCAGAATCATTGGCATTGTGCCAGGAGACACCGCGCGAGGAACGCTTGGCCTGATGATGGCTGGCGAAGCCCCAACCGGGGAGGAAGCGGCATGAGCGTCGACCTGACCGCCGGGGGAACACAACCAGATCCCCCCATCGAACCGCGCAAGTCCACCACGCCTGAGACGGCCGAGCCCTCGAAGTGGCATCAGACATTTCTGAAGATCACCCAGGGCAACGCGCTCATCTCTGTGCTCGCGGTGTTCCTGGCGCTCTTGGTCGGCGGCATCATGATCGCATTCACCGACCCGACTGTGCAGGCAGCCTCGAGGTACTTCTTCGCTCGGCCTGGTGACTTGATCGTCGCAGTGTGGCAATCGGTCACCGGCGCATACATCGCGCTCTTCCAAGGCTCGATCTACAACTTCGGCGCACCGACATTCGCTCGCGCGATTCGACCGCTGACAGAGACGCTCACCTTCGCCACCCCGCTGATCGCCGCGGGGCTCGGTGTGGCTCTCGCCTTCCGCGTCGGAATGTTCAACATCGGTGGCCGCGGCCAGATGCTCATGGCATCGGCAGCTGCCGGCTGGGTCGCCTTCTCGCTTGACCTGCCGTGGGGCATCCACATGATCGTGGCGCTGGTGGCTGGATTGGCTGCTGGTGCACTGTGGGCGGGTATCGCCGGTTTGCTGAAGGCTCGCACCGGAGCGCACGAAGTCATCGTGACGATCATGCTGAACTACATAGCGTTCTATTTCGTCTCGTGGATGCTGCGCACCCCGGGCCTGCTGCAGGCACCGGGCTCGAACAACCCGAAGACACCAGCGATGGCTGACACGGCAGTGTTCCCGCTGCTGCTGGGTGACCAGTACAACCTGCATTTCGGCTTCGTCTTGACGATTCTCGCCACGATTCTGGTGTGGTGGATCATCTCGCGCTCGAGCCTTGGCTTCAAGTTCCGGGCGGTGGGTGAGAACCCACACGCGGCCCGTGTTGCCGGCATCAACGTGAAGAGCATGTACGTCTACGCCATGCTCATCGCGGGTGCGCTGGTTGGTCTCGCGGGCGTGAGCCAGGTGCTCGGCACCATCACGACCGGTTTCTCTGCCGACATCGACGCGGGCATCGGCTTCGATGCGATCACCGTTGCGTTGCTCGGCCGATCCACCCCGTGGGGAACCTTCGCTGCGGGCATTCTGTTCGGCGCGTTCAAGGCCGGTGGCTTCGCAATGCAGGCTGGCGAGGGCGTGCCGATCGAGATCGTGACTGTTGTGCAAGCGCTGATCGTTCTGTTCATTGCGGCGCCGCCTCTGGTGCGCACGATCTTCTTCTTGCCCTCGCCCGAGCGTGACCAGCGCAAGCGAGACAAGGCACGAGCCAAAGAACTGAAGGCCGAGATGATGGGTGTGACGAAGTGACCGCGGCTACCGAAGGCGCGATGGCTACCCAGGCGCTTGAAAAGGCGGAAGTTCGCAGCTGGAAGGCGCCGATTGCGCTCGCCGTGTTCGCCGCACTGTACACGCTGATGATCGCCGTAGCACCGCGTGAGGGCAGCACGACCTTCCGGTTGTCGACAGCTGCGGATCCGGTGCAGCTGGGTGAGATCACAGTGCCGGTGACCCTGACGGTGTGGGTGGTGTGCGCGCTCCTGGTGGTGCTCACTGCGCTGGCTGCGCTGCTGGTTCAGCGCGCAGGCAAGACCCCGCTTTGGCTTCTCGCCGCGTACATCATCATCATGATCTACGGCTTTCTGGCGTGGGCGGCAGCCGGTGCCACGATTCCGGTAACCGGCTTGCTCGCTGGCGCGGTCGCGCTCGCCATTCCGCTCATCTACGGTGCTTTGACGGGTGTGATCGGCGAGCGGGTGGGCGTGGTGAACATCGCCATCGAAGGTCAGTTGCTTGCGGGTGCTTTCACCGCTGCCGTGGTCGCCTCTCTCACCCGCAGCCCCGTGCTCGGCCTGATCGCCGCCATGGTGGCCGGCATGCTCGTTGCCTTCGTGCTCGCCGCGTTCGCGATCAAGTACCTCGTCGAGCAGGTCATCGTCGGTGTGGTGCTGAACGTTCTTGTCGTCGGGCTCACGAGCTTCTTCTACTCGCAGGTGCTGCAACCCAACGCGGCGCTGCTCAATTCACCCCCGCGCTTCGACCGCATCAACATTCCGCTTCTCAGCGACATCCCCGTGATCGGGCCGGTGTTCTTTCGCCAGACGATCATCGTCTACCTGATGTACATCGCTGTGGCGGTCGTGTGGTTCGGGATGACACGCACCCGTTGGGGCTTGCGCCTGCGGGCAGTGGGAGAACACCCTCAGGCCGCAGACACCGTGGGAATCCGTGTGAACCCCACCCGCTTCTGGAACGTGCTGCTCGCCGGTGCAATCGCAGGTCTCGGCGGCACGGTGTTCACCATCGGAAACGGCATCGCCTTCAACAAAGAGATGACGGCTGGCGCGGGCTTCATTGCGCTCGCCGCCGTGATCTTCGGTCAGTGGGATCCGATCAAGGCGACCCTCGCGGCGCTGCTGTTCGGATTCGCGTCAAGTCTGCAGAACACGCTCAGCGTGATTGGCTCACCTGTGCCCAGCGAATTCATGTTGATGTTGCCCTACGTGGTGACGATCTTCGTTGTGGCCGGAGTTGTGGGTCGTTCTCGAGGGCCAGCGGCTGCTGGCCAGCCATATGTGAAGGGTTGAGGGATGAACGCCATCGACTGGGACGAGCTGCGCGCCGCAGCAACGGAAGCCATGGAGCACGCGTACGCGCCATATTCGCACTACAAGGTCGGCGCGGCAGCTCTCGTCTCTGACGGACGAGTGGTGACCGGGTGCAACGTCGAGAATGCCTCATATGGGGTCGGCCTGTGCGCGGAATGCGCGCTGGTGGGTGATCTGCACATGTCGGGCGGAGGCGAGCTGGTTGCCTTTGTCTGCGTGAACGGCAACGGCGAGACGATCATGCCGTGCGGGCGCTGCCGTCAGCTGCTCTACGAATTCGCTCTTCCGGGAATGCTGCTTGAAACGGTCTCGGGCATTCGCACCATCGACGAAGTGCTACCCGACGCCTTCGGTCCGCGCGACCTCGAGCAGGCTGCACGATGACGGCCGTGGAGGCATTCGATGCCGTTGACGTGATTCGCATGAAGCGAGACGGCGGAGCGGTCAGCGAACCGGCATTGCGCTGGATGGTCGACGCCTACACCCGCGGCTACGTTGCCGATTCGCAGATGGCATCGTTTGCGATGGCCGTGTTGCTCAACGGCATGGAGCGCGACGAGATTCGCGTGATGACCGACGCGATGATCGCTTCAGGTGAGCGGATGAGCTTCGCCGGCCTCGGCAAGGTGACCGTCGACAAGCACTCCACCGGGGGAGTGGGAGACAAGATCACGCTGCCATTGGCGCCCCTGGTGGCGGCCTTCGGTGTTGCGGTCCCGCAGCTTTCGGGCCGTGGCCTCGGCCACACTGGCGGCACGCTCGACAAGCTCGAGGCTATTCCTGGTTGGCGCGCGGCGCTGTCGAACGACGAGATGTTCGCTCAGCTGCGAGACGTGGGCGCGGTGATCTGCGCCGCGGGCTCTGGCCTCGCACCCGCCGACAAGAAGCTCTACGCGCTGCGTGACGTCACCGGAACCGTCGAGGCGATTCCGTTGATTGCATCCAGCATCATGTCGAAGAAGATCGCCGAGGGCACCGATTCGCTGGTCCTCGACGTGAAGTTCGGGTCGGGCGCGTTCATGCGCGACGTCGACAAGGCGCGCGAGCTGGCGAGAACGATGGTGGCACTCGGCACCGATTCCGGGGTGTCAACCACTGCGCTGCTCACCGACATGAACACCCCGCTCGGGCTGGCGATCGGCAACGCCAACGAGGTGCGCGAGTCGGTCGAGGTGCTCGCCGGTGGCGGTCCCGACGACGTCGTCGAGCTGACCATCGCGTTGGCGCGTGAAATGCTTGCGCTTGCTGGTCACCCCGATGCGGATGTTGAAGCCGCCCTGGCCGATGGACGTGCCATGGACGCGTGGCGCCAGATGATTCGTGCGCAAGATGGTGACCCAGACGCGGCTCTGCCTGCCCCCAACGAGACCCACACGGTCACCGCTGCGCAGGCGGGATATGTCACGCGTCTTGAAGCGCTGCCGTTCGGCATCGCAGCCTGGCGACTGGGCGCTGGTCGTGCGCGAGCACAAGACCCTGTACTGCACGCAGCGGGTATCGATCTGCACGTGAAACCGGGCGATCGCATTGAAATCGGACAACCATTGTTCACCTTGCTCGGGCAAGATGGAACACGCTTCGAACGTGCTCTTGATGCAGTTGAGGGTGCGTGGGAGATTGGTGCCGAGGCGCCAGCATCCACTCCGCTCGTTCTCGAGCGCATCACGGCCTGATTGATTCCCCCACCTCCACCCTTTTATCTCTCGAGGAGATCCACATGGCCATTGATCAGCACGGCGACGCCGTACTCGAGGGGCTGTCGATTCGCTCACTGCCGAAAGTGTCGCTTCATGACCACCTAGACGGTGGAGTGCGCCCCGCCACGATCATCGAGTTGGCCGATGAAATCGACCTGGAAGTGCCCGAAGACGACGCCGATGAACTCGCTGACTGGTTTGCAGACAAGAGTGATTCGGGTTCGCTTGTCGAGTATCTGAAGACGTTCGATCTCACCACCGCCGTCATGCAGACCCGCGAGGGGCTGACGCGCGTTGCCCGCGAGTTTGTTGAAGATCTCGCCGCCGACGGCGTGATCTATGGCGAAGTGCGCTGGGCGCCGGAGCAGCATCTTGGCCGTGGGCTATCGCTTGAAGAGGTTGTTGAAGCGGTGCAAGAAGGGATCGAAGAGGGCGAGGATGCTGCCGAGCAGGCAGGCCAAGACATCCGTGTCGGTCAGCTCATCACGGCCATGCGCCACACCGATCGGTCGCTCGAGATCGCACGCCTCGCGGTCGATTGGCGTGAACGCGGAGCGGTCGGTTTCGACATCGCTGGCCCCGAAGACGGTTTTCCGCCCTCCAAGCACAGAGCAGCGTTCGACTATCTCGCCTCGCAGTTCTTTCCGACCACGGTTCACGCGGGCGAAGCGGCAGGTCTCGACTCGATCCGCTCGGCCCTGATCGACGGCCGTGCACTGCGACTGGGGCACGGGGTGCGCATCGCTGAAGATCTCGACGTGGTTTCGCGCGCCGGTGAAGACGTGCTGGTGCAGTTCGGCGACCTTGCTCGATGGGTGCGCGACCGTGAGATCCCCCTCGAGCTCTCACCGTCGTCCAACCTGCAGACCGGCGCGGTCGCCGCGTGGGGCGACACGCTCGAAGATCACCCGTTCGACCTGCTCTACCAGCTGGGCTTCTCAGTGACGGTGAACGTCGACAACCGCACAATGAGCCGCACCTCGCTCACTCGTGAGCTGGCGCTGCTCGTCGAGACCTTCGACTACAGCCTCGACGACCTTGAGGCGTTCCAGCTCAACGCCGCCGCCGCCGCCTTCTTGCCGACTGAAGAGCGTGAAGAGCTCATCGAGCTGATCGCAGACGGATTCGAGCGCTGAGTCAGCGCACGGCCACGCCGGGGTGAGTCTCGAGGTACGCCTCGAACACCTCGGCGCTGGTCATCGACGGGGTGAAGCCGAAATCACGTTTGAGTGACGCATTGTCGAGCACGGGGCGATACTGCAGAAACAGGACCTTCTCGGGGCCGTGCACGGTGAGTCGAAGCGTCTGGCCCACGCGCAGAGCAAGGGCGAGCGCCCACGCAGGAATGCTCAGCAGCCGTTTGCCCAGACGGTCGGCAATCTGTTGAACGGTCAGTCGCCCGTCGCCAGCGACGTTGTAGATGCCTGCGGGCCCGTCGGTAGCCGCGCGCGCCATAGCGGCGGCGACATCGTCAACCCAGATGAACACAAACGGCGACGCTGATCCCTTGATGGCAAGCAGCCGCTTCGAGTCCCAGAGTTGAGTGATCTGGTTCTGCACGGTCGGTCCGAGGATCGTGCCAATCCGAAAGACTACCTGCTCGAGCTCGGGATGCGTCTCGCGGTATGCGCCGAGCAGCTGCTCCACCAATCGCTTGTGCTTTGAATAAGGAAAGGCGTCATTGCCACGCAGCTGGTCGGTTTCGGTGAGCCAGTGCGGGTTGTCGCGGTGGTAGCCGTATGCCGCTCCCGAAGACGACACCACGATGCGTTTCACCCCGGCAGCTACGCAGGCTTCGAGAACATTGCGCGAGCCATCGACGTCGACGCGGTACTCCATCTCGTGGTCACGACCGGGGCTGACGATCGCTGCGAGGTGCACGACAACGTCAATGTCGTGGCGTTGCAGCAAGGGGGCGACCGAGCCTTCCCGGGTGACGTCGCAATCGTCGTAGACGACCGAGTCGATGGGGTGCTCGGGGCGGCGTACGTCGCCGGCGACGACCAATGCAACGGCGGGATGTGCGACCAGTGCCGCAGCGACGTGCGAACCGAGAAACCCCGCACCGCCCGTGATGAGAACACGCGCGCCGCTCATGCCGCACCCTCAGCGTTGGAGTCGCTGCCGGTTGCGCTCAGAGCATGGCGGCTCGCGTCGCCCTTGGCTGAGCCCGTGCGGCGCTTCGTGTTGACCGCCCACAGGCTGGCGACGATGAGCCCCGCAATGATGTCCCAAATTCCCCACCAGCCAGCAACGATTGCCATGCCGCCGAGACCGCCGAAGAAGGCGAAGATCAGACCGAGTCCCAGCCCGGCGTTTCGAATGCCGACTTCGAACGTCATCGCCTTGCGCTCCCGGGTGCCGAGGCCGCCAGCGACAGCGGTGCCGTAGCCGATGGCAAGGGCGACGGCGTCGTGAATTGCGACGACGACCAGAATGATGCCGAGGAAGGCGACGAAGTAGGTCCAGTTGCCGATCAGCGCGGCGACGATGAAGCCGACGAGTGCGAGCAGCGAGAACCACTTCACGAACGGCTGCACTGTGCGGGAGAACTTCGGGAATCTGTTGCGGATCACGAGGCCGAGCACGAATGGCAACCCGATGATCAAGAAGATGTCGAGCAGCATCTGCCACGGGTTGATCGCCACCGTCTCGAGCAGAGTGCTCGCCGTGGGATGCAGCGAACCCCAGAACGCGATCGACAGCGGCAGCATGAAGATGTAGATGACGTTGCCCACCGCTGTCATCGACACGGAGAGAGCCACGTTGCCCCCCGAGCGGTGAGTCAGTACCTGTGAGACGTTCCCCGGCGGGCAGCATGCGACCAGCAGCATCCCGAGCGCCATTGACGGTGTGACCGGAAGAATGAGCGTCAGGCCGAAAGTGACGGCCGGCAGAATCACAAGCTGAGCGAGGATCGCGACCACAAAGGTCTTGGGCTTCTTGAGCACGATCTTGAAGTCGTCGACCGTGGTGTCGAGCGCGATGCCGAACATCACCAGCCCCAACACCACGTTCAACACCAGCAGTGAGCCCGGGTTGAAGTTCAGCAGGACGTCGTCAGGATTCATGCCTTGACTCGCTTCGGCTGCACCTTGACGAGCGGAGTGCGGGTGCCGTGAACGTCTGGCCCGCGAAGGGCGGAAACTGCCGAGCGCACCGCGCCGCGATAGGCATCTTTGTTTACGTAGAACGACATACGCTCAAGGCCCAGATACTTATAGCCGCCGGTGAGATCCGGCCAAGGCTCGGTCGTCACCCGCGCGCGGAAGTGCTCGGCACGCTCGGGCGCGTCTTCGCACGCACGCAGATACTCGGCGATGAGCTCAGCCTGCTCGTACCGCCCCTGCCACCCGATGCCGGAGGCCTCGATCATGCCCATGACGTAGAGACCGTTGAACGATGGGGGGAACACGTTGAGGAACAGCTTGGGCGACCACCCTGTCCAGTTCAGTGCCTCGCGAGCGACAAACGGGTAGTCGAGGGTGTAGCCGGTGGCAAGCAGGATCAGGTCATACTCACCGCTGGATCCGTCGCGAAAGTGCACGGTGCTGCCGTCGAAGCGGTCGATGTCGGCGCGGATCTGAAGGTCGCCCTGGCCCAGGTGGTTGAGGATCAACGTGTTCACGATGGGATGCGACTCGTAGATCTTGTAGTCGGGCTTGGGAAAGCCGAAGTTCACCGGATCGCCGGTGAACGCGCGCAGTACTCGCTTGTCAACGAACTGCTTGATGCGTGCCGGGAGCGGCTTGCCCTGGTTGAGAGTGTCGGCCGGCTTTCCGAAAAGGTAGCGAGGCACGAAGTAATAGCCGCGTCTGACGCTCATCTCGACGGATGCTGCGTGGTGCACACCGTCGACCGCGATATCGCACCCGGAATTGCCCGCACCGATGATCAGCACGCGCTTTCCGGCGAGCTGTTTGGCGCTCTTGTACGCGCTGGTGTGCATGATCTCGCCGGAAAAATCGCCCTTGAAGGCGGGGACGTGAGGCTCCGCGAGTGTGCCGTTGGCGAGGATCACGCCGGTGTAGCGCTCGGCGATCGCACCGTCAGGTGTGTCAGCGCGCAGCATCCATCGTCCGTCGTCTTCTCTTTCGACGGCGGTGACCTTCGTCTCGAAGCGGAAGTGCTCGGTGAGGTTGAAGTGGTTGGCGAAGTCGCGAAAATACTGCACCAGTGTGCGGTGGCTCGGGTAGTCAGCAGTGGAATTCATCGGAAACTCTTTGAACTCGGTGGTGGTCCGCGATGAGATCAGATGAGCCGATTCGTACATCGTGGAGCGAGGGTTCTCAATGTCCCAGAGGCCGCCAACGCTCTTGGAGGCCTCGTAGGCGTCGAAAGCGATACCCGCTTTCTGTAGCGCACGGGCGGCAGAAAGGCCCGAGGGTCCTGCGCCGATGATGGCGTAGCGGTGCTCCATATGTCCTCTTTCGCACGACAGTGTGACGGTGGCGGTGTCCGCCAGCGAACAATGCTAAGGGTTAGTTGGTATTAACTGAAATTCGCGAGGCGTTCGATTGCTGTACTAGAAAACCAGAGCGAGGATGCCTCGCGCTAGCACCACTGTCGCACCGACCCACGCAATGCTGAGCATTCCGAGCCGCGCGATGCGCGGCGAAACAAAGCGCGTGAGCAAGGTGCCGATGATGATTCCTATGACTGTTGCGCCGATGAGCGACCAGACATCGCCGACGGGCGACGTCGGCAGACCACGCAGCAGCACCGACACCACGCTGAATACGGCAAAGATCACCTGCACGCTCGCGGCGAAGTTGCGCTGCTCCCACTTGTTTCCCACAGCGTAGGCAGCGAGCGGCGGCCCGGACAGGCCACTGGCGACATGCATGAAACCTGCCGCCGAGCCCGCTACGACGGCGCCAGTCTTACCCTGCAGCGACGCGGCGAGAAAGGGAATCCAGCCGGCCACGAGCGCGAAGTATGCCATTGCTGCGATGAGAAGCAGCAGTGCGGCCTCTGGCAGCGCGTTCACGAGCATCGCACCGAACGGGGCGGCGATGAGACCGGGCCAGATGAGCCACCAGGCGCGCTTCCATTCCACCTGGCGCCATACCAGCGGAATAGCCGCGAGCGAGGCGATGAGTGCAAGCAGCACCCCGATGGTGATGCCTTCGAGCGGTCCGTAGAGCAAGACGATCGGGCCGACCAGCACCAGCACGAAGCCGAGCCCAGTGATGCGCTGGATGACGGCGGCGATGAAGGCCGCAAGAAGGGCGAATACCAAAGTCACGGGGGGAGAGTCTACGTGCAGGGGTGGTGACGCTCGAATCTCTTCGAAACGCGTCGTTGGCTAGTTCACCGTTTCGTCAGCGAACGCAGTCAGCCACTCGGTGATCTCGTCGCGCATATCGTCGTCAGAGATCGATGCGATGCCGTCGCCTGCTTGCGGGCCGTAGTCGCCGAAGGATGCATGGTTTGCTCCTGCGATTTCGTACATCGTCGCATCCTGCGGCAACAGCGATCGAGCGTCATCGACTTTCTCGGGTGTCGAAAGGCCGTCTTCGCTTCCACTGAGGCTGAGCACGCTCAACTCAGAGTGCGCGAGATCTGCCGCGCAATAGGAGCCGAACAGCGCCAGCGCGTCGGCGTCAGACGCGAGCATGCAGGCACGCACACCACCCAAAGAGTGCCCGCCAACCGCCCAGGCGTCGACCTCGGGTGCGAGCTCAGTAAACGCAGAGAGTGGACGCAGATCGAAAAAGGCGAGGTTGAGCCACGGCTTGGTGATGACGACGGTGATGCCCTCTTCTTCGACGACTCCCGACATCTTGAAAGCGTAGGCGGCTGCTTCCACCTTCGCGCCCGGAATATAGACAAGCCCTAGCTCTGCGTTGCCTTCGGCGGGTGCCATGATGATGGCCGAATCGGTGTCGGTGAATGTGACCGCGGGGTTGGCCTTCACCGCGGCCAGCGGCTGTGGCTCGGCTTGATAGACGCCAACTTGGCTCCAGATAACCAGGCCGACGATGCCGGCCACGACCAGCGCACCGAACGATGCGAGCACCCACCAGAAGACTCGCCGCCCTCGGGGACGGCGAGTCTTGCTGACGTTCACGTTCTCGTTGGGGTCTGGCGCGCTCACATAGTGAGCGTAGCCCCGCCGTCAGCCGGCGAGGGCAGCTTGGCGTGCGGCGACTACAGTCTCGATCTTCGAGAACAATGGATGCTGCGGATCAAGGCCAGTGGTCGTTGCGGTGAAGGAAGCCGCATCGTGTTGTCGGATCATCTGCTGCAGTTCTACGGACTGCGCGTCTTCGGCATCGTCGAACTCGAGTGCCGCGCCGATGGCAGAGACGAGCGCGTCGACGCTGAGCCCGCGTTCGGCGGCTTCAGCAGCTGGACCGACGAAGCGCTCGTGCCGCGAGATCTTGCGCAACGGCTGCCGGCCCACACGCCACACCGTGTCTGGCAGTTCGGTGTTGCGAAAGCGCCGCAGGATCTTGGCGCGGTACTCGGCCTGAGCGTCGGGATCGAGCCCGTGCTTGGCCACAAGCAGCGATGACGTTTCTTCGAGCACAGCAGCTACATGGTCGGCGATAGACGGTTCCGCGAGTGCTCCGGCGATGGTGTCGATGCCTGCCTGCGCGCCGAAGTATGCCGTCGTTGCGTGTCCGGTGTTCACCGTGAAGAGCTTGCGCTCGATGTATGGTCCCAGCTCGTCGACGAAATGTGCGCCGGGAATGTCAGGCAGGTTGCCGTCGAAGGGCGGGCTCTCGATCGCCCACTCGAAGAACGGCTCAACGGTGACGTCGACGCCAGCACCTTCCGGTTGCCCAGGAACGATGCGGTCAACCGCAGTGTTCGCGAACACGGCCCGAGACTCGAGCGATGCCCAGTCCTCGCCAGCAAGCTCGCGGATCTGTTCACGCAGCAGATCCGTGGCATTGATCGCGTTTTCGCAGGCCATGATCTGCAACGCGGGCAACCCGGGGTCTCGCTGCGATAGGCCCTGCACGATGTGGGGCGCGACGAACTTCAGAATTGTCGGACCGACAGCGGTCGTGACGATCTCGGCGGTGGCGATCTCAGCGACGACCTGTTCCGGATGCTCAGCGCTGTTGATCGCGCGAAAACCAGTCACGATGGTATCTGTGCCGCCCTCGCCCACTTCGTGGACGGTGTAGGAATCGACGGCGTTGATCGCGTCGACCAGCGAGGCGGCGACGTCGGAGAAGACGAGATCGTAGCCACCCTGGTGAAGCAGCAAGCCGACGAAGCCACGCCCGATGTTGCCGGCGCCGAAGTGGACGGCTTTCATCAGACCCCTGCCTCCGAGACGAGAGCGAACAGCTCTTCGGCGGTCGCAACAGCCTTCAGCTTGGCGACTTCGTCGTCGTCCGAGAACAGAATGGCGATCTTCGAGAGAATCTCAAGGTGCTCGTCGCCCTTGCCTGCGATGCCCACAACGAACACAACGGGCTCTCCGCCCCAGTCGACGCCACCGTCGTAACGCACAACCGACAGAGCCGACTCGAGAATCGCTTCTTTGGTCTCGTTGGTGCCGTGCGGAATCGCAAGTTCCATGCCCATGTAGGTCGAGACTGTCTGCTCGCGCTGTTGCATCGCGTCGAAGTAAGCGCTGGTCACCGAGCCGACCGCTTCGAGTATGTCGGCGGCTTCTTTCATCGCTTCTTCGCGGGTTGCGCTGCCCGAGTGAATGCGAACCTGACCGATGCTGAGTACTTCACGTGCCATTTCTTTGCCTTTCGATGTGAGTAAAAGCGCCGCAGGACCGGAGGCGTCGCGCCGTCCAGCCCTGCGGCGGTCTCGTGGTCCGCTGCTAGGCGGTGGGGTGCTGGTCGCGCACGATCGCCACGACCTCGTCGTACTTGGGCGAGTTCATGAAGTTGTCCACCGATACATGAATTGCATCCGGTGCCTGCTTCTTGGCCCGATCAGTGAGCTGGTTCTGAGTGATGATCAGGTCGGCAGAGCCGTCGAGATTCGCAATCGCCTTGTTGACGACGGTCACATCTTCGACACCGAGCTTCTTGATCTTGTTGCGCAGCACGCTGGCACCCATGGCCGACGACCCCATCCCGGCATCGCAAGCGAACACGATGTTCTTGATCTGCGTGGTCGTCAGTGCCCCACCGCTGGCAAGGCCAGCAGTCTCCGCTTCGGTCTCGAGCATGTCCACTGCCTGTTCGGCATCGCGCACCGCGGTGCGGTCGTTGCCGTCAGATGCGCGCAGCGCATCCATGGCTGCCGACGACTTGCCCTTGTTCGCTTCGGTCTGCGCGATAGCAGCGCCGAACGTGTCAGCCTCTGCGAGGAGGTCACGCTTGCGCGAGGCGCGCAGGATGATGCCGGCGACGAGGAAGGTGACGAGCGCGGCCAATGCGACCGACAAGTACACCACCATCAGGTTGCCGAAACCAGGTCCGATTGCTGCTGCGGTGACGGCGATGATGCTGCCAGGCGCCGCGGGGAAGGCGAGACCGCCACCGAGGAGCATGTTGGTTGCGACACCGGTGGCTCCACCGGCGATCAGAGCGAGAATCGTCAGCGGCTTGCTGAGTGCGTACGGGAAGTAGATCTCGTGAATACCACCGAAGAACTGGATGATGATCGCACCCGGAGCCGACGCCTTTGCAGCGCCGACGCCGAAGAATGTGAACGCCAGCAGCAGACCGAGGCCGGGGCCAGGGTTCGCTTCGATGAGGAACAGGATCGACTTGCCGGTCTCTGCGGCCTGCTCGATGCCGAGCGGGGTGAATACGCCGTGGTTGATGGCGTTGTTCAAGAACAGCACCTTGGCAGGCTCCACGATGATCGACAGCAGGGGTAGCAGGTTCAGCGACACAAGCCATGCGACCGCAGCACCGAGAACGGTGCTGATGCCGAGCATCAGCGGACCGAAGACGAAGAAGCCGACGATGGCGAGAATCATGCCCAAGATTCCAGCCGAGAAGTTGTTGATCAGCATTTCGAAGCCGGGCTTGATCTTGCCGTCCCACAGCTTGTCCATCTGCTTGGTGATCCAACCCGCAATCGGGCCCATGATCATCGCGCCGAGGAACATCGGGATGTCGGTACCCACGATGACACCCATGACGGCGATCGTGGCGACCACGCCGCCGCGTTCGCCGTAGACCATGCGGCCAGCGGTGTTCGCGATCAGCAGCGGAAGCAGGTAGATCACCATCGGGCCGACTAGACCGACGTAAGTGAAGATGTTGCCACCGTCGCTCTCAGAGAGCGAGAGCATCGCGCCTTCCCAGCCGATGGTGCCGGCATCGCCGCCACCGCCGATCATCTCGGAGACGGGGTACCAGTGCCAGCCGAAGGGGCTAGCGGCACCGAAGAATCCCGCCGGAATGAAGAGCATCGTGATGAAGCCCCACGCGATGAAGGCTGCGATGTTGGGCATGATCATGCCCGAGAGGAACGTGCCGAAGCGTTGAACTCCGACTCGCGCCTTATTCAACCCGCTCGAAGCGGGTGCTGACGTCGTCGTCATGGCTGTGTCTCCTTTTTGGGTGCCGCGGCTTGCTGCGCCGCGATTCGGGCGCCATCCGCACTGTCGGCGGTTAGCGCGGCTTCGGCGATTGCTCGGGCATCGTCGAAGTTGTACTGAAGCAGGGTGGCGCGCACATCAGCGAGCGCTGTGGGTGCCATCGACAGGCTGGTCGCGCCGAGTCCGACGAGCACCACTGCGAGTAGCGGATCTGCAGCTGCTTCGCCGCAGATGCCGACGGGCTTGCCGGTGGTCTGACCGGCGGTGCCCACCTCACGGATGAGTCTCAGAACCGCGGGGTGCCACGGGTCTTGGAACCCGGCCGTCGATCCCAAGAGGCGATCGGCGGCCATGGTGTACTGCGTGAGGTCGTTGGTGCCGATCGACGCAAAGTCGCTGACAGCGAGCACCCGGTCGGCGAGCAGCGCGGTCGCGGGGACCTCGACCATCACGCCGGCGGTCTTGATGCCATAGTCTCGCGCGATCTCGGTGAAGTACGACGCTTCTTCGACGGTGGCCACCATAGGCGCCATCACCCAGAGGTCGGCAGCTGTTGCCGCGTCTGCCTGGGCCAGCGCGGTCAGCTGCTCGCGCAGAATGTCTTCGCTCGCGCGAAGCGCACGAATGCCGCGCACACCAAGAGCTGGGTTTTCTTCGTGGCTGTCGTTGAGGAAAGCGAGAGGTTTGTCGGCGCCAGCGTCAAGAACTCGAACGACAACTTTCTTGCCCGGAAAAGCCTCGAGCAGCTCAGTGTACGACGCGCGCTGCTCTTCGACAGTGGGTGCCTGCGAAGAACTCAGGAACAAGAACTCGGTGCGAAACAGACCAACCCCCTCGGCTCCGAGAGCCACCGCGTCAGCGGCGCCGGCAGGGTTTCCCAGGTTGGCCAGCAGCGGCACCGGAGTGCCGTCGCTCAGGGCGCCGTCGGTGATGGGAGCGGATGCAGCTTCGGCGCGGTCGGCCGCGCGATTGGCGGCTCGCTTGAGGTCTGCGTCGGACGGCTGTGTGGTCACAACGCCAGCGGCCGCATCGACGATGACCGTTTCGCCCTCGACGAGCGAGACCGCTTGCACCGCACCTACTACGGCGACGATCGACTTCTCTCGAGCGAGGATTGCCGTGTGAGAGGTGGGGCCCCCGTCGGTAGTGATGAGCGCCAGCACCTTGTCAAGGTCGAGAAGAGCAGTGTCGGCCGGTGCGAGGTCTTTTGCCACCAGGACGAACGGGTGGCCGGGATCGGGAACACCCGGGGCGGGCACGCCCCGCAAGTGTGCAATCACACGCTGGGCGACATCGTCGAGGTCAGCGGCGCGCTCGCCGAGATAGCCGCCAACGGCGGTCAACTGATCGCGAAAAGCCGCGAAAGCGTCGAAGACTGCCCACTCGCCGGTCTTGCCCTGAGCGAGTCGGGCGGTGATTTCATCGGCGAGCATGGGGTCTTCAGCCATCATTGCCTGCGCTTCGAGCACGTCTTGCGCCGCGCCACCCGCTTGAGCACCGCGCTGTTCGAGCTCACGCGCAACCACCGCTACAGCGTCGGCGACTCGCGCGGCTTCTTCGGTTTGCGACGACGTTCTCGGCGCATCGCTGGGAGCGGGCAATGGCTCGGCCATGCGCGCGACCGGGCCCTGTGCGACGCCCAGGCCGATTCCTACACCACGGATCTCTGTCATGGCGCTCATGCCTCGTCGTGATCGGTCGTGAGCAGCTCGCTCAATGTGTCGAGCGTGGCTTCGGCGCCGGCACCCTCGGTCGACAGTGTCACGTAATCGCCATACTCGACCCCGAGTGCGATCACGCTGAGAATGCTCGCAGCGTTGACCGGTTGTCCGGAGCCTTTCGAAATGGTCACCGGCGAGCCCGCGGACTTTGCTGCCTGGGTGAACAGCTTGGCCGGCCGTGCGTGCAACCCGTGGGATGAGCCAATCCGTACCGTTCGAGATATGGCGGACATTGGGGTGACCTCTCTGTCGTGTCGTGCGGCGTGTGTCATTCGAGTGAGCTGATGGGTTCGGGTGCGGCGGTGCTGGCGGTCGGCGTGACTTCCTGCGAAACGGCGACCGCGTCGCGAACGAGCTGGAGCGTTCGCGTGCCATCGTGATCCGTGTAGATATCGGTCGGCAACAGCACCACCGTCGTTCCACGGGATTCCGCCGCGCGCCGAATGTGCTCGAGCACTGACGCGAGGTGGTTTCCCACGAGAACGACGTCTGCGGCATCGAGGTCGATGGGGAGCGACTGCTCGGTGCCAGCGGAGGCTGTCCACGCGAATCCGTGGTCTTGCGCAGCGTGCCGCAGACGCTGCGCCACAAACGTGCTCGACGCACCTGCCCCACACACCACGAGAATCTTCATCGACTCGCCTCCTGGTAATCATTCTGGTGAGCCAAGCGCAACGCGACAACCAATCATTTTTCCGCAGGGGCGGAAACGCACTGCGGAGCGCTGTGCATGGTTGACTGGAGTTGGCCGCGCGTCCGCCCATGCGCTGGACGCAGTCGAAGGAGAATCGAATGACCCGAGCGCGACAGGATCGGGTGCTCAGCCTGCTCGTCCGCGAGGGCGACTGGGTCACTGCCGCGACCTTAGCCGATGTGCTCGGCGTCACTCCGCGAAGCGTGCGCTCTTATGTGACAGCAATCAATGCACGCGTTGAAGGCATCGCGGTTGAATCTGGCCCGCTCGGCTATCGGCCAGGGCCGCACGTCGCTGATGCGCAGCAGGCCGGCGGAGATGCCGGTACCCCGCGTGACCGACTGCACACCGTCATTCGCGAACTCTTGGACTCGGCCGATGGGTTCGACGTGTACGAGATGTCAGATGAGCTTCATGTGAGTTCGGCGACTCTCGATGCAGACCTGGCTCGAGTGCGGGGCCTGCTTGGCGGAACGGAGCTCACGCTCGAGCGTTCCGCATCTCGTGCTCGGCTCGTAGGAAGCGAATCAGCGCAGCGACGCTTGCTGAGCAAACTTGTGCATGACGAGATGGATGCAGGCTCGTTTGACCTCGTCGCGCTTCGACGAACCCTGGGCGACAACGCCGCCGGGGCCGATACCCTCGCTCTGTTCAAGACCGACCTGGTCGCGAGTCTCGGGGCAGCGGGATGGTTCGTCAACGAGTTCGGCATCGCCGACGTCGTCACTCATTTCGCCATCGCGGCAGATCGCGTCTCGCGCGGTCGATCGCTAGACGCCGTTGCAGCGACACCGACGGCAGACCAGCAAGAGGTTGCCGCCGTCATCTCCAATCTCGCAGAGAAGCATCTCGGCGTGCGATTGGGTGACGGCGACCTGCAGCATCTCGCGAGGCTCGTCTTGACGAGGGTTGTCGCACCCGGCTCACGCCCTCCGAGTGGCGAGCCGGCAGCATCCATCGACCAGCGGGTTGAACACGCGGTGCGCGAAGTGGTGCAGCAAGCGGCATCGGAGTTTCTCGTCGATATCGCCCACGACGACTTCATCGAGCGGCTCGCGCTGCACACCGAGAACCTGCTGCATCGATCGAAGGAGCAGGCGTGGTCACGCAACCCGCTCACTCGCTCGCTGAAATCCACGTTTCCGATGATCTTCGAAGTCGCGGTGTATATCGCCAACGGTGTGCACGAACGCCTCGGAATTCCCCTGTTCGATGACGAAGTGGCATACATCGCCATGCATATTGGCGGTCGTCTGGAGCGGATGCGACGCGCTGATCAGCACCTTACGGCGACGATCGTCTGCCCAGGTTTCTTCGAATTGCACGAACTGTTGCGCTCGAGCGTCGATCGCTCGCTCGGCCAGACCATCGAGGTGGTCGGCGTCGAGACGCGCGTTGACCCTGACTGGGCCGCCATGGGCACCGACCTGGTGCTGACGACAATCGATCCGCCGATATCGGCAGATCGAATCGTGCGCATCCAGCCCTTCCTGACCGAGTCTGACGTCGAACACGTGCAGGCAGCGGTCGCCCGAATCAGGCGCACGAAACGCCTTGCGCGGTTGCGGTCTGAGATCGAGGGTTACTTCGTTCCCTCTGCGTTCGTCAGGGGGGTGGATGCGGCCCCCGGTGCCGAGGGAGTCATTCGCGAACTCGGCGACAAGCTCGTCAGCGAAGGCGTGATCGATAACGACTACGTTGAGCGTGCGATTGACCGCGAGCGGCTGTCTTCCACCGCATTTACGGATGCGCTTGCCGTGCCGCATGCCCTTGGCATGACGGCCACGCGCACGGCAATCGCGATCGGCATCGCTGATCCGTCGATGAAATGGGGTGACACGCGCGTTCAGGTGGTGGCGCTCGTGGCCTTCTCTGAATCCGACCGCGAAGCATTCCAGACCGTTTTCGAGCAGCTCGTAGAAGTCTTCAGCGAGCGAGACAGCGTTCAGCGGATTCTTCGGCGTGCTTCTGACTTCAGCGGGTTTCTCGACGAACTTGTCGCCGTCATCGACGGCTAGCACTCAGCCGCGTGCCGCTAGAGCTCGTCGTCGTTCATGACGGCCTCGACTGTTTGAGCCACCACGGCAGGGTCGGCTGAATCGACTTGCGACGCAGCGCGGGCGGCGGCGATTGCGCGCTTGCCGGCAGGGAGCCATATCGCCGCGCCGACCACGATGAAGGTGATGATCCCCGAAGCGACTAGCAGCGTTTCGATCGACACAACGTCTGCGAGCGGGCCGAACACGACCATTCCGAGGGGCATGGCAACGGCCATCACGATGCCCAAGAATCCGAAGACGCGACCTTGGCGCTCGGGCTCGACAGTTTCTTGCAGCAGCGTCATCGACGGAGTTGCAAAGAACGGCACGGCGAGTCCTACCAAGAACATGAATGCGAAGAACACCCAGATATTGGGGGACAGGCCCAGCCCGATGGCGAGGATGCCGAAGACCAGCGAAGAACCAACGATGAGGCCGATGCGACTGCGTTTGGCGAAGAATGACGCTACCAGGATTCCGCCCAGCATCATGCCCACGCTGAAAGCGACTTCGAGCACGGCAAGGTTGATGACATCTTGCTCCTCGCCTGCCGGGAACGAGCGCACGAGCATGAGGGGGGTGAGGTTGGACGGCGCCACGGTGAGCACAAAGATGATCGCGAACAGCACCAGCACCCAGCGGACGAACGCGTGGTGAGCGACGTAGCGAACGCCGTCGGCGAGATCTGCGAAGTAACCGGTGTGCGTGTCGGCGGCTCGACGAATGGTGGGCACTGGGATGAACGCCAGAATCCCCACACCGATCACGGCGGTGGCGACATCGACGAAGAAGATCGGTATGAGCGATGCTGCGGAGCCGCCTGCTTCAGCTGAAGCCCAGGCATAGATCGCGCCCGCCGCTGCCGGCGCTAGCAATGTCATGGCGCTCTGGATCGAACCATTGATGCCGTTCACCCGAATGAGGTTGCGTTTCGGAGCGATCTGGGGGATCAACGCCGAGACGGCGGGCATTTGGATACCGGCACCAGCCGAGCGGATCGCGAGTGCAGCGTAGATGAGCCACACGTCGTCGTACCCGGTCATCATGATGAGGGCGAGCGCAAGGGTCGTCAGCGCGATGGCCGAATCGGCACCCATGATCAGGAACTTGCGATTGTGTCGGTCAGCCCATACGCCGCCGAAGATCGATACGACGGCCTGCGGGAGAAAGCCGAACACCGCGGCGAGCATCATGATCCACCCCGACTGGTAGGTGATCGTCAGGTACCAAAACACCGCGAACTGCACGACCATCGAACCGAACAGGCTGACTGTCTGCCCGCTCAGGAACAGAACGACCTTTTTGAGCCAGTGGGGTGGATCGTGTTCCGCGCTCACGCCGTGGCTGGCGGCGGGGTCGGGCGAGGCTTCGTCTCTTGGGCCGTCGACCATGACTTCTCCTCGCTCAGGGATCAGAGCGCACGGCTGCCTGCCAGCGACACGCGTGAGATCGCGACGCTGACATTATCACGGCGTTCAGACACCGCTGGCTGAGGGAATCAGCTCAGCTTGCCGAAGAGTTTTCGTACACTCTTCGCAACCGCAGCGACGCGCTCATTCGCGGCATCCTGCGAGTCGGCACGCACGTCGAGGTAGGCCTTCAGCTTGGGCTCGGTGCCACTCGGGCGCACAATCACTCTTGATCCATCATCGAGCCAGAATCGCAATACGTCGCCCCTGGGGAGCGAGTCCACTCCGGTGAGCAGATCATCGACTCGAACCACTCCGGTTCCAGCGATTTTGCTTGGATGCTCGGCGCGCAGGGCCGACATGATGCGAGCGATCGTCGACACGTCGTCGACGCGGATTGACACTTGGTCGCTGGCGAACCACCCGAAAGTCTCGCCAAACTCGGTGAGAAGATCAGCAACACTCCTGCCTTCGCCGCGAGCCTCGGCGGCCATGCCCAGCATTGCCACCGCCGCCGAGATGCCGTCCTTGTCACGCACAGTGCCGGGATTCACGAGGTAGCCGAGTGCCTCTTCGTAGCCGTAGATCATGCCCGGAGCGCGCGAGATCCATTTGAAGCCGGTCAGCGTCGTGTGAAAGTCGAGTTGGTAGTGCTCGGCTACAGCGCCGAGGGCCGGTGAAGAGACAAGCGAACATGCCAGCGACTCGCCCTCGGCACCGCTTGCACGCTTGGCGGCGCGCCAGCCGAGCAGCAGCCCGATCTCGTTGCCGCTGAGACGTCGCCAACGGCTCTGAGCGGTCGGATCGGGAATGGCCACCGCGAGCCGATCGGCGTCGGGGTCGTTCGCGATAATGAGTTCGGCCTCTGAGTCGCGCGCCGCTTCGAACGCAAGATCCATCGCGCCGGGCTCCTCAGGGTTCGGGAACGCCACGGTAGGAAAGGTGCCGTCTGGCTCGAGCTGGGCCGGAACAGGAGTAGGGGCGGGGTAGCCAGCGGCATCGAGAACCCGAGAGAGCGTCTCCCACCCGACGCCATGCATAGCGGTGTACACCCAGCGCATCCCCTCGGCGCTGGGAGGGGCGGTTGCGACCGTTGCCGTCGCAGCAACGTAGGCGTCGATGAGTGACTCTGGCGCGGTCTCGATCGCGAGAGAGCGAGGGAGATCTCCTACGGCAGTGGTGTCGGCAACTCGCTGGATATGGGCAGCGATCTCAGCATCCGCTGGCGCCACGATCTGAGACCCGTCACTTTCGCCGCCCAGATACACCTTGTACCCGTTGTCATTCGGCGGGTTGTGACTTGCAGTCACCATTACTCCCGCGGCAGCGCCCACCGCGCGCACCGCGAAGGCGAGCACCGGAGTGGGAAGCATGCGCGGCAGCAGCATCACGCGCAGGCCCGCGCCCGCGAAGATCTCTGCAGAATCTCGCGCGAACACATCGGAGTTGCGGCGTCCGTCGTAGCCGATCACAACCATGGGCGCCAGGGCGGCATCAGCATCCGTCCCCGCCTTTTCGAGGATGTACGCGGCCAGGCCCGCGGCGGCTTGGCTGACAAGCACACGGTTCATGCGGTTGCTGCCAGCGCCGAGTTCTCCGCGCAGTCCTGCGGTGCCGAATGCCAGCCGCCCATCAAAACGATCGGCAAGGTCAGCGGTGGCAGTGGCATCGCCGGACTCGACGGCGGAGATGATGCCTCGCAGTTCTGCGCGAGTCTCGCCGTCAGGGTCTTGCGCGAGCCAGGCAGCTGCGCGTTCGAGAAGTTCCGGGCCGTCGATGCTCGTCGGTTCGCCAGCCCCCGAGTCGCTCACAGCGCACCGATCACACGTGCGAGCAACGACGAGATAACGGGTTCTGCTTCACGGCCCGCATCGATGACTTCCTGATGGCTGAGTGGAGTCGTCTGGATGCCTGCGGCCATATTCGTGATCAGCGAGAACCCGAGAATCTCCATGCCGGCCTGTCGCGCCGCGATGGCTTCGAGTGCGGTTGACATGCCGACGATGTGGCCGCCGATCGTCTTAGCCATGCGCACTTCTGCAGGCGTCTCGTACTGCGGTCCGCGGAACTGGCAGTACACGCCTTCGTCGAGGCTCGCGTCGACGGTGCGTGCGAGGTCGCGTAGCCGAGTCGAATAAAGGTCGGTCAAGTCGATGAAGGTGGCGCCCTCAAGGGGAGAGTCGCCGGTGAGGTTGATGTGGTCGCTGATGAGAACCGGCTGACCGGGATTCCACGCGGGTTTGATTCCGCCAGCGCCGTTGGTCAGCACCATGGTGCGCGCGCCGGTTGCGGCCGCGGTGCGGACGCTGTGAACGACCCGGCGGACGCCGTGGCCTTCGTAATAGTGGGTGCGGGCGCCGATGACGAGCACGTGCTTGCCCTTGGGCGTCGTGACGCTGCGCAGGGTGCCGGCGTGGCCGGCAAGTGCGGGTGCGCTGAAGCCCGTCACCTCGGTGGCTGGGAACATCGCATTGGTCTCGCCGATGAGATCGGCGGCTTTCCCCCATCCACTGCCTAGGGTGAGCGCAATGTCGTGGCGCTCGATGCCGGTGAGGCGCGCGATGTCACTCGCCGCCGTCGCAGCAACCTCAAAAGGGTCGGTGTGAGGGTCGTCGAGCGGGTGGCTGAGGATGTCGGACATGCCCCCACTTTAGGAACTGTGAGCGGCCTAGGCCAGCACGACGCGCAATTGGGTGGGCATGCTGGTTCACGAGCCCTGCCCGACGGGGGAGAATAGGGGGCATGTCTTTGAGCTTCGAGCGCACACAGAGCGTCGCGATCATCGGTGGCGGCCCCGGCGGCTACGAAGCAGCACTCGCTGCTGCTCAACTGGGAGCCGAGGTGACGATTGTCGAACGGGCGGGCATCGGCGGGTCTGCGGTGATCACCGATGTGGTGCCGTCGAAGACATTGATTGCAACAGCCGATGCGATGGCATCCATCATGGGTGCCGGTGACCTCGGCGTGCAGCTGTTCGCGAAGGGCAGCGACGGCAGGCCGCTCAAGCCTGAGATTGCGATCAACCTCTCCGCGGTCAACAAGCGACTGCTCTCACTTGCTCGTCAGCAATCCGACGACATGCGGGCATCGCTCGCTGAGGCGGGTGTGCGCATCGTGTCGGGCTACGGGCGCATCGAAGACGACAACGCGGTAGTCGTTTCGACCGAGCGCGGCGGAACTGATTTCGACCGGATCGAAGCTGACACGCTCGTCGTTTCTGTGGGCGCGTCGCCGCGCGAGCTAGAGAGCGCAATGCCTGACGGTGAACGGATCCTCACCTGGACTCAGCTGTATGACATGAAATCCGTTCCTGAGCATCTCATCGTCGTCGGCTCCGGCGTGACCGGCGCTGAGTTTGCCGGGGCATACATGAACCTCGGTTCGAAAGTGACGTTGGTATCGAGCCGTGACCAGGTTCTGCCGGGAGAAGACAAGGACGCAGCGGCGGTCATCGAGCGAGTGTTCAAGCGCGGCGGCATGACGCTGCTGTCGAAGTCGAGGGCAGACAAGGTCGAGCGGCAGGGCGATGGTGTTTTGGTCACGCTCAGCGACGGCCGTCAGATCGAAGGCAGTCACTGTCTGATGGCAGTCGGCTCGATCCCGAACACCGCGGGCATCGGGCTCGAAGAAGCGGGCGTTCAGATGACTTCCTCAGGTCACATCCAAGTCAACCGCGTTGCACGCACCTCGGTGCCCAACATTTACGCCGCCGGTGACTGCACGACTTTCGTACCCCTCGCTTCGGTCGCCTCGATGCAGGGGCGCACAGCGGTGTTTCACGCCCTCGGCGACGTCGTGATCCCGCTGGAGCGGCGACGGATCACCTCAAACATCTTCACCGCGCCAGAGATTGCCACTGTCGGCTGGCAAGAGAAAGACATCGAAGACGGTCTGATCAATGCCGTCGTGCACAAGCTTCCTCTCGCGGCGAATCCGCGCGCGAAGATGATGGGCATCAAAGATGGCTTCGTCAAGCTGATTGCTCGCCAGGGCAGTGGCAGCGTGGTCGGCGGGGTCATCGTCGGCCCGCGCGCATCAGAGATGATCTATCCGGTCGCTATTGCCGTTGAACGGCGTCTGACCGTCGATCAAATGTCGAGGGTCTTCGCCGTCTACCCATCGCTTTCGGGCAGCATCACCGACGCCGCCCGTGCCATGCACGTGGTGGATCACGCGATATACGGACCGTGAGTGCGGCGGCGGACCGCCGCGACGCGTTGCGCGGTCAGCTGATCGTGAGCAGTTGGTGTCCTGCTGCCACCGTGGTGCCAGCAGCCGCGTTGATGGCGCCGATGACACCGTCTTTGTGCGCTTGAATCGGCTGTTCCATCTTCATCGCCTCAAGGACGATGACAAGATCTCCCTTGACAACCTGTTGGCCGTCTTGAACGGCGATCTTGACGATGGTCGCCTGCATCGGAGACTTCACGGCGTCGCCGGACGCGCCAGCGGTGGCAGACTTCTCGTGTGATCGCCGCGAGGGCGGCACCGCAACCGGGCGGCCTGGCGCTGCGCTCGCCGTCGCGACGCGATCAGGCAGGCTGACCTCTAGCCGCTTACCCGACACCTCCACCACAACCGTGTGCCGTGCTTCGGCGGGTTGGGGGGCCTCGAGCTCGCCGTCCCAAGCCGGAATGTCATTGACGAACTCTGTTTCGATCCAACGGGTGAACACACCGAACTGGCCAGCTTCTGCCGTGAAAGCGGGGTCGCGGACGACCTTGCGGTGAAACGGCAAGACCGTCGGCATGCCGGCCACTTCGAACTCGTCCAGTGCTCGACGTGAGCGTTCCAGCGCTTCGGCGCGGGTGCGTCCGGTGACGATGATCTTGCCGAGCAGTGAGTCGAACGCGCCGCTGACAGAATCGCCTGCGGTCACTCCTGAGTCAAGACGAATGCCGGGCCCACCGAATGTCTTGAATACATGGATGGGACCGGGCTGGGGAAGGAACCCTCGGCCGGCGTCTTCGCCGTTGATGCGGAACTCGATGGAGTGTCCCTCAGCGACTGGATCGCCGTAGCCGATCTCTTCGCCCTCGGCAATGCGGAACTGCTCGCGTACGAGGTCGATGCCGGTGACCTCTTCAGAGACAGGGTGCTCCACCTGAAGTCGCGTGTTGACCTCTAGGAATGAGACGGTGCCGTCGGCGCCGATGAGGAACTCGCACGTGCCAGCGCCCACGTAGCCGACCTCGCGCAGGATCGCCTTTGACGATTCGTAAAGCAGGGTGTTCTGTTCGTCGGTGAGGAAGGGGGCTGGCGCCTCTTCCACCAGCTTCTGGTGGCGACGCTGCAGCGAGCAGTCGCGCGTCGAGATCACGACGACGTTGCCAGCGGCATCTGCGAGGCACTGGGTTTCAACATGGCGGGGCTTGTCGAGATATTTCTCGACGAAGCACTCGCCGCGTCCAAAGGCGGTGATCGCCTCACGGGTTGCGGACTCGAACAGTTCGGGCACTTCTTCGATTTTGCGGGCAACCTTGAGGCCGCGACCGCCACCGCCATACGCGGCCTTGATCGCGATTGGAAGACCATGTTCGGCGACGAAATCCAGTACTTCGGATGCATCGGCGACAGGCCCGGGAGTGCCGGGCGCGAGCGGGGCACCCACCTTTTCGGCCACGTGGCGGGCAGTGACCTTGTCGCCGAGTGATTCGATCGCCTCGGGGGAGGGCCCGATCCACACCAGGCCAGCGGCGATCACCGCGCGGGCGAAGTCGGCGTTCTCAGCCAGAAAGCCGTAGCCAGGGTGAATGGCGTCTGCGCCAGAGCGCCGAGCGACCGAGAGGATCTTCTCTACCGAAAGGTAGGTTTCGGCGCTGGTGCTGCCGTCAAGTGCATATGCTTCGTCCGCGAGGCGGGCGTGCATGGCGTCGCGATCCTGATCGGCGTAGACGGCGACCGAGGATTTGCCCGCGTCGCGGGCGGCACGGATGACACGGACGGCGATCTCGCCGCGGTTTGCGATGAGCACCTTGGCGATCTGAGGCATGATTGCCAGCCTACCGAGGGTATGCCGTTCGTTTTTCACTGGTTCGTACAAGAAGCGGCAGATAACCTTTGCGGGTAGCTACAACTCGGCGTGTCCCTGGCGCACCGAAGGGTCAACGGTGTGCCAGAGGTCAGTCCACGACACTCCCAGCTCGCGCACGAGCGCTCGAAGGGTCGAAACCGACATGCCGACGACCGTCGAGGGGTCACCCGCGATGTGAGTGATGAACGCGCCGCCCAGACTGTCCACCGTGAACGCTCCAGCGACCTGGAGTGGCTCTCCGGTCGCGACGTAGGCGTCGATCTCGTCGTCGCTCACATCCGAGGCGAACGTGACAGCGGCTTCGGCGACCGCGTGTACTTCGTGTGGTGCCGAGTCTGGTGTGATGCGCACGACGGCGTGGCCGGAGTGCAACACGCCGGTCTGCCCCCGCATGGCAAGCCAGCGTTCGCGTGCGCGAGCAGCAAGGTGCGGTTTTCCGAGTACCTCGCCGTTCAACTCGAACATTGAGTCACCCCCGATCACAATGCCGTCGAAGTCGGGAATGTCGTCGGCCAGACGAGCGGCAACATCGGCTGCTTTGCGTCGAGCGAGAAGCAAGACGTGCTCGTCGGGGGCAAGAATGCGGCTTTCGCTCGCTTCGACCGCGGCGATCACGGCTTCTTCGTCGACGTCGGGAGCCACGGTCAGCGGTCGAATGCCGAACTGCTGCAACAGCATCAGGCGAGCAGGCGAGGTGGAAGCAAGGCATACACGCATGTGACCCACCGTAGGCTCTAGTCGTGACTGAATCGACAAAGAACGCTGGCGACCTTATCGACCTTGATGTGTCGGGCGTCGCCCACGGCGGCGTTTTCGTCGCCCGCCATGAGGGGCGAGTTATCTTCGTTCCCGACGCTCTTCCCGGCGAAAGGATTCGTGCGCGACTTGTCGACACCCGCAAGAAGTCGTTCTGGCGGGCAGAAGCGCTTGAAGTCTTGGATGCTTCGCCGCACCGCCAGTCGCACGTGTGGCGCCAGGCAGACATCGAGTTCGCCCCCGAGCAGCGCCCGGGTGGCGCTGATTTCGGTCATATTGAGCTCGCTCATCAGCGCGAGTTGAAGCTCGAGGTGCTCACCGATTCTCTGAAGCGTTTCGGGGGGCTCGACGTGCCAGCGTCGATTGTTCCCGCTACCCCCATTCTCGATGGCGACGGTGTCGTGCGCGACGAAGAAACACCCGATGGCACTCGGTGGCGCACTCGCGTGAGCCTGCATGTCGACGCTGACGGGCGCGTAGGGCCGTACGCGGCGCGCACCCACAGCGTTGTGCACGTCGATTCATACCCCCTCGCCACCGAAGCGATCGAGCAAGCGGCCAAAGAACTGTCGGATGGCGCACCGGGTCGCATCGATCTGGTTCAGGCCGCAGACGGGCGGGTGCGCGTTGTGGCACGCCCCGATGAGCGAGCGCCCCGCCCCCGTTCCGGAGCCAACGCACGCGCCGTGCGCGAAGTCGTCGTCGAGAGCGTCAACGGCAAGGACTTCAAAGTCGACGCGGTCGGGTTCTGGCAAGTGCACCGTCTGGCGGCGCACTCGCTGACATTGGCGTTGCAGAACGCCCTGCGTAGCATCCAGCCCGAAGGCGCAGCCATAGACCCTGACGCGCATCACTTGGACCTTTACGGCGGCGTGGGACTGTTTGCCGCGACCCTCGCAGCTCTCGGCGGAAAGTCAACTCGGGTGACCACGGTTGAATCCAGCGCGCGTGCCACTGAACATGCCGCTGCGAACCTCTCGGGACTCTCTCGCGCGCGCGCCGAAACCGGCCGGGTGGATCGCTGGCTCAAAGCCCTTCAGGCCAGCGCCACCGCCGCCGACCGCGAGCAGCTCTCGCGGGGCGTCGTGGTGCTCGATCCGCCGCGTGCGGGTGCCGGACGCGAAGTCGTGCAGCGAGTGGCCGACCTTTCGCCGACAGCAATCGTCTATGTTGCGTGCGATCCAGTGGCACTCTCTCGTGATCTCGCCACCTTCCGTGAAGCGGGCTACGAGACCCCGCGCGTCGACGCGCTCGACCTGTTTCCGAACTCGCACCACGTCGAGGCGATTGCCACGCTCACGCGCACTGCCGCGCCTCGATAGAGTGACCGCATGACACGCGTTGCACTCATCGACGATCACGAGTCCGTGCGACTCGGGCTTGAAGCCGCCTGCGCGCGCGGTGGTACCGAGCGCGTCGTGTTCTCGGGCAGCTCTGTGCCCGAGTATTTGCGCTGGTGCGAGAGCCACACCGCCCTACCCGCCGACGTGGTGGTATTGGATCTCACCCTGGGCGACGGCACGACGGTGACCGAGAATGTGCGCCAACTTGTCGGCGACGGGTCTCACGTCATCATCCACAGCGTGGCGGATCGCCCTGCCGCAGTTCGCGAGGCGCTGTCCGCGGGCGCCGCGGGCATTGTCAGCAAGTCGTCGCCCATTGATGACGTCACTGCGGCGATTCGCGCAGTCGCCCTGGGTGAGCTTCTCCACAACGTGGAATGGGCAAGCGCGATCGAAGGTGACATCGATTTTGCTGACGCTCAACTCTCAGCGCGCGAACGTGATGTGCTGCGCCTCTACGCCGCCGGGTTGCCGTTGAAAGCAGTGGCCGATCGTCTGGGGATCGCCTACTCGACGGCGAAAGAGAACATCACGAGAGTGCGGGTTAAATATGTCGAAGTGGGTCGCCCCGCACCGACGAAAGTCGACCTGCTGCGTCGCGCGATGGAAGACGGAATACTGATGGATTCTGAGGCCGCGAGTGGCCGCTGACACTTCATCATCGATGCTGGACGGCGCGTGGGAGCAGATTCCCTCGACACGCGAAGCGACGCAGGGTATCGGGTCGTTCACACGCACCCGCGTGGAGCGAATCATCACGTTCGCCGCCGGTCTTGGGTCGCTCGTACTGGGTTTGCAGTCGTTTCTGTTCGCGATCGATTCGACAGATCAGCTTCCCCAGTGGCATTTGCCCTTGATGCTGCTGGCATTCGTCCCGCTCGCGGTGCTGATTCTCACCTGTTTGATCGGCCGAGGCATGCGGGCCGGTGGCGCCCTGTTCGCGGTGGCCTACGTCGTGCTGCTGGCTCTGTGGCCGGTAGCGACTGACGGTATCGTGCCACCGCCAACGGTGCAGCCGTGGATCTGGTTTCTTGTGAACGTTGCGACGCTGGCCGCGGTGATCGCCTTTCCGCTCCCACTACAGATCGTCTGGACGATTCTGGTGCCGCTGATGTTCGGCGTAGTGCGCGTGATCGAGGGCGAGTTCTCGCGCGAGAATTTCTTCGCCACCAGCCTTGACGTATCGTTCGCACTCATTCTTGGCGGGGTGCTGCTCGCACTCGGATGGTTGTTTCGCTCCATGGCCGCGAATGTCGATGAGACGCGGGCGCGCGCCGTGTCGTCATACGCGGATGCTGCGGCGACCGAAGCCGTCGAGCAAGAGCGAGCCGAGCTCGCCGCCCTCATGCACGACAGCGTGCTTGCGGCATTGATCGCCGCTGAGCGCGCACACACGCCCCGCGAGCAGACGCTTTCAGCGGGTATGGCGCGCGACGCCCTCACGCGCTTGGCGAACACCGAGCAGGATCCCCGCGAAGGAAGCGACGCGCCCGGAGATGCCGCGACGATCGCGCACGATCTCGAAGCTGCTGTGAGCGATCTTGGCGCTAATGTACCGGTGACCCTCATTGCCGCCGAGAACCCCGAGCCGGTGCCTGGCCGCATCTGCCGAGCGCTCACTCTCGCCGCCACTCAGGGCATCGCCAACGCTCTGCAGCATGCTGACGGAGTAGGTCTGGCGGTGAGCGTGCAAGACCGCAAGGGCGAGATGCAGATATCGGTGCATGACAACGGCGGTGGCTTTGATCTTGACAACGTCGCCAATGATCGATTGGGGATCAAGGCCTCGATCATCGCGAGGGTGGCCGCGGTCGGCGGTCGCGCGGACATCCATTCGACCGAGGAAGGAACTTCGGTTCTCATCACCTGGCGGAGGGGCGTCGCATGATCAGCGTGCGCAATGTGCTCACGACGCTCGGGCTGGCGTTCACCGTGTATCTGGCTGTGCGCGGAATGTGGTGGACGTCGACACCTGCCGAGCCGATTCTCGCGATCGCCGTGTTGGCGTTCTACCTCGCGACAGCGTTGCTCTGTATTCTGTGGATGCCTCGCTCGTCGAGCAAGCTCTCGCGCTCAGGTCGATCGATTCCTCCGAACCGGCTTCCGCTGCTGGCAAGGGTGCTTGCGCTGACCTGCGCGGGAGTGGTTCCGACTGCCGTGGCGGTGGCAGCGGGGCCTGACTTGGTGACAGCATCTTTCGCGACCTGGTACCTCGGTGGCATTGGTGCGCTGATGACGGTCGTGATGTCTCGGCACAGCCCATGGGTTGCTTGGTTCGGGATTGCGTTGCTTGCGGCAGGATCCATTGCTTGGATGGGCGCGCCAGCGGCGCTGGGCCTGGGTCTGGTCGGCTCGATCGTCTGGGTTGCTGTCGCGCAGCTTCTCGTGCGTTCCCTGGACCGTGCCGCCCGTGACACTGATCGGCTCGCTCAGTTGCAGCGTGCAGCGTCAGCGTGGCAGACCTCGCACCTCGTGCGGCAGCGCGAGCGACGTGTGCAGGTGCAGCGGGCTCTCGCCGTTGCGGGCCCGGTGTTGGGTCGCACGGTGAAGACCGGCGGAGATCTCAGCGAGGAAGAGCGCGTGGAAGCTCGTGTGGCAGAGGGCCGGCTGCGCGATGAAATGCGCGGTCCGCGACTGATCGATGACGCTGTGCAGCAGGAGCTTGAGCGCGCACGGCGCCGAGGCGCGACCGTGACTGTGCTTGACGAGGGTGGTCTCGACGCACTTGACGAGACCGCACTGCAGGCGATTCGAGCGCAGCTCGCGACGATCCTGCACACATCGACATCTGATCGGCTGTACGTGCGCACCTCTCGAAACGCAACGGTTGCCGTGACGGTGGTGGGCCGTTCCGCGTCTGATCAAGGCCCGAGCGACGAAGACGCTGTCGACCTCTGGCACGAGATTCTGCACGCTGACGCCACGCGTTAGAAGAGCAACGAGCTAGAGAGAAAGATGAGGGGCGGCGAAGCCGCCCGCCCCTCATCTTGAGAGCAGACAGTTACCCGAAAACCGTCCGCAAGGGCCGAACCTGGGCTTCACGCAGTGCGGTGAAGCAGGTCGGCCGAACGCAGAAGCGTTCCAGCAGTTCAAGTATGACCCGGCCGCTGGGTATTTGTATGTAGGTACTTTGGGGGACAAATCGGTCCGATTTCGACCGATTCGGCGACTTCAGCCCCGCGCCCACCCCCACTCGCGGCGCAACGGCTCTCGCAGGCCACGCTGAGAGAGCGACCAGGCGCTGCGGGCGGGCTCGACTTCGACGACTGCTGCCGCGGCTTCCGAAGTGTACGCCTCGCTCACGACGGCCATCAGCGCTGCAAGCTCAGCGTCATTCGGCGTGCCTCGAAGAATGTCGATCGTGAGACCGGTCTCGGCTGCGGCTTCGTGCTCGGTCACAGCGGAATGTTCCCGTGCTTCTTGGGGGGAAGGCTCGCGCGCTTGCCGCGAAGGGAGCGCAGCGCCTTAGCGACTGACACGCGAGTCTGCGCGGGTTCGATGATCCCATCGAGCTCGCCACGCTCGGCTGCCAAGAACGGGGATGCGACGTTGTACGTGTACTCGTTCGCAAGGCGGGTGCGCACTGCCGCGACGTCTTCACCGGCTTCTTCGGCCTTTTTGATCTCGCCGCGGTACAGAATGTTCACCGCGCCTTGCCCGCCCATGACTGCGATCTCGGCGGTGGGCCACGCCAGGTTGATGTCTGCGCCCAACTGCTTTGATCCCATGACGATGTAGGCGCCGCCGTATGCTTTGCGCAGAATCACCGTGACGAGGGGCACTGTTGCTTCCGCGTACGCGTAGAGCAGCTTTGCGCCGCGGCGAATCACGCCGGTCCATTCCTGATCGGTGCCGGGAAGGTAGCCGGGCACGTCGACGAGCGTGACGATGGGAATAGAGAACGCGTCACAGAACCTGACGAAGCGGCTTGCCTTCTCGCCCGCCTCGATATTGAGGGTGCCCGCCATCTGCGACGGCTGGTTGGCGATGATTCCAACCGAACGACCTTCGACGCGGCCGAACCCGATCACGATGTTGGGCGCGAACAGCGGCTGCACCTCAAGGAAATCTTCGGCGTCGACAATCCCGCGAATGACCGTGTGAATGTCGTAGGGCTGATTGGCAGAGTCGGGAATGATTGAGTTCAGTGCGCGATCAGCATCCGTCGTTTCGAACTCGAAACCGTTCTCATAGACGGGCAGCTCAGCCATGTTGTTGTCGGGAAGGAACCCGAGCATGGTGCGCACGTAGTCGATTGCATCGTCTTCGTCATCGGCAAGGTAGTGCGCAACGCCCGAGCGGGTGTTGTGGGTGTAAGCCCCGCCGAGCTCTTCCATGCCGACGTCTTCGCCGGTGACGGTTTTGATGACGTCGGGTCCGGTCACGAACATCTGGCTCGTCTTGTCGACCATGATGACGAAGTCGGTGAGTGCGGGTGAATACACGGCGCCGCCCGCGGCAGGGCCCATGATGATCGAGATCTGCGGGATCACGCCCGAGGCGCGTGTGTTGAGCCGGAAGATCTCGCCGTACTTGCCGAGCGCAACAACGCCCTCTTGAATACGGGCGCCGCCGGAGTCGAGGATTCCGATTATCGGGATGCCGCTGCGCAGCGCGTATTCCATGACCTTGATGATCTTCTCGCCGGCGACCTCGCCGAGCGAACCGCCGAAGGTGGAGAAATCTTGCGAATAGACCGCGACGGTGCGTCCGTGGATCGTGCCGATTCCGGTGACGACCGAGTCGCCATAGGGACGCGAGCGATCCATGCCGAACGCTGTTGTGCGGTGTCGCACGTACTCATCGAGCTCGACAAAGCTGCCGGGATCGACGAGCAGCTCAACCCGCTCGCGCGCGGTGAGCTTGCCTTTGGCGTGCTGCTTGTCGTGTGCCAGCTTCTCGGCGTCTACGACCGCCTCTTGATAGCGAGCGCGGAGGTCGGCGATCTTGCCGGCGGTGGTAAAGAGGTCGGGCTGATCGGTCACGCGTTCCACACTATCGGCGGTGACGCCGGATGACTTGGAGATATTCAACAAGGGCTGGTGCATCCGGCTGTGGGATGGCCTAACCCGCGAGTAGCGTGGGGGCTATGTCAGATGGCGTTTCGTCGTATCCGCGCACTGCCGCGATCAGCCCACGTGTCGAGGTGCTGCCCTTCAGCGCGTCGACCAATGCGGAGTTGGTTTCAGGGGTGATCGCGGCGCCCGGCGAGTGGCCGCACCTCGGCGTGCTGCTGACGACAGATCAGCGCGCCGGTCGCGGCCGGCGGGGTCGGCAATGGTCCGCCCCCGCGGGAACAGCATTGGCGATCTCTACTCTCGTGCGCGTTGCAGACATTCCCGCAGCGGCACGGGGGTGGGTGCCATTGCTTGCTGGCGCCGCGATGGCGAGGGCCGTCGCAGCTCAGCTGCGGGGCAGCACTCATAGCGCGGGACTCAAATGGCCGAACGACGTTCTGGTCGATGGAGCGAAGATCAGTGGCGTTCTGGCTGAAGTCGTTCTCGGCGACCCTGATTCGATCGTGGTGGGGGTCGGAGTGAACACGCTCATGGCGCGTGATGAGCTGCCCGTACCGAGCGCGACCTCTTTCGCCGTGCTTGCAGTCGACTGCGACGACGACGCGCTGGTCGCAGACTACCTGGCTGCATTGGATGGGACTCTAGGCGCACTGGCAGCGGCTGCGGGCGATGCGGGTGCAGCGGGCATCGTGGGGCAGGTCGAGGCGCTTTGCACGACGCTCTCGCGTCAGGTCGCGGTGTCTCTGCCAGACGAATCGGTGTTGCGCGGACGAGCGCAACGGATCGCGTCAGACGGGTGTCTCGTCGTGGTGACGAGCGATGGCGCTGAGACGGCGGTGGCAGCGGGCGACGTCGTGCATGTGCGCTGACGACGTGGTGCACGAGCGCTGACGACCGGTTTCTGCTCGGGCGCGTTCGGGCGTGGCATCGGGCGGTGTCGCCGGGGGACGCCACAATGGGAGCATGACGCAACCGGTGAGCTACGGCGGACGGCCCTACCTTCCTGCCCCTGGCGCGCCTGCGACCGCTGAGATGCGCATTGCGAAAATGCGCTCACATGCCCGGCGACTCTTCTGGTCTGCTCTCGTGCTCATCGCGGTAGCGGGGGCCTGCGGCTACTTCTACTCGAATCTTCCAGCCGGTCTAGAAGACTGGATGCTGTTCGCTGCTGCGGGCACGGTGGTGTTCTTCTTCGTTCTGGTGCCATTTCTTCACTGGCGATCGCGGCTGTACACCGTCACCACTCAACGGGTTCTTGAGCGCTCCGGGATGCTGCGCCGTCGCCGCCGCGAGTTGTCTCACGTGCGCGGCTACACGATCCAAATGAAGCGGGGACTCATTCAGCGGATGTGGGGGACCGGCACCCTGACGCTGTCAAATGGCGCCGATGCGCCGATGCGGCTGGTCAACGTGCCCAACGTGCTCCTCGTGCACGAGACACTCGTTGATCAGGTGGAAGTCAGCCAGATTCTCGCTCACCGCGATGCACAGTCAGGCCCCAGCGAGCCGCAGATTCCGCCTGTTCCCCCGCTCCCGCCGCTTCCGCCGCAGGGCTGACGCGCCTGCCCGGCGATGTCGTCGGCACGTGTGAGAGAAGATGGAGTCATGTCATTGAAAGTCGGAGTCGTCGGTGGCGGCCAACTCGCCCGAATGATGATCGCGCCTGCCGTTGAACTCGGTATCGAGATCGAGGTGCTCGCCGAGCAGGAGAGCATGTCGGCCTCGCTCGCAGCAACCCAGGTCGGCGACTATCACGATGCCGAAGTCGTGCTGAGCTTTGCACGCGACGTTGACGTCATCACCTTCGATCACGAGCACGTTCCCCAAGACGTGCTCAGCGCGCTTGTCGACGCCGGTGTGGCGGTTCACCCGGGGCCGGCCGCTCTCGGTATCGCCCAAGACAAGCTCGTCATGCGCGCACGACTGGCCGAGCTCGGCATGCCGCAACCTGATTGGGCTGCGGTTTCGGGCACCTCCGAATTGCAGGAGTTTCTCGACGCGCACGGTGGTCGAGCCGTGGTCAAGACGCCGCGTGGTGGCTATGACGGCAAGGGTGTGCGTGTCATCAGCGCGGCGACCGAAGCCGAGGACTGGTTCGCTGCACTCGCCGAAGACGCCCGTGGTGGTGCTTTGCTGGTCGAGGAACTCGTCGATTTCTCGCGCGAACTCGCGCAGCAGGTGGCTCGGCGCCCTTCCGGAGAGATTGCGGTGTATCCCGTGGTCGAAACCGTGCAGCGAGAGGGCGTGTGCGCCGAAGTCATCGCACCGGCGCCGCACGCCAGCGACCGGCTGTCATCGGTGGCGGGTGAGATCGGTCGCGCGATCGCTGAGGGGCTTGGTGTGACGGGGATGCTCGCGGTCGAGCTCTTCGAAACCACGGACGAACGGCTGCTCATCAACGAACTCGCGATGCGACCGCACAATAGCGGGCACTGGTCACAAGACGGCGCCGTGACCGGACAGTTCGAGCAGCACCTGCGGGCGGTGCTCGATCTGCCGCTCGGTGACACCTCGGCCCGTGCCGGCTGGTCAATGATGGTGAACATCCTTGGCGGCCCGCGACGTGACTCACTCGAGAGCAGGTTCGCTGCGGTGATGACTGAACACCCCGCGGCAAAGATCCACACCTACGGCAAAGAGCCGCGGCCCGGTCGCAAGGTCGGTCATGTGACGGTGAGCGGCGACGACCTTGACGACGTCGCGTATCAGGCGCGAGCCGCGGCATCCCACTTCGAAGACTGACTTGTCACGCAGGCAAGCGCGCCGTTGCGGGGTTCTTACAGTCTTGCGACCTACCCTGGACGGGTGACTGTGCCACTGCATGCTTCCGACGCCCCGCTGGTGGGCGTAGTGATGGGTTCTGACTCTGACTGGCGCGTCATGAGCGACGCCAGTCAAGCACTGACAGATTTCGGAATTCCTCACGAAGTCGAGGTGGTTTCGGCTCACCGCACTCCCGACAAGCTGCTCAGCTATGGTCGTGAGGCTCGTGGCCGTGGCCTCAAAGCGATCATCGCGGGCGCAGGTGGCGCTGCTCATCTGCCGGGCATGCTCGCGTCGTTGACGTCGCTGCCCGTGATCGGAGTGCCCGTGCAGCTGTCGACGCTCGACGGGCTCGACTCGCTGCTGAGCATCGTGCAGATGCCAGCGGGTATTCCTGTTGCGACGGTCTCGATCAACGGTGCGAAGAACGCTGGATTGTTGGCGGCGCGCATTCTCGGCGCCTCCGACGAATCGGTTGGCGACGCTGTGGAGGCCTACGCTCGCTCGCTCGAGGGGCAGGTCGAAGAGAAGAACCGGCGGCTCAAGGAGTCGTTGTGAGTGTCGCAAGCCCACCCCGTGAGAGCGTGGGAAGCTCATCGCGTCAGGGGCTGATCCAAGAGCAGCCGATGCGGTATCCCGACTCGTCGGTGCCCGCGGTCATGTCGCGTCGCGGCTGGTGGCTGGTTCTGCTCAACTTCTTGATCCCCGGCTCGGCGCAAGCTCTCGCGGGCAACCGTCGCCTCGGTCGCATCGGCCTCGGCGCAACGCTCGGCATGTGGGTTGCGCTCGTGCTGGTCGCGCTGGTCGCACTGCTGTGGCAGCAGGTGTTTTTGACGCTGGCAACGAACTGGTTCGTGCTGCTGCTCGCGCAGGCTGTCTGCGTTGCCTACGCAATTCTGTGGCTCGTGCTGACGATCGACACGCTGCGGCTCGTGCGCCTCGTGAAGGCAAAAGCCTTCGCGCGTGTCGGCATCGCCGCGCTGGCTGCAGCTCTTCTCGTGCTCTCCAGCGGAGGAGCGGTATATGCAGCCTCGGCAGCGGGCACGGCCCGCGAGACGCTGGGCGCGATCTTCGGCGCGAGTGCCGCCTCGGTGCCCCCATCAGACGGCTACTACAACATCCTGCTACTCGGCGCTGACAGCGGTGAAGGTCGCGACTCGATGAGATTCGACAGCATTTCGGTGGTGTCGGTCAACGCCGAAACTGGGGCAACGACAATCACCGGCATCCCTCGAGATATGCCCGGCTTTCCGTTTGCGGCGGGCCCGATGCAAGATCTGTACCCCGACGGACACACCGGCTACGCGGATTCAAGCTGTGGCTGGGGCAGCGGCATCAACCAGTTGCAGACGGAGGTAGAGGTGTGCCGTGATGGTGACGCGCTTTATCCCGATGCGGCCGCCAGTGGCTCGGCGCCGGGAATCGAGGCGACGAAGGATGCTGCTGAGGGCATTCTCGGCATCGAGATTCCGTACTACGTGTTCATCGACATGCACGGCTTTGCAGCTCTTATCGATGCGCTCGGCGGCGTGACGATCACCGTCGATGAGCGGCTTCCCGAGGGGGGTGGCCCGGCCTATGAAGGTCAGCCCGCCGACGACTGGGCGACTGGCTGGATTGAGGTCGGTGAACAGCACATGGACGGCGAGACGGCGCAGTGGTACGCGCGCTCTCGCTACACGACGAGTGATTTCGACCGGATGGAACGTCAGCGCGAACTGCAGGCGGCGATGCTTGCTCAGTTCACCCCGCAGACCGTGCTGACTCGTTTCCAGGAGGTCGCTGAAGCTGGCGCCGACATCGTCGAGACCGACCTGCCTCAGTCACTTATTCCCACGCTGGCCGATCTTGCCCTCAAAGCGCAGGACCAGCCGATCAACACGATCGAGTTGACGCCCGAGGGCGGCGTTGACGAGTACGCCCCGGACTTCGATTACATTCACGAATTGGTGAATTCGGCGTTGCACCCGCCGACACCGTCACCGGAGGGCTGATCAGATGGTCGCCACATTGCGGGTAATGCTCGACCAGGTCGTCGCGCCCACAGACCCCATTCTCGGGGAAGCATCGCGAGAGTTGGCGGCAGCGCTCGTGCGGCGTGCCCCTGAGGGCTGCGTCGTTGAAGCGATAGCTCCAGCGGGCGGAAGCGGTGAGCTCGAAGACGTGTCGGGACTTGTCGGAGTGCAACGCACCGCACTTGCGCGACGCGAGCTCGCAGCGGCGCTGCAGCTGGGTGTCGGCACGGGGATTGGGGGTGGCATGATCCACTCGCCGACCCTTTTCGCGCCGTTGGTGCGCCACAGTCGCACTCACGACAACGATCAAACGGTCGTCACACTGTGGGATCTGGGCCCCTGGGAGTCACCCGATGAGTATTCACGCAACACGGTTGCGTGGCACAAAGCCATGTTGAAACGGGCTGTGAAGCACGCTGACGCCGTCGTTGTGCCCACTCATGCGATTGCAGACCGGCTGGCAAGCATCGCGAAGCTCGGCAAACGCATTCGGGTGATTTCTGGCGCGGCGCCGCAGAACTACCGGGTGCCGTCCGACGAGATCGGACGGCGGCGTGTTCTGAGTCTGCCCGAAGGGTTTCTCTTGATGTCGGGTGGGCCCGGCGAATCCGCAGCTCTTGACATCGGCTTCGGTGGCATCGCTGCGTCTGGAATCGATCTTCCCGTCGTGGTTCTCGATGTGGCTGACGGCGCTGAACCGGCGATCGCGGATCTCGCCTCGGCTGCGGGGGTGCCTGAGCACCGACTGCATGTGCGCGGTTCGCTCGATGTGGCCGACCGGGCTGCCGTCTTTGGGGGAGCGCTGGCGTTCGTTGCGCCTTCCCGCAGAACGGCCTTTCCCTGGCGAGTGGTTGAAGCGCTCGCGCTCGGTGTGCCGCTGGTGGCCGTCGAGTCACCGGTGCTCAGCGAAGTCGTTGCCGACGGCGGCATCATCATCTCGGGTGCGGATGCACCGACGCTTCGCGATGGTCTGGGCGAGGCGCTGTCTACCGCCCTGGAATCAACCGCTAGCGCTGACCGACTGGCCGTGATGGCGGCCGACCGGGGGCGTTCGTTCTCATGGAACGAGGCGGCGGAGAGAGTCTGGCAGTTGCACGCGGAACTGTAGGTTCTTCATTCGGACTGGTGCACGGCTTTCACATCCGCCACAATGGCCACATGCCTACCCTGCTCGAGAGCACTCTCCCCGCGCGCGCGAAAGCTCTCGCCGCCCTCCTCACAAGTGTGCTGATCGCCGCGCTGCTCGTCGTCGCCCCGACGTCAGACGCCGAAGCGGCCGATCTGCCTGGATCGATTCTCGAGGGCGGGTACATCATCAGCGACGCTGCGTTCTTCGACGGCGATTCGATGAACGCTACGCAGATTCAAACTTTTCTGAACAGCAAGGTGAGCAATTGCGCATCGGGCTACACCTGTCTCAAGTCATACAAGGCCGACATCGCAGCCAAGTCGGCGGATAAATACTGCTCAGCGTTGAGCGCGCAGACGGGGGTGAGCGCGGCCACCATCATCAACAAGGTTGCGCTCGCTTGCGGTATCAGTCCCAAGGTATTGCTGGTGATGTTGCAAAAAGAGCAGGGCCTCGTGACGTCGACCGCTCCATCGTCAACAATGTATGGTGCCGCGATGGGGCAGTCCTGCCCCGACACCGCGGCCTGTGATCCGCGCCAAGCGGGCTTCTTCAACCAGATGTATGGCGCTGCCCGCCAGATGCAGGTGTACACACAGAATCCCTCCTGGTACAACTACAAGGCTGGCCAGATCAACACGATTCAGTGGCACCCCAACAGTTCGTGTGGCACTTCGAAGGTGTATATCCAGAATCAGGCCACCGCGAACCTCTACATTTACACGCCCTACCGAGCGAACGTCGCGGCGCTTTCAGCGGGTTGGGGCACTGGTGACACGTGCTCAACCTACGGAAACCGCAACTTCTACAACTACTACGTCGCGTGGTTTGATCCGGGCGCGTCATCGTCGACTGGCGCCCCTGCACAGACACCAGCGTGCCAGCTGCCGCTCACCGCGGACATCTCCAGCCGAACTGGTACCGCGACCGTAAAGATCGACAACCTGAACGTGCGCTCGGCCCCCACGCTCGTTTGCACGACGGGCATCACACAGATCGATAAGGGAGCGACGGTCTCGATCACCGGACAGTATGGCGCCTGGACGCGAGCGACGCTCTCAGGAAAAACCGTATGGATCTCCTCGCAGTACCTCACGCTACCGTCGACGGACACCCCGACCGGCGGCACAGACGCTTGCGCGCAACCGTCGGAGTCGAGCGTCGTGCCAGCAAGCGGGTCAGTGTATGTCACCGTCAGCGCGTTGAACGTGCGCACAGCGCCCACCACCGCTTGCGACACCGGTCGCATACAGCTTGGCCAGGGTGACACCGCGACGCGCACCGGGGAATACGGCGTGTGGTGGCGGATCACGGTGTCGGGAAAGTCCTACTGGGCACACAGCGACTACCTGTCGACCTACGACCCGGTGACCTTCCCCTCGACTAGGATTTCTGGCGAGTCGCGGTACGACACTGCGGTGGCAGTGTCGAAGAAGGCGTATCCGTCCGGCACCGACACGCTCTTCATCGCCAGCGGTGTTGACTACCCAGACGCGCTCGGTGCTGGCGCTGCTGCGGGAGTCACCGATGCTGCTCTGCTGCTCACCGAGCCCGACCAGCTGCGTGATTCGGTTGGAAAAGAAGTTCAGCGCCTTTCCCCAGCGACGATTTACCTGATCGGAGGCGAGGACCGCATCTCTGGGGCACTCGCTCAGGCGATCGCGATCATCGCGCCGACTGCCAAGATTGAGCGGGTCGCTGGTGTCGATCGCTACGAAACCAGTCGCATGATTGCGGGGATGTTCTTCGAATCGGCAACGACCGCGTACGTTGCTACGGGGGCAAACTTCCCGGACTCTGTTGTTGCCGCAGGTCTCGGCGGCGCGTTCAACAGGCCTGTCGTTCTCGTAAACGGCGCGGCCTCATCTGCTGATCCGGTGACGGTCTTGGCTATGAAGGACTGGGGCATCACACGCGTCATTGTTGCGGGAGATGAGAAAGCCGTCAGCACAGGCATCCGCTCGGCAATAGCGAACGCAGGCATCGCGGTCGACAGCAAATACGGCGGAATTGATCGCTATGACACCGGCCGTATGTTGGTCGCAGAGGCGTACCCTCAGGGAGCTTCAGGTGCGTACCTGGCCAGTGGGGAACTGTTCCCTGACGCGCTCACGGGCGCCGTGCTCGCCGCACAGCAGGGATGGCCGTTGCTGACAACACCCAAGACGTGTATTCGATCGTCGACGAAAGACTGGCTCGTGAATGCCAACGTTAGCGGCCTCACCCTTTTGGGAGGGGAGCCAAGCCTGACAAGCGCGGTTGCCTCATCGACGCGCTGCTGAGCCCATGCCAGCCGTCACGGTGGTCGTGGCGGCTCATTTGAGCGAGCTCCGTCAGGACTCAAGTGAGCGCGCTCGGTCTGGACTCAGGCGAGTGCGT
>NZ_JBBDGL010000004.1:0-260260 GCF_037204165.1 Microbacterium marmarense
AATCTTATCCCCTTCGTTCCGTCTGTCAAATCGACGCGCCGAGCAAAACTCGGCGGCAATCAACGACCGCGGTCCACGAAGGGAAGACCACCATCTTAGACACAAAAACACCGAAGTGAAAGAGTTGAAGGAAGGAGGTTTGTTCTCCGCTTGAGGGGGCTGAGGCTCTCGGCCTCTGCTCTTCCCTGTGGGGCGAACAAGTAATAACTTACGCGGGGATTCTGCATCCGGCAAATCACAGCGACCCCCCGGGCGTGTCGCGCTTACTTTCCGCGGAAAGTCGCGGAGCTCAGCGCACTGCCCTCGATCGCCGCGCTTGGGTTTGGCGCCACACCTGAACCAAGACCGCGAGCACAAGCGTGCCCATCCCCCAGATTGCACATGCGGGAGGCAGAACCTGGTAGGCAAGATGCGCCACGGTGAATTCCGCCGTGAGTGGTCCCCACAGCTGCAGCCCGCCAAGCCACGCGACGAGCATCACTGCAGGTAGCGAAAGCCACCATGCCCAACGCATCCAGGGAGCCATCAGCGCAGGTGCGGATGACACGTCGGCGCGGCGCAACCAGAGCAGCATCCAAATCGCAATGACGATCAGGCCAACCAAGCTCGATCCGTGCTGCAACCACTTGTAGCCGAGAAGCGGCCCCCACTGCTCGTCAAGAGCGGGAATGGCGTTCACACCGCTGCGACCTTCGTGTGTGAAGAGATCCCACACAACGTGCGACAGCACGCCGAGGCCCAACGACACGGCGAGCATCAGCATGCCAACGCCAGACGTGCGACGCCGACCGTCGCGCACGGTCACAAAGAACGTCTCGCGTAGAGCCGCCAAAGCGCCGGCGTCCCACTGTGCGGGAAGCCTCACTGCCAGCCAACGGGGTGACAGTTCGCGTGCCGCGGGGCGCAGCGCGCAGCGCCAGACCAGCAGCAAGGCGAGCGCCAGCAACATAGTGGCCGGCAGCCACACGAGATCGTGAGTTCTGCCGTAATGCAGCGGGAACCCCCGCACGAACAACGGCAGATCTGGCGTCATCGCGCCGATGGCGATAGCCGCGGGCACGAGAGGCGTGCGCACGAAGGGCAACGCGACCACCGCGTGACTCGGCGTAAACGGCATCGCTAGAGGTCAGTGTCCACAGTCATCGCTCAATGAACACGCCAGCGAGCGTCTTCTTGCCGCGACGCAGCACAGAGACTCCCCCGGGCAGCGAACCCGTGACAACAGTCGACTCATCGGCGACTTTTACCCCGTCGAGCGAAACACCGCCCTGAGCGACTGCGCGTCGACCTTCTGAGATGCTCGCAACGAGACCCGTATCGACGAGGGCCTGCAGAATGCCGGTATCAACGGGAATCGTCGCGTTGGGCAGTTCTTCAAGAGCTGTCTGCAACGTTGCCGCATCGAGAGCCGCGAGATCGCCTTGACCGAAGAGCGCGTCGGATGCTGCAATGGCCGCCGAAGTTGCTTCCGGCCCGTGCACAAAGGCCGTCACCTCGAGCGCCAGTCGCTTTTGCGCGGCGCGACGGAATGGCTCGTTCTCGACGAGCTGTTCGTACTCTTCGATTTGAGCTCGCGTGAGAAAGGTGAAGACCTTCAGCCTCGAGATCACATCGGCGTCATCGGTGTTCAGCCAGAACTGGTACATGCGGTACGGACTGCACATTTCAGCATCCAGCCAAATGGCGTTGCCCTCGCTCTTGCCGAACTTTGTGCCATCGCTGTTAGTGATCAGCGGGGTCCCGATGGCGTGCGCAGACGCGCCTTCGACTCGATGGATGAGATCCGTGCCGCTGGTCAGGTTGCCCCACTGGTCGCTTCCGCCGGTCTGCATCACGCAGTCGTACTGGCGGTAGAGCTCGAGAAAGTCGAGACCCTGCAGAATCTGATAGCTGAACTCGGTGTAGCTGATGCCTGCTTCCGAGTTGAGGCGAGCGGCAACGGCGTCTTTTTTAAGCATCGTGCCAACCCGGTAGTGCTTGCCGATTTCACGCAAGAAATCGATGGCGCTCAGAGGTGCGGTCCAGTCAAGGTTGTTGACCATGCGGGCAGCGTTGTCGCCATCGAAGCTGAGAAAGCGTTCCACCTGTGCGCGCAGGTCACCGACCCATTTCGCCACTGTCTCGGGCGTGTTGAGGGTCCGCTCTGCCGAGGGCCGCGGGTCGCCGACGAGGCCGGTCGATCCGCCAACGAGGCCGAGCGGCTTGTGGCCGGCGAGTTGCAGCCGACGCAACAGCAACAGCTGCACGAGGTTTCCCAGGTGCAGGCTCGGCGCGGTCGGGTCGAACCCGCAGTAATACGTGATCGGATCCCCAGCCAGCAGCGTGCGCAACGCCTCTTGGTCGGTGGAGACGTGCACGAGACCACGCCATACGATCTCATCCCAGACGTTGTCGAATGATGAATCATTGGCGGGCACGGTCGTGCTCAGTGGGGCATTTGACACGCCTGCCAGGTTATCAGCGAGTGGATGCTGCATCCGCCGCCACTAGACGGGGGTGATACCGCTCGCCCACCACACCAGCGCGGCGCACGCAAGTGCGATGACCCAGCTGACGAGGCTGCCCACGAGAAAGTACTCGGCGCGGCCGCCGGTATCGGTGTCGCGGGAGATTTCAGGAAACCTTACGATTCCCTTCGCCGCGAGCACCGCGGCCAGCAGGGTGTAGGCGCCGGCCAGCGTCAGGGCGAACACCAGTATCCGCTCGAGCGGACCGATGAGTCGTCCGCCTTTCAAAGTCGGCGCTGCGGCTGCGGTCGCTGCGGGCTGGGTTGCTTCGCGGGGTGGGGCATCCTCACTGCGTAGCGCGGTACGCACGATGACGTTGCTCGATTCGAGCAAGAACACCCCGACTCCGACGACAAGCAACGCGAGGTCTACGCCGACGCCTTCGAATGCGCCGCTCGATATGAAAAGATCCGCGAAGTAACCGGCACCGATCCGAGGTGCGAACGCCGCGATTGCGCTTGAGCACAGCACGGCGAGTGCTGCAACGGGCCAGAAGCCGCCTCGACCGGTGCCATCGGCGGGCATCGTCAACAGCCACAGCGCGGCGACCGAGATCGCGACAAAGACGGCTACTCCACCGTCCACGCCGGCACCGAGAACGATCGTCAACAGCGCGAGCATGGCATAGCCGATCCAGCGCCTTTGGGCTGGAAAGAACTGCCGCACCAAGTCCGCGGCGCCCACCGCAATCAACGAGAGCGAAGCGACGATCACGACACTGATCCAGACAGAGCAAAAAAGCCCTCAACTACTGCGGCGGCACCTGCTGCCGTGAGCGCTTGCGATACGGCGGGCTGCGAAATGCCTTCAGCTCGGGCAAGCTCGCTTTGCGTTGCCTTGATGCATCGGCCATAGGTCAACCGACGGGCACGCTCACTCATTGATGAGACGATTTCGTCGCGGCTGAGCAGATAGGCGTTTGCCATTGCGGTCGAAGAGTGCACGCTTTCATGGTGCCCCTGGGCTGCGACAATCCATCCCCGGGCCGTCGGTGCGGTGCGCTGTTCGAGCGCGTGCACCTTGTCGATGGCCTCACGCGCTGCCCACCAGCCAGGACCATCAGGGAGTTTTCCGTTCGTGGACGCGACGGTTCCGACCTCGCCAATACCGATTCCGAAACGACACTGGATCATGCTTGGAAGAGCGAGCTGCAGCAACAGGATGCTGCTGAGCGCCTTTTCGACCGTGGGGAACAGCGCTTGCAGCTCATCGCCCACTGTGGGCCGCAGGGGCTGCGTGGCAACCGGATAGTCCTGCTCTACTTGTGCGATCGTTTCTTCGAGCGCACGTTGTGCAGCCTCCCGATCGACAAGGCGCCGCGAGCCCACAATGTCTGCGATCACTGCGACGCTCATATCGCGATCATACCCCTTATATTGCCAGAATATAAGTCAAATTCTTATTTGAGCAGGTTATAAGCCGAGCGAGTGAGCTGCCCGTTGTGCCCGCTGAACGAGCTCGTAGCGCTGTTCGGCAACCCGCACCGGCGCAGTGCCACCGACACCCGTTCGACTTGCGACCGATCCTTCGATGGTGAGCACTCCACGCACCGCGGGGGTCAAGTGCGACGAAACTCCGGCAAGCTGCTCATCGGTGACCTCGTGGAGTTCGATGTTGTTCTCTTCGCAGACGCGAACGAGGTGGCCCGAGATCTCATGCGCATCGCGGAAGGGAACCCCCTGCTTCACAAGCCACTCGGCCACGTCTGTCGCGAGCGAGAATCCTTGCGGCGCCAGTTCAGCCATGCGTGCGGTGTTGAAGCGGAGCGTGGCCACCATCCCTGCAAAGGCGGGCAGCACCGTTTCAAGCGTGCGAACCGAATCGAAGACCGGCTCTTTGTCTTCTTGCAGATCACGGTTGTAGGCGAGCGGCAGCGCTTTGAGCGTCGCGAGCAGACCGGTGAGGTTTCCGATCAGTCGACCCGCCTTTCCTCGCGCCAACTCGGCGATGTCTGGGTTCTTCTTCTGCGGCATGATGCTTGAGCCGGTGGAGTAGCCGTCGTCGAGCGTGACAAAGTCGAACTCACGCGTGTTCCACAGAATGATCTCTTCCGAGAATCGCGACAGGTCGATTCCGATCATGGCCGTGACGAAGGCAAACTCAGCCACCACATCGCGTGCCGCCGTGCCGTCGAGAGAATTCTCAGAGGGCCGGGCAAGTCCTAGTTCGGATGCGACGAGTTGCGGGTCAAGTCCCAGCGTCGATCCGGCGAGCGCGCCACCGCCATACGGTGACACGCTGGCGCGCACTGACCAGTCGACAAGCCGCTCAAGGTTGCGCACGAGAGGCCATGCATGGGCTTGTAGGTGATGAGCCAGAAGCACTGGCTGCGCGTGCTGCAGATGAGTGCGGCCGGGCATGATCGCCTCCGGGTGCGCCTCCGCCTGAGCGACAAGTGCGTCTATGAGGCGCAGAATCTCCCGCGCGATCGTGCGTGAATGGTCGATCAAGTACAACCGCACCAAGGTTGCGATCTGATCGTTCCGGCTGCGGCCTGCACGAAGCTTTCCGCCGACATCTGCACCGACAACGCTGATGAGCGCTTGCTCCAGCGCCCCGTGCACGTCTTCATCGGCCGGGGTCGGCAACAGTGAGCCGTCGGTGATGCCGGCGGCGAGAGTGTCGAGGCCGTCGTGCATCGTGCGTTCTTCGTCTTCGCTCAAGTAGCCTGCCGAAGCCAGCGCCTTGGCGTGGGCGTGAGAACCCGCAATGTCGTAGAGCGCTAGATCCCAGTCGAAGTGCGTCGAACGACTCAGCTCGGCCAGTTCAGGCGACGGTCCCGTCGCGAAACGGGCGCCCCAAAGTGCGCCCTCGTTTGTACCGTCACCCTTGTTGTCGCTCACGTGTCCAGCCTACGGGAGCACGTGCGTGGTGACCGCCGCGCGCACACCTCAGCGACTGCGCGCCGCGTCGTTTGGCGTCGAGGGAACGGCAAGCTTGGCCAAGCGGTCGAGCGCCCACTCCAGCGGGCCGCGGCCAACCAATAGAGCCCATGCCGTGCATCCCGCGATCGTTGCGAGGGTGAGCGGCACGAACGGCTCGAGTGCGCGGAACGCCGCCAGATCGCCAGGGCTGCCCAACAGCACGGTCGCTGCGATCGCCCACGCGACAATCTGCACGGTGTACGCCGTGAGCGGCATCGCTCCGAGCGCACGCAGCGGCAACACCACCCACGTGAGAACGGTGCGACAGGCGAGCAGACACAGCGCGATCACGAACATCGCGAAGCCACCCGAGCCCCATACCTCCAATAGGCCGGTCGAGTGCGCCTCGCCCGTCCACAACGCTTGCCAAAACGACGTCGGCAGACCGCTGACGCCTGAAATGGCGTCAAGCGCCGCAGCCACGACGGCCAACGCGGCGCCCACCACCAGCATCCACCCCTGAACCTTCAAGCGCGTGATGCCCGCTCGCGCCACAGCCATACCAGCCGCAACGAACGCGATCCAAGTGGTGAAGGGATAGTGCCAACCGATGGCGAGCGAGAGATCGTTGCCAATGGGGGTTGTCCAGATCGGCAGCGCATCGAGCACAACCTGAACGAACGGCATCACTGCGGCCAACACGAGAGCGACGAACAGAAGTGAGCGTGCGCGCAGCGGAACGAGCATGGTTGCAAGCAAGAAGAGAAGTGCGTACGCGGGAAGGATCACATAGACCGGCACTCCCGTGAAGATCAGCGCCAAGCCCAGGAGCCAGAGCGCGAAGGCTCGGGTACCGAGACGCAGCTGCGCCCGTTGTCGAGCCTCGCCGACGAGCGGCACGCGCGCGCCGGTTACCAGCGCGATCGATATACCAGCGAGCGTCGCAAAAAGGATCGATGAACGACCTTCGACGATTGCGATCCAGCTGAAGGGGTCAGTCAGGGTGAGGGGTTCGCGAATCCACAATAGATGGGCCGCCAGCATGCCGAGAATCGCCAAGCCGCGAGCCAGATCGACACCAGCAATGCGGCTCGGACCGTTGAGCCGCATCCAACGGCTCTCAAGCCACCCTGGCCGGGCAATCACTTCTGGCGCAACAGCCAAACGAGCAGTGCCTTCTGTGCGTGCAGACGGTTCTCTGCTTCGTCCCAGACGACGCTCTGCGGACCGTCGATGACTTCGGCATCGACCTCATAGCCGCGATCAGCCGGGAGACAGTGAATGAAGATCGCGTCGTCTTTTGCCAGCGTCATCGTCTCCCCCGTTACCTTGTAGGCGCCAAGGTCACGAAGTCGCGACAGCTTCTCTTCTTCTTTGCCCATCGATACCCACGTATCGGTCACGATGACGTCCGCTCCCGCCGCGGCTTCATTCGCGTCGGTGTACAGAGTCACCGAGCCACCGGTCGTGACCGCGAGACGATCGGCGTCAGCAATCACATCCGCACGCGGCGAGTACGACTCCGGCGATGTGACGCGCACATGCATACCCGCCGTGACGCAAGCCAGAATGTACGAGTGCGCCATGTTCGATTTGCCGTCACCGAAGAAGGTGAGCGTCAGGCCTTGCAGGTCACCCTTGTGCTCGCGGATGGTGAGCAGGTCAGCCAGCAGCTGACAAGGGTGAAAGTCGTCGCTCAGCGCATTGACAACGGGAACTGTCGTGCCCTGTGCCATCTGCTCTAGGCCCGCCTGGGCGTAGGTGCGCCACACGATTGCCGCGACCTGACGTTCAAGCACCCGCGCGGTATCGGCCGGTGTCTCTTTACCGCCGAGCTGGCTGTTGGCTGTCGAGATGATCAGAGGCGATCCGCCAAGGTCGGCGATTCCCACCGCGAACGAAACCCTTGTGCGGGTCGATGACTTGTCAAAGATCACCGCGACAGTCTGTGGGCCTTCGAGGGCCTTGACGGCGAAGCGATCCTTCTTCAACTCGATCGCGAGATCGAGGATCTCGGACTGCTCTGCCGTGGTCAGATCGTCGTCACGCAACAGGTGGCGGGTCATGCGGTGTCCTCCGTCGGGGTGTCAATCAGCAGCGCGTGTTCAACCGTGCGCAGTGACGCCGTGAATAGCTCAATGAATTCGTCGATCTCGACGTCACCGATGGTGAGTGCGGGCACGAGCCGAATAGTCTCGTCGTTGGGAGCGTTGATGATAAGCCCGTGCACTTGGGCAGCTTCAACCAACGCCTTGGCGACAGGCTGCGCGAGCGCGATGCCCACGAGCAGTCCGCGCCCTCGACAACCTGCAATCAGCTCGGAGTCGATCGCGTCGATCGCAGCACGCAGCTGTGCACCTCGCTCCGCCGCATTACTCACCAGTTCGGCATCTTCGATCTCGCCCAGCACCGCGTCGGCGACAGCCGTGCCAAGCGCATTTCCACCGAACGTCGAACCGTGTGTGCCGGGGTAGAAGAGGTCACTCGCCGTGGGGAAAGTGATGAGCGCCCCGATGGGGAAGCCACCGCCGATCCCTTTCGCGACGGTGATCGCATCGGGAGTGATGCTGTCGTGCTGAAATGCAAACCACTCGCCCGTTCGCCCAGCGCCAGTCTGAATCTCATCGATGATCAGGAGCGCGCCATGCTGCTCTGTGAGCGCGCGGGCAGCCGCAAGGAAACCCTCGGGAAGATCTATCACCCCGGCTTCACCCTTGATCGGCTCAACGAAGACGGCAGCGACGCGATCGTCAAGAGCCGACTCGAGCGCTGCAACGGTCGTGTCGATGAACTCCACCCCCGGCGCCATCGGCAGGAAGGGCTCCTGCATTGCTGGCTTACCGGTCAACGCGAGTGTGCCCATCGTGCGCCCGTGGAATGCGTTGGTGAACGCCAGAATGCGCGGGCGATCGGCGCCACCGTGCAACCGTGCCAACTTGAAGGCAGCCTCGTTCGCTTCGGCTCCCGAGTTTGCGAAATAGACACGACCGTCATCACCCGTACCGGCGAGGCGCTTGAGCGTGGCGGCGAGGGCGAGTTGCGGTTCAGTCGCGAAGTAATTCGAGACGTGAGCGAGGGTAGCCGCCTGCTCGGTGATCGCGTTCACGAAGACCGGGTGTGCGTGACCGAGCGAGTTCACCGCGATACCGGCGAGAAAGTCGAGATACTGCTTGCCTTGGTCATCCCAGAGGTAGGCGCCCTGACCGCGTGTGAACATGGCCATTCGCGGGCCGAAGCTTCGAACGAGATCGCGTCCCGCGTCATCTTGCCAGCTCATCCGGCTACCACCTCAGTTCCGATTCCTTTGCTGGTGAAGATCTCCACCAGTACCGAATGGGGAACACGACCATCAATGATCGCGGCTTTCTCCACTCCCCCTTCGACCGCTTGCAAGCATGCCGCCATCTTCGGAATCATGCCCGACTCCAGCGAGGGCAACAGTGCGTGCAATTCGCTGGAGGTGAGGTGCGACACCAGCGAGTCACGATTCGGCCAGTCTGCGTACAGGCCGGCGACGTCGGTCAACACGACCAGCTTGACAGCGCCCAGAGCGACGGCGAGAGCGGATGCTGCCGCGTCGGCGTTCACGTTGAGCGAGTGCCCGGGGTGGTCGAGATCAGGTGCGATGCTCGAAATAACCGGAATCCGACCGGCTGCCAGCTGGTCGAGCACCTGCTGTGGGTCGACTTCGACGACATCGCCGACACGGCCAAGGTCGTGCTCGATGCCGTCGATCGTGACGCCACGCTGACGCCCCCCGAACAGACCGGCATCCTCACCGCTGAGTCCGGTAGCCACCGGGCCGTGCGCGTTGATCTTGCTGACCAACTGGGGATTGATCTGCCCGGTCAGCACCATTCGAACGACCGTGATCGCCTCAGTGCTCGTTACGCGGTAGCCACCCTTGAACTCGCTCGGAATAGCCAGGCGATCAAGCATTGAAGAGATCTGCGGCCCGCCACCGTGAACGACAACCGGCTTCACACCGACGTATCGCAGATAGGCGATGTCGGCGGCGAAAGCATCTTGCAGCTCCTCGCTCACCATCGCGTTGCCGCCGTACTTGATCACGATGATCTGGTCGCTGTAGCGGCGCAGCCAGGGCAGCGATTCGATCATCGTGACGGCCTTATTGCTCGCCTCAGCGGGATCGGTGTCTTGAATATCAGTCATGAGGAATATGCACTGTTCTCGTGAACGTAGTCGTGAGTGAGGTCGTTGGTGAGAATGGTGGCGGTCGAGCTGCCCTCCTTGAGGTCGATGACAAGGTGGGTGGCGCGCGGAGTGAGGTCGACGTCTTCGCGCGGTCGGTCAGGGCCACCAGCCGTGCATACGCGAACGCCATTCATCCATACATCGACGTCATAGGGGTCGAAGGCAGCATCGGTGGTCCCAATGGCCGCCAGCACACGGCCCCAGTTGGCGTCGTTTCCGAAGATCGCAGCCTTGAACAGGTTGTTTCGGGCGACCGAGCGGCCGACTTCAACGGCATCCTGCTCGGACGCGGCATTGACAACCTCGATGGTGATGTCGTGGCTGGCGCCCTCGGCATCGCCCTGCAGCTGACGCGAGAGCTCGAGGCAGACCTCAGCGAGCGCTGAACCAAATTCCGATGCAGACGGCGTGATGCCACTGGCGCCACTGACCATGAGCGTGACCTGGTCGTTGGTCGACATGCAGCCGTCGGAGTCCAACCGATCAAAACTCACTCGTGTCGCGTCGCGAAGATGCGCGTCGGCCTGGGAAGCGTCAAGCACCGCGTCTGTCGTGATGACGACGAGCATCGTGGCGAGCCCAGGCGCCAGCATCCCCGCACCTTTTGCCATTCCGCCGATCGACCAGCCGTCGCGAGTAACCACTGACCTCTTCGCCTTGGAGTCGGTCGTCATGATCGCCTCAGACGCCTGCACTCCCCCGTCAACGCTCAACGACGCCGCGGACTGCGAGACACCCTCGAGTACCCGCGAACGGAACAGTTCGTCGCCGGTGCCGATCAGACCCGTGGAACAGACGAGAACATCCCCCGCGCTGACGCCGAGTTCGGTGGCGACTTTTTCCGCCGTCTGATGCGTCGTCTGGAATCCGAAAGAGCCGGTAAAGCAGTTCGCACCGCCGGAATTGAGGATAATCGCCTCGACGACGCCATCCTGAATCACCTGCTCCGACCACATGATCGGGTTCGCTTTGGCGCGGTTGCTCGTGAACACAGCCGCGCCCACCTTCAGTGGGCCGCGGTTGACGACCATGGCGACATCGGGTTCTCCGCTGGATTTCAGTCCGACAGCAACCCCGGCTGCTTCGAAACCTGCTGGTGCGGTGACGCTCACGGCGCGACTCCGTTCATCGAGAGCGCTGTTGCTTCACTGAGCCCCAGCGCGATGTTCATGGATTGGACTGCTGCTCCGGCTGTCCCTTTGACGAGATTGTCGACCGCGGTGACCACGACAACACGGTTCGCGTCTCGATCGATTGCCAACCCGATCAACGCGGTGTTCGCACCGATGACATCCGCCGTCCGAGGGAATTGCCCCTCGGGCAGCAACTGCACGAACGCCTCATCGGCATATGCTGCTTCCCACGCCTGGCGAATGTCATCATCGCTCACGCCATGCGCGATCGGTGCCGTCGATGTCGCGAGAATGCCACGGGCCATGGGCACGAGCACGGGGGTGAAGGAGATTCGAATGCTCGTTGACTCCTGACCGGATGCGGCGGCGAGCGCTTGCTGGATCTCCGGGATATGGCGGTGGGTTCCGCCTACGGCGTAGGGGGTTGCCGAGCCGAGAATCTCACTCGCCAGCAGGTTGGCTTTTAGAGCCTTGCCCGCCCCTGAAGGACCTACCGCAAGCACGGTGACAATGTCAGCCGAGTCGATCACACCCGCTGCGACCCCAGGCGCGAGACTCAGGCTCACGGTGGAGGCGTTGCAGCCTGGCGCGGCGATGCGAGCCGCTCCAACCAGCCGTTCGCGTTGCTTCACGCCGTTTACCAGAAGTTCTGGCACGGCATAACTCCATGGTTCATGGAACTCGCCCCCGTAGAACCTGTTCCACGCAGCCGCCGACTCGAGGCGATGGTCTGCGCCTGCATCGATGACGAGCGGAGTCGCGCCGAGTGCATCGGTGTACTGGCCGGACTGGCCGTGCGGCAACGCAAGAAACACGATGTCGTGACCTGAGAGCACCTCAGGGGTGGTCTCGCTCAGTGTGAGATGCGCGAGCGAGCGCAGGTGCGGCTGATGCGCGATCAGCGGCTGTCCTGCGTTGGAGTGCGCGGTCACGGTGCGGATCTCAACATCGGGATGCGCGGCGAGTATCCGTAGGATCTCACCGCCCGCATAGCCGGACGCACCGGAGACGGCGACCGAATATGTCATGGATTCCACCTTAGGGTCTGGTTGGCCCTTGGCTGGCTCGCAAGTCCGCTCAAGGGCCCGCAAATGGGCCAGAGACGGCGACACTCACTCGTTCGGCGCGGGAGGGGAAGGCTCGTTCCACGCGGGAACTGAAGGCGAGGTCGCCTAAAGTCGGCGGTTGCGGCGTCGGCGTGCGGGGGCGACGCGCAGAGCACGCGTCGAGAGGCGCAGCGGGGCCGAGGGCATGCGCCGACCATAGCCGCGATCTCTCCACAACCGCAAATCAGCGAACGATCCGCACGCCGGGGGTGCGGATCGTTCACCCTTCGCTGGTGCTACTCGCGAAGCGTCGCCCCGAACCGCTCGGCGGCGGCCGCGACACCGGCAAGTTTTGCTTCGGTCGCATCGGCCGCTGTGAGCGTGCGATCGCTCGCGCGAAAGCGCAACGCAAACGTCAGGCTCTTGGCACCCTCAGCCACGCCCTGACCGCGATAGTCATCAACCAGGCGAATTGCCTCGAGCAACTCCCCTGCGCCGTCTGTGAAGGCTGCGCGCACCTCGGCTGCCGGAACACCCGAGTCGACGACCAGCGAAACGTCTTGGGTTGCAGCGGGAAAACCAGACAGCGACCCGGCGACAACCTTCTCGCCAGCCAGCGAAATCACCAGATCAAGATCGAGCTCCGCCACGACCACGCGACCGGGCAGGTCTGCCGCCTCTGATACCGCCGGAAGCAGCTCGCCGATGTAGCCGACTTCGCGACCTTCTACAGTGAGCGTGCCCGCGCGGCCGGGATGCAGCGCCGCGCGCTGCGTCTGCGTGACCTCGATGCTCACCCCTGCCGCCGAGGCGATCGTGTGCACCGCGTCGAGAGCATGGCTGAGGTCAGCGCCGACGGCGGGCTGTCCGGGCTGCTTGGCCACGATGTTTCCCGTGAGCAGCACCGCGACAAAACGAGGCTGCGGCGGGATCGACTCGTCGAGCTCGGCAAGCGTCGACGCAGAGGGCCTCACAGCGAGCGGCGGAATAAAGGCAGTGCCGTACTGCACTCCCTCTTTCGGCAAGAAGACCGAGCCGGACTCAAACAGAGCGAGGTCGGTGAATCCACGTGACAAGTTGCGGTGAGCAATCTGCAACAGCCCCGGAATCAGCGAACGACGCAAGAAGGGCGCCTGCCCGTCAAGCGGATTGGCGAGCTTCATGCTCGGCACTGATCCGCCCGAGGCGGAGCCGTGCAGGTTGTTCTGCTCGGCTGTTGTGAAGCCGAATGACGGCGTTTCGACGAACCCCGCAGCGGCGAGCGCGTTGGACGCGCGACGGCGACCCTGCTGAGCAGGGGTGAATCCCCGTCCCGATGGCGGAACCGGCAATACCGAGGGAATGCGGTCGTAGCCCTGAATCCGCGCGACCTCCTCAGCGAGTGTCCACTTGTCTGTGAGGTCGGGGCGCCACGTCGGCGTCAGCACACTCCACCCAGCATCCACACCCGCCACCTCAGCGCCGATCAGCGCGAGCGAAGTAGCAACCTGCTCATCGGTGTAGTCGACTCCGATGAGTCCGTTCACGAACAGCCGCGGCAACGCGATGCGGGTGCGCGTGATGTCGTTGCCGAGCGAGCCCCCGAAATTCTCATCAAGCGTTCCGCCGGCGTACTGGACCATCAGGTCTGCAACACGACGTGCAGCCACGGCTGCTACCGCGGGGTCCACGCCTCGTTCAAAACGTCGCGATGCTTCCGATGGAAGCTTGTGGCGACGGGCGCTGCGAGCAATCGTGACGGTGTCGAACGTCGCTGCCTCGATCAGCACGTTGCGCGTCGATGCCGACATTTCAGTGCGACCGCCACCCATGACTCCCGCAAGACCGATGACCCCGGAGTCATCCGTGATCAGCAGGTCTTCGGGGTCGAGTGTGCGCAGCTTGCCGTCGAGCGTTTCCAGCGTCTCTCCCGCGTTCGCGCGACGGACAACGATGCCGCCCTGCAGTGTGTCGAGGTCATAGCCGTGAATCGGCTGGCCCAGCTCGATCATCACGTAGTTCGTGATGTCAATGAGAATTCCGAGTGAGCGAATACCCGCAAGGGTCAGCCGAGCAATCATCCAGGCCGGCGTCGGCTTTGTCGGGTCGACATCACGCACAACACGTGCGATGAACTCGGAAGCACCCACGCGGCCACGGATGGGGGCTTCATCGTTCACGGCGATGGAGAAACCCGTTCCCGCAGCGAGTTCGGCTTCGGCGCGAAGGCCCGGATCGCGAAAAGCGGCACCCGTGGCGTGGGAGTACTCTCGCGCAATGCCTCGCACCGACAGCGCGTAGCCACGGTCGGGCGTGACATTCACATCGACCGCGACGTCGTCAAGCCCGAGAAGGGCGATCGCGTCGGTTCCCGCGGGAGCATCGATCCCAAGTTCGACCAACCGCAGAATGCCGTCGTGTTCGTCGCCGAGGCCGAGCTCGCGAGCAGACGCAATCATGCCGTCAGATATGTGCCCGTAGGTCTTGCGAGCGGCGATGGGGAACGGGCCAGGCAGCACCGACCCAGGCAGGGTGACAACAACCTTGTCGCCGGGGAAGAAGTTGCCGGCGCCGCACACGATGCCGTGCACTGCTTCGCCACCATCTGCTGCGTTCTCACCCTCGGGGGCGACGCGCACCTGGCACCAGCGGATGGTCTTGCCGTTCTTCTGCGGCTCTTCGACGAACTCGAGCACCTCGCCCACCACGATGGGACCGTGAAGCTCGAAACGAAAGACGTCTTCTTCTTCGAAGCCGACGGACACCAAGGCAGCAAGGACGTCCTCGGGCGTAGCCTCGGGCGCAACATCGACGTATTCACGAAGCCATGAGAGCGGAACGCGCATCAGACCACCATCCCGAACTGCTCGCTGAAGCGAACGTCGCCCTCTGCCATGTCTCTCATATCTTTCACGTCGCTGCGGAACATCAAGGTCCGCTCAATCCCCATGCCGAAGGCGAAGCCCGAGTACTCCTCTGGATCGATGCCTGCCGCACGCAGCACGTTGGGGTTCACCATGCCGCAACCGCCCCACTCGATCCAGCGGGCACCCCCTTTGAAGGTGGGGTGCCATAGGTCTAGTTCCGCCGAAGGCTCGGTGAACGGAAAGAAGTTTGCGCGGAAGCGTGTCTTCGCTTCAGCGCCGAACAGCGCCTTGGCGATGTGGTCAAGAGTCCCCTTGAGGTGAGCCATCGTGATGTTCTTGTCGATCACGAGGCCCTCGAACTGGCTGAAGACCGGCAGGTGCGTGGCGTCGAACTCATCGGTGCGGTACGCGCGGCCGGGGCACACCACATAGATTGGCAGCTCACGCTCAAGCATCGAGCGCACCTGCACGGGGCTGGTGTGAGTGCGCATCACCAGGTGACGCGCCACCGGGTCAACGAAGAACGTGTCCTGCATCTGACGCGCGGGGTGATCTTCATCGAAATTCAGCGCATCGAAGTTGTACCACTCGTGTTCGAGTTCGGGGCCTTCGGCAATCTCCCACCCCATGCCGACGAAAATATCGCCGATCTGTTCCTGCAAGAGAGTCAGCGGATGCCGCGCACCAACCCGGCTTCGAGCGGCGAGGGCGGTGATGTCGATTCGCTCGGCCTCGAGTTTCGCGGCGGTCTCAGCCTCAGCGATCTCAGCTTCTCGAGCCGCGAACGCTTGATTCACGCGACCACGGGCTTGACCGACGAGCTTGCCGAATTCAGCCTTTTTCTCATTGGGCACGTTGCGCAATTGGGCATTGAGTAGCGCGAGCGGCGATCCGTCGGCGCTGTGGGCAGCGCGGGCGGTCTTCAATGCGGAGGAATCGGATGCTGCGGTGATCGCTGCCAGTGCAGCATCCACCGCTTCGGCAACCGCTTCGGGAGTGATTTCGGGAACGTCAGACACGAGAGTCGAGTCTACCGAGACTCACGCGCCTCTCCGACGAGACCGCTATCGCCCTGAGTTCGTCTCGGACTCGCCTGCGGCCGCATTGGCCTTTGCGACGAGGATCGCCTGATCCGGATCGACGTCGCCAGCTGCGCGCTTTGCCTTGCGCGAAGACCCGTAGCCCGATGATGTGCGTCGAGACAGCCAGCGCGCGAACCATGACAGCGACAGGTTGATGACGAGATAGATCACCAGCGTGACGGCGAACAGAGTGAACAGATAGCGGTTGCCCAATGCCGCCGACAGCTGGTTCATCGTCGAGCGAATGAGTTCGTGGTAGCCGACGATGTAGCCGAGAGAGGTGTCTTTGAGCAGCACGACGAGCTGGGCCACGATGATCGGGAGCATCTGTCGGAACGCCTGTGGAAACTCGACCAGGATCTTCGACTGGAATACGCCCATACCGACGCTGAGGGCGGCTTCACGTTGACCGCGCGGAAGCGAGGCCAGGCCGGCTCGCAGCGCTTCGCCGATCAACGTGCCGTTGTACAGCACGAGGGCGACGACCACAGCCCAGAATGCACCGGTCGATGCGACGAGCAAGATGAACAGCATCATCAGCAGCACGGGCATGCCGCGAAGGAATTCGATGAGCCAGGCGGTCGGGATGCGAACCCACGCGATCTCTGAGCTTCGCATCAGCGAGAAGGCCATGCCGAGGGCAATGGCGCCGACCGCGGCGATGGCGGCCGCGGCAAGGGTCGCCATGACACCTTCGCCGACGATCTCCCAGAATCGTTGCTGCGCTAATGCCTCCCAGCGCGATGAATCGAACATGCCGGGAAGGGTGATGCCACCAGACTGGCGCTCAGCGGCCAGCGTGAAGACGAGCCAGACGACAGCGCCGAGAATCAGCACTCCGGCAATGATCGAACCGATCAGCGAGGCCCGACGCGCGCGCGGCCCCGGGGCGTCGAAGAGAACATTCGCAGAGCTCATCGCTGCACCACCAGACGCTTCTCGAGTTGACCCGCGACAAGGCCCAGCGGCACCGTGATCACGAGGTACAGTCCAGCCGCAGTCAGCAGGATCGGAATCACCATATTGCCGTTCGAGTTTGCGAGCGCACGCGTGACGGCGAACAGTTCAAGCACGAAGAATCCGCCTGCGACAGACGAGTTCTTCGTCAGGGCGATGAACACGTTGATCAGCGGTGGAATCGTCATACGGAAGGCTTGCGGCAAGACGATGAGCGACACCGACTGGCCGAAGCCGAGACCAATGCTTCGCGCCGCTTCGGCCTGCCCGACGGGAACCCCGTTGATCCCTGAGCGCAGCGCCTCTGCGACGAACGGGGAGGTGTAGTAGGTGAGGGCGAGAATCGCCAGCGGTACGAATGCCCAACGCAATCCGAGAAACGGAAGCACGAATGCCGTGAAGAAGAAGACCAGCGTGAGCGGAGTGTTTCGTGCGATCTCGGTATACAGAGCGGCGAACGCGTTGAGCGCTGTCACCGGCGAGATGCGCATGGCGGCAACCAAGGTGCCGGCCAGGAGCGACAGAATCCCCGAGGCTACCAGCAGCAGAAGGGTCATTCGAAAGCCCTCCCAGAAGGTAGGCCACAGACTCAGGTACTGATCCACTGGTGATCCTCTCGCGTGTCAGTAGGTGGATGCCTCGGCTCTGCGCTGTGCAGAGCCGAGGCATCCGATCAATCAGTAGCGATCGACTGCCGGCGGCTCGATGAACGGCAGAACCGTTCCGGCCGTGGCATCCCACGCAGCTTCGTACGAGCCGTCTGCGTAGCTAGCCTCGAGAACGTCGTTGATCCACATGCGGAACTCGGTGTCATCGAGCGCCAGACCGATTCCGTAGGGCTCGTCGGTGAAGGGCTCACCGGCAACCTTGAACTCGCCCTCGTTCTGGGCAGCAAGACCCGCGAGGATCACGTTGTCGGTCGAGACGGCAACCACGGCACCGTTGCGAAGCGGTTCGAGGCAGTTCGTGTAAGTGTCGGTGAGAACCGGCTCTGCGCCGATCTCGGCCAGCTTCTCGGCTGGCGTTGAACCGGTGACCGAGCAGACGGGCTGACCGACGAGGTCTTCTTCGCTGGTGATGTCGTCGTTGTCAGCGAGCACGAGGATCGACTGGCCAGCCATGTAGTACGGGCCGGCGAAAGAGACGACCTCTTTGCGGGAGTCGTTGATCGTGTACGTGGCGATGACGATGTCAACTTCACCGTTCTCGATGAACGGCTCACGGTTTGCCGAGACCGCTTCGACCCACTCGATGTTCTCTTCGTCGATTCCGAGGTTCGCGGCGATGATCTTACCCATCTCAACGTCGAAGCCCTCGGGGCCGTCAAGTCCGTTCAAGCCGAACAGCGGCTGGTCGAACTTCGTGCCGATGGTGATCGTGCCGGCCTCGCTGAGGTCGGCCATGGTGGTGCCTTCCTCGAACTCGACCATTTCGGTATCAGCCTCGACCGTAGTGTCTTCGGCATCACTGGTGTCGCCCGCGCACGCTGTGAGTGCGAGTGCGCCGGTCATCGCCAGCGCAATAAGCGGGAGTCTCGATCGCTTCATCTCTTCGTCCTTTGCTGTTGTGGACCGCTTTCGCAGTCCGCCTCTTGGTTCTCAGCCGCTGGCAACGGCTGAGCGTTCTCAGTGCTCGAGGATCTTCGACAAGAAGTCCTGGGCCCGTTCGCTCTGGGGGTTGGTGAAGAACTCTTCGGGAGTCGCTTCTTCCACGATCGCGCCATCTGCCATGAACAGCACACGATCGGCTGCTTTTCTGGCAAAACCCATCTCGTGAGTGACGACAATCATCGTCATTCCTTCGGCCGCGAGGCCGACCATGACGTCGAGCACCTCGTTGATCATTTCTGGGTCGAGCGCGCTCGTCGGCTCGTCCATCAGAATCAGCTTCGGGTCCATCGCAAGTGATCGAGCGATCGCAACGCGCTGCTGCTGGCCGCCGGAGAGCTGTGCGGGCATTTTCTGCGCCTGGTTGGCAATGCCGACGCGATCGAGCATCGCCATGGCCTTTTCATCAGCGGCCTTCTTCTTCATCTTGCGGACCTTGATCGGACCGAGGGTCACGTTCTCAAGGATCGTCTTGTGTGCGAAGAGGTTGAAAGACTGAAACACCATGCCGACATCCGCGCGCAGGTGTGCGAGGGCCTTGCCTTCTTCTGGCAGCTTGGCGCCGTCGATGGTGATCACACCAGAGTCGATCGTCTCGAGTCGGTTGATCGCGCGACAAAGCGTGGACTTGCCAGACCCGGAGGGCCCGATCACCACGACAACCTCGCCGCGATTGACGGTGGTGTTGATGTCTTTCAACACGTGCAAGTCACCGTAGTGCTTGTCGACGTGCTCGATTACGACGAGCGGCTCGCCTCGTCGAACGTTGATATTCGATGTACGAGGCGCAGGCGCCGCAGATTCAGGTGTCGCCATAAGTTCACCCTAGGGGTGAAGCAGGGTCTACACACCCCTGGTGGACGCGACCTTTACCGAGTTGTAACAGGAGTGGAACGTGAGGATTCAGTCAGTGGAGCGCTGGGCGAACGCAGTCTCGTAAAGGCACACGCTGGCCGCGGTGGCGAGATTCAATGACTCTGCTGCACCGTAGATGGGCAGGCGCAGCGACACATCGACCATCTCGAGATGTTCGGCTTCGAGACCGCGAGCCTCGTTTCCGAACAGCCACGCTGTCGGCCTGGCCAATCGCCCGCGCGCGGCGAGGAAGTCCTCTCCGCCGACGTCGGCAGCAATGACCTGCATCCCCGCTGCACGAGCACGCTCTATCACCGTGGGAAGCTCGACGCCCACCGCGACGGGAAGGTGGAAGAGCGATCCCGTTGTGGCCCGCACAACTTTCGGGTTGTGCGGGTCGACCGTGCGGCCCGTGAGCACGACGGCATCGGCGCCGACGGCGTCAGCGGCGCGGATGATCGTTCCCAGGTTGCCGGGGTCGCGTACCTCTTCGCAGATGACAATCAGCTGGGGCGACGCGGCAAACACATCGCGCACCGACGTGGGCGACTGTCGGGCGACTGCGACTATGCCTTGTGGGGTAACGGTGTCAGCCATCGCGTCGAGCACCGACTCCGTGGTGAGAACGACCTCAAAGCCCGCGTCGCGCGCGGCATCTCGAACGTCGGCGTGTCGTTCCATGGCGGCCGGAGTGGCAAACAGCTCGACGACTGATTCTGGTCGGTATGCGAGAGCCTCTCGTGCAGCCTGCGGCCCTTCCAACAGGAACAGTCCGGTCTCGTGGCGCGCGCTGCGCTTGGTGAGCTTTGCGACAGCGCGCACTCGCGGGGAACGGGGGTTTTCCAGCACACGATCACCCTATCGCGCACGGGTGTCGGCAACGCGAAAGGCGCCCTCCCGAGGGGAGGACGCCTTTCGTGAAAACTTACGCCTTAGGGGCGTTGACGTTCTCGGGAAGTGCGCTCTTCGCGGTCTCGACCAGCGAGGCAAAGGTCGCCGGATCGTTGACTGCGAGGTCAGCAAGCATGCGGCGGTCAACCTGCACACCTGCAAGGCCGAGACCTTGAATGAAACGGTTGTAGGTGACGCCGTTCTGACGTGCAGCCGCGTTGATCCGCTGGATCCAGAGGCGGCGGAAGTCGCCCTTGCGCTTGCGGCGGTCGCGGTATGCGTAAACGAGGGAGTGAGTGACCTGCTCCTTCGCCTTGCGGTAAAGACGCGAACGCTGTCCGCGGTAACCGGATGCGCGCTCGAGGATGACGCGACGCTTCTTGTGGGCGTTTACCGCCCGCTTGACTCTAGCCATTTCTTCTACTTCCTAAATGTGTGCGTCGGTGCTCAGAGACCGAGGAGCTTCTTGGCGGTCTTCGCGTCGCCGGGAGCCAGAACCTGCTCCTGGTTGAGGCGACGAGTGCGACGGCTCGACTTGCCCTCGAGGTTGTGGCGCATACCGGCCTGCTGCTTCATCAGCTTTCCGCTACCGGTCACCTTGAAGCGCTTCTTGGCACCCGAGTGGGTCTTCTGCTTCGGCATCTCTTTCTTCCTTCGTTTCACTTCCCGCGCGAGCGGGAGTCGGGATCCCGCATCGCGGGAGTGTGGGGCCCTACTCGGCGGGAGCTGAGTCGGGTGTGTCTGTGGGAGAAGCGGTGCGCGCAGAGCGTGCCGCTTCTTTGTTTGCAGCACGCTGGGCGTTCTGCTCGGTCTTCACCTCGGACTTGTTCTTGTGCGGGGCGACGACCATGACCATGTTGCGACCATCGATCGTGGGGTTCGATTCGACCGTTCCGAACTCAGCGACGTCTTCTGCGAACTTGCGAAGCAGACGCACACCCTGCTCGGGTCGTGACTGCTCACGGCCACGGAACAGGATCATCGCTTTGACCTTGTCGCCAGCCTGCAAGAAGCCCTCGGCACGTTTGAGTTTGGTTATGTAGTCGTGAGCCTCGATCTTCAGACGGAACCGAACCTCTTTGAGGACCGTGTTCGCTTGGTTGCGTCGAGTCTCTTTGGCTTTCTGCGCGGCCTCGTACTTGAACTTCCCGTAGTCCATGATCTTGACAACCGGGGGCTTCGAGTTGGGGGCAACTTCGACCAGGTCGAGGTCGGCCTCCTGAGCGAGGCGCAGCGCGACCTCAATGCGGACGACGCCGACCTGCTCACCCGCGGGTCCTACGAGGCGGACCTCTGGGACGCGGATGCGGTCATTGGTGCGGGGATCGCTGATGCGGAACTCCTCTTCGTACTGTGAAGGCAACCACAGCACGGTTGTGATGTGGTTGAAAGAGGGTTCACTCCACCCACTCGACGCTTCTGCGCGAGCTTGCACCCGGACCCATATGTATCCACATGGCTACCCCGGCCGCATGACGGTCGGGGCGGAGTGCTTGACCCGGTAGCCTTGAACGGCAAGCGCGGGTGGGATGAAATCCTCTTTCAGTCTGGAGCAGAACGCTCCAGAGCCTTCATGAGTTTAGCAGAGAGAGTGGCGTGGACACGATTCGAGACAACAACGGCCAGATTGATGGCCCCGACACGTCGCCGGCAGCCGCTCACAATGATGATCGGCACGCCCACTGGGAAGAGCAGGAACGCGCGGCAGCGTCCGCGACCCGAGACATCGCCGACGTGCCCGCTGTCGAGGTCATCACGACAGCCTCGGTGCATCTCATGAGCGCCGCCGCCGTCAAAGTCGGACTTGCCGATGACCCCGACAACCAGCGCGATCTCGACGAAGCGCGCAAGCTCATCAACGCGCTGGCAGGGCTCATCACGGCGGGGGCACCCGAGATCAGCGACATGCACGCGCGTTCACTACGCGACGGCCTGCGCTCACTGCAGCTGGCGTTTCGTGAAGCGTCGCTCGTTGAAGACCCGATCGGCAAAGGTCCGGGCGAAAAATGGACCGGACCGGTTACGTAGCCGCTCCTCCAAGAAGCTTGACGCTCAGCGAATCGACAAGAACCGCGACGCGATCGTCGGCGGCCCAGCGAGTCGCAAGGCGAGAGAGCACCGCGTCAAGCTGATCGCGCTCCAGTCCGGCGACTAGCTCCAGGCGTACAACAAGTTCGGGTCCCCGCAGCCGTGCGGACGGATCCCCCGCTGCAACGCTCAGGTCAAGCACCGTCAACTCGGTGCCGATGCTCGATTGCAACGCCAGAAAGACTTCGGGTGCGGCGAAGCTCGGCTCCCAGGGGTGACCCTGTGCGATGGCCCACACCGCGGGGCGGCGCAACACAAACTCGGTTTCTGAGGCTGGGTCGATCACGATCAGGTCAGTGTCTTCGGCGGATGCTGCCAGAGCGGTGCGCACACCTTCCGCTGGAACGGGTCGTGCCGTCGCATCCCATCGTTTCATCGCCTCGACCGAGCTGAACACGGGCAACACCCGGCGGCCGTCCGGAGCAGCGACGGTGACGATGGAAAGCTCTTGCGTCTTGTCGACCGCGAGCCCGTGAGCGCCGATTCCCTCGTCGCCCTTCTCTGCGATCAACGGGATCAGCAATCGGGCTTCGCGATACGCGTCGACGACAGCTACCTGATCGCCGACGCCGGCATGGAAGGCCTCAAGCGCCCTCAGCAGCGCGGGATCGGCGGAACCATCGTCGCCCGAGTGCGGGTTGGCGCTGAAGCCCCTCCCCTCCCATGGCACACCGGCTGAATCCGCGTGGGGATCGTTGCCAAGTGGGTCAGGACCGTCAGTGCCCGGCGACATCCAGCGCCTCGGCCAGTGTGAAAGCGCCCGCGTAGAGGGCCTTGCCCACAATGACCCCTTCGACGCCAAGCGGTACGAGCTCGCGCAGGGCGATGATGTCATCGAGACTAGAAACGCCTCCCGACGCCACGACGGGCTTGGGCGTTCGAGCGGTCAGCTCGCGCAGCAGCTCGACGTTGGGGCCCTGCAAGGTGCCGTCTTTCGTCACGTCGGTGACGACGTAGCGGCTGCAACCTGCCTCTTCGAGGCGATCGAGCACCGTCCACAGATCGCCACCTTCGCGCGTCCAGCCGCGCGCCGCGAGGGTCGTTCCACGCACATCGAGCCCCACTGCGATCGCGTCGCCGTAGCGACTGATCGCGTCGGCTGCCCACTCGGGGTTTTCGAGCGCGGCCGTGCCGAGGTTGATGCGCGCTGCGCCGCTCTCGAGGGCCGCTTCGAGGGTGCGATCGTCTCGAATTCCGCCGGATACCTCGACCTGCACGCCTCTGACCTGCTTGATCACCTTGCGGATGATCGCAGTATTCGTGCCGCGACCGAATGCGGCGTCGAGGTCGACCAGGTGAATCCAGTCGGCACCGCTGCGTGCCCACTCGAGGGCGGCATCCACGGGGTCGCCGTAGCTGGTCTCGCTGCCGGCCTCCCCCTGGGTAAGACGCACGGCTTTGCCACCGGCAACGTCAACAGCGGGCAACAGGATCAACTCGGGTGTTGACGAGAAATCGTTCATGGCTCCTTGTGCGGGAAAATCGCGGAGGCATTTACCTGCGCAGACGGCACGATTTCAGAGGGTAGTCCTGCTGAGCCCGTCGAGCCAATTGGAGAGCAATTGGATGCCTGCATCGCCCGACTTCTCCGGGTGGAACTGGGTCGCAGAAAGCGGCCCGTTCTCCACCGCGGCGAGGAACGGCGCCCCATAGTCACACCAGGTCAAGGTGGGTTTCGGAAACGGCGGTTGCACGTCGAGCGTCCACTCTTGCGCGGCAAACGAGTGCACGAAATAGAAGCGCTCGTCTTCGATGCCCCGAAACAGACGCGTCCCCTCATCAGGAGTGACAGTGTTCCACCCCATGTGTGGCAGCACGGGGGCGTCTAACTCGGTTACCGCACCGGGCCACTCCCCTAAGCCCTCGGAGTCGGCCCCTCGCTCGACGCCGTGTTCGAACAACACCTGCATTCCGACGCAGATCCCAAGTACAGGACGCCCTCCGGCGAGCCGACGACCGATCAGCTCGTCGCTGCGGGTCGCGCGAAGTGCGTTCGCTACGGCGCTGAACGCCCCGACCCCGGGCACAAGCAATCCGTCCGCTTCGAGCACGAGGGAACGGTCCGACGTCAGCCGTGCGTCTGCACCAGCAGCGTCCAGCGCTTTCACCGCGGAGTGAACGTTGCCCGACCCGTAGTCGAGCACTGCAACCACCGGCTTCGAAGTCACAGTGCGCCCTTCGTGCTGGGAATACCATCGACGAGCGGGTCCAGAGCCTTGGCCTGGCGAAAAGCGCGCGCGAAAGCCTTATATTCCGCTTCGGCGATGTGGTGTGGGTCACGCCCCGAGATAACCCGAACGTGTACGGTCAACGCCGCTTGGAACGAGATCGCTTCGAAGGTGTGGCGTACGAGTGAGCCGGTGAAGTGGCCGCCGATGAGGTGGTGCTCAAATCCGACGGGCTCGCCGGTGTGCACCAGGTAGGGGCGGCCGCTGACGTCGACAACCGCTTGCGCCAGCGCCTCGTCGAGCGGAACGAGTGCATCGCCGTAGCGAGAAATTCCGGACTTGTCTCCGAGTGCCTGGCGAATTGCTTGCCCGAGCACGATCGATATGTCTTCGACCGTGTGGTGTGCGTCGATGTCAGTGTCGCCTGATGCGCGCACGGTGAGATCGGTGAGCGAGTGCTTGGCGAACGCCGTCAGCATGTGGTCGAAGAAGGGCACGGTCGTATCGATGTGACTGCGGCCGTTCCCATCGAGGTTGAGTTCGAGCTCAACGGATGACTCGCTCGTGGAGCGCCGGATGGATGCCGTGCGTGGGGCGCGAGAAGTAGCTTCGGTCATGACGCTGATCCTATCGACGCCAACGCGTCCAAGAACGCGGTGGTCTCTTCTTCGGTGCCGGCCGAAACTCTCAGGTGGTGAGGGATCCCGACGTCGCGAATCAAAACGCCACGGTCGTAGAGCGACTGCCATAGGGCTGCGGGATCAGCGACATCGCCAAACAGAACGAAATTCGACCAGGATTCGTAGGGGCGATACCCGAGTGCTTCGATGGTCGCTGAGATTCGATCCCGCTGCGCAACGATCTCATCAACCATCTGCAGCATCGTCGGTGCGTGACGAAGCGCCGCACTCGCGGCTGCTTGAGTAAGAGCGCTCAAGTGATAAGGCAACCGAACCAGCCGCAACGCATCGACGACGGCAGGGTCAGCGGCGAGGTAGCCGACCCGAGCACCTGCAAAAGCAAACGCTTTGCTCATCGTGCGCGAAACGATGAGCCTCTCCCGACCGGGGAGCAGCGTAAGCGCAGAGCGCTCCCCTTGCGGCGCGAACTCGTGATACGCCTCATCGACCACGACGATGCCGGTTGACGCCTCGTACACCGCCTCGATCACATCGAGACTCACGGGTGTGCCCGTGGGATTGTTCGGCGAACAAAGAAAGACAACGTCAGGTTGCGCCTCGCGCACCTGAACGGCGGCGTCGGTCGCCGAAATCGAATAGTCCACCTCCCGCCTGCCCGCGAGCCAAGTCGCCCCGACGGCTTGACTGAGCAGCGGATACATCGAATACGTCGGCGCAAAACCGAAGGTCTTGCGCCCCGGACCAGCAAAGGCTTGGAGAACGTGCTGCAGCACCTCGTTGGAACCGTTCGCTGCCCAGATGTTCTCGGCTGTCAATCCGTGACCGAGATAGTCCGCGAAACCTTCTCTCAATGCGACAAAATCGCGATCGGGATAACGGTTCACTTCGCGCAGTGCTAACGCGATCGAGTCCATGATGTCGTCCGCGACCTCTTGCGGCACGGGATGGGTGTTCTCGTTCACATTCAGCGCTATCGGCAACGGCGCCTGCGGTGCACCATAGGGCGTCAAGCCGCGTAAATCATCGCGGAGGGGCAGATCTTCCAGACGTACACTCACTCGGCCCATCGTAGGCCGTGTGACTAGGAGCCGGATGAGTATTCAGCCGGTACCGCCAGTCGCTGACCGACAAGAACGTTGGCACTGTCGAGGGCATTCAACCGCACGATGGCATCAACCACGTCGCGCGGGTCTGCCGCCGGGGCCACCTCTTCGGCGATGGACCAGAGCGAGTCGCCGGTTCCGACGGTCACGCTCTCGTAGGAGACCGACGCCACGCCGGAGTCTCGAGACGCCATTGCCGCACCGCCACTGATGACCGCGATACTCAAAGCGATCACGAGCGGCAATGCAGCCATGGCAGCGAACACTCGCCGTCCACGCACGGTCAACCGCAGCTTGGTGGGCTGGCTCGACGTTCGCGGCGCTGAGACTGACGCGGTCGGCGAAAAGGCTGTGATGGCGATAGTAGTCATGGCGGGTCTCCTCGACTCAGGAAGATTCGACTGGTGGAAGATTCGCAGGAGCGGATCGACCAAGTGGTCATGATGTGAATCTATATTCCGAACGTATCTTCGATCTAATTGGGTGTCAAGTGCCGTTTCTGATTTGCGACTCTCGAACGCGACACGCGCATGCGCTCGTGCGTTCGGGGGCTAAATCCGGATACGGTTTCGATAGGAGAACCCCACCACGACCCTCCGACATTCGAAGACCGATGCTGGTCACGGCTGCCGGAGAAACCAGACAGGAGCCGAAGATGAGCGATGCGAGTGGGCGCGAGAAACCGCAAACCCGTCGGCGCAAGAGCCTCAGCGACAAGCAGATGGCGATCCTCGAAGTCATCCAGCGTGCGATCGCGCGCAACGGGTATCCGCCGAGCATGCGCGAAATCGGCGACGCCGTCGGCCTGAAGTCGCTCTCTAGCGTCACCCACCAGCTCAACCAGCTGGAGTTGAGCGGATACCTGCGTCGCGATGCCGGAAAGACCCGCGCGATGGAAGTGCTCATCGACCTGCCCGGCACCGCCACCGAGAATCCCGCCGACAGCGCACCTACTGTCGGTGACGCCGCGATGGTTCCGCTGGTCGGGCGCATCGCGGCAGGCGTGCCGATCACCGCCGAACAGCACGTCGAAGAGATCTTCCCTCTTCCTCGTCAGCTCGTCGGCAAGGGCGAGCTGTTCATGCTCAAGGTTTCAGGCGACTCGATGATCGATGCCGCCATCTGCGACGGCGACTGGGTAGTCGTGCGCTCGCAGAACGTTGCAGACAATGGCGACATCGTTGCCGCCATGCTCGACGATGAGGCAACCGTCAAAACCTTTCGTCAGCGAGACGGCCACACGTGGCTGCTGCCACGCAACTCCGCGTTCGAACCGATTTTGGGCGACGATGCCGTCGTTCTCGGCAAAGTGGTTGCGGTGTTACGCGCTGTCTAACCCCCTCCACTAGTCTGGCGTCACCAAGATTCTTAGGGGGCACGCCATGGCATCAGAGGTCGAGAAGCTACGCGCTGAGTTAGAGGAGTTGCGTCAAGAGAACGCAGCTCTCAAGACAGCATCATCAGAACCCGTTGCCACGGGGCCGGCGAAGCCTGCCAGGTCGCGAGCGGGATGGTGGCGCGCTGCGCTGTCGGCCTTTTGCATCATCCTCGCCGGCTTCATGGTGCCGGTGTCGGTCGTGGCCAGCTGGGCGCGCGTGGAACTCGTCAGCGAAGATGCTTTCGTTGCCACCTTTGCACCACTCGCCGATGACCCAGGCGTGCAGGCTCTGATCATCGATGAAGCGGTCACCGCCATCGATGCCTCGATCGACGTCGAGACCTACACCGATAGCTTGTTCGACGGGATCGCGACCCTCGACCTTCCGCCTGCCGCGCTCACCGCGCTTGATCTGCTTCGTGCCCCGGCAGCATCCGGCGTCGAGAGCCTGATAGAGACCGGGGTGACGAGAGCCGTCGAATCAGACGCGTTCGCGAACGTATGGCGTACGGCTCTGGTAGCGAGCCACCGTGCATTGATAGCGACCGCCACGGCAGACGATACTGATGGCGTCGTCACGATCGCCAACGATGGCACCCTCGCCATTCAGCTCGGTCCCATCGTCGAAGAGCTCAAGTCGCAGATGATCGACCAGGGAATCGGTGTCGCAAGTTTGATTCCCGCGATTTCGACCTCAATCGATATCGTGCAAAGCGATGCACTGGTGTTGGTAGGCACCATATATGCGATCGCTGTCGCAGTGGGCTGGTGGCTGCCGGTGATCTGCCTCGCGCTCTTCGCGATCGGCATTGCGCTTGCCCGCCATCGCTCGGTCGCAGTGCTGGGCACGGGCATCGCGATTGCGATCGGCTCTGGCCTTCTCGCCGCCGGGTTCGCCGGCGCAAATGCCGTGCTGGGTCTCAACGCCTCTGCCGTGGGCATTCCGAGCACCACGCTGAGCACAATCTTCTACGCCGTGGTCGGGGCGATGCAAGACACGGCTGTCGTTCTTACCTTCCTCGGAGTCATCATCGCTTTGTCAGGCTGGATGGCGGGACGATCGCGTCACGCCGCACGAGCCCGCGCTTTCAGCGCGACGCTCTCGACTTCGGCACGCGGTTCGCTGCAGCGCAGCGGTATGAATACGGGCCGATTCGGCGAGTGGATGTACCAGCAGCGACTGCTGGTACGCGCCATCATCCTCGTACTCGCTGTGTTGCTTGTGTTCGCGTTGCGACCGCTGTCGATCGGCGACATCGTGTTGGTAGTGGTGCTCGCACTTGCAGCCTGGCTCGCCGCGACACTGGTGCAGCGAACCCCCGATGACGCGGTGGCGTCGTTGCCGACTGGCCTCGACGATCCTGCCGGAGAGGGCGACACTCTGGTCCTCGACGACACCGTGCCAGACGCTGCGGGCGCAGAGCTGGCCACCGTGACGCCGAGCGACGCTCAGACTCAGAAGCTGTCGTAGCAAGCCGAAAGAGGCGGATGCCGCAGCCTAGACGCTGCAGCATCCGCCTCTTCTCTGGTCACTCAGCCGTCGGTGGTCACGCCGGCATCGCGAAGCACTGCGAGCACGGTGTCGTGATTGTTGAACGCGTAAAGGTGAATCCCCGGCGCTCCGCCTGCGAGCACCTCACGCACCAGAGCTGATGCATGCGCAATCCCGATCTGCTGCTGTCCTTCGGGCGTCGGCTCGACCTCGAGCGCAACGGACAGTTCAGCGGGCATCGGTTCGCCGCTCAACTCGATGGTGCGGCGCAGCCGAGCTGGTGTAGTAACCGGCATGATGCCCGGCAGGATCGGAATGGTCACGCCAGCCGCTCTCGAACGTTGAACGAAAGAGAGGTAGTCGTCAGCGTGGAAGAACAGCTGCGTAATAGCGAGAGTTGCTCCCGCCGCTTGCTTTGCAAGCAGAGCGTCGATGTGCTCGTTGGCATAGCGCGAGCGTGGGTGCCCATTCGGGAACGCTGCCACAGCGATGTCGATGTTGTCGCGACGAGCGACTCGCGCGGCACCAGGTACGCCAGGCACAGGTTCTTCGCGATACGGCGTGCGCTCTGCCTGCACCCGATCGATGAGCTGCACAAGCTGCGCTGCGCTTTCGAGGTCTCCCAAAAATTGATCGTCTTCACTGACGCCCGGGGGCGGGTCACCCCGCAATGCCAGGAAACTCCCGATTCCTGCGTCGAGAAACTCGCGAATCAGGGCGTTCGTCGTCTCGTATGTGCTGCCTACGCAGGTCAGGTGGGCGAGCGGCTCCACATTCGTCTCATTGAGGATGTGGCTCAGCAGTTCGAGCGAACGCCCACCCGTCGTGCCCCCGGCGCCATAGGTGACTGAGATGAACCGCGGGTTGACCGTAGCCAGTCGTTGAATCGTCTGATGAAGCTTCGGCCACGCCGCCTCGGAGCGGGGCGGGTACACCTCAAAAGATATCGGCACGGGTGGTGCGCTCAGGTCGATTGACATGGGGTGATCTTCGGGTAAGAGGACGATTACGGGCCGGACGGCCGCGGACATACACCCGGGCGAAAGCCGCCGAGCTGTGCCATCGCGGGCGGATGCCGGGCTCGGCTGTCGCTCCATTGCCGTCGGCGTTCCAGGGAAGAAGACGTCAGGCGACGATGGTTCCAAGGTAGCGGACGGGATGACGTGCGTCGCGGCATGTGTCACCGTGTTTCGCTTTCGCCTACCGTGGAAGAGTGACTACTTCGCTCGCCTACGGCACTTGGCCGTCTCCGCTCACCGCAGCTTCTGTCTCGACGGCATCTCCGCGCCTTGAAGGCGCCCAATACGTCGGCGATGACGTGTGGTGGGGGCAGTCTGTCGCGGCTGAAGGCGGACGCACGACGGTGATGCGGCGAACGGCCACATCGCCCCCAGAATCGTTGCTCGTTGCACCATGGAATGCTCGCTCGAGCGTGCACGAGTACGGCGGTGGCGCCTGGGCGGCGTGTGAAGACGGTGTGCTCGTGTTCGTAGAGAAGACGGATCAGCGTGTCTGGCTCGTGCGCCCGGGCGGCGACCCGCGAGCCCTCACGCCAGAGTCGGGAGGCTATCGCTTCGGCGGACTGAGCGTGCAGCACGGCCGGCTATTGGCAATCCGTGAAACGCACGGTGATTCGCCCACTCCGCTGCGCGACATCGTAGAGATCTCAATGGATGCCTCTGCGGATCGTGACGGCAGCGCTGTCACAGTTCTCGCGAGCCACAGCACGTTCGTTGCGCAACCCGCGCTGTCGCCAGACGGCACGATGCTGGCATGGATCGCGTGGGATCACCCCCACATGCCGTGGGACGAAACCCAGTTGCGGGTGAAGCAGCTGGCGGCGAGCCTCGACGATTTCATCACGGTTGCGGGCGGAAACGGCAGCGCGCCCCTGCAGCCCGTATGGACCTCTCCCGCGGAACTCACCTACACCGACGACGAATCAGGGCGTTGGAACCTCATGCGCGTCACCCCGGGCCCAGACGGCGCCGCTCCTCGTGCGCTCGCGCCGGCGAACGCCGACACCGGCGGCGGATTGTGGGTACTGGGGCTGCGCTGGTTTGGGGTGCTGGCTGATGGCCGCATAGTGGCCATACGAACCAACGGCATCGACGAAGTAGTGGTGATTGAGCCTGACGGCACCGCGACTGCCCTGCCAATCGATGTCATGGCCAACACTGTCATCGAAGCGGCCCGAGGCCATGAGGTGCTGATCTCGACGTCGGGCGCCGACGGCAGCGCGACCATCTGGCGCGTTGACGTCGATCAGCCAGAGCGCGCCGAGCGAGTTGCCGGTGGCGCACCGGCGTGGGTCAAAGAGTGGATGCCGCGCGCGCGCCCATTCGTCGTTGAGGGCGCACGTGGCCCGGTGTACTCCTTCGATTTTCCGCCGACCAACCCGAATGTGCGCGCGCCAGTGAACGAGCGACCACCATACGTCGTGTTCGTACACGGTGGTCCGACAAGCCATGTGGGTGGCGCAGCATCCGGAAAGATCGCCTACTTGACCAGCCGCGGAATCGGTGTGCTCGATGTGAACTATGGCGGTTCTACGGGCTATGGGCGAGAGTATCGAGAACGACTACTCGGGCAGTGGGGCGTCGTAGACGTGGAGGATGTGATCGCGGCCGCTCAAGGGCTCGCCGAAGCGGGCATTGCCGATCCGCATCGGCTTGCTATCGCGGGCGGATCCGCGGGTGGGTGGACAGTGCTGTGCGCGCTCGCGCAATCAGATGTCTTCGGGGCGGGGATCAGCCGATACGGCGTTGCCGACCTGCGCCGTCTCGCCGAAGACACTCACGACTTTGAAGCGCGCTATCTCGACAGCATGGTCGGACCGCTGCCCGAAGCTGAGCAGCTGTACATCGATCGCTCGCCGCTGTCGCGCCTCGACCAGTTCACGACGCCGCTGCTGATCGAGCAGGGACTGGATGATCTCGTGGTGCCACCGTCTCAATCCGAGGCAGTGCGTGATGCTCTTGCCACCGCGGGTATCGCGCACGCTTACCTCGCCTTCGAGGGAGAAGGCCATGGCTTCCGCCGCGCCGAGACCATCGAGGCGACCCTCAAAGCCGAGATCGCCTTCATCGGTGCTGTCTTCGACTTCGCGCCGGCCGATGTTCCGCCGATCGAACTCGACTAGGTTCGCGCCGGACTACTGCACGAATTCGGCGAGCCGCGCGGCGAGGTGACTTCCCACGCGCACGTGAATCGCGGTACCGGTCTCTTCGTGACGCTGGTCGAGAATCATGCCGTGCTCGTGAATAGCCGAGATCAAATCTCCTCTGTCGTAAGGAACGAGAAGGTTCAGTTCGACGGCCGGTAGCGGCAGCGCGGCTTCGATTGCTGCGCGCAGCTCGTCGATTCCCTCGCCAGAGCGCGACGAGACGAAAACCGATTTCGGTTCCAGACCACGCAGTACCAGCCGCGTGTCTTCATCGATCAGGTCGGCCTTATTGAAGACGACAAGTTCGGGAAGGTCACGTGCCCCGACGTCGCCGATAACGTCACGCACGGTGGCGAGCTGAGCGGCAGGGTCGGGGTGCGAGCCGTCGACCACGTGCACAATGACATCGGATGCGCCCACTTCTTCGAGGGTTGAACGGAATGCTTCGACCAGTTGATGCGGCAGGTTGCGCACGAATCCCACCGTGTCCGTGAGGGTGTAGATGCGCCCGTCTGCGGTGATAGAACGCCGCACTGTTGCATCCAGAGTCGCGAACAGCGCGTTCTCTACCAAGACACCGGCGCTGGTCAGGCGATTGAGCAGGCTAGATTTTCCGGCGTTGGTGTAGCCGGCGATTGCAACGGAAGGGATCGTATTGCGCTTGCGTTCAGCACGCTTGGCATCGCGAGCCGGTGCGAAATCTCGGATCTGGCGCCGAAGCTGCGCCATCTTCGTTCGAATCCGACGCCGATCGAGCTCGATCTTGGTCTCGCCGGGGCCGCGAGAGCCCATACCGGCGCCGCCGGCGCCCACCTGGCCACCAGCCTGGCGGCTCATCGAGTCTCCCCAACCGCGCAGACGCGGGAGCAGGTACTCGAGCTGCGCAAGCTCGACCTGAGCTTTGCCCTCCCGGCTCTTCGCGTGCTGACTGAAAATGTCAAGAATCACCGTGGTGCGGTCGATCACCTTGACCTTGACGACATCTTCAAGCGCGCGACGCTGGCTTGGTGCTAGCTCCGTGTCGGCGATGACGGTGTCAGCTCCCACTGCCGCGACGATGCCGCGCAGCTCTTCAGCTTTGCCGCTGCCGATATACGTCGCTGGATCGGGGTGGGGCCGGCGTTGAAGGACTGCGTCGAGCACCACAGCCCCCGCTGTTTCGGCCAACGCCGCGAGTTCACGCAACGAGTTCTCGGCGTCTTCTTGGTCGCCCTGGGGATGGACCCCGACGAGAACGACGTTCTCGAGTCGAAGCTGGCGGTACTCGACCTCGGTGACATCTTCGAGTTCGGTGGAAAGGCCAGGAATGCGACGAAGTGCAGCCCGTTCTTCTCGATCCCACTGGTCTCCATCGTTGGAGGTGTGACCGACCGTGGCGTCGTCTTGCAGCGCCTGCGCCCCACCGAACACTCGCACACCCGAACGCGCCTCGGCGCGTGCCAGCACTCGGTCCACCGGATCAATCGTGGTGTCGTCTGTGTCTGTCGGTGCGGTGGTATCGGTCATGGGTTCCTTTCGTTGTGCCTCTCCAGTAGCATCCGTAACTCTAGCCTCCCGCACTGAGCGTTACCTCCGCTACGATCTGAAGCCATGGGCAGTGACCACTACTTCAGCGCGTCACCCGGCAGTGCTGAGAAACTTCGCCGCATCAACGTGACGCTTGACGGCCACGAGGTTGCCGTGACGACAGCCGGGGGAATTTTCAGTCCCGACCACGTCGATACCGGTACGGCGGTGTTGCTTTCGCACACCCCGCCTCCCCCGCCCGGGGGCAATCTGCTCGATCTTGGGTGCGGGTGGGGGCCGATCTCGCTAACGCTCGCAATGCAAGCGCCGCACGCCACAGTGTGGGCTGTGGATGTGAATGAACGTGCCCTTGATCTGGTTCGTCAGAACGCCGAAGAACACGGTCTGTCGAATGTCAACGCGGTGCTGCCCGACGATGTTCCCGATGACGTGGTTTTTCGCACCATCCGTTCGAACCCACCCATCCGTGTGGGAAAGAACGAATTGCACGCCCTGATGCAGCGGTGGATTCCACGCTTGGAAGAGCGATCGGATGCTTGGCTGGTCGTACAGCGAAACCTCGGCTCAGACTCACTGCAGCGCTGGCTCGCAGCGACGTTCGAAACCGGTTTCAGCGTGCACCGCTCGTCGACCGCCAAAGGCTTCAGAGTGCTGAAGGTCAGGCACCATGGCTCGCCGGTGAGCGAACCAATCGCGTTGCCGTAGCTGATCGCTACGCGAGCGCGACCTCACCTGAATACACGAGGGTCGCTGGTCCCGAGAGCAGCACATGCTGCTCGCTTCCGACGTAGGACATGCGAACCCCGAGGGTGCCGCCGGGCACCGTGACGCTCCAGTGGTCGGGCGCCGCCGGACCCGCCCAGTGCCGCACGGCGAGCGCCGCTGCCGCCACCCCCGTGCCGCAGCTCAGAGTCTCTCCGACACCGCGCTCAAAGACGCGCATGGTGATCGACGCGACGCCGTTGTGCACCAGCGGATCGCCCGGCACCACGAACTCGATGTTCGCCCCGTGCGCCGGTTCTGGGTGCATCTGCGGCTGCGCCGCAAGGTCGATGCCAGTGAGTTCATCTTCGTCGGGCAATGCGACCACGACGTGTGGGTTTCCGACATCGATGCCAAGGCCGGGGCGAGGCGCTCCCCCACCGCGAACGCGTACGAGCACGTCAGCGGTGTCGACCGTCCACGCACCCAGGTCGACCTCATAGCCGTTGTCCGCGCGTGTGACGGCCTTGACGCCCGAGCGTGTGCCGATCTCGAGCGGTTCGGCACCGAGCGTCACGAACCCTGCCTGCACCAGGTAGTGGACGAACACGCGGATGCCGTTACCGCACATCTCCGCCTTGGACCCGTCGGCGTTGCGGTAGTCCATGAACCACTCGGCTCCGGATGCTGCAGCCACCGCGCCCTCGTCGATTGCGCGAGATCGGACTACTCGCAGAATGCCGTCGGCGCCGATTCCGAATCGGCGGTCACACAACACGGCAATCTGGTCGTCGCTCAGCGACAGTTGCCCATCGGGATCGGGGACGATCACGAAATCGTTGCCGGTGCCGTGACCTTTGGTAAACGCGATGGATGGCATGGCTCAAGTCTAGGCAGTCGTCGGGCGGGTACCGCTCGCCCGCCCGCTCGCTATCTGGCGGGGCTTCGCTATGAGACGTCGTCAAGCAGCTGTTGCACCGGGTGCTCGGGCTGTACCCACTGGAGCTGTGAGTACCGTTTGAACCATGACACCTGGCGGCGGGCATAGCGCCGCGTGAGCGCCTGCGTCTGCGCAATCGCCTCGGCCGGGGTGAGTTCGCCCTGCAACTGTGCAAGAGCCTGCGCGTAGCCGATCGCGCGCCGCGCGGTCACCCCCTGTTCAAGCCCTTGCTCACGAAGCTTCGTCACCTCGTCGAGAATCCCGTGCTGCCACATCGCCTCGACCCGCGCATCGAGACGCGGTACCAGCTCTTCGCGTGGCACCGCTACGCCGATAAGGCGCGTGTGTTCATGCCAGAGCGCCGGAGCCTCGGGAAGGGCTGCTCCGTGAGTTGTGGAGCCTTGAGCGAGCACTTCGAGTGCGCGCACGACGCGGCGGCCGTTCTTGGGATCTATTCGTGCGGCGGTCACGGGATCGGCCGCGCGGAGTCTCGCAAAAAGCACCCCAGGGCCGTGCGTCGTCAACTCGGCTTCAAGTTCGGCGCGTAACGCTTCGTCGTGCGGGGGAAACTGGAAATCGAAGATGACGCTCGAAACGTAGAGCCCCGAGCCGCCAACCAAGATCGCATCCGCACCTCGCGCGTGGATGTCAGTGATTGCTTCGCGTGCTGTCGGCTGGTACCAGGCCACGGCAGCCTCTTCGGTGACAGCGAGCGAGTCGAAGAGGTGATGGGCGATTCCGCGGCGCTCGTGAGGCGGGAGCTTTGCCGTACCGATATTCATTCCGCGGTACAGCTGCATCGCATCGGCGTTCACAATCTCGGCCGGCCTTCCGGCCCGCGCGAGGGCTTCAGCCAGGTTCAGCGATAGCGCAGTCTTGCCTGTGCCTGTTGCACCGACAACACCCCACACTGCAACCGAGGTGGTCTGGAGCGCGTTGGGCGCGGACGGCAGGCCGCTCACTCCCCCACGCGCAGCGAGGGAAGACCGAGCGACACCGCGCGGGGCGCCGCGTCAGCGGATGCAGAAGACGGCACGCCGCAGGACTCTGCTTGGGTGCGATCCCACGCGTCGCCGGATCGTGTGCGGCGGATGCGCAGGGGGGCACCATCGGGTGAATCTGCCAGCAGGTGGTACGGAGCCGCGTGGGTCACGACGACGGTGACAACGTCGCCCGGCCGCGGGCGCTCCGATCCCTCTGGCAGCTCGAAGTGCACGAGCCTGTTGTCTTCGGCACGACCGGTGAGACGGTGCGTCGCCGCATCCTTCTTGCCATCTGATGTGGAGACCAGCACGCGCACCTCGCGGCCGACCTGCTTCTGGTTCTCTTCGGTTGAGATGCGGTCCTGCAGGGCCAGCAGACGCTCGTAGCGCTCCTGAACGACCTCCTTGGGAACCTGATCGGGCATTGTCGCTGCCGGAGTACCTTCACGAATCGAGTACTGGAAGGTGAAGGCGCTCGTGAAGCGTGAGGCTTCGACAACCCGCATCGTCTCGTTGAAGTCTTCTTCGGTCTCGCCGGGGAACCCGACGATAATGTCGGTGGTGATGGCAGCGTCAGGCATCTGGGCTCGCACCCGATCAAGGATCCCGAGGAATTTGTCGCTGCGGTAGGAGCGGCGCATCGCTTTGAGAATCCGATCGCTGCCAGACTGCAGCGGCATATGCAACTGGGGCATCACGGCCGGCGTTTCGGCCATCGCATCGATCACGTCGTCTGTGAAGGCCGCAGGATGCGGGCTGGTGAAACGAATACGCTCGAGCCCCTCAATTGCGCCTGCCGCGCGGAGCAGCTTGCCGAATGCCAGGCGATCACCGAACTCGACTCCGTAGGAGTTGACGTTCTGCCCCAGGAGGGTCACTTCGGTGGCACCGTCTTCGACAAGCAGGCGGATCTCGTTGAGAATGTCGCCGGGGCGGCGATCCTTCTCTTTTCCGCGCAAGCTGGGCACGATGCAGAACGTGCAGGTGTTGTTGCATCCGACGGAAATAGATACCCAGCCGCTGTAGACGCTCTCACGCTTGGTGGGGAGAGTCGAGGGGAACACCTCGAGCGACTCGAGAATCTCGAATTCGGCTTCTCCGTTGTGGCGGGCGCGTTCGAGCAGACTCGGCAGCGAACCCATGTTGTGTGTTCCGAAGACCACATCAACCCAGGGTGCTTTCGTCTGCACGGCATCTTTGTCCATCTGGGCCATGCAGCCGCCAACGGCGATCTGCATGCCCTCGTGCTTGTCTTTGCGGGACTTCAAATGGCCGAGCGTTCCATAGAGCTTGCCCGCCGCGTTGTCGCGCACTGCGCAGGTATTGATGACGATGACGTCTGCCTCGACGCCTGGATCCGCTCGCACGTAACCAGCGCTGTCGAGCGAGCCGGAAAGCCGCTCGGAGTCGTGAACATTCATCTGGCAACCGAAGGTGCGCACTTCATAGGTGCGGGTTCGGCCATCGACGCCGACAGCTGCCTCGGAAGGCGCGATCAACGTCGGGGAACTTGATGGGGTCGACATGATGTATGCCATTCTACGAGCCGAGAGTGTGTACCGGCTGAGGCCCGCACCCGGTGGCGACTATCTGCCCTAGAACGTAGGCAAAGGACGCGACGAAGCTAGCTGAATCGAACGCCCGAGGAAGCGCGTCGCAACTCGTCTAGCGCGGTGCGAGCGGCGGTCATCGCAACGTGGCCGCCGAATCCTCGCCTGGCCAGCTGGCCGTGTAGTCGTCGCAGGGCAACATCGTTCTCAAGCGATGACATTCGCGACGCGCGACTTCGAGCGAACTCCAACGCGCGCTCGGCCTCGTCATCGCCGAGTGTGCTCAGCACCTCTTCTGCGAGGTCGCGGGCGATGCCTCGCTTGCTGAGGGTCTGCGCAATAGCGCCACGACCTTGGCCTTTGCGCTCCGCGCCCATGTACACGAGGTGTTCGGCAAGGACGGTGTCGTCGAGGTAACTCAGCCTCTCGAACTTCTCGATCAGCTCTTCGACGTGGTGTTCGCTGATCTCGTGATCGCGAAGGACGGCCCGCGCTTCAGCCACGGAGAGAGATCGTGAACGCAACTTTCGCAGAAGCTGGTTCTCCGCTGCTTCGCACGCCTCGTCTTCGCTGCGAGTGTCGACCAGCGAAGACGGCGAAGCCGACGAAGCCGACGAAGCCGACGAAGCGGGGAAGAGATCGATGACGGGGGCGAGATCCGAAGCCGCGGCAGCTGTATCGTCGCCCCCGCCGTCTGTAAAACGAACCATGATCAGGCCGGGCGGCGTGCCGCCAGCTCGTCAGCCTTTGAGGCTTCCGTCTCTTTCGGCTGGCCGATTCCCATCTTCACCTTGATCTTGCCTTCGATGTCAGCGGCAATATCGGGGTTTTTGAGGAGGAAGTTTCGCGCGTTCTCTTTGCCCTGGCCGAGCTGTTCACCGTCGTACGTGTACCACGCGCCCGATTTCTTCACGAGGCCGTGCTCAACGCCGAAGTCGATAAGACTTCCCTCGCGCGAGATACCGACGCCGTAGAGAATGTCGAACTCGGCCTGCTTGAAGGGCGGAGCCATCTTGTTCTTGACGATCTTGACGCGAGTGCGGTTTCCGACCGCGTCGGTGCCGTCTTTCAACGTTTCGATTCGGCGAATGTCCAGACGCACCGAGGCATAGAACTTGAGGGCCTTACCGCCAGCGGTCGTTTCAGGGGACCCGAAGAACACACCGATCTTCTCGCGCAGCTGGTTGATGAAGATCATCGTGGTGTTCGTCTGGCTGAGGCCACCGGTGAGCTTGCGCAAGGCCTGCGACATCAGTCGAGCCTGAAGTCCGACGTGAGTGTCACCCATCTCACCCTCGATCTCGGCCTTGGGCACCAGCGCGGCCACGGAGTCGATCACGATGAGGTCAATGGCTCCGGAACGCACGAGCATGTCGGCAATCTCAAGCGCCTGCTCTCCGGTATCGGGTTGCGAGACCAGCAAGGCGTCAATGTCAACGCCAAGCTTCTGCGCATAGTCAGGATCGAGAGCGTGCTCGGCATCGATGAATGCAGCAATACCGCCGGCCTTCTGGGCATTGGCGATGGCGTGGAGCGTCAGCGTCGTCTTACCGGAGGACTCGGGACCATAGATCTCGATGATGCGACCGCGGGGCAGGCCGCCGACGCCGAGAGCGACGTCCAGCGCGACGGAGCCGGTGGGAATGACTTCGACGGGAGCACGCTCGTCGCTGCCAAGACGCATCACCGAGCCCTTTCCGAACTGCCGGTCGATTTGTGCGAGGGCCGAATCGAGGGCCTTCTCGCGGTCAGCGGGTGAGGGCATAGCGTGCTCCTTAGATATGAGATCCGTCGCCTGTAGGCTGCCGCGATCCGCCTTCACAAGACGGGTGCTACGGCAAGGCATGAGGTGTCGATGTGACGTCATTCACGCTACGGGTGGCCTCCGACATCGATCGTCGGCACGCCCCTCGCGGTGGATGACGTTGCACCGTCACCTTCTGTGGAGGAGCCTACGCCGGTATCGAACAGATATTCGACGACACGCCGCTCGCAGCATCCACTGCATTCGGATCTCTTAGCGCCCTTTGGGCTCAAGTCGCCCCGCGCCATAACGGCGCTCAGGCGCGACATCCATCTCGACGCACAGCGCCAGCCAGATGTCTTTCGGGGGCAGGCCAGCTTCCATCGCTTCAGATGCGGTCCGATCGCCGAGAGACGTCAACACGAGGTCGTTGAGCACCGGCCCACCGCGCGCGCCGAACTCGTCTGAGACTGCGCGCTCAAATTCACTGCGACGCATCAGCCGTTTGGTTCAGCGAAGCGAGAGCTCAGCGTCGACCTCGGCGAGCAGATCATCGGGTACGACGTCAGGGAATGTCTGTAGACCCTCCATCACCGAAAGCCGATCTCCGACCTCACGCATGATGGTGGATATGGGTACATCAAGCGCTTCTGCGACAGACGCGAGAATCTCGCTCGATGCTTCTTTCTGGCCACGCTCCACTTCACTCAGGTAACCGAGCGCGACGCTTGCGCGGCTCGCAACCTGGCGGAGGGTGCGTCCCTTCTGTTGGCGAAAGTCACGAAGGACTTCGCCGATCTCTTGACGAACCAGGATCATGGGCCCCCTCCTCACTTCTGATTCCCGGGCTCTGAGAGCCATCCGGATGGATAACTTTACATCACCGTTCTTGGTGACAATCTAAACCCGTGAGCTGGGCATATGGCGGGAATCGAAGAAAGTAACCGACACGAAACATAAATTGTTCCCGTCTCGCACCAGAATTCTCGCAAGCTGCGCAGGCTCAGGGCGCCTGCAACGCCGAAAGACACAGTGCAAGCGCATGATCAACGCTCTGGGCGCGAATTTCGGCGCGGTCACCATCCAAATCGAGCGCGGCCACGGAACAGCCGTCGGGAGTCGACACCGCGACGTAAACGGTGCCCACCGGGTGACCGTCTTGCTCCAGGGGGCCAGCGACCCCCGTGGTGGCGAGGCCAACATCCGAGTCAAGCGCACGCCGCACGCCCACGGCCATCTGCTCCGCGACATCAGGATGCACCGGCCCGCTCTCCTTCAGGAGGTGAGCATCGACGCCGAGCACCGTTTCTTTGACGTCGGTGGCGTAGGCGATTACTCCCCCACGCATATGCGTCGATGCTCCCGAGATGCCCACGATCTCGGCGGCCAGCAAGCCGCCGGTGAGCGATTCCGCAGTCGCAATAGACCATCCGCGCTTCGAGAGCGCTTCGAGCACCTCAGCGGCCCGACCTTGGGTCAACTGGTCTTCGCCTTTCGAGAAGCGCGGACTTCGCTCACGATGTAGTCGATCCCGCTGGCAATCGTCAGTGCAACCGCGATAGCCATGGTGACGCCGTTCACCCACCAGATCCACTCGCCCACGAGGGTCCACAGCGGCAGCAGAGCCAGTGACAGCGCAACACCCTGCGCGACTGTCTTGAGCTTGCCCATCCACGCCGCAGCCAGCACGTGGTCGCTGACGACCACGAAGCGATAGACCGTAATGCCGATTTCACGGATCAGCACGACAACGGTCACCCACCACGGCAACTCGAGCAGAATCGACAGACCGACAAAAGCAACGCCGGTGAGGACTTTGTCGGCGATTGGGTCAAGAAGTTTGCCGAGGTCGGTGACGATGTTGTACTTGCGGGCTATGTACCCGTCGATGCCATCGGTGGCGATAGCAACGATGAAAAGCACGGCCGCCCACCAGCGCAGCGCTCCGTCGGCTCCCCCATCTGCCAGCAGCATCCATAGAAACACCGGTGCGCAGAGAATTCGCGCGATCGTGATCGCGTTGGGAAGTTGACGAGGAACAGCCATGTGCAGAGCCTATCGGTCGGATCAGTCGCGGCCCGTCAGACCCCAGGCGTCTTCAGAGTCGTCGGCGACTTCAACGACCGGCACACCGTCATACTGGGCAGCAACGGCATCTGGGCCGTAGCCGTCGGCAGCCGGGGCGGGCGCCGGAGCGGGCGCGTCGTCGCCGCGGAGGCGGGCGAGAACTTCGGGCAGCTGCTCGGCGGTGACCATCACGTCACGCGCCTTGGAGCCTTCAGACGGTCCCACGATCTCGCGTGCTTCGAGAAGGTCCATCAACCGACCCGCCTTCGCGAAACCGACCCTGAGTTTGCGTTGCAGCATCGAGGTGGATCCGAACTGTGTGGAAACGATCAGTTCTGCGGCGGCAAGCAGCAGTTCAAGATCATCGCCGATGTCTGCGTCGATGGTCTTCTTCTCCACGACCGCATCGACATCATTCCGATACTCCGGCCGCGCCTGCTGTGTGACGTGTTTGACGACCCGCTCGATCTCCGCTTCGCTCACCCATGCGCCCTGCACGCGGATCGCCTTTGACGTACCCATCGGCAAGAACAGCCCGTCGCCCTGGCCGATCAGGCGGTCGGCGCCCGGCTGGTCCAGAATGACGCGAGAGTCGGTCACGCTGGTGACAGCGAAGGCGAGTCGCGAGGGCACATTGGCCTTGATCAAACCGGTGACCACGTCGACGGAAGGCCGCTGAGTCGCGAGCACCAGGTGGATGCCGCTTGCTCGCGCCAGCTGCGTGATCCTCACGATCGAATCTTCCACGTCACGAGGAGCGACCATCATGAGGTCAGCGAGCTCATCGACTACCACCAGCAGGTAGGGGTACGGCTTCAGGACGCGCTCGCTGCCTTCGGGCAGGTTGATCTCGCCAGCGACCACAGCTTTGTTGAAGTCGTCGATGTGGCGGTAGCCGAACGACGCGAGGTCGTCGTAGCGCATGTCCATCTCTTTCACGACCCACTGCAGCGCTTCGGCGGCCTTCTTGGGGTTTGTGATGATGGGTGTGATGAGGTGCGGCACCCCAGCGTACGAGGTCAGCTCGACGCGTTTCGGGTCGATCAGCACCATGCGCACATCGCTCGGCTTGGCCTTCATGAGCAGACTCGTGATCATCGAGTTCACAAAGCTCGACTTGCCCGAGCCTGTGGAGCCAGCCACCAAGAGGTGAGGCATTTTCGCGAGATTCGCCACCACGAACCCGCCACCGACATCTTTTCCGACGCCGATCGTCATGGGGTGAGTCGACTGCGTGGCGTTCTGCGAACGCAGCACATCGCCGAGCGTCACGATCTCGCGATCAGCGTTCGGGATCTCGACGCCAATGGCGCTCTTGCCCGGAATAGGAGCGAGAATTCTGACCTCGTTGGACGCGACCGCGTATGCGAAGTTGTTCTGAAGGGCGGTGATTCGCTCGACTTTGACGCCGTGCCCGACTTCGATTTCGTACTGCGTAACCGTGGGCCCGCGCGAGAACCCCGTGACCTTCGCGTTCACCCCGAACTGCTCGAGGACGCTGGTGATGGCCCGCACGGTGTCGTCGTTGGCCTGCGAGCGCGCCTTGGGCGGTGTTCCCTCGCCCAGCGCGTTCACCGAGGGCAGTCGGTAGGGCAATGGCGGCGCCTCTCGCGGTGTATCCGCACCGATGCCGGCCACCCCAGGAAGCTCACCATCTGCGGTGGGGTCTTGATCGTAGTCATCGCGAAGCGACACTCCCGACGGCTGGCCCGCGGCCACGCCAGCGAGCGCCGTTGCGTCGAAGACCTCAGTGAGCGCATCGGGTGCGGCGGTCGGCGCCGGTGCGGCAACGGGCGGCTCGATGGCCTGCTCGAAGCCACCGTCAGTGGTGCCGACGGACAGCAGTTCGGTGAGATCCTGCGAGCCCAGCTCACTCTCGTCGTCCTGCTCACGACCCGTGCGATTGCGGCGCCACCATGGCAGAGAAGAGTCCGCGGAATCGTCTTCGTCAGAAGGCACCGCGTCTTTGCCCTGTGAGCTCATGTCGGACTTCTCATCTGGCTGCGCGTCGAATGCCCAGGTGTAAAGCTCACCAAGTCGTCGGCCAATGCGGTTCGGCGGGGTCTTGGTGATGATGAGCACGCTGAGCAACGCGAGCAGGCTGAGAACGATGTACGCGCCGATATCGGTGAGCACCACGGCGAGCGGCTCGCCGATCATCCACCCGAACAATCCGCCGGCTTGGCTGAGCGCGGGAAGCCCTTCGCTCGGCTGGGGGCGACCACCTGCAACGTGGCAGAAACCGGCGATCGTGAGTATGAGCAGGCCGAAGCCGATCCCGAGCCGACCGTTGTCGTGCACCGACGATGGATGCCGAAACATCCACCCGGCAAGGAGCAAGAGCAGCACCGGCAAGATGAAAGCTTCCCGCCCGAGAAGACCACCCACGGTATAGGCGCTGATCGTCGTCGCGACCTCATTGCCGATGAAGAACCACTCGACCGTGCTTCCGACGATCGCGAGGAGCACCAGCAAAAAGGGGAACCCGTCGCGGCGCTGGTCTTTCTCCAGTGACTCAGGGCCGAAAGCTCGAAAGAGCCCACCCGTCGCGTGAGCGAGCCCAAGCCAAGCGCGCACCACGACGGGGGGCTTCTCGGGTTCGCCTACGTACTTTTTGGGCGCGGGGGCAGGCTTCGCCGCGCGCGAGTTCGATGCTTTCGCGGGCGCGCCACCTTTGGTGGTCGGGCTTGTAGTCCTGGCCATTCCTCCACGCTACGCCGCGGCACCGACATTTCCGCGGAACGACGCGGCGCCCGACGAGACGCGTCGGTGGCGACCGGCGCGAGATTGAGCGGGGGCGCGCCACCGTCGTGTCGCGTCGCGCCCAGCCGAGCAGGTGGTCTACGCCTCGATGACGAGCGGCACGATCATCGGACGTCGACGCAGCGCCTGGTTCACCCATCTGCCGATCGTGCGACGAACAACCTGCGACAGCGCGTGCGAGTCACGCACACCTGAGCGTGCGGCTTCTTCAAGCGCCGCAGCGATCTTCGGCTTGACGCTCTCGAACACATTGTCGTCTTCTGCGAAACCGCGCGCGTGAATCTCGGGACCCGAGATGATGCGCCCGGTTGCGGCGTCAACCACCACGATCACCGAGATGAAGCCTTCTTCGCCCAGGATGCGACGATCCTTCAGATCCGCGTCGGTGATCTCTCCTACGGTCGAACCATCGACGTACACGAAACCGAGGTCGAGCTGCCCCACGACCTGCGCATCGCCGTCACGGAGGTCGATGACCGTGCCGTTCTCGCCAATGATCGTGCGGTCAGATTCAACGCCGGTGTCTTGAGCGAGTTGGGCGTTCGCGATCAGGTGTCGGTATTCGCCGTGAATCGGCAAGACGTTCTTGGGCTTGAGGATGTTGTAGCAGTACAGCAGCTCACCGGCAGCAGCGTGCCCGGAAACGTGAACCTTCGCGTTGCCCTTGTGGACGACATGGGCACCGAGCTTGGTAAGACCATCAATCACCCGATACACGGCGTTCTCGTTGCCCGGAATAAGGCTCGACGCCAGAATCACCGTGTCGCCAGGCCCTGGCTCGATCGCGTGATCGAGATTCGCCATGCGGCTGAGCACCGCCATCGGCTCGCCCTGCGAGCCCGTCGACATGTAGACGATCTTGTCTTCGGGAAGGTCCTTGGCCTTTTTATAGTCGATCAGCACACCCTCGGGAACCTTCAGGTAGCCGAGATCAGCAGCGATCGTCATGTTGCGCACCATGCTCCGCCCGAGCAGCGCGACACGACGCCCGTGGGCATGCGCTGCGTCGAGCACCTGCTGCACGCGGTGAACGTGGCTTGAGAAGCTGGCGATCACCACACGCCGCGGAGCCTTGGAGATGACCTGCTCCAGGACGGGTCCAATGTCGCGTTCAAGCGGAGTGAATCCGGGAACGTCGGCGTTGGTCGAGTCGACGAGGAAAAGGTCAACGCCTTCTTCGCCCAGGCGCGAGAAGGCGCGCAGGTCGGTGAGGCGGCCGTCCAGCGGCAGTTGGTCCATCTTGAAGTCGCCGGTGGCGAGAACGAGACCAGCAGGGGTTCGGATTGCGACAGCGAGCGCATCGGGAATGGAGTGGTTGACCGCGATGAACTCGAGATCGAAGGGTCCCAGCTTCTCGCTCTGCCCCTCGGCGACGGTCAAAGTGAAGGGACGGATCCGGTGCTCTTTGAGCTTTGCCTCGATGAGGGCAAGAGTAAGGCCCGACCCGATGAGTGGGATGTCCTTCTTCATCTTCAGCAGGTACGGCACGGCGCCGATGTGGTCTTCGTGGCCGTGCGTCAGCACGACCGCGACGATATCGTCAAGGCGACCCTTGATGGGCTCAAAGTCGGGCAAGATCAGGTCGACACCCGGCTGGTGCTCTTCGGGGAACAACACCCCGCAGTCCACGATGAGCAGCTTGCCCTCGAACTCGAATACGGTCATGTTGCGACCGATCTCACCGAGACCGCCGAGCGGGGTGACCCGCAGCGTTCCGGGCTCGAGTGCGGGCGGGTCGTAGACGGTGCGGGGCATGGTCATCTCCTCAGGATGCCGAAGCATCCAATATCCAATGGGTCCGCGCGCGAAGTGCGTGTCGCGGACTGAAGTACTTCATCGCGTGGTGCCCGACACCTTCGGCAAAGCGCCACCGGCGGCGGCATTGCGGTCAGGTCGGAAATTCGAGAAATCGACACTCGGGACGTTGGTCACGAGGGCAAGCTCGTCTTCGATTGCCGCCGCTTCCCACTCTTCTGGGCCGACAAGGGGCAGGCGCACGCGGGGGCTCGCGATTCGACCGAGCCCGTGCAGGATGTATTTCGCCGACACCGTGCCCGGAACATGCGTCATCACTGCGCGCACGAGCGGTTCCAGCTGCTTGTGCGCGGCAGTCGCAGCAGCAAGGTCGCCGCGGTTCACAGCGTCGACGATCTCGCGGTACGGCTGCGCGGCAATGTTGGCGGTTACGCCGATCATGCCGCTCGCACCGATCGACAGGTGCGGAAGAACGTTGGCGTCGTCACCGGAGAAGTACAACAAGTCAGTTTGGTTGAGCACGCGGCTCACCTCGCTGAAGTCGCCCTTCGCATCTTTCACCGCGACGATATTGGGGTGCTTTGCCAGCCGCAGGATCGTCTCGTATTTGATTGGCACACCGGTGCGACCGGGAATGTCGTAAAGGATCACGGGCAGATCGGTGGCATCGGCCACCAGCCGGAAGTGCGTCAGAATGCCCGCCTGTGTGGGCTTGTTGTAGTAAGGGGTGACGATCATGATGCCGTCAGCGCCCGCGCGCTCACTCGCCTTATAGAGCTCTATCGCGTGGGCAGTCTCGTTCGAACCGCCGCCCGTGATGATCTTCGCGCGCCCAGACGCAACATCTTTGCCGACCTCGACCAGCCGCAGCTTCTCTGCGTCGGTAAGCGTCGAGGTCTCGCCGGTCGTTCCCGTGACGACGATGCCGTCAGCACCGGCGGTGATCACGTCGTCGACGTGTTTTTCCACCCCGGCCCAGTCAACCTCGCCGTCCGCCGTCATCGGAGTGACGAGCGCGACCATTACCTGACCGAAGGGATTGCCAATATGAGCCACCCCTCAACAGTACCGGGTGCGTGCTATCTGCCCGATTCCCCCACACGTGCAGCCAACACCGCTGGCACAAACCGCGTCAGAGCGACAAGCAGCGAGTACCGCTTCGAGGGGACAGACACAGCTTTGCCTCGAGCAACATCGCGCAGCGCATCACCGACGACTCGATCAGCATCCAGCCACATCCACCCAGCGACCCCCTCGTTTCCGGGAGCCAGACCCATTCGTTCGTGAAAGTTGGTGTGAGTGAACCCGGGACACACCGCTGTGACTGTCACGCCGCGCCGCGCGTAAGCTCCGTTGGCCCACTGGCTGAAGCTCACGAGCCAGCGCTTGCACGCGCCGTAGGTGGAGCGCGGCGTGTACGCCGCAACGCTGGCAACGTTGACGATGCGGCCGTGGCCGCGCTCGAGCATGGCTCCTAGCGCCGCATGGGTGAGGCGCATGGGAACTTCGACGTGCAGGTCGAGGTGACGTACCTCGTCTTCGATGTCGTTCTTGTCGAACTCCAGCGGCAACCCGAAGCCGGCATTGTTGATCAGAATCTCGATGGGGTGATCTGAGTCGGCGACCCGCCGCTCGACCTTCTCACGCTGGTGCGTCTTCAGAAGGTCGATCGCCATGACCTCCACGTTCACGCCGTGGGCGGAGCGCAGTCGCGTCGCGAGGGATTCAAGGGCCGGATGGTCGCGGGCGACAAGAACGAGATTTGCGCCGCGCTGAGCGAGTTGGCGTGCGAATTCGGCGCCGAGTCCGGAGCTGGCGCCGGTGATCAATGCGGTTTTGCTCATTCGTTCTTCCTGTCGTCGCGTTCACACGTCACAAAGCGATATCGAATCCCGCTCGACGATAGATGCCAGCCTGCAGAAGGATCCTCGGCGGTCGTGTGCCATCCCGACCGCGACGGGGCGAAGGTGTCTCCTGCAGTGGCGAGATCGAGCTGCGTCACTTCGAGCCTCGTCGCGTGTTGCATGCTCTCGGCAAACAACGCTCCGCCGCCAATCACCCACGCCCAATCCGTGCTCGAGTCATCAACCAGCGCGATCGCGCTCTCGAGTGAGCTCACGCGTTCCGCGCCAGTGGCTGTCCAGTTCTCGTTTCGAGTGACCACGATGTTGCGGCGGTCGCGCAACGGACGGAATCTTTCGGGCAGCGATTCCCACGTGCGACGCCCCATGATCACCGGGGCGCCGATGGTCACCGCTTTGAAGTGCGCGAGATCTTCGGGAACGTGCCACGGCATTCCGCCATCAGCGCCGATCACACCCCCTTCGGCTTCAGCCCAAACCAGACCAATGAGAACGCTCATACCGCCACGGCGCCCCGGATCGCGGGATGGTGCTGGTAATCCTCGACGACAAAGTCCTCGAACGCGTAGTCGAAAACGGAATCAGGCTGGCGGCCGAATCGAAGCGTCGGGTAAGGATAGGCCTCTCGGCTCAGCTGCTCGCGTACTTGCTCGCGATGATTGTCATAGATGTGGCAGTCTCCGCCAGTCCAGACGAAATCCCCCGGCTCGAGTCCTGTCTGCTGCGCGACCATCAGCGTGAGCAGCGCGTAGGAGGCGATATTGAAGGGAACCCCCAAGAAGAGGTCTGCGCTGCGTTGATAGAGCTGGCACGACAGCCTTCCGTCTGCTACGTAGAACTGAAACAGCGCATGACACGGAGCGAGCGCCATGTTGGGAATATCTGCAGGATTCCACGCCGAGACGATGAGGCGTCGCGAGTCGGGATTGACGCGGATCTGTTCGATCACTTCTGTGATCTGGTCGATCTGCGCACCGTTCGGCGAGGGCCATGAGCGCCACTGCACGCCGTAAACAGGGCCGAGTTCACCGCGCTCATCGGCCCATTCGTCCCAAATGGTGACACCGTTTTCTTGGAGCCATTGCACATTGGATTCGCCACGCAGAAACCACAGCAGTTCATAGGCGATCGATTTGAAGTGCACCCGCTTGGTGGTGATCAGCGGAAAGCCCTGCGAGAGATCGAATCGGATCTGGCGACCGAAAGCGCTCGTCGTCCCCGTCCCGGTGCGGTCTGCCTTGTGGGTGCCATTTTGCAGCACATCCCGCAAGAGGTCTTCGTATGGAGTGGGAGTTGGCGACGTCACGGCGCCCACTTTACCGCCGGCTTTGGGGCGTGTGGCGACGATCACCGTGAAAGGGGATACCCTTGCGTGTTGTGAACCTCGTCGACGTCCTCATTGTCATCGCCGCCTTGCTCGCGCTGACAACGGCCGTAGTGGCGGTACTGCATTGGATGCAATCGCGCCCGAGGCGAAGCATCGACCACGAGGTGATTCAACCTCAGCGACTTGGCGCCGATGCGCTCGGCGACGTCGCGACCCTCTTGCAGTTCAGCACTGAAGCAGGCGCTCGTTGCCCGAGCGTGCACAAGACTCTCGCTGACGTCGCCGCCGACCACGTGGGAGTTCGCCACCTCGACATCGACTTGACTCACCGCCCCGACATCGCGCGACACTTTCAGGTACTGCAGACGCCCACCACGCTTGTACTGGACCGCGATGGCGCGGTGCAGACGCGCTTCGGGGGAACACCGGGCCGCCACGTGCTGGAGCTTGAGCTGTCACGCCTCGGCGCCGAGATACCACACGCCTGATCAGCGCGCTGCTTCGACGGAATCTCTCGCGCAGATCGCGGTCGCCGGTTAGGCTGACCGCGACGCGTAAGGACTCCCCGGCGCGTGAAACAGGAGGCTACCCATGACAGTCACGAGCGAAGCAACCACCGCCTGGGAGGGTGACCTCGCAACCGGATCAGGCGCCGTCACTTTGGTGTCGTCGGGTCTTGGCAGTTTCGATGTGAATTGGAAGGCGCGCAGCGAAGGCTCGACGTCGATGACGACCCCCGAAGAGCTGCTGGCTGCCGCGCACGCGTCGTGCTTCAGCATGGCGCTGTCTCACGCCCTCGGTCAGAATGGCACACCGCCAGAACGCATCGACGCGACAGCGTCGGTGTCGTTCACTCCCGGCACCGGAATCACCGGCAGCCACCTCAACGTCAATGCCGTGGTCCCCGGGCTGAGTGCCGAGGATTTCGAACGTTTCGCCGCAGAGGCGAAAGCCGGTTGCCCGGTCTCGCAGGCGCTCGCAGGGATTGAGATCACGCTCGAGGCGACGCTTGCCTGAAGCACGCCCCGATTCCCGAGTCGTTGTCGCCGGAGCCTCTGGCCTGGTTGGCACCGCTCTTGTCGACAGCCTGCGAGCAGATGGCATCGCCGTCACCACTCTCGTGCGGCGACCCGCGACCGGCGCAGACGAAGTGCAGTGGCTCACCGATACTGACAGCCTCGACCCTGACGTTCTCGCCGGGGCAAGCGCTGTGGTGAGCCTCAACGGCGCTAGCATCGGACGCTTCCCGTGGACAAGTTCCTACCGCAACACTTTGCTCTGGTCGCGCATTGCCCCGACGCGGGCTATCGCTCAGGCGATCAGAGCCCTTGGAACGGATGCGCCTGCCTTCTTGAGTGCATCCGCGGTGGGTTTTTACGGCTCGGCGCCCGGAGTCGTCCTCACCGAGCGTGCTGGGCGAGGTGAAACCTTTCTCGCTGATCTTTGCGGTGAATGGGAGACAGCTGCACTCGGTGCTGGCGACGCCGCGCGAGTCGCGCGCCTTCGCACCGCTCCGATCGTCCACCGCGAAGGCGTGCTCAAACCCATGATTGTGCTCACCAAGGCGGGAGTGAGCGGAAAGATCGGCCGCGGGACGCAGGCGTGGCCATGGATCTCGCTCGATGACGAAGTTCGCGCGATTCGACACGTGATCGACTCCGAGATATCTGGCGCCGTCAACCTATCGGGGCCCACCCGCGCCACCGCGAACGATCTCGGTTTCGCGCTGGCGGTCAGGATGAACCGTCCGTTTGTGCTGCCCGCACCGGTGTGGGCGATGAAAGCGGCTCTGGGCTCTGATGCCGTCGAATCGTTGCTCACCAGCGACGCTCACGTCGTGCCCGAGGTGCTGAGCGAGTCAGGATTCACTTTCACTCACGCCACCGTCGATGAGGCGGTCGCCGCTGCGCTACCCGCCGCATAGGTCTGATCTCAGCCGCGCCGCTGTCGCGCTTCGAGGATGATCGCGCGTCTGATCGCACCGCGAGCCCGACGGCGATCACCCGACGCGTCATAAGCGATGCCCAGGCGATACCATCCAGCCCAGTCGTCGGGGTTCTGCTCGACGGCGCTGCGGTAGTGGGGGAACAACGCGTCTGCGTCTTCGCGCACCACACGGCCACTGGGACGGACAGAGACCGGTTCGTCAGGGAGGGCCCCGGCTGCCTCTAACCGACGACCGAGTTGGTCTGCACGAACCCCGAACCACAGTTCACGCCCCAGCGCCCAAAGCGCGATGAGCGGCAGCACGACCAGCGCTGCGCCCATCAGGATGCCGACGGGGTCTGCAGAGATGAGCAAGAGCCACGCACGCTGACCCACGAGGAGTACGTACAGCAACAACAGCACCGCCATGACGGCGACCCCGATGCGTGCGCTCATGTGCTCGTTGCCTGCGCCACCTGGCCGGGGACGCCGCCGTCGTCAAAGGGCTTCGCGTCGCTTCTGCGCGAGCCGGGCGGGCGGATGCCGATGTCAAGAAAGCTATCGAGTCCGACCGTGACTCCGCTCGCATCGCGCGCAGCGGCAAGTGCCAACCGGATGCCAGGCGCGTAGGCCAGAGCCGGTTCTACGGTGTCGTGCACGATCGTGAGCGACTCTCCTGCCCCCGACAGAACCGTCTCTTGCTTGGCGACAACCCCCGGCCGGCGAAGGGAGTGAATCGGAACGCTCGCCACCTGCTGTCCGCGCGCGCGTTGGTCGACGTGCGGTGACTCCACCGGCCCTACCGATGTGCGCGCGGCAGCGATCATCTCAGCGGTGCGCACAGCCGTGCCACTGGGGGAATCGATCTTTGACTCACGGTGGGCTTCGACGATCTCAATCGAAGGAAAGAACGGCGCTGCCGCGGCTGCAAGTGCAGAGCCCAGCACCGATCCGAGCGAGAAGTTGGGGATGAACACGACACCCGTCTCGGCGGCTTTCACGAGAGGCCGCACCTGCGCAATTCGCTCGGCGGACCAACCGGAAGTTCCCACGAGCACGTTGATGCCGAGATCGATCGCTGCACGGACCACATCGATCGACACCGCGGGAGTGGAAGCATCCACCACCAGATCGGCGCCCGCAATCTCGGAAAGGTCGGAGCGCGAAGTGAGCACCGCCGAAACCTCGAACTCGTCTTCAGCCTCAACCACGGATCGGATTATTCCGCCGAGTTTGCCGGTGCCGCCTACTATCGCCACGCGCGTCGTCATGGCCTCCATCCTAGGTGCGCCGCCGGACGAGCATCCCCGGTGCAATATCGTGGAGGCGTGGTGACGATTCAAGAATCTGCGGTCGACGCGCCGGAAGCGCTTTCACTGCTGGAGGAGTACTTCCGCTCGCGCGAACTGGGCTTCGCAAACCAGAACGTCGTGTACTCGATCGCGTTCCCGGCGGTCGATGCATTCACCGCACCCGCGGGGGTCTTCGTAATCGCGCGTGACGAGAGCGGCAGGGCCGTGGGGTGCGGGGGCATTCGCCGCGTTCCCAGCGGGCAGAACGGCACTCGCTACGAGCTGAAGCACCTCTATCTGCGTCCCGAGACGCGCGGCCGCGGGTGGGGTCGAAACCTGCTGAGCGCTCTAGAGAGCCACGCACAAGCCCTCGGCGCCAGTGAGCTGGTGCTCGATACCCATCACTCGCTGACCGCAGCGGGCGCGCTCTATGCCAGTGCTGGCTATATGCTCACCGACCCATACAACGACAATCCCAACGCAACGCGTTGGTACGTCAAGTCGCTCGTCGGCTAGAACGGGTAGGTATCGGGCAGCCCTGTCTCAAGCTCCTTCGGCAGGTGCGCCAGATCATTGTGTGAGAGCAGCGTCCAGGGCCGACCCTGTTTTTGGGCGATGACGCTCAACCCGCAGTGAGCTTGGTTGAGCGTCATCCAGCGCCAATCTGGAGCTTGCAACACCTCTCGCACAAACCACGAGATGACGAAGTTGTGGGTGATCAGCAGATCATGCACCTCACCGTTCTTGCGGATCAGAAATTCACTCACGGCATCGGCCATCTGGGCACGTCCCGCGTCGACTTCTGCTTCGGTGATCGAACCGAAGAACGGCTCGAAGGCCGGCGGGGTGTCGTCAGTCATACCCGTGGGCACGCAGTCGAACAGCAGCGCCGATGGTTCGGGATTCAACGACGGCATGCGCTCTGCCACCGCGCGAGCCGTCTCGCTTGCACGCTCAAGCGGTGAATGCCACATGCGGTCGAATGGAATGCCCGACAGACGATCGGCAACAGCCTCGGCCTGCCTGCGACCACGTGCCGACAGCGGGCCATCCGAGAGGCCGTACTCCGCGTCTTGGTGCTCGCCGTGCCGCACGAGGTAGATATAGTGCGTCACGCAACTCACTCCGTTGTTGAGGGGATCGGGTGCCCGATTCGAGCACCATTCCACCCTACGTCACGCCACGGACGCGACCGTCCTGTCAGTCTGCGGCGCGGGCGATATCGGCGAGATGGGCGCGGCTCAGAGGCACGCCGACCCCCTGAACCAGCTCTTCGATGTGCCCCGACGCGAATGCGTTGATGATCGGTGCGGTAACCAGTTTCTGAGCGAGCAGCCAGGCGACGGCGATGGCCGCGTCTGGCACACCGAGCTCGGCACCAACAGCGTCCAGCGCGCGCAGGGTGCGACTGCCCCGACGATTTAAGTTGGCGGCAAGTTGCGCGCTTCGCACCGAAAGGCTTCCCGCGCGACGAGTGCGCGCGCGGCCAGCAAGAAAACCGTGCTCAAGCGCGTGAGACGGTGTTACGGCCATGTTCTGAGCGCCGGCGACAAGACGTAGGTCGGGATCGAACTCGTGGCGGCGCAAGACATTGAACGGCACGTCGAGCACCTTCAGCCGCGGAAAACCTGCCGAAGATAGGATCCTCGCTTCCACCAGCTGCTCTGCGGTGTAGCCCACAGCCCCGATGCTCTTCACCTTTCCGCTTTCAACCAGCCACTCGGTGGTGGCAAGAGTGTCTTCAAGCGGGGTTTTCGAATCGGCAACGGCATCGAGATAGAGAACGTCGATCACGTCGGTGTTCAAGCGTGTGAGGGATGCTTCGACGGCACGAACCAGGTTCACCGACCCGAGACCAGGGTTGTCGGCGTGACCGCCCACCCTCACGCCCAGCACCATCTCGTCGCGTAGTCCCCGCGCGCTCAACCACTGGCCGATGATGTGCTCGCTACGGCCGCTGGAGTAGCTGTCGGCGGTGTGCAGCGCATTGCCACCTCGCTCGACAAACGCGTCGAGGATCTCGTGGCTTGACTCAAGGTCGACGTTCCACCCGAATTCAGCTCCGCCCAGAATCAGCGGGAAGATCTCTTCGCCTGTCTCACCGAACGGCACGCGAAGTGCGCTGCCCAGCGGCGCCCCCTGAACAGGGATGGGGGCTGAGGGATGCTCGGCGGCGTTGCTCGCCGGCGAAGGGTGTGCTCCCGCTGACGAGAGCGTCGAACCTACGCTAAAAAAAGCCATGCCCTACCCCCTCACGATGGCCCTGGAAGAGGCTTCGTGACTGACACACACCCCCCGGTGCGATACTTCGAGGCTAGGGCCTAGTGCCGGTTTGCTCGGATGAAACGGCGAGATAGCTATAAACATTCGATAACGCTTTTAGGCAGACCAGTGGCCAAATACAAATGTGTCCCCCAAACGGAGGACACATTGAACGCCTTCTGCAAACGGCAGATGCCCGCCTCCGAGTGGGGAGACGGGCATCTGCGTTCGACGCGAGAGAGGACTATCCCTCGGCAGGTGCCTCAGGACCCTCGCTGGCAGCAGCGCGGCCCTCCTGGTCTGCGGCCTCTTCGACAACCGGCTCCAGCGACAGCTTGCCGCGGTCGTCGATCTTCGTGATGCGCACGAGCAGCTTCTGGCCTACACCGAGCACGTCGTCGACGTTCTCAACACGCTTGCCACCGGCGAGCTTGCGGACTTCGCTGACGTGCAGCAGTCCGTCTTTTCCGGGAAGGAGCGAGATGAACGCACCGAACGTAGCGATCTTGACGACCGTTCCGAGGAACTGCTCGCCGACCTCGGGGTTGGTCGGGTTGGCGATCGCGTTGACCTGCGCGCGAGCAGCCTCAGCCGACGGGCCGTCGACAGCACCGATGTAGACAGTGCCGTCTTCTTCGATCGAGATCTGAGCGCCCGTCTCGTCCTGGATCGAGTTGATCGTCTTGCCCTTGGGCCCGATGAGCTCACCGATCTTGTCGACGGGGATCTGGACGCTGATGACGCGAGGCGCCGTGGGAGCCATCTCGTCAGGCGTGTCGATCGCGGCGTTGAGCACACCCAGGATCGTGAGGCGAGCCTCACGTGCCTGCTGGAGCGCCGCCGTGAGCACCGATGACGGAATGCCATCGAGCTTGGTGTCGAGCTGGATCGCGGTCACGAACTCACTCGTACCTGCGACCTTGAAGTCCATGTCACCCAGAGCGTCTTCGGCACCGAGAATGTCGGTCAGCGCGGCGTAGCGCGTCTGGCCGTCGACCTCGTCCGAGACCAGACCCATGGCGATACCGGCGACGGGTGCGCGCAGCGGCACACCAGCGTTCAGCAGCGACAGCGTCGAGGCGCAGACAGAACCCATCGACGTCGAACCGTTTGAACCGAGAGCCTCGGAAACCTGACGGATCGCGTAGGGGAACTCTTCGCGGCTCGGTAGAACCGGAACGAGGGCGCGCTCGGCAAGAAAGCCGTGCCCGATCTCGCGACGCTTCGGCGAACCCACTCGACCGGTCTCACCAGTCGAGTACGGCGGGAAGTTGTAGTGGTGCATGTAGCGCTTGCTCGTGATCGGCGACAGCGAGTCGATCTGCTGCTCCATCTTGAGCATGTTCAACGTGGTGACGCCCATGATCTGGGTCTCGCCGCGCTGGAAAATCGCCGAACCGTGAACGCGCGGGATGACCTGCACCTCCGCGTCGAGCGGGCGGATGTCAGCAAGACCACGACCATCCATACGGACGCCCTCGGCAAGAATGCGACCGCGAACGATCGTCTTCGTGACGGACTTGTAGGCAGCGCTGAACTCAGCCGCTGCAGAGGCAGGCAGTTCGCCGGACTCAACGGCGGCGGCAACCTCAGCCTTGACAGCATCCTTGAGCTCGTCATCAGCGGACTGACGCTCCTGCTTGTCGGCGATCTGGTAGATCGGAACGAGCTTGTCGTAGGCGCGGCCCGCAACAAAGTCGTACGTCTGCTGCTGGTAGGGCGGGAAGACCGGGAAGTCCTTGATCTCCTTCGCTGCGGTGCTTGCGACAGCACTCTGGGCATCAACGAGCTGCTTGATGAAAGGCTTCGATGCTTCGAGACCTTCAGCGACAACCTGCTCATTGGGCTTGACGGCGCCGCCCTTGATGAGGTTCCACGAACCTTCAGTTGCTTCGGCTTCGACCATCATGATCGCGACATCTTCGTTACCGTCAGCGTCGGTCACGACGCGACCGGCGACAATGAGGTCGAAGACAGCTTCTTCAAGCTGGCCGACGGTGGGGAACGCGATCCACTGGTCAGCGGTCTCGCCCTGGCCGGGGATCAGCGCGAGGCGCACACCGGCGATGGGGCCCGAGAACGGCAGACCAGAGATCTGCGTCGACAACGACGCCGCGTTGATGGCTAGGGCGTCGTAGAATTCGCCGGGCGCGATCGAGAGCACGGTGACAACGATCTGCACTTCGTTGCGAAGGCCCGAAACGAACGACGGGCGCAGCGGCCGGTCGATGAGACGGCACACGAGAATCGCCTCGGTCGAGGGGCGACCTTCACGACGGAAGAACGAGCCGGGGATCTTGCCAGCTGCGTACGACCGCTCTTCGACGTCGACTGTCAACGGAAAGAAGTCAAAGCCTTCGCGCGGGTGCTTTCCTGCGCTGGTAGCCGAGAGGAGCATTGTCTCCTCGTCGAGGTAGGCAGCAACGGCGCCCTGCGCCTGCTGTGCCAAGCGTCCGGTTTCGAACCGGACTGTGCGAGTGCCGAAGCGGCCGTTGTCGAGAACAGCTTCAGCAGCGGTGATTTCAGGACCTTCCAAGAGGTCTCTCCTTCTTTGTTTTGACTCGCGCGCCCGTATGGCGCGCGAGTGCATGCGAAGGAGCAGGAACAGGCAGATATGGGCGTGCGAATCTTCTGCGTACCGCCTGCGCTGGCCACCAGTAGAAGAGCACCATCAGTCGATGGGAGTCCACCACAGGGGACCAGCTTTCTGCCAGCCTGCTCCGGGAGCTCATATTGAATTGAGCGGATGCCACACGGGCAACCTTCCTAAGGGTATCAGCGAGGGGCGATTTGACCCCTATCCTGGGCGCGATCCGGCCAGCCGCCGTATGGTTGGTCTATGAGTACCGAGGATCAGCCGGCAGGCGCGGCGTCAGATGAGATGAAGCGCAAGTTCAAAGCGGCGCTGGACAAGAAGAACTCGCATCAGCGCGAGGGCGAGTCACACCTCGATGGAGACTCAGCCGTGCACGGCACTCACGGCGCGGTGACCAAGCGCGAGTTCCGCCGCAAAAGCGGCTAATGCGATTGACACCGTGACGCTTCCCGTGGATTCAGAGACAAACGGCGCCGCCACCGCAGTCAGACGTCTACGTCGCGAGGCGTGGGGGTTTGCGGTGGGTTCGGCACTGTTCTTCGTCGGTGCGCTCCCGTTCTACGCTGACGCCGTCGGCATCGTTGCGACGAACGTCACGTTCGTGGTCGGGTCGGTGTTCTTCACACTCGCCGGCTTCATTCAACTGAGCCTGAGTGGCCGCCATGTGCCGCACGCGAAAATGAACCGAGCTGATCGCGCCGACTGGTTCGGTGCCGCCGTGCAGTTCGTCGGGACGCTGCTGTTCAACCTCTCAACGATTCTCGCCCTACTTGCGTCTATTCGCGAGCCCGATGCGGTGGGCGTCGGGTGGCGTCCAGACGCGTGGGGTTCGTTGGCCTTCCTCATCGCCAGTGGCTTTGCGCTGATCGCGACTCAGCGACGAGGACAGCTCTGGGACACGGACGCGCGAACGTGGCACGGAACGTGGCTCAATGCGCTCGGGGCGGTTGCCTTCGGCGTTTCAGCAGTGGGCGCGTATGTGCTGCCCTCGAGCGGCGATCTGCTCAGCGCGTTCTGGGCCACCGTCGGCACCGCAATCGGCGCGGTCTGCTTCTTTCTCGCCGCCATCCTGTCGCGCCGAGCAATCCCGCTCAAGTGAGAGGGATCTAGCTCACCGGCGCATTCGAACGCTCGTCGTCGCGTCCACCGACGAGCGTCCAGGAATCGTGCTTTGCCGACAGCCCGTCGCCCGCGGTTCTTCCGAGCACTCGGCGCCACATCCACGGCAACACGTCGCGAACGAACCAGGTGCCGTGTGTCGGCTGTTCACGGTCTTCGTGCAGCGCGGCGTCGAGGCCTCCGAGCGCTTCGGCATCGGGCACGCCGAGTGCCTCCGCAGCGCGATAGGCCAAGAATCGGTGACCGCTCGAGCGCAAGTGCACTCGGTCCTCGGCCCAGTGGGTCACATCGCCAATTGCTGGCGATGACTCCAGATCCAGCAGGATCGCCCCCGTGTCGGCAGCGATGCGGCGCAGCTCAGATGCGTAGATCGCGAAGCGCCGGGCAAACGGCTTCGCGGTGAGACGCCGCGGGAGAAACGGAGTCACCAGGAGCACATCGATCCCCTCGTCTCGCAGCACTCGTACAACCTGTTCGAGTTCGCGAGCCAGCACGCAGGGATCCGCACGGTGACTGACCAGGTCGTTGCCCCCCATCAGGATGGACACGAGGTCTGGCCGCAACCGCAGCGCCTGCGGCAGCTGCGAACCGGCAAGGTCGCGCACCCTGCGACTGCGTACGGCCAGGTTGGCGTAGTGCAACGAAGGCGCATCGGCACGCCTGAAGGCCAACAATTGCGCGAGTCGGTCTGCCCAGCCGCGGTGGCTGCCATCCTCAACTCGTGAGGTATCGCACAGCCCCTCGGTAAGCGAGTCCCCTAGGGCCACGTATCGTGACCATCGCGGCGCAAGACCGACGACGGGGATCGTCGGGCGCGTCGCTGCACGGGCGAGCAATGCATCGTCAAGAGGCCGCAGCGCCCGCGCCTCTTCGTAGTGCTCAACCAACTGCGCGCACACAGCACTCCAGGTGCGCTCTTGAACCGATTCGTGAGCAGCTCGGGCGAAAGCCCGACGCTTGCTCTCATCGCCGACGAGATCAGACACTCGCGCTCGCAGTTCGTCAAGATCACCCGGACGGTAGAGCCATCCGTCAACGCTCGATCGCACCAGGTCTGCAGGCCCTCCGACGCCGGGAGCCACGACAGGCACACCACTGGCGAGCGCTTCCTGAATCGTCTGGCCGAAGGTTTCGCTCTCGCCGGTGTGGACGAAGACGTCAAAGCTCGCTATCGCTTCACCCAAGTCGGCACCCGAGAGGTGCCCGGTGAATACCGCTTGCGGAAGCATCCGCTGCAGCGTGGCGCGCGAAGGGCCATCGCCTACGACGACGAGCTGAATACCTTCAAGGTCGGTGAGCACACGCAGATCTTCCACTTGCTTCTCGGGGGCCAAACGCCCCACGTAGCCAACCACTGTGCGCTCCCCCGCCACGCGAGAGCGCCATTGCTCGCTGCGCCGCGAAGGCGAGAAGCGTTCGATGTCGACGCCACGACCCCACCGCCGCAGGCGGTCCACGCCCAGTTGCTCGAGTTGCCGTTGCGAGGCCGATGACGGTGCGAGCGTGAGCGTGGCGCGGCGGTGCAGTCGAGCGACGTGACCGCTGACGAGAGCAGTCGCCTTCGGCAACCCGTACTTTTGCGCGTACGCGACGATGTCGGTCTGATAGACAGCCACCGTGGGAATCTTGAGCGCATCGGCTGCGGCCACGCCTTGCCAGCCAAGAACGAACGGCGACGCCAGGTGCACAACATCAGGGTTGAACGCCCGCAGGATGCTCGTCAACCGTGCAGCGCGAGCGAAAACCACCCGCACCTCTGGGTAGCTCGGCAGCGGCACTGATCGCAACAGCTCCGTCTGCGCGCCATGCAGATCAGCATCCACCTCCCCTGATCGCGGCGCGATCACGAGCGTTTCGTGGCCACCTGCGGCAAGGTGGCGAAGCACCTGCAACACAGACCCGGTGACGCCATTCATGTGCGGCAGGAACGATTCGGCGAGCAGTGCGACTCTCACGTCTCCAGGGTGAGGCCATGTTGGCGTGCATGTGCTTCAAACCGGCCATCGCGCACGAGTGTTCATACAGTCCTTGCCCGCACGTCACCGGGAGTGCGACTGAACGCCATCCGTTCGCACTGCGTTCACCTGATTGGGCTCGACTGAACCCGAAGCTACTCGCCGGCCGAGCCGCCGAGCAGCTGACCAAACGACTGCCCGCCACCCAAGTAGGCCGACGGATCGAAAGGGTCGGCGTTCGGCGTGGATTCGTGGCGGAGGATAGCCCCGGCAAGCTCCCGCGCTCCGCGCTGAATCCGTTCGCTCAACGGGGCGACCTGATCGCCGCTGGTGCCCCAATCGCTCGACGCCGCGAACACCCCCGTCGACACCGGCTCGGCGTGCAAGTAGGTGAACAGCGGCCGAATTGCGTAGTCGATAGCCAGTGAATGCCGAGCTGTACCGGCGTTGGCTCCGAGCAGCACGGGCTTGGTCGCCAGTGCATTCGGTTCAAGCACGTCGATGAACGACTTGAAGAGTCCGGAATAGCTGGTTGAGAAGATGGGCGTCACCGCGATCACGGCATCTGCTGATACCACGGTGTTGATCATCGAATCGAGCGAGGCGGGAGCGAACCCGGTCAGCAGGTTGTTCGTGATGTCGTGCGCGAAGTCGCGCAGTTCGAACACATCAGTGGTGGCAGCTACGTTCTGCTCCCCCAGCGCCGCGATGGTCGCGGCCGCCAAGCGATCGGCGAGCATGCGAGTGGAGGACGGGCTGGACAAGCCGGCAGACACTACCGCGATACGGCGAGCGCTCATCGAGCCACCTCGACGTTCGCCGTCGCAACGCGCTGCGCATGTGTCGGCGCATCTGGCACATCGGCGGGTCGATTCTTGGCGAACTCTTTGCGCAGCGCAGGCACAACCTCGCCGCCGAGAATATCGAGTTGCTCAAGCACCGTCTTGAGCGGAAGGCCCGCGTGATCCATCAGGAACAGTTGCCGCTGGTAGTCGCCGTAGTACTCGCGCATCGAGGCGTAGCGATCAATGACCTGCTGGGGCGAGCCGACCGTGAGCGGTGTCATCTCGCTGAAGTCTTCGAGTGAGGGACCATGTCCGTACACCGGTGCGTTGTCGAAGTACGGACGGAACTGGGTCACGGCGTCTTGCGACTTCGCCGCCATGAACGCCTGGCCGCCGAGGCCCACGATCGCCTGTTCAGGCGTACCGTGCCCGTAGTGGGCGTAGCGCTGACGGTACAGTGCGATCAGGCGCTGGTAGTGCTCCTTTGGCCAGAAGATGTTGTTGGCGAAGAATCCGTCACCGTAATAGGCCGCCTGCTCGGCAATCTCAGGGGTGCGAATGGAACCGTGCCATACGAACGGTGCAACGCCGTCCAAGGGTCTGGGCGTTGATGTGAAACCCTGCAGTGGCGTGCGAAATTTGCCTTCCCAATCCACCACCTCTTCGCGCCATAGCCGGTGCAGCAGGTTGTAGTTCTCGATCGCCAGCGGCAATCCCTGCCGAATGTCTTTGCCAAACCACGGATAGACGGGCCCGGTGTTGCCGCGCCCGAGCATGAGATCGACTCGTCCGTCAGACAGGTGCTGCAACATGGCGAAGTCTTCGGCGATCTTGACAGGATCGTTGGTCGTGATCAGTGTCGTGGCCGTAGAGAGCACGAGGTTCTGAGTGTGCGCCGCAATATAGGCGAGTGTTGTGGTGGGCGATGAGGACCAGAACGGCGGATTGTGGTGTTCGCCGAGTGCAAACACATCGAGTCCGACATCTTCAGCGTGTTTAGCGAGCGTGACGGTGTCACGAATCTTGTCACGCTCGGTCGGCGTTGCACCGGTCGTTGGATCTTCGGTGATATCGCTGACAGTGAAGATGCCGAACTGCATCTGGGATGTGACGTCGCTCATGATCGCTCCTCGCATTTTCTATGCATTTGAATGTATCTCATGCAACGCGGCTTGCGTCAGGATATTCCTCGTGCGTGTGGATGCTTCGCTGCGCGACCCTGGAACTCGAGAATTGCGGGGTTGATGATCACCCCATCTTGAATCTCAATCGCCCTTCTGATCGTCTCACTTTGACTCCAGGCTTGCGGGCCGTTCATGACGGTCGGGACGAAGCGCAGCAACGCCTCGCTGATCTCCCAGCTGGCCGAGTTCCATAGGTGTGACGGGCTGTGGTCTACTCCGTAGTAGTTCACGCGGCCGTGCACGGTGAACATCGGGTCAGCGAAACTTGTGGGTCTCGCCCATTCGAATCCCATGCCCTCGTCGCACGACACATCGACGATCAAGCTTCCCGTCCGGAACGCGTCGAGGTCGCGCTCTCGCAGGTACAGCAGTGGCTGGTTCGGATCTTGCAACGTGCAGTTGACGACGATGTCGCTCTCGGCAAGGAACGGCGCCAGTGGCAGCCGACCTTCGTCAGTGATGACCTCGCTCAGATATGGCCCGTCATCGTGATCGAATTGGATCATCTGCGCGGAATGGATGGGCGAGGCGACAGATGCGGTGCGACGGTTGGTCAGCACACGCACGTCGTGAACGCCGTGGGCGCGCAACGCGGTTACCGCCCCTCGCGCTGTGGCGCCAAAGCCGATGACTACCGCGGTGAGCCTTCGTCCGTAGTCACCTGTGGACCCACACAGCTCGAGCGCGTGCAGTACCGAGCAGTAGCCCGCGAGCTCGTTGTTCATGTGGAAGACGTGGAGCCCGAAGGCGCCATCTGCACCCCAGTGCTGCATGGCTTCGAACGCGATGAGCGTCAACCGTTTGTCGATAGCGAGCTGCGTCATGGCTTCGTCTTGAACAAGGTGAGGCCACCCCCAGAGTGTCTGACCGTCGCGGAGCTCGCGAAGGTCTTGCAGCTGGGGCTTGGGCAACAGGATCGTGTCAGAACTCGCGATGATCTCGCTTCGCGGCAGTATGGCTCCGACAAAGGGCCGTAGGGCTTCGTCGCCGATGCCAAAGCGCTCCGCGTAACCTTGCTCCAGCAAGACTCGAGGCCGCAGCTCGACGGGGATTCTCTCAAGGTGACCCGGATGAATGGGAACCCGTCGCTCGTCGGGCTTGCGGGAGGCGCCAATAACGCCGAGGACTGGACTTGCAGCGGACACTATGTCCCTCGTTCCGTGGACCGGGCAGAAGCCAGCCCCGGGAGCCTTGACGCTACACCTCCATTTCAGCACCTGCGCACACTCGTGTGGCGGGATATGGTGGCCTCGGCTATGACTGAATCCGCGCACTCCCCCTCTCCGACCGGCCCGGTGGCAACCACCCCGCCTCACACGGGCGCCACCGCCATGTCGACGAGGCGCCGGATGCCCTTCTGGGATAACGCCCGGTTCGCCTGCATCGTGCTGGTGGTTCTAGGGCACGCCGTTCAGCGGTTGACCTATGACTCCGATATAGCGCTCGGACTGTACCTGCTCGTCTACGCATTCCATATGCCCGCTTTCGCGATCATCGCCGGCTACTTCTCAAAGTCAGCCGCACCTACCAAGAGACAGATGGCGCGTGTCATCACTGACATTTTGGTGCCCTACGTCATTTTCGAGTTCTTGTGGACGGTCACCAAATGGTTCGTCGAGGGCCGCGCTGACCCCAACATCACCAAGCCGTCATGGACGCTCTGGTTCTTGCTCGCCTTGGGTATCTTCCGTCTCGTGCTGCCATATCTCGCACTGCTTCGCTGGCCGTTGCTGTGGACCATCGCGATCTCGGTCGGCGCCGGCTACCTGACCAACCTCGGTGACACGTTCTCACTCGCCCGCACTCTGGGGCTGCTGCCGTTCTTCACCTTGGGATGGTGGTTGAGCGAGCACCAGATCGTTGATCGACTCCGCCTGCTCGAACGCCGCCCATGGTGGACGTACGTCACGGCGATCGGCGTTTTCGCCATCGCCGGGTGGGCAGCGTGGAATTTCGTGGAGCTCTGGAACGCGGTGAATCTTCGGCATTGGCTCTTCTACGACGACTCGTACGCTGACATGGGCGGCACGCAGTGGTGGGCGGGCGGTGTGCGCCTGGCGCTCATGGGCATTGCATTGGTGTTGTCGTTGGCATTCTTTGTTCTCGTTCCGCTGCGCAGCACCTGGTGGACTCACTTCGGCCAGTACACGATGTACGTCTATCTGCTGCACTCGTTCGTGCTCTATCCGCTGCGAGAGTCAGGAGTGCTCAGAAACCTGGAGCCGACCTGGATCTGGCTGCCGCTTGTGATCGTGGCATCGGTGCTCACCGCGCTGGGCCTCGCTACCAAGCCCGTTCGAAGAGTCTTTCGCCCACTCGTCGAGCCCCGACCTACATGGCTGTTCTCCGATTCGTCGCTCGCCGCTCGAGAAGGTCGACGCGCTGACCCCACTGGCTCACGACGCCCGCGGGAGTCGCCATCGCATCGAGAGCAATCGTGAGCGGCGAGCCGACCGGCGATGTTCGTGACGAAGCGCTCGATGTTCTTCGCACCCTCGTAGGGCACGCCGATGCTCGCTTTCACGAGGGCCAGTTCGAGGCAATCAATGCGCTCGTTCGTGACCATTCGCGAGCGCTCGTCGTGCAGCGCACCGGCTGGGGCAAGTCGGCCGTCTACTTCATTTCGACGCTGCTGCTGCGTCGCCGCGGAGCAGGCCCGACCATTCTCATTTCACCCCTGCTGGCACTCATGCGAGATCAAGTAGCTGCTGCGGCGCGCGCGGGCGTTCGAGCGGTCAGCATCAATTCTGGCAATGCACACGAGTGGGGCGAGGTTCTCACGCGTCTGGACAACGACGAAGTCGACGTGCTGCTGGTGAGCCCAGAGCGATTGAACAACCCGCGCTTTCGAGACGAGCAGCTTCCTGCCCTCATCGCCCGCGTCGGGCTGCTCGTCGTCGACGAGGCGCACTGCATCTCAGACTGGGGACACGACTTTCGACCCGACTACCGTCGACTACGCGACCTGATCGCGCAGATGCCGGCTGGCGTTCCGGTTCTGGCCACGACCGCGACTGCGAACGAGCGTGTAGTGCACGACGTCGAAGAACAACTCGGCTCGCTGACGAGCGGCGTGATCACCATTCGTGGGCCGCTCGCGCGCACATCCCTCAGGCTTGGCGTGTTGCGCTTGCCTGACGCGGCGAGCCGGCTGGCATGGCTGCTCAGCAACCTCGATTCACTCCCCGGCAGCGGCATCATCTATACCCTGACCGTAGCTGCAGCCGCAGACACCGCCAGGCTTCTTCGCGAAGCGGGCTATTCGGTACTCGCTTACACGGGGCAAACCGACCCCACCGAACGCGAAGCTGCGGAACAACAGCTCAAAGCCAACGAGGTGAAAGCCCTGGTCGCGACGAGTGCGCTGGGGATGGGCTTTGATAAACCTGATCTGGGGTTCGTGGTGCATCTCGGTGCACCGTCATCACCGGTGGCCTACTACCAGCAGGTCGGGCGCGCCGGACGTGCGACTCAGAACGCCGATGTGCTGCTGTTGCCCGGGCCCGAAGACGAGGCCATCTGGCAGTACTTTGCTTCTTCGTCGATGCCTGACGAGGCCAAAGCCGCCGCGGTGATCGATGAGTTGCAGCATGACGGTGGCACTGTCTCGACAATCGCCTTGGAGTCTCGGGTCGACCTGCGTCGCAGTCGGCTCGAACTGCTGCTGAAGGTGCTGGATGTGGATGGCGCAGTCGAGCGCGTGCAGTCCGGTTGGCGAGCCACTGGCACACCCTGGCACTACGACGCGGAGCGCTACGCCCGCATCGGCGCCGCCCGCAGCAGCGAGCAGCAGGCGATGAAAGACTACGAGACCACGAGCGCCTGCCGGATGGAGTTTCTGCAGCGCTCGCTCGACGATCCCGCAGCCCGGCCCTGCGGCCGATGCGATAACTGCACGGCGCCGTGGTACCCGACTCAGATCGCCACATCGGCCACCACCAGCGCCGACGAGGCTTTGAACCGGGTCGGGGTTCTTATCGAACCGCGGGCACAGTGGCCAAGCGGCATGTCTGCGCTGGGGGTCGACCTGCGCGGAAAGATCGCCGTCGGCGAGCGACTTGCCGCGGGACGAGCGCTCGCGAGACTCACCGATCTTGGTTGGGGCGGTCCGCTGCGCGAGCTGTTGCAGCCGAGCACGCCTGACAGCGATATCGCGCCAGCACTGACCCAGGCAATTGTTCGAGTGCTCGCCGAGTGGGATTGGGGGCCGCGACCTATCGCTGTCGCGTCGATGCCGTCACGCTCGCGCCCACGACTCGTTGCGTCGCTGGCTCGAGAGATTTCGCACATCGGCAGACTTCCCTGGCTTGGTGCTCTAGAACTCACCGGAGACGGCCCGAAAAACAGCAATGGCAATAGCGCCTACCGTCTTGCCGGCGTCGCCAGCAGCTTCAGGGTCAGCAACGAACTCGTCGAGCGCCTTCACACCCTCGAACCCGGGCCCGTGTTGCTGGTCGACGATTTCGTCGACAGCCGCTGGTCGCTGACGGTCGCCGGCCGCTTGCTTCGTGCCGCAGGCGCCGAGAGCGTGTTGCCCTTCGCCCTTGCCGTTCGCGCGTAGCGGCGGGCTGCCGGCGATCATCACGCAAAAAAAGAAGTCGCCCCACACCGTGGGACGACTTCTTGAAAAAGGCGATTGAACGCTGGTGCGACTAGCGGCGCAGTCCTAGACGCTCGATCAACGACCGGTAACGGCTGATGTCGACGTCTTGGAGGTAGCCGAGCAAACGACGGCGCTGACCGACCATAAGGAACAAACCACGACGCGAGTGGTGGTCGTGCTTGTGCTCCTTGAGGTGTTCGGTGAGGTCCTTGATGCGCTGCGTCAGCATCGCGACCTGCACCTCGGGGGATCCGGTGTCACCGGGGTGCGTCGCGTACTCTTCGATGATCGCCTTCTTAGCGTCTGCTTCCAGTGCCATAGGTGATCCCCTCTCTGTTCGTTGCGCGGCGCCCATCGCCTGATGCGTGAGCTCTCTTATCCGCGGCCGATCAAACGGCAACCTCAAGAGTCTACCAGCCCGAGAGTTGATCCCCGAACACGCGGCGAACAGTCATACCTCAGCGGATTTCGGTCGTTGCACTGCGGCACGCGCCAGCACGCACTCACGCACGACTAGAGTCTGCACGTGCCCACCCCCAGCGTCTCCCGCCCTACGCCCCTGCCTGATGCCCCGTCACGACTCCAGGTCTCGGTGGCGGTGCAGTTCGTGCTCGCGGGGCTGGTGTGGGGGTCGAGCTTCCTCTTTATGAAGGTCGCCCTCGACGGGCTCTCACCCGCACAGGTGGTGTGGTCAAGACTCGTGCTGGGCGCACTCGCACTGGGATTGTTCGTTCTCATCCGCCGCGAGCCGCTTCCGCGCGTTCTGCGGATCTGGGGCCACATGTTTGTGCTCGCGATCACGTTCTGCGTGGTGCCGTTCTTGCTGTTCTCGTGGGCGCAGCAGCATGTCACATCAGGGTTGGCGAGCATTTACAACGCAACCACGCCGATCATGACGGCCGTCATGGCCGGGCTCGTGCTTCGCGTGGAGAAGCTCAAGCCCGCGCAAGTTGCTGGCATCGCGCTCGGGATCACTGGGGTAGTGGTGATCATCGCACCTTGGCAAGGCCTCGATCTGTCGCAGAGCATCGTGGCTCAGTTTGCCGCGCTAGGCGCGACCGCGTCTTACGGATTCAGCCTCGCCTACATGCGCCGCTTCGTTGCGAACACCGGCATGAGCGCGGTGATGTTCTCATTTCTCAACATCGGCATCGCGGCAGCGATCATGCTCGCGCTCTCTCCGGTGCTGATTCTCACGCCAGTGCAGCTGACCCCGTGGATCATCGTCTGCGTGCTGTTGTTGGGGGTATTGGGAACCGGCGTGGTGTACGTGTGGAACCAGAACACCGTGCGCGCCTGGGGTCCCACACGCGCATCCACCGTCACATACATCACACCGCTTGTCGGGGTGCTGCTGGGCGTGCTCATTCTTGGCGAACACTTCACCTGGAACGAGCCGGCCGGCGCAGTGATCGTGTTCGTCGGCATTCTGCTCGCACAGAATCGCCTGCGACTTGGCAGCTCTCGATCGATGCCGTCCGACACGAAGAAAGCGGGTGCCGAGCGCCCGACACCCGCTTCCTAACCGCGATCAGGACTGCTCGAGCGATCCCTGCAAGTCAAGCGTGATGGTGATGTCTTTGCCTACGAGCACTCCGCCGGTCTCGAGCGCCGCGTTCCAGGTGAGGCCGAAGTCTTCGCGGTTGACCACGGTCGTGGCAGTGGCGCCTGCTTTGTAGTTTCCCCACGGGTCAACACCGAAGCCTCCCAGCTCTAGCTCAAAGCTGACGGGCTTGGTGACGCCGTGCATGGTGAGATCGCCATCAACGAAAAGGTCGCCAGCTTCGACCCGAGTAGCGGTCGAACGGAACTCAATCGTGGGGTAGGTCTCAACGTCGAAGAAGTCAGCCGAGCGCAGGTGTGTGTCGCGACCCTCGTCGTTCGTGTCGATCGACGACGCATCAACAGTCGCCTCGACCCGGGCTTCGAGCGGGTTCTCGGGCGCGACGATCGTCGCGCTCTTTACTCCGAAGCTGCCGCGCACCTTCGAGATCATCATGTGACGAACGCTGAAGGTCACCTCGCTGTGAGAGGGGTCCAACACCCAGGTGCCAGCTTTGTACCCGGGAACGTCGATCATTGTTTCTGCCATGGTGGTAATCCTTCACAGTTTTGGGGTGTGGCGCACTTGCGCTCCCTTGCCCCAACAAGACGCCAAGACATCTATTCCCATGAATGAAAAAACTTGAAAAGAGAAGGGTGGATGCCGCAGCATCCACCCTTCTCTTTGAAACGTGTTGGGCTCAGCCGACCGAGATCAGATCAATGATGAAGACGAGAGTCTTGCCACCCAAGAAGTGCCCACCTGCGGGACCGTAGGCGAGGTGGGGAGGAATGACGAGTTCACGGCGTCCGCCAGCCTTCATTCCTGGGATACCGTCCTGCCAGCCCTGGATCAGGCCGCGAAGCGGAAACTGGATTGTCTCGCCGCGGTTCCAGGACGAATCGAATTCTTCTCCGGATTCGTACTCGACTCCTGCGTAGTGCACGGTGACAGTGTCGCCGGGCTTTGCTTCAGCGCCGTCGCCGACGATGATGTCGCGAACAACGAGTTCTGTGGGGGCAGGGCCCTCGGGTGCGTCGAATTCGGGCTTGGTGCGGTCGTCAGTCATGTGTCTATCCAAGCACGCGATCACCGGTTTGCGTAGTCGCTGACATCAACGAACAGCCCCGAACAAGACTCAACGCTCGGGGCCGCGGCATAGCCGGCGTGTCGCCCGAGCGTTGAGTTGATCTGTTTCCAGGATGCCCAGCCTGTGCGCCCGTGTCAAGACCTCACAGCGCAAACAATGCCGCACGCGACGCGGCAGTGCTCGCCAGCAGCGCGCGTTCGTCTTGATCAGCGTGCGGATCGCGTCCAGAGAGGGCACGCTGGCGGGCAGCTGCAAGCGCCGTAGCATCCCGGATGAACCTCTCCATCAACGCGGTGCGATCGCCTCTCAGCGTCTTCGCCCATTCAAGACCTGCCTTGCGCCCCGGAGGCGTAGCGAGCATGTCGACCTCTTGCTCGGTGAACCACCCCGCCGCGGCGTATTCGCCAAGGCGGCGCCGTGTGAGACGTGTCTCTTCTTTGCGCAGGGCGATGATTCCCAGAATGAACATGACGAACAACGGCACCTGCAGGGTGAGATAAAGGCCATAGAAATCGCCGAACATGGCGGAACCGTTCCACAGCGCGTGCAGCGCGGTGGCACCCATCATTCCGATCACCCAGGCTCCGGCCGCCGGCCCGAGCGCGGCGCCTCGCCTCGCGGCAAGACCAAGGGCGAAGCCGGTAATGCTCGTGAACATGACGTGAGCAAACGGCGAGAGAATGCCGCGAATGAAGAACGTAGCCGAAGTATCGACCACACCACCTTCAATGAAGCTGATCGCAAAGTACTGAATGTTCTCGGTGAAGGCGAAGCCGGCGCCAACGAGCGCTCCGTAGACAATGCCGTCGACGGGTCCATCGAACGCTCGGCGAGCCGTGAGGAAGATCAAGAACACCCCGAGCCCTTTGGCAAACTCTTCCACCACAGGCGCCTGGATGACCGTCGAGAAGGCCTCGCGAAGTGCAGAACCGTCGTATCCGATCAGCAAGGTGATCACGAAGTCGGCTGCCAGCGCCATGCCCACGGCCGCGATCGCACCCCACGCGACGGCCAGGATCAACAGCCCTAACGGTTCAGGCTCCCATTTGTCGATGATCCGCACAGCAAAGAGCACAACCACCAGCGGGATCAGCGCAAGCACCATGCCGATGATCGATGAGACCGCGCCGAGGTTGGTCAGAAAGTAGCCAACGAGCGCGACAGAAATCAGCACCAGCACACCGATGATCCACAGCGGAGCGGTGCGGCCTGCACGCGGGGCAACCGGCACTTCGAGCGGCGCGTGTTCTGGGCGCGGGATGTGGGCGGGGTGGCCAGGACCCGGGCCAGCCAGCGCAGAAGGATAATCGGGCGGTGTCAAAGACGGGCGCGAACGTTCGCCACCCAGATCACTCGTCATAGCCTTCAGCCTATGCGCGTGACACATGCAACCTCGCTGGCTTCGCCCCCGGGTAGATTTGAATCATGCGCTTCGCCCACGTCGTCCCCACACCCGCGGCGGCCCCCCAGCTCGTTCTGGTGCTTGGGAGCGAAGGCATCTTCGTGCACGAGCTCTTCGACGGGGCACCACGTGTGCTCGAAGAGCTGATCGCTGGTGGCGATGAGTTGCTCGAGCGCGTGGGAAGTGCTGCGTCATCCCATTCCGATCGCTTCAGCCTGGACGGCGTCGAGTTCGCCTCGGCCGTCCTTACTCCCCCGGTCATTCTGGCTATCGGATTGAACTACGCCGCACACTCGAGCGAGCTTGGCCTCAAAACCGATGCGACGCCGACGGTTTTCGTACTCTGGCCCAATTCGCTGGCCGGCCACGACGCAACCACGACCTGGCCACGCTCACTCAGCGAGGCGGTGGACTACGAAGCCGAACTCGGGGTCATCATCGGGCGCCCCGCGAAGAACGTCTCAGCTCAAGAAGCGCTATCGCACGTGTGGGGTTACACGGTGGTCAACGACATCACCGCGCGCAACATCCAGTACTCCGAAGCTCAGTGGTCTCGGTGCAAGTCATTCGACGGGTTCACGCCGACAGGGCCCTTTGTCGTCACAGCCGATGAAGTTCCCGACCCGCAAGATCTGCACATCTGGACGGTTCTGGATGGCAAGACGATGCAAGACGGATCAACCGCGCAGATGGTTCGCTCGGTCGCGACCCTCGTCTCAAGCCTGTCAGAATCGGCGACGTTGCTTCCAGGCACTTTGATCTCGACGGGAAGTCCGGGTGGCGCAGGCTACTCGCGCGATCCGCAAGTCTTCATCCGCGACCGTTCTACGGTGACGGTCGGTGTCGACGGCATCGGGTCGCTGACCACACACTGTCGGGTCACGGATTAACCGCACAACGGCTGCCCGCGCAGTGCGGGCAGCCGTTGTCACGAGTGATCGGCTACTGATCGAGGATCTCGCCGCAGTCGATCTCGATGCCGTTCGTCTCGTAAACACCTGGGCCGTTCGCCAAGCAGAATGAATACAACTCCTCTGCTCCCATGGCAAGCGTCGGCAGCACGACCGCCAGGAAGATCGCCAAGAAGATCAACCCGAGCACCATCGTCACAGAGCTGATGATGATCGCCGCGAGCGCGAACCCGTTCTTCGCGCCGGCTTTCTTACTCTGCACGAGTGCCACGATTCCAAGAATCAAGGCAATCAGCTGGAAGAGCAGCAGCGACAGCACGAAGGCGACGATGCCGAGTGTCTTTCCGGGAACGGCACCGCCTGCGGCGGGTCCGTATGCAGCCGGCGGCGCAGCCGCATAGGGCTGGCCAGAACCTGGCTGCGCGCCGTAGGGCGGAACCGAACCCGGGTTGTAGGCCGGTGGCGGCTGCACATATGCCGGCGGGGCAGGCGCTGGCGGAACCGATGCCTCTCCCTCAGCTGGACGAGGCGTCGAATCAGGGCTCTGCGGATCGGTCATGGCATTCCTTTCAACGGACTACGACACGACGGTATCGGTCTCAGTCGGTTCTGCGCAAAGAACACTGCCTCGATCAGGCCTGCGCGCCAGTGCGCCCCTCAGGAACGGTGGCGAAGCCTGTTTCATCCACAAACATGACCGGTATCGCCGCGGTCGCCGTTTCGAGTCCAGATAGACGTGCCGGTGAAAGTTGCTTGTCGACCGCGTCACGAGTCATCAGACCCGCCTCGACGACCAGGTCGCCAACATTACGGCCGGTCAGAAGCGCAGTCTTCGCGAGCGCCGCCGATGCGGCGTAGCCGATGAACGGCGTCAGCGCGGTAACCACGCCCACCGAAGCCCCTACCATCGCGCCCAGTCGCTCGCGATTCGCCGAGATGCCGTCGACGCAGTTCACGCGAAGAGTGCGCATAGCGCGACGCATCCACGTGATCGATTGGAATATGGAGTGGGCGATGATCGGTTCAAAGGCGTTCAGCTGCAACTGACCGCTTTCGACCGCCATCGTCACCGTAAGATCTGCTCCAGCGACCGAGAAGGCAACCTGATTGACCACCTCGGGGATCACAGGATTGACCTTTCCAGGCATGATGCTGGAGCCCGCTTGGCGGGCGGGCAGGTTGATTTCGCCAAAGCCTGCCTGCGGACCAGACGAGAGCAGTCGCAGGTCGTTGCAGATCTTCGACAGCTTGATGGCATTTCGCTTGAGTGTCGAAGAGAACGACATGAATGCGCCGGTATCGCTCGTCGACTCGACGAGGTCGGTGGCTGTCTCGAGGTCGAGGCCCGAGATCTCGCGCAGATGGCGGAGCACGGCTTCGCCGTAGTCTCGATGCGTAGTGATGCCGGTGCCGATTGCCGTCGCGCCCATGTTGATCTCGTAAAGCAGGTACGCGTTCTCTCTGAGCCGGTGATAGTCCTCGCCCAGGGTTGTCGCGAAACCGTGGAACTCCTGCCCCAGGGTCATCGGCACGGCGTCCTGCAACTGGGTGCGCCCGACCTTCAGCACGTCGTGAAACTCCACGGCCTTAGCCAGAAAGGCGCCACGCAGAAGGTCGAGCTCTTCGAGCAGAGTCAGCAGATCAAGGCTGAGACCGAGCTTGATCGCCGTCGGGTAGACATCGTTGGTCGACTGGCTGCGGTTGGTGTCATCGATAGGTGACAGATAGGCATAGTCGCCCTTCTCACGACCCGCAAGCTCAAGCGCGATATTGGTGATCACCTCGTTCGCGTTCATGTTGGTTGACGTACCGGCGCCGCCCTGAACGACCCCTACGACGAACTGATCGTGAAACTGGCCGTCGATGACGAGCTGCGCGGCACGATCGATGAGATCGGCCTTCGATGGACTGAGCACGCCGATCTCACGGTTCGCCCTGGCGGAGGCTTGCTTCACCATCGCGAGCGCGGCGACAAGATCTTTGTACACCGAGATCGGTCGCATCGAGATAGGAAAGTTCTCAAGCGCGCGAGCTGTGTGCACCCCCCAATACGCGTCCTCAGGGATCTCGACGGAGCCAAGAGAGTCGGTTTCGGTACGGGTACGCGTCGTTGCGTCCATTGCCATGATGCTGAATCCTCGTGAGTTTCATTCGGCGGGTGATGTTGTGCCGAGCCTACCTTCGTGCGGCTCCCGTCGGCCGTGTACATCGCGGCCAGCGGGCGCTGCGTTCTATACATCGCGGACTTGCTACTGGCGCTTGCGCGAAAAGGCCTCAAGCCGCTGTTGTGGGGTGAGCGCGCTCATTTCACGCACCCAATCCGCAGAAAAGAAGTCAGCGGTCGAGGCGTCGACCACCGGCACGACCGAGTGCGTGATCGTCTCGTCGTATACATGCACCAGGTGAAACGACTGACCTGCGTCCATGCCGTTGACCGAAGTCGCGGGGCGCGCGAGGTTCATCGTGTAACAGGTTGCCGACGCGACGCTCACCGGAATCCCGGCGAAGGTTCCGCTGGTCGAGTAGTGCAGGTGGCCGGCGAGAATCGCGCGGACGTCTGTTCCCTCGACCACCTCAGCAAGCCGCTTCTGCTCGCGCAGCTCGAGAATGTCGAAGAACGGGATGTGCGAAGGCAACGGAGGATGATGCATCGCCAGCACAGTGCCCAGTCGCGCGGGAGTCGAAAGCACGTCGCTCAGCCACTGCAGTTGATGGTCATCGAAGTCGCCGTGATGCCACCCGGGCACCGTTGTGTCGAGCGCAATCACACGCAGCCCAGCCACGTCGTGCACAGACACGACGGGCGCCTGGGTCGGCTCAGCGCCCAGTAGCTCGCGACGAAGCACGGAACGCTCATCGTGATTGCCTGCCACCCACACGATCGGTGCCGACATTCGCTCAGCCACCGGCTCGACCATCTCTCGCAGAGTGCGGTAGGCCTCGGGTTCGCCGCGGTCAGCGAGATCTCCCGTGAAGACAATGGCGTCGGGCGAAAGCCGCATCTCTTCGACACGTTCGAGCGTTCTCGCCAGATTCGCCATCGTGTCATATCGCTCGCCTAGCAGGGGGTTTCCCGCAAGCAGATGCGTGTCGCTCACATGCAGCAGTGTTCTCACTGCGGGCGGGTATTGACCGAATCGAGTTGCTTCAGCATCCATGACAGCTTCAGCCTACGTCGAGGGCCCGACGATGCTCTGTGGCTGCAGAGAATTAGCACCAGTCCGAACGCGAGATAACCCGTCCAGGGCTCGCGTTAGGCCAAGGACAGCATCCGATTTCACGCCGGTGAACGACGACGCTCGGCTAGCGTGGAGGCGTGACCGCTGACAACAACACCACCGTACCCAATCCACCCGTTGCGCTTCCGCGGCCGACCGCGCGAAGCCACCACGGCGACACGGTCGAAGACCGCTACGAGTGGCTTCGAGCCAAGGATGATGCGGAAGTGATCTCACACCTTGAGGCCGAGAACGCATACACCCAGAAGCGCACCGAGCATCTTGACGGACTTCGGGGCACGATCTTCGAAGAGATCAAGAGCCGTACGCTTGAAACCGACCTGTCTGTGCCGACTCGGCGCGGCCAGTGGTGGTACTACGGTCGCACGGTCGAGGGATCGCAGTACGGCATTCAGTGTCGCGCACCGCTCGCATCAGCCGACGACTGGACGCCACCGGAGTTGTCGCCAGACACCGTCATTGATGGCGAGCAGATCTTGCTCGACGGCAACAAAGAGGCGGAGGGGCATGACTTCTTCTCCCTCGGCAGCTTCGAGGTGTCGAACGACGGCACCCTGATGTTGTTCGGCGTCGACCTCGCTGGCGATGAGCGATACACGGTTCAGGTGCGCAACCTTGTGACGGGCGAGCAGCTGCCCGACCAGATCGCCGGCACCAGCGCGGGCGCCGGGTTCTCGCCTGACGGCCGGTTCATCGTGTATTCAACTGTCGACGACGCGTGGCGCCCCGACACCGTGCTGCTGCACGAACTCGGCACGCCGGTCGAGCACGATGTCACCCTGTTTCACGAACCAGACGAACGCTACTGGGTAGGTGCGGGGTTCACCCGAAGCGACCGATATCTGGTGATCGGCCTCGGCTCATCGATAACGTCCGAAGAGTGGCTCATCGATGCCGACGACCTACGCTCACAGCCTCGGGTCGTGTGGCCACGGCGAGAAGGTGTTGAGTACGAGTCCGAGCACGCGGTGATCGATGGCGAAGACGTGCTCTATATCCTCCACAACGAAGACGCGCTCGACTTCGAACTGGTGCGGGTGTCTGCGGCCGACCCGGCTGGTGCGCGCACCGGCGTGATCACCCACAAGCCGGGTCAGCGACTTCTGGGAATCTCGACCTTCCGCGACTGGGGTGTGGTCGGCTATCGACGTGACGGCCTGGCACGCATGGGTCTTTTGAACTACGAGACCAACGCCGTCGATGAGCTTGAGTTCGATGAGCCGCTCTATGCCGTCGGCGGCGGGGGGAATCCTGAGTGGGCTCCCCCGATCTTGCGCCTCGGCTACGGCTCTTTCGTCACCCCGGGCACCGTCTACGACCTCGACATCGCGTCGAGAAGGCTCCATCTGCGCAAGCGTCAGCCCGTGCTCGGTGGGTACGACCCCGAGGACTACGCCCAAGCGCGAGTATGGGCACCGGCCGCGGATGGGACGCAGATTCCTCTTTCGCTGGTGTGGAAGCGATCCTTCGGCGAAGCAGGATCCGAGCCGCGCCCGCTTCATCTTTACGGATACGGCTCCTACGAGCACTCGATCGACCCGGGGTTCTCGATCGCACGGCTGTCGGAACTCGATAGAGGGGTCATCTTCGCGGTCGCTCACGTGCGCGGCGGCGGTGAGATGGGGCGCCAGTGGTACGAAGACGGCAAGCTGCTCGCAAAGCGCAACACGTTCACCGACTTCGTGGGCTGCGCACGGCACTTGATCGATCAGCGTTACACCAGCGCCGACCGACTCGTGGCCGAAGGCGGCTCGGCGGGTGGCCTGCTGATGGGCGCAATCGCCAACCTGGCGCCGGAGTTGTTTGCAGGCGTGCTCGCCGACGTTCCGTTCGTCGATGCGCTCACGACAATCCTCGATCCGACACTGCCGCTCACTGTCATCGAGTGGGATGAGTGGGGCGACCCGCTGCACAATTCCGACGTATACGAATACATGAAGTCGTACTCACCCTATGAGAACGTGCGCCCTGGAGTGCACTACCCGAGAATCCTCGCGGTGACCTCGCTCAACGACACTCGTGTGATGTACGTCGAGCCCGCGAAGTGGGTTGCCCGCCTTCGCGAGGTTGGCGCAGACGCAATGCTCAAGTGTGAGATGGTTGCCGGTCATGGTGGCGTGAGCGGCCGCTACAACGCCTGGCAAGAACGAGCTTTTGAACTCGCGTGGTTGCTGGACGTACTCGGAGTCGCTGACCGTTAATGGGGTGGGCGCTCCGGCCGATGGCCGCGAGCGCCCGCACCGGATTATCCGAACAGCGCCGCAGCTTCGTCGTAGCGGTAGCGCGGCACGGTGTTCAACTCGCCGAGAGCTTCGGCGAAAGGTACACGAACGATATCGGTGCCGCGCATCGCGACCATCTGCCCCCACGCGCCGTCCATGATGGCGTCGGCCGTGTGCAGTCCCAGACGCGTTGCAAGAACGCGATCAAACCCGGAGGGTGAGCCGCCGCGTTGAATGTGGCCCAAGACCGTCGCACGCGTCTCGATTCCCGTGATGCGCTCGATCTCGGGAGCCAGCACTTCACTGATTCCGCCAAGACGTGGGCGGTTGAAGGCGTCGAGTCCCTTATCGCTGAAGGCTTCGTCCATGCCGGTGAGGGTGAAACCCTCAGATACCACGACAAGCGGGGCGCGGCCGCGGTCGTGGGCACTCGTCACGAGGTCGGCGACCTCGTCGATCGACATGGGCACCTCGGGGATGCAGATAGCGTGCGCGCCGGCCGCCATTCCCGCGTGGAGCGCGATCCAGCCGACGTGGCGCCCCATGACCTCGGCAACCATGCATCGCTGGTGCGAGTCGCCTGTGGTCCGCAGACGATCCATGGCATCGGTGGCGATGTTCACGGCGGTGTCGAAACCGAATGAGTAGTCGGTGGCGCGCAGATCGTTGTCGATCGTCTTGGGAACACCAAGAACGTTGATGCCGTCGTTTGCGAGCCGATTGGCAGCGGCGAGGGTGCCCTCGCCGCCGATGGCGATGATGCCATCGATGCGGTGGCCGTAGAGGGTCTTGGCGATGTTCTCAGCGCCACCGCGAGGTCCCTCGTAGGGGTTTGTACGGCTTGTGCCGAGGATCGTGCCGCCGACCTTCGACAGGCCCTTCACATCGTGACGCGTGAGGGGAAAGAAATCACCGTCAACGACACCGCGCCACCCATCGCGAATCCCGATGAACTCGATATCGTAGGCGGTCGTGGCTTTCAGCACCACGCCGCGAATAACCGCATTGAGTCCGGGGCAGTCGCCTCCGCTGGTCAGGATGCCGATCTTCATGCTGTGGTCCTCGCTAGTGTCGGGGGTAGAGTCGGCGACGCTGCCTCCACCGACATTAGCGCTCACCGCCAGTTGTGGCTACACGACGTGCGTCGGTCACGCAGCCCCACCCATTTGGACTATTCGCCGCCCAGCGCCTGGCGAACCAGGTGCATGAGTGCAGAAAGCTGCACGGAGTCGCTCGACTGCGGGTCGACCGCTTCGCCATCGAGCGCACGAGCAGCAAGCCCCTGTTTCGAGTCGATCAGCTCAGCGATCTTGGTATCGATCGTGTGTGCGGCGATGATGCGCCACGCCGTGACCGGTTCGTCCTGCCCGATACGGTGCACGCGGTCGATGGCCTGCGTCTGCTCGGCGGCTGTCCACGAAAGCTCCGCCAATACGACGTTGGATGCTGCCTGCATGTTCAGTCCCACGCCGGCGGCGGTGAGTGAGCACACCGCGATTCCCACGTCGGGATCGTTGTTGAAGGAATCGATCGCCTGCTGACGCGCAGCGGTGCTCTGGTCACCACGAATCGACACCGACGAGATTCCGGCGGCAGCAAAGTGCTGCTCAGCAGCATCCATCACATCGATGTGCTTGGCGAAGAAGACAACCTTGCCCACGGCACGCTGCAGCTGCGCGGTGTAGTCGGCGGCGAGGGTCGCCTTCGCCTGGCCGATCTTGCGCACCATCGTGAAGACGTTCTCTGACCCGGTTCCGGCAGCCTTCGATTCCTCGAGCTCGTTCTGAGCGACGAGGCGCACGATGTCGGTATCGATCTCGTTGGCGTCGAGACCGCGGTCGCCGCGAGCCTCGATGATGCGCCGGTAGCGCGCTGCCAATCGCTCGCCGAGCTCGCGCTCAGCCTGTCGGATTGAGCGACCGAAGTCATCATCGAGTTCGACGGGAAGATCGGCAATCAGCTTGTCGGGCAGATCAGCGGCAACGTCCTTCTTCTTGCGGCGCACGATCCCCATCGAGATGACTGCGTCGCGCGCTTCGGGATAGAAGGCTTTGTCGGCCGGGGTCAGCCCCGTTTCATCGAGCTTCGCCATCAGCGTCGAACCGGGCTTTTCGCCCGTAGTCCAGCCGAGGAAGCGCCAGATTGCGTCGAAGTCCTCGACGTCGTTGATCAGCGGCGTGCCTGTCAGCGCCAACAGCAGTGGATTGCGCACCTGCTCGCGAATGCGACCTGCCAGAGCCAACACGTTCTTCGAGCGCTGAGATGTGAGGTTCTTGATGAAGTGCGCCTCGTCAACAACCATCCCTTTGAGCCCGAGCGACGAGAGCCACGCGAGGTGCCGATCAAGAATCTCGTAGTTCACGATGAACACGTCGGCGAAGGCGTCGACATCTTCGCCGTCGCCCTGAATGACCGTCGCCCGCCGGTTCGGCGTCCAACGCTCGACCTCGCGGGCCCAGTTCATCTTGACGACGTTCGGCACGACCACCAGCAGCGGGTAGGCCTCAGCCACCGATGCTGCCAGCACAGATTCCGCGGTCTTTCCCAGACCTGGCTCGTCGGCGAGCAAGAACGTGCGGTGTCCGCCACGCACCGACTCGAGGAATCGAGACTGATGCACCATGACCTCAAGCCCCTTGGGCGAGAGACGGTCGTATTCGGGCACCGGGGGCAGATCCATCGACGCGCTGGTGCCGCCAGCGCCCATCTCAAATGCTTTGTAGAGCGGACCCATCAGCTCCCATCCGTCGAGGCGACGGCGTGGCGTCTCTTTCGACGCCGGAGCGCTGAGATCTGGCGCGAGGAATGGGTTCGCCATCTGGCGCGACTCAACCTGCGGCGGAATCACCTGACGCTCGGCAAGCGCAGCGGGAACGACGGGCGCTGATTGAGGCTTGGCATCGGTGATGATGAGCTCATCGGGAGCCAACTCGGCGCCGGATTCGATCAACCAGTCTCGTCGCATGCGCCGGGCCACCGGAGACGTGGCCTGGTCTGCTTCCAACAGCTGAATAAGCGAAGTGTCGCGGGCTGCGGTCTTCGCGAGAATCGTTGCAACGCCGTCGAGGCGCTTGAGCAGCTCAGCGCGCGACCCTTCAGCGATGTCTGCGTCGGCTTTGACTCTGGCGCGCTCTTCGCGCACCAGGAAGGCAATCACCTGGAACTTCACGCGGTTCGTGGGGCCGAGCTTGCCGCGCTGCGACTTCGCTTCGACCTCGCGCACCTTGCGGGCGAGAATCGGGATGATCGGGGCTTCATCGTCTCGACGAGACGATGAAGGCCTTCTGCGTCGCTGTGCGGACGACTGGGCGGACGCCGTGGTCGGCATGCTCCTCCTGAGCGTGAGTGCCGGAAGTCCGGCGAGGACCGGCCAGAGCCGGTTGTGCTGTCTGTTCCGCGGGCGACACGGTCGCCGTCGCGAACGCGAAGGGTGAAACCTGTACCAACGGCCGCGGGCACTCACTTCTGCGAGCAGCGACATCGCCGGGTATAGCTTCGACGCTCAGTCTAGCGGAAACTCGGCAAAACAACCCACGGCAATCACTCGAGCGTCAGGTGGTCCGCCTCGCAGTGCTCGGTCTAAGGTTCACACACACCGCGGGTTCACCGGCTGCGCGTGACGACAATCGCGTCCCAAAGGGCATCGGCCACTTGTCGTTTCGTGCCGCTGACATCGTTCAACACCGCACCAGCGCGATCGATGATCGTGAGCGCGTTCGCTTCGCTTTCGAAGCCCTGCGACCATCCCACCTCGTTCACAGCAAGCAGGTCGACGCCCTTGCGCGCTGCTTTGCGACGCCCCCGATCTACGAGCGTTTCTCCGTTCTGCGGAGTCTCGGCCGCAAAGCCGACTATCGTTTGCCCGTTCGCGCGATCAGCAACCAGCGCCCGCAAGATGTCTGGGGTGACTGCGAGGTCGAGCGACCGCACCCCGTCGCCCGCGGCTTCCTTGCTCAGCTTGTGCGACGACACCTCCACCGGCCGATAGTCGGCTACGGCCGCGGCCATCACGATGACGTCGCTCAAGGCCGCACGCGTGTGCATGGCCTCTTCGAGCTCACGCGCCGTACTCACGCGCTCAAGAGCAATGTGTCGCTGGCCTGAAACCGTAGCAAGCACACCCTCGTCGGTGTGTGCGGCGACCAACGTGACTGCCGCGCCTCGCTGGGCTGCGGCGAGCGCCACCGCGACCCCTTGACGACCACTTGAGCGGTTGCCGAGAAATCGCACCGGGTCGATCGGTTCTCGCGTGCCGCCGGTGCTTACGAGAACTCGAAGCCCCGCGAGATCGCGCCCCGCACCTGCCGCCGAAAGAGCAGCATCCACGATCGTCTCCGGCTCCGACATTCGGCCCGCTCCACTGTCGCCGCCGGTGAGTTCGCCGGTTTCTGGACCGACCACGACCACACCACGTGAGCGGAGAACTTCGATGTTGTTCACGGTGGCCGGATGCTGCCACATCTCGGTGTGCATGGCTGGCGCGACCACAACTGGCGCGCGCGTCGCGAGCAGCGTCGTGCCCACAAGGTTGTCCGCGATGCCAACAGCCATCTTCGCGAGGCTGTTCGCCGTCGCCGGCGCGACGATCACGAGGTCTGCGGACTGCCCAAGTGCGACGTGCCTGACGCTGGCGACGTCGTCGTGCACTGATGTTGTCACCGCATTGCGACTCACCCCTTGCCACGTTGGCAAGCCGACAAAGCGCAGCGCGTCATCAGTCGGCACCACGTGAACCTCGTGGCCTGCTTTCACGAGAAGTCTCACAAGGTGAACGCTCTTGTATGCGGCGATACCTCCGGTGACTGCTACCACAATGAACACGTTCCGATCATTGCACGCCAGGCCTCGCTCAAGCACGAGAGACTTGACGCGTGTGCACAGTCATCATTCGCGTTCCCGTTCAGCCGAACGACGCCGTGCGCGTGCTCGCGATTCGCGACGAAGATCCGCACCGCCCATGGGACCGGCTCGGTGAGTGGTGGCCCGACACTCACCACGGCATCGCCGGAGTGCGTGATGCGCGCGCAGGCGGCGCGTGGCTTGCCGCGCAGGCGACGTCGTCGCGATTCGCGGTGCTGCTGAACAGGGCCGACCTCGCGTCGCTCCCCGAATCAGAACTGCACTCTCGCGGCAACATCGTGCTCGACGCCGCTTCTGGCGTGTTGCCGACGGCGCCGGTGGCAACACACGGGTTCAACCTCGTGACGGTAGCGGATGGCATCGCCAGGGTCTTCACATGGGACGGTGTAGCTCTCACCGAGACCGCCCTCTCGCCCGGCACCCACATGATCGCTCATGACGGCATCAATGATGAGAGCACTCCGCGCATTGCGCGGTGGCTCGATCAGTTTCGATCGGCACCCCTCAGTGCCGATCCGAAATGGTGGACATCGTGGGTGGAGATCTTGGACAGCTCCACCACACTTGACAGCACCGATGACCGTGCGATCATCCGCGACAACCGCCCACATGGCTACCCGACACTGTCGCTTCTCGCGTGCGCAGTGTCGGTATCTGCATCGGGTGTCGACGCTCGCTACGGGGAACTCGCGGAACCAGGCAAGTGGGGCAGCGGGATCGATCTGGCCTAGTGCGCCCCGCTTAGAGGAGGCTCTTGGTGTGCCACACGGTCTTAGTCTCTGTGAACGCCGCGATGCGGTGGAGGCTGGGGGCCGCTGCCGCGCTTTCTGGCCCGAGCACTCGAGTGAGCGTCTCGGCCGCTGCGATCTGCAATTCGACCCAATCGATCTCGCCCGCACCCACAAGATCGAGCCCGTGCACGTCAGGGTGCGAGGCCAACCACGGCGCGATCTCTGCCGGCGAACCAGTGAGCACATTCACCACACCCCCGGGCACATCGCTTGTGGCAAGCGCTTCTGACAGAGATATCGCCGATAGTGGATGCTGCTGCGAGGCCACGGCCACGACCGAATTGCCCGTCACCAGCGCCGGGGCAATGGCCGATACCAGTCCCAACAGAGCAGATTCTTGCGGTGCGATGATCGCGACAACGCCCGTCGGTTCCGGCAGCGAGATGTTGAAGAACGGACCGGCGACGGGGTTGGCATTGCCCGCGACCTGAGCGAACTTGTCGCACCAGCCCGCGTACCACACCCACGTGTCGATCGCTTCGTCGACCTCTGCACTCGCGACCGAGGCCGAGGCTTGGGTCTGCGCCGAGATCTCGTCGATGAACTGAGCCCGCCGACCTTCGAGAATCTCGGCGACCCGATAGAGCACCTGACCGCGGTTGTACGGTGTCGCACCTGCCCATGATCGACCAGCTGCCTGCGCCGCAGATACGGCATCTCTCGCGTCTTTGCGTGAAGCCCGCGACGCGTTCGCCAAGAACGCACCCTTGGCCGTCGTCACCGGGTAGATTCGCCCTGATTCACTGCGGGGGAACTTGCCGCCGATATAGAGCTTGTAGGTCTTCGGCACGGTCAGTCGCTTGCTCATGCTGCCCCCTTCAAGTACGCGAGCAGCCCCTGCCGGCCGCCCTCGCGCCCGTAGCCCGACTCCTTGTAGCCGCCGAATGGGCTCGCTGGGTCAAAACGGTTGAACGTGTTGGCCCAAATCACACCCGCACGCAGCTTGTCGGCAACAGCCAGGATGCGCGAGCCTTTGTCGCTCCAGATGCCCGCCGAGAGTCCGTACGGCGTGTTGTTGGCTTTCGCGATCGCTTCGGCTGGCGTTCGGAAGGTCAGCACCGAAAGCACGGGTCCGAAGATCTCGTCGCGAGCGATGCGGTGGCTTGCCTGCACATTGGTGAATATCGTGGGCGCGAACCAGAATCCCTTTTCGGGGATGACGCAGTTCGCGCTCCAGCGCTGCGCGCCCTCTTCTTCACCGATCTGGCTGAGCTCGCGCACCCGGTTGAGCTGCTCAAGCGAGTTGATCGCACCGATGTCGGTGTTCTTGTCCAATGGGTCACCCATGCGAAGGGTTGACAGCCGCCGTTTCAGCCGCTCCACGACTTCGTCATGAATCGACTCCTGCACGATCAAGCGACTGCCCGCGCAGCACACTTGCCCCTGATTGAAGAAGATTCCCGTGACGATGCCGTCAATTGCCTGCTCGATGGGGGCGTCTTCGAAGATGATGTTGGCTGCTTTGCCTCCGAGCTCGAGCGTGAGCTTCTTGTCGGTGCCAGCTACCGCCTTCGCTATCTCGCGTCCGACCGGAGTGGATCCGGTGAAGGCAACCTTATTGACGTCGGGATGCCGAACCATTGCGGCACCGGTCGATCCGGCACCGGTGACAATGTTTACGACGCCCGCGGGCAGGTCAGCCTGTTGCAGGATCTCGGCGAAGATCAGTGCCGTCAGGGGCGTCGTTTCGGCCGGTTTGATCACCACGGTATTGCCCGCGGCGAGCGCGGGGGCAACCTTCCACGCGAGCATCAACAGCGGAAAGTTCCACGGGATCACCTGTGCAGCGACACCCAACGACCGCGGGTTCGCCCCAAGACCCGCGAAGTCGAGCTTGTCTGCCCAGCCCGCGTAGTAGAAGAACCATGCCGCCACCAGCGGCACATCGACATCACGGCTCTCTTTGATCGGCTTGCCGTTGTCGAGGCTCTCCGCAACGGCGAGTTCGCGCGCACGCTCTTGCACCAGTCGGGCGATTCGAAACAGATACTTGCCGCGGTCGCGACCGCGCATCTTGGCCCAGACTTTATCGTGCGCGCGCCGAGCTGCTGCCACGGCCTGGTCGATGTCTGCCTCAGACGCCGCTGCCACAGTGGCGATGTGCGACTCATCGGCCGGCGAGATCGTCGCGAAGCTCTCCCCCGTGCCGGGCCGGAACTGCCCGTCGATGAAGAGTCCATACTCGTCGCGCAGGCTCAAAATAGCGCGAGACTCGGGTGCAGGAGCGTACTCGAGGAAAGTCACAGTGTCTCGATTCAGTCGATCGTCACGTAGTCGGCGCCGGTGTAATGACCGGTCGATATCTTTTGGCGCTGACGAAGCACATCGTTGAGCAAACTCGACGCGCCGAAGCGGAACAGATGCGGCTGCAGCCACTCCTCGCCCGCGGTCTCGGCGACGGTGACAACGTGCTTGATCGCATCTTTTGAGGTTCGGATGCCGCCCGCGGGCTTCACACCGATCTTCTCGCCGGTCGCGCGGTACCAATCGCGCACGACCTCGAGCATCAGCAGGGTGACCGGCAGGGTCGCAGCTGGCTGCACCTTTCCAGTCGACGTTTTGATGAAGTCACCGCCCGCCAGAATTGCAAGCCACGAAGCACGCTTGATGTTGTCGTAGGTGTTCAACTCGCCGGTTTCAAGGATGACCTTGAGCGAGGCCGACGTACCATCAGCGCGCACGCACGCGGCCTTCACCTGCGTGATCTGCTCGAAAACTACCCCGTAGCGGCCAGAGAGGAATGCGCCTCGATCGATCACCATGTCGATCTCATCAGCGCCGTTGCTCACGGCGTCAGCGGTGTCAGCCAGTTTCACCGCCAGCGAGGCTCGTCCGCTCGGGAAGGCGGTGGCTACTGCCGCGACGCTGACCCCGCCGTCGTCAGGGTCACCGTGAGCTGATCCGAGCGCTTCAATAGCTATCGGGACCATGTCACCGTAGACACAGACCGCGGCAACCCTTGGGCAGGACTGATCCGAAGCGTCAGGGTTGAGTGCCTTCGCGACGAGAGAGCGAACCTTGCCCGGTGTATCCGCTCCTTCGAGCGTGGTGAGGTCGATCAACTCGACGATCTTGTCGAGGGCCCACACCTTGGAGGTGGTCTTGATCGAGCGGGTTCCGAGATCGGCAGCGCGTGCCTCGAGTCCTACCGCGTCGACGCCCGACAAGCCGTTGAGGTAGCGCCGCAGTGTTTCGTCATCGGGTGTTCCGCCCAGCAGTGCAGCCGCACGCTCAGTCAGAGATTCGATATTGCGCGTCGGGCGCGCAGTGGCGGTTGTCGCACTCATAGTCCTCCTCGATGCTCCCCGCACACCGATGAGGATTCGCCGTCGATGCACTCGCTTCGATCGTAGGCGGGCAAGGCCCGTCGGTCTACGTCTTGATCGCGTCGAACATCACCGTGAGTCTGCTAGAGCTGAGCGCGCACTCGCTCGACATCGTCCGACATCTGAGCGATCAGAGGTTCAATCCCGTCGAAGGTGACCATTCCGCGAATGTGCGAAACAAACTCGACAGACACCTCATGACCGTAGAGATCAAGGTCCGTCTCGTCGAGCACATACGCCTCGACTTGACGCACGACGACGTCACCGAAGGTCGGGTTGGTGCCAATACTGATCGCCGCCGGGTATCGAACGCTGCGGTCCGCCGAAGCGACCCTGCGAGCGGTTCCGCCTGCGCCGTGATCTACGAGCCAGCCCGCATAAACGCCCTCTGCGGGCACGAAACCGTTGAGGTCTGTGGCGAGGTTCGCGGTGGGGAAACCCAACTCGCGCCCTCGCTTCTGCCCGTGAACGACCTCGCCGCTCACGGCGTGACGCCGGCCCAAGAGTCGAGACGCCGTCTCAACATCGCCCTCGCTGAGCGCCTCGCGTATCCAAGTTGATGACACACGACGACCCGCGTCGATGGCGCGCACATCATCGATCACCTGAACACCAAAACCATGATGCTTGCCGGACGCACGCAATAGCTCGGGCGTGCCGCGGCCGAGGTGGCCGAACCTGAAGTCGCTGCCGACGAGCACGGCCACCGCGCCAAGCGCCTCGACCAAGATCTGCGCAACGAAATCCTCCGCTGCGACAGTGGCGAGGTCTTCATCGAAATGCAGCATGAGCGTCGCATCGACACCTGCCTGGGCCAACAGGCGAAGCTTCTGATCGACTCCGACGAGCTCTTCCGGGCAAAGCTCTGGCCGCAGATAGGCCAGCGGGTTGCGGTCGAACGTGACCGCAACCACTCGCGCGCCGAGCGAAGCAGCATCCACTCGAGCTCGATCGATCACCGCCCGGTGGCCGCTGTGCACCCCGTCGAACTTTCCGATCGCCACCACGGAGGGGCCGAAACTCGACGGCACCTCAGACAGTTCACGAAAGACGTTCATGCCGCCGCCAATACAGGACGATCGGCGGGGTTGTGTGCGACCAGCCACCACATTCCGAAGAACGGCAGAACCAGCGGGATGAACACATAGCCCATCCCAAACCACGACCAGACGGTGGGGTGGCCGAACAGCTCGGGCCAGACCAAACTCAGTGTGCCGACAACGATGACGCCGAGCATCTCGAATGTGATGGCAATCCACGCGACCAAGTACCAGCCGCGTGAGCCGGCAAAGACGAGCGCCAAAGTGGCGACGATGTAGACCACCGCCGCCAGTGCTGACAAGGAGTAAGCCAGCGGCGCATCGTCGAACTCCCTCACGATCTGCACGAACGAGCGTCCCGTTGCGGCGAGTGCCATGATCGCGTAGACGATCACGAGAACACGGCCGATTCCGGTCATACGGGGGCGGGTAGGAGTTGTCATGACTGATCAATCTTAAGCGGGAAGCGACGAGATGAGCCGCCGCGACGGGCTCAGGCTATCTGCAGCGTCCAAATGCTCTGCATACGCCACAGCATCACCGCTACCGACAAGGCGCCGACACCCATGATCACGGTGCTCCAACGGCTGCGCTCCAGCAGAGCCCAGAACACGCTGGCCGGCGGGATCAGCGCCGCCGAGACGAGATAGACCCAGAACTCAAGCAAGCTACCGGTGGGCTCGTTGCCTGCGAAGGGCGCGACGATCGCGATCACGATCTGCACGATGAGCAGCAACTCGACAAGAGCAACAGCGCCCACGGTGAAATCACTCGGCCGGCGACCTGCAAGACCGGCAATCACAGAGAAGAGCCCGCCGCCGACAGCAATAGCGATCTGGACGATCGTGAACCACATGATCATGCGGGCATCTCCTTGGGCATATTCATTGCGCTCTTGACGTCATCTCCGCGCTTTTCTATGACGCCGACGAGCACACCTGCCGGATCAACTGCGGCGGTTGGGGTGCGCACCAAGCGTGAGGCCGCGCCCTTCAGCTTCTTGCCATGGCGCAGGTCTCGTGCTTCGTCTTCGGTGACATCGATTCTGCCCAGCACTTCCGCCGCTACCTCTGCCGGTGCGACCAGCGCAGCGTCGCCTAGGTTGTCGGTGCCGGTTGCATCTGCAACCTCGAAAGGCCCTATTCGCGTGCGCCGCAACGCGGTCAGGTGACCGCCGACACCGAGGTAGGTTCCGAGGTCGCGTGCCAGTGCCCGAATGTAGGTGCCGCTTGAACAGTCGACGATCACGTCAAGATCGATGAACCCAGCCACGCGATGCTCGCGGACAACTTCGAAGCGCGCCACGGTGACGTTGCGAGACTTGAGCACGACCTCTTCGCCAGCACGAGCCAGGTCGTAGGCACGCCTGCCGTTCACCTTGATAGCCGACACAGTGCTCGGCACCTGCGAGATCTCCCCGGTCAGCATTGCGATTCCCGCGTCGGTCTGTGACGCAGTGATGCGGGCCACGGCGGATTCAGGCGCGCGAGCGGTTTCTTCACCCTCGGCATCATCGGTGTCGGTGCTCATCCCCAGTCGGATCGTCGCTTCGTACGTCTTGTCGAGGCCGACGATGAAGGTCAGCAATCTGGTCGCAGCGTCAACACCCAGCACCAATAGCCCCGTTGCCATCGGATCAAGAGTGCCTGCGTGGCCGATCTTGCGTGTGCCGAGCGCCTTGCGTGCACGAGAGACCACATCGTGACTGGTCATACCGCCCGATTTGTCGACGAGAAGAATTCCCGTCGGCATCAGCTGTCGGACGCGATCGTGAAAAGCATGCCTCTAGCCTAAGTGCGTGTCGGGCGCGATTAGGCTGGTGCGATGCCCGCGCTCCCCCTCATCGAGTGGTACGGCGAAAACGCGCGCGAGTTGCCATGGCGCGATCCTGACTTCGGGGCGTGGGGCGTGCTCGTCAGCGAGTTCATGTTGCAGCAGACGCCGGTCACCCGTGTGATTCCGCGTCTCGAAGAGTGGCTGAGGCGCTGGCCCACTGCTACCGCACTCGCCGATAGTTCACCCGCCGATGCGGTACGCCAATGGGCGAACCTCGGCTACCCGCGCCGCGCGCTGTGGTTGCATCAGGCAGCGGTCGAGATTCGCGACCAGCACGGCGGCGAGGTCCCCACCGAGGTGTCCGCGCTGCTCGCGCTCAGCGGGGTTGGGGACTACACCGCGCGTGCGGTTGCGGTCTTCGCCTACGGCCAGCGCCACCCAGTGGTCGATACCAACACGCGCCGCGTGCTCGCGCGCGCTGTCGGCGGACGCTCGCAGCCGGGCAATGCCTCACGTCGCGATCTAGACGACATGGCGTCGATCCTGCCGGCCGACGACGAGTCAGCTGCCATCGTCAACGCCGCAGCCATGGAACTCGGCGCCGTGGTGTGCACCGCTCGCGCTCCGCGCTGCGAAGTCTGTCCGCTCGCCGATATCTGTGCGTGGCGAGCGGCGGGCTACCCAGATACCGGCGACGACCGACGCAAGCAGGCACGATATGAGGGCAGCGACCGACAGGCGCGGGGTGCGGTGCTCAAAGAGCTGAGGGATGCGGCAACCCACGTGGTCGCTCTAGAGGGTGTCATCGCCGACTGGCCCGACGCTGCGCAACGTCACCGAGCGATTGACTCACTCATAGCCGACGGTCTCGCCGAGGTCTTTGATGGGATGCTGCAACTCCCCCGCTGAGTGCACCTTCGATCGAGCGCCACGACCGCGCATGTCGGCATACGCTGGATCGGTGATGACCGTACTGATGACAGGATTCGAGCCGTTCGCGGGCGACTCCAGCAACCCCAGCGGCGAAGCCGTACACCTGGCCGCCGCACTGTGGGAGGGGCCAGAGGTTCTCGTCACCGCGGTGCTTCCGGTCACATTCGACGGCGCAGCATCCGTATTCGAAGAGCTCTTGACGCGGCATCAGCCGCAGGTGGTCATCGCCGTAGGACTCGCAGGCGGTCGCTCCACGATCTCAGTTGAACGCGTCGCCGTAAACCTCGTCGACGCCAGGATTCCAGACAACGACGGTGCGCAGCCCATCGATGAGTCTTCGATTGCCGATGCTCCAGCAGCGGTGTTCTCATCGTTGCCGGTGAAAGCGATCGCCCACGAGCTCTCAGCGGCGGGTATTCCTTCGTCGTTGTCAACGACCGCTGGCACATTCGTGTGCAATCACATCTTCTACCGCGCAGCGACGTGGGCAACGAGCGGCAGCGACCGCAAGGCCGGCTTCATCCACGTGCCGTGGGCAACCGGGCAGTCCACGAGCGAACCTGAACTGCCGCTGGCTGATATCGCTCGGGCGCTCAACGTCGCTATGCGCACGAGCATCGACAATGACGAAGATCGGCACTCGGTGGGCGGATCGCTCAGCTGACGATCATCGCCAAGCCGAGCCGGTGTCAGCTGTTTTCGGTGGGTGTTGACTCGTCAGCCGCTTCAGCTTCAGCTTCAGCTTCAGCATCAGCATCAGCATCAGCATCAGCATCAGCAGAAGTGGCTTGCAGCTCGTCGTCTTCGTCAAACGTGCGCGGCTTGATGTAGGGGTCTTCTTCGCCCGCGTAGGCTGCGCCAGCGGCAATTGCGGTAACCGCGTCATCCCGCTCGCGCGCTTCGCGCAGCAGGTCAGCAATGTGGCCCGCGTTATCGGGCAGTGCGTCGAGAATGAACTCGAGCGAAGGCGTGAGTCGCACATTCAAATGCTTTCCCACCTCGGAGCGAAGCATGCCAGTGGCGGCCTTCAACGCTGCAGCCGAGTTCGCACGCTCTTCGTCGGAACCATAAACGGTGTAGAACACCGATGCATGCTGAAGATCGCCCGTGACGCGCACGTCCGTGATCGTTACGAAGCCAAGACGGGGGTCACGAAGACCCTTCTCGAGGCGCTCGGCAAGAATCACTCGGATTCGGTCACCCAGTCGCGCCTGACGTTCGCTGCCCATATCAAACTCTCTCTCTGTGCGGTCTGAGGTGACCGCGAAGGTTCAGGATGCCCCGGCTGTTGCTGGGGCATCCTGAACCGATGCTACGAGGCTCAGCCTCGGGGCTTTTCTACCATTTCGGTTGTTTCGACCTCGTCGCCGACCTGAATGTCGTTGAACTTGCCGAGGCCGATACCGGCTTCGAAGTCCGTGCGAACTTCAGTGACGTCATCCTTGAAACGACGCAGCGACTCGATGGCGAGACCATCTGCGACGACGACGCCGTCGCGGATGACGCGAGCCTTCGCGTTGCGTGTGATCGTGCCGGAGCGAACGATGACACCCGCGATGTTGCCGAACTTCGAGGAGCGGAACACCTCGCGAATCTCGGCGACACCGGACTGAACCTCTTCGTACTCTGGCTTGAGCAGGCCCTGAAGCGACTGCTCGACGTCATCAATCGCGTTGTAGATGACCGAGTAGAAACGGGTGTCGACGCCTTCACGCTGCGCGCGCTCACGAGCCTTCGGGTCGGGACGAACATTGAAGCCGATGATGATCGCGTTGTCGATCGTCGCCAGGTTCACGTCGGATTCGGTGATCGCACCCACACCGCGGTGGATGATGCGCAGCTGAACGGAGTCGTCGACCTCGATCTTGAGCAACGATTCTTCGAGCGCCTCAACGGCACCCGACACGTCACCCTTGATGATGAGGTTGAGCGATTCGACCTTGCCTTCTTGCAGTGCACGGGTGAAGTCTTCAAGCGAAATGCGCTTGCGAGCCTTGGCCAGCTGCGCGTTGCGCTCAGCCGCTTCACGCTTCTCAGCGATCTGGCGTGCCAGTCGGTCTTCGTCGGTGACGATGAATGTGTCACCGGCGCGAGGCACTGAGTTCAGACCCTGCACGGCAACCGGACGCGACGGGAAGGCTTCGAGAACAGCTTCGCCGTTCTCATCTGCCATGGCACGCACGCGGCCGTATGCCGTACCAGCCACGATCGAGTCGCCCACGCGGAGCGTTCCCGACTGGATGAGCACGGTAGCAACAGCACCGCGACCCTTGTCGAGCTTGGCTTCAATGGCAACGCCACGAGCAGCTTTGTTCGGGTTCGCCGTGAGGTCAAGGCCAGCATCGGCGGTAAGCAGAACAGCGTCCAGCAGCTGCTGGATGTTCAAGCCATCGCGAGCTGAGACGTCGACGAAGATAACGTCTCCGCCGTATTCCTCGGCCACCAGACCGTATTCGGTGAGCTGCTGACGAACCTTAGCGGGATTCGAATCTGGCTTGTCGACCTTGTTGACCGCAACCACGATCGGCACGTTCGCTGCCTGCGCGTGGTTGAGAGCCTCAACCGTCTGCGGCATGATGCCGTCGTCAGCTGCAACCACCAGGATCGCGAGGTCAGTGACCTGCGCACCACGGGCACGCATCGCGGTGAACGCTTCGTGACCCGGAGTATCGATGAACGTGATCGCTCGCTCGATGCCCTCATGTTCGGTCCAGACCTGGTACGCACCGATGTGCTGGGTGATGCCGCCGGCCTCACCCGCGACAACGTTCGCATTTCGGATCGCGTCGAGAAGACGCGTCTTACCGTGGTCAACGTGACCCATCACAGTGACAACTGGAGGACGGATCTCGAGGTCTTCCTCGTTTTCAGCTTCCAGTTCTGCGTCAAGATTCAGACCGAACGTCTCGAGGAGTTCCTTATCTTCGTCCTCCGGCGAGACCATCTGAATCTTGTAGCCGAGCTCTTCACCAAGCACCTCGAAAGTGGCCTCGTCGAGCGACTCAGTAGCCGTCGCCATCTCACCCAGGTTGAACAGGATGGTGACGAGCGTTCCTGGCTGCACTGTGTAGCCGGTCAAGTTCTCGATCTTGTCTGCGAAGTCCGAGATCGACGCGCCGCGGCGCATGCGGATGGTTTCACCGTTGCCGCGCGAAACGTTTACGCCACCTACGGTCGGCGCATCTCTCATCTCAAACTCTTGGCGCTTCGCCCGACGTGACTTGCGCTGCTTCGACTTGCCGCCGCCCTTGCCGAAGGCACCCGCGGTGCCACCGCCAGGACCACGGCCACGGCCGCCACCGCCACCTGGGCGTCCGGCGAAACCACCTGCGGGAGGACCGCCAGGAGCGCCACCGCCGGGACGACCGCCACCGCCGGGACGGCCAGGACCGCCCGGACGCTGTTGGAACGGAGCGCCACCGGGACGACCGCCACCGGGACGACCTCCGCCACCGGGGCGAGGAGCTCCGGGACGAGGGGATCCAGGACGAGGTGCCTGCGGACGCGGAATGTTGCCGGGTGTCGGGCGCTGACCCATGCCCTGAGCAGATGCGAAGGGGTTGTTGCCCGGACGTGGACCTGCCGGACGCTGTCCCATGCCCTGAGCAGATGCGAAGGGGTTGTTGCCCGGACGCGGTGCTGCGCCGCCTGGGCGCGGAGCGGGCGACGCGCCATCGGTGGACGGTGCTTCAGGAGCAGCAGCCTCGGGCGCCGCCGGAGCGGGAGCCGGAGTCGGCGCGCCTGGCTTTGCAGCAGACGGCTTAGCTGCCGAGGGAGTAGCGGGCGACGGAGTAGCTGCAGGTTCAGCCGCAACCGGCTCGGCCGGCGCGGCCGGCTTGGCAGGGCCGGGTCGCGCACCCGGCTTCGCCGGGGTCGCTGCACCAGGCTTAGCCGGCGTCGCAGCACCAGGCTTGGCTGCGCCTGGCTTGGCCGCAGCAGACTTTGCGCCTGGCTTCGCCGACGCAGCAGGCTTTGAATCGGCGGCAGCGGATGCTGCTTCACCGTCAGCCTGGAGTGCGGCGCGCAGCTTGCGCGCCACGGGGGGTTCGATGGTGGACGCGGGGCTCTTGACGAACTCTCCGAGTTCCTTCAGCTTCGCGAGAGCCACCTTGCTGTCAACACCGAGTTCTGAAGCGATCTCGTGTACGCGTGGTTTGGCGTTTGCCACAATTCTCCTGTCTGAGGTCTCCCCAGACAGGGCAGACCGTTAGTCGCGGACGGGTCTCATTTCGAGCCGTTCACTTTGTTTCCATAGCCATTCAGCCGTTTCTCGATGGTCTGCGTGTCAAGCGGCGCTGACACACGTAATGCACGCACGAAAGCGCGGCGCCGGATCGCGGCCTCCACACATTCGCTTGTCTCATGCACCCACGCGCCTCGTCCCGGCATCACTGCGCGCTCGTCAACAACGAGCGTTGAGTTGATTGATACCACTCTGAGAAGAGCAGCCCGCGACTCACGCGTGCGGCATCCGACACACGTTCGTACTGGTCCCATCCTACACCCCGACAGCCACCGGCCGATTGTCAGCTGTCTTCCAAGATGCTGTCAGGTTGGATGTCAATCTTGGCTCCAGTGAGCTTGGCCGCGAGGCGCGCGTTCTGGCCTTCTTTGCCGATCGCGAGCGACAGCTGGTAGTCGGGAACGAGCGCTCGCACCGCTTTGCTCGACATGTCCAGAATGAACGATGAGGTGACCTTGGCGGGCGAGAGCGCGTTGGCAACGAACTTCGCCAGCTCCGGGTCGTAGTCGACGATGTCGATCTTCTCGCCGGCAAGCTCTTCGGTCACCGCTCGCACGCGGCGCCCCAGCTCGCCGATGCAGGCACCCTTCGCGTTGATGCTCGGGTCGTTCGCCTTCACCGCAATCTTGCTGCGGTGACCGGCCTCACGGGCAAGCGAAACAATCTCGACGACGCCGCTGGCAATTTCGGGAACCTCGAGCGCGAAGAGTTTGCGCACCAGACCGGGGTGGGTGCGAGAGACCGTGATCTGCGGACCCTTGGTGCCCTTTGTCACGCCGGTGACGTACACGCGCAGCCGCGAACCGTGCGTGTACTCCTCGCCGGGCACCTGCTCTTCGGGTGGCAGGATCGCCTCGACGGTGCCTAGATCGACGTGCACCATACGCGGGTTGGGGCCCTGCTGGATCATGCCGGCGACGATGTCGCCCTCTTTGCCCTTGAACTCGCCGAGCACTGCGTCATCTGCGATATCGCGCAGGCGCTGACTGATCACTTGCTTAGCGGCGAAAGCAGCAATGCGACCGAAGTTCTCGGGTGTGCTTTCTTCTTCGCCGATGACGACGTCTTCTTCGTCGAGCAGCGGAATGAAAACAGCAACGTGGCCGGTCTTGCGGTCGAGTACCGCGCGCGCACCTTCGTGCAGTTCACCATCGGGAGTGGTGTGCTTGGCGTAGGCGGTAAGAATCGCCTGCTCGATGATCCGTACGAGTTCTTCGAAGGGAATCTCCTTCTCCCGCTCGACGGTCCTCAACAGTCCCAGATCAATGTCCACAGGTGCCTCCATATTCAGCTCTTACCGACGCATTCGGGCCGCCGGAACCCTACAACGTTACAGGATCAGAGGGCTGCGCTTCCTGAGAGATATCGACACGCGCAATATTCACGTCGTGCTGGTGAAAATCGGCATCTCGCCTCCATACTGAGCGGATGGATGCAGTGACCGAGTGGATGGCAGTGTGGGGCGACAACCTCTGGACGTGGATTGTGCTGCCGGTGGTGGTGGGGCTCGGGCTCTATTTCACGATCCGCTCGAGGGGCGTGCAGTTTCGCCTGATCCCAGAGATGTTCAGGACGCTGACAGACAAGACTCCACGAGACGAGAATGGCGAACCTCAATCGGTATCTGCGTTCCAAGCGTTCACGATCTCGGCGGCGTCGCGCGTCGGCGTGGGAAACATCGCCGGCGTAGGCACCGCGATCGCGCTGGGCGGCCCAGGAGCCGTTTTCTGGATGTGGCTCATGGCGCTCATTGGCGGAGCATCCAGCTTCATTGAATCTTCGCTCGCCCAGCTCTACAAGACCCGCGACAAAGACGGGTTCCGTGGCGGGCCCGCCTACTACATGCAACGAGGGCTCGGCGCCCGCTGGATGGGCATCGTTTTCGCGATCATCCTGATCGTCTGCTTTCCGATCGCCTTCTCGTCGCTGCAGGCCAACACTATTCAAGCCACGATCGCCGGAAGCATGGGCGAGAGCGCTGCCGACTGGCTCGCTCCCGCAACGGGCGTGGGGCTTGCGCTGCTCATGGGTCTCGTCGTGTTCGGTGGCGTCCGGCGCATCGCCTCAGTAACCCAGGCTCTGGTGCCCGCGATGGCCGTTCTGTACCTGCTGATCGGAATTGCAATCGTGGCGATGCACGTCGATCGCATTCCTGCCGTCATCAGCTCGATTTTTGCCGATGCCTTCGGTTACAACGAGGTCGTTGGCGCCGCGCTCGGCTACATCATTCTCACCGGCGCTCGGCGCGGAATGTTCTCAAACGAGGCCGGACTGGGTTCTGCCCCCAACGCAGGAGCGTCAGCTGCGGTCACGCACCCCGTGAAGCAAGGTCTCGTGCAGACGCTCGGCGTCTACTTCGACACCTTTCTCGTCTGCTCCATTACGGCATTCATCATCTTGGTTTCGGTGCCAGACCTATCGACAGCCACGCAGGGAATCGGTCTCACTCAGGATGCGATCACGAGCACCCTAGGCGACTGGGCGAACGTGCTGCTGATCATCATCATCTTCTTGTTGGCGTTCTCTTCGATCCTCGGCAACTACTACTACGGGCAGTCGAACATCGAGTTCATCACTTCGAGCCGCGCCGTACTTTTGGGCTACCGCATTGTGGCGATCGTCTCGGTCTTCGCAGGCGCGCTCATTTCGGCCGGCGTCGTGTGGACCTTCGCCGACGGTGTGATGGGATTCATGGCGCTGACCAACCTCGTCGCGATCGCTCTGCTGTCGGGGGTGGCGTTCAAACTGCTGAAGGACTACTCACAGCAGCGGCGTGCAGGACTGGATCCCGTCTTCACGAGCGACCGACTGCCCGAGGTCAAGGGAGTGGAAGTCTGGGAAGACGCGCTCTCTGTCACCGGTCCGATCGATTTGCCGACGAAGAAGCGCCAAGCCAACAAGCACCGCGACCACCTGCACGGTGCCCCACGCGCCGAGTGACGCCGTAGGCATCGCGAAGCCAGGCGCTGCGTGGCTAGGAGTCAGCCGTCGATGGCGTCGATCTGTGGCGCCGTCTCAAGCGAATTGATGCCGCGTATCAGCGTGTGCAGCGCGCCGATCTTGAACTGATTGAGCGTCAGCACCAGTCGAGGCAGTTCGACTTTGTCACCGTCTGTGATCTCGTGACGGTGTGGTGCACCTCTTTCGATACGACCTTCCGCCAGCAAGTCGGCGAACGAGTCGTTGAGCCCATCGATCTCTGCATCTGTCGGCTCGGCTCTCAGCCGCAGCACCAGCCGACCGTCCACCCAGCGCAGCGAATCGTAGTTGCGCCAGAACCCGGTGATCTCGGCGGCAGCAGCATCCACCGAATCTGTTACAAACACACGGTCGAAGTCGTTCGGCGAAACGACCCCCGAGGCAATGAGATGCTCGTCGATGAAGGCTTCCAGCCCTTTCCAGAACGTTCCGCCAGGTGCATCCAAGAGCACGATCGGCGTCGGCTCTGCCTTGCCCGTCTGCTGCAAGGTGAGCAGCTCGAACATCTCGTCGAGAGTGCCGAACCCGCCGGGCACGCAGACAAAGCCGCGCGACTCTTTCACCAGCATGAGCTTGCGCGTGAAGAAGTACTTCATCGCGACGTTGGCACCGCCTGCGATGATCGCGTTCGGCTTGTCTTCGAAGGGCAGCCGAATCGACACGCCGATTGAGCGGTCTGCGCCAGCACCCTCGGCAGCCGCCTGCATGATTCCCGGACCTGCTCCCGTGACGACCATCCACCCCTGGTCAGCAAGCACAGCGGCGACGGCTGATGCCTGCTGATACTGCGCATCGTGCGATTTCGTGCGAGCTGAACCGAAGATCGTGACCTTCGGAATGCCCGCGTACGGCGCGAACAGACTGAATGCCGCCCGCATCTCAGTCAGCGCAGCCGAGGTGATCTTGAGGTCGAGTCGATCGGCTTCGTCGAGTCCGAGGCCCACGCCGGTCGCCAGAATGCGCGCGACCAGGTCGGCGTTTCGGGTGATGCCCGCGTCGTCGATGAGCGTGCGTAGGTCGTCGGTGGCGTCGGCTGGAACGGATGCGCTATCGGGCATGCACCCAGCGTGTCATGACCAACGGCGTCTCGGCGAACGACGCGTGAACGAACGGCAATCTAGCGCGGCAGACGACCGAACACATCGCCCACCGCGATGCTCTCACGTTCACCGGTGTGACGATTCCACAGCTCGACCTGGCCGTCCGCGGCACCGCGGCCCACAATCACGATGTAAGGGACGCCAACGAGTTCGGCATCGCCGAACTTGACGCCGGGCGATACCTTGGGCCGGTCGTCATAGAGCACGTCAATGCCCGCGGCTTCGAGTTCACGTGACAGGGAATCAGCGACTTCGAAAGCCACCTGATCCCGACCAGCGGCAACGACGTGCACGTCAAACGGTGCGACAGAGGCAGGCCAGATGAGACCCTTTTCGTCGTTGTTCAGCTCTGCGATGATCGCGAGAATGCGAGTGACGCCGATGCCGTACGAACCCATCGTCACCGTCACGAGCTTGCCGTTCACGTCGAGCACCTTGAGCCCGAGCGCCTCGGCGTACTTGCGCCCAAGCTGGAAGACGTGTCCGATCTCCATGCCACGGGCAAGCTCTACCGGGCCGGAGCCGTCGGGTGCCGGGTCACCGGCGCGCACCGAGGCGACCTCAACGACGGCGTCAGCGGTGAAATCACGGCCCGCCACCAGCGAGTGCACGTGCTTCTGATCGACGTTCGCTCCGGTGACCCACGCGGTGCCAGCGACCACTCGCGGGTCAAGAACGTAGCGGATCCCCGTGATCGATTCTTCGCCCAGGACGGCTCCCGACTCTGACCAGGGGCCGATATATCCCTTGACAAGCTGCGGATGCTTGGCGAAGTCTTGCTCGTTCGCCGCCTCCACAGTGGCGGGGGCGAAAGCGACTTCCACGCGTTTGTCATCGACGTCGCGGTCGCCGGGCAGTCCGACAACGACAAGCTCGCGGGTTCCATCGAGCTGCGTGAGCGCGAGCACCACGTTCTTCAGGGTATGTGCCGCGGTCCACTCACTTGCATCCGTCGTGGCAGGGCCTGCGATGCCTGCGGCCGGGGAAGCGAGCTCTGCGTTGCAGTGGTCAACGAGAGTCTGAATCGTGGGGGTGTTCGGCGAGTCGAAGATCACCGGCGCTCCCAGACCCTCGAAGTCGATGGCGTCGGGAACCACGGTGGTGAACGCCTCGACGTTTGCCGCGTAGCCGTTCGCGGATCGCACGAACGTGTCTTCGCCGACGACGGTCGGGTGCAGGAACTCTTCTGAGCGAGAGCCGCCCATGGCTCCGGCGTCTGCCTGAACGATGACGTACTCGAGCCCGAGCCGCTGGAAGATGCGCTCGTAAGCATCGCGCTGCGCCATATAGCTCGCGTCGAGGCCCTCATCTGATGCATCGAACGAGTAGGCGTCTTTCATTGTGAACTCACGACCGCGCAGCAGTCCCGCGCGAGGGCGGGCTTCGTCGCGATACTTGTCTTGAATCTGGAAGATCGTCAGAGGCAGATCTTTGTACGACGAGTAGAGGTCTTTCACCAGCAGGGTGAAGACTTCTTCGTGGGTGGGCGCAAGCAGCATGTCAGAGCCCTTGCGGTCTTGCAGGCGGAACAGCCCATCGCCGTACTCTTCCCACCGGCCCGTCACCTCGTAGGGCTCGCGAGGCAGCAGGGCAGGAAAATGAACTTCGAACGCGCCGGCATTCGCCATCTCTTCGCGGATGATGGTCTCGAGCTTGGCTTTGACGCGCAGTCCGAGCGGCAACCACGCAAAGATGCCGGGCGCCTGTCGTCGAATGTAGCCCGCGCGCACGAGCAGTCGGTGCGACGCGACCTCGGCATCAGCCGGGTCTTCGCGGAGTGTGCGGAGGAAGAAGTTCGAAAGACGTGTGACCACGATCGTCCATCCTAGTTGTGCGGACTCAACCGCGGCGGCCAGCGTGCAACGCCAGACGCACGACAAGCCCGACGACAAGCGCCCAGAATGCGGCGCTCACGCCCGCGATCGCCACTCCGGATGCGGCGACGAGAAAAGTGACGACCGCGGGCATGCGCTCACCCGGGTCGTCGATGGCTTGTTGCACCGCTGAGCCAAAGGCGCTGAACAAGGCGATCCCTGCAACGGCGGGAATGACGGCCGCCGGCGCCAGCAGCACCAGAGCCACAAACAGCGTTGACGCCGCACCGAGCAACACGGCAGTCGCACCGGTCGATACGCCCGCAACCCAACGACGCTTCGCGTCTGCATCCGCCTCGGGGGCGGCGGCGAGCGCAGCGCTGATGGCCGCAAGGTTGATGGCGTGACCGCCGAAGGGTGCAGCCACCGCGGTGCCGATTCCTGTGACGAACATCGCGGGGCGCCAGGGAACTTCATACCCGTAGCTGCGCATGATCGCGACGCCTGGCACGTTCTGCGACGCCATCGTCACCAAGAACAGCGGAAGCGCGATACCGACGATGCCCCCGACAGTGAACGTCGGCACAGTGAGTTCGAACGCCGGGATCAGCGTGGTCGGGTCGATCACGGTCTGGTTCGTCGCAAGGTGAACCCCCACAACGATGGATGCTGCGACGAACGCGAGCGGCACTGCCCATCGCGCCGCAAGCCGAAGGAAGACCAGCCAAGTGATGATCACCGGCAGCACGCCCCACGGATTCGTCACAACCCCGCTCACCGGAGCCAGACACAGGGGCAGCAGAACACCGGCCAACATGGCTTGGGCGATAGACGGCGGAATTCGAGCAATCAGGCGACCGAGCTGCGGCCACACAGCGGTGAGCAGAATCAGACCGGCGACAACGATGAAAGCGCCGACGGCGGCCGACCAGCCGCCCTCAACAAGCCCCGTCGCAGCCAGCAGCGCCGCGCCCGGAGTCGACCACGCCACCGTGATCGGCATGCGATAACGCCACGCGAGAACAATGCACGACAGCCCCATCAGCAGGCTTAGCGCCAGCAGGCCGCTCGCTGCCTGCGCGGGCGAGGCGCCCACGGCCGCGAGGCCGGTGAGCACAACAGCAAATGAACTCGTGAATCCGACCAGCGCGGTGACGATGCCGGCGACGATGGGGCGCGACATCGGGTCTGCGGCAGGTGCACTCACCCGACAACGCTAGTGGATGCGGTGCCTGGCGACAGCCGCGTGCGCGGTCCTACAGCTCGAGGTCTTCGAGCACCTCATCGACCATGCGCAACCCCTGTTGCTCAAAGGCGGGGTCGCCTGCCTGGTAGGCCCAAGCCGCGGTTTCGATCGCCTGACGCAGGCGGATCATCAGCCATTCCTGGTCGTCGCGAGGATCGATGCCATACCCCTCGATGAATGCCGTCTCACAGGCAGGATTCTGCAGCCACTCCTGCGCGGCCATTCGAGCGAAATCTGTTGCGGCGGCGCGGTGCCCAAACCGCCCGAAATCGACGAAACGCACCTCGCCGTCGTCGAGCAGCCAGTTGCGCGGCTGAAAGTCGCCATGGGTCGGCACCAGGGGTGCGGTGACTCCGGGAAGCACGCTGAGCGCATATCGCAGTCGCTGCACCGCGTCGGCATCGATGCGATGTGCGGAGTCCAGCCACGCTGAGGCGCGCCGGGTCTCTTCTTCGTCGCTGTCGGCTGGGTCGATTGCACGCTGGTCGTGAAAAACTCGCAGCAGCTCGCCCGCGCGTCGGTGCACCTCTGGATCAATCGCTGCTTCGCTGCCCGCGATGAGATCGCCGGGAAGATGCTCGAGAAGCAGGATGTTGGCGTCACTGTCAGCATGAAACGTCTTGGCCGCGACGCCAAGTTCTACCCATACGCCTGCCCAGTGCTCGCGCCCTTCGATCTCGCGAGTGACGTTGAGATCGCCACGCTCGCCAGCCTTCACCACGATCTCAGTGTCTCCGGCGCGGGCAAGCAGCACCGTGGTGCCACCTAACCTCCAGCTGAGGTCTGCGACCAGTTCAGCGGTGGGCTCCCACTGCTCGATCAGTGTGCGCTGTCGGGGCGACAGACGCGTGGAGCGGGAAACAGCAAAGAGAGGATCTGGTGCAGACATGAGATTAAGCGGTGATCACCTGCGCGGTTCCTGGTGTGGCTTCTGGACCCATCTCATCGGCGATGCGCTGAGCCTCTTCGATGAGCGTGGCGACGATCTCAGACTCAGGAACGGTCTTGATCACCTCACCCTTGACGAAGATCTGGCCCTTGCCGTTGCCGGAAGCAACACCGAGGTCTGCCTCTCGCGCCTCGCCGGGACCGTTTACGACACAGCCCATGACAGCGACACGCAGCGGCACCGTCATGTCTTTGAGACCCTCAGTAACATCTTCGGCCAGCGTGTACACGTCGACCTGGGCACGACCGCAGGAGGGGCAGGAAACGATCTCGAGCTTGCGCTCGCGAAGATTCAGCGACTGCAGAATCTGGTGCCCCACCTTGACTTCTTCGGCGGGCGGTGCCGACAGCGACACACGAATCGTGTCTCCGATGCCCTCTCCCAGCAGAATGCCGAAAGCGGTCGCGCTCTTGATCGTGCCCTGGAACGCGGGGCCTGCCTCGGTGACACCGAGGTGGAGGGGCCACTCACCGCGCTCTGCGAGCAGCCGGTAGGCCTTGACCATCACAACCGGGTCGTTGTGCTTGACCGAGATCTTGAAGTCGTGAAAATCGTGCTCCTCGAAGAGGGATGCTTCCCACACGGCGCTCTCCATGAGCCCCTCGGGAGTCGCCTTGCCGTACTTCTCGAGAATGCGCCGGTCCAACGAGCCAGCGTTCACACCGATACGCAGCGACACTTCGGCAGCCTTGGCCGCGGCGGCAATCTGGCCGACCTGATCGTCGAACTTGCGGATGTTTCCGGGATTGACCCGCACCGCAGCGCACCCGGCGTCGATCGCCTGAAACACGTACTTCGGCTGGAAGTGAATATCTGCGATCACCGGAATCTGACTTTTCGCGGCAATGATGTGCAACACGTCGGCGTCTTCTTGAGTCGGCACCGCGACGCGCACGATCTCACATCCAGAAGCGGTGAGCTCGGCGATCTGCTGCAGAGTGGCGTTGATGTTGGTCGTCGGCGTGGTCGTCATCGACTGAACGCTCACGGGGGCGGTGCCACCCACCAGTACTTTGCCGACCTTGATCTGTCGGCTCTTACGGCGGGGGGCGAGGACTACGGGAGCTTTAGGCATCCCAAGATTCACGGCTGGCACTCCCCCAGCCTACGCCGCGCAACGGCGTGCGTGCTGGGAAGCGCACCTTGTCTTGCACATTTGTGGCAAACGTGCCGACCCGCACGCTTGTGGTAAGTTCGGCCCATGTCCGCGCACACTTCCTGGTGGCTCACCGCATAGGCGGTGGGTATGTGTGACTACAGACCGCCCACGGGCGGTCTTTTTCGTAGGGCGGCCGCCCCCACGACGAAAGACCGACGATGACCGGGTACACCCCCTCTTCTCTGCGCGAGCTGGCAGCAAACGGCACGCCATTCGCGCTCATCTCTCGCGATGAATCCACCGTCGAACTCCTCCTAGGCGACGTTGTCGACGTCGAACTGCTCGCCGACGTTCCTCTCGTCGATGCGAAGGGCACGCCGCGAGAAGTCCTCGCGCTTGTGCCGTTTCGCCAGGTGCGCGAACGCGGTTTCGAGTGCCACGACGATGGCGCCCCATTGCGCTGCATCGTGGTGACGGATCACATCACACTCAATCGTGCCGACGTCATCGAAGTTCTTCCCTCGGCAGCCATCGCGCTCACCGACGCAGGTTTCGATATCGGCGATGACGACTACGCCGACATCGTGCGCCGGGTGATCTCAGAGGAGATCGGGCAGGGGGAAGGCGCCAATTTCGTCATTCGGCGAGACTTTGTCGCGGCCGTCGATGCTGACGCCGCAACAGCGGCACTCACCTGGTTCAAAGCACTGCTCGAGCATGAGCGCGGCGCGTACTGGACGTTTGCGATCGTGACTGATGGTCATGTTGCGGTGGGCGCCAGCCCCGAAGCCCACGTCAGCGCTCAAAGCGGCGTCGTGACGATGAACCCCATTTCGGGAACGTTCCGCCACCCCGCCGGCGGGGCCACCGCCGAAACGCTGACAGAGTTTCTCGAGTCGACGAAAGAGACCGAAGAGCTCTTCATGGTCGTCGACGAAGAGCTCAAGATGATGAGCGCCGTCTGCTCGGACGGCGGGCGCATCACAGGTCCACAGCTGAAGGTGATGTCAAGACTGACGCACACCGAGTATGTACTGCGAGGACGCAGCAAGCTCGACCCTCGCGACATCCTGCGCGAGACGATGTTCGCCCCGACCGTGACCGGTTCGCCAATGCAGAACGCGTGCACAGTCATCGCCCGCCACGAGTCAACCGCACGCGGCTACTATTCTGGGGTCGCTGCACTGTTCACGCCTCGCGAGAGTCCCACCGCAGATGAAGCGACCCACGATCTCGACGCGCCGATTCTGATTCGTACCGCCTACCTCGAAGACGGGCGTCTGCGGGTGCCCGTGGGCGCTACGCTCGTGCGTCATTCCGATCCATACGGCGAAGTTGGCGAGACGCACGGAAAAGCGGCGGGCGTTCTCGGCGCGATCGGAGCGATCGAGCTCGACACCGCCAGGTCGCCAATCAGCGCGTCCGCAGCCGCCAGCGGGGACGTGATCGACGAGGACGCCCCCGCCCCCCAACCGCGAAGCCTCGCTGACGATCCAACCATCAGCGCGCTGCTCGCCTCACGCAACTCTCGACTCGCAGCGTTCTGGCTGAACCCCCAAGGCCGCGACGGTGCCGGCCCGTTCGCCGGGCATAGCGCCCTGGTCATCGATGCCGAAGACCGCTTCACGACTATGCTCGCTCATCAGCTGCGCCACCTCGGTTTGAGCGTGCAGATTGCACCGTGGGGAGGCGTCACCAACGAGCAGATCGATGCTGCGGAGCTGGTGGTCTCAGGCCCCGGACCGGGCGATCCTCGCGACCGGGACAGCGCACGTATCCAGCGAGTGCGCGAGATCGTGGCGCGCCGGCGCGAGAATCACTCCCCGCTTCTCGCAGTCTGTTTGAGCCACCAGGTGTTGGCTGACTCGCTCGGAGTCGAACTCGCTCCGCTCGCTGCTCCGCACCAGGGTCTTCAGAAGTCGGTCGACATCTTCGGTGTGAACGCTTCAATTGGCTTCTACAACACGTTCACCGCGCGAGTGGCCCCTGGCACCACCGTCGTTCAAGAAGCTGAGATCGCGGCCGACGCAACCGGGGCCGTGTATGCGTTGCGTGGGCCCGCTTTCGCCTCGGTGCAGGGTCACCTCGAATCGATCCTGTCGCGCGATGGCATGACTACCCTTGAACGGCTGGTCGCCCAGGCTCTCGAGCCAATCACCGCCTAGCTGAGACTAGACGCGTCGCTTAGAACAACGACATCGGGTTGATCAGGTCAGACAGAATCAGCACGGCACCCATCGCGATCAACGCCACTACCACCACGAACGTCACCGGCACCAGTTTTGTCGCATCGACCGGCTTGGGCGGCGCCAGCCGGAAGAGCTTTGCCCACACGCGTTTGACGCCGTCCCACAGCGCTACCGCGATGTGGCCGCCGTCCAGTGGCAGCAGCGGCACCAGGTTGAACACGAATAGGGCGATGTTCAGTGAGGCGAGCAACGACAGCAGCGCAGAAACCCGGTTCAGAATTGGGGCATCCGCCGCGGCGACTTCACCCGCGATCACGCTCGCGCCCACCACGCTCAGCGGTCCGTCGGGATCTCTTTCCTGGCCCGTGACAGTGTCAACTCCGGTTTCCCAGACCTTGACCGGAAGCTGCCAGATGATGCCTGCAACCGCGCTCACATTGGTGGCCGCGGTCTGGGCTCCGCTCCACACTGGCTGACGCTCGAATTCAACGACCGGGCTGATTCCCACGATCCCCACGACCGCGACCTCGGGTTCTCCGTTTGCGTCAACCGCGGGGAGGCCATCAGCATCCACCACTTGACGTTCTACGGCGGCGGGGGTCAGCGCCATCGTGTATTCGGCGTCGTCTCGCAACACAACGACTTCGATGCGTTCATCTGGGGCGTCTCGAACCGCAGTCGACACCTCGGTGAATGTCGAGATCTCGGCACCGTTGATAGCGATGATCTCATCGCCCGCCTGCAGTCCTGCCTGCGCCGCGGGCGCCGCTGGATCAGAGTCCACGCATTCGGTGCGGGTGCTATCTGCGGGTATGCACTCGCTCACCGAAGCGATCGTCGTGGTTGCGGTTTGCACCCCGATGCCCGAGAGCAGAATCGTGAACAAGACGATCGCCAGCACCAGGTTCATAAACGGCCCGCCGAGCATGATGATCACGCGTTTGTAGACGGGAAGCTGGTAGAACACTCGCTGGTCATCGTCGCCGACCAGAGTTTCGTCATTGGCGGCCCGGGCGTCCTGCACCATCGTGGCGAAGAACCCGCCGCCCGCGCGACCCGTGCGTGCCGAGTGTGGCGATGGCGGATACATGCCAGCCATCGAGATGTACCCGCCGAGCGGAATGGCCTTGAGCCCGTATTCGGATTCGCCTTTGCGCTTTGACCACAGCGTCGGCCCGAAGCCGACCATGTATTGCCCGACCCGCACGCCGAACTTCTTTGCCGGCACCAGGTGGCCGATCTCGTGCAACGCGATCGACACGGCGAGGCCCACGACCATGAGAACAACGCCGATGATGAACGCAATGACTTCCACACGCTCACGGTACCCGCACAAACCTACGAGTTGGCCGTGCGCGTGTGTTCTAGGATTGCGCGGGGAGGGACTGCCATGACCGCACGCCACTACCGCGCTCTGCGCGGCGCGACAGCCGCGTGGGTGGCGACGATCATCGCCGCGACGTCCCACACGCTGTCTGGCGGCGGGGCACCCCATCCTCTTCTTGTGGTCGCGCTGGCGATTCTGCTTTCGCCCGTTGCTGTCGCTATCGCCGGCAGACGCCTCGCGCTCTGGCGCATGACGGCAACCGTGCTCGCGAGCCAGATGGTGTTTCATCTCGCGTTCGCCATGACCTCCGGAGCCTCGGCTTCGTCCGGGACTGTCGAGGCTGCAACCTCAACGCACGCGCACCACGTTCTCGGATCGTTTTCGTCAGCGGGCGTTGCGGGTATCTTTCCGGATGCTGCCATGCTCGCGGGCCACCTCACCGCAGCTATCGTCACCGTCGCCGGGCTCTACTTCGGCGGCCGAATGCTGCGAACTCTCGGGCGCGGCGTGCGGTCGATATTCGCGCGCGCACACGCGCTCATTCCGCTCGACTCCCTGCCTTGTGCGCACCCGGCAGCGCGCGTGTTGCCCACGCTGCGTGCAATCACCCTGCTGAGCGATGTCTCACGCCGGGGACCCCCAGCTTTCGTCAGCGCGGCGCTCTAGCCGCATCCACACCGGATCTGCTTGCATCCGTAGTTTTCACCGCGCGCTCTCGCGCGCTCTTGACGAAAGACATATTCATGAACGCTGTTTCCCATACCCCTGCACGCCGTCGAACGCTGACTCTCGCTGGCGTTGCCACCGGCATCGCCCTCGTTGTGGCCACGCCGCTGATGGCTTCGGCCCACGTACACGTCGATCCGGGTGAAGTCGCCGCCGGGTCGAGTCAAACGCTGACATTCTCGTCGTCGCACGGTTGCGATGGTTCACCCACCACCGCTTTCGTCGTCGACATTCCCGAAGGTGTCACCTCGGTCGCCCCTGTCATTGACGGCGCGTACTCAATCTCGCGTGTACTTGGAAGCGACGGCATCGCCACACAGGTGACATACACCGCGCTGGCGCCCATCGAAGACGGGCTCAAGGCAACGATGAGCATGGCTGTGCTCTTCGAAGAGGCGACCGCCAACACCGACATCGCCTTTCCGGTAACCCAGCTCTGCGAAGAAGGCGAGAATGCGTGGATTGAGGTAGCCGAAGACGGCGCCGACTCTCACGATCTCGATTCGCCCGCTCCCGTGGTGAGCGTCGGCGAGTTGGCTCAAGAGAGCTCACACGACCATGACGACGCGGCCGACCAAGAGAGCGCTGAAGGCGCCGAGCACACTGACGATGAGCACGCTGACGATGAGCACAACGATCATGCTGATGCCGAAGATGCCGGCGCCGAGACCGAGTCTGGCTCATCGCTCGCCATTGCCGCGCTGTGGCTCGGCATCGGAGGTCTCGCCGCGGGCCTCGCCGGCCTGATCGTAGCGATCGTGCGCACCCGCCCCAGCAAGAGCTAGACCCACAAACACGGTGGGAGGAGCGTCCGAAAGCGGACGCCCTCCCCACCGTGATCTTGATCAGAATCACGGTGGGGAGGGTGAGAGAATAGACGGGCCATGCCGAATGACATTCCCTCGAACCTGCCTCCTGTGCTGCGCCCGGCCTCACCTCCCACGCACGAGCTGAGCGACCTTGCCGCGCACTTCGGCACCGAAGTTCGTGGAAACGTTTCGGGTGTCACGCTGAGCGGTATCACTCTCGCCACCGCAGATCTTCGCCCCGGCGATGTGTTCGTCGCGGTGAGAGGCGTGAACCGCCATGGCGCTGAGTTCGCCGCACAGGCTGCAGCGCGAGGAGCGGTTGCCGTCGTCACGGATTCAAGCGGCGCCGACATCGCAGAGCAGTCAGGGCTGCCCGTCGTGCTGGTAGAAGACCCGCGCGGCATCTTGGGTGAGTTGTCGGCATGGGTCTACTCGACCGGGCCGGCGAACGACCTGCCAATTCTGTTGGCGACCACGGGCACGAATGGCAAGACAAGCGTCTCTCATCTGCTCGAGGGCATCCTCGCCCAGCTAGGCGCCACGACGGGCTTGTCTTCCACCGCCGAGCGTCATATCGCCGGTGAAGTAATCGTTTCGCGTCTGACGACCCCCGAGGCCTACGAAATGCACGCTCTGCTCGCGCTGATGCGAGAGCGAGGTGTCGAGGCCGTCGCCGTCGAGGTGAGTGCACAGGCTCTTTCGCGCCGCCGCGTCGATGGAATCATGTTCGACGTTGCCGGCTTCACCAATCTGACCCATGATCATCTCGATGACTACGCCGATATGCGTGAGTACTTCGAAGCCAAGATTCCGCTGTTTCGTTCTGATCGTTCACGCCGTGCCGTTGTCTGCATCGACGCGCCATCCGGCGTCGAGATCCTCGCACGCAGTGAAGTGCCGACGGTCTCGGTCGGCACCCCCGCTATCGCCGAGAATGTGGATGCTGCGAGCAACGCCGACTGGATAGTCGACATCCGCGAAGAGCGACAGGACGGCACCGAGTTCACGTTGACCTGTCGCGACGGTCGCACGCTCACCACGACCGTTCCCGTCATCGGTCGCCACATGGCGGCCAACGCGGGGCTCGCGATTGTGATGATTCTTGAGGGCGGCTACGCGTGGGAACGTTTGGTCGAGGCGCTCGATGAGTCACGTATCGACGCCTACCTTCCCGGCCGCACCCAGCGCGTGTCTGGTGACGCAGGTCCGGCGGTGTACGTCGACTTCGGGCACTCCCCCGATGCATTCGAGAAGACTCTTGCCGCGGTGCGTCGCGTCACTCCCGGCAAAGTTGTCATGCTGTTCGGCGCTGATGGCGATCGAGACGCGACGAAGCGGTATGACATGGGCCGAACGGCGGTGCAGGGCAGTGACATTCTGATCGTCACCGACCATCACCCACGCAACGAGGAGCCCGATTCGATACGCGCCACTCTCATCGAAGGCGCCCGTCGGGCTCGTCCAGACGCGGATATTCGCGAGTATTCGCCGCCCGAGCGCGCAATTCTCGAAGCAATCGCGCTGGTCAGTGACGGCGACGCCATCCTGTGGGCTGGACCGGGCCACCAGGACTACCGCGATGTGCGCGGAATGCGACAACCGTATTCGGCGCGTGAGTTGTCACGCCGCGCGCTCCAAGCCGCTGGGTGGGATGTTCCGGACTCGGCATGGCCGGTTCCTTATCCTCCCGATGAGACCCCACTGTCTGATCCCACGCGCCCGCTGTACTAGCCGCTCGGCGCGGCTACCGAGTGGCGAACGCGGCGATGGCGGCGTCGGCGTGCTCGCGCGCCCAGCGTTCGGCCTCAGCGAGCGAATCTCGAGTGAGTTCCGCTGGTGCCTCGTGATCGTCCACCACGCGCTGCACGGTCTCGACGATCCCGGTAAACGGAAGTTTGCCGTCGTGAAACGCATCGACCGCCTGCTCGTTCGCCGCGTTGAAAACGGCGGGAAAAGTGCGGCGCGCACGCCCCACGCTCTTGGCGAGCCGAACTGCCGGAAACGCCACCTCATCCAGCGGCTCGAAGGTCCAGGCACTGGCTGTCGTCCAGTCCAAAGGATGCCCGACACCCGAGACGCGGTGCGGCCAATCGAGGCCAAGTGAGATCGGCAGACGCATGTCAGGCGGAGACGCTTGTGCGATCGTCGAACCGTCGTTGAACTCGACCATGGAGTGAACGATCGACTGCGGATGCACCACCACATCGATATCGCCGTAGGCAACGTCGAACAACAGGTGTGCTTCGATCACTTCGAGGCCCTTGTTGACCAGCGTGGCCGAGTTGGTCGTGACGACACGCCCCATATCCCAGGTCGGATGAGCAAGCGCCTCGGCGGGTGTCACCGCCGCCAGCGATTCGTAGCTACGACCACGGAACGGGCCGCCAGATGCCGTGAGCACGAGTCGTCGCACCTCAAAATGGTCACCGGTACGAAGCGCCTGCGCGATCGCCGAGTGCTCAGAGTCGACCGGAACGATCTGGCCCGGTGCGGCGATGGCTGTGACGAGATCGCCACCGACGATCAACGATTCCTTGTTCGCTAGCGCAAGCGTGCGTCCGCACTCGAGTGCCGCCAGCGTCGGTCCGAGCCCCACAGATCCGGTGATGCCGTTGAGCACCACATCGGCCTCGACGTCACGCACCAGCTGTTCAGCTTCGAGCGCGCCGAGCGCAACATGCTCTACCCCGAACTCTGCCGCTTGGGCCTGAACGGCAGCGTGTTTGGAGCCCGCGGCCAGCCCCACGACTTCGAACCGTCCCGCATTCGCTCGAATGACATCGAGCGCTTGCGTTCCGATCGAACCCGTGGAGCCAAGGATGAGGATGCGTCGCATGACCTCAGCCTAATCAGCCAGCGATGTCCTAGAGGATGGGTTGCGTGCCCAGAATGTCAACCACGAACACGAGAGTCTCGTCCTGAAGCTCGTGGCCTTCCGACGCGCCGTAGCCGAATTCCGGTGGAATCACTACGAGCACCTGGGAACCGACGGTCTGTCCCTCCAGCGCCTGCTGGAATCCCGCCACAACGCCCGTGGTCTGGAACGATGCGGGTGTGCCGCTTTCCCAGCTCGAGTCGAAGACAGACCCGTCAGACCACTTCACACCGGTGTAGTGCACGAGCACCGTGTCGCCCTCAGCAACGACCGCGCCGTCGCCGAGTTTCAGGGTTTCGATCTGCACTTCGGTCGGAGCATCGGCATCGGGCACGGTGATGGTTGGCGCACCGTCTTCAGCGAGCTCGACGGTCGGCATGCCGTCTACTGGGTCCTGGGGCTCGCCCCAGGCAGCGCTGGGCACAACGTCGATGAGGTCGATGATGTAGGCCTCGGCAGTCGTGGTGCCGTCCGCTGCTGCCGGGAATGCGGCGACAACGCGGGTTCCCGGGGTAGCGCAGCCGAGCAGCTGACCGAGCGGGTTATCTGCGGAAATCTGCTGGGGCAGTGCGGAAGTGTCGTAGCCGAACGCTCCCAGGCTTTCGCCGGTCTCGGCGTCAAACGCTGAGAGGGCGTAGACGACGAGGTCGCCATCAGCAACCGGGTCGCCTGAGCCCTCCTCGACAACGGAGCTCTGCAGCTCGTCCACCTCGAGCGGAGTGTCGAACACCAGCGTCGATTCTTCACCAACCTCGCCTTCAACGACGAGCGCGTCGGTGGCAGACCCCGAAGACACGGCGGCGCTGCACAGATCAGTCGCGGTATCGGTCGAAGGCGACGCATCGGTGTCAGCGTCGGTGGTCGATGTACATCCGGCGAGCAGCACAATGGATAGTGCGGCAACAGACGCGGCGGCGAACGGGCGAATACGCACGAATAAACCTCATAGTCAATTAGGGGTGAAACCTCATTGTCTCGCACGTTTCTATCTCTCCGCTGAATACATACGTGCCGTAATAGGAATGAAATCGCATGTAGCCTCGATGGGTGACTCCTGACTCTTCCGCCGAGGCCGAGAATTCGGGTGCATCGTCGGCCCCCGAAGAGCCGGTCAGCGCCGCCGATCCCGAACAAGAAGAAGCAGTCGAAACTGACGCCGAGGTAACGCGCATGGGCGCGACCTACGCGATGGGCCGAATGGTCATCACGCCCTTGGCGAGGCTTATCTACCGACCCCGCATTGAAGGCCGCAGTCACGTTCCGAAGTCGGGGCCGGTGATTTTCGCGAGCAATCATCTGTCGTTTATCGACTCGATCGCCATTCCCGTTGCCGCACCCCGCCCGGTGCATTTTCTCGCCAAATCGAGCTACTTTGACGGGCCTGGGTTCAAAGGCTGGGTATCGAACCAGTTTTTCAGTGCAATCGGCGCGATCCCGGTGCAACGAGGAGCAGGAAAAGCGGCCCTTGATGCCCTCGACCAGCAACGTCGGCTGCTCGATCAAGACCGCGCAGTGGCACTGTACCCAGAAGGCACCCGCTCCCTCGACGGTCGCTTGTATAAGGGGCGCACCGGAGTTGCTTTTCTCGCCCTGCAGACGGGCGCTCCCGTTGTTCCTGTCGGCCTGGTGGGCACCGATCTTGTGATGCCCGTGGGCGCGAAGATGCCTTCTGTGAAGCACCGCATCACCGTTCGCTTCGGCGAACCGCTTGAGCTCGCCCACCATGGTCCGTCGACGTCAGGTCGCGCGCGCCGTCTGGCAACCGATGACATTATGGCGGCGATCCACTCACTGTCGGGCCAGGAACTTGCGAACGCCTACAACGAGGCTCCCGCTCACACGCCGATCGAGAGAATCAGGCAGGCTTTTCCGCACGAACGGAGATAGTCGCCTCGTGGCGAACCGTAAAATTCACCGAGTTCGCAATGAAACACCACTCGTTGGCCTGCGCATGGGCGGCTGTGGCAGCATCCCTCATCGACTCCGCTTCAATCGTCACGTGGGGCCGCAACACGACTTCGCGAAACGCCCCTCCTCCGCGGCCGTCTTCTTCGAGGATTCCAAGCGCGTTATCTTCATAGGCCACCACCACTACTCCGCTCTTCACACAGGCATGCAGATACGACAGCAGATGACATTCACTGAGGGCCGAAAGCAATAGGTCTTCTGGATTCCACCTGGTCGCATCGCCCCGAAACGGCTTGTCAGCCGAGGCCAGCAACTCGGGTTTACCAGGAACGGTGAGGGTGACTGAGCGGTCGTAATCGCGATAGCCAGATGTACCCGACCCGCGATCGCCGGTCCAGGTGGTTCGGACGGAGTATCGATGCTCACCCAACATGATGCACAGTCTGCCACGACACAGCGGGCGCTCGCGGCGGTAGGCTAGCGGGGTGCCGCAGACCCTTGCCGTAGCCGATGCTGTGGAACTCGCCGTCGTCGAACGAAGCGGGTTCATCGAGTCCCGACATGCGGGTGCAGCAATCGTGCTCGCGCCCGACGGCACGATCATTCACAAGCTCGGCGACCCCACCGCGCTGGTGCTGCCTCGCTCAAGCATGAAGCCGCTGCAGGCTCTTGCTTGTTTGGCAGCCGGAGCGCCACTTGAGGGCGAACGCCTCGGCTTGGCAACGGCCAGTCACGCCGGCACCGATCGACATGTTGCCGTTGTTCGCGAGATTCTCGGTTCGGCGGGATTGGGCGAGGACGATCTCGCCTGCCCCGCCGCGTGGCCGGGTGACCGGGCAACGCGCGACGCTATGGTGCGTGAGCACAGCGATAAGGCGTCGATCCGAATGAACTGCTCGGGCAAGCACGCGGCAATGCTGCTGGCGTGCACGACGAACGGCTGGAACACCGCGAGCTATCTCGAGCTGGATCACCCCCTGCAGGCGCATATTCGCGAAGTGGTCGAACGACTCGTCGGCGAGAAGGCCGCCGCCACTGCGATCGATGGATGCGGCGCACCGGTGTACGCCACCACGCTTTTCGGTCTAGCGCGGGCCATCCACCGCCTGGGCAATTCTGCTGTCACGTCGCCGTTTGCGCTGCACCGCAGCGCTGGTGCTCTCGTTCAAGCCGTGCGGCAGAATCCCTGGACGATCCAAGGCCCTGGCTTGCCAGACACCATCGCCACCGAACGGCTGGGCGTGTTCACCAAACACGGCGCCGAGGGCGTCATGGTGATGGTCGCGCCCGACGGATCGACAGTGGCTGCGAAGATCCTCGATGGCAACGGCCGCGCAGCGACCGCAGTCGCGCTGCGCCTGCTCGAGCGCTCTGGCGCTCTGGAAAAATCAGCAGTCGATGACACCATTGCGCATCTTTCGCTGTCGATTGCCGGTGGCGGCCAAAGTGTCGGGGCCATCCGCCCCACCTTCTAGGCACGCCCCCAGGAGGAGCCGGCGCCGGCTCTTCCAAGCCGATCGCCTTTACTCGGGCACGAGCACCTCGGTGTCTGCGTTGAGGCTCTCGCCCCGGAAGAATGGCTTGGAGTGGGAGAACATGAACCACACCAGCATGAGCACGACGCCGAAGGCAAGCGAGCCGACACCGAGAACGAAGGTTCCTCCTACCCCGAAGAGCACGGTGTAGCCGTAATCGACATCGAACATATCGATCGCGGATTGCACGAACGCCAGCGTGAGCATCAACGCGCCGAGTAGCGGCAGCAAACCCTTGTAGACGAGATTGCGACCGGAACGGAAGAGTTCTCGCCGGAAGAACCACACGCTGGCGTAGCCGGTGATCGCGTAGTAGAAAGCGATTGCGAGGCCGAGCGAGAGGATCGAGTCTTGCAAGATGTTGTCGCTGATCAGCGTCATGCCGATGTAGTAGAGGCTCGCGACGATGCCCATCACGAGAGTCGAGAATGAGGGGGTCTTGTAGCGCGGGTGCACCGTCATGAACCGCTTCGGCAACGCCCGGTAGGCGGCCATCGACAGGGTGCCCCGTGCGGTTGGAAGGATGGTCGTCTGGGTTGAAGAAACAGCAGAGATCATGACAGCAACCAGCAGCACCCACCCGAAGGGACCCAAGAGTCCGTCTTTGACCGCGAGGAAGAAGTCATCAGCGATCGCTTCGTTTCCCAGGCCGGTGGCATCATCACCGAGGCCCGCGTACATCATGGCTGCGACGGTCACCCCCACATACGTGAACAGCAGAATGACCGTGGTCAGAAGCGCCGCGCGTCCCGGGATGCGCTTGGGGTCTTTGGTCTCTTCGTTGAGGGCGAGACAGGTGTCCCAGCCCCAGTAGATGAATAGCGCGAGCAACACAGCCTCGGTAAATGCGCTCCAGTCGGTGAAGCCCAGCGGGTTGAACCACTCCCAGCTGAACGGGGTCGGGTTGGGCGCCGACCCGTCGAAGTACTGCCACAGGGCCGCAATCACGAAGATCGCCAGAGCCAGGTACTGGATGCCGAGCAAGATGTTCTGAATGCGCTCGCCGATCTCGACCCCTCGCCAGCTCACCCACGTCATCGATGCGATGAAGACCACCCCGGTCGCGGTGACGAGCGGCGCGTTGTCTGCCAAGGAGCCGTCGCCGAAGAGCGACCAGAAGTAGATGCCCGCGATCTGCGCGAGGTTCGCGAGAACGACCATTCCCGCAACGGCAACACCCCAGCCGCCCATCCAGCCCACCCACGGGCCGAACGCTTTCGTTCCCCAGGTGAACGTTGTTCCGCAGTCTGGCACGGCGTTGTTCAGCTCACGGTATGCGAATGCGATGAACAGCATCGGAATGAATGCGAGCACAAACGCGATCGGCGCTTGAGCGCCCACTGCCAGCACGACCCAGCCCAGCGTCGCCGCCAGCGAATACACGGGCGCCGTCGACGCGAGACCGATGACAGTCGACCCCCACAAACCGAGCGTGCCGGTTGCAAGACCTTTGCCCTGCGGGTGATCAAGTTCGATTGGGGATGTAGCCACAACCTGACGTTATGGGTGTGGTGGTCGCGGGTCAATAGTCGGCAGAACGATTCGCTCAGGATCACCGCCTGACGCCGTCAACCAGGCACGTCCGCGGCCCGGTTCGATGTAGGGCGGAAGCGATCGCCACCCGGTCAGCAGACGAAACTCTGCGGAGCACGAAGCATCGATGACAAGATCATGATCGCCCCGGATCTGTGACAGCATGCGCCAGTGCCGTTGCCATTCGTCGGGTTCTCCGGCAACAATGACGCAGGCATCGGCGGTGACTTCGGGGTGCGCGACGTAGTCGTCGAGCGAGACCACTCGAACTCCACCTGACTGCCAGCGTGAGATGGCATTGCGAGCGGCAGGCGAGCGGCGCGCAACGTAGCCGGTCAGGTTGACTCCTGGCATCCATTCTTGTCTCGGTGGCGCGGTCGGGGCAGGGTCGGGCTCGGGGACTGTCGCTATTTGAACCATCACGCCGTCGATGCGGCCACGTCCTGCCGGGGCATCGGGCGCGTAGTGCTCGGGTGATCCGCCGGCCGCCAGATGCTCTGCCCGCGACGGCAGCGCGAGCAGAATGCGCCGAGGAAAGAGTTCAGCAATTCGGGTCACCGATCCAACCAGCCGCTGCGCAGACGCGACGACCAGAACCCCGCGCACGCCAGCCGTGCGCACGAGGTCTTCGACGCACTCGAGCGCGGCATGCGCGTACTCGGCACCGAACCGCGTGGGAACCATGTCGAGGTCGTCAATGACGATTACCGTGCCGGGTTCAATGCGCCCCTCAGCAAGAGTGACCAGCGCATCCCATGCGCGCTCTGGATCGCTCGGAACTCGAACCAGCCGACCCTCAGCTTGGGCGGCGATCACCTCGAGGGTGTTCGTTTTGCCGCTTCCTGCGCCCCCGATCACGAGAATGGCTCTATCTGTCACATCGAGCGTCATGGGGCGTTGACGCTGCCGTTCAGGCTCGTCGAGCAGACCGAGCGCTATTGCTGCGCTCTCGCCACCAGGCACCAGTTCTTTCAGGGTGAGCTGAGTGGGAAGCGCGGGAAGCCATGGACGCCGTGGAAGCGTCGCTGTGGCATCACGCGCCAGCGCGACATCGCTCGGCTGCGAAAGCGCGATTCTCACCTTGCAAGGGCGGGAGTCAGACGCGCGACGGATGAGGGCAATTCCTCGGCCCTCAACGCCGCCGGGCAGCATGGCGGCGTCTTCGACGCCGATGAGTGCGCGGCTGTCCGCTCCGTCCGTAACTCTCAAGCTGATACGCAGCGGGCAATTGGCAAGCAGGCTGTCGCGCACCACTCCAGCCGCACGCTGCGTGCCCAAGATGAGGTGCATCCCAAGAGCACGGCCGCGTGCGGCGACATCGGTGAACACTGCATGCAACTCTGGGTGGTCCCCCAGCAGCGCAGCGAACTCGTCGACCACCACCACCAGCCGTGGCAGGGCCACGCGCGGGTCGAGAATGTCGCGCGCGCCCACACTCGCGATCGCCGCCTCGCGCCAGCGCACCTCTGCGCGCAGGCTTTGAATGGCCCGTCTGGCCCCTGCGCCATCGAGGTCGGTGATGACGCCCGTGACGTGTGGCACGCCCTTGAGGCAGTCAAACGCGGTGCCGCCTTTGAAGTCGGCGAGGAGGAAGTTGACTTCCGTCGTCGAACGGCTGGAGCACAGGGCGACTATCCACGTGATGAGCAGTTCGCTCTTGCCCGAACCTGTCACCCCCGCCACCACCGCATGTGGACCGTCCGAGACCAGATCGACGACAGCCGCTTCGCCAGCATTCGCGCCGATCGAGACAGCCAAGCCACTCGAGGTCACGGCCGGCGACAGGGTCGGGAGCTCCCGCAAGAACAGCGGTGTCTCGTCTCTCGAAAAACCCCATGCGCCGGCAGCGCGGCGATTGAGCATGCTGGCAATCGTTTTCGCCTGCTCCAGAGCAATGCCCTCTGCCTCTATTGCGAACCGCTCCCCTGCGAGGTCGAGATGTGCGCGGGAGAGCGTCTCCAGCTCGAGCACTGCGGCGCACCGCGGTGGAAGTGGCTCACCTGCCAGTGAGCGCGCCAGCACGATCTCTGCTTCGACAGGTGGCTGCTCGCCAGGGCCGATGAGCGCAAGCGCCATACCCGCCGTCGACCTGCGGTGAGGCAACTCTGCTGCCCACTCGAGATCTCCTCGCAGCGGTCCCACGATGCGCAGCTCACCCGGCGGCAGGGCCGCGCACAGCTGAATGGCCCACGCGCGCTGTACCGCGCTGGCGAGCACGGGTGGCCCAACGGCCACTGCGCCACCACTTGCTCTCACAACGAGAGGTGCTTGCGGGATCCACGCCGCTTCGGTGCGCAGCCGCGTGGAGAGCGGGTCTCCGTCTCCGCCGGTGACGCGCAGACCACTCGGCACACTGGCCGCGCCCAGCACGAGCGCATCGTCTCGCCCCGACGCTGCCCGCCAGATTTCAGCGTCGCGTCGCATCAGCAGCGCAACATCGGGGTGGCGCGCCCAGAGCTTCGCACGTTCGCGAGACTGCCACTTGGCGATGGTGTCGGCCACACGTTCGCGTTGCTGTGCGGCATCCGCTTCTGCCTGGCGGCGCCCGCGACGCGCTGCGCGCTTGCCATCGATCATCGACCCGACAGCGATCAGCGGGCCGAGCAGTGCGAACCACAGCATCATCGGAGATCCCGTGACCAGCCAGAGCACAACGGCGCCCATCAGCGGGACGACAGACGCCACCACCGGGATCGGCGGTCGCGCAGGTGCCGTCCACTTCGCAGGCAGCCTCAGCGCGTCTTCGTCGATGGCCTCGTGTCCCGCGGGTGCGTGAGGCAGCTCCTCGGGAGCTTCGCTCGACGAAGGCACCCCCCGAGAAAGGTGACGGGGCACGCGAGCGATCGGTTCGGCGAGGAAGGTGTGTGGCACTCCTCGAGTTCAGCGTACAAAGCCGTACACCACCGGGAGCACAAGCGTCATGTGCTGGTGTGCACTGTGCGAGCGCCTGGGGAGGAGTCGTTGCGCTCAGTCGTCGAGCCGGACGTCGGCTCAGTCGTTGCGCTCAGTCGTTGAGCCGAACGTCGGCTCAGTCGTCGCTGGCAGCTCGAGAGCGCTCGTCTGCGACGTCGAGCACGATGACTGTCACGTTGTCGCGCCCGCCGTTCTCGAGAGCAGCGGCGAGCATCGCGCGGACCGCGTCGGCGGGGTCAGCGTTCTCTTCGAGAAAGTGTCGAATTCCGTAGTCGGTGAGTTCTTTGGTCAGACCGTCGGAACAGATGACGAAGCGGTCACCATCGATGACATCGAGGCGAACATAGTCGGGAGTCGCACCCTCAGTCGGACCTACCGCTCGCGTGATGACGTTGCCATATGGATGGTTCTCGGCTTCTTCGGGGCTGAGCCGCCCGGCCGCGATCAGTTCTTGAACGACCGAGTGATCAGTGGTGATCTGCACGATGGCGCCATCGCGAAGCACGTAGACACGCGAATCACCGATGTTCATCGTCACCCAGTGGGGCTCGCTGCCGCTGGTATCGAGATAGACGCCGGTGAGCGTTGTTCCCGTTCCCTCATCGGTGGTCTCAGGGTGCGAAGCGATGTCCTTCACAGCGAGTGCAAGCGCCTTGTCGATGACCTTGGGCGTGATCTTCGCGCCCGTTGCGATAGCTTGCATGCGGGCGACTGTGCTCGCGCTGGCGATCTCGCCCCCAATGTGGCCGCCCATGCCGTCGGCCACGATGAAAAGCGGATACTCAGCGAAGAACGCGTCTTGATTGATCTCGCGACGACGGCCGGTATCGGTGACGCCAGCCCAGTTCAACTTCACCTGGCCATCAGGAGTGCTCACCGTCGCAGAATGGGCGGATACCTCGGGCACGCCGTGTCCTCCCAATAGACTCTCTCACTCCAGACCATTCAGCCTGCCGTGTCATCACATACTAGTAGCTGAACGGTTCAGACCATCATCGCCATCCCCCGGCGGCGCGTCGATCGCGCCGGTGACCACTGCGACCGCGCCGGTTTCGGGTTCTTCTTCCATAGGTGCTTCGAACTGTGCGTTGTAGAGGTTCCAGTACGCACCGCGCGCGCGCAGCAGCTGATCGTGGCTACCCTGCTCGACAATCGCGCCTTCTTCCATGACCAAGATGAGATCAGCATCACGGATGGTCGAGAGCCGATGCGCGATCACGAACGCGGTGCGGTCAGCGCGAAGCCGTGACATCGCACGTTGGATGAGCAGTTCAGTGCGGGTGTCGACAGAGCTGGTCGCTTCGTCGAGAATCAAGATGCGCGGATCCGCCAGGAACGCGCGCGCGATCGTAATCAGCTGCCGCTCGCCCACGCTGAGGTTGGTCGCATCGTCGTCCAGCACGGTGTCGTAGCCATCTGGCAATGCGTGCACGAATCGGTCAACGTACGCCGCGGTCGCTGCTTGCACAATGTCAGCTTCTGACGCCCCCGGCCGACCGTAGGCGATGTTCTCGCGGATCGTGCCCGAGAACAGCCACGTGTCTTGCAGCACCATACCGGTGCGGGCACGCAGATCATCGCGCGTCATCGTCTGAATGTCGACGCCGTCAAGACTGATGCGTCCGCTGTCGGCATCGTAGAAACGCATGATGAGGTTCACCAGCGTAGTTTTCCCGGCTCCAGTCGGGCCGACGATCGCTACCGTGCTTCCCGGCTCTGCTTTCAGGTTCAGCCCCTCGATCAGCGGTTTGTCCGCCGAGTACCGGAACGAAACATTCGCGAACTCAAGGTGGCTCGCGTCAGCAGGCGCAGTCTTGGCGGGATCAGCATCCATCGTCTGCTCAGGCTCGTCGAGAAGCTCGAACACTCGCTCTGCGCTCGCTACACCCGACTGCAACAGGTTTGCCATCGAGCCGAGTTGGCTGAGCGGCTGCGTGAACTGACGTGAGTACTGAATGAACGCCTGAACGTCACCGATTGAGATGATTCCGGCTGCCACCTGAAGCCCGCCTACGACGGCGATCGCGACGTACACGAGGTTTCCGATGAACATCATCGCGGGCATGATGATGCCAGAAATGAACTGTGCGCCGAAGCTGGCCCGGTAGAGCTCTTCGTTCTCTTCTCTAAACGCCGCCTCAGCTTCTTTTTGGTGGCCGAAGACCTTGACGATCGCGTGCCCTGAATAGGTCTCTTCGACCCGCGCGTTCAACACTCCGGTGCTCTTCCACTGTGCGACGAACAGCTTCTGGGAGCGACGGGCGACGAGCACCGTGATGACGATCGTCAACGGAATGGTCACGAGCGCGATCACCGCCAATAGCGGGGAGATGATGAACATCATCACGAGTACGCCCACGACCGTGAGCAGTGAGATCACGACTTGCGACACCGTCTGCTGCATGGTCTGGCCGATGTTGTCGACGTCGTTGGTGACGCGACTCAAGAGGTCGCCGCGCTGCACACGATCGAAGTAAGACAGCGGCAAGCGCTGCACCTTGTCTTCGACCTGCAGGCGCAGGCGGTGCATGGCCCGTTGCACGATGCCGTTGAGCATGCGTGCCTGCAGCCACCCGAACAGGGCCGAGAACAGATAGATCGCCAAAACGACCACGAGAATGCCGGCGAGCTTGTCGAAGTCGATGCCCGCGCCCGGGGTGAAATCCATCGCCGAGAGCATGTCAGCCTGCTCTTGCTGCCCAGAGGCGACGAGGCCCGCTACCACTTGCTCCTGGGTAGCGTCGGCAGGTACCTGAAGTGAGACGAAGCCCGCGAAGACAACGTTGGTGCCCTCGCCGAGCAGTTTCGGTCCGAGCACCGACAGTCCTACCGACAGCACGGCGAAGATCAGCACCACAATCAGCCGCGGCTTGTCTGGGCGCAACGTGCCGAGCAGACGCTTCGCGCTCGGGCCGAAATTCTGAGCCTTCACTACCGGTGCGGTGTTTCCGCCCGGCCCGCGAGGACCGGGCCCTGGACGTGACGGGCCGCTCATGCTGCTGCCTCCGCTGCCAACTGAGATTCCACGATCTCTCGATACGTCTCACATGTGTCTACGAGCTCATCGTGTTTGCCTATTCCGACCATGCGGCCGTGATCGAGCACCACGATCTGGTCGGCTTGCTGCACCGTCGAGACCCGCTGCGCGACCACCAGTCGGGTGGCAGCCGGCAGCTTGTCGTCGAGGGCTCGTCTAAGCGCTGCGTCGGTGCGAAGGTCAAGAGCCGAAAAGGAGTCATCGAAGATGTAGATCGGCGGGTTCTTCACGAGTGCGCGCGCAATCGCCAAGCGCTGCCGCTGTCCACCGGACACGTTGGATCCGCCCTGGGCGATCGGAGCCTGCAGTCCCTCAGCCAGCGCTTCAACGAACACACGGCCCTGCGCGATATCGAGTGCTCGCCACAGCTCGTCGTCGGTCGCGTCGGGGTCGCCATAGCGAAGGTTGTCAGCGATCGTGCCCGTGAAGAGGAACGCGCGCTGCTGCACCAGGCCGACGCGCCGCCACAGCTCGTCGGGGTCGTAGGCGCGAACGTCGAGACCGTCAACAGTGACCGAGCCCGCAGTCGCGTCAAACAGACGAGGCACAAGTCCAATCAGCGTGGTCTTACCCGCGCCGGTTGATCCGATAATGGCTGTCGTCGTGCCAGGTTCCACCGTGAAGGTGAGTCCTTTGAGCACCGCGTCTTCGGCGCCTGGGTAAGAGAAATCCACATTCTCGAACTGCACACGGCCTGACGCGCTTGGAGGTGTGGATGCTGACGCTGGCGCTGCCACCGAGGGCACAGTGTCGAGCACCTCGCCGATGCGCGCAGCGCTCACCGCTGCACGGGGGATCATCACAAACATGAAGGTCGCCATCATGACGCCCATGAGAATCTGCATCAGGTAGGTGAGAAAAGCGAACAGCGTGCCGATCTCGACGCCGCTGTTTTGCACTTGGTAAGCACCGAACCAGATCACGGCGACGCTCGAGAGATTCATCACGAGCATGACGGCCGGGAACATGAGCGCCATCAGGTTGCCCGCTCGCAGCGCGGTGTCTTTCACATCGTCACTGGCCGTGGCGAAGCGCACCCGCTCTTCGCGTTCACGCACGAACGCTCGCACCACTCGCATGCCGGTGAGCTGCTCACGCATGATCTGGTTGACCCGGTCAATGCGCTTCTGCATCTGGGTGAAGGCAGGCACCATCCGCCACACGATGAGACTGACGATCACTAAAAGAACAGGAATCGACACCACCATCAGCCAGGAGAGCCCGGCGTCTTGGCGCACAGCCATAATCACGCCGCCAATGGCCAGCATCGGTGCAGAAATCATCAGGGTCGCAGAAACCTGCACGAGCATCTGCACCTGGTACACGTCGTTGGTGTTCCGAGTGATCAAAGAAGGCGGACCGAACTGCCCCACTTCGCGCTGTGAGAAGGCGACAACGCGGTGAAAGAGGTCGTTGCGAAGATCGCGGCCGATGCCCATCGCCAATCGCGACCCGAAATAGACCGCGACAATGGCGCAAATGATCTGCACGAAACTGATCGCCAGCATCACGCCGCCGGTCGACCAGATGTATGGGATGTCGCCCACGACGACACCGTTGTCGATGATGTCGGCATTGAGCGTCGGCAACAGCAGCGAAGCAATCGACTGCGCAAGCTGGAAGATCACCACAGCGACGATCAACAGCCAGGCGGGACGCAGATAGCGTCCGAGAAGTTTGCCGAGCACGACGGTCCTTTCTAGAGCGTGATCTCAACCCGCTCGCGCGACACACACCCACAGGTACGCTACGCCCGAAACTGAGCATGCGGCGACTCGGGACGTACGCCGTGGGCGATATCTCGCGCCAATATCTGGCGCCAAGAACCCTACGTTTTCGCGCCCGGGTCCTCCGGCAATGGGAACAACGCATCGATCGCCTCGAGCTGGTCGCTTGTCGGCGTCCATGCGGTAGCGGCCGCGGCGTTCGCGCGCACTTGTTCGGGACTGGTGGCGCCGGCGATCACGCTGGAAATCGCCGGTTGTGCCAGCATCCACCCGTATGTCGCCTCGAGCATCGTGATGCCCCATTCATCACACAGCGCTTGATACTGCTCGAGGGCGTCCCAGGGAGCGTCTTGCCAGATGTGAGGACGTTGCCTCGCGATGCGCGAATCCTCTGGCGCGTGGTCGCGGCTGAACTTGCCTGTCAGCAACCCGTTGTGCAGCGGGAAATAAGGAAACAGTCCCACTTCAAAGCGGGCAGCAGCGGGAATCACTTCGCGCTCGGCCGCACGTGCAAGCAGACTGTAGTGGTTCTGCGCCGACACGAACGGAACGCTCGACCGCTGCAGCGCTGCATAGTGCGCTTCGGCGATCTGCCAACCTGACAAATTGGAGTGGCCGATGTAGCGAACCTTGCCCTCACGCACCAGATCACTCAGAGCGTCGAGTGTCTCTTCAACGGGCGTCTCAAGGTCGGGCGTGTGAAGCTGGAAGAGATCGATCCAATCCGTTTGCAACCGTGACAACGACCCGTCAATGGCCCGTCGAATGTAGCTGCGCGAGGCTTTAGCGCCCGAGGGCGGATAGCCCATGTCGCGGCCGAAATGGCCGAACTTGGTGGCCAACGTGACTTCGTCGCGTCGCCCCTTCAACGCCTGCCCCATCAACGACTCCGAAAGTCCAGGGTCTTTGCCGTACATATCGGCGGTATCGAGAAAGGTCACCCCAGCGTCTATCGCTGCGAAAAGCACATCACGGGTGCCTTCCAGCGACTCTGATCGAGTGCCTGGGCGCCCAAAGTTGTTGCAGCCGAGACCAACAGCCGAGACCTGAAGACCGGAGGCGCCGACACGGCGCAGGGGAACTGAGTTGCTCATGCCTCCACGCTATCTCTCCCCCACGACAGCTGAAGCCCCTCACCGCGTGGCGAGGGGCTTCAGCTAAGGTGTCAGGCCTTGGGCGGTTCAGGCGCCGCGGGCGGCTCAGTCGCTGCCGGTGGCTCCGGAGCTGCTGCCGGCGGAGGTGTCGGAGCTGCGGGCGGCGGTGTCGGTGCCGCTGCGGGAGGAGCGGCAGGTGCTGCCGGCGGCTGGTAGACCGGGGGCGCCGCGGGCGGGGTGTTGCCAGCTGCGGGCGGGTATGCGCCAGGAGTGGTCGTCGGGTTGGGCGGGAAGCCACCGGCGGGAACCTGGCTGGGCACTGCATCCCACACGGTCTTGTCAGAGAGGAACCCGTTGCTCGCCCACGGTGCTGCGGGAATCGCGGTGTTCCAGCGCGACTTGTCGAACGCGTTGATGCCGTACCAGACGATGCTCAGGAAGAAGTAGAGAATCAGCCAAACTGCCTCTTTCTGCAGCTTGAGTCCCACCCGCCAAGCGGCGAGCAGCGTGACCAAGAACGCTGCAAGGCCGAAGAGCTGGCCGATTACGGGGATCCAGCTCAAGAAGATCGCGGCACCGGCAGCGATCAGGATCAACCATGGACTCAGGTCGCCCAGCTTGCTGAAGATCATGGTGTTGTACACGGGCACCCATGCACGCCACTTGCCCTTCACCCCGGCCTTTTCGAAGATCTTCATCAGGAAGATTGAGAAGATGATGTAGCCGGCAAGGGCGAGGATCAGCAGAAACGGGATAAGGACCAGGTAGAACGCCAGCAGTCCGCTGGCGTCGTCGTAGTCGTAATAAGTGGTGTTCACGGTGAAGCGCTCCCCCATGGATTGTTCGAGCCCGAAGCCCAATACGAATCAGACCCTTTCGGCCCGCGTGCTACATGCTAGCGACTCACGTTCCTCGCCAACAAGCATTCCTGAAGAATGACGTTCCGGTATCAGACGATCAGGAGCACCTCGGTGTCATTGGTCACCCGCATGTTCACGCCCTCCGACGATGCCCAGCGCAAGAGTCCGGTCAACGTAGAAACCCGCGGGCGCGAGGTAGCCAACAAGCGAACAAGCGCACCCTTTGCATGCTTGTTGAAGTGATTCAGCGCGCGAACTTCTCCTTCGCCGCTATCGCTCACGACGCGAACGTACACCGACGGAACCGTCGCAGGCACGGGCCCTAGCGCCACGTATGCCTCAGACCGCATGTCAAGCACCAGACGCGGCGACGCCTCGTGGAGAGCTGCCGAGACGGCATCGGCCCACACTCGCTTGAGAGAAGGCAGTCCTGGCAGTGACGCGCTGGCGCCCAGTCGATAGGAGGGGATCTTCTCAAGAGCGCCGACGAGACCGAAAGGAGCGCACTGAATACGAACGTGAGAACTGAGCCATCGTCGTGCCGCACCATCTAGCGAGACAGCATCGAGCGCATCGAAGAGCACGCCGGTGTACCGATCGGCGGCCGGCATCGTTGGCGACTCTCGCAGCGTGGCGTTGACTTCAATCTCACCGATCTGCTTCGGTCCCAGCTTCAGAACCCGCGTCGCGCTGAGGGGATCGTCAGAGAGTGCAACGAGCGATCGCACCACCGCCTCGCGTTGCGGAGTAAGCGATGAGTACGACATCTGAGCAAGATCGAGCGGTTGCGCGAACCCGCCTGAGCGCTTCGTTTCAGAGGGCGGTAACAGGACCAGCATGCAGAGTATTCTCCTGAGACGCAGAACGGCCAGCCCGCAGGGGCTGGCCGTTCTGAAATGACTGATCGCTAGGAGATCAACGCTGCGTTGCCGGCGACGATGGTGAGCTCGTTGCCTTCCATCGACACGAAGCCATCCTGAGCATTGGCGATGATCTTCTCGCCAGACAGCTGTGTGATGCGCACCTGTCCCTCGGCGAGGATCGCCAGCATCGGCTCGTGACCCGGCATGAGGCCGATCTCGCCGACGACCGTCTTGGCGACGACGAGCGAAGCTTCTCCGGTCCAGACCTCTGCGTCAGCGGAGACCAGGCTTACGTGGAGCGGCATCTCAGCCATTCTCCTTCTGGATCTTCGCCCACTGCTCTTCCACGTCAGAGATACCGCCGACGTTGAAGAACGCCTGCTCCGCTACGTGGTCGAAGTCGCCCTTGACGATCGCGTCGAAGGACTCGATGGTCTCCTTGATCGGAACCGTGGAGCCCTCGACACCCGTGAACTTCTTAGCCATGTAGGTGTTCTGCGACAAGAACTGCTGGATGCGACGCGCGCGCGAGACAACGATCTTGTCTTCTTCAGAGAGCTCATCGACACCGAGGATCGCGATGATCTCCTGGAGCTCCTTGTTCTTCTGCAGAATCTGCTTGACAGCGGTAGCCACGCGGTAGTGGTCAGCACCGATGTAGCGCGGGTCCAAGATGCGGCTGGTCGAGGTGAGCGGGTCGACGGCCGGGTAAAGACCCTTCGATGCGATCTCTCGCGAGAGCTCAGTTGTCGCGTCGAGGTGAGCGAATGTGGTCGCAGGAGCTGGGTCGGTGTAGTCATCGGCGGGCACGTAGATCGCCTGCAGCGAGGTGATCGAGTGACCACGAGTCGACGTGATGCGCTCCTGGAGCACACCCATCTCGTCCGCAAGGTTCGGCTGGTAGCCCACCGCAGAAGGCATACGACCCAAGAGTGTCGAAACCTCAGACCCGGCCTGGGTGAAGCGGAAGATGTTGTCGATGAACAACAGCACGTCCTGCTTCTGAACGTCACGGAAGTACTCAGCCATGGTGAGCGCCGACAGCGCAACGCGAAGACGCGTTCCCGGCGGCTCGTCCATCTGACCGAACACAAGGGCGGTCTTCTCGAAGACGCCGGCTTCTTCCATTTCAAAGATGAGGTCGTTACCTTCACGGGTACGCTCACCGACACCAGCGAACACCGACACACCACCGTGGTCCTGTGCGACGCGCTGGATCATCTCCTGGATGAGCACCGTCTTTCCAACACCAGCACCGCCGAACAGACCGATCTTTCCACCGAGCACGTACGGCGTCAGAAGGTCGATGACCTTGATGCCGGTCTCGAACATCTCGGTCTTCGACTCGAGCTGGTCGAAGCTCGGCGCCTTGCGGTGGATGCCCCAGCGCTCGGTGATCTCGATCTTCTCGTCGGGGGCTGCGTTGAGCACCTCGCCGATCACGTTGAACACCTTGCCCTTGGTGACGTCTCCAACGGGCACTGTGATGGGGCCGCCGGTGTCGCGCACTTCCTGGCCGCGAACGACGCCATCGGTGGGCTTCAGCGAGATGGCGCGCACGAGGTCATCACCGAGGTGCTGTGCAACTTCGAGCGTGATCTCGTTCGACTCACCATCAATCGTGATGGTGGTCTTGAGCGCGTTGTAGATCTCGGGGATCGAGTCGTGCGGGAACTCGATGTCGACGACGGGTCCGGTCACGCGGGCAACACGCCCGACGCCCGTTGACACGGTCTTCTCTTCGGTGAGGCTCATGGCTTCTTCTCTTTCGTCTTTCTACTTGCCCGATGCCAGAGCGTCGGCGCCGCCGACGATTTCGGCGATCTGCTGCGTGATCTCGGCCTGACGCGCGTTGTTGCGCAGGCGGGTGTAGTCGGTGATGAGCTTGTCGGCGTTATCTGAGGCTGACTTCATCGCCTTCTGAGTTGCCGCATGCTTTGCTGCGGACGACTGCAGAAGAGCGTTGAAGACACGACTCTGGATGTACACCGGCAAGAGTGCGTCTAGAACGGTTTCGGCTTCCGGCTCGAACTCGTAGAGCGGGTACACCTGTGCAGTTTCCTGCTCGTCTGATTCGACAACTTCGAGTGGCAGCAACCGAACTGTCTCGGGTGACTGCGTCATCATGCTGACAAAGCGGTTGTAGACGAGGTTGATCTCATCGACGCCACCGTCAGCACCACCGCGATCGTAGGAGTCGAGCAGAACCGCTGCGATCTCCTCCGCTGTGGAGAAGTGGGGGGTGTCAGTGTCGCCCGTCCATTCGGCCGCGCTTGCAATGCGGCGGAATTGGAAGTAGCCGACAGCCTTGCGACCCACGAGGTAGAACACCGGCTCTTTGCCCTGCGAGCGAAGCAGCTCAGCGAGCTGCAATCCCTCTCGCAGAATCTGCGAGTTGAACGCGCCCGCGAGCCCACGGTCCGACGTGAAAATCACGACGGCAGAACGCAGGATCGTCTCGCGTTCGTGGGTGAGCGGGTGATCGGTGTTCGAATGCGTCGCCACGGCAGAAACGGCCCGCGTCACTGCTCGCGCAAAAGGTGATGATGCGCGCACGCGCGTCATCGCCTTCTGAATGCGCGAAGCAGCAATCAGCTCCATCGCCTTCGTGATCTTCTTGGTCGTCTGAGCAGAAGTGATCTTCTGCTTGTAGACCCGGAGTTGTGCGCCCATTGTCTCTGTCCGGTGTCGCCTTAGCGGCGACCCTTGACGATCTTCTCCTGGTTCACGTCATCCGCCTCAGCCGCCGCGACCTCTTCGTGGCCGGGCTTCGAGATTGCCTGGCCCTTACCGGCCTGGAACTCGAGGATGAACTCATCGGTCTTTGCGCTCAGCGTCGCCACGGTTTCGTCGTCAAGGACGTTCGACTCACGAAGCGAGTCGAGCACCGAGGTGTTGCGGCGTAGGTAGTCAAGCAGTTCACGCTCGAAGTCGAGGACGTCCTCAACCTCGATCGTGTCGAGCTTGCCGTTCGTGCCAGCCCAGATCGAAACAACCTGCTCCTCGACCGGGTATGGCGAGTACTGCGGCTGCTTGAGCAGCTCCGTCAAGCGGGCGCCGCGAGCAAGCTGACGGCGCGAAGCTGCGTCGAGGTCGGAAGCGAACATTGCGAACGCTTCGAGCGAGCGGTACTGCGCGAGCTCGAGCTTGAGCGTTCCCGAAACCTTCTTGATCGACTTCACCTGGGCGTCACCACCAACACGCGACACCGAGATACCCACGTCGACGGCGGGACGCTGGTTGGCGTTGAAGAGGTCGGACTGCAGGAAGATCTGACCGTCGGTGATCGAGATCACGTTCGTCGGAATGTAGGCCGACACGTCGTTGGCCTTCGTCTCGATGATCGGCAAGCCCGTCATCGAACCCGCGCCGAGCTCGTCGGAGAGCTTTGCGCAACGCTCAAGCAGACGGGAGTGAAGGTAGAACACGTCACCCGGGTATGCTTCGCGGCCCGGCGGACGGCGCAGCAGCAGCGATACTGCACGGTAGGCCTCGGCCTGCTTCGACAGGTCATCGAAGATGATGAGGACGTGCTTGCCCTCATACATCCAGTGCTGTCCAATGGCCGAGCCAGTGTAGGGAGCCAGGTACTTGAAGCCGGCAGGGTCAGACGCGGGAGCGGCGACGATGGTGGTGTACTCCATCGCACCGGCGTCTTCGAGCGCGCCCTTCACCGAAGCGATGGTCGAGCCCTTCTGACCGATAGCGACATAGATGCAGCGCACCTGCTTGTTGGTGTCGCCAGAGTCCCAGTTGGCCTTCTGGTTGATGATCGTGTCAATCGCGATCGCCGTCTTGCCTGTCTGGCGGTCACCGATGATCAGCTGACGCTGGCCGCGGCCGATCGGGATCATGGCGTCGATTGCCTTGATGCCGGTCTGCATGGGCTCGTGCACGCTCTTACGCTGCATCACACCAGGAGCCTGGAGTTCGAGCGCACGACGGCCGTTCGTCGCGATCTCACCGAGACCGTCAATGGCGTTTCCGAGCGGGTCGACAACGCGGCCGAGGTAGCCATCGCCGACAGCTACAGAGAGAACCTCGCCGGTGCGCGTGACCTGCTGGCCGGCTTCAACGCCGGAGAAGTCGCCGAGCACGACGACACCGATCTCATCCTGGTCGAGGTTGAGGGCCAGGCCCTCGGTGCCATCGGCAAAACGAACGAGTTCGTTTGCCATTACGCCGGGGAGACCCTCGACGTGAGCGATGCCATCTGCAGTGTCGATGACGGTGCCGACCTCGGTAGCCGCAGCGCCGGTGGGCTCGTAGGCGGCTACGAAGTCTTTCAGCGCGTCACGGATGACGTCGGGGCTGATTGAGATTTCTGCCATTGTCTTCCCTTTGTAATCAATATTTCTCGGTGGGGCGTGGCCCCAAAATCTCTCCGCCACCCGGGCGGGAAGTCTGTACTAGCTAGCGAGTCGCTGACGCAGGTCCGCCAGTCGTGCCGACACGCTTGCATCGATAACGTCATCCGCGATCTGCACGCGGAGTCCGCCAACGACTGACGGGTCGATAACCGTGTTCAGCGTTACGGCGTTGCCGTAGCGCTGAGAGAGCGTTGCAGCCAATCGTTCGGCTTGCGCGGCCGAGAGCGGTGCAGCCGTGTAAACAGTGGCTACGCTGCGCCCGCGCTGATCGGCAACAAGATGTGACGCACGAGCGATCAGCTCGCGGACGCGCCGTTCGTTCGGTGCTTGCACCATCGAGGCGAGGATCACAGTCGTTGCTTCGCTCGCGCGTGTACCGAGGAGGTTCTGCACGAGTGCACCCTTCGCCGCAACATCGCCGAGGCGGCTGCCAAGAGCGAGCTCCAGTTCAGGGTTCTCTGCGACGGTCCGCGAGAACTGAAACAGCTCTGCGCCGAGGTCGACCTGAGGCTCTGCTACCGCTGCCGCGCGGATCGCCAGCTCCTCGATACCGTCAACGAGGTCGGCAGCCGAAGACCAGCGCTGATCGACGACAGCGTTCAGCAGGGCGCTCGTTGTCGCCGTTGATGTCGGCGAGAACACCGACGCAATGACAGCCCGTCGCGCTTCGATCGGGGCTGCGGAGTCGGCAAGCGCGCCGCTCAGCTGTGACGTTTCTCCTGCGGCGCGGGCCGCGGCAAAGAGCTCGCGAGCAACGTCGAGGTTGACGCCCGACGCGGCATCAAGTGCCCGCGTCGTTGCCGCAAGGGCCTGAGTGGTCGCGCTCCCCATTACTTCGATGCCTTTTCTGCCTCAGATGCCTCAAGGTCAGCGAGGAAGCGGTCTACGACAGCCTGAGCCTTCGCGTCGTCTGAGAGTGTCTCACCAATGACTCCACCAGCAAGGTCGAGTGCCAGTGTGCCGACCTCGCTGCGCAGTGAGACGAACGCTGTCTGTCGTTCTGCCTCGATCTGTGCATGAGCCGAGGAGGTGAGACGGCTGGCTTCAGCCGTCGCAGAGTCCTTGGCTTCGGCGAGAATCTTCTTGCCATCCTCACGGGCAGCGTCGCGGATCTCACCGGCTTCTTTGCGTGCGTCGGCGAGTTGAGCGGTGTATTCCTCGAGAGCGGCTTCGGCCTTGCGCTGCGCTTCGTCAGCCTTGGCGATGTTCCCCTCGATAGCCGCGCCACGCTCGTCGAGGAGCGCCTTCATCTTGGGAAGGGCGACCTTCCAGAAGATGACGAGGATGACGACGAAGCACACCGTCGACCAAATGATGTCGTACCAAGCGGGGATGAGTGGGTTAGTCACTTCACCCTCTTCCGCGGCGTACGCGACAAGAGCGTTTAGCATCCTGTCTCCTTAAGGCTGAGTGTCAACGGATCAGACGAAGATGAAGTAGGTCGCGATGCCGATGAAGGCGAGCGCCTCGGTGAAGGCGATACCAATCCACATGAGGACCTGGAGGCGACCAGCCAGCTCGGGCTGACGAGCAACACCCTCGATGGTCTTGCCGACGACGATACCCACGCCGATGGCGGGGCCGATGGCGGCGAGGCCGTAGCCCATCGTTGCGACGTTGCCGCTGAGCTCTGCGAGAACCGTAGTTGCGTCCACGGGTTGTGTTTCCTTTCGATTATGGGCGGCGTGCAGCCGACCCGCTTAGTGCTCTTCCGCTACCGCGAGCTGAATGTAGACCGCGGTGAGGAGGGCGAAGACGTAAGCCTGGAGTACGGCCACGAGGATTTCAAAGAGTGTGAAGACGAACCCGAAGGCGAGGCTGCCGGCGCCGAGAAGCGTCCACCAACCGCCAAGGTCGACGACGAAGAACTGGGTAGCCGCGAAGAACAGCACCAGCAGCAAGTGACCGACCATCATGTTCATCAGCAATCGCAACGTCAACGTCACGGGGCGAATGATGAACGTCGAAATGAGTTCGATCGGCGTGACGATGATGTAGATGGGCCACGGCACGCCACTGGGGAACAACGCGTTCTTGAAGAAGTTCTTCGGGCTCTTCTTGATTCCCGCATAGATGAATGTCACGTAGCTCACGATGGCCAACGTGAGCGGCACAGCGATGATGCTGGTACCGGCGATGTTCAAGAACGGGATGATTCCCGTGATGTTCATGAACAAGATCATGAAGAACATCGTCGTAAGGATGGGCAAGAAACGCTGGGCGTCTTTCTTGCCGAGGAGGTCTTCACCGATGTTGACCCGGACGAAGTCCAGGCCCATCTCTACCAGGCTCTGGAAACGTCCCGGGACGACCTTCATGCGGCGCGTGCCGAGCCAGAAGATCAGTACGACGGCGAGCGTCGCCAAGAACTGGATGAGGTGAATTCGCGTGATCGGAACGACACCGAATGCGTCGAAGAGAACTTCAGGGAAGAACTCATTGACCGAGGGTCCGTGGAATTCGGCCCCTCCGTCGGCAGTGGCGTGGGCGATCAGGGTCGCAGCATGAGTAAACAGCGCTGACTCCAGCTTCGGGGCACCGGCGTAAACCGTTGCGACGATGGTCGATGAGCGTCACGCCGCAGTACTTGCGAGGCAAGCGGGCGGGCGCAGATTGAGCCTATCAAACTCCCGGGCCCTCTGCCGCCGCAGACGGCTTCTGATTCTTAGAGAGTTCGTCTTTCACAGGCTTCTCGTCCACCTTGTCGCCCTCATCGGGGTCGGTAGGCAGTGAGACATCGCTCACGTGGGGCACACGCATGCGAGTGAGCACTACGACATCGACCACGAGCGAGGCGAGAACGCTCGCGATCACGGCAAGCACAAAGATGGTCGGATTGATCCACGGCTGATCCCTGAGCACGAGCATGGCAACCAAGAAGAGGACGAATTTCAGAATCCACCCACCCAAGACCACTCCGAAGAAGATCGGCACGTAGAGGTCGTCGCCGTACCATCGGTTCGCGATCAGGATGCTGACGCCTGTGATCGCGAGGAACACCGCGGCGATCAGCACCCCGGTCAGCGCGCTGAGCATTCCGGTGGTGCCGTCTACGACGTAGCCGATGATCGCGCCGATCACAGCAAGAGCGGCGGTGACGGCTGCCGACCACACGAGGGTGGTTCGCAGAATCGGTGTGCTTGAGACGGGCGAATTGGTCATGGGGCGTTCTCCAGTGCGGGCGCGGGCGCACGTCGGCGCGAGGGAAGGAAGGTGACGACGAGGCAGGCGATGATGCCCACGACGCCGAAGATGACACCGATCAAGTAGTTGCCCGGCCACTCCTGCTGCGTTCCGATGTACATCAGCAGCACGGCGAGGCTGAAGATGGCGGTCCAGGCATAGAAGATCAGCACGGCGTCGCGGTCGGAGTGACCCATGTCGAGCATGCGGTGGTGCAGGTGTTTGCGGTCTGGCGAGAACGGTGACTTTCCGGCAGCCATACGTCGGATCACGGCCAGCGCAAAATCAAGCAACGGCAAGAGCACAACGACGACGGGCAAGATGATCGGAATGAAGGCACCGAGCAGTTGCGAGCGTCCGAACTGATCGTTGTCACCGATCAGCGCTGGGTCAAGCCCGGTGATGGCGATGGCGGAGCATGCCATGAGCAGACCGAGCATCAGCGCACCAGAATCGCCCATGAACAGCTTCGCCGGGCTCCAGTTCAGTGGAAGAAAGCCGATGCATGCTCCGATGAGTACCGCGGCGATGAATGAGGCGAGGTTGAAGTAGCTGCTGGCGCCGATGTCGCGCACGAGCAGGTAGGAATAGGCGAAGAACACGGAGTTTGCGATGAGGCAGACGCCTGCGACCAGGCCGTCCAGACCGTCGATGAAGTTGACCGCGTTCATCACGATCACTATCGAGAACACCGTGAGGGTGAAGCTCACCCAACTCGAGCCCACCGCGAGGCCGCCGATAGGGAGCGACACAATCTGCAGTTGGCCGATTCCTGCGATGATGCCAGCGGCAAGGAACTGGGCGCCGAGCTTGATGGTCCAATCCAGATCCCACAGGTCATCTGCCAGTCCCACGCATACGATCAGCGCGGTCGCGCCCAAGATCGCCCATACGCGCTGCGGTTCAGCCCAAACGATCGCAAAGAATGGGTTCTGCGACGAGAGCAGTATGGCTGCGGTGACCGCGAGAAACATCGCCACCCCGCCGAGCCGTGGAGTCGGCGTCTTATGCACGTCGCGCTCACGGATGCCTGGGTACAGCTTGTAGCGGATGCTCACGCGCCATACGACCCACGAAAGAACGAAGGCCAGCGTGGCGGTGAAGAGAATCGTGAAGACGTATTGCTTCACGCGACGTCCGGCTCTAACAGATCCCCGAGAACCTCTCGCAGCTGCACACGGCTCACCGCGCCTTCGCGCAGCACTTTGACGATCTTCTCGTCCGTGCCGATCAATCCGGTCGCATCAACAATCGTCGACGCAATGCCGGTGGTAGCCATGCCGTCCGAGAGATAGACCTTTACGCTGTCGGCAAGCATGTCCTGCGCTTCTTCTGCCGTGATCGCGGCCGCTTTGCCCGTTCGGTTCGCACTCGAAACCGCGAGCGGGCCGGTCTCTTCGAGAAGTTCGAGCGCAATGCGGTGTGCGGGCATGCGCAGCGCGACAGTGCCGCGCGTCTCGCCGAGATCCCAGGTGAGTGAGGGCTGGGCTGGCAACACGATGGTGAGCCCACCCGGCCAGAACGCTTCCACGAGCCGCTCCACGGCTTCTGGAAGTTCGGCGACCAGAGCGCGCAGCGTGGTGACGCCCGCCACGAGAACCGGGGGCGGCGACTGGCGTCCGCGGCCTTTCGCGTCGAGAAGCCGTTGCACTGCCGCGGCATCGAAGGCATTTGCCGCGACCCCGTAGACGGTGTCGGTGGGAAGGACAACCAGTTCACCACGGCCAATGGCCTGGCGAGCTTGGCGCATGCCCGAGAGCACCTGCGCCTCATCACGGCAATCGAAGATCTCAGACATGTCGGGCACAGTCTAATTGTGACTGCTGAGCGCAGCCCGAATCGAACGGGAGTTCACGGCCGCAAAGCGGTGGTCGCGCGGTCACGCAACGTGAGGTCGGGGTGAGTTGCCGCACCCAACCAACCGTCACGGGCCAGGATCTCGCGAATACCGGCGCCCTGCCATTCGCCGTGCTCGATCACGATGGTGCCGCCGGGGTGCGCGAGTCGCAGACCGACCTGGCTGAGAATTCTCACGACGTCGAGCCCGTCTGCGCCGCCGTACAGGGCTACTTCGGGATCGAAGAAGCGCACCTCGGGATCCCGCGGAATCGCATCGTCGGGAACATACGGCGGATTGGATGCCACGACCGAAACTGTGCCATCGAGTTCAGGAAAGGCCTGCGCGAGGTCGATGAATGCCAGGGTGGCGTTTTCAGCATCCACCCTCGCGAAATTCTCTTTCGTCCACAAGAACGCTTCGACCGAGTTCTCTGCCGCGAAAACGCGAGCGTGGGTCACTTCCGTTGCCATCGCCAAGGCGATCGCCCCACTACCGGTGCCGAGATCAACGGCGATAGGGGCAGGCGACGCCACCGCGCCGAGCGCGTCAATGGCCAGCTGGGCGACCATCTCGGTCTCGGGGCGGGGCACGAACACTCCTGGGCCAACGCGTAGCTCTAGGTGCCGAAACGGCGCCAAGCCCGTGATGTGTTGAAGAGGCTCGCGGGTGAGGCGTCGTGCGACAAGCTGCTCAAAGTGAGCGGTCTGCTCTGCAGTGAAATCGTCGCCGCGCACGGCGCTGGCTTGCACTCCCCCGCGACTCGACCCCAGAACGAACGCTGCGAGCAACTCAGCATCAACGTCGGGGTCAGTGATGCCGGCGCGCTGAAGCGCCGCTGACGCGCGCCGAAGTGACGGCGAAATCGCCTGGGGGGAATGAACGGGAGCCATAAGCGCTATAAACAATACGCCCGGCGTCAAATCCAGGCGAAATGAATTGAATCGTCATACAAGGCCCCTTTCGGGATCGCTCCCTTAGGCTAGCCATCGCACGCGACTACCACCCGTGAAAGGCTCACACATGCCCGGTATCTATCCCGACATCACCTCCACTTTCGGCAACACTCCATTGGTTCGCCTGAACCGCGTCGCAGAAGACGTTGAAGGCAACGTGCTGGCAAAGCTGGAGTTCTACAACCCCGCCTCGAGCGTCAAAGACCGGCTTGGCATCGCCATCGTCGATGCCGCTGAAGCGTCAGGCGAATTGAAGGCAGGCGGAATCATCGTCGAGGGCACCAGTGGAAACACCGGTATCGCCCTGGCAATGGTCGGAGCCGCTCGCGGTTACCGCGTGATTCTCGCGATGCCGTCGTCGATGTCGATTGAGCGTCGCCTGCTGCTCAAGGCCTACGGCGCTGAGCTTGTTCTCACCGAGCCCGCCTTGGGTATGCGCGGTGCGGTCGACAAGGCTGCCGAGATTGTCGCCGAGACCCCCGGTGCGGTGCTGGCTCGGCAGTTCGAGAACGAGGCAAACGCGGCTATCCACCGCACCACCACTGCCGAAGAGATTCTTCGCGACACCGATGGTCAGGTCGACTACTTCGTCGCGGGCATTGGCACTGGCGGCACGATCACCGGCGTCGGACAGGTTTTGAAAGAAAAGGCGCCGAACGCGAAGGTCATCGCCGTGGAGCCCGCTGACTCGCCGCTCTTGACCAAGGGAACGCCAGGCCCCCACAAGATCCAGGGCATCGGCCCCAACTTCATTCCCGAGATCCTCGACCAGAGCGTCATCGATGAGGTCATCGATGTGGAGCTGTCAGATGCTGTCGAGACCGCGCGTGCCGTAGGCACGAAGGACGGCATTCTCGTTGGCATCTCTTCGGGTGCCGCGGTGTGGGCGGCTCTGCAGATCGCCGCACGCCCCGAGGCCGCGGGCAAGAACATCGTGGTCGTGATCCCGTCGAACGGTGAGCGCTACTTGTCGACCGTGCTCTTCGAGAACCTCAGCGCTGAATAATCGCTGTGCCTAACGCTTCACCACGCGGACTCGCTGCGGTGGCTTCGTCAGATGTCGTTGCGCGCTTTCGCGAGGATCTCAACGCCGCAAAGCTGCGCGACCCCGCCGCGCGTAGCTCGCTCGAGATTGCGCTGCTCTACCCAGGACTTCACGCACTCTGGGCGCACCGGGTCTGGCATGCCTTGTGGTCTCGACGTTTGCGTTTTCTCGCGCGAGCGGGATCGCAGCTCACCCGCTGGCTGACCGGAATCGAGATCCATCCGGGCGCGACGATCGGTCGCCGCTTTTTCATCGATCATGGGATGGGTGTCGTGATCGGCGAGACGGCTGAAGTCGGTGACGATGTGATGCTCTATCACGGTGTCACGCTCGGCGGCCGCCAGCGCGAGGGCGGCAAGCGCCACCCCACGCTGGGCAACGGTGTAGCAGTGGGCGCTGGCGCCAAGGTTCTCGGACCGATCACACTTGGAGCCGGCTGCGTCGTCGGCGCGAACGCCGTGGTCACACGTGACGCTCCTGCGGACAGCGTGCTGGTCGGCATTCCGGCGAAGGCGCGCGCGCGCCGCCAGCGTGAAGATACGAGAGCAATCCTGACCGCACCCGATTACAGCATCTGAATAACGACAGCGGCCCTGTCCTCGCCGATTGGCGAAGACAGGGCCGCTTGTCGTCTCTGCGGCTAATTCGCGTCGCGGCGGTCTTCTACCTTCTTTTTGATAAAGATCATCGGCAGCAGCAATGTGGCCAAGGCGGTAACCGCCCACACGATGACCGGAGCAAGAACCCATGAGAGGGCGTCGGTGATGCGAATGCCGCCGATGGGCAGCAACACGACGATCAACAGCGCCACGAGGGTCGAAATGATTCCGATGCCGCCCAGAAGAGCAGGTGCGTTTCGACGGGCAACCTTCGTGATCCAGGGCGCAAGAACACTCTGCAGCACCGCGAAAATCAGCACGGCGAGCACAAAGCCCCACCAATCGCTCCAGTCAATGACGAATCCCTCAAGGACCCAGTCAGCTACCAGAATGCCCAGTGCCGCCGAAGCAACGAAAATCAGCGCGCGAATGAGAAACATGATCATGCCGCGAGCATAGCGTTGCAAAGAACCCGCGCCCAACGTCGACACGCTTCAGTGAACGCTAGCCAGCGGCCGAGAAAGGCGGAGCCTAAGACTCCGAGCCGAGTGCGGCCAATCGCGCTTCTTCGTCAGCGCTCACAGCGGACTCGATGATCGGGTCGAGCGCGCCGTCCATCACTTGATCGAGGTTGTACGACTTGTACCCCGTTCGGTGATCGGCAATGCGGTTCTCGGGAAAGTTGTAGGTGCGGATTCGCTCGGAACGGTCCATCCCACGGATTTGGGACTTGCGCGCGTCTGAGGCTGCTGCGTCGATCTCTTCTTGCTGCTTCGCCAGGATCCTCGCGCGCAGCACGCGCATTCCCGCTTCGCGGTTCTGCAGCTGTGACTTCTCGTTCTGCATCGACACCACAATGCCTGTCGGAATGTGTGTGATGCGCACGGCGGAGTCGGTCGTATTGACCGATTGCCCACCCGGACCGGAAGACCGAAACACATCGATCTTCAGGTCGTTGGGGCTGATCGCGACCTCGTCTGGCTCATCGACCTCGGGAAAGACGAGAACACCTGTCGTCGAGGTGTGGATGCGCCCCTGTGACTCGGTAGCTGGCACACGCTGGACGCGGTGCACGCCACCCTCGTACTTGAGGTGTGCCCACACACCCTGCGCGGGGTCACTCGACGAGCCCTTGATCGCGACCTGAACGTCTTTATAGCCGCCCAGATCGGATTCGTTGCGCTCGAGCAGCTCGGTCTTCCACCCCTTCGAGGCGGCGTACTGCATGTACATGCGCAACAGGTCAGCCGCAAACAGCGCGCTTTCCGCGCCGCCTTCGCCGCCCTTGATCTCCATGATCACGTCACGCGCGTCGTCGGGGTCGCGTGGAATGAGCAGACGGCGTAGCTTCTCTTGCGTCTGCTCCACTAGCTCTTCAAGAGCCGGCACCTCTTCGGCGAAGACTTCGTCTTCTTTCGCGAGTTCCCTGGCCGCTTCAAGATCGTCTGCAGCTGCAAGCCACGCATCGTGCGCGGCGACGATGCGACTCAGTTCGGCGTAACGCCGATTGACTCGTTTCGCACGCCGAGCATCAGCGTGCAAAGCGGGATCGGAAAGCTCAGTTTGAAGGGCCTGGTGCTCTTCGACCAGCGTTTTTACGGAGTCGAACACGTGGTGCTCCCCCGTCGCTCAGCGAATGCTGTTGTCGTTTGTGTGGCCGTGTCCGTTGCCAGATGCTGGCGCCGGAATCGACTTCTGCATCTGAACCAGGAACTCAACGTTGGACTGTGTCTCTTTGAGCTTACCCAACACCACTTCGAGCGCCTGCTGGGTGTCAAGGCCCGCAAGGGCGCGACGCAGCTTCCACGTGATCTTGACCTCGTCGTTAGACAGCAGCATCTCTTCGCGACGTGTGCTTGAAGCGTTGACGTCAACAGCGGGGAAGATGCGCTTGTCGGCGAGTTGGCGGGACAGACGAAGTTCGCTGTTGCCGGTGCCCTTGAACTCTTCGAAGATCACATCATCCATCTTCGAGCCGGTCTCTACGAGTGCCGTCGCGAGAATGGTCAACGATCCACCGTTTTCGATGTTGCGTGCAGCGCCGAAGAACCGCTTGGGCGGGTAGAGCGCGGAAGCGTCGACACCACCAGTGAGCACACGGCCCGAAGCGGGAGCCGAGATGTTGTAGGCACGGCCGAGGCGAGTGATCGAGTCGAGAAGCACGACGACGTCGCGACCAAGCTCAACGAGACGCTTCGCCCGCTCAATGGCGAGCTCAGCGACCGTGGTGTGATCTTCTGCCGGACGATCGAAGGTCGAGGCGATGACCTCGCCCTTGACCGTTCGCTGCATGTCGGTCACTTCTTCGGGGCGCTCATCCACGAGGACGACCATGAGGTGCACCTCGGGGTTGTTCGTAGCGATCGCGTTGGCGATCTGCTGCAGCACGATCGTCTTTCCGGCCTTGGGCGGAGCGACAATGAGGCCGCGCTGGCCCTTGCCGATCGGTGCCACCAGGTCGATGATTCGCTGCGTGAGCTTCTCAGGAGCGGTCTCAAGGCGCAAGCGGTCCTGAGGGTACAGGGGTGTGAGTTCGTTGAACTCGACGCGCGCTGCGGCATCGTCAACCGACAAGCCGTTCACCGCGTCGACCTTCACCAGAGCGTTGTACTTCTGCCGGCCCGACTGCTCGCCTTCACGTGGCTGCTTGATCGCGCCCACGACAGCGTCACCCTTGCGCAGGTTGTACTTCTTGACCTGACCGAGCGACACATAGACGTCGCTGTTTCCGGGCAGGTAGCCCGACGTGCGCACGAATGCATAGTTGTCGAGAACGTCGAGAATGCCCGCGATCGGAATCAGAACGTCGTCGTCGTTGATCTCAGTTTCGAACTCGTCACCCGGCTGGCCGCGACGCTTGTTGCGCTGACGGCCGCGGCCACCCGACTGCGACTGCGACTGATCATCGTCGCTGTCGGGCTGCGGCCCGTTGTTCTGCTGGCCCTGCCCGCTCTGGCCATTGTTCTGCTGACCGCCCTGCGCGTTCTGACCGTTGCTCTGGCCACCCTGTGCGTTGCGGTTGCGGTTGCGGTTGCGGTTGCGGTTGCGCCCACGCGAAGGAGTTCCTTCGCTTGAGTCGTCGCCGTCAGACTGCGCGCCGTTGTCGCTCGCGTTGTCGCCGTCGTTCTTCGCGTCGCTATCGTTCTTGGCCGAGTTATCGTTCTTCGCGGCGTCGTCGTTCTTCGCAGCGTCGTCGTTCTTCGCAGCGTTGTCGTTCTTCGCGGCGCCGTCGTTCTGGGTCGCCGCGGGCGCGTCATCGGCAGCGACTGGCGCTTCGGTGCCAGCCGCGGCGCTGTTCGCATCTTCTGCGGCGGCTGCCTTTTCCGCAGCAGCTTTCGCAGCAGCAGCCTTGGTCGGACGCTTGCGCACGGGCTTCTTGACCGGTGCGCTCGATGCGTCATCCGCAGCAGCAGCGTCAGACGAGTCAGGCGCAGCTGGCGACTCAGCGGTAGCCGGCGCGGTGGTCGCACTGTCTGCCTCAGCAGGCGCTGCCGCAGCGGGCGCACTCTGCTGAGCGCTTGCGGCGTCAGCTGCTGCTGCCTCGACATCTGCAGTCTTGGCGCGTCGGGGGGCGCGCTTACGTGGCGCCTTCGCTGGCGCTTCAGCCGGTGCTGATGCCGCGGCGTCGGTAGTGGTCTCCACTGACTCAGCCTTCTGAGGTGCGTCTACGCGCTCTTCAGCTGAATTGTCGGTGGTGTGGATCTCGGAGATGGACTCCACGAGTTCTCCCTTGTCAAAACGATTGGAATATGCACGTTCGCACGGGATGTTTGCGGGGCAGACACCTGCTGAAGACGGGTTCGGATACCCAAGTGATGGTCAGAGTTCGTCAACAGACGGCCGTGCGGAAATTTCGCAGATTTGCGACGGAGGCCAGAGTCACGCTGTTTGCGTGGAACCCTCCGCGTACTCCTTCACTGTACCACCCTTGAAGTCGACAGCCAGCATCAGCGCCTCCCACGGGGTGTCAATCTGGGTGGCCACGAACTCGGCGGCAGCGAGCCGCTGCCCTGGCCCGTCAGCCAGAACGAGAACGCTCGGCCCGGCACCAGACACAACAGCCGCGAATCCCTGTGCGCGCAACTCCAACACGAGTCGAGTGGTCTCGGGCATCGCCTGCGCGCGGTAGTTCTGGTGCAGCTTGTCTTCGGTTGCGGCGAGCAGAAGCTCAGGGCTCTGCGTGAGAGCGGCGATCAGCAGCGCCGAGCGCGACACATTGAAAACGGCGTCTTCACGCGGAACGTGCAACGGCTGCAGGCTGCGAGCCACGCTGGTCGACATCGTGAACTCGGGAACGAACACGAGCGGCGAGACGCCACGGTGTACGAGCAGCTTCTTGTGCATCGGTCCGGTCTCGTCGACCCACGCGATCGTCAACCCGCCGAACAGCGCGGGGGCAACGTTGTCGGGGTGGCCTTCGAGTTCCGTCGCAAGTCGCAGCAGGGTTTCGTCGCCGAGTTCAACATCGCCAGCAAGCAAACCCTTGGCTGCGAGCAAGCCGGCCACAACGGCCGCACCAGAGGAGCCCATTCCTCGGCCGTGCGGAATGACGTTGTGTGCTTCCAGTCGCAGGCCGGGCATACGCCGACCCACAGCCTCGTACGCATACGCGATGGTGCGCACAACCAAGTGCGAGGCATCGCGGGGAACGTCGTCGATGCCTTGGCCAGTGAGCTCGATGTCGAGTTCGCCCTCCGCAAGGGCGGTGACCACGAGTTCGTCGTACACGCTCAGAGCTAGTCCAAGAGTGTCAAACCCGGGGCCAAGATTGGCGCTGGTTGCCGGCACCCTGACGACGACACTCCGCCCGGGCGCCGGCGAAAGCGCCGCGTTCACGCCGAGGCCTGGACCGGCTGAAGATCGAGAACCGATGCGACCTCTGAGGTAGCTGCGTCAACAACCGTGGGAGTCACGTCGGTGCCGTCAGCGTTGCGCAACGCCCACTGCGGGTCTTTGAGGCCGTGACCGGTGACAGTGAGAACGACGCGTGAGCCGGCAGGAATGATTCCCGCTTCAGCGCGGTCGAGCAGACCGGCAACGCTGATCGCAGATGCGGGCTCGACGAAGATGCCGACCTCAGAGGCGAGAAGCTTCTGCGCGGCAAGAATGCGCTCGTCATCGATTGCGCCGAACCAGCCGTCGGTGGCTTCACGCGCGGCAAGCGCGAGGTCCCACGAAGCAGGGTTGCCGATGCGAATCGCGCTGGCGATCGTCTCGGGGTTCTTCACGACCTCACCACGAACAAACGGCGCTGAGCCCTCGGCCTGCAAGCCGAACATCCGCGGCACGCGAGTTGAGACGCCGCGCTCGGCTTCTTCGGTGTAGCCGCGCGAGTATGCGGTGTAGTTGCCCGCGTTGCCGACCGGAATGAAGTGGAAGTCGGGAGCATCGCCGAGCACCTCGACGACCTCGTAGGCGGCCGTCTTCTGGCCATCGATGCGGTCGGGGTTGACCGAGTTGACGAGGTGCACGGGGTAGTTATCGGCAAGCTCGCGTGCGATCTCGAGGCAGTCGTCGAAGTTTCCGCGCACTTGAATCAGACGACCGTTGTGCGCGACCGCCTGGCTGAGCTTGCCCATGGCGATCTTGCCCTCCGGCACCAGCACGGCGGCGGTGATTCCAGCGTGCGCCGCGTACGCGGCGGCGGATGCTGAGGTGTTGCCCGTCGAGGCGCAGATAACCGCCTTGGCACCGTGTTCGACGGCACGCGAGAGCGCCACTGTCATCCCGCGGTCTTTGAACGACCCCGTCGGGTTCATTCCTTCGAACTTCACCCATACGTCGGCGCCGGTGCGGCGTGACAACGATGGCGCCGGCAGCAGCGGCGTGCCACCTTCGCCGAGGGTGACGACACTCGAGGCGTCAGTGACGCCAAGACGATCTGCATATTCGCGGAGAACTCCGCGCCAAAGGTGTGCCATTTTCAGTCTCCTTCTACCCGCAATACCGATACGACCCGCGCCACCACGCCACTTGCGGCGAGTGTGTCTACGGTGTCGCTGAGATCTTGTTCACGTGCCTTGTGCGTGCCGATCACCAAGCGCGCCGTGGCCGCGTCGGTGTCGTCTGCGTCGATCACTGTCTGTTCGACGGTCGCGATTGACACTTTGCCATCGCTCAGTGTGCCGGCAACCGTTGCGAGCACTCCGGGGCGATCGTTCACTTCGAGCGTGATCTGATAGCGCGTGGTGACGTGCCCGATCGGCACGATCGGCAGGTTGGCAAGGGTTGACTCGCCGACACCGACACCGCCTGCGATATGACGACGTGCCGCCGAAACGACGTCGCCGAGCACGGCCGATGCGGTCTGCACGCCGCCCGCTCCCGCGCCATAGAACATGAGGTTTCCGGCAGCCTCTGCCTGCACGAAGACAGCGTTGTTCGCACCGTGCACCGAAGCGAGCGGGTGTTCACGGTCGACGAGCGCCGGATACACCCGTACCGAGATGGATTCGCCGCCGGCGTCGTCGTTCAGCCGCTCGCACACGGCGAGCAGCTTGATGACGTAGCCCGCTTTGCGGGCAGCATCCATCATCGACTTATCGATCTGAGTGATGCCCTCGCGGTGCACGGACTCGAGCGGAATCGTCGTGTGGAACGCAAGGCTCGCCAGAATCGCGGCCTTCTGAGCCGCGTCGTAGCCCTCGACATCAGCCGTCGGGTCAGCCTCGGCGTATCCCAGAGCTTGCGCGTCGGCGAGAACGTCGGCAAATTCGGCGCCCTCTTTGTCCATGCGGTCGAGGATGTAGTTCGTCGTGCCGTTGACGATGCCCATGATGCGCTGCACCCTGTCGCCAGCAAGCGAATCGCGCAGCGGGCGGATGATGGGGATCGCACCGGCGGCCGCGGCCTCGTAGTACACCTGGGCGCCCACCTGGTCTGCAGCGGCGAACAGCTCAGGCCCGTGGGTTGCCAGCAGCGCCTTGTTGGCCGTGACGACGTCTGCACCAGAGTTGATCGCTTCGAGCAGGTACTCACGCGCGGGCTCGATGCCGCCCATCAGTTCGATGACGATGTCTGCGCCGACAATGAGCGTCTTCGCGTCGGTGGTGAGCAGTTCTTGAGGCAGATCGACTTCGCGCGGTGCGTTGACGTCGCGCACGGCAATGCCAACGAGCTCGAGTGTTGCTCCCGCGCGGTCGGCGAGTTCGTCACCGTGCTGTCGGAGCAACGAAGCAACTTGAGAGCCCACGGAGCCAGCACCCAGAAGTGCGACGCGGAGGCGGCGGTAATCGGTCATGCGATCCCTTCCATCGGAGATTCGGTGAGGCCGGCATCACGCGAGAGCAGATCGTTGATCGTCTCGCCGCGAACGATTACCCGCGCCTCTCCCCCGCGCAGCGCCACCATGGGCGGCCGGGGAACGAAGTTGTAGTTGCTTGCCAGCGAGAAGCAGTAGGCGCCGGTGGCCGGCACCGCGAGCAGGTCGCCAGGGGCGACGTCACCGGGCAGGTACTCCGCGTCGACCACGATGTCACCAGACTCACAGTGCTTGCCGACGACGCGCACGAGCGCGGGGTCGGCGTCGCTGATGCGTGAAGCGAGTCGCGCCGAATACTGCGCGCCGTACAGCGCCGGGCGCGCGTTGTCGCTCATGCCACCATCAACGCTCACGTAGAGACGCGTCGCGCCGTCTTCGAGGTTGACAGTCTTGGTGGTGCCCACTTCATACAGCGTGACACCAGCGCGGCCGACGATCGTGCGGCCTGGTTCGAATGCCAGGTTGGGCATAGCGATGCCGCGCACCTCGCACTCTCGAGCGACGGCATCGGCGATACCTGCCGCGAGCTCTTCGATCGGGGTCGGCTGGTCTGACGCGGTGTAGGCGATGCCGAATCCGCCGCCGAGGTTGAGTACCGGCACCGGCGCAGCTTCGGCGAGCTCGGCGTGCAGTTCGATGAGTCGCGCGGCTGACTCTTCAAAGCCAGCGGTACCGAAGATCTGCGAGCCGATATGGCAGTGCAAGCCGATGAAGGTCAGCGAAGAGAGTTCGCGGATGCGCGCGACGGCGGCTGGAGCATCCGCCAGGGTGAAGCCGAACTTCTGGTCTTCGTGAGCGGTGGCAAGAAAGTCGTGAGTCTCAGCGTGCACACCGCTGTTCACACGGATCAGCACCGCTTGATTGATGCCAAGGCGCTCAGCGATTGCTGCGAGACGCTCGATCTCGATCGGACTGTCGATGACGATCGAGCCAACTCCGGCGGCGACAGCGGCTTCGAGCTCGTAAGCGCTCTTATTGTTTCCGTGGAAGCCGAGGCGCGCAGGTTCTGCCCCTGCCGCGAGCGCAAGAGCCAGCTCGCCCCCCGTGCACACATCGACGGCGAGGCCTTCTTGGGTGACCCAGCGCACGACCTCAGCAGTCAGCAACGCCTTGCCGGCGTAGTAGACGCGGGCGTCTACGCCGTGACGCCCTGCCGCCGAGTTGAATGCAGCGAGGGCCTGCCGTGCGCGAGCACGAATGGCGTCTTCGTCGACGACCCACAGCGGGGTGCCGAATTCTTCGCGCAGCGCAGAAGCTGTGATGCCGCCGAGCACGATTTCGCCACGCTCGTCGCGGGTCGCGCTACTCGGCCATACGGTCTCGACAAGTTCGTTGGCGTCGTCGGGAGCATCCGGCCGTGTCGACACGGAAGAGGGCGAAGCGGCGGACACAGAAAGACCAATCGGTGGGAACTTGGGTTGCGGTGCCGCCAGAACAGCCAAGGCGGCAAGAAGCCGCGGCCGGCAGGCGCACACGCCGGGCAGTTTCTGAGTCTACGGCACGGTGTATGCCGAGCCCGTGACTTGTGACGCCCGATGGCGTGGTGTCACTCGCAGGTACCGTTCTGCTGCAGTGCGTCGGTCGTGAGCAGGGCGCTGTCGACCGTGAAGTCAGCGATGAGCTTGCCACCGCTCACCTCGGCGCTGGTCAGCGTGACTCCGGTCGGCAGGTATTCCGCCACGCATACCGGCCAGTCCTGCAACACGACGTCGGCAACGACTCCGAACTGATCCCGCAACCGGTCGGCGGTGAGCTCAGCGCCCGCCACCTCCACCGAATCGGGACTGAGCACGAGCTCGCCCTCGACCGCAGAAGGTGTGAGGGCGGCGCCGACCGGCACGCCGATGCCGAGAAGCGACAGCTCCATGTTCATCGTGATGGTTGAGTCATCAAGGCCCATTGTCTCAGCGGGAAATCCTTCGACCGTCGACATCAATCCGCGCAGTTGCTCTTCGTTCAGAGCGACCGTTGCCATCGCCCCGCTCATGCCCTGCGGTTCACGCACCCGTACATCGTGCGCGGTCACGCTGACATCGGCGACGACATCACCGAGCGGCACGTCGTCGGATGAGACCACGACGGTGTCGAGTCGCCCCACGATGAGCTGCGGAATCACAGTGCCCTCAATGTCGACATCGATCTCATGATCCGCGGGAAGATCGAGCTGCTCTGCCACACCGTTGCTGATCATCTTCTCGGCGATGTCGCGCGCGGCGGCCTCGGCGGCGAACCACGCCACGATCGCTCCGCCCACGACGAGAACCAGAATCACGATCCACGGCCAGCGTCGCTTCTTGGGCGGCTCTGCATAACCCCAGTCAGGAATGACCGTTGTCGGCTGCGTATCGTTCAGGCTCATCGGCTCTTACATCCGTTCTGGTGCACTAACCCCGAGCAGGTCGAGTCCGTTGCGCAGCACTTGACCGGTGGCGTCGTTGAGCCACAGGCGCGTGCGATGCACCGCTTCAATCTCACCGTCGCCGAGCGGAATGATTCGGCAATTGTCATACCAGCGGTGGTACAGGCCTGCGAGCTCTTCGAGGTATCGCGCGACGCGATGCGGCTCGCGAACCTCGGCGGCGAACGCGACGATGCGCGGAAACTCCTGCAGCGCACCGAGGAGCGCTGACTCGGTCTCGTGAGTGAGCAGTTCAGGAGCGAATTCGCTGCGGTCAACGCCGGATGCTGCCGCATTTCGTCCGACATTGTGCGTACGCGCGTGGCCATACTGCACGTAGAAGACCGGGTTGTCGTTCGTGCGCTTGCGCAACAGCTCTGGATCGAGGGTGAGCGGCGAATCGGCGGGATACCGTGCCAGCGAATAGCGCAGAGCGTCGGTGCCGAGCCATTCGCGAAGATCGTCCATCTCGATGATGTTGCCGGCGCGCTTGCTCAGACGCGCACCATTCACCGAGACGAGCTGACCGATCAGCACCTCGATGTCTTTCTCGGGGTCGTCTCCTGCCGCACCGGCGAGCGCTTTCAGACGATGCACGTAGCCGTGGTGGTCAGCACCGAGCAGGTAGATCTTGTGCGCGAAGCCGCGGTCGCCCTTGTTGAGGTAGTAGGCAGCGTCGGCGGCAAAGTAGGTGTACTCACCATTCGAACGGCGAATAACACGGTCTTTGTCGTCACCGAAGTCGGTCGTGCGAACCCACACCGCGTCACCGTCGTCGAAGACGTGTCCTTGCTCGCGCAACCGGTCTACTGCCTCGTCGACCAGACTCGGTTCGCCCGTCGCACCGGGGGCGTGAAGCGTGCGTTCCGAGAACCACACGTCGAAGTGAACGTTGAACTGCAACAGTGACGACTGCACTTCAGCCAGTTGGAATCGGTAAGCCAGCTCGCGCGCACGTTCGAGCTGCTCATCGTCGCTCAACTCGAGAAGTCGCGGTTCTGCGGCCAGCACGCGTCGCGCCAGCTCGTCAATATAGGCACCGGCATAGCCGCCCTCAGGGGTCGGCTTGTTCTGCGCCGCCGCAAGCACGGAGTGACCGAAACGCTCCATCTGGGCGCCGGCGTCGTTGATGTAGAACTCGCGATCGACGGTGGCCCCGCTGGCGAGCAGCAGACGAGCGATGGAATCGCCCAGAGCTGCCCATCGAGTGTGACCGATGTGAAGAGGACCGGTCGGGTTCGCACTGACGAACTCGAGGTTGATGGTGCGACCGGACTGCGTCTCGTTGGTGCCGAAGGCAGCGCCAGCCTCGACGATGGTCTTGGCGAGGGCGCCTGCGGCGGCAGCATCCAATCGAATGTTGATGAACCCGGGCCCGGCAACCTCGACGCTGGCGACGCCATCGATCGCGCCGAGCGCCTCGGCGATTTCAGCTGCGAGTTCTCGAGGATTCGCCCCTACCGCCTTTGACAGCTTGAGCGCCGCGTTCGATGCCCAATCGCCGTGGTCGCGGTTCTTGGGACGCTCGAGCGGAACGTCGGCCGACGTCAGACCGTCGCTCGAGCCCGGGCGTCGCGCCTCGATGAGCGGGGCGATGACGGCGAGCAGAGCGGCAGAGAGGGCATCAGGATTCATAACCGTGCCAGTCTAGTTGTGGCGGCTGAGCTCAACTCCGCCGTATCGCTCAGGCGATCTGCACAAGTTCGAAGAAATCATCCGCGGCGGGGTCGGCGACATCGGCCGGAGCCCCCACGCGCACGGCATCTTCATGGTCGTCTGGCAACACCCATGCATCGACACGCATGCGCTCAAGCCCGACGAATCCACCGTGGTAGCTCAAGAAAGCGCAGTCTGACGCATCGCGTCCGGTGGCCATGCGCACGAGCGAGTTTCGGTTCGACAGCCGGGTCGCGTCAATGACGTACCAGGCACCATCGAAGTAAGCCTCCGCCACAGCATGAAAGTCCATCGGGCTGAGGCCAGGGGCGAAGCAGGCGGTGTAGCGCGCCGGCATGTCCATGGCGCGCAGCAGCGCAATGACGACGTGCGCGTAGTCACGGCATACGCCCTGACCGGTCATCAGCGTCGTCACGGCGCTGTCAGTGCCCTGGCTCAGTCCGGGGGTATAGGTCGTGCTGGTGAAGACGAACTCTGACACCGCGGCGATCAGTTCGTGGCCCTGTAGACCTTTGAACTGCCGTCGTGCCTGCTGAAACACTTCATCGGACTGGCAGTAACGACTGGGGCGCAGGTAGGTAATCGCTTCGAGGTCGCTCGTGCGGGCGTGGGTCGCCCGCCCTTCAACGACGGCTTCATAGCGCACTTCGAGTCGGCCAGCCTCGCCTGTGAGGCGATGCAGACGGCTGCCAGACTGGTCGACGATCTCGGTCGGCGTGTACACGCGGTCACCCTGGGTGAAGGTCAGCTGTTCGCTCGAAAGGGGCATCGACTGCGCCGCAGTGATCTGGAAAATCAGGTCGATGGATGCCCCCAGATCGAGGTCCAGTTCAGCGGTGACGAAGCGGTGCATCGAAGTATCCTCGCACGTGAAATACCAGCCCGGCGCCACGCGTCGGCGGGCCACTCGTCGCGCATGCGCTTCCGTCTCGAAGCCAAGGGGTCGCCCCGCCTCATCGTCGCGTAGCCTCGAAGCATGACATCGCATTCCGCAACCCGGGTGTCACGCCCGTGGTGGGCGGCGATGGCGGTCGGTTTCGCTCTCGCTGTGGTGTGCGCTACGGCGCTATGGCGCCCGTGGTTGCAGACGTCCGCGCCGGTCGCTGGTGCGCAGTCGCAGCCGGTCGGCGCGACCGCTGAAGCGCTTGTTCTTCCCACGTCGCCTAGCGTGCTGGTGTTCGGCGATTCGTGGGTTTATGGTTCCGCGGCGATCGTTCCCGAGTTGGGTTTTGCCTACCGACTCGGCGCAGACCTCGGCTGGCAGGTGCGCGTTGACGGTGTGCGTGGCAGCGGCTATCTCAAGCCGGGAATCGACGGGCCCGCATATGGCACCCGAATCGAGGCAATGGATGCTGCTGTCTCCCCCGACCTCATCATCGTGCAGGGTTCAATCAATGACCGTCGCCTCTATGAGTCCGTTGACTATCGGTTAGCGGTCAACGCCGCGTGGGATGAGCTTGCGGCGAAGTACCCTGCCGCATCCATCGTCATTCTTGGACCCGCCCCTCAGGTGCTGCCGGTCGAGACGGCAACCGAGCAGATCGATCAAGAGCTCGCGGCGCTCGCCACGGAGCGTGGCTGGTGGTACATCTCGCCGATCGCCGAGTCGTGGATCATTGCGTCGAACTACCTTGATGTGATCGACACCGGCGCCGGGCGGGATCACCCGTCAACCGAGGGACACGCGTACCTTGCTGAGCGCGTGATGACGGCGTTTGCCGACATCGTCGCCCCAACCGAAGTTGTCGCCGATGCGCCGGGCGATGCCGAACCGGCCGTTACGCCCTGACCCGGCAAAGACGAAGCCGCATGGGTGGTAATCTCGATCGGTGCGCCTCCGTAGCTCAGGGGATAGAGCGTTGGTTTCCGGTACCAAAGGTCGTGGGTTCGATTCCCGCCGGGGGCACAGCAGACACAAGGAATCGCGGGTCTTCACGACCCGCGATTTTTTGTTCGCGTGATCACTCCTCGAAGTGATCACGCTTCGCGTCGCGAGGAATGCGATCCGGAAGCAGAAATTTCTCAGCCGCGGCTCGCGCCTGCTCCAGCCCGGCAAGTCGCTTGTCTGCGTTGTGATCACCTTCGACATCGAATATGAGATGTGACTCGACGTCGGTGAGTCCGCAATACGCCAGAGTGCCCACGTCAAGCTGAGTGCGCATCGCGTCGGCGTAGCCATATCGGTCGTATGTCGCCTGCTTGGACCCGCCGACGCCGATCAAGATGGTCGGGATGCGGGGCAGAAGCGAGGATGCATCCGCGACTTTGCCGCGGTCGTGAACTCCGGCACCGTACTGGTACGCCCATCCTGCGGTGAAGACGCGCTCAATCCACCCTTTCATCATCGCCGGCATTCCCCACCAGTAGACGGGAAAGACGAAAGCCAGGCGGTCGGCCGCCTCGACCCGTCGGTGCATCTCGACGATGCCGCCCGGAATCGGTCCGCCCCAGAAGTGGTCGTGATCAGCCTCGGTGAACCGCGGGTCGAAGTTTTCAGCATGCAGATCGAGCACATCGATGCTGGCCGCTTGCGCAACAAACGGAGCATGAAACGCATCCATCACGGCGGCTGGATAGTGATCGGAGAACGGGTGGGAGAACACGGTGAGCAGATGCATAGATCAGGATCGCTTTCTATCGTCAGAATGGTCGAACATCTCCAAAATGCGAGCCTGAAGCAGGGCGGATGCAGCGGCAGATGCCGTGCGAACAACTGATGCACCCCGGTAGGTTGCCGCAGACGTCGCGCCCTCGAACAGGATGAGGATCTGGTCAGAGAGCATCGGGTCGGACGCGTGAAGCTCGTTGCTGACGATCCTGTCGATGAGATCGCGAAGCAACCGGTGGTACTCGTCTACAGCGTTCGTGATCTCTGAGATCTGACCAGCGTTCTCGCCTTCGGCTCGCAGAAAGAAACAGCCTCTCGCCCCTTCGTTGACCATCCAGGTTTCGAGAGAATCGAAGAGCTCGTCAAGGCTCGACCCGTTCACGCTGGCGAAGAATCGAGCTTGTCGTTCACTGAGAACGGCCTCAATGAGTGCGCTTTTGCTCCCGACATGCTTGTAAAGCGTTCGCGTCGAGACGCCCGCCGCGTCGGTCACTCGATCCACACCCGAGGCGGCGAATCCATGCTCGTCGAACACATGTTCCGCCTGCCTGAGGATCCTTATCTTCGTCTCCATACGACAACTGTACAACGATCGTTTTACAGTTCTTCTCACTGGCTCGTCGCTGGCCCGGGTGCGTTCATCCTTGAGCGCCCCGGTTGGTTTCAGCAACGAGCAGCGCTCGTTGCTACTCCTCAGCGGATCAGTCGGTCCAAGAGCTCGAAGGTGTCGAACGGTTGGTCGTAGTCTCCAAAGTGCCCGTCATCACGAACTATCTGAGTGCCGCCGAGATGGTCAAAGAGCAGTCGGCCTTGGCTGGCATCGCACCCGTAAGGGTCGGTGACCGAGTTGATGAAGTAAAGGTCTCCGCCGTGAGCGCCGATCCGATCCCAGTCGTAGGTGTCTTGGAGCACTGGCTCCTCTGACCCATTGACCCGCGTGGCATATCCGGCAACGAGGATCGTCTGGGCGACAGCACACTCGAGGTTCTCAAGCACCGCGAGCAGAAGCGCGGCACCACCAGAGTGACCGACGAGCACGGTGTCGGCGTCGAAGTCGTGGGCGGCGAGCACCTTCGGCAACAACGCGGCGATCGGCTCGACATTGATGCCGGGGTGGTGTGGGCGCTCCACCCGATATCCCCGCTCGCTCAGTCGATGGTCAAGCCACGGGTACCACGCTACGTCCGGGGAGCCACCCGTGCCGTGGAAGATGATCGCGTTCTTGGTCACGAGACGATGATAGTGAGAACGACAGAGCGCACAGCGGCAGCAGCTGGTTGGTGATTCTCCTCAACGCAGCAGCGGGTTGGCGGATCATTCGTCCGAATCGGACCGCGATTTCGCTCTATCCCGTGGCGATGAAGTACGACAGCGCTGCAAGAACAACACACATCGGCACCATCGTGTAGCGCTCTGGTTTACTGCGCGAAACCGCGTTCATCACGATGCCGAGCATGAAGTAGGCGAAGATCACCCACATCGCGACCTCTGCAACCGACTCATCAAAGATGTCGACGGCGCCTACGCGATCCCAGGCGACGACCACGATCAGCGCGTAGATAACGATCGACACCGCGCTTCCAATCCGCAGCCGCGTGGGTAGCACTCGATGTTGGCCGCCCCAGGCGAAAGCGCCTAGCGGGGCGCCGAAGATGAGTGCAAGTTGGAACAGAGCGAGCACGCCGAGCAGTCCGCTGAGCGCGATAGCGAAAGGCATGGAGCCCAATATAGCCACACGTGTTTGCGCAGCGCCGCTCAGGGTGCGTCGGCTGCCTCCGCGAGGAGAGAACGTGCGAGGAGTGTCGAGCCGGCGACAGCCGCCGGCATCGTCGCAACTGCCCCGAGGGGCACGAGGAAGCACAGTTGCGTGGCGACGCCGAAGCCCAGCACTCGTGCCCGTTGACCGCGCCGCGCCGCGCGTCGCTGGGGACCGAGCAGGCCCCGTGCGGTGAGCGCACGGGAGGTCAGCTCGTCAGCGAGCAGCCAACCCGTAAGCGTGACGCCAACTGCGCCGCTCAGTATCGAACCGACGACCGGCACCAGCCCGATGAGCACGGCGATCAGTGCGATCAGAATTCCACGCGCAATCAGCGTGAGGCTGTCACGTGCGGCGCGCCAGAAGCCATAGTCTGCCTCGAGGGGCCCTTCGCCCTCGGCCGCTTCGACAGAACGCCAGATGCGGTCGTAGAACGGTTCGCCAATCAGCAGGGTGAGAGCGGTGAATGACACCGCGCCGATGGCCAGGGCTGCGCCGAACACCGCCGTGCCGAGCGTGACACGGATGATCGTCGCCCAGACGGGCGACCAGCCATCTGCGAACGGAGTCAGCGAGCTCGTGAGTCCGGGTAGCAGCAAGCCGAGCGCGACGAGACCGGCGGCGAACAGCACAGCGACGATCGCTGCCGGAATAAGGCCGAGCGCCATCGCGCCTGGGCGTCGACGCCAATGGGCGAATCCCCGAAAGAGCAGGCCCGCACCACGGATGAACTCGCGCATCGGCTCCAGCCTACGGGTGGCCGCGTCGTCAGCGGCCCGCAGCGCGGGCGATCAGCTCAACGAGTTCCGCCGGTCGTGACCACATCGGCCAGTGCCCAGTCGGCAGATCGACGAGGTCGAGTGCGGTGTGCTCTAGCAGCCCGGCCAAGAACCCGACCCCCTGCGCGGCATACGAGCGATAGTCCGTGCTCGAAAAGGCGGTGCAGATGACAGTGCCGGGAACTGCGAGACGAGCCGGATCGAGCAGAACTACCGGATCGCGGACGGTACCACCGGGTTGCGGTACAGCGCGATCGCGGAACGTACTCAGTTGCTCGTCGGTCAGTTCGCGCATGCTGCCATCGGCCATCTCGGTCTCCCATGCGGCAGAGAGTGGAAACTCCGCGCCTTCAAGCTCGGCGTTCATGGCGAATCCGTCCGGCACCGGCGCGGTATCTACGAATATGACGTGGTCGACCAGATCGGGGTGCCGGTCGAGCACGATGGTGCCCGGCAGCGCGGCCCCGCTATGCAGGACGAGCACACGTCGATCGACGCCGCGATCGAGGGCATCGGCAATGGCCCGAGCGTGGTCGTCAAGCGTTACCTCGCCGCGCCCGCGACTGTTCGGCTCGAGGCCAGGCAGCGTCAGTGCAGCAACGGCGTATCCACGGGCGGCCAGCATGGGCGCAACATCATCCCAAGCCCACGCGCCGAGCCAGAACCCGGGGACGAGGACGATCTGAGTGCTCATGCGCACATAGTCCCACCCCTTTCCCGGCATGTCGAGGGCCGCGCGAGTTCCGCATCAGAGACCGAAAGCCGCCGGCGCCCACCGTGGTGTGCGCAACAGCTTTAGCACGCCGAGAGTCGCCGCTCGAGATGTCTCCGTTCTGCGGCGTTGGCTGTGAGCGCGCGCGCCTGAACGAAGGCATCTTGCGCCAGATCTCGTTGGTCGGCGCGCAGGAGAAGCTCCCCGCGTGCCGCGTGGAAGAGATGGTAATCCTGAAGCGAGTCGACTTCTTCCAACAGTGCGAGGCCTGCGAGGGGCCCGTCGGCCATGGCGACCGCGACCGCATGATTGAGCGCGACCACAGGCGACGGCGCCATTTGACGCAGTTGGGTGTACAGGGCGGCGATCAGTGCCCAATCAGTGCCCTCTGCAGTTCGCGCGTTCGCGTGCTGGGCGGCAATCATCGCCTGAATCTGGAACGTGCCCGGTTGCAGCCGTTTCATGGCGGAGCGAAGCAGGCCATTGGCTTCGCTTATCTCAACCACGTTCCACGCGCTGCGATCCTGATCGGTAAGGAGCACCAAATCTCCCAGCGGGTCGACTCGCGATGTGGTGCGCGCGTGCGCATACAATTCGAGCGCAAGCAGCGCCTCTACCTCGGCGTTATGAGGGAGCAGTTCGCGCGCGTGCCGGGTAAGCCGCAACGCCTCGTCGACGAGATCCACCCGCACACCCTCGCGCGAACGAGACAGATAGCCCTCGTTGAACACCAGGTAGAGCACACCAAGCAGTGCGCCCACGCGTTGATCGAGTGAAGCGGGTATCGACAGCGGAATGCCCGCGGCACGAATCTTGCGTTTGGCACGCACGATACGCTGCGCGAGAGTCGCTTCGGGAATCAGAAAGGCTGCGGCGATTTCTGGCGTTGTGAGCCCCCCGACGAGTCGCAGAGTAAGGGCGACCTGCGAGTCGCAGTCAAGCGAGGGATGACAGCAGAGCAGCATCAGTCGCAGACTCTCAGACCCGTCGTAATGATCGTCCTCGATCATGCTCGGTTCCGCCTCCCAGCTCTGTCTCTCTAGAACCTCGGATGCGACAGCGAGCGTTCGCCGCCGGATCGCCGCTTCGCGCCTGAGTTCGTCAATCGCGGAATTGCGGGCAACCGTGTACAGCCACGCGGCCGGGTTATCGGGCACACCAGAAAGCTCCCACGCCTCCACGGCGGTGACGAGCGCCGCCTGCACCGCCTCATCAGCGATATCCAAACTGCCGAAGCGACGGGTGAGGAGGGCTACGACGCGCCCGCCCTCCTCACGCGCGAGCCGAGTAATCGCCTCGGCAATCGTGCCGGTCAAGCTGCGTCTGGCCTCACCTTGACGGGCCGCACCTCGATAGAGGCGGCGGGGAGCGGCAACGAAGAAGCGAGGGCGAGTGCCTCGTCGAGATCTGCCGCCTTCACCAGATAGAAGCCCCCCAGCTGCTCTTTTGTTTCGGCGTAGGGGCCATCCGTCAACGTCGGAGCGCCACCGGGCACCTTGTGAATCGTCGTTGCGGTCGTCGTGGGTTCCAGGTTTGCACCGGCGATCCAATGGCCGCCATCAATGAGCTTCTGGTTGAACACCATCCAGGCCGCCATTGCTTCGTCGAATCCCTGTTCACCGGGCTCGGGCATTGCGTACGACTCATCAGAGTGAATGAGAATCATGTATTCCATGTGCGTTTCCTTCTGACGTCGGCCAGGCTAAGCGCCCATTAGACCGATAGTGACAGCCATCGCGAGTGCGACGGCCAGGTTGTGACCTGTGTTGATCATGAACAGCCGCAGAGGCCTCGCTTCGAACAGAGTCACGATGAGCGCCCTCGAGGCAGAAAAACCCAGCCACAGAATAGCGGCCACCGCCACCGGGTTCACACCGGTAGCACTACTGACCCATGCCAGGCTCAAGGCCGTAGCAAAGCTGGCGACGAGTGTGACGGGATATATGATCTGCGGTTTTGGCGCAGGTTTGCTGTCGAGTCCTGAGAGCCGCCGCCAGTATTTGCCGAACAGTGGCCCGTACCAGAGATAGCCGATGATCATCGCTGCCAGGGTGGCTACCGCGATTGCGACGAAGTTGAGTGGCACGTTCATAGCGCGTTCCTTTGGTGGCGGCACTTCCGCCTCACCGGTATGACGCAACGCCTGTCAGCAATCGACAAGATGGGCCAGAGTTTTTTCGGGGGCTCGACTCGAGTGTGACTCAATCGATGGGCACGGCGTGACCTGAGACGACGATGCCGCCGGTCATCGGGATGTCGACGGTGAGAAACCCGGGTCGTCCGACGTGAGAGCCCTGCTCAATCATGATTCTGCTGGGCACCGGTACTGCTGAGAGGTCTCGCAGATACGCGCCGAATGCCGCTGCCGCGGCACCGGTGGCCGGGTCTTCGGTGATCCGTCCAACCGGGAACAGATTGCGTGCACCGAACCGGTCGGGCGCAACGCGGTGCGCGATGGTGATCGTTGCGGGCCACCCTCGGTCGTCCATGAGTGCGCGGGCCTCGTGAGGGTCGAAGGTGAATCTGTCGAAAGTCTCACGATCGGCGAGCACCAGAACCGGGTGCGGGTTGCCCGCGTGAGCGATACGTGGTGGCAGCTCAAGATCTATGTCGTCGGCCGCGAGCCCAATGAGTCGGAGGATCGCCGCGAGGTCGCCGCCGGTGAGTTCGCGGACTGACGGGGGGATGCTTGTGAATGCCGCCCGGATCCCCTGCTCCTCATGAGATACCGCGATCACCACATCACCTACCGGGGTCGCGAATGTAATCGGCTCGTCGCCGCTTGACTCGTTCCTCTCAGCGAACGCGATGGCGGTCGCTACCGTTGCGTGTCCGCAAAAAGGAACCTCGGCAATCGGGGAGAAGTAGCGGATTCTGAGCGCACCGTCGCCTCTCACTCCCGTGACAAATGCCGTTTCAGCGAAGTCAACCTCGGCTGCGATTCCTTGAATCGCCGGCTCATCCAATTCGCCTGCCGACAGAACCACGCCGGCAGGATTGCCGCCGTCGGGTAGTGCACTGAATGCTGCGTATTTGAGAACCTCAGGCTCGAGCATTCTGAAAGAGTACAGCGACAAGGCGCGGCGACAAGAAGATCGCCGCCCGCTCTCGGACGGCGATCTTCTCTTCTTCAGCGGTGGCCCGCTCGTTGCTACGGTCGCCCTGGAGCGCCGCCCATTGTGCTGGCAGCTTCAACGCCCTCTACCGCGGTTCCGGCGCTCTGGCCTCCGACTGTGATCGTGTAGCTTGCGTCTTGTTCGAGCGCAGCATCCGACAGAACGACCGACTGGAACGTCTTCACCGAGGTGAACTCAACGATCAGTTCACCGCTGTCATCCAGAACCTGCACCGTCTCTCCGGCGCCGAAGCTCTGGTCGAGAGAAGCCGAGAACCACCCCTGCGCCGATGACGCATCGGGCGAAACCGCCATGCCTGTTGTTCCGACTGCGAGCACAGTGCCACCGTCGACCACGATCGACCCGTTGGCGTCGAGCGCGCCTTCTCGATCGCTCGACGATCCGAACACCGTGAGGGTGCCGCCGGTGATCAGCGCAGAACCGTTCGTGTCGACGCCATCGCCCTCAGCAGAGACGATGGTCTCGCCGCCGGTGACGGTCAGCATTGCACCGTCGTCTTCTTCCACCACTCCCCCGACGTCAGTCGTCGTGCTGGTTCCGCTGGTGGCATTGATCCCATCGTCGCTCGCCTGCACGCCCAGGGCACCGCCCTCGATCGTGATGTAGTACGACTCGACGCCCTCATATGAGTTGACCACCGAGGTTTCTCCCCCGGAGACAACGATGTAGACCTCTGACTTCAGCCCATCGTCCTCAGCATCCACTGTCATCTCGCCGCCGGTAATGACGAGGTCAGTTTGCGCTTGCAGGCCGTCATCGCCACCCGCAAGATCGAGCGTGCCGCCGGCAATGTGGATGAACCCGCGAGTGTCGTCTTCTTCTTGGTCTGACTTCAGCGCGTCGCCGGCGGCATCCACCGTGATGGTGCCGCCCTCGACGACGAGTGAGTCTTTGCCTCGAAGACCATCGTCGCCCGCAGTGACATCAATGGTGCCCGACAGCACCACGAGATCGTCGTGGCTAGTGATGCCGTCGTTCACGCTGCTCACTGTGAGCGAACCATCGCCCGTGATCGTGAGATCCGCGTCGCTGAACAGCGCGGCGTTGGCTTCTTCATCGTCGCCGGTAGAGGTGAGCACGTTGGTGCCGCTCAGCGAAACGACGACGTCTTCTGCGTTCACGACGTTGATGGCAGCACTCGTCGAGTTGGAGATCTCCGCCCCGTCGAGCACGAGAGCGACAACGTCTTCATCCTCAGTGTCAACAACGACTTGACCGTCGAACTGGCCGCTCAGCACATAGGTGCCGGCCGCAGAAATGGTGACCGTGGAGTCAGCGACGGTGACCCCCTCGCCCTCTGCCGACGCCGTGGTTCCGTCAAGCGCGATAGACACTGCGCCGTCCATGCTCCACTCGTCGCTGTTCACCGTCGTCGTGTTCGCGTTGGCCGCGAGAACCTCTGCGGCGACCGCTCCGATCGACTCGGTGACCTCAACGGGTGTCGTCGCCACTTCGGTAGTCACTACCGGCGATACTTCGGTAGCAGTCTCGGGCGACGCGCATCCCGCAAGAATGAGGCCACCGATCAAGAACGAACCGGCTACTGCGGTGAGCGTGTACTTCTTGTTTTTCATTTTGTGCTCCTTGTGATTCGTCGACGCAAAACTCGCCCGACCTCGGGGGCAAACGCCACCCCGATCGGTTTCGCGGGAAGGAGAGTGCCGACACCGCACATCGCGACGCGAACAACATTCGCGCGGGGCTGTGTGATCTCCATAAGGGCCACTATTCAGCGCGCCGCTACCACGGGCCTTTGTGCAGTCAATGAAGTTCCTATGGGCGATCGGCAGTGCGATCACCGGCGCGACGTCTACTCGCTGCCGACCATCTTCAGCCCTACAACGCACCCCACCAGCCCGAAAAGCAAGAGCATCTTGACAACCGAGAACGCCTCATCGCCGGTAACCATCGCATACGCAACCGTCAACGCTGCACCGATGCCGACCCACACCGCGTAGGCAGTGCCCGTCGAGATATCGCGCATGGCCCATGCGAGTCCGCCCATGCTTGCCACCAGCGCGATGGCGAACACGATGCTCGGCCACAGTTTGGTGAACCCTTCGGATTTGCCGAGGGCTGTCGCCCATACGGCTTCGAGAACACCAGAGATAACAAGAATGACCCACGACATGACTGTGCTCCTGGCCAGTCTTGTCGCACACCGGGTACTGATCCGTCGTCCGGGGAACCAGTTCGGGTTCCAGCGACCCACTCTAGCGAGGGTCGCTGATCACGGCCTGGGCACCGTCACACGAGAAAGAGTCCGTCAAGCGCTCCCGGATTGTGCGCGTGCACGAGAACGAGAAACACCACAGCATCAAACAGCAGATGCACCGTGACGACGTAGGCGAGCGAACGGGTCTTCATGAAGATGAATGCCTGCAGCAGCGCGAACGGAATCGTCAGCAGCGGACCCCACGCCTGGTAGCCGAGCTCCCAGAGGAACGACACAAATACGACCATCTGCAGCAGATTGGCCTGCCAGTCCGGAAAGTGGCGTCGCAACAGCGCGAAAACAGTGCAGATGAAGAACAGCTCGTCCCAGATTCCCACCGCTCCGACTCCGACGAAGAGGCGCGCAATCATCTCGGGAGTATCGACCACAGGCCAGTTGAGGTAGACGCCAGAAGTGATGAAATAGAACGGCAGAATCAGCCAGCCGAGCACCAACACCAGCACGAGCCAGCCCCACTGGAATGATGTCCACCGGCCACCGCCGCGCCAGGGAAACCGGGTGGCATGATCTCGAAAGACGAACCGTGAGATCAGGTACGGCACCGCGACCGCTCCCCCGAGCACGAGGCTGAACCGCACCATGGCCCAGTTGTCGAGTTCGGCTTTCAAAGGGATTGCGCTGACTATGAGCATCCCAAGGGCTACCAAAGACAGGTCGCGTACCAGGCTCGGTGGGCGGATGCTGATGGCGCCCGTGCTGGCCGACGGTTCGGCAGCTGCGGGTTGCGCGGCAGCATCCCCTCGTGAAAGCCAGAACGCTCCTGCGAGCCCTGCGGCAAGCAACAGCCAGCCCACCCACGGAATGCGCACCACGAAGAACGCGGGGGCGGCCAGACACACAAGAAACGCCGGGAGCAGCGCCCACGAGCGAGCCGAGCGGACCGGAAGAATCACGTCAGCGGCGGGCATCAGAGTTCCGAGCTAGCGATCAACGACGCACTCATGCGCGGTCGCGGCGGCGGTAGGCGAGGTCACGAATGTCGCGCCCGACTCGCGCACCTTTCCGCTCGAAGGCGGTGATCACTCGCCCCTCGAATCGAGGCGCCCACGCACCCTCGAAGGCCCGCTCGAAATCAGCGGATGCATCAAGCACGGTGCGCATCTGCAGGGCATAGTCTTCCCAGTCGGTTGCCAGGCGCAGCAAGCCGCCGTTAGTGATCGCCTCGGCCGCTTGGCCAGCAAACTCATCAGTGACCATTCGACGCTTGGTGTGCTTGTTCTTGTGCCACGGGTCAGGAAAGAAGACCCACAGTTCGTCAAGAGCAGCAGCAGGGATCAAATGCATGAGCACTTCTGGAGCGTTCGCCTCGACGAGGCGGATGTTACGCAGCTCGCCCTGCTCGGCGGCGAGCATGGTGCGAGCGAGACCTGAGCGGAAGACCTCGATCGCCAGAAAGTCGGTGTCAGGGTTCTCGGTCGCAGCGTGAATGATCGCGTGGCCCTGGCCCGACCCGATCTCGGCGACCAGGCGCGCACTTCGTTCCCAGACGTCCGCGGGAGAAAAAGCCGAACCGGGAAGGATGCTGGTGGCAGCCGCATCACGCGGCGGGTCGATGACATAGAAGTCCGCCAGCTCTGCCCACGCGCGCTCCTGCGCGTCTGACATGCGTCCGCCACGGCGCACAAACGAGACCGGGCGGTCACGATAAGTCGAAGGTTCCGGAATGGCAGGGGGCAGGTCGGTCACCCTTCTAGGCTATCTACCCTCTTGCGTCACGAAATCGATCAGCTCTTCAACGCGCCCAAGAAGCGCGGGTTCCAGGTCGCGGTAGGTGCTCACCCGCGACAGAATGCGTTGCCACGCATGGGCGATGTCGGCCTGATCTTCTGCGGGCCATCCGAACGCGCGGCAGATGCCGACCTTGAATTCGGTACCGCGAGGGATCTCTGGCCAACGAGCGATTCCCATCGCTTTAGGCGTGACGCACTGCCACACATCGATCCACGGGTGTCCGACGATGCGCAGGTGCGCACCGTGCTTTCCGCGCTCGATCTGCTGCGCGACACGTGATTCTTTCGAGTGGGGAACGAGGTGGTCGACCAGCACGCCATAGCGTCGCTCAGCTGACGGTGGCTCCGCCTCGAGCAAGTCGTGCAGCAAATCGATTCCCTGCAAGTACTCCACAACGACGCCTTCGGCACGCAGGTCTGCGCCCCATACCTTTTCGACGAGTTCAGCGTCGTGTCGACCCTCAACGAGAATGCGGCTGGCGCGCGCTACGCGCGCTCGCGCTTCGGGGGCGGCGAAGGAACCCGACGCAGTGCGTCGCGGCCGGTCAGCGGCACGTTGCGGAACGATGAGCGTTACTGGTTCGCCGTCGACGAGAAATCCGCCACCGAGCGGAAAGAGTCGCCGCTTGCGTCGGCGATCTTCGAGCTCGACCATTCCCGAGCTGATACCGACCACCGCACCGCAGAAGCCGTCTTCGACCACTTCGACTACGAGATCTCGTTGCGCTTGCACACGGGGAATCTCGCGCTGCCCGCGCGTGCGCCAACCAGACGCCAACACGTCTGCACCATACCGATCGTCCATCAATCCTCCGAAGGCGAAACCATAGCGCGCCGCGAAGCCAACGACGCCAGCGACGCGCGCACCTCAGCTGACTGGCGGCCGGGCTACCACGCCACCCCCATCGCTGAATAGACTCGACTTTTGGGGGCAGGAGATGCGCCCGGAGGGGACCTGGATGCGCACGCGATGGGCAGCGATGCTGGCAGCAACGGTAGCGGTTGGACTCACCTTGGCAGCGGGAGCAGCCAGCGCGACCGATCCGGTCCCGCTCAGCTCAGGTTACGTACTGGACGACGCGGGAGTGCTTTCCAGTGGCGACGCTGCCGATGGCCAGTCGCGGCTGGAGGAGCTGAAAAGTGTCACCGGTGTCGACCTATGGGTTGTCTACGTCGATGAGTTCACCAATCCTTCCGACTCTGCTGACTGGGCGAACGAAACGGCACAAGCCAACGGACTCGGGCCGACGCAGTATCTGATGGCCGTGGCTGTTGATACACGGCAGTACTACATCTCAGGCGATTCCGAAGGGCCCGTCTCGTTCGAACAGCTCGCCACCATCGAGCAAGAAGATGTGCAGCCCGCACTCGCAGACGAAAACTGGGTTGGGGCAATCGACGCGGCCGCAGACGGATTCACATCAGCCGTTAACGGAACTGGCTCGAGCGGCACCTCAGACGGATCCGGCGGCTGGTTCTTTCCGCTGCTGCTCGGGATCGTGGTGGTTGGCGGGATCATCTATCTCGTCGTCTGGTTCGCGCGCCGACGCAAGAAAGCATCAGTACCGGCTGGCGCTGGTGCTCGATCACACGTCGAGCCACCCGTGTCGATCGAAGAACTCCAGCAACAAGCCGCGTCGAGTCTGATTGAGACCGATGACGCAATCAAGACAAGCGCTCAAGAACTGGGATTCGCGAGGGCACAGTTCGGCGATGACGCGACGGAATCATTCGAGCAGACACTCGCCGAGGCTAAACAGAAGCTCGATGACGCATTCGCGCTGAAACAGCAACTCGACGACGAGGTTCCAGACGCTGCCGCTGACGTGCGCTCGTGGAACGCCCGCATCATCGAGCTCTGCAACGGAGCGAACGAGGCGCTTGATGCCAAGGCAGATGAGTTCGACAGCCTTCGCAAGCTGGAGCAGAACGCCCCTGACGCACTCGCGCGGGTGCAGAAGTCTCGCGACGCTGCAGTCGGGGCGCTGGACGCGGCCGCCGCGCACCTTGCCTCGCTGCAATCGCGCTATGCACCCGAGGCGCTCGCGACGATCGCCGACAACCCCACGCAGGCAAGCACACGCATCGCATTCGCCGACGAGCAGATCGCCGCGGCTTCTGCCGCGCTCACTCGCGGCGACGGTGGCGAAGCGGCGGTGGGAATACGCGCTGCCGAGGAAGCGATCGGCCAAGCAGCACTTCTCGAAGAAGCCATCGAGAAGCTGACCGCAGATTTGGCCGCCGCCGAGCAGCGCTCTGTCGCGCTGATCGCGGAACTCGAAAGCGATATGCGCACCGCTGCGACGCTTCCTGATAGCAACGGGCACGTCGCCGCAGTCATCGCCGCCACCGGCCAGCAGATCGCTGCAGCACGCGCGAGTTTGGGCGACAGTGCAAAGCGCCCGCTGGTGGCGATGCGAAGCCTCGAAGCTGCGAACAACGAAATCGACTCGGTTGTGCAGCAGGTGCGCGACGCCGCGGCAAATGCGCAGCGCGCTCGCGCACAGGTGAGCGAGCAGATCCTGCAAGCACAGGCGCAGGTGTCAGCAGCCGAGGACTTCATTACGGCACGCCGAGGAGCCGTTGGTGCCGAAGCGCGCACGCGGCTCGCCGAAGCTGGTGCCTCGCTCGTGCGCGCGCAGGGTTTGCACAACAGCGATCCCGAGCAGGCTCTCGGCTACGCCCAACGCGCCAATCAGCTCGCGGCGCATGCCGCCCAGCTCGCCCAAAATGATGTCGGCACCTTTCAGACCAACTCTGTCCATAGACAAGGTGGCGGCGGAAACAACATGATGGGAGCCATGCTCGGTGGCATCGTGATCAACTCGCTTTTGGGCGGCGGTGCACGCTCATCGCGTGGTTACGGCGGCATGGGGCGCTCACGAGGCGGCTCGCGAGGCAGAAGCACCGGCAGCTTCGGCGGCGGCGGCTCGCGGGGTCGCCGAGGCGGTGGTCGTTTCTGAGCTGCGCTCTTTTTCACCTCATTCATTCACTCTCAGTCCACTAGGAAGGAAATCCCATGGCGAAACAGTCCATCTTCGGTCGTATCTCGACTCTCATGAAGGCAAACGTCAACGCGCTCCTCGACTCCGCCGAGGACCCGCAGAAAATGCTCGATCAGCTGGTGCGCGATTTCAGCAACAGCATCGCTGACGCAGAGTCGGCCGTGGCTGAGACCATCGGCAACCTGCGCCTGCTCGAACGCGACCACCAGGAAGACATTCAGGCCGCAGCCGAGTGGGGCAACAAAGCGCTCGCTGCCAGCCGCAAGGCTGACGAGCTGCGCGGCGCGGGCAACACCGCCGATGCCGACAAATTCGACAACCTTGCCAAGATCGCTCTGCAACGCCAGATCAGCGAAGAGAACGAAGCCCGCGCTGTCGAGCCGACGATTGCGTCGCAGACCGAGGTCGTCGCCAAGCTCAAAGACGGCCTGAACGGCATGAAGCAGAAGCTCGAAGAGCTGAAGTCGAAGCGCTCTGAGCTGCTCGCACGCGCGAAGACGGCCGAGGCTCAGAACAAGGTGCACGACGCAGTCAAGTCGATCGATGTGCTTGATCCCACGAGCGAACTCGGTCGTTTCGAAGACAAGGTACGTCGCCAGGAAGCCCTTGCCGCCGGCAAGCAGGAACTGGCTGCGTCATCGCTCGATGCGCAGTTTGAAGCCCTCGAAGATGTCGGCGAACTCACCGAGGTCGAGGCGCGTCTAGCTGCGATCAAGACGGGCGGCACCCCACCGGCGGCGGCGATCAACGCCCCCAGCCAGCCGTACACTCCGTAGTAATGCATGAGAGGCCCCGGTCCCGCGGGATCGGGGCCTCTCGTCACTCCACCGCAGGGATTGGAACTATGACGCGTTTCATGATTGTGCCGCAGTGGCAAGGTTCTGATTCACCGCGCGCGATGCGGCTCATCGACGGCGCGCAGTCGATCGCGGGAGATCTGCCTCGCGCATCGTGCACGACGATTGATGTGGCGTCCGAGGCCGGCGATGCGCAAGACACTGGGGTGCGACGTCATAGCGCGATCGCGCGCACGCGCGACCGACTGCGCGAAGCACTTGCACAAAGCGATGAGCCGACCATGCTGATCGGTGGTGATTGCGGCGCTGCCGTCGGGGCTATTGAGCACGTGGCTTCGCGGCATCCCGATCTCGTGCTGGTGTGGTTCGACGCTCACGCCGATCTCCACACGCCCGAAACCTCTCCTTCTGGCGCGTTCGGCGGCATGGCGCTGCGCGCAGCGCTCGGCGAGGGAACCGAATCACTGAGACTGAACGCACACGCGCTCTCGCCGACGCAGGTCGTGATGGCGGGCGTGCGCGAATACGACGACAGCGAGCGGGCCTTCGTCGGCAGCGTGCCGATCACCGTCATCGATCCCGCTCAGCTTGCGGCGCCCGACGATCTCGCCGACGCGGTATCTGCCCTGGGCGCCACGAAGGTCTACGTGCACATCGACCTCGATGTGCTCGACCCCTCCGCCATTTCTGGCGTGACGGCTCCGGTGCCATTCGGAGCACAAGTCGCCGACGTCGTCGCGTCGATATCTCAGCTGCGCTCGCGCGTTGAACTCGTCGGCAGCAGCATCTGCGGATTCGCTCCGGCCTCGCCCGCTGCCGCCGTAAACGACCTCGGCTCGATTCTGCGCCTCGTGGGAAGCCTCGCATGAGCCCCATCGCGCAGCCTCCTGCCGACTGGCGCGAGCACGCCGCATCGGCGATCGATCGCGGTCGGCGCCTCGACCGCATGATTCCTAGCGTGCTTCTCGACTCGCCGATCAGCCAACTCGGCTATCTCTACGGGCACGCGGTGGGATGGATCTGGGGCTCTATGTGGAGTACGGGCCGGGTGGAGAACCGCGAAGGCCTGTGGGTGTTTCAGGGCATGCCGAAGTGGGCTTTCCCCCGGGGTGGCGTCTGCGCGGGTGGGTGCTATCTGACCGGCGACCGCCCCGTGACGAATGAAGTACTGCGGCATGAAGCGGTTCACAAGCGGCAGTGGGAGCGCTACGGCATCTTGATGCCGATTCTCTACCAGTTCGCCGGGCGCAATGCGCTTCGCAATCGTTTCGAGATCGAAGCAGGTCTCGAAGACGGCAACTACGTTCCTCGCGGCAACGGGTGACGGCTGCTTAGCGCGAAGCAGTGAGGCCGTAGCGCGCCGGACTGTAGATCGAGTCGGCCGCTGTGCCCATCTCGATCAGGTGATCGACGATGTCGGCGGTGCCGAGATAGCCGCCGAGCAGGTGAACGCGGGTCGAGTTGTTTTCTTCGCAGAGCATCTCGTCGGCCCATGCAGTCACGGCCCGTGACAGCGCTTCACCGCTGGCACAGCCACGGCCTGTTCCCGGGGCGCCCGACCGCTGGGAGCGATCGAGCCAGGTGACCACCATGCGGCTGGGAGCGTTGATCGAGCCCTGCCAGCTCGGGTCAGGAATCTCTACGAACACGCGTCCGGTCGAACAGATCGGCAGCGTCGCCAGGAGCGCCTCTAGCTCTGCCAACGATGACTCATCTGCGGTGATGAGGTGCTGCACTCGCGTATGCCGCGATGCGCGACATGCTCGCGCGCTGTGCTCGGTGGAAGAGTTCATGGTCCCCTCACTATACCGCGTGAGCAAAGGGTTGCCTAACCTCACCTGGAGCTACGGCTCGATGAGCACTCGGCGCAGCTCGAGGAGTTCGTCATCGGCGATTCCATGCGCGCGCAGATAGTCGCCGGCCGATCCGTGGGTCTCGCTCAGCCTCGACAGCAGCGCGCTCATCACGGGCGCGGGCGACCGCGTTGCGAGGTCTTCGATGTATCGCGCCTCGGGATGACGTTGACGCAGCTGCGCCACGACATACTCGTTTCGCTGCGCGGGCAGCAGGCTCTCGGTGCGAGCGTAGTCGCTCACGACTGCCTCGATGTCGACGCCCGCTGCGGCAAGCGCGAGTGCCACAACTACACCGGTGCGATCCTTGCCGACTGTGCAATGCACCAGCACGGGTTGATCCGAGATGATCCCACGCACAGCCGCCACCACGCCGAGCGCGGAATCATCGAGCAGCAGCTGATACATCTCATCGAGGCTGATGTCGTTTGCGAACATCGATGCGACGGAGCCTAAGAACAGCGGCACACGCTGCGTCGTGAGCGAAAGCCCCTCGATTCGGCTTGGCTCATGTGTGACCTCGGCGTCGGAACGCAGGTCGATGATGCGACGCAGCCCCATCTCGCCGAGCGCACGCGTGCCGGCCGGTTCGAGACGCGCCAGATTTCCCGAGCGAAACAGAATGCTTCGACGCGTGAAGCCCGAGCCCGCGGCCAGACCGCCGGTGTCTCGAAAATTCATTGCACCCGCGACAAGCGGAGCGCCGTTCACCAAAGTCACTCGCTCTCGCTCGCAGTAGCACCCTCGGCCGCAACTGCGATCGGCGGCACAGGATAGCGGCCCGCGATCGCGACGCGGTTGAAGGCGTTGATCGCAACCAGAATCCAGCTCAGCGCGACATATTCTTCCTCTGTGAAGACACTGCCGACCCGGTTGTAGACGTCATCGGGCACGCCACCTCGATCAATATGCGCGAACGCTTCGGCAAGCTCCAACCCCGCCCGCTCGCGAGCGCTGAACACGCCGGACTCTCGCCACACTGGAATCTGAGCGATCTCGTCAGCTGAGACACCCACGCGCCCCGCGCTATCCACGTGAACCCGCACACAGAAGGCACAGCCGTTGATCTGCGAGGTATGAATCTGTACGAGCTCTTTGAGCCGCGCGTCGATTGCCGCATCGCTTGCCAGCGCGCCGACGGTCTTGGAGAACGCTGCGAGAGACTGATACGCCTTGGGCGCCGATCTCGATAGGTGCACCCGGGATTCTTCGCTCATGCCGCCAGCCTAGCTAGAGCCACACTCGCGTGTCGCGAACAAATGCCGAGTGAGTCAGACTATGAGAGTGAACGAACCCAACGACGAGTTCTCCTTTCTCAGCGACCAGGCACTCGCCGCCGGCATCACCGGCGCGCTGCCGCACGGTGAGCGAGTGAGTCTGCAGCTCGCCGATGGTCGAACGCTGAGTGCGCTTCGGTATATGCCCCCTGGTGGCGAATCACCCTCCCCCGCAGTGACGTTGCTGCACGGAGCAGGCCTGAACGCTCACACGTGGGATACCACCATCGTTGCGCTCGGCCTGCCTGTGCTCGCAATCGATCTGCCAGGGCACGGTGACTCCTCGTGGCGAGGCGACGCAACCTACGTCGCCGCGACCTTGTGGCCTGATGTTGCCGCGGCAATAGACGCGTGGACCGATGGGCCGCAGCTGCTGGTGGGCCACTCACTTGGCGGTTTGACCGCTGCCGCAGTCGCCGCCGAACGCAGCGATCTGGTGCACGAGCTGATGATCGTCGACATCACGCCGGGGGTTTCGCTTCAAGGAGGTCCGTCTGAGCTGAGTGCGTTCTTCGCTGGGCCGACAGACTGGGCGAGCAGAGATGAACTCGTCGATCGTGCGATCAGCTTCGGTTTCGGCGGTGATTCGCGGGCCAAGGTGGAGCGTGGCGTCTACTTCAATTCGCGCATTCGCGACGATGGGCGAGTCGAATGGAAGCATCACTTCGCTCATCTAGCCGCCGCGATGGTCGCGGCGAGCGCAACCACAGCAGACCAGACAGCACCGTCACCGCCCGCGGTGTCTTCGCTGGGCGAAACTGGCTGGACCGATCTAGCCGCTGTCACAGCGCCGATCACGCTTCTGCGCGGTCAGCACGGCTACATCAGCGAAGCGAACCTCGCAGAGTTCGTGGCGCGCGTGCCCGCAGCATCCATTGTTTCGATGCCATCTGGGCACAACCCGCAAGAAGAGATTCCGAGAGAACTGGCAGATCAGATCAAAAAACGCATTTCGGCAGGCTAACAGTTTCGTTGCATTTGTCGCATGCAGAACGCTCTGGCAGCGACAAGTTCTCTAGGCTTGTCTTTCGCGCCGGTGGTTTCTTGTCTGCAAACCCGGTGCCCGCGCGCCCGATGCGCACAGTTGAGAAAGGCCCCCATGTCACGTCGTACCCCCACTGCCGCGGTCATTTCACTGATTGCCGCCAGCGCCCTCGCGCTCAGCGCGTGCTCCGGCACCCCCGCGCCGTCTCCGACAGCAACCGGCGAGGCTGATCCTCAAGCGTCCGCCGCAATCCGCCTTGTTCTCGAACCAGGCAACCTCGACATTCGCCAGACCTCGGGCTCGGCGCTCGACCAGGTGCTGATGGACAACGTCTATCAGGGCCTCGTCTCACGCACGCCCGACCAAGACATCGTGCCCTCCCTCGCGAGTGATTGGACCGTCTCGCCCGACGGCCTCACCTACACATTCACCCTGCAAGAGGGTGTGACATTCCACGACGGCCAGGAACTGACGCCCGAAGACGTGGTGTGGACGTTGACCACGAGGAAAGAAAGCGCCGAATGGACCGACTCAGCCCGTCTCGCCAACGTGGAGTCGATCACCGCTGACGGACAAGACATCGTCCTCACCCTCGCCGAACCAGATTCGAGCCTGCTCTGGAACCTCACCGGCCGCGCCGGCGTCATCCTCAAAGAGGGCGACGAGATCGACTATCAAACTGCGGCCAACGGCACCGGCCCCTTCTCGTTGACGAGCTGGCGCCAGGGCGACAGCATCACTCTCACGCGAAATGACGAGTACTGGGGCGATGCTGCGCAGGTCGCCGAGGTGGTGTTTGCCTACATTCCAGACAACCAAGCGGCACTCAATGCGGCGCTCGCCGGCGAAGTTGACGTTCTGACAGGCTTCGACGCCAACCTCAAAGACCAGATCGAAGCGACGGGCGACTTCGCCCTCGTGCTCGGCCAGTCAACCGACAAGGGCACGCTCGCCTTCAACAGCAATGCTGAACCACTCGACGACCAGCGTGTTCGCCAGGCGATCCGCCAGGCAATCAACAACGAGTCGTTTATCGAAGCGCAGGCCTCGGGCGAGGTGCAGTACGGGCCGATTCCGGCGCTCGATCCCGGGTACGAAGACCTGTCAGACGTTGCACCCTACGATCCCGCTGCGGCCCGCGCACTCCTCGAAGAGGCCGGCGCAGAAGACCTCACACTCACGCTGACGATCCCGAACTTCTACTCCACAACGGTGCCGCAGATTCTGGTCTCGGACCTCAACGAGGTTGGCATCACGCTAGAGGTGGAGTCGGTCGACTTCTCCACGTGGCTGAACAGCGTGTACGTCAACCAGGACTACGATCTGAGCTTCGTGCTGCACACCGAGGCGCGAGACTTCGAGAACTGGGCGAACCCGGACTACTACTTCACCTACGACAACCCAGAGGTGCAGGAATTGTATGCTGAGTCGCTTGCAGCAACCGATGAAGAAGAAGCTGCGGCTCTGCTTCAGGAGGCCGCTCGGATTGTGTCAGAAGACTCGGCCGCCGATTGGCTCTACACCGGGGCCTCAGTCGTTGCCGTCGGTACTAACATCTCGGGTATGCCCTCTACCAATGTCAATGAGCGACTGAACGTAGCCGAACTCGGCAAGAGCAACGGGTGATCCGATACACGCTGACGCGCACCGCCCTCCTATTGGTAGGGCTGTTCGTTGCCAGTGTGTTGATCTTCTTGACGCTGCGCGTGCTGCCGGGAGATATTGCGCAGCTCATCGCTGGAACGAATAGCACTCCCGAGCAGGTCGCGGCGTTGCGCGAGCAGCTGGGGCTCGACCGCTCACTCAGCGAGCAGTACTTCAGTTGGATTGGTGGCATCTTTCGCGGCGAACTGGGGACCTCGCTGCTCACCGGCTCGAGCGTCGCAAGTGAGCTTGCTGAGAAAGCCCAGGTGACGGTGCCGCTCGGCATCATGGCTCTTATGATCGCGGTGCTGTTCAGTGTGCCGCTGGGCGTGCTGTCAGCCATGCGCCGCGGACGCGCTGCCGGCACGGCACTGAGTGCTGGCGCGCAAGCAATCGCCGCCGTGCCCGTGGTGTGGGCAGGAATGATGCTGGTCGTCGTTTTTGCGGTGTGGCTGGGATGGTTGCCGGCTCAGGGATTTCCTCGCGCCGGGTGGCAAGACCCTTGGGCGGCGCTGAGCGCCCTCATTCTGCCTGCGCTGACCATCGGCATCATCGAAGGCGCGATGTTGATGCGCTTCGTGCGCAGCGCCACGTTGCAGGCAGCTGGCCAAGATTTTGTCCGCACCGCCGCGGCGAAAGGTCTCACCCGCAACGCGGCGCTCGTGCGCCACGGACTTCCGGTGGTCGGGCTGTCGATCATCACGGTGCTGGGTCTGCAGGTCGCGGGAATCATCGTCGGCGCAGTCGTCATCGAACAGCTCTTCTCGTTGCCCGGCATTGGCCGAATGCTCGTCGCAGACGTGAGTGCGCGCGACCTGCCGAAAGTACAGGGCGAACTGCTGGCTCTCACCGGCTTTGTGCTCATCGTCGGTTTTGTCGTCGACATCGTGCATCGTGTGATCGACCCACGACAGCGGGAGGCGGAGTGATGGATGCTGCCGAGCGCCCCGCGCGCGCACATTGGCTCTCCCGTCTGTGGCGGCTGTCTACCAGCCGGTTCGGACTGATCGTGGTCGCGCTCGTTGTCATCACCGCACTGGTCTCCTTGTTGTGGACCCCGTTCGATCCGCAACGCGTCGAGATCGCGAACCGCTGGCTCTCCCCCAGCTGGCCACATCTCTTAGGCACAGACGGTTCAGGTCGCGACATTCTCAGCCTGATCATGGCGGGGGCGCGAACCACGGTGATCGTGGCTATCGGCGCAAGCGCTATTGCCGCGGTGATCGGCGTCTTGCTCGCCGCGCTGGGGGCGCTCACCGTGCGTTGGCTGCGCGAGTCGGTCGCGGTGCTCGTCGACATTCTGATCGCGTTTCCCGTGCTCATCATCGCCATGATGATCTCTGCGGTCTGGGGAGGATCGCTGTGGGTCGTGATCTGGTCGGTGGGAATCGGGTTCGGCGTCAACATCGCTCGAGTCACCCGACCCGAACTCCGACGCGTGCAGCAGAGCGATTTCGTGGTCGCCGGCCGGGCGTACGGGCTGACGCCCTCGCAGAATCTGCTGCGCCATCTGCTGCCCAACGTCGCCCCGGTCTTCATCGTGCAGCTGTCTTGGGGAATGGCCGTCGCCGTTCTCGCAGAGGCTGGACTGTCGTACCTCGGCTTCGGGGCGCCGGTAACCGAGCCGTCATGGGGTCTTCTGCTGGCAGAGCTGCAGGCATATCTGACGGTGTATCCCCTGGCGGTGCTGGCTCCGGGCCTGGCGATCACCTTCACTGTGCTCGGGCTAAACCTTCTCGGCGATGGAATTCGAGAGGTGACCGACCCGACATTGCGCGCCACATCGGGGCCAGCCCGCAGTTCGCGCACCCACATGCCGGAGGTCGTGGCATGAGTCTCGCCGTGAACTCCCTCACCGTCGAGATCGACGGAAAGCGCGTGGTCGATGACGTGTCGTTCAGCGTCGATGACGGTGCCCGTGTCGGCCTGATCGGGGAATCAGGCTCAGGAAAGTCGATGACGGCACTCGCGATCGCGGGTCTGCTGCCCGACGGCGCGCATGCCACCGGCAGCGTGCAGTGGAATGGCCGGGAACTGCTGGGACTACCCGACCGAGAGCTCGCCCGCATTCGCGGCGACGAAATCGGCGTGGTGTTCCAAGAGCCGCAAACGGCCCTCAACCCGATCCGTACCGTGGGCCGACAGATTGCCGAGTCAGTGCGCATTCACGAACGGCTCTCGAGGAGAGACGCCGCAGCACGCGCGATCCTCGAAGCATCCCGAGTTGCACTCCCCGAGCCCGAGACTATCGTCGCGAGATACCCACACCAGCTTTCGGGCGGGCAGCGTCAGCGGGTAGCAATCGCAATGGCCCTGGCCTGCCGTCCGCGTCTTCTGATCGCCGACGAACCCACCACAGCCCTCGACGTCACGATTCAGGCGGAAGTACTCGACCTGCTTCAATCTCTGGTCGCCAACGACGGTATGTCGCTGCTGTTCATCACCCACGACCTCGCCGTGCTCTCACGCATTGCGACCCATGGGGTGGTGCTCGAACGTGGCCGTGTGGTGGAGGCCGCTCCGGTTGCAGACCTGCTGAGCACGCCGACCTCGCCGATCACTCAAGCGCTGCTGCGCGACGCCACCGCCACACTGTGGCGTCCCGGAGGTGCGCAGTGAGCGATGTGCTGCTGAAAGGACGGGGTCTCACGCGCACGTATCGCACCCCGGCTGAGAAGCTCTTCGCGCGCGCGTCGACGTCGACCGCGCTCGAAGACGCCGATGTCGATGTGAGAGAAGGATCCGCTGTCGGAATCATCGGCGAATCAGGATCAGGAAAATCGACGCTCGTGCGTCTGCTCCTCGGACTCGACAAGCCGACCGCGGGCTCAGTCCACTTCGATGGCCAGCTCGTCGATGCCAGCGCGAAAGCGCGGTCGCTGCACTGGTTGCGTCGCCAGACCGGCATCGTGTTTCAAGACCCCTATGCCTCGCTAGACCCGCGCATGAGCGTCGGGCGCATTGTCGCCGAGCCGCTGTGGGCCCTGCAAATAGAGACCGACCACCGTGCCCGCGTGAACGAGGTGCTCCAAGAGGTGGGTCTCGACACCGATATGGCCAGCCGCTATCCACATGAGTTTTCGGGTGGACAACGCCAACGCATTGCCCTGGCACGCGCGATTGCGCATCGACCCCGTTTGCTCATCGGTGATGAGCCGCTCTCTGCACTCGATGTGACCGTGCGCGCACAGATTCTCGAGCTGCTCAGGGAACTGCGCGTGCGCGACAGTCTGACGATCGTGATGGTGTCTCATGACATCGGTGTGGTGCAGAGCCTGTGCGACGAGGTTGTCGTGATGAAAGACGGTCGCATCGTCGAAGAGGGCCCCACCGAGAAGGTGCTCTTCGAACCGCAGACGTCTTATACGCGCCGCCTGCTCGCATCGATACCCACTATCAACCCGCATCAGTAGCAGCAATATCCCAGCCGAGGTCTGAAGCGACCACTAGCCTCAAGCCATGACAGCTGCGATCGTTCCGCCGTATCTGCTGGCTCGCATTGCCTCCGTGCAAGAACCGGGCTGGGCCCGTGCCGCACATGCGGCGCGCTCGACCCTGGCGATCGCTCACGAGTGGCACTCACCTCGCTCACGCCTTCGGCTGTCTATTGACGAGGGTGGCAGCCTTATCGCCGAGACGGCGCCCGCACCCCGCCGCGAGATCTCGGACGCTCAAAGCCGCGAGATCCTGCCGGGCGTGGTGGTGCGCACCGAACAGAGTCCCGTGTCTTCAGATGTCACCGTCAACGATGCCTTCGACCGACTGGGAGCAACGTTCGACTTCTTCTGGGACGCTTTCGCCCGCAACGGCCTCGATGGCGTCGGCAGCAACCTGTTGGCGACGGTGCACTATGGCCGCGAATACGACAACGCGTTCTACAACGGCGAGCGCATGGTGTTCGGCGATGGAGACGGAGAGATCTTCGTCGGTTTCGCACACAGCCTGTCTGTCGTTGCTCACGAGCTGAGTCACGGGGTCGTCGACACTGAGGGTGGTCTCAACTACGAGGGACAATCCGGAGCGCTGAACGAGTCCATTTCTGACGTGTTCGGAACGCTTGCGGAACAGCATGCTCGCGGACACCAGACCGAGCGAGCATCTTGGCTCGTAGGCGAAGGCATCTTCAGCGAGCACGTCGAAGGCCATGCGCTTCGATCACTGTCAGCACCCGGATCTGCGTACGACGACGATGTACTCGGCCGTGATCCTCAGCCGGCGCACATGCGCGATTTCGTTGTCACAGCGAGCGACAACGGTGGAGTGCACATCAACTCGGGAATTCCCAATCACGCCTTCTACCTCACCGCGATGGCGCTCGGTGGCCATGCGTGGGAACGCGCGGGGCTCATCTGGTACCGCACTCTGACAGCGCACACTCTTGCCCCTTCGGCTGACTTCGCGACCTTCGCCGCGGCGACACTCACCGCAGCGGCTGCGGAGTACGGTGAGAACTCAGAGGAGGCCGCCGCGGTTCACTCCGGATGGGTGGGCGTAGGTGTCATGAACGATGAGCCAACCGCCGATTGACTCGAGCGAAATCAGCATCTCGGTGACCCGCACGGGCGGGTTTGCCGGGCTGAGTCGCCACTGGCACATCACAGCGACACACGAGAACGCCGCAGAGCTCGTGTCGCTGGTCGAGCAATGCCCGTGGCCCGAGACAGAGCGTGTTGCAGGCGACGCGATACGCGAGCGCGGGGCAGACCGATTTGTGTGGCTCGTGCACGCGCAATGCGCGGGCACGCCCGATCAGCGGGCGGTGCTGCCCGAAGTTGAAGCCACGGGAGCGTGGCGTCGCTTGATCGACGCGGTGCGATCGTGGGATGGATCTGCCGGGCGGTAGCTGCGGGACTACTTTCGTCGTCGCGAACGCTTCTTCGACTTCAGGCTCTTCTGCAGGTAGATCGTGCCCAACCAGCGACCGAACTTGCGGCCGACGCGCCCCATGCGCCCCACCTCGACGAAACCGAGCTTCTCATGAAGGGCAACCGAGGCATCGGCGCCTCGGTCGCTGACGATCGCCACCATCTGGCGGATGCCGCTGTCTTCGCACGCATCGATCAACGCTTCAAGCAGTGCGCGACCGAGACCCTTTCCCGCGGCAGCCTGTCCCAGATAGATCGAGTTCTCTACTGAATACCGGTACGCCGATTTCGACGACATGGGCTGCACCAAGGCGTAGCCCAGAATCTGGCCACTCGGCGATTGGGCCACCAGAAACGGCATGTCGAGCTTGCGCAGATATTCGAGCTTTTCACGCCACTGGGCAAGCGTCCACTTCTTCTCGTCGAAGGTGACGACGGAGTTGGTGACGTAGTAGTTGTAGATCTCGCGCACGTAGGGCAGATCGGCTTTGACGATCGGCCTGATCTCATACGAGAACGGCAACTCTGGTGCGGGTTTCTTGCGCAAACGTGCCGGAAGAACGCGTCGATCTTTGTCGTACTCCTCTTCCAGCATGCGCTCTAGCCTACGCGGCAATATGCCAGTCGATCGGCGTGGCGCCCTGCTCGATCAGCAGTTCATTCACGCGAGAGAACGGTCGCGAGCCGAAGAATCCCCGGCGGGCAGAAAGCGGTGACGGATGGGCCGATTCGACGATCGGTGTTTCACCGAGCATGGGGCGCAGCGATGCAGCATCCTTGCCCCACAACACCGCGACCAGCGGGGCGTTGCGCTCAACAAGCACGCCGATCGCGCGTTCGGTGATTGCTTCCCAGCCCCACCTGCGATGACTGCCCGCCTCACCCTCGCGCACGGTGAGCACTCGGTTCAAGAGCATCACACCCTGATCACTCCAGGCAGAGAGATCGCCATGATCGGGCGGGGAGATTCCGAGGTCAGCCTCTAGTTCTGTGTAGATGTTGCCGAGACTGCGCGGCAACGGTCGCACAGCTCTGTCGACCGCAAACGACAGCCCGATCGCATGACCAGGTGTCGGGTAAGGGTCTTGCCCGACGATGAGCACCTTGACTTCAGCCAACGGCCGTTCAAACGCGCGAAGCACGTGGTCGCCCGCCGGCAGGTAGGGGCGGCCAGCAGCGACTTCAGATCGCAGCCGATCGCCGAGCACCGCGAGATCGCCCGCAACCGGAGCGAGCGCCCGGGCCCACCCCTGGTCGATCAGCCCCGCAGCGGCGAGTTCGTCGAGCGACAGCGCCATCGATCAGGAGGCGTCTTCTTCAGCGACGGTTCCCTGGAACGACCATGGAAAGTCGATCCAAAGCGACGTGTCTTTCCAGACGTAGTCAGGGTGAATGATGGTCGTCGGCTTGGTATAGATCGTCGTCGACCGAACGTCCGCGCCGCGATCTGTCAGCAAGCTGACCGCGAGTGCCAGAGTTCGTCCGCTGTCGGCGACGTCATCGACCAGCAGCACACGCTTTCCACCGAGGTACGTCATGTCGAGTTCGGGTGGCAGAATCTCGGGTGCGTCCAAAACAGTGCCGATGCCGGTGTAGAACTCGACGTTGATCGCGCCGCAGTTCTTCACACCCAGCCCGTACGCGATCGCGCCAGCCGGCAGCAAGCCGCCACGGGCAATCGCCACCACGACATCAGGAACGAACCCGTCGGCCAGGATGGTGCGAGCCAGCTGACGGCAGGATTCTCCGAAGCCATCCCAGGTGAGTGTCTCGCGCTCAGACATTGACTGTGCCTTTCGTTGGTCCGTCGGTTCTAGCCTAGGCGCGCGGCGGTGCTACGCTCAGCCGATGTCTCGATCCTCTGCTGCCGCTGACAGGCTTCGTGGTTCCGCACTCGGCATCACCGCAGGTCTCATCGGCTGGTTCGTGTTCGTCGAAATCACCAGCGGCATTCTGCAGGGCTATTACGTGCCCCTGTTCAGCGACATCGTGATCGCACTCGGCGTGCACGACTCCGACGTCAATTGGTTCGAAGCTGCTCAGCTTCTGCTCTCGGCGCTCGTCGTGCCGATCATGGCGAAGCTCGGCGATATGTACGGGCACAAGAAGGTGCTGCTCGCCGCGGCCATCCTCACGGCCGCCGCAACGTGGTGGCTCGCCTTTGCCGGCGACTTCTGGAGCTTTCTGATCGCGTGGTCGCTGCAGGGGTTCTATGTGGTCTGGCTGCCGCTTGAGATCGCGCTGATCTTCGAACGCGGTCGTCGTCAGAACCACGGCGTTTCGATCACGCGCCGCGCTGCTGGCCTGTTGGTCGTGGGGCTGCAGGCCGGCGCGATTCTCGGCGCACTTGCCGCAGGCCGCATCTTCGACGCGAGCGGTGGCGACCTCACCTTCACCCTGATTTTCCCCGCCATCGCCGTCACCGCGACGGTCTTCGTCATCTGGTTCGCAGTGCCCGATTCGAAACCGATGCCCGGCCGCCAACTCGACACCTGGGGTTTCGTGATTCTGGCATGGGGTCTTCTGCTCATCACGAGTGCGCTCGTGTATATGCGCATGATCAACGAGCTGGAACTCGGTGCTGGTTCATGGGCCTGGGTCGCGGTGTTGCTCATCGCCGGCATATTGGTGTTCGTCTGGTTTGCGCGCTTCGAACTGCGCCAGAAAGACCCGGCGATCGACATTCGAGTGTTGCGACGGCCCGAGATGTGGCCGGTGCAGATCACTGCCTTCCTGGTGGGCATCAGCCTGCTCGGGGCGCAAGGACCGCTGTCGACCTACGCGGGCACCGACTCGTCTCTCGGCTATGGTCTGGGCCTCGACGCATCAGCCCGATCGAATGTGATCGGGGTTTACCTCGTCTCGCTCATCGTCGGGGCGATCATCTTCGCGCTCACGTCGCGCCGGGCAAGTCCACGCATCATTCTGATCGCCGCAGCCGCTCTCGTGGGCATCGGCTACACGCTCTTCTTGCCTTTCCATCAAGAACTCTGGCAGGTGCTGCTCAACCTCTCGATCGCGGGTATCGGGTCAGGCGCACTCGTCGGTGCGCTTCCTGCAGCAGCCGCCGCCGCCGCGCCGGCCGGTCAAACCGGCATCTCCTCCGCGCTTACCAACACCACCAAGACGATCGGCGGCACATTCGCCTCGGCGATCTTCGGCGTGGTGCTCGCTGCCGGAGTGGGCACCGTGGCCAGCCAGACGGCCGCCTCGCTCGGTGGGTATCTGGCGGTGTGGGCGATCTGCGCCGCTGGCGGCTTTCTTGCGGCCGTGTTGCTGTTCTTCGTGCCGAAGGTCGCGTTTGCCGATGAGGCTCCCGGCGACGAGGTCGCCGCCCAGCCGACGATCCTCTGATCCGCTCAGTCGTTCTGACGCGGGCGCAGCGGGCCGCGCGCCAGCAGGTGCTGTGCTGACTGTGCCACCGGCCGCATAGTGATCAGATCGAGGTTCACATGGCCGGGCGCGTTCAACGCGTATGAGATCACGTCGGCGACGTCGACTGCCGTAAGCGGTGCTTCCACCCCGTCATACACGCGCTCCGCGGCAGCCTGATCGCCGCCGAGCCGGTTCACTGTGAACTCGGGGGTCAGAACCATTCCCGGTGCCACCTCGACAACGCGAATCGGCTCACCGTTCAGCTCGAGGCGCAACGCGCTGACGAGCATGCTCTCGCCCGCTTTTGCCGCGTTGTAGCCGCCACCGCCCGCATAAGCGGTCTGGGCCGCCGTCGAAGTCACGAAAAGTGTGTCGGCGTGAGAATCGGATGCCGCGGCGCGGCGCAACTGCGGCAGCAAGGCCGAAACGAGGCGCTGAGCTGACAGCACGTTCACTTCAAACATCCAGGTCCAGTCCGCCGCGCTGCCATCTTCGACGCGATCAGCACCACGCGCGCCACCGGCAACGTGAACCAACGAGTGCACCGGGCCAGAATCCTCGAGCCATTCGGCGAGCGCGGCGACGTCTTCGGCTCTGGTGAGGTCTGCGGCAAATGCCACGGCGCCGGTCTCGGCCTCGAGCGCGGCGAGCCGATCGGCGCGACGAGCCACTGCAACGACGTCCCAGCCGCTTGCACGCAGCGTGCGCGCCGTCTCTTCACCGATTCCTGAGCTCGCTCCGGTCACCACTGCACGTCTGGTCGTCATGCCTCCACGGTACCGACGACAAAGCAGCGCCGCGCGCCGTACGTTACGCCGCGTGTCTCGTTGCTTGGCAACTTGCCACCGCAGCCGTACTGTCGGTGTGGTTCGAGGGTGACCGCTCTCGGCGCTCAGACCCGCAGGAGTAAGCCATGTCGACACCCGAGAACTGGCAGTTCGAGACGAAGCAGATTCACACCGGCGCGCAGCCAGACCCGGTGACCAATGCTCGCGCTACGCCGATTTACCAGACGACCTCATACGTCTTTGACAACACCGACCACGCGGCGAATCTCTTCGCGCTCGCTGAATTCGGCAACATCTACACGCGCATCCAGAACCCTACTCAAGACGTCGTCGAGCAGCGTCTCGCCGCGCTCGAGGGCGGAACGGGGGCGTTGCTGGTTGCCAGTGGTCAGGCTGCCGAGACTTTCGCGGTGCTCAACATCGCGGGTGCTGGCGACCACATCGTGTCGTCGTCGTCGATCTATGGCGGCACGTACAACCTGTTCAAGTACACACTTGCAAAGCTGGGCATCGAGACGACCTTCGTCGAGAACCAAGATGACGCTGAGGAATGGCGCCGCGCAGTGCGACCGAACACCAAATTGTTCTTCGGCGAAACCATCGGCAACCCGCAGATCAACGTGCTCGACATTCGCAAGGTCGCCGACGTCGCACACGAGGCCGGTGTGCCCCTGATCGTCGATAACACGATCGCGACGCCCTACCTCATCAAGCCTTTCGAGCACGGCGCCGACATCATCGTGCACTCGGCCACCAAGTTCCTCGGCGGCCACGGCACCACGATCGGCGGCATCATCGTCGACGGCGGATCGTTCGAGTGGTCCAAGAACGTCGAGAAGTTCCCCGGCCTCACCGAGCCCGACCCGAGCTATCACGGCGCCAGCTACACGACCGCTGTCGGCGACGGCCTCGCCTACATCATCAAGGCGCGCGTGCAGTTGCTGCGTGACCTCGGCGCAGCAATCGCTCCGATGAGCGCGTGGTTGCTGATCCAGGGCATCGAGACGCTCTCGCTGCGCATTGAACGCCACGTGCAGAACGCTCAAGAGATCGCAGAGTGGCTTGAGAACATCGACGATGTCGCGTCGGTCAACTACTCGGGCCTTCCGTCGTCGCCGTGGTATGCCGCTGCCAACAAGTACGCGCCCAAGGGCGTCGGCGCCGTGCTCTCGTTCGAGCTCAAGGGCGGCGTCGAGGCGGGCCGCGCATTCGTCAACTCGCTGAGCCTGTTCAGCCACCTCGCCAACATCGGAGACGTGCGCTCGCTGGTCATCCACCCAGCATCTACCACCCACTCCCAGCTCACTCCTGAGCAGCAGCTGACGTCGGGAGTCACCCCCGGTCTCGTTCGGCTGTCGGTGGGACTCGAGAACATCGATGACCTCAAGGCAGACCTCGAGCAGGCGCTAGCCGCCGCGCGCGAGGTTTCGGAGGCTGCGCGCCTCTAACCCTGTGCAAGGGATGCAAGATGCCTCGGCCCCTCACGGGTCGAGGCATCTTGCATTTCGGTCGCCCCCCGCACACGCGTCTGCGCGCCGTTCCGCAGGGCTGATTTCCGCTAGGTTTAGTCGCAGCGAATCCGCGAACGACGCCCTGGGGGCCACAGTGAATCAACTCATGGTCCGACGCACCACCACAGCCGCTGCGCTCGTCGCCGTAGCAGCACTTTTCACGGCATGTGCGTCCGCCGCGGATGCTCAACCAGCACCCACCGTGACGGTCACCGTCACCCCCACACCCGAAGCGCCGGTTGCCGACGACGTCGATTTTGGTGAGATCGAAGAGTCGGAGCAGCCGATCAGCGCCTACGACGCATGGGCCCTGTGCGTTGCCGTGTCAGAGACAGACGTGCCAAGCGATTACTTCATCGCAATGGACTACGCCGACGACAGTGTGATGTCACAAGACGACGGCAGCTGGTTGGTCTATGTCGGCTTCCTCTCAAACGACGAGACCGTGGGCCTGAGAACGACCTGCGTGATCAGCGGCACGAGCCTCGACCCAGACGTCGAGTACCTCGGTGGTCAAGACTTCTCGTAGGACTGATGCACGAGGCCTAGCCAGCACCTCGTAACAGTTCGGTGAGGTCTCGTGAACACGAGAGAATAGACGAATGGATTGGCAGACCTCCGAAGACACCGTGCCGTCGGCGCCCGTCACCGAGGCCGATGCACGGTTCTTGTTGGGGCGTCCGCCCGCCACGGGCGCTTGGCGTGACGGTGACCCCGCAGGAAACCGACAGTTCGCATCGTTTGGAGAGTTTCACACCGAGAGCGGCGGAGTGCTGCCGTCGTTTCGCCTCGCCTATGAGGCGTGGGGCACCCTCAACGAAGCGCGAGACAACGCCGTTTTGGTGTTGCACGCGCTGACCGGCGACTCGCACGTCAGCGGGCCCGCTGGTCCAGGCCACGCCACATCGGGGTGGTGGGAAGATATCGTCGGTCCCGGTTCAGCCATCGATACCGACCGCTGGTTCGTCATCGCCCCCAATATGCTCGGCGGCTGTCAGGGATCAACGGGACCCGCAAGCATCGCTCCATCTGGCTACGAATGGGCGGCGCGTTTTCCGTTCCTCACCATTCGCGACCAGGTGGCGGCGCAAGCTCAGCTCGCTGACCAGCTCGGCGTCAACGTGTGGGCGGCGGTCGTCGGCGGATCGATGGGCGGCATGCACGCACTCGAGTGGGCAATCAGCATGCCAGAGCGCGTCGCGCGACTCGCGGTGCTGTCTGCCCCGCCGATGAATACCGCCGACCAGATTGCGCTCAACTCGGTGCAGATCGAAGCCATCCGTATCGATCCTCGGTTTCAGGGTGGCGAGTACTACGACGCCGCAGACGGCGATGGACCTACCCGCGGGCTCGCCCTTGCCCGCCGCATGGCGCTGCTGAACTATCGCTCCCCCACCGAGCTCAACCAGCGTTTTCAACGCTCGTGGCAGTCTGGCGTCAGCCCGCTAGGCCACGGTGGTCGCTTCGCCGTTGAGTCCTACCTCGACTTTCACGGAAACAAATTCACTCGCCGGTTCGACGCCAACAGCTATATCACTGTCGTGGAAGCAATGAACTCGCACGATGTGGGTCGAGACCGCGGCGGCGTCGAAGAAGCGCTCGCCAGGGTCACCGCCACCACGCTCGTGCTGGGAATCGACAGCGACCGACTGTTTCCGATCGATGGGCAGCATCGCATCGCGCGCAGCATCCCGAACACCCTCGACGGCGATCGCGCCGTGGTCTTGTCGAGCGATTTCGGGCACGACGGATTCTTGATTGAAACACCAGCCGTGGCGATGCACCTGCGTCGCCTACTTGAGCCCTAGCGTTCGTTCACTTCACGCGTGTAGACCCAGGGCAAGGTGCCCAGCGTGATTCGGTGTCGGGCTCGGGATGCTTCGGGTGCTGCATCGCCGTGATACTCCGCGTCTTCTTGCCACAGCATGATGGGTCCGTCGTCGCCGAGGCGCGCCATCGTTTCGAACTGTTGCGGGCCCGCCAGTCGGGTCGCTGCCACGAGCGAGTGCACATCGGGGTGGTGTGCGAGCGTGTGCAGAGTTATCCACGTCGGTGGATAGAGCGTGACCTCTCCGTTGCTGTGGCGCTCGAGCATTTCGAGTGGCCGAAGCCACTCGGAGTTAACGGCTTCATCGGCGGCGAGTGTGACGGTGCCCTGGTGCGCGTGAGCGACGAAGAACCACGTGCGAATGCGCAGGGGAAGACCGGGCGGCGGATCCCAGGTCGAGAGCGGGATCAGCGAGTCGGGATCGACGATGAGACCCGTTTCTTCAAACGTTTCGCGCGCGGCCGCGCGACGCGCAGGCAGTTCCTCTGCATCGTCGTCTGCTCGATGGTCATCACTGTCGAGCTTGCCCCCGGGGAACACCCAGGCACCGGCAAACGAGCCGCGATCGGGCCGCTCGATCAGCAGGATTTCAGGACCGTCATCGCTATCGCGCACCATGACCACCGTGGCGGCAACCGGGGTGGTGGGGTCGGAAGCATCTTCGGGTCGACGCGGCAGCGCGTCGCCTAGAGTCGCCGCGAGGGCGGCGAAGGTTGAATCTGCAGGCGTCTTTGATTGCGGCATAGCCTCAGCGTATGCCTGCTCGAGCCGATGCAGTCCGTACCGGGCCTGTCACGCCGCGACAGGCTGCACACGACGATCAGACGCCAAGCTGAGCATCGCTACCGCGAGGCCGCCCACCGCGAGCATGACGCCCACCCACGCAGGAGCGACATAGCCCCAGCCGAGCGCGATGACCGCGCCACCCAGCAGCGCGCCCATGCTGTTGCCGATGTTGAGCGCAGAGTGGTTGAGCGCCGCCGCAATCGACTGGTTGTCGCCCGCCACATCCATGAGACGAGTCTGGATCGTCGGGCTGAGCCCGGCCGCCACGAAACCGGTGGCGAAGACGAAGAAGCCGAACGCCCACAGCCACTGGGCAGTCAGCGCCAAGAGCGCGAGCACCACGATGAGAGCGATGAAACCGCCGATGAGCGTGCGTCGAAGCGACACGTCGGCGAGGTGTCCGCCGACGAGGTTGCCAATGGTCATGCCGATGCCCATCAGCACCAGCACGATAGGAACCACCCATTCGGCTGAGCCCGTCACTTCGGTAACCACCGGCGCTACGTAGCTGTAGACCGCGAAGAATCCGCCAAATCCGATGGAGCCGACAGCGAGCGCGAGCCACACTTGCCCGCTTTTGAACACCCCGAGCTCTTGCAAGAACGTGCGGCCGGGTTCACCCGGATGCGCCGGAACGAAGAGGCCGATGAGCACAGTCGCCGCGGCGAAGATCGCCGCGACGACCATGAATGCGGAGCGCCACCCCACCTGTTGCCCTAGATATGTTCCCAGCGGCACCCCGACGACGTTCGCGAGTGTGAGCCCCGTCAATACGAACGCCACACCCTTTGCCCGATTGCCTGGCCCCATCACGTCAGCGGCGACCAGCGCGCCGATTCCAAAGTAGGCGCCGTGCGGCAGACCAGCCAGAAGACGCGATGCTGCCACCAGCTCGAACGTCGGAAGAATGAAGGTCAGCGCGTTGAATATGGCGAGGGCGAGTGCCAATACGATCATCACTCGATGGCGCGGAAACCTCGCTACGCTTCCCGCGATCGTGGGCGCGCCGATCACGACGCCCAGCGCGTAGAGCGAGATAAGCCAACCAGCCTGAGCGATCGCCTGCTCGGGATTGGCTGCCCACACCTCGGGCAGCAGATCCGCCGCGATGTCTGGCAGCAAGCCCATGACGACGAACTCGGTCATGCCGATGCCGAAACTGCCGACGGCGAGAGAGAGGAGCGCCCACATCGCCGCACCCCTCGAAACTGAAGTCGAGGAGGTCACCGCGTAACAATAGCGCGCGAACGTGCCGACTGTCGAATCGATTCGACCTGCCGGCTCGGCGCACCGCTAAGAGTGGTTCTTGCTGTTCTTATGCGCGTCGATTGCGGCTTCCAACCGATCGATTTTCCCATCGAGTTCGCCCGAGTAGCCGGGTCGAATATCTGCTTTCAACACGAGCGACACCCGTGACCCGAACGGCTGCACGGCCTCGGTTGCGCGCTTGACAACGTCGAACACTTCGTCCCACTCCCCCTCGATCTCGGTGAACATCGAAGTCGTGCGGTGGGGCAGGCCACTGCCGCGCACCACGGCTACGGCGGCCGCCACCGCATCGTGCACCGAGCCATCGGCATTGCCGGTTCCGGCCGGGGAGACTGAGAAAGCAACGAGCATGAGAACCTCCGGGTTCAGGATTGAAGTGGCAAGAAAGAGAGTCTGCGCCGCGCAGGCACGGGAACGCGCGCCACGAGTACGACCGACCATACGAGGAGTGCGATCATCAGCGCATTGCGCGCAGTGAGGGCAGCCGCAGCGATAGGGGCGGCAGTCAGCAGCTTGTCGTAGAGCAAGGGATACACGATCTGAGTGAGCGCGGCTGCGACCAGAGCCGTGATCGCAATGCCGAACCAGCGCTGTCGATTGATCACGAGCCCCAGTGCGATCGGCGCGATGATCCAGGTGAGAAACTGCGGCGACCCCACCTTGTTCACCGCCCAGAAGGTCAGCACAAGCGCGAGCGCAAGCGGGGCGAAGAGGGCGGCAAAACCTGCACCGCGCCATGCCTTGAACGCTCCCAGCGCCGCCACAGCCAGCGCAGCGACCACCAACAGCGGAGTCATCACTGCGATGACGGTGTCTACCTGCGGACCGGTCACCTGAAACGTCAAGATCGTCGGGTCGTAGAAGATGAATGAACCTTCGATTCCCGCCACAGCCCGCCACAGGTAGTACGCGCTGACGGGAGCCTCAAGCTGAAGACCCCGCTCTGTCTGGCCCGCGACGAACCCGAACACAAACGAGCTGCCGCCACCCAGCACAATGACGATGATGGTCGCACCCGTCACCACCAGCGCACCGGCGATCACGGTCAGTCGGCTTCGCAGCACGATCACGGCAGTTGCCAGCAGGGCGGCCGGCCACACCTTCATCCAGGTGGCGATCGCGAGCAAGGTAGAAGCAAGTGCAGGTCTGCCGACCAACCACAGGCATCCCGCGATCGCCAGCGGCACCGTGATCGCATCGAGGCGGTACATTCCCACCGGCCCCAGCAGCAGAGTGAATGCCAGCCAGAATGCAGCGGCGGTGACGCGTCCGCGAGAGCGCCCGTTTCCTAGCAACACAGCAAAGGCGAGTGCGTCGGCGAGGGTGACCAGCAAGGCCCAAGCGATCTCGTAGCCGGCAATCCATTCGAAGGCGTGCGCGAGCACCATGGGCAGCAAGGCCCATTGCGGATAAACCCATGCCTCGGTGATTCCGACAATCGATCTGCCTGCGAGCGCGTTCAGCGACCACGGTTCGTAGACGAAGTAGACATCTCCCATGGGCTGACTCGGCCACACAAAGCCGAGAGCCGCCACGATGACGTGCACCAATACGAACGAAACCCATAGCCCTGCCCGCGTCGACACCCTGCCATCCTAGGTGCGCAGCTGGCGGTGACGTGGCGAGGCGGCGCGTGCGATCAGCGCGATGCGAGCGCTTCTGCCACGACGCGCGGCAGCGCTTGCGCGACGTCTAGCGCAGTGATGGGGCCACCGCCGAATTGCGATGACGCCACCTCGCCGGCGCGACCGTGAAGCCAGGCCGCGCTCGCGGCAATGTCAGCGAGCGCGGCTAGGTTTCGCACCTCGCCTGCCGCAACTGCTGACGCCACGAGAGCTCCCACAGCGCCCGCCAGCACATCACCCGTGCCGGCAGTCGCGAGCCAGGCGGTTGGCGCATCCACCCTGATCAACTGGCCCTCGGGCGACGCGATCAGGGTCACTGAGCCTTTGAGGAGCACCACCGCATTGAGCGCGCTCGCTGTCTCGTGTGCGGCCCTGGCACGATCGCTGCGCGGGTGAAGACCAAGCGCCTCGCGCATTCGAGCATGCTCGCCGTCGTGAGGCGTCACCACGACCATGGTGGTGGCTCCTCGAGCCAGATCGAGCGCACCAGCATCGACGACCACGGGTTGCTCGCCCGACAAGATGGTGCGCAGCGCGTGCGTCTCGCCACGGCCGCGCGTCGCAGCATCCATTCCCGATCCCACCACCCATGACTGCACGCGACCGTCTGAGATCACGGTCTCTGGACGCCGTGAGAGCACCAGCGAGTGCGCAGACTGCGGGCCGAGGTAGCGCACCATCCCCACGCCGGTTCGCCACGCTGCCTCGACACCGAGAACGGCTGCGCCGGGAAAGCCCTCTGAGCCGGTGCGAAGCCCCACAACGCCGCGAGAGTACTTGTCGTCGGCGCCAGAAGGCATCCTGACGTTGCGCGCCACATCGGTCACGGTCCATGTGCGATCCATGGGCGCCACCCTACTCGCGGAGCCCATCCGACACGGAGGTCACCAAAGAACTCGCCGATGCGACTACCGGCGCAGACCCCGCCTCGTCGCATCTTGAACTTCACCGATCAGCTCTTCGATGATGTCTTCGAGGAACAGCACTGCCGTGGTGTCGCCGTCGACGTTGCAGACTCGAGCGAGGTGACGCCCGGCCTGACGCATCGACGCGAGCGCGTCTTCAAGGTCTGTGGTTTCGAGCACCGGCACCATATGGTGAATGCGCTTAGACGGAATCGGCGTCGCAACATCGGTGACCGCATGCTGGCCCTCCGCCGCGCGCAGGATGTCTTTCAGGTGCACATAGCCGATGGGCTCTGCGTCGTCATCCACGATGACGTATCGCGAGAAGCCGTGCTTTGCCACAGCCCGCTCGATTTCATGCGGCGTGGTGGTGTGGCTGAGCGTGACCAGCTGCGCGAGCGGCACCGCGACCTGAATCGCCTTCTTGTCGGTGAACTCAACGGCAGCTGCCACTGCTCCCGAGGAATCATCCAGCACGCCCTCGATGCGCGACTGATTGACGATCGTCGCGACTTCTTCGAGCGTGAAGGTCGACGCTGCTTCGTTCTTGGGTTCCACCCCGAACAGACGCACGACGTGGTTGGCGATCCAGTTCAGGGTGACGATCACCGGGTAGAACAGCTTCGACGACCAAACGAGCGGCGTAGCCAACATGAGAACAGCACGATCGGGCACCGAGAACGCGAGGTTCTTCGGCACCATTTCACCGAACACCACGTGCAGGTACGACACCACCAAGAGCGCGATGAAGAATGCCACAGCATCAACGACGCCCTCGGCCCACCCCGTGAGGCCCAGTGGCTCGGCCAGCAGATGATGAATCGCGGGTTCAGACACGTTCAAGATGAGCAGCGAGCAGATGGTGATTCCGAGCTGACTTGTGGCCAGCATCAGGGTGGCGTGCTCCATCGCGTAGAGCGCGGTCTTGGCCGAACGCGAGCCTTTCTCAGCGAGCGGCTCGATCTGCGAGCGGCGCGCCGAGATCACGGCGAACTCTGCGCCAACGAAGAAGGCGTTGAAGATCAGAAGGACAACGAGCCATGCAATACCTGCCCAGTCGCTCATCGCTCGCCTCCTTCCGCCGCGGCCGGCTCGGCCTGCAGGGTCACCCCGGTGAATCGCACGCGGTCGACACGGCGACCGTCCATGCGCAGCACCTCGAGTTGGCCGTCTTCGATATCGACGGTGTCACCGACTCGCGGAATGCGCTCGAGGAGACTCATGATGTAGCCACCGACGGTGTCATACACGTCGCCCTCGGGAATGCGAATGCCGGTGCGGTCGAGCACTTCGTCGGGCCGAAGCTCGCCCGGAAAGACGACGTTGCCTTCGGCGCGCACGACGCCGGCGCGCCGACGGTCGTGCTCGTCAAGAACCTCACCCACGATCTCTTCCACGAGGTCTTCGAGAGTTACGACACCGGCCGTGCCGCCGTATTCGTCGACCACGATCGCCATTTGGTATCCCTTGGCTCGCAGTTCCGACATCAGCACGTCGAGGTGCACTGCTTCAGGAATGCGAAGCGGGTCGGTGGCGAGCGCAGCGGCAGGAACGTCACTTCGACGCTCGCGAGGCACGCTGACCGCTGCTTTGAGGTGCACAACACCGGTGATGTCATCCATCGATTCGTCATAGACCGGAAAGCGGCTGTGGCCGGTGCGCCGAGCAAGCTGAATGACCGCTTCAGCGGAATCGTCAGCGGCGAGCGCGTGGATGCTGGGGCGCGGCGTCATGACGTCGGCGGCGGTGTGGCGAGCAAAAGTGAGTGTGCGGTTGAGCAACGAGGCGGTGTCTTCTTCGAGAACACCGGCGAGGGCTGATCTGCGCACGAGGCTCGAGAGCTCTTCGGCGCTGCGGGCGCCCGACAGCTCTTCCTTGGGCTCAATCCCCATCGCGCGCAGAACGCCGTTTGCACTGCCATTGAGCACGACGATCGCGGGCTTGAACACGGTGGTGAATGCCACCTGAAACGGGATCACAAGCTTCGCGGTCTGGCGCGGCACGGCGAGCGCGAAGTTCTTGGGCACGAGCTCACCGATGATCATCGAGAAGACCGTGGCAACCGTGATCGCGATGATGACGGCGAGCGGCGAGATAAGCCCTGAGGGCAAGTTCCACGCTTCGAAAACCGGTGTCAGCAGGTTCGAGATGGCCGGTTCCATCGTGTAACCCGTGAGCAGCGTCGTCAGAGTGATCCCCAGCTGCGCGCTGGAGAGATGAGTCGATGTGATCCTCAGCGCGCTGATGGTCAGCGCAAGCCGGGTCTCACCCGCGTCGCGGCGAGCTTCGAGATCGGCGCGATCGAGATTGACCAGCGCGAATTCAGAAGCGACGAACAGGCCGGTTCCGATAGTGAGCAGCAGCCCCACGCCCAGCATGACGTAATCCATCACGCATCACCCCCGTTCATTGCGGAGGCGGGTCGGTGGGGCAAGCGTCTACAACTGGGAGGGTCGTCCATCGTCCTCATATCCTAAAGCAGGTGCAGACGATTCGACTCGTCGTTTGTCACCAACTGACCGACAGCGCCTTGCCCTCGTCGTACCCCGCCGCTGACTGCAATCCCACCCGCGCCCGTCCACGAAACTCCGACACGCTCGCAGCGCCCGCGTAGGTGAACGATGACCGAACACCCGAGGTGATCATGTCGATGAGATCCTCGACTCCGGGCCGCTGCGGATCGAGGTAGATCTTCGACGAAGAGATGCCTTCGGCGAACAGCTCCTTGCGGGCGAGGTCATACGGGTCTAGGCGCCCGAAGCGGTCGTGCACCGCCTTCGTCGACGCCATTCCCCACGATTCTTTGTAGACGCGACCGTCGGAGTCGGTCTGCAGCTGTCCCGGCGCCTCGATCGTTCCAGCGAACCAAGACCCGATCATGACGGATGCTGCTCCCGCCGCGAGTGCGAGCGCCACGTCTCTCGGATAGCGCACTCCCCCGTCCGCCCACACGTGTGCACCGTGAGCTCGCGCCGCTTCAGCGGTCTCGAGAACGGCAGAGAACTGCGGTCGCCCCACCGCGGTCATCATGCGCGTCGTGCACATCGCTCCAGGACCCACCCCAACCTTCAGAATGGTGGCCCCGGCGCGTGCAAGATCGTCTACGCCGTCGGCAGTGACGATGTTCCCCGCCGCGATCGGAATGCCCAGATCCAGACTCGCGACGGCGCCGAGCGCTCGCAACATGCCCTCTTGATGCCCGTGCGCGGTATCGACGACAAGCACATCGACGCCGGCAGCGGCGAGCGCCTTCGCTTTCGCCGCCACGTCGCCGTTGATGCCGACCGCGGCAGCCACGATAAGGCGACCCGACGAGTCCACCGCCGGTCGGTAGAGCGTGGAGCGCAATGCGCTGCGCTTCGACAAGGTGCCGACGACTCGCCCGTGATCGACGACGCACACCGTCTCGGCGCCGGCCGCGACGATCACGTCGAACGCGTGGCGAGCGCTCTCGATGTCGTGCGCGTCGATGGCGATGACTCGACCGCGAGCAAGATCTCCCAGTCTTGCGTCAGGAAGCGCGGTGCCCAGCCTGCTTGCAGGAACAATGCCGAGCACATCGGTGATCATCGGCTCGTCCGCGTCGGCGACGACGATGCCATAGCCCTCGGTCGCCGGAAGAAGCAGCGATGCCTCGGCGACGGTGGCATGCGGCGGCAGCACAAGCGGGGTATCCCAGATGGCGGGCTGCGCTTTCACCCAACGAATCGCGGCGTCAAGGTCTTGCAACGCCATGTCTTGGGGCAGCACTCCAAGCCCACCTCTTCGAGCAAGTGTCGCTGAAAGGCGTGGGCCGGTGACGGAATTCATGTTCGCCGAAACGAGCGGAATCGTGGCTGTTGATCCGTCGCCCGGTGACAGATCGACGTCGAGACGACTGGTCACCGACGAGCGTCGTGGAACGAGGAATACATCTGAATACGTCAGATCAACAGTGGGTGTCTCTCCGTAGAACTCCATGCCTCAACGCTACTGACCCGCTGACGTACCCGCGCGCACCCATGATCTTTACAGCCAGCCCATCGCAGATACCCATACCTGATGCAGATACTGGGCTACGCTTAACAGACGCATGCGAGGGCACTACGTCCCGTGCGGTTCATTCTTCATCGATGAAAGCAGGCAATCGAGCGTGTCCAGCCAGGTGTCGGGCGTCGGAGTTTCGAGTGAGGGAGAGTTCGGGGCCAACGAATGGCTCGTCGATGAGCTGTACGAACAGTTCAAGGTCGACAAGAACTCCGTTGACAAGGCTTGGTGGCCAGTTCTTGAGGCCTACCACCCCGTGACGGCAGACGCGCCCCCTAGCCCGACGCAGCCATCTTCGAGCGAGGCGCACCCGGTCACCGCTCCGATCCCCGTGATCGGCGCCCAGCCAGTAGCGCGCACGACCGCCCGCCCCGCTTCACCGCAACCGGTGCCCGCACAGGCACCCAAGGCTGCCCCCGTCGTGGCAGATGAACCCGTCGAAGACAAGGTCACCGTTCTTCGCGGAATGCCAAAGGCTCTTGCGTCGAACATGGACGAGTCGCTCACCGTGCCGACCGCCACCAGCGTGCGCACCGTGCCAGCGAAGTTGATGATCGACAACCGCATCGTGATCAACAACCACATGTCACGTACCCGCGGTGGCAAGATCAGCTTCACGCACCTCATCGGCTGGGCCCTCATTCAGGCACTCAAAGAGTTCCCGAGCCAGAACGTCTTCTACGCCGAGATCGACGGCAAGCCCTCGGTGGTCGCCCCGGCGCACATCAACCTGGGTATCGCTATTGACCTGCCCAAGCCTGACGGCACGCGCGCGCTCATGGTGCCGAGCATCAAGCGCGCCGACTCCCTGTCGTTCGAGGAGTACCTGGCTTCATACGAAGACCTCGTGGTTCGCGCTCGCGCCGGCAAGCTCACCGGAGCAGACTTCCAGGGCACCACGCTCTCGCTGACAAACCCCGGCGGAATCGGCACCGTGCACTCGGTACCCCGTTTGATGAAGGGGCAGGGTTGCATCGTCGGCGCAGGTGCGCTTGAGTACCCGGCGGAGTTCCAGGGCGCGAGCGACAAGACGCTCAGCGAGTTGGCGATCGGCAAGACGATCACGCTGACCAGCACCTACGATCACCGCGTGATTCAGGGCGCTGGCTCGGGCGAGTTCCTCAAGAAGGTTCACGAACTGCTCATCGGTCAGCGCGGTTTCTACGACGACATCTTCGCGGCACTGCGCATTCCCTACGCCCCGATTCACTGGGCTGCCGACATCAACGTCGACCTCGCAGAGCGCGTCGACAAGCAGGCTCGGGTGCAGGAGCTGATCAACTCGTTCCGCGTGCGCGGGCACATGATGGCCGACACCGATCCGCTCGAGTACATGCAGCGCACACACCCCGACCTCGAGATCGAAGAACACGGGCTCACGTTCTGGGATCTCGATCGTGAATTCGTCACCGGCGGCTTCGGCGGTCGACGCGTGATGAAGTTGCGCGAGATTCTGGGAGTGCTGCGCGACTCGTACTGCCGCACAACGGGCATCGAGTACATGCACATTCAAGATCCTGAACAGCGTCGCTGGTTCCAGGAGCTGCTGGAAGTGAAGTACCAGAAGCCCGTGCACGACGAGCAGATGCGCATTCTCGACAAGCTCAACCAGGCTGAGGCGTTCGAAACGTTCTTGCAGACCAAGTACGTCGGCCAGAAGCGGTTCAGCCTCGAAGGCGGAGAATCGCTGATTCCCCTTCTCGACGAGATTCTGCAGGGAGCAGCCGAAGCGGGCCTCGACGGAGCGGCCATCGGCATGGCGCACCGCGGACGCCTGAATGTGCTCACCAACATCGCAGGCAAGACGTACGGACAGGTCTTCCGCGAGTTCGAAGGAGCCGTCGCGGTCGGCTCCAAGCGCGGCTCCGGCGACGTGAAGTACCACCTCGGCACCGAGGGCACGTTCGTTGACGATCGAGGCAAGGAGCTTCCGGTCTACCTCGCCGCCAACCCCTCCCACCTTGAGACCGTCGATGGCGTTCTCGAGGGTATCGTTCGCGCCAAGCAAGATCGCAAGCCAATCGGCACGTTCTCGTGGCTGCCGATTCTCGTGCACGGCGACGCCGCTTTCGCCGGTCAGGGCGTGGTCGTCGAGACGCTGCAGATGTCGCAGCTGCGGGGCTATCGCACCGGTGGAACCATCCACGTGGTGGTCAACAACCAGGTCGGCTTCACGACGACTCCGCAAGACGGCCGTTCGTCGATCTACTCGACGGACGTGGCAAAAACCATCCAGGCTCCCGTCCTTCATGTGAATGGCGATGACCCCGAAGCGGTCAACCGCGCAGCTCAGGTCGCATTCGCTTACCGTGAGAAGTTCCACCGCGATATCGTCATCGACCTTGTCTGCTACCGCCGACGCGGGCACAACGAGGGCGATGATCCTTCGATGACCCAGCCGCTGATGACCAACCTGATCGAAGCGAAGCGTTCGGTTCGCCGCCTCTACACCGAAGCGCTCGTCGGTCGCGGTGACATCACCGAAGAAGAGTACGAGCAAGCCAAGCGTGACTTCCAGAACCGCCTCGAGATCGCCTTCGCAGAAACGCATGCGGCAGAGACCGGCACATCGAACGTCGTAGAGATCGACGCGTCTGAAGAACCCGTCGTGGGCGCCCCCGACACCACGGGCGTCAGCCGCGAGGTCGTTCAGCTGATCGGTGACGCCTTCGTGAACAAGCCGGATGGCTTCACCGTTCACACCAAGTTGCAGCAGTTGCTCAACAAGCGGGCCGATATGAGCCGCAACGGAAACATCGACTGGGCGTTTGGCGAGCTTCTCGCATTCGGATCGCTGCTGCTCGAGAAGACGAACGTGCGGTTGGCCGGCCAGGACGTACGCAGGGGGACCTTCGTGCAGCGCCACGCGGTGCTTCACGATCGCGCAAACGGCCAGGAATGGATTCCGCTGTCGAACCTGAACGACGATCAGGGACGCTTCTGGGTATATGACTCGCTGCTCAGCGAATACGCCGCCATGGGATTCGAATACGGCTACTCGGTAGAACGCGCCGATGCTCTCGTGCTCTGGGAAGCGCAGTTCGGTGACTTCGCGAACGGTGCGCAGTCGATCATCGACGAGTTCATCTCGTCAGCAGATCAGAAGTGGAGCCAGCAGTCGAGTGTCGTGCTGCTTCTGCCCCACGGTTACGAAGGCCAGGGACCAGACCACTCATCCGCACGCATTGAGCGCTATCTGCAGATGTGCGCACAAGACAACATGGTTGTTGCGCGTCCGTCGACACCGGCATCGTACTTCCACCTGTTGCGTCGTCAAGCGTACTCACGTCCGCGCCGCCCGATGGTGGTGTTCACGCCGAAAGCGATGTTGCGACTGCGCGGTGCAACCAGCCCCGTTGATGACTTCCTCACCGGCACTTTCGAGCCCGTTCTCGACGACGATCGCGGCCTCGACCGCAGCGCCGTCAAGCGGGTTCTGCTGCACTCGGGCAAGATCCACTGGGACCTCAGGGCCGAGCTGGAGAAGAACCCGAACCCCGAGATCGCGCTCGTGCGTCTCGAGCAGTTCTACCCGACTCCCGCGGTCGAGTTGAACAAGGTTGTCGAGCTGTACCCGAACGCTGAATTGGTCTGGGTACAGGACGAGCCAGAGAACCAGGGCGCGTGGCCCTTCGTAGCGCTTGAGCTCGTGAAGCACATGGAGGGGCGCACGATCAGTCGCGTCTCGCGTGCCGCCGCCGCATCAACGGCAACCGGTTCGCCCAAGGTCCACGCTGCGGAGCACGCCGAGATCATGAAGAAGGCGCTGACGATTAGCTGAGCCAGCCTGTCACATGCTGAGGGTCCAAGATGCAACGGCATCTTGGACCCTCAGCATGTGTAGTGGAAAACTCGCCGCACGCCTCGGTCGCTAGTGACTCGCTTGCGCCTCGCGCAGCTTCGCCATTACCAAGTCGCGCAGCTCTTCGGGAGCAGCCTCTTTGCACGCTCGTGCAACCACATCGGTGAGCGTACGGGCAACAAGCGCCTCATCGCGACACTCGGGGCATTGCCGCAGATGCTCTGTGATGTCGCTGTGCTGCGTCTTGCAGACCTCGTTGCGGAGGTACTCCTCAAGGTCACGCCGCGCCTTTTCGCAGCCGCAATCAGTCATTTCGCGCTCCTCGTAGCGGACTCGATGCCGCGTTCTTTCGCATAGTCGGCAAGCAGATCACGGAGCATTCGCCGGCCTCGATGCAGGCGGCTCATGACTGTGCCAATAGGGGTCTTCATAATGTCGGCGATCTCTTGGTAGGCGAATCCCTCAACGTCTGCCAGGTAGACCGCGAGCCGGAAGTCTTCGGGGATCGCCTGCAACGCGTCTTTGACGACGGAGGCCGGCATGTGGTCGATCGCTTCAGCTTCGGCCGATCGCGTCGTCGAAGCGGTCGTTGACTCGGCACCACCGAGTTGCCAGTCCTCGAGCTCGTCAATCGTGCCCTGATACGGCTCACGCTGCTTCTTGCGATAGGTATTGATGTACGTGTTGGTCAGAATCCGGTACAGCCACGCTTTGAGATTCGTTCCCTGAGTGAACGACTTCCAAGAAGCGAACGCTTTGACGAAGGTCTCTTGAACGAGGTCGGCTGCGTCGGCCGGGTTTCTGGTCATGCGCATACCCGCGGCATACAACTGGTCCATGAAGGGCAGCGCTTGCTCTTCAAACTGTCGTCGGGCCGCGGCCGCTGAATCCTCTTGCTCGGTCATCAGGCGCAAGTCTACGGCGATGTCTTGCGTGTTTCTGGTGAAGTCATCGCCCGACACCTCGGCGCCAGATCTCTCAAGAGTTGCAATCACCTGCTCGATGTCCTTCCTCGCGTGCTGCCGGCGTTGCGTCACCGGTTCAGTAGGGTAGAACGCGATGACAGTCGACGGGTATTCCCCCAATTCACAGACCGCTCCCAAACGAAGCGGTCATTGGCGAGCCCCCACTGCTACCGGCCCACTGAATGCCACTGTCACCGTGCCGGGGTCAAAGTCCCTCACGAACCGAGAGCTCATTCTCGCGGCGCTCGCCGACTCGCCGAGCCGACTCACCGCGCCATTGCACTCTGATGACTCCGCCCGCATGGTGGATGCGCTGCGCGCGCTCGGTGTGGGAATCGAACTCGAGAGCGGCGATGGCCTGTACGGGGATGATTTTCTCGTCACTCCCGCCAAGCCGTTCCGTGGTGACACCGTCGTCGACTCTGGTCAGGCAGGCACTGTTATGCGGTTCGCGGCTGCCCTCGCGGGGTTCGCGCACGGAGATGTCACGCTCACCGCCCACGAGAGCGCCCTGCACCGGCCGATGGGTGCGATGATCTCCGCGCTGCGAGATGTTGGTGTCGACATCGACGATGGCGCACGCTGGACCCTTCCGTTCACAGTGCGTGGTCGCGGCCACGTGCGTGGTGGCGAGATCACCATCGACGCCAGCGCCTCGAGCCAGTTCGTCTCAGGGTTGCTTCTGGCTGCTCCCCGGTTCGACGTGGGATTGCATTTGCGGCACTGCGGCGATCGCCTACCGAGCATTCCGCACATCGACATGACCGTTGAATCCCTCGCGCATCGCGGCGTGCACGTCGAGCGTCCCGCTGTCGGCGAGTGGATCGTGCCCGCGAGCAGCATTCGCGGCAAAGATGTTGCCATCGAGCCCGATCTCTCAAACGCCGCGCCATTCCTGGCCGCCGCGATGATCGCGGGCGGGTCAGTTTCGGTGACCGGCTGGCCGGCTCATTCCACACAACCCGGAGCCATGCTCTCGGACATTCTTTCGCTGATGGGTGCGCGTGTCGTGCGCCGCGGCGGCGCGTTGACTGTGACCGCCGGCAGCAGCATCCATGGAGTCGATCTTGATCTCTCGGCTGCTGGCGAGTTGACCCCGACCATCTTTGCGCTGGCGGCATTCGCTGATGCCCCCACGACGCTCTACGGCATCGGGCACATTCGCGGCCATGAGACTGACCGCATCGCTGCGCTTGTCGGAGAACTTCGCGCGCTCGGTGGAGAAGCGCACGAGCTCGAAGACGGCATTCGCATCGTGCCTCAACCGCTGCACGAGGGCGGCTGGCGTGCGCATCATGACCACCGACTAGCGACGACCGGAGCTCTCATCGGCCTTGCTGTGGATGGCGTCGAGGTCGATGACATCGGTACAACGGCGAAGACCATGCCGCAGTTCCCCACCATCTGGCAGCGGATGCTCGATGACAGCGATCGCGTCGACTCTGCCGAGGCGATGCATTCACTGTGAGCTGGCTCGATGATGACGACGATGACGTGCTCGAGTTCGACGAGTCCAGCATTCGCGTCCGTCCAAACCCCAAAGCCAACCGTCCCCGCACCAAGCGACGCCCCGCTCACGCCGACGCGCAGATCGCGCGCGTGCTTGGGGTAGACCGCGGGCGCTACACCGTGCTCGCTGACGAAGGCGGCGTCGATGAGCGTCTCGTGCTGGCCACGCGCGCGCGAGAGCTGCGCAAGATGCCGATTGTCACGGGCGACCGTGCGCGAGTCGTAGGCGACCGCTCCGGTGACGCGGGCACGCTCTCACGCATCATCGGCATCGAGGAGCGCACGTCGTTGCTACGACGCAGCGCAGACGACACAGATCAAGTTGAGCGCGTGATCGTGGCGAATGCTGATCAGATGCTTGTCGTGGTCGCAGCGGCGGATCCGGAACCACGCGCACGTCTGGTGGATCGCTATCTCATCGCCGCCCTCGATGCGGGCATGCGTCCGCTTCTCGTTGTCACCAAGACCGATATCGCCGATCCCACAGCGTTCCTGCGGCATTTCGAAGCGCTCGATGACCTCCAGATCTTCACAAGCGGCATGAGCACAGGCGGGATGCCGCTCGAAGCGATCGGCGAGGCGCTGGTCGGTCATTCCACCGTGTTCGTCGGCCACTCGGGCGTCGGTAAATCTACGCTCGTGAACGCTCTTGTCCCAGACGCACACCGTGCGACAGGGCACGTGAATCAGGTCACCGGTCGCGGCCGGCACACATCGAGCTCTACCGTGTCGCTGCGCTATCAGAGCGCAGACAAGACCGGGTGGGTCATTGACACGCCGGGCGTGCGGTCGTTCGGCCTCGGACACGTCAAGACCGCCAATATCTTGAGAGCTTTCACCGACCTGGCCGAGATCGCCCTCGAATGCCCCCGAGGATGCACGCACCTGGCAACGGCACCCGACTGCGCGCTACCGGTCGCCGTTGCAGAGGGACGGCTCGGAGATCGAGGCGCGGAGCGACTGGATTCACTGCAAAGGCTGCTGGCGACGTTCGCAGAGAAGTAGTCTGGGGCGGTGACCAATCGCCTTGAAGCCGGTTCTGCCGCACCCTCCTTTGCTCTCAAGAACCAAGATGATGCCGTCGTCTCGCTAGACGCACTGCGCGGAGGGCGCGTGATCGTGTTCTTCTATCCCGAAGCTATGACGCCAGGGTGCACGACAGAAGCATGCGACTTTCGAGACAGCCTGGCGCCTCTGCAGGCAGCCGGCTACACGCTGCTCGGCATCTCGCGCGACGAGCCCGAGAAGCTGCGTCGCTTTCGCGAGCGCGATGGCCTCACCTATGACCTGCTCAGCGACCCCGACCACAGCATTCACGATGCGTATGGCGTCTGGGTGAGAAGGTGAATTACGGCAAGACCTTCATGGGTGTGATCCGTTCCACATTCGTCATTGACGAGGCCGGTCTCGTCAGTCACGCGCTGTACAACATTCGCGCCACCGGCCATGTCGCACGGTTGCGCAAGACGCTCGAGGTTTAGCGTGTCTCGCCGCGTTCTCTGATGGCGGCAGCACGAACCGCCAGCACCAGAAGAACCAGCGTCACGACTGCCGGCAGTGCAAGCGCCGCTGCCGCCATCGGGTGCGCGAACTCGCCAGTTGCTGCGCCAACCGCGACCGCAAGGATCAGCAGCTGAGTGACGATTGCGCCGGATCGACCCCACGACTCATTGCGCCAAATGGCCACCGAAAATGCCAGCACAGCCGCGGCGCCCACCGCGGTGAGCACGACGAGAGCCAAGGCCGTCGACAGCACCCCGGTGTCTCCTGCCAGGAGCGCCAGCACCTGCCATGCGACCAATCCGGCGACCGCGACGCCCTCGAGGCCCACCAAAACGGCTGCCACGCGCTCACGCTTGCTTGTAGACATTCGCCAATTCCCTTCCGCAAAACCACGCACTCATGTGACATTCCGACACAGAGTCAAGGGAATACTCAGGTAACCAGACAGAAACCCTACGTTCATCTCTTGATTCGCGATATCGCCTATGGGAGCATTGACAAAGCCGTGTGCTCCCACAGCGACGTGGGGCGAGCATTCTCTCGCACTCATTTAGGGTATCGGACCCGAAACCATACCCACGTCACTCAACCCCAACCTCGTATCAAGGAGCACCACCATGGATTGGCGCGATAAGGCGGCCTGCCTGACTGTCGACCCCGAGCTGTTTTTCCCCGTAGGAAACACGGGCCCGGCCGTCGACCAGATTGAAAAGGCCAAAACGGTCTGCGCAAAGTGCACCGTCACCGAGGTATGTCTTCAGTACGCACTCGAAAGCGGTCAAGACTCCGGCGTATGGGGCGGTCTGTCAGAAGACGAACGCCGCGCTCTCAAGCGGCGCGCAGCCCGCGCTCGCCGAGCGAGCTGACCCTATGCCTGCGCGATATAGCGCATCGGAATCTCGATAGTCACTTCGGTGCCGCTGCCGGTCAACGTGTGCCAATCGATTGTGCCGCTGAGCTCACCTTGAATCAGCGTTCGAACGATTTGCGTGCCGAGACCGTTTCCCACCTGACCCTCTGGCAATCCTGAGCCGGTGTCGCGGACGCGAACTTCGAGTTTCTCCTCGTTGCGCGCTGCAATGATCTCGACGTCACCCTCTTGGCCGGCAAGACCGTGCTCGACAGCGTTGGTGACAAGCTCGGTCAACGCCAGCGCTAGCGGCGTAGCGTATTCGCTGGGCAAGGTGCCGAACCGTCCAGACGACCGCGTGCGCGCGCGTGTGTTGGGGGCCGCGGCGACCTCCGCGACCAGCTTGAGCACACGTGCAAAGACTTCGTCGAACTCGACGTTCTGCGCCAGCCCCTCAGAAAGCGTGTCGTGCACGACCGCAATGGCGGCAACGCGACGCATGGCATGCGTGAGCGCTTCGCGGGCCTCTTCGGAATGCGAGCGCCGAGCTTGAATCCGCAACAATGAGGCGACTGTCTGCAGGTTGTTCTTGACCCGATGGTGAATCTCGCGGATCGTCGCGTCTTTGGTGATCAGTTCCTGCTCTTGGTGGCGTATCTCCGTGACATCGCGACACAGCACGATCGCGCCGATGCGCGTGCCATGATCGCGAAGCGGGATAGTGCGCAACGACACGGTGACGCCACGCGACTCCATATCTGCGCGCCACGGTGCCCGCCCGGTAACCACGACGGGCAGCGACTCGTCGAACTGCCGCTTGTCGGGCAGGATCGTCGTCACCACTTCGACAAGCGATTCGCCTTCGAGCTCATCGACGAAACCCAGCCGGTTGAAAGCCGACAGCGCGTTCGGACTCGCGAACGTTGTGATGCCGTCAACGTCGAGCCGGATGAGCCCGTCGGATGCGCGCGGAGCGCCTCTGCGCGGAGAAGTCGGGGCGGTCATATCCGGGAACTCTCCCGATGCCACCATGCCGAAAAGGTCGTCGGCACAATCGTTGAAGGTGATCTGCTGTCGAGAGGGCGTGCGGGTCTCGCCGAGGTTGGTGTGGCGAGTCACCACACCAAGGGTCTGCGGGGCGTCTGTGCCCTGTGCCCGTACGACCGGCACTGCACGCACCCGAGTGGGCGTCTCTTCAAACCAATCAGGCGACGCCGAATCGACGATGCGCCCGGTCTGAAAGGCCTCGCGCACTTGAGTGTTCCACTGCGGTCGAACCCGACCGCCGACGATGTCACGATAGAACAGCGTCGCTGCTCCCCCGGGCCGAGTGTGCGCGACCGCGACGAACGAATCGTCGGGCGTGGGCACCCAGAGCACGATGTCTGCGAAGGCGAGGTCGGCGAGCAGCTGCCCGTCGCCAGCGAGGCGATGCAGCCACTCGACGTCTTCTTCGCTCGCACGGCCTTGGGCGTAGACAAGATCACTGAGGGTCGACACCCCTCCAGCCTAGAGCGGGTTTGTCATGCTGCCGTTTTGGTGTAACGCCGCGTGACCCGTCGCGATGCCGCAACGGTGGCAGGCGGCGGCACAAGCACATCGCCGACGAATCGCCGCACCCCGAGCACGAGCGGGGACTTGGGAGACTGCTCGGCAATTGTGCGAGATGCGAGCAAAGCAGCATCGGCCGCTCTGGCGTCGAGTGGCAAGAACCACACGTCTCTGATGCCGCCGAACCTCTCTAGGGTGCGACGAATCTGTCCGCGCGCGTCGATTCCCAGCGCGCCGGGCCGCACCTTGTTCGCAACCACCCGCACGGTCGTGCCCCCAATGGTCGCGCGAAGATCGGCGTGTGCCCGCAGAAAGCGTGAGATCCCGATCGGATCAGCACCTGCGACGGCCACGACGACGTCTGCGCAACGCAACGCCGCGAGCGTGGCGGCGTTGCGCCTGGGCCCCTCGAGGTCGCTGACAATCTCTTCGTCGCGTTCGAGTGACGAAGAGACGTCGACCACGGTGAAGTCCGCCCAGCTGCGGCAAAGCTCAAGGGCCTTCGCCACTCGTTTCTCGCTGAGTTCCGGCCATCGCGACGGCCGGTTCAGCCCGGTGAGCACGTCGACTCCGGTGCGCCCAAGGGGGATGCTTATTCGCGTGAGCTCCTTCTCATCGAGTCCGCCGAGTTCCGCCTGCCTGCATGCTGCAGCAAACCCCGGGCCCTCATCGGCGATACCCAACGTCAAGGCGATCGACGGCGCGTGAGTGTCAGCATCCACCAGTGCGACATGCTTGCCCCCTCGCGCGAGCTCCGTCGCGAGTTCGATGGCAACCGTAGAGCGACCTGGCGCTCCCGGAGCGCCCCACACCACAATCACGCGTGGAGCCTCACGCGCATCGGCAGTCTCCACAACGCTGCGCGGCTGAGCCGCGAGGGCTTCAGCGACAAGTCGCGGAGTTGCATTGGCGGCGAGGGGTTGTTCCAGGCCGAAGACCGCGGCGACTCTCTCGTCGGAATCATCTGCACACAGGGGCAGAATACGTGTTGCTGCCCGATCGCACAGTGCCACTACTTCGGCCGTCAGCGAGTCTCGCCGCACCTCTAACACCACCGCGTCTGCAGCCAGCACCGCCCGCAGCAGGCTCTCGGATTCGTCTCCTAACAGAGCGTCGCCAGCAACCTCGGCGAGCGCTCGCGCTTCGGCTATCGTCGTGACTTCGTAGCCTTCACGAGTGAGACCAGCCGACAGCGCTTCACCGCCATCGACGGCAACAACCACGTTCACGAGCCTGCTCCAGCAGAAACCACCGACAGGGCAGACTGATCGGCGATCGCGGCAAGGGTTGCCGCGACGTCGGCGCGCGCGATCACCAGTTCGAGTGCCGCGGAGCCGCCTCCGATAGCAGAATCGTCCCTTGTGACCGCCGCAACGACAGCATCTGCCACCAGAATTCGCGGGGTGTCGTACGTGCCCCGCTCGAGAAGCGGCGCCGCCCACAGCTCCACGGTTGCACCTTCATCGATAGAGGCTGGAACATCAGCGCTCGTGCGGATGACGACGCTTGTCGTGCTCACCGTCACCGGGTCGGCAACGGCAGACGCCGGCAGCAGCTCCCCCGCGGCGATCGTGCGGGTGGCTACTGCGCCCTCGGCCAAATCGTCAGGGGCGACATACGAGTCGCCCAGCTGACCGAGCGCGACTTCGACTACTCGCAAGTCGCCGGGCGCAATGGCTTCTCCGGGAACGATGGCGCGCGTTGCGGCGTAGGCAGGGGACGTCTGCCGAGCGGTCGCGACAACGAGCCAGACCCCCGCGATGGATGCGACGATGAGCACAATCCCGAGAAGGAATCGCGCGTCGCCCCACACTCGGCGTCGTGGTGAGCGAACTGAATCTGCGACCGTCATGTCGTCAATAGTCGCTCACCGAGCAAATCTGCGGCTTCGGTTATCCACAGGGGCGTGCCCCTCCCCGCGCCTTGCACAGGCCGCCGCCATAATGGGGGCATGCCCGACAACTCCGTGCCTGAGGTGCGCTTGCTCGCCCCGGCCCAGGTTGGCGAGCTTCTCAGCATTTCGGTCGACGAGGTCATGGCGCTCGTGATGAGCGGTCAGATTCGCGGAATGCGGGTAGGCGCGCCGCCGCGCTGGCGCATCGAAGAGGCGAGTGTGAGTGGCTATCTCGACGACCAAGCCGAGGAAGCTCGCCGGATGGCGCTGTGGCGGCAGTCGAATACCGCCAGTTTTCCTGAGCTCTGGGGCGGCGGAATCATTCGTCAATCTGAATGACTCGTTGTTGTTAGATCAGTGGAGCGTCTGCGTCGAGCCGAATCCACGACACCGCCGCGAACGGCACCAGTCGATGCCCCGTGACGTCGGTGGTTCTGCGGGGCTGCCCGCTATCGTGCAGCGCGAGATCGAAGTGATCCGCGCCGGCGCGGTCGATCGTACCCGTGAGGTGACGCCCGCCCACAGCGAGGGTCACCCCGACGCCAACCCGTCGCCGAACGAGATCGCGCAGCACAAAACCAAAAGTGACCCGGTCGCTGAGTGAAGATCGCTCGGCGACCGGGCGCGCACTGCGTAAGACGTCAACATGGGGCACGAGCACAGACACGATGCCCTCGAGCGGAGCCAGCACGGCACCGGCAAGCGGCTGTGTCGGTTCAAGCGCGACCCAGTCAGCGCCGACGCCTGATACCTCGGCGTGCAGAGTCGACCCGTCAGACATTTCGAATGCGAGAGCCGAGGTCGTGCGTTCGCGCGATGCCAGCACACCAAGGCGATCTCGGAGCGCGACGCGTGAAAGACGCAGCCGTTCGGCTTCGGTGTCGAGCGCCGCACGCTCGGCCTCCCACTCAGAGGCAAGCTGATCCTCAAGATCGGCAAAAAAGCGGTCCCAACGCACGTGCCGAGAGTAGGCGATGCATTAGGACTCGATGAGAAGTTATCCACAACCTGGGGTTTCGCCTTTTCCTACGGGCCTCACAAGTGTTCTACTAGCTCACGGATAACCCCCCACTGTTGAGATAGGTACCCCATGGCAACGCCGCCGACGGGCCACGCCCGCGCATACCGCGCCTCTGATGAAGCGCTGGAGCTTTCTGAATTCTTCGCCCCACAGCGAACCTCAGCCGTTGAGCTCCCCGACCCAGAAGTCTTCCTCCGCAACCTCACTCGAGGAGTTCTCGAGGTGTTCGCGGGCGTGCGCGAAGTGGATCAACTGGCACGCTGGCTCACCGAAGATCCGTTTCGCAAGCTCGTCACTCGCACAAATCTTGCGACCCGAGCCCGAAGCGCCCGAGGCGTTCCCGCCGTGCGCCCGGTTCATCAGATCCTCAGCGTGCACTGTTCAGCGCCCACCGACGGCGTCGTCGAGGGCACGGTGATCGTGCAGATCCCGACACGGGTTCGTGCCGTTGCAGCCCGTCTCGAGGGCATGGACGGGCGCTGGCGAGCGACCTCGCTCGCTCTTCTCTAGCTATTGCTTGTACGACGCGAGAAAGTTGCCGAGCCGCTCGATAGCTTCGGTCAACACACGTGCTTCGGGCAGGGTCACGATGCGCACATGATCTGGGCTCGCCCAGTTGAAACCGGTTCCCTGCACCAGCAGCACATGCTCTGCGATCAAGAAGTCGTAGACGAACTTCGCGTCGTCGTGGATCTCATGCACGTTCGGATCGAATCGCGGGAACGCGTAGAGCGCTCCTTGCGGTTTCACGCAGCTGACACCGGGAATCGACTCAAGTGTTTTCCACGCAGCGTCGCGTTGCTCGTGCAGCCTGCCGGTGGGCGCGATCAGCGCGTCAATCGACTGCACGCCAGAAAGAGCGGCCTGCACCGCGAACTGTGCGGGAACGTTTGGGCAGAGCCTGGTGGATGCCAGTAGCGTCACGCCCTCGATGAACCCGGCGGCGTGGGCTTTCGGGCCGGTGATCACCAACCAACCCGATCGGTAGCCGGCGACACGATATGTCTTTGACAGCCCGTTGAAGGTGAGCACGAGAAGGTCTGGCGCTACGGATGCCATCGGAATGTGCACCGCGTCGTCGAAGAGAATGCGGTCATAGATCTCATCTGACAGCACCAGCAGCGAGTGCTCTCGTGCAATGTCGGCGATCCCCTCGAGTATTTCCCTCGTATACACGGCGCCCGTTGGATTGTTCGGGTTGATGACGACGATCGCCTTGGTGCGCGGAGTGATCTTCGAGCGGATGTCTTCGAGATCAGGCTGCCAGCCATTCTCTTCATCACAGACGTAGTGCACGGGTGTTCCGCCACCCAAGCTCGTCATCGCCGTCCAGAGCGGATAGTCCGGTGCAGGAATGAGAACTTCGTCGCCCTCATCGAGCAGCGCCTGCATGACCATCGTGATCAGTTCAGATACACCGTTGCCCAGATACACGTCATCGGGATCGAACGACGGAAAGGTGGGGTCTTCTTCATATCGCGAGACCACGGCGCGTCTGGCCGACATGATGCCACGGCTGTCGCTGTAGCCGTGCGCCTGCGGCACAGCGTCGATCATGTCACGAACGATCTGAAACGGTGCTTCGAAGCCGAACGTGGCGGGATTTCCCGTGTTGAGCTTCAAAATGGTGTGACCATCGGCTTCGAGACGATCCGCCGCAACGAGCGCCTGCCCACGAATCTCATAGAGCACGTCTTTGAGCTTGCGGGACTGATCGAGGGGGCGAAGCTGACTCATCGCACCAGGATATCGGGGTCGAGCGAGAGCCCATCGACATCGTCGGGCAGCCGCACCCGGACGCAACAGAGAACGCGCGCTCGAGGCAGCGCAAAGCCTGCCGCGAACGCGCGTTCTGCGTGCGTCGTTTCTATTTGCTCTTGTCTGCAGCGCGGCGCTGTGCGCGGTTCTGTGCGGCCGGGCCGGCATTGCCGGCATCCGCTTTCTGACCGAACGCGCCACGAGGCGCCTCAGCGGGCGGCGCCGCCTGCGTCTGGCCCTGCGCCGCCGCGGTCGCGGCGGCCTGACGCATGCGCGATGTCGCCGACTGCTGCACCTGGCCGCGTTCGTTGCGCACCTCGACTTCGCCAGCATCGTTGGCGGCCGAGTACTCCAGTCGTTGGCCCTCGATGGGTGCCGAGGCACTGAGACCCTTAGCCTCCACCTGAGCTTCACCCTCACCTTGACGACGTACTTCGACGTCGAGGTTGTACAAGTAGCCGACGGACTCTTCTTTGATCTGTCCCATCATCGACTGGAACATCTGGAAGCCCTCGCGCTGGTACTCAATCAAGGGATCACGCTGTGCCATGGCACGCAGGCCAATGCCATCTTTGAGGTAGTCCATCTCGTAGAGGTGGTCGCGCCAGCGGCGATCAAGCACCTGCAGCACCACGCGTCGTTCAAGCTCACGCGTTGCCGCGTCGCCAAGAGTTTCTTCGCGGGCGCTGTACGCGATTCGTGCGTCGGAGATGATCTCGCGCTTGAGCCCCTCCGCGTTGATACCGCCCCGGCGCCCCGCGGCTTCTGCGACAACCTCGTCGATGGTCACGCTGACGGGATAAAGCGTCTTGAGTTCGGTCCACAGCGCGTCGAAGTCCCAGCTTTCGGTGTGACCCGACCCGGTGTGGTCATCGATGACCGCGTTGATGGCGTCTTCGATGAAGTGCTGCACGCGGTCTGCGATGTCGTCGCCCTGAAGAATGTGGCGACGATCCGAGTAGATTGCCTCGCGCTGCCGGTTGAGCACATCGTCATACTTCAGAACGTTCTTGCGGATCTCGGCGTTGCGGCTCTCCACCTGGCTCTGTGCCGACTTGATGGCCCGTGAGACCATTCCCGACTCGATCGCGACGTCGTCGGGAAAGTTCGTGCGCGCGAGAATCGCTTCGGCTGCGCCCGACTGGAACAACCGCATCAGGTCATCGGTGAGCGACAGGTAGAAGCGGCTCTCGCCGGGGTCACCCTGACGACCAGAGCGGCCGCGCAGCTGGTTGTCGATTCGACGCGATTCATGCCGCTCGGTGCCGAGGACGTACAACCCACCGGCTTCGACAACTTTGGTGCTCTCTTCAGCGACCTTCTCGCGCATCGACTCGTAGACCGAGTCCCACTCGGCCTCGTAGTCTTCGGGCGTCTCAACCGGGTCAAGGCCCTTGGACTTGAGCTCTTGCACCGCGAGGAACTCGGCGTTTCCACCGAGCATGATGTCGGTACCGCGACCGGCCATGTTGGTGGCCACCGTCACCGCGCCGAAGCGGCCCGCACGGGCAACGATCTCTGCCTCACGTGCGTGGTTCTTCGCGTTGAGCACCTCGTGCTTGATGCCCTTCTTCGCGAGCAGCCGTGAGAGGTATTCGCTCTTCTCGACACTCACCGTGCCGACGAGAACGGGCTGACCGCCCTCGTGGCGCACCGCGATGTCTTCGACGACCTGGGCGAACTTGGCCTGCTCGTTCTTGTAGACGAGGTCGGACTGGTCTTTGCGCACCATCGGCCGGTTGGTCGGAATCGGAACCACACCGAGGTTGTAGGTCGACATGAATTCGGCGGCTTCGGTCTCTGCCGTACCGGTCATACCCGCGAGCTTGTCGTACAGCCTGAAGTAGTTCTGCAGTGTCACCGTCGCGAGAGTCTGATTTTCAGCCTTCACGGGAACCGCTTCTTTGGCCTCGATGGCCTGGTGAATGCCCTCGTTGTAGCGTCGGCCTGCCAAGATGCGGCCGGTGTGCTCGTCGACGATCATCACCTCGTCATTGATCACGACATAGTCGCTGTCGCGCTTGAAAAGTGCGAGCGCCTTGATCGAGTTGTTGAGAAAGGAGATGAGTGGCGTGTTGGCCGATTCGTACAGGTTGTCGATGCCGAGGTAATCCTCAACCTTTTCAATGCCGGGCTCGAGCACACCGATCGTGCGCTTCTTCTCGTCAACCTCGTAGTCGACGCCAGCATCCAGCGTCTTGGCGATCTTCGCGAACTCTACGAACCAGCGGTTGGCCTCGCCGGAGGAGGGTCCAGAAATGATCAACGGGGTGCGAGCCTCGTCGATCAGGATCGAGTCGACTTCGTCGACGATCGCAAAGAAGTGACCGCGTTGAACGAGGTCTTCTTTTCGCCACGCCATATTGTCGCGAAGGTAATCGAAGCCGAACTCGTTGTTGGTGCCGTAGGTGATGTCGCACTCGTACTGCGCACGACGGACCTCGGGCGTCTGTCCGGCGACGATCGTGCCGGTGGTCAAGCCAAGGGTGCGATAGATGCGCCCCATGAGCTCTGCCTGATACGACGCCAGGTAGTCATTGACCGTGATGACATGCACGCCTTTGCCGGCGATCGCATTGAGGTAAACCGGGAATGCACCCGTCAGAGTCTTTCCTTCGCCGGTTTTCATTTCGGCGATGTTGCCGAGGTGAAGCGCGGCGCCACCCATGATCTGAACGTCATACGCTCTCTGACCGAGGGTGCGCTTGGCCGCCTCACGAACGGCTGCAAACGCTTCGGGCATGAGCTGATCGAGCGTCTCGCCCGCCTCATGGCGTGCGCGAAGTTCTGCGGATTCGCCGCGCAGTTCCTCGTCGGTGAGCTGTGCGTAGTCCTCTTCGAGGGCGTTGACCGCTTTGACGACCTGGTTCAGACGACGAAGGATTCGGCCCTCGCCGGCACGAAGCAGTTTCTCGAGGGGGTTTGCCACGAAGTGTCTCCATCTTGTCGGGTTCGACGCGTTTGGCGCCCATGCCGCCCGGAAGCTGCGCCCAGGCATACCTGCCCATGTTATCTGTCTGTGACCTTGGCGTGTGCTGGGTATCAGACTGTCGCGAAATCCAGGCGTGCCTATACTCGGCAATTACATACTCAGTATGCGAAGAACGGAGCGTTTCACGTGTCGGTGCGGCAGGGTCTGATGGCCATCCTCAATCAAGGCCCTTGCTACGGCTACCAATTGCGCACTGAGTTCGATCGGCGCACCGGTTCAACCTGGCCGCTGAACGTCGGGCAGATCTACAACACCTTGGACCGCCTGGAGCGCGATGGCCTTGTCACCAAGGCAGACCTCGACGAGCAGGGTCACGTCTATTGGAAGATCACCGACGCGGGGTCATCAGAGGTCGACAACTGGTTAGGCACTCCGGTACGTCGCACCGGCGGAACACGAGACGAGCTCGCGATAAAACTCGCGCTCGCTGCCACGCTGCCAGGAGTCGACGTCGCAACGCTTATCGAAGCGCAACGGCAGGTTTCGCTTGCTCAGCTCGACGAGCTGCAGCGCACACAGCCTGAAGGTGCCGCAACGAACGACCCGCGGGCTCTCGCTCGCTCGATCGTCATCGATTCGATGATCTGCACTGCCGAAGCCGAACTGCGCTGGCTCGACCGTGCCGAGCGGCGTTTGGCGCAGCATCCTGAACGATCGATGGCCTTCGAGCTCTCCGAAGAGCGCCCCAAACGCGGCAGACCTGCCAGAGATGCCAGCCGCTGAGCGCGGGCTCGGCGCGGCGCCCTGTCGCTTCACAGCCTCGGCACACTACTCTTAACTGTGTCTACAGACGAAACGAACCCCCAGGCCGAGGCTCAGACCGAGCCCACCGCGACAACTTTTGCTGACCTCGGATTGGGCGAATCGGTGCTCAAAGCACTGCGTGACGTCGGTTACGAGACCCCCTCTGCTATTCAGGCTGCCACCATTCCCACGCTCCTTCAGGGACGTGACGTTGTAGGTCTTGCCCAAACCGGAACCGGCAAAACAGCCGCATTCGCGTTGCCCATTCTCGACCGCCTCGACGTGTCGCAGAAGACCCCGCAGGCACTCGTGCTTGCACCGACTCGCGAGCTCGCCTTGCAGGTGTGCGAGGCCTTCGAGAAGTACGCCTCGCACGTGAAGGGCGTTCACGTTCTTCCGGTATACGGCGGCCAAGGCTATGGCGTGCAGCTGTCAGCGCTTCGCCGTGGCGTGCACGTGATCGTCGGAACACCCGGCCGCATCATGGATCACCTCGACAAGGGCACCCTCGACCTTTCAGAGCTCAAGTACCTCGTACTCGACGAGGCCGATGAAATGCTCAAGATGGGTTTCGCCGAAGACGTCGAGACGATCCTCGCAGACACCCCGTCGACCAAACAGGTCGCCCTGTTCTCAGCCACCATGCCGGCGACGATCCGCCGCATGTCGAAGCAGTATCTGCACGACCCCGAAGAGATCACGGTCAAAACCAAGACCACGACGTCGTCGACGATCACGCAGCGCTACCTCATCGTGTCGTTCCAGCAGAAGATGGACGCCCTGACGCGCATTCTCGAGGTCGAGAACTTCGAGGGCATGATCATCTTCGGTCGCACCAAGAGCGTCACCGAAGAGATCGCCGAGAAGCTTCGCGCCCGCGGATACTCTGCGGCCGCCATCAACGGTGACGTTGCCCAGCCAGTGCGCGAGCGCACCGTCAACCAGCTGAAGTCGGGCAAGCTCGATATTCTCGTGGCCACCGATGTCGCGGCGCGCGGCCTCGACGTCGAGCGCATCTCGCACGTGGTGAACTTCGACATTCCCACCGACACCGAGTCTTACGTGCACCGCATCGGCCGCACCGGACGCGCCGGTCGTTCAGGTGACGCCATCAGCTTCGTCACACCGCGTGAACGTGGCCTGGTGCGCGCTATCGAGCGGGCAACCCGCCAGGAGCTCACCGAAATGCGCCTGCCGAGCGTCGACGAAGTCAACGTCACCCGACTGTCACGCTTCGACGACCGCATCACTGCGGCGCTTGGCGAAGGCGACCGCATTGAGCGGTTCCGCGACATCATCGCCCACTACGTGCGCCACCACGACGTACCTGAAGTAGACGTTGCGGCCGCACTGGCCGTCGTCGCCCAGGGCGAGTCGCCTCTGTTGCTCGACGCCGAGGCGGAACGCCCCAAGCGCGATTTCGCGGACCGTGGCGACCGCCGCAGCAACTTTGATCGCGACAGCCGCGATGGCCAGCGCGAGCGCCGTCAGCGCCCCAGCAACCCGAATATGGCGACCTACCGCATCGCCGTGGGCAAGCGCCAGCGGGTCGAACCGCGCCAGATCGTGGGTGCACTCGCCAACGAGGGCGGCCTCAGCCGTGGTGACTTCGGCGCGATCCAGATTCGCCCTGACTTCTCGCTGGTCGAACTGCCGGCAAACCTTTCCAGCGACACGCTCAGCCGACTCTCTGATACGCGCATCTCGGGTCAGCTCATCGAGATCCGTCTCGACTCGGGCGGTCCCAGCCGTGGCGAGCGCAAGCCCCGCCAGAAGCGCGAGTACTGACACTGTCGTGAGTCGTTGATGGATGCTGACCCCGGCATCCATCAACGACTCGAGCACGCGTGACGGCCGCTGACCCGAGTGCACAGCACCGATGGTCAGCCGACGCATGGTTTGCGACCTTAGGATCGAAGCTATGGCCGGATTCTGGGGCAAACGTAAACGCGAGCAAGAAGAACTTCATGCTCAGGATGCTGATGTCGCGCGCCGCGCGCAGATTGCGCTGGTCGCAACTGACGAACGCATTCGCGTCACCACCGATGAGCTGGCTTTCGCCGATGCCGAGCTAGGCCCGACGTCGACGAAGGACCTGCGCGATGCGCTCGAGTCGGTGCGTACGCACATGTCTGAGGCGTTTCATCTTCATCAGCTCAATCACGACGACATTCCCGACACCCCCGAAGAGCTGCGCACGCGCAACGCGCGCATTGTTCAACTGTGTGAGTGGGCCGAAGAGCTGCTCGATGACCGCACAGCGGCATTGGCCGAACCTATCGAACGCGCGCGCCGGGCCCCCGAGATTATTGCTCGGGTGCGGGCGGACACCGCACGGTTGCGCACTCGCGTGCCGCACGCGCGTGAGACAGTCCAGCGTCTCGCTGCGCGGTATGCGCCCGAAGCGCTCGAGCAGGTCGAGTCGAATCCCTCCGAAGCCGACCAGCTTCTCGGGTTCGCTGAGCACAGCGCCACGGTGGCCGAGCGGCGACGTGAAGCCGGCCAGCGAGAGCAGGCCAATCTCGCCCTTGAAGCCTCTACCGAGGCAGCGAGACGAGCGGCGACACTGATCGACGCTGTGGAAACATTCGAAGTGGAAGCGCTGCGCGCCGAGTCCACACTCGCCGCGGTGGTTGAAGAGTCACGAGAAGACCTTATGGCTGCGCGCTCCGCCCCCCAGGTGCCCGCCGTCACGACAGCGATGTCGAACTTGCAAGCGGCCCTCAAGACGCTGCCAGCAGTTGGGGTCAACACCGACCCGTTCGCTCTGCTTTCACGCCTCAGAGACGCGAACAGCGAACTGGATGCCGCCATCAGCGCCGCGCGTGAGCGCGCAGCGCGAGTGATTCCCGACATGGCTCACGTTCGCCATGCCATCGACGATGCCGACCAGCAGCTGGCCGTGGCGCGCAGTGTGATTGCCGGGCACCGCGGCTGGATCGGGGCCGATGCCCGCACCCGTCTCGCTGAAGCAGAGCGATTGCGCACAAACCTCGATCACTTTCTGGGGACTTCGGCATCGACGGCGATCACCATCGACGACGATCACCGCGAGCAAGCGCTGACCTTCGCTCGACGCGTGGCGTTCCTCGCGGGCGAAGCCTTGCAACTCGCGCAGCGCGACATCAATTCTTCTCGCCCGTCCGGTGGCGACCAGTGGGGGCCGCCAGGACCGGGCGGCGGCCGCCGCGGCGGCGGAAGCGACCTGATGGGCGGCTTGCTCGGCGGATTCGTGATCGGAAGCCTGCTGGACGGCATGTTCGACTGAGCGCGAACGAAAGAGAAAACGCCCCGATCGATTGATCGGGGCGTTTCTCGCTCAGACTGTCAGGAAGCCACCGCTTCGGGCGCCGCCTGCGTCGTGAGGGAAATCACTCCGTAGTCCCAGCCTTTGCGGCGGTAGACCACGCTGGGGTGGTCGGTGCTTGCGTTGACAAACAGGAAGAAGTCGTGTCCGACGAGCTCCATCCGATCAACCGCTTCTTCCACCGTCATCCACTCAGGATGGAATTCTTTCGTTCGGATGACGACGGGTGTGTAGTCGGGCTCTTCTTCGTCGCCAGCCTGCACGGGCACTTCGCCCGTCGCGACTGCACGCAGCATTTCGGCTGAGGCTGGCTGCACATCGAGGCCGGAGATCTCGCCACTCCCCTTTTCGAACTTGGCGCCTCGAGGATGGTTTCGCGCATCTACGCGCTTGTCCTTCGCCCTGCGTAACTGCTCGCACAGCTTGTCGACCGAGAGATCAAGGGCCGCGAACTTGTCGCCATCTTTCGCCTCTGCCCGCACGATTGGACCTTTGCCCACAACCGTGAGTTCAACGGTGTCGTCTTCCATCCGACCGTTGTGATGGGCTCGATGCGTTACCTTGACCTCGACGCGTTGCGCGCGGGGTGCGAGGTGCTCAATTCGGGCTACCTTTTCTTCGACTACTGCGCGAAATCGATCCGTGATTCCCACGCCAACGCCGACGATGCTGGTTTCCATCCCTGACCTCCATGTTCCGGTCCGCCGGGTCAAGGGCGGACCTCAGTCGCCTTGTGCCCCCACCGTAGCCCCCGCGACACCGACATGTCACCTGTGAGTATCAAATGCGTCGTTCGCTCTTAGCGGAGGTCTGATATTCGCTCGAAGCCTGTCGCGGTGTCGCGGCAACTGTGACGGCACCCAGTACGATGGCTCCGGCTGATCGCAATGCCCGGATCGCCTCTTGGAGGGTTGCGCCCGTCGTCACAACGTCATCGAGGACGATGACACGGCGCCCAGCAGCATCCATCGACCGCATGCTCAGCGACACGTTCTCACGACGTTGCATGATCGTCAGCCCTCGTTGGTCGGCGGTACGCCGAGCTGTGCGCAGCAAGCGAGCCACGGGCAGTGTCGTACGCGCCGCGAGGCGGTCTGGCACTCGGTAGCCTCGCCGACGATACGCCGCTCGTGAGGTGGGCAGCGGCACGACCACCGTGTCAGCAGGGGGCGACACCTTGGCAACGGCTGCGTTCAGTGCCGGCGTGAGCGACGAAATGAGGCTCGTACGTCCGTCCTCTTTCACCGCGCGAATCACGCGAGCCGCGACGCCCTCAAAGCGAAGGCCGCTCCACAGCGGCACGTCGCCGTCGACACCCGCGAGCGCGCGCCGGCTCGGGTGGGGCCGCAGCTCGTCGACGCATCGCTCGCAGAGGTTGACGTCGGCGGCACCGCATCCGCCGCATTCCACGGGCATCACCAGGGTGAGAGCTTGAGCGAGTGCGGGTCGAACGAGATCGTCGAAGAGTGTGAGGGGCATTGCGACAGCCTGCGACGCAGACGCGACGCGTAACGCAGATCCCCGCCTGCTGTGCAGACGCGAGCGTCAGCACACCGCGGGGAGGAATCGCGTCGCTACTGCGGCACGCCCTGCTGCGTGGCCAGCACGATGACGCCGGTCGCGGTCTGCTCCCAGTTAGTGCCGCGCTTCGAGTACACCGCCTCATCGGCGCCGTGCAGGCGCAGCGTCGCCGCTGTTGCGCCACCAGCGATCGAGGTCATGCCTTCGGCGGCTGAGGTGACCGCAGACGGGCCACCGATGACCTGCTCGAGCACCGACGAAGTGTCGTCGCTGCTCGAAAGCGCCGCCACGGTCGTGTCATCGAGCCAGGTGATATTCACTCCTGAACCCGCGACAGCGCCGATTGTGATTGGTGCTCCCAGCCGCGCGGGTTGTCTGTCAGCGCTTCGCGTCACGCCGGCGACCCACACCATCTGACGCTCACCCGACATCACGATGGCCGCCATGCGGGTTCCGTCGCGCGAGATCGCCATGGCTGAGATGGTTGAGGCATCTGGCCATGCTTCGTCGATCGTCACGACAGAGCCATCGCGATTCACGGCGTGAACGTCGCTCGGGCTGTCTTCTGGCACCGTCCAGACCACACCGAACGGGTCGATGGTCGGATCCACAAGATCGGCGCGCTCATCGATCACGAGGTTGGATCCATCGGCACCTACGCGAGCGACGGCGCCATCAGCCTGAGTGACGGCGGCAAGCTGACGGTCTGCCGAAACCTGAATGGCCGTCGGCGCAGCATCCACTACCGCTGTTGACAGCCCTGGGATGGGCTCGAACGATTCGCCCGAGAGAAAGCCAAAACCGTCGTCAGTGAGCACCAGCGGTGCGGCGGCAATGCGAGTGCTGCGCGTCGCGACAGCCTCGGCGGCGATCGGACTTGATCCCACGGTCAGCGAGACAGACGTCGCGCCAGCCGTTGCGAGACTCGCTTCGAGCTGGGTGAGCATTCGATCCAGAGCGGTGCTGTCGGCATCCAGGGCCTGATCTGACAGATCGATTTCGGCCACCCCGTCAATTACGGGCACGGACGCCAGCATCGTCACATTCTCAGGAAACGCCGTGACGACGGAATCTTCAAGCCACGTGCTTCGCGCCTTGTTCACGAGCGCATCGGCTACCCGCGTCGCCGCGTTCGAGATCGGGAACCAGCGAACATCGGGTACGAGGTACTGCCACGATGGATCGAAGTAGGCCACCGCGTACTCGTGAAAGACGCTGGGAAAGATGTCGCGATCGAGCACGACGCCGTCGCGAGCAGAAGTGATGCGCCATTCGCCGTCTTCTTGCTGCTCAAGGGTGAACGGCAAGTCGGTGGGGCCCACTTCTGCGCGCTGGTATGAGCCCTTGTCGTCGACTGTCGCTACCGCGACGACCGACACGGTGATGCTGCCGTCGTCGTCGGTCGCGTAGACGCGGTCTCCTGGGCTGTCGATGGTCACCCCGGTGTCGGGGCGCCAGACTTCAGCAAACTCGGGGGCGAGGAACTCCCGTGCTCTGTCCCACCGCCCGAGGGCGCCCGGACCGGAGCCGGCCCGAATGAACCCCTCCACGATCTCTGCGGGCGAGGCTCCCGGCTGGGGAAGATCCGGCAAGAAGGAGAAATCCTGCACCCCGGTAGCACTTTCAGGCTCGAGGCCCTCTTGCACGGGGCTGCTCGTCGGCAACCCGCTGCACGCGGCGAGTGCAATGCTCATGCACATCGCCAGCACGAGGGTCAGGATGCTGCGCAACCGCGTCATGACTTGTCTCCCTTGCGGTGAGGCTTGCGAGCTCGCTCGACCGCGTCTGTGCGCACCGATCCGGTGCTCAGCACCTCGAGCGGCTGGGTGAGCCCGAGGTCATCCACGGCGGCAACCGAGTCATCGCCCGGGTCGGCAGATACGGGCGAAGAAGCGGTGAGTTTGCCCGCCGCACGTGGCAGCGTCAGCACGAAGTTCGTGCCGCGACCGAGCTCTGACCACACGGCCAGCTCACCGCCGTGCAGACGCGCGTCGCCGAGGGCAATCGAGAGCCCGAGCCCGGTGCCGCCGATAGTTCGTTTGCGGGACGGGTCGGCACGCCAGAATCGGTCGAAGACTCGCTCGGCGTCGGTCGGCGTCATTCCAAGGCCGTAATCGCGTACGCCGATAGCGACGGCCTGCTGGTCGCTGTCAACGGTGACGACGATCGGGCGCCCCTCACCGTGTTCGATCGCATTGCCCAGCAGATTGCGAACGACTCGGCGCACTCGTCGAGGGTCCATGTCGACCGGTGAATAGCCACCGGGGGCCACCAGGCGAACGTCGGTGCCGTGCTGTTCGGCCAATTGCGCCATCGACTCGATCACATCTTCGGCGAGCGCCGCCAGGCTGGTCGGCTCAAGCTCGAGTTGCACAGACCCCGCGTCGTACCGGCTGATCTCAAGCAGATCGGTCAGCAGCGTTTCGAAGCGCTGCACCTGCGCGTTGAGCAGCTCGGCGGCACGAGCTGTGGCGGGTTCGAACTCGGACCGCTGATCGTTGATCATGTCTGCTGCGAGCCGAATGGTCGTCAGTGGGGTGCGCAGCTCGTGTGAAACGTCTGACACGAAGCGCTGTTGCACCAGCGACAGCTCTGCGAGCTCTTTGATCTGCGATTCGATGCTGTCGGCCATCGCGTTGAACGAGCGCCCAAGTGTGGCGAGCTCGTCTTCACCCCGCACGGGCAGTCTCACGCCAAGCTCCCCCGCGGCGAGCATTGCGCTCGTGTCGGCCGCCTCGCCGATCGGACGGGTGACGGAGCGCAGCACGAACCACGCGATTCCGCCGATCAGCAGCACCAGCCCGATGCCCACAATCCAGAGCGTACTGTGCACGAAGCCGAGAGTCTGGGGCGCACTTGCCAGGTCGTAGGCAAGGTAAAGCTCATAGGGTCCGACTTCTGGCACGTCAATCTGTTGGCCCACGATGATGCCTGGCACGGAGCCGTCATCACCGGCGGGTAGAGCCACCGATTGCCAGTACTGGTGCTGCGAGTCTTCTCGCACACTCGCCCGTAGCTCGGGCGTGATGATCTCTTCGAGTGCCGGGTCGGTGGCGATATCTTGCGGGGCGATCGCCGAGAACGGGCCGATGCGAAAAACGGCCCACTCGTCGCTGGCAGACTGCTGACCGAGCGTGAGTCGCACGCGCGTCATCAGATTCTGAATCTGAACAACGTCGCCCTGCACCGCTGCGCTGTCCAGAGTCGTCTGCGACGCTTCCGTCGCCCGTTGCGCATCGACGAGCACCTGGTCTTTGCGCGAGACGAAGAGGTCGTTCTGAATCGCCAGCGCCATCCACACACAGGCGATCGCCACGGCGACCGCGGTCAGCGTGAGGGTGACCAGGATCGTCTTGAACCGCAGCGACTGACGCCACAATCGTGCGAGGTTCGCGGGCCAGGAGCGTATTTCGCGCCAGCCGGTCAGCCGCGCGCGGGATGCTTCACCCCCTGCGTGGGCGGAAGCCACCGCTGCCTCAGACCACGGCGCCGGCGCGGTAGCCCACGCCGCGAACCGTGGTCACGATTTTCGGGTTGTCGGGGTCAAGCTCGACTTTGGCCCGCAACCGCTGCACGTGCACGTTCACGAGTCGCGTGTCAGCTTTGTAGTGGTAGCCCCACACCTGCTCGAGCAGCATCTCTCGTGAGAACACCTGTTGCGGCTTAGCAGCGAGTGCCACGAGCAGTTCGAACTCCAATGGCGTCAGCGCGATGGGCGTGTCGCCGCGCCGCACCTCATGAGCGGCAACGTCGACGCTGAGGTCGCCGATGCGCAGCGTCTCGCTCGCCGGTTGACCCCCGGGGCGCAGTCGCGTCTTGATGCGTGCGACCAGTTCTTTCGGGTTGAAGGGTTTGACGATGTAGTCGTCAGCACCAGACTCGAGACCCTTCACCACGTCAGCGGTGTCGGTGCGGGCGGTCAGCATGATGATGGGAATGCCTGATTCCGCGCGGATTCGCGTGCAGATCTCAACACCATCCATGCCGGGCAACATGAGATCAAGCAGAATCAGGTCGGGCCGCTCATTGCGAAAAGCATCGACGGCAACGGCGCCATCGGCACAAAAGAGTGGCTCGAATCCTTCTGTGCGCAGCACAATGCCGATCATCTCGGCCAGAGCGGTGTCATCGTCGACTACCAGGATGCGTGAAGTCATCTAACGCGTCTTCCTTTTTTGCGTTCGGCAGGGACCGCAGAAACAGCGCCGTCCCCATGCGCTCCACACAGAGTAGTCGACGACTGGTCAGCATGTGCTGAACCAGGGCCGATGGCAAAGAAACCGAACGATTTCAACTGCAAGGTCAAGGCATGCCTGTGCGACGATAGTGGACACTGCGTGGCGCTTTTCCAGCTTGCGCCGAGGGGAGAGACTGATGACCGCCTATCCCGCATGGACGCCCGCCTCTCGACCGGGAATCATTCCGCTGCACCCGCTGACTTTTGGCACGATCCTGGGCCGTTCGTTCGCCGCGCTGCGCCAGAACCCGCGAGTGCTGTTGGGATTCGCGCTCGTTGCCCAGGCCGTTGCGTACATCGTGCTGACCGTGGCGGTCGGAGGTGTGGCGTGGCTGACCTTCTCTCGTCTTGACACCGTGACTCCCGGTTCAGACGATTTCAACGCCATTCTCGCCGGATCCATCACGATCACGGCTATCGCCGGCCTGCTGCTCGGACTTGCCGTGGGCGCGCTCACCATCGTTGTGCAGGCGGTCGTCATCGCTGAGGTCGCGCACGCCGCGGTCGCAGAGAAGCTCACGCTGGGCGCACTATGGCGGCAGATCAAACCCGTCGTCGGACGGCTTATTGCGTACACCGCGTTGATGGTGGTCGCGGTGCTGGTGCTACTGGCGGTGCTCGGCGGTGCGATCTTCGCGCTCGGCCTCGTCGCCGTACCTCTCGCGGTGGTGTTGGGGATCTTTGTCGCCCTCGCCACGATCCCACTCGCATGGTGGTTGGGGATCAAGCTGCTCTTGGTTCCCGCGGCGATCATCATCGAGCATCAGAGCATCGGCAAGGCACTGTCACGGTCATGGCTGCTCATCCGCGGGCGGTTTTGGCGCACCCTCGGTCTCTTGCTGGTCGTGTCGCTGATCTTTGGCACGGTCAGTCAGGTGATCAGCTTTCCACTCGGTCTGCTCAGCTCAGCATTCACATCGATCATCGCGCCGACCGGCGACCCCGATGCCTCCGCCATCATCGCCATCGTGGTGATCACACTGTTCGCCCAGATCCTGACGCTGCTGATCCAATCCGTCGCGCTTGTCGTGCAGTCCACGGCGACCGCCATTATCTACATCGATGCGCGTATGCGGCGTGAAGGTCTCGACCTTGACCTTCTCGCGTACATCGAGCACCGCGATGCGGGTGCAACCGGGCTGACAGATCCGTACCGGCAGCACATCGGCCGCGAGGTTGAACCGCGCGTCGCCGTGAACCCGTACGCCCTGCCAGCTGACTACGCGCCCGGTGATGGCGCCCAGCCGTATCCCCCGCAACCGCCCTACCCGGCGCCACCTCAGCAACCGCAACCAGCCGCACCCCCGGCTACACCCGCCTCGCCTGCGCCCACCTCTCCCACCACGTGGGCGGCTCCCGGCGCCTCAGCACCGTCTGGCGACAAGTCCGCCGAGCCGAAATCGTCGTGGAGCTAGCCCGCTTCACGACGTCCATCGCTGCACCCCTTGCTCCGATGGATGCTCCGCCATTGATCCCAGACGAAGAAACGGCGCGACGCTGGGCAGAAGAAGAACTGTCGAACCCGATCTACGACATCGCCGAGCCGACGCTGTTTGACCGTGTCGCGCAGGCGGTGGGTGAGTTCATCGCCAATCTGTTCTCACCTCAATTGCCCGGCGAGTTCGGGCCGATCGCCGCCGTGGTCGCCGCGATCGTCGTCGTCGTTCTGATCGCTGCCGCCTTCGCCATTTGGGGCGCGCCACGCGCAATTCGCCGTGCACGAAGAAACCCGCCCGCACTGTTCGGTGAGAGCGATGCGCGCTCTGCGGCGCAGCTTCGTCGAGACGCGCACGCCAAAGCGACATCCGCGGAGTGGGATGAGGCCATCGTGCTGCGTTTTCGCGCGATCGCTCGGGGGTGCATCGAACGCGGTGTCGTCAACACTCCCCCCGGCGCCACAGTCCATACATTCGCTCGTGCCGCCGCCCCCGTCTTTCCTGCCTCAGCCGATGCGCTTGAGACTGCCGCAACCGCGTTCGACGACGTGCGCTATCTGCGCCGCCGCGGAACAGCAGAGCTCTACCGGCAGATAGTCGCCACCGACGACGCGCTGGCCGCCGCCCGGCCCGCCATCGCCGATGGAGCACTCGCGTGAGCGTGACCGTCGGCACGCCGCCGACCTCATTGCGCACTCGGCTAGCAGGTTGGACGGCCATCGGTCTCGGCCTCGTCGCCCTGGGCGCGATCGGCGCAACACTGTCGGGAATCGGCGAATGGACGCAAAGCGGACTGCTCGACCCCGATTCGAGCGGCCCGAACGGAACGAGAGCCGTCGTCGAGGTGCTCCGTGATCACGGCGTCGATGTTCAGGTGGTTCGAGATCACACCGCTGCGGAACGCGAGTTGAATGCTGCACCCGCCACGCTGGTACTGCTCGACACCCCCGGATTGTCAGACGAGCGCCTGCAGCAGATCGCGGGCGCCGCCGACGACATCGTGCTCGTAGACCCGCGGTCTCGAACCCTCGATCTGCTGGTGGACGGATCAACACCGGCAGGCTACGCCCCAGACGAGGCGGTCACACCGGCATGCAGTTTCGGCGCCGCCGAAAGATCAGGCCCGATCACCCCGGGCGCCCTGTTCACTGCGTCGATCAGCGGCGCGAGCTGCTACCCGGTCGACGACGGATGGGCGCTCGTGAGCGCTGCGCATGCCGACGGCGTGGCCGTGGCCGTCGACGCGCAGGTGCTGTTCACCAACCAGCATCTTGCCGACAACGGCAATGCAGCACTCGCGATCAATCTGATGGGCGGGAACGACCGACTGGTCTGGTACATCCCGGGCGCCGGTGACACCGACCTCGCCAACACTGATCCCACCTTGGGCGAGTTGACTCCGCCATGGGTCAGCCCGGTCATCGTGCTTCTGCTCGTGTCGGGACTGGCAGCGGCGATCTGGCGAGGGCGCCGCTTCGGTCCGCTCGTCGCAGAGCGGTTGCCGGTCACCGTGCGCGCCTCGGAAACCACCGAGGGCCGCGCTCGCATGTACGCCGCCTCGCGCGATGCCAGCCACGCGGCTGACCAACTGCGTATCGCGGCGATCGGGCGCCTCTCGCATGCCCTGCGCATGGGCGCACACGCGGACGCCCGCGATGTCGCCGACGCGGCAGCATCCATCACCGAAAGCGATCGTGTCGACGTTCGCCGGATCCTCCTCGATGACGTGCCCACCACCGACGCCGAGCTCGTGTCGCTCAGTGAACAGCTTCGCCAACTTGAAAGCGCCGTGCACACGGCCGTCCGCCCAGAAAGGAACTCTTCATGAGCGACCCCACTGCGACGTCTGCAGATACCCCCGCCACCGATGATGCGCTTCGCGAGTCGATGAATCGCGTGCGCCTTGAAGTCGGCAAGGCGGTTATCGGCCAAGACGGCACGGTCACCGGCCTGCTGATCGCCCTGCTCGCTGGCGGCCACGTGCTGCTCGAGGGAGTGCCCGGAGTCGCCAAGACTCTGCTGGTGCGATCGTTCAGCACCGCGCTCGGTCTTGGCACCAAGCGCATTCAGTTCACTCCGGATCTCATGCCCGGTGATGTCTCGGGATCGTTGATCTACGATGCTCGGGCTGGCGAGTTCGAATTTCGCGAGGGACCGATCTTCACCAACATCGTGCTCGCCGATGAGATCAACCGCACGCCCCCCAAAACGCAATCTGCCCTGCTCGAAGCAATGGAAGAGCGTCAAGTGTCTACCGACGGCGTGACACGTTCGCTGCCTGATCCATTTCTGGTCGCCGCTACTCAGAACCCCGTTGAGCATGAAGGCACGTACACCCTGCCAGAAGCGCAGCTCGACCGGTTCTTGCTAAAACTGATCATCGATCTGCCCGCCCGCGACGCCGAGTTTGCGGTGCTGCGGCGCCACGCCGATGGCTTCAGCCCGCGCGATCTGGCCGGTGCCGGGCTGCAGGCCGTCGCGAGTGCCGACGAGATTCGCGCCGCTCGCAAAGCGGCCGCAGCGGTGACGGTCTCTGACGATGTGCTCGGCTACGTGGTGGATCTTGCGCAGGCCACACGCCAAAGCCCTTCAGTGCAACTGGGGGTGAGCCCGCGCGCGTCAACCGCTCTGCTGTCGGCGGCAAAAGCGTGGGCATGGCTCGGCGGCTACCCCGCAATCACACCAGATCACGTTCAGACGATGGTGGTTCCCACGTGGCGCCACCGCATTCGCCTGCGACCCGACGCCGAACTCGAGGGCGTCTCGGTTGACGCGGTGCTCGGTTCGGTGCTGCAACAGACGCGGGTGCCGATCTAAACCATGTATCTCACCGGCCGTCTTCCGCTGCTCGTCGCTCTCGGCGCGCTGCCCGTCGTGCTGCTCTCGCTCGCGGGCATCAGCGCGTGGGCGGCCTGCGCCGGGTGGATCGTGCTCTGTGCGGCGCTTGGCGTCGCCGATGCCGCATTGGCCACCAACCCGGAGCGGGTCAGGGTGTCGCGCTCCGCGCCACCTAAAGCACGACTCGACGAATCGGTGGTGACCACGGTCACTGTGACAAATCTCGCCACGCGCGCGCTGCGCGGCCGGCTGCGCGATGCTTGGCAGCCGACCGCCGGTGCCCCCGCCGAGCGATACCGACTCACGATTCCTGCGGGCGAAAGCCGCACCATCACCGTCGCATTGCGCCCGCGTCGCCGCGGGGAACTCACTTCGCAGTTCGTGGTGGTGCGCTCTGATGGGCCGCTCCGGTTGGCGGGCAGACAACGTCGACTCGATTCTGTCGCGGCAATTCGAGTGTTGCCACCGTTCACTTCGCGGCGGCACCTGCCCTCTCGTTTGGCTCGGCTGCGTGAACTCGACGGCAACACGAGCGTGCAGGTTCGCGGTCAGGGCACCGAGTTCGACAGCTTGCGTGAGTATGTGCGCGGCGATGACGTTCGCTCTATCGACTGGCGAGCAACGGCGCGCTCAAGCACCACGATGTTGCGCACCTGGCGCCCAGAGCGAGACCGGCACGTCGTGATTCTCATCGACACCGGGCGTACCTCAGCGGCCAGGGTGGGTGATGGCGTTCGCCTGGATGCCGCGATGGAGGCGGCATTGCTGCTTGCCGCGCTTGCCACGCGCGCCGGCGATCACGTGCATCTGGTGATGTTCGACCGCGTCGCGCGCGCCCGTGTAACCCGTGTCGACGGCGCCGCGCTTCTGCCCGCGCTCGTCGACGCCATGGCACCCGTAGAAGCCCAATTGATCGATACGGATTGGGACGCCGCATTCGCCGCCGTTCGCGCGCTCACCTCTCGCCCGTCGCTCGTGGTGGTGCTCACGGCTCAAGATGCGACCGAAGCCGCAAGGGGTTTTCTCGGGTCGCTACCCGGCTTGGCACAGCGCAGTCACGTGCTCGTCGGGGCGGCCAGCGATGAAGAGATTGCCCTGTCGGCTCGCGCTACCGCAGAAGACATCTACCGCCAGGCCGCACATGAGCGCACGGGATTGGATGCTGCACGCGTGGTCTCGGCAATCGCACGCGCCGGGGCCGAGGCCATCAGCGCTTCGCCCGAGGGCCTGCCCCCAAGAATCGCGGACCGCTATCTGGATCTCAAGGCGCAGGGACGGCTCTGAACCGAGTGGGCCGTCGCGGCGCCCCCGGCCGTGCACGCGGCACTTCGAAAGACATCTGCCCGCGTACCTGAGTATTTGCTGTGCGAACCGCTATGCTCCAGTCGAGGAAAGGAGTCCGCCATGTCGGATACCACTACCACGCCGAGCACGGCGAACAAGCTTGTCGCCGAGGCCCTCGGCACGTTCTTGCTCGTCTTCGGGTCAATTGGAGCCGCGTTATTCGCTTCCGACTTCGGTACGGGAGCCAACGGCACCTCGCTGGGAATCGGATTCCTGGGCGTATCGCTCGCGTTCGGTCTGACCGTCATGGCCGGCATCTACGCGTGGGGAGCCATCTCAGGCGGCCACTTCAACCCGGCGGTGACCTTCGGTCTCGCTGCGGCCGGCCGCTTCGCCTGGAAGGACGTTCCGGCCTACATCATCGCGCAGATTGTCGGTGGCGCCGTAGCCACCACCCTGCTCGTGCTGATCGGCACCTTCGGGCCTGACGGCTGGCTGAGCGACGCGCAGAACGGCGGCTTCGCCAGCAACGGCTTCGGCGAAGGCTCGCCCGGCGGCTTCGGTCTCGGCGCCGCGATCACGGCCGAGATTCTCTTCACCGCGATCTTCGTCGTCATCATTCTGGGAGTCACCAACAGCAAGCGGGGCACCCCCGCCATGGCGGGTCTCGTCATCGGCCTCACCCTGACGCTGATTCACCTCGCGTCTATCCCGATCGACAACACGTCGGTGAACCCGGCGCGCTCGATCGCGACGGCAATCTATGGTGGCGCACTGCCCCTCGCGCAGCTGTGGGTCTTCATCGTCTTCCCACTGGTCGGTGGACTGCTCGGTGGCTTCTTGCATCGCGCACTGTTTGAGTCGCCCGCGCTTCCAGAAGCGCAGGCCGAAGCCCGCGTGAAGTAACGCGTTCACGCAGAACGGCCCGTTCCCACCGAGTGGGAACGGGCCGTTCTGCTGTGTGCGGATCAGACGAGGTCGAAGCGATCGAGCTCGGTGACCTTGGTCCACGCGGCGACGAAGTCACGCACGAACTTCTCGCTGGCGTCGTCACTCGCGTACACCTCGGCGAGGGCGCGCAGCTCAGAGTTCGAGCCGAACAGCAGATCGACGCGCGTGCCGATACCGACCATCTCGCCGCTGCCCTCCTTGGTGCCCGCGAACGCGTGCGCACCGGGGTCGACACTCTTCCAGGTGGTGCCGAGATCGAGCAGGTTCACGAACACGTCGTTCGTGAGCACGCCGACGCGCTCGGTGAACACACCGTGGATCGAGCCATCCCAGTTCGCACCGAGGGCGCGCAGTCCGCCAACGAGCACGGTCATCTCGGGAGCGCTCAGCGTGAGCAGGTTCGCCCGGTCAATGAGGTGGTGTTCCTGCGGCAAGAAGGCATTGGGTCCGTAGTAGTTGCGGAATCCATCAGCCACCGGCTCCATGTACTCGAATGAGAGCACGTCCGTCTGCTCCTGCGTAGCGTCAGTGCGGCCCGGGTGGAACGGCACCTCTACGTCAACACCGCCATCCTTGGCGGCCTTCTCGACGGCAGCATTCCCCGCGAGCACGAGCAGATCTGCAAGCGATACCTGCTTGCCATCGGCGCGGTCAGCGTTGAAGCTCTGCTGCACACCTTCGAGCGCGCTCAGCACGGTCTGCAACTGGGCTGGGTTGTTGACTTCCCAGTCCTTCTGAGGAGCGAGTCGAATGCGCGCACCGTTCACGCCACCGCGCTTGTCGCTGCCACGGAATGACGAGGCCGCCGCCCAGGTGGTGCTGACAAGCTGCGACACGCTCAGCCCCAGCCCGAGAATCTGCGCCTTGAGCGCGGCCGCGTCGGCAGAATCGATGAGCTCGTAGTCCACGGCTGGAACCGGGTCTTGCCAGATGAGCTCTTCTTCGGGAACTTCGGCGCCGAGATAGCGCGCGATCGGGCCCATGTCACGGTGTGTGAGCTTGAACCACGCACGTGCGAAAGCATCGGCGAAGGCCTCCGGGTCTTCGGAGAACTTCTTCGAGATCGGGCCGTACACCGGGTCAAAGCGCAGCGCCAAGTCACTCGTCAGCATGCGGGGCTCGCGGCGGGTGCTGGGGTCGTGTGCCATCGGCACCATGTCCTCACCTGCGCCGTCCTTCGGACGCCACTGGTGGGCACCCGCGGGGCTCGTCATGAGCTCCCACTCGTACGCGAACAGGATGTGGAAGAACTCGTTGTCCCAGCGGGTGGGGTGGTAGGTCCACGTCACTTCGAGACCCGAGGTGATCTGGTCGTCGCCCTTGCCCGTGCCGTTGTTGTTCTTCCAGCCAAGCCCCTGCATCTCAAGGCCTGCAGCCTCAGGATTGTCTTCGAGGTTGGTGTCGGGAGCGGCGCCGTGCGTCTTGCCGAAGGTGTGACCACCAGCGATCAGAGCGACGGTTTCTTCGTCGTTCATCGCCATGCGGCTGAACGTCTCGCGAATATCGCGCGCCGACAGCAGCGGGTCAGGGTTGCCGTTCGGGCCTTCGGGGTTGACGTAGATGAGCCCCATCTGCACCGCGGCGAGTGGACGCTCTAGGTCGCGGTCCCCCGAGTAGCGCTCGTCGGCGAGCCAGGTGCTCTCGGGACCCCAGTACACGTCGTCGTCCGGCTCCCACACGTCGGGGCGTCCGCCTGCGAAGCCGAACGTCTTGAAGCCCATCGACTCGAGCGCGACGTTGCCGGCAAGGATCATCAGGTCAGCCCACGACAGGTTCTGACCGTACTTCTTCTTGACTGGCCACAGCAGGCGACGCGCTTTGTCGAGGCCCACGTTGTCGGGCCAGCTGTTCAGCGGCGCGAAGCGTTGCTGGCCTGCACCGCCGCCGCCGCGGCCGTCGGTGACGCGGTAGGTTCCCGCGCTGTGCCATGCCATACGAATCGCCAGCGGGCCGTAGTGACCGAAGTCGGCGGGCCACCAGTCCTGTGAGGTGGTCAGCGTGTCTTCGATGTCTTTCTTCACGGTAGCGAGATCAAGCGTGTTGAACGCCGCTGCGTAGTCGAAGTCTTCACCGAGCGGATTGGAGACCGCGGGGTTCTTCGCAAGGATCTTGAGGTTGAGCTGGTTGGGCCACCACACGCGGTTGGCTGAGCCCGTGGTGGGGTGCGGCTGATCGCCGTGGATGACCGGGCACGAGCCCGCATCTTCGTTTGGGCGGGGGCGAGTTTCGCCGTCTTCGCGCTCGTTGACGGGGGTGTCGATGGGGGTGACAGCCTGATCAATATCGGTCGGGTTGGTGCCGATTTGCTCGGCTCCCTCGTGATCGTGACTCATGTCTTTCCTTCCTCTCGGGTGGGCGATTGTTTAAAGCGGGGATGCTGCACAGTCAGGGCAGACGCCCCAAAAGGTGACCTCTGCGGCCTCGACGGCGAAGCCGTGCGTCTCGGATGGGTGAAGACACGGTGCCGCACCGACGACGCAGTCAACGTCTTCGACCTTGCCGCACTGCGAGCAGACGAGGTGATGGTGGTTATCACTCACACGCAGTTCGTACAGCCGTGGGCGACCCGCGGGTTCGATCTGACGCGCGAGTCCCGCAGCGACAAAGTCGGCGAGCGCGTTGTAGACCGACTGCAGACTCGTCTGCGGCAGGCGGGCGCTGACCTGTTGAAACAGCTCGTCGGCGCTGGCATGCGGATGCGACTCCAAGGCGTCGACCACAGCGCGTCGTGAATCTGTCACGCGCAAGCCGGCGTGGCGAATCAGTTCGGCGGAAGCCGGGGTCGAGGTCATGCCTCAACACTACCGTTATTTTGAATGATCCAAAACAAACGGATGCTGAACATTACCCGGCAATCAGGGTTGGCGTTCCCGCTTGCCACTCATCGAGGTCTCCAGTCTCGCCGCGCCGATGCGCGCGGCCGCCGACCCACACCATGTAGAACACGAACAGCCCCAGCGCCGTCGCTCCGATCCCGATCTTCACAGCCCACGGCCACGGCTGCGCGGTCACGAACCCTTCCAGCAGACCCGCAACAGCGAGCGCGAACACGAGTCCGATCGCGACAGTCGCCAGCGAACGTCCGGCGCTCGCCAGCGCCTCCCCCCTGCGTCGGGCCCCCGGCGCGACCCATGCCCAGAAGATCTGCAGCCCCGCGGCGGCAGCGACGAAGATACATGTCAGCTCAAGCAATCCGTGGGGCAGGATGAACAGCACGAACACGTCAGCTCGGTCAAAGGCTGCGAGCACGGCGGCGGCGGTTCCTACACCCACGGCGTTTTGCACCAGCACCATGATGGGCCAGATACCAGTGATCCCGAACAGCACGCACTGCGCCGCAATCCACGCGTTGTTCGTCCACACGGTGCCTGCGAACACTGCCGCAGGGTTCTCGCTGTAATAGGCGGTGAAGTCATTCTCGGCGTATTGCTCAAGCTGTGCGCGACCGCCGAGGCTCGCAACCAGTGCGGGGTCGGCTGAGATCCACACGGCCACGATTGCGACCACTGCGACGAAGAACACGGCGATGATCAGCGTCAGCCAGCGCAGCCGGTACAGTGCCGCCGGAAGCTGCAGGGCGAAAAATCGCGGAATCTGTCGGAGCACGTTCTCTGGCGCTCGTGTCAGCCGAAGTCGGGCACGGGCCAGCATCGTTGAGATGTGGTCGCCGACGGCGCTGCGTCCCGCAGCCGTTTTCACCTCGGCAAGATCGGCGGCCGCCGACCGATAGCGCGTGACCAGCTCGTCAATCTCCGCGCCGTCGAGCTGGCGGGTGCGGCTGAGTTCGTCGAGCCGCTCCCACTCGTGCCGGCGCGCGGCTGTAAGCGCATCGGGATCCATTTGATTTACTGTACCCATGCCCGCCGCCAACGTCTCGATTGTCCAGATCCATCAAGACGAAGTGCTCACGGGCGAAGCAGTCGCTCTTGACGTGCAACCGCTCGGATTCTTCATGAGAGCACTCGGGGTCATCATCGACATGGCGGTGAGCCTGGCGATCATCCTGCTGTTCGTGCTGCTGGCAACGGGGCTGTCGTCTGCGGGCATGATCACGGATGCCGTCATACCGATCGTGTCGATCGTGATGGCTGTGCTCGTATTGGTGGTGCTGCCCACCGTTATCGAGACTGTCTCTCGAGGCCGCAGCCTGGGTCGTCTCGCTGTCGGCGGTCGCATCGTGCGCGCCGATGGTGGCGCAGCCAGCTTCAGACACGCTTTCATTCGCGCACTCGCGGGAGTGCTCGAGCTGTGGATGACCTTCGGCGCTGTCGCCGCCCTCGTCGGGGCGTTCACGCCGCGGTCGCAACGCTTAGGCGACCTGCTCGCGGGAACGTACTCTGAGCGCACCCGCACCCCGCAGTTGACCGCGCCACAGATTGATGTGCCAGCCGCCCTTACCGGGTGGGCGACGCTCGCCGATGTCGCCCGGCTGCCTGACCGGCTCTCGCGCCGCATCGCTCAGTTCATCTCATCTTGCGAACGGCTCGACCCTGGTGCGCGGCAGCGATTGGCGGCATCACTCGCCGACGAAGCTTCGAATTTCGTCTCTCCCGTTCCGCAGGCAGATCCCGAGACATTCCTGCGTGCCGTGAGCGCGCTCAGACACGACCGTCAACTGCGCGCGCTGCAGCTCGAAGCGGCGCGAGTCGGGATGCTCGACTCAGCCCCCACAACTCCCAGGGGCTTTCCGCAACGCTGACGCTCAGTAGCGGTAGTGATCGAGCTTGTACGGACCGTCGACCGGAACGCCGATGTAGGCAGCTTGGTGCGGTGTGAGCGTGGTCAACTCCACCCCGAGAGCGTCGAGGTGCAGCCGCGCGACCTTCTCGTCAAGCGCCTTCGGCAAGGTGTAGACACCGATGGGATAGGCCTCAGGGCGCACGAAGAGTTCGATCTGGGCCAGAACTTGGTTGGTAAACGACGCACTCATCACGAACGACGGGTGACCCGTTGCGTTGCCGAGGTTCATCAGGCGACCCTCGCTCAGTACGAGTACGCTGCGCCCCGTCGGCAGACGCCACTCGTGCACCTGAGGCTTGATCTCAACACGCTCGGCCCCCTCGATCGCCGCCAGTCCTGCCATGTCGATCTCATCGTCGAAGTGCCCGACGTTCGCGACGATGGCGAGGTGCTTGAGCGACAGCAGGTGCTGAGCGGTGACGACGTGCGTGTTGCCGGTACCCGTGACGATGATGTCGATGTCTGCGATCACCGACTCGAGCTTGGCAACCTGAAACCCGTCCATCGCTGCCTGCAACGCACAGATCGGGTCGACCTCACCGACAATCACTCGCGCTCCCTGACCGCGCAGCGCTTCAGCCGAGCCTTTGCCCACGTCTCCGTAGCCTGCGACGAAAACGACCTTGCCGCCCATGAGCACATCGGTTGCGCGGTTGAGTCCGTCGGGCAACGAGTGGCGGATTCCGTAGGTGTTGTCGAACTTCGACTTGGTTACCGAATCGTTCACGTTGATCGCCGGAAAAAGCAGGGATCCCGCCGCAGCCAGTTCATACAGTCGGTGTACGCCGGTCGTTGTCTCTTCGGTCACACCGATCAGCCCCTCGGCCATGCGGGTGAAGCGCTGGGAGTCTTTCGCGAGGCTGGCGCGCAGCGAGGCCAGCACGATGCCGTACTCCTCTGAATCATCCGGCGCTGTCTGGGGAACTACGCCGGCCTTTTCAAACTCGACGCCCTTGTGCACATAGAGCGTGGCGTCACCGCCGTCGTCGAGGATCAGGTTGGGGCCGTCGAAACCCTCGTCGCTCCAGTCGAAGATTCGGTCGGCGAGCCGCCAGTATTCTTCGAGCGTTTCGCCCTTCCACGCGAATACCGGCACCCCCGTGGGAGCATCCACGGTGCCGTGCGGGCCGACGACCACGGCGGCTGCGGCCTCGTCTTGAGTCGAGAAGATATTGCAGCTCGCCCAGCGCACTTGCGCACCCAACGCCACCAGAGTCTCGATCAGCACCGCGGTCTGCACGGTCATGTGCAACGACCCAGCGATGCGGGCACCCTTCAGCGGCTGCTCAGCGCCGAACTCTTCGCGCAGCGACATGAGTCCTGGCATCTCGTTTTCAGCGAGGCGCAGCTGGTGGCGGCCCGCCTCGGCGAGCGCCAGATCGGCGATCTCGAAAGCAAATGGGCGGACAGGCGCCACGGTGGCAGAGGTGTTCGGCATTCCCCCATTGTTTCACCTGGCGACGTCGATGAGCCACCTGCGCGCGCGAAGCAGTCCGCGCGTGTGAGGTGATTCAGGCGCGCAGCGTCTCGTGGCGCACGACGGTCCAGCCTTTGGGAACCGAGAGCCGCTCGGTGTGAATCGCGCAGAGGTCGTGAGCGTGAGGGTTCGCCTCAAGACCGAGAGGTCCCAGCGCTGCCATCTGATCGGGATAGTCGTAAGTCAGGGTCGTCACAGCCTCACGGGCACAACCCACTTTGGAACACAATCTCGCGCGCATTGGCACCACGCTAGCGTGCGAGCGGTGCGCCACCGGGGTGCCGCGCCGACGGCGCCGCCCCGCGCCTAGGATGGGGTCATGATGTGGCGGCGCACTCGCGAACCTGAGCCCGAGCCGCGGCGCATGTCTCGTCATGGCCGCCACGGCCGACTTGGCCGCAGCCCTGTCATTCGGCCGCCGTTGCCACCGCTCGAAACCCGCATGGAGCGGTTCGATCTGGCCGTGGGCACATCGGCGGAGTTTCTGCGTTCGGCGTGGCCCGAACTGCGAGAAGTGCGGTTCGAAGTTGCTGACATGCCGCAGGCGAGCACCGAGCACGGTATTCCGCGCTGGACGGTGCTGCGCGACGCGAAGCGCATCATTCTGTATCGGCTGCCGATCGAGCGCCTCAGCCATCTGCACCGCAACGATGACCTTCACAAGCGGATCATGATCGAGGGCTGCGTGTTTCGTGCGTCCGCCGAGTATCTCGAACGCGATCCGTGGGATCTCGGACCGGATCGCTTCCGCTTTTAGCCGCCCGCGCTACGGGTAGACGGTGATCGGAAGAGCCGCAGCATCCGCCGCCCAAATCGGAAAGCCCGCGAGCGCACCGTCACCGCTCATCGATAGCCCCGCACGCACGCTCGCCTCGCCCGGGTCGAGCTGGTAGACGGTGCGAGCCTCAAGGCTCGTGCTCCGCGAGGATCCCGCTGGCACGGCCAGCTCGAGCCGAAACTCGCCATCGTTCGAGACGACTGAGACCGTGGCGTCTTCGGCGGCATCGTTCACCAGCGTCAGTACGGGCGTGGGCCCCGTCGGCGCCGCAAACAAGCTCGGCGTCTCGATCAGCGGCGCCGAGGCGTACCAGGCGAAGTCATCGCCCTCGTCCTCTCCGGTGGCCTGCCGTACGGCCGCGACCACGGGGGCGTCAGCAGCGACGGCGACCGAGTATGTGCCGACAGCGAGGTCGCCGAGGTCGACTTCGACAGGAACGCCCTCGCTGAGAGGAACCGTCTGCGCTTCGGAATACGGGTCGATCGCGCCCGACTGCGTCACCGTCACCGTTGCTGTGGCCGAGTCGCTGGCCGCCAACACTCGAAGTATCGAGCTGCTGCCGCTCGTTCCGCCCTCGCCCGGGGCTGCAGCCACCTGCACGCCGACGATGTGCTGTTGCGTCGCAGCTTGCGCGATCGAGCCGACCTGATCGACTCCTACCGCGATGAGAGTGCGGGTGAGGCTGGTCTGCAGGGATGCATGCACCGGAGTTCCCACCGCCGTCACGCGAACGACAGGACTCTCTTCGCCCAGTAGCAGGCCGGCGAGGGGAAACACCCGCTGCGTCTTGGCAGGAAGCACCTGATCGGTTCCGCCCGGCGGGGTGATCATGCCGTCTGCACCGAATACTGTCAGCTCGACCGTCGCAGCGACATCGCCCGGGTTCGAGACGACGACGAGATCCGCGGCGCCCGTTGACGCAGATCCTCCGACCAGCCACGACTCAAGAAGTGCCGGCTGACACGCAGAGGCCGTGTAGCCGCTGAGATCTTCGGTGGCCACCGTCGTAGAGCCTGAGGCGGCGACGTCGGTGCGCACACGGTTCTGCGGCTCAGCGGTGAAGGCGAGGGGGCCGTTCTCGCCCGATGAAACGTTGGACTGGAGCGATTCCTCGAAGGGCTCGGGCGAGCCCGCCAAGACGCCGCTGGTCACGCTCTGCGTCGCTGACAGGGCGAGCCCTGAAGCATCGGCGGCATCAACCCCGATCGACACCAAACCGCCATCGCATACCAGCACCGAGTCCGACGCTGCCGGAAGCGCCTCAACCTGCACGGGTTCGTGCGCGAGTGTTGGCCACGGCAGCGAGATCGCTGTCACTACGGCCACCACCGCCGCCATAGAGACCAGGGTGCCTGCGAGCATGCGCGTGCTCGACGTGGCGAGTCGAAACGGGCGTCGATCGCTCATCGCCCCTCCTGCCAGTAGGGTCCGACGACGCGCGGGGTTCGACGCGCCGCTCGCCGCGTCGCAGCGGTCGGAATGGCCAGCAGCACCGCGATACCGACGACGGCGAGCTGGCTGATGGCGACAATCGTCGTCATCGTCTGTGTTTCTTCACTCGGTGCGGCGCGCTCCGATACATCTGCGACCACTCGCCAGAGTTCGCCCTTGGCCGTCTCACCCACGCCCTCCAACGTGTCGCGCTGGTTGAGCGAAGTCGTCGCCGATAGTCGAAGAGCGCGCGCCGCAGGAGTCTCGTCACCGTCGTCGACGGCGAGCAGCACGAAGCTGATGCCTTGGGCGGCGAGCTCTTCGATCGCCGCGCTATCCGTCGATGTGACGAGGTCTGCGGCGAGGGTGCCCGTCAGCTCGTCTTGCTCGGTCGCGGTGGTTTGCGTTGCGATGACCGTCGACTGGCCGCCCAGCGTTTCGCTGCCGCCCCAGACGTACTGTGCGGCAAGGCCACCGCCACTTTGAGGAGTCAGCACCAGGGTTCCGACATTGGCGTCGTCTCTGCCCTCGGCTGCAATGTAGGCGGGCAGCGTCGAGGCATCGCCTCTGTCGAGGTAAGCGGTGCCTCGAGCCATGGCGGTGAGAGACGGCAACGCTAAGACGATGATCGCGAGTGAGACGACGACCGCACCCGCAGCGCGAGCGGCACGAAGCCGCGGGGCAAGCGCCGCGTCGAGCGTCACCAGCGCCCCGCCCAGCACTCCGAGCCAGGCAAGGCTCAACGCGGCCCCCGGCCAGAGTGCGACGACCTCGGATTCGTCGAACACCACGGCAATGCCGACGGCTGCGAATGCCGTTCCCAACCCGACGGCTGCGACAACGAGCAGTGCAATCCCTGAAGCCCATCGCTGCGAAAGCGGAGCGGCGAGCGCAAGAAGCGCGAGTGGCACCACGAGCAGTGGCACCCACCACACGCTGCCCTCGGGCAGCAGGGTCGCCCAGCCCGCGATATCTGGCGTGGGAATGCCAGCCGCGAGCAACGAGCGCCCCGTGGCATCTGCCGCAACCTGCGGACCGGCCCATGCCACGCCAGGATCGGCGAGCAGCACCCACCCGTCGCCTGTGGCAATCGCGTGCCAGATCAACGGAGCGAAAAACACTGCGGTGGGAACAAGCATCCAAACCAGCCTCGAAGCGCCTCGCCCGCCGCGCATCGCCACCACGAGCAGCAGCATCATCACCCACAGCGCCACAACCGCCGGCGCCAGCGACGGCGAGGCAGCGATCACGGCCACGAGAATCAGGGATGCTGCGCCGGCGCCGGCCCACGAGCGGTGCGCCACCGACGCCGCAACGAACAGCCACGGCAGCAGCACGTGCACGATGACAGCGGTCGGCCGGCCATCGACGAGCGCAATGAGGAACGTGGGCGCCAGCGCCCACGCGATTCCCGCCGTCATACGCAGCACAGAGCGTTCGGTCACCCGCGTGGCCATGAACCAGCCGCCCAGAGCCGCCAGCGGCAGGGCGAGAATCCACAACACCACAATCGCCTGCGAAGGTTGCCATGGGGTCGTGGAACCGATCAGCGCCACCACCGTCGAAAAAGGGTCAGCGGGAGCAACGACGTCCCAGCCCAGGCTGAGCTGACCATAGGATGCGTCTGCCCACAGCCTGCTGACGGTTGTTCGCAGCGGCTGCAACGCGCCACCACCGAGCACCGGCCACGCAAGCAGGGCAGGGAATGCCACCACCGAAGTGACAAGAGCTGCCAGCACAAGCCATGCGCCACCGCCAGTGAAGAACCTCAGATCGCGGCGCGTTGGCACAGTCGGCGACTCTCCCGCTTCATCGGTGCCGAACACTTCGCGCAGCTGCGAACCCGTCACGCGAAGCGGTGCCAGCTGCGACCATGGAACGCGCTTGGCCTCGGCGAGGCGGCGCCGTGAACGCAAGATGGCGAGAGGCCGCCCGAGCGCCGTGAGCGACGCCCACCATTCCGGGCCGATCAGCTCAGGCTGCTTGCGCAGAAGCAGCAGCACCGTGTTCCACGCTGCGAGCGGAAGCATCGACAACCACAGCAGCACGGCGGCGACGGGGTTTGCATAGACCAGGCGACGGTGCAGCTGCGCGGTGCGGGAGATGTACGCCGCGCGTTGCCGCCGCTGAGGTGAGATGGGCGCGGGAACGCCTGCCACACCGTCGCCCGCAGTCGCGACACGCGCTCGTGGCACGATCGACACTCGAGAGGAGGCAAGGCGCGCACGCACGCCGAGGTCGAGTCCTTGGTCAGCGCCGAGCAATGCCGCATCCAGACCACCAAGGTCGCGCCAGGCATCCGTGCGCACCAAGATCGCGCGAATGTCAGCGCCAAGAATGTCTTCTCGACCGTCATGCTGGCCCTGATCGAGCTGGCCTTCGGCGTGCATGACCGTGCGGCCGAACCGGGTCATCGTCGCGCCCATCGACACCAGCTCTGAGCGATCATTCCAACGCGTCAGCTTCGGCGCGACGAACGCCAGCGAGGGCGCGAGCTCAAGCGCCGAGACGAGGTGCGTGAGGGCGTCTGTCTCTGGCGCCGTATCCTGCGCCAACAGCCAGAGAGCGTCTTCGTCGATGTCACTGATGGCGCCGGCTACGGCTGCGGCATAGCCGGTGTTCAGCGAGAGCGTGCGGATATGAGTGGGGGTTGCATCTCGCGCGATGCGCTCAAGCTCTTCGTCCGCACCGCACAGCACTATCGTCAGCGCGTCGACCGGACGATGCAACGCCGCGATCGCCGTCAGAGTTCGTCGCAGGTGGAGGGCTGCGGGGGTGCGCCCATCAGGGCGTACAACGACGACTGCGTGAACTCGGGCGGGCATAGCGTGGTCAGACTAAGCCGAGATGCCCGCATGGCCGCGCCGCCACGCGCCAACCTGGGTGATTCGTATCCAGATGCTCAGCTAGCCAGGCGCTTGAGCTTGCGGCGTTCGCGCTCGCTCAGACCGCCCCAGATACCGAAGCGCTCGTCATTCTGCAGTGCGTACTCGAGGCATTCCGCCCGCACATCGCACGTGCCGCACACGCGCTTGGCGTCGCGCGTTGAGCCGCCCTTTTCGGGGAAGAACGCCTCAGGGTCGGTTTGAGAGCACAGCGCGTCTGTCTGCCATGAGAGGGGGTTGTCTTCTTCGACCTGGATCTGCCGGCGCACTCCAGGTACACCGAGCTGCACAGGATCGACGAACCAGTCGTCAGGAACGCCTGAGCGGTATGGCGATGCCGTCATTTCTCTTCTTCCCCCCGTGGGTCCCCCGGTGCCCGCTGTCCGCGGCTACCAGTAATTACACTCGTGTAGTTCGCGAAGGTCAAGTCGCGGATACTAAAGCCTCAAGCACCTCTTGAACGTTTGCGACGCGCCGACGGCGTGTCGCAAGGTGATAACGACGGCCAGTTCCGCCCGGTACCCTGAATCCACGATGGCCGTCTACTCCAAGCACCCTGCGTCAGCGCCACCTGCCCCGCCCATCCGCGAGAAGACGGGGCACGTGATGCTGCGTGCGTGGTGCGTATTTGTGCTGTTCAGCGCGTTCGCCGGCACAGCGTGGGTAAACGCGTTCGGCCTTCCGGTCAGCATCGTCATCACCCTCGGCGCGGGATTGTTGTCAGCGGTGCTGTGGGTGATCGTGCGCCCGCCTTTGCAGTGGCGGCGATTGCCATGGGGAATACTCGCCTACCTCGCTTGGGCCACGCTGTCTGTCGTCTGGTCTGCGTGGCCGGCGGCAACGTGGTTGACACTGCTTCTGCTCTACGTCACGACCCTGCAGGCACTGTTCGTCGGCAGCGTGCTGTCGTGGCACGAGCTAGTGCGGGCAGTCGGGGCAGGGCTCAAATGGGTCATCGGCCTCTCGCTGGTTTTCGAACTCTGGGTGTCTGTCTTCGTCAAAGCGCCGGTGCTGCCGGGCTTTGTCGCCCGCACCGAATCCGTCGACCCGATCCTCTACTGGTCAAGGAACAACCTGTTCGACGGCGGTCGCATTCAGGGCATCGTCGGAAACGCCAATCTGCTCGGCGCCATCGCGCTGGTGGCCATCATCGTTTTCGCAATCCTCATCACGATGAGCCCACAGCGTCGCGGATGGCCAACCGCGTGGCTTGCGCTCTCGGTCTACATGTTCGTCCGTGCGGGGTCTGCCACGGCCGTGGTGGCCGCCGCGGCCGTGCTTCTTGTGCTGGCCACGGTGCTGCTGATGCGCACGGCGTCGAAGCCCGGCGAGCGCACCCGCTATTACGTCATCTACGCCGCACTCGCCGTCGGCGGCACTGTGGGGCTCTGGGTTATCCGCGATGCGATCTTCGGCGCCCTGGGCCGCACCGCAGACCTCACTGGGCGCGAGGCGATTTGGGATGCCGTGCTCAGTCGCACGGGCGAGCGCCCGTGGATCGGATGGGGATTTTCTACGCCATGGGTGCCGACCGAAGCCGCCTTCGATGGGTGGATCATCGATCACGGTGAGAGCGTGATGCAGGCGCACAACATGTGGGTAGATGTGTCGATGCAGCTTGGCATCATCGGACTCATCCTGATGGCGGGCATCTATCTTGCGTTCATCTGGCGCTCCTGGTTCTTTGCTGTCGACCGCCCCCGCTGGGACCTCGAGGCGAACCGGCCCTACTCGACGATCACGCTGCTGCCGACGCTGCTGGCGACGGTATTGCTCGTGCAGGGAGTGGCCGAATCGAACCCCCTCATGTTGTGGGGTTGGATGCTGGTCGTGATGCTCGCGGCAAAGGTCAAGCAGTCTCCGCTCGTCGGTGAAGGCCCCGCCGAGAGACGCGCCGCCATTGAACGCGGCGATGTGGTCGGCCTGCGGCAATGAGCGCGAAGCCCCGGGCAGCATCCATCGGCGATTTTCTCGCGTCGCCCGGCTTCGCCCGTGCTTACAGCCTGACCGTGCTGGGCTCGGTGTTCGCGTCTTACCTGATTGAACACACTGCCGGAAGGGTCACCTACGTCACCATCATCGTCGGCCTGTGCGCAATTGGCATCGCGGTGATGGTGGCTCGTCGCCGCGAAGTATCGATCCTGCGCCTCATGCCGACCACGCTGCTGCTGTTCTTGGGCTGGGCGCTCGCCAGCACTTACTGGAGCACCGACGGCACACAGACTTTTGTGAACTGGGTGTCGTTGGCGGCAATCGCCCTGCTGGCTGTGGTGATCGGGCACATTCGCGACACGCTTCAGACCGTGCGCGCGCTGGGCGACGTACTGAGGGTGCTGCTGTCGCTGTCGCTCGCGACCGAAGTGCTCTCTGGGGTGCTTCTCGACACCCCCTTCAGCTTCATCGGTGTTCAAGGCAACCTCGCGCAACTCGGTCCGATCCAAGGGATTTTCGGCACCCGAAACATGCTCGGCTTCGTCGCCGTGCTCGCGGTGATCACCTTTCTTATCGAGTACCGCACCCAGTCAGTTCGAGTCGGGCTGTCGCTCTATTCGGTGATTCTCGCTGGCACCCTGGCTGCGTTCAGCGACTCGCCCACGGTCTTCGCGATCGCAATCGGAACCGGCGCGGCCGTGGGGGCACTGGCGCTCGTGCGGCACACGCGCCCAGAACATCGAACCGCAGTGCAATTGAGCTTGGGGGCGGCGGTAGTGCTCGCGCTCCTGATCGGATACTTCGCGCGTCACCCGATCATCCGGTTTCTCGGCGCGGGAACTGACTTCTCACTGCGCGTCGACCTATGGAATCTGATGGTCGATCTCGTTCGATTCCACCCGGTCGAAGGCTGGGGGTGGTTCGGCCCGTGGGCCAAGACCGAGTTTCCCTTCAACGCGATCAATGTGCAGCTCGATGAAACACACGCTACGGGCCTCAACGCCTACTTCGATGTTCTGCTGCAACTGGGGTGGGTCGGGGTGATCCTATTCGCCGCGTTCGCCGGGATTGCGCTTGTGAGGGCGTGGATGGTGGCGAGCGAGCGGCGCTCCGTCGTCTATGCGTGGACGCCCCTCATCTTGGTGACGCTGCTCATCGATTCGATATTCGAGAGCTTCACTCTGACAGGCCTCGGGTGGCTCATGCTGGTCTTGTGCGCGGTGCGAGCCGGACAATCGAGGTCGTGGCGCGAGAACCTTGAGACCGAGACGATCTCATTGCCTCCTGCGAGTTCGGCATCACTCTGAGCCACTGCGTCAGCGTTCACAGCGGCGCGCGGTAAGCTCTTGAAGCCATGCCCACTGCAGACCACAACCCCGCAATCGAATCGTCCACTGACTTCGATCCAGCATCGTCGACGATTGCAGTTGTCACCTTCAACCGTTCAGCCCTGCTCACCCGACTGCTCAAGAGCGTCGAGAAGATGGATCCCAAGCCGGGGCACATCGTCATCGTCGACAACGCGTCGAGCGACGACACCACCGAGGTCGTCGAGGGCTTCCGGGAACGGCTGGGCACCCAGCTTGTGTACCGCCGGCTCGGTACCAACACGGGCGGTTCCGGCGGCTTCAGCGAGGGCATGCGTGTCGCCTACGAGCTCGGTTCCGAGTGGATCTGGCTGATGGACGACGACGTCGAGGTGATTCCCGATGGCCTGGCGAAAATGGGCAAGTGGGCGCCCCGCTTCAAGAGCATTCAAGGACGCCGCTACGACTACGACGGCAGCGAGTTCTACTGGCAGTACCGAATCGCCGAGCGCATGGGTATTCCCATTCCATTCGCGCCAGCAGGTTTCGATGAGTCAGGCTTCAAGCCGATGAACTCGGGATGCTTCGAGGGCATGTTCATCAATCGCGAAGTCGTGCAGCAGATCGGCCTGCCCGACCCGAGGTTCTTCATCTATTGGGATGACCAGACCTATGGGTGGCTCGCGTCGCGCAAGACGCCGTCAGTGATCGTGGACGAGTTCGTCTTGCGCAGAACGCGCGAGATCAAGCAGTGGGACATGGGTGTTCGCCACATGAATGCCTCAAGCAACGCCTACCGGTACTACATCATGCGAAACCGCGGGCACATCAAGCAGTATTACCGCTCGCTGGGCGTGTACAACCCGGTGTTGTTCGCGCTGGGCACCGCACTGACCTTCGCCAAGGAACTCATCCGGCTCGTCTTCGTCGAGCGCACGTTCCGCGGCACCAGCAATCTGTTCCGCGGACTCAGGGACGGCCGCAAGATCGCGAACGACACCTCGTGGCGCCCCATGCCGCCGCTTGCTGCTGTGCCTGCTGCTGGCTGAGCGGGACTGACTTGCAAGTGCCGAGGTTAGCTCTGGTCTGAGTTGTAGCGGTCCAACACCTCGGCGATCGGCCCGTCCATCACGAGCTGCCCTTTGTCGAGGTAGAGCCCTCGCGTGCAGAAGCGCCTGAGATCTCGTTCGCTGTGACTCACAAAGAAGAGGGTGCGTCCTTCTGCGAGCAGTTCGTCGATGCGACGGTAACACTTCTCACGAAAGGCTTTGTCGCCGACTGCCAGAACCTCATCGACAAGCATGATCGGCTCATCGAGTTGTGAGACCACTGCGAAAGCAAGACGCACCTTCATGCCGCTTGAGAGATGTTTGTAGGGCGTGTCAAGAAAGTCGCCCAGCCCTGCGAATTCGATCATGCTGTCGAATCGACGGGCGACCTCAGCGCGAGGCATGCCGTGCAGGCCTGATGTTAGTCGCACGTTTTCACGCACGGTGAGGTCGCCGACGAATCCGCCCGTGATCTCAATGAGCGGGGCGACTCCCCCGTTCACCATCATGTTTCCTTGGTCTGGAATCAGCACGCCGGCCACGAGCTTGAGAAGCGTGCTCTTGCCCTGGCCGTTGCGTCCGACGACGCCGATCGACTCGCCGGGGGCGACAGAAAAGCTGACATCGCGAAGCGCCCAGAACTCGTCTGGCCGAGAGCGACGCGACGAACCGGAGAACAGGTCTTTGAGATTTCGACGGCCGCGACGATTTCGGCGAAAGCGCACACCCAAATTGCGTGCTTCCATTGCAAGCTCAGACGCAGCCATCACAATTCCTTCAACACCGGGCGCTCAAGACTACGGAACACGAGCATCCCCAATCCCAGAAACGCCACACTCATCATGGCCCCGACTACGACCGCGAGTGTGTCCCACTGGTCGGGGAAAAAGCCGACGCGGAACAGGGTGAAGATTCCGGACAGCGGATTGAACGCAGCGAGCTCGCTGAATACGCCTGGCAGATCGGCGACGCCGTAAATGATTGGAGATGCGTAGAACAATGCTCGAAGAATGAGCTTCGTCGTGCGCTCAAGGTCGCCCCAAAGCACACAGAGGGGCGCCACCAATAGCCCCAGCCCGACGAGCAGAGACGTCATGAGCAAAACGCCGACCGGAAACCACAGCAGGTTCCATGTCACGGGTGCACCTGTCACCAGGACGAACAGGATGAGCACCGGCAGCGACAGTATGAACTCGATGCCTTTACTCAGCACGATCCGAGTCACCCAGATAGAGCGAGGAATCGATGTTGAGCGCACAAGCCGGGCGTCTTTGTTGAAGGCACGTGTGAAGTCGGTGACCGCGGAGTTGAACCACACCCACGGCAACAGCGCTGTGATGAGAAACACCATGTAAGGCTCTTCACCGACCGACCGTTGAAACACCTGCGTGAACACGAACCAGTAGATGCCGCTCATCACGAGCGGATCAAGAACCGACCAGAGGTATCCCAGCGCGCTGGTCGCGTAGCGCACGCGCAGATCGCGTGCCGAGAGCAACCACAGCGAGTGAAGGTAGCGCCGGCTCGACCCTGGGGCGCCGACGGCAGTGGTGGTCACGATACTGAGTCTATGTGGACGTTCACGCAATCTCGTTGTGCCACATCGAAAGCGCCGCGCCGATTGCCATGTGCATGTCCAGATACTGGTACGTGCCCAGCCGACCGCCAAAATGCACGTCGCGCTCGCCCTTGGCATGTTCGCGATACGCAAGCAGCATGGCACGATCGTCAGCCGTATTCACGGGGTAGTACGGTTCATCCTGCCGCGACGCGAACCGTGAATACTCACGCATGATCACGGTCTTGTCAGTCGGATATCGGTCTGCGCGCTCGGGATGAAAGTGCTTGAACTCGTGGATGCGGGTGTAGGGAATGTCAGCATCGGCGTAGTTCATGACGGGCGTGCCTTGAAAGTCGGCGAGCTGCAGAACCTCGGTCTCGAAGTCAAGAGTGCGCCAGCTCAGCTCACCCTCGGCGAAGTCGAAGTAGCGATCAAGTGGTCCGGTGTAGACGATCGGCACTTGACCGACAGACGCGCCTTTGTTCAGCGCCTGCGCGGAATCAAAGAAGTCGACGCCGAGCTTCACGTCGATGTTGGGATGATCAGCCATCCGTTCGATCCACGCGGTATAGCCGTCGCGGGGCAGCCCTTCCCAAGTGTCGTTGAAGTACCGGTTGTCGTAGTTGTACCGCACTGGTAGCCGGCTGATGACTGAGGCAGGGAGGTTCTTCGGATCGGTCTGCCATTGCTTCGCCGTATAGTCCCGAATGAACGCCTCGTAGAGCGGCCGGCCGATCAGCGCGATCGCTTTCTCTTCGAGATTCGCCGCTTCTTTCACATCGAATTCGCCCGCGAGTTCGCGGATGAGCGCTCGCGCCTCGGCAGGCGAATGACTTGCGCGGAAGAACTGGTTGATCGTGCCGAGGTTGATCGGCATGGAATATACGACGCCCGCGTGGTTGGTATACACACGGTGCTGGTAATCGGTGAAGTCCGTGAAGCGGTTGACGTACTCCCACACGGTGGGGTTGGAGGTGTGAAACAGGTGGGCACCGTAGCGGTGCACTTCGATCCCCGTTTCAGGATCATTCTCGCTGTAGGCGTTGCCACCGATGTGCTCGCGGCGATCGATGACGGTGACTCGTCGACCTGCCTCGGCAGCACGTTCAGCGACGGTCAGGCCAAAAAAACCCGACCCAACGACCAGCAGATCCACTTCTATCGCATCCCAGAATCGGACGGAGCATGCCGGGGCGCCATCTCAAGCTCATCCGGGGGCAGCGGCGGCTTGGGAGGAAGCTTCGTCGGGTGCTCGATCAGCGGCGTCGATGGATGACTCAGCAGCTCTTGAGGACGAGGCTCGGTCGGGTCAACAATTCGGTCTGGGGAGTACTGCAGGAGCTTGACTCGCTCGAGCGAGTCCTCCAGCAGCGTGCGGTTCGTGTGGAGCATGTCAGAAATCACGAGCAGCGCGAAGCACAAGAGTGCGCCGACAAGCAGCGAGCTTCCTAGAACGAGCGACTGGATATGATCGCCGGCGACGCCCGCAACTGTGAGCACCAGAAACCGCACGAATGGAATGGCTGCGCCGATCAGGAACAGAATAGCGAGCGTCAGGAATACCACATGTGGCTTGAACATGATGTAGCTGCGCATGATCGCCTGCCCAGAGCGACCCATGTGCTGGAAGATGTTCTTGAAGAGCCGCGACTCGCGAGTTTTCGCATTGGTCGTGATCGGCACGCTCGCGATGCGAAGCCGCTTGTTGCCCGCCTGGATGATCGTCTCCATGCAGTAGCTGAACTGAGTAACCACGTTCAAACGAATGAGAGCCTCGCGCGAGTACGCACGAAACCCGCTCGCTGCGTCGGGCAGATCGGTGCCTGCAGCGAAATTCACAACGTTGCTGCCCACTGCTTGCATCATCTTCTTGAAGGGAGAGAAGTGCGCAATCGTCTTTGTCTGCCGGTCTCCGATCGCGATGTCGGCCTCGCCTCGCACGAGTGGCTGCACGAGGTCAGCGATGCGCTGTTGCGGATACTGATTGTCGCCGTCGGTGTTCACGACGATGTCGGCACCGTGCTGGAGCGCGTAGTCGATTCCGTCTCGGAAAGATCGGGCAAGCCCCATATTGCGTGTGTGGAACACAAAGTGCTCTACGCCGTGCTCTCGCGCGACCTCGACAGTGCGATCGCTGGATCCGTCATCAACGATGAGCACGAAGATCTCATCGATCCCGTCGATTTGGGTCGGGATGCTCTGAAGGACGAGCGGAAGCGTCTCCTCCTCGTTCAGGCACGGAACCTGAATGAACAGGCGCATAGATTTCCTCTCAAATCATGTGCGCTCGGCACCGGCTAACGGGTGCGCAATACGGCGCGATCTCCGAAATTCTATCCCAGCGACGTCGCTAAACCTGGGAAGTGCCCGACGCGCCCACCTCGCCGTTGGAATCCGCACTGCGTGCAAAAAGGGTCGCTCGCCACTGCCCTTCGGATGTCAGCGGTGACGCTCGATACTGAGCTACGAGTTCGGGCCAACGCCGACGCAACTCCCGATGCAAACGCACGCTCTCGACAATGAGTTCGCGAAACTGCGCACGGTCGCGTTGGTAAACATGCTGTCGACCGGTTGCTGCCAGTTCCACAACTGCGCTGTCGTGGCGCGCCAGCCGCCACCAGCGCGCTTGCGCTGCAGTCATCGACACCTCCGCGACGTCAGATTTCGGTCGGCTGCGCGGGCGACGCAACCACTGCAATACCAGCGACCGCAACAGAAAGAAACGCAACGGCATGCCGGACGGCATCTGCGCCTCAACCTCGCGCGTCGTGAGGGGAGCCCCGCGAACGTCCCCCGACACCGGCTGCATTTCGGAGTAGTTCTTGGCGAGCAATCGCGCCGAGTTGAGCACCGTGGGCAGGCCGAGGTGCATATGTTCAGGGCCTGAGAGCACCGCGCGCAAAGCGGTATGCCGCAGATCAACGGGGTAATACTGCATCGACATGAAGTGCTTCAGATCTACTCGGAAACTATGCGAAAGCAGTGTGCCGCCGCGAGGCGCTTCAGAATGAAGTAGCGCGGCGACGGTGCGGTTACGCGCGTGAAAATAGGCCTGCCAATCGATCAAGTCGTCTTTACCCACCCAAGACACGTGCCAAAGGGCTACACCGGGGAGCGAAAGCGTAGGGATCCCGTGGTTGCGTGCTCGCAACGAGTATTCTGCGTCATCCCATTTGATGAATGCCGGCAGAGGGAGACCCGCGCTCTCGATTGCTTGTCTTGGTATCAGCGACATCCACCAGCCGTTGTAGTCGGAATCCTTGCGCTCGTGCAGCCAGGGTGTGTTGGCGAGATCGTTTGTCGCGAAGTCCACGGGCATCTTTTCGTCGTCGAGCGTGCGCCACATAAAGGGCTCTTCGTCAACGACCTCCGCCCACGCGTAAAGCTTCGTGCGATCGAGCAAATCAAACATATGACCGCCAACGATCGTGGGCTCTTTGCAGAAAGAGCCGAAGACCACGGCGCGACGAATTGACTCAGGTTCGATCTCAACGTCGTCGTCCATGAGCATCACGAAGTTCGCTGTCGACCTATCGAGCGTCTCGAGCATCGCGCGCGCGTAGCCTCCTGACCCGCCAAAGTTGGGTTGGCCGATCACGGTGAGCCGGCCATCGAGCGTGGCTGCCGCGGCAGCGAAACGCGGGTCATCCGACGGATGCTGATCGCCCTGGTCAATGACGAAGATTTGGTCTAGCACCGAGAACAGCTCATTCGAGTCTGCCAAGACTGCCAAGGTCTTCGCGCAATAGCCGGGTTTGTTGAACGTCGTGATGCCGAGTGCGGCTTGTGGTTGAGTGACTGGCACTGCGTCCGTCTGCCAACGCGCGTCGGTGATCGTGAGCTCAGTTGTGGCTGAGGCTTCAAACCATAGCCAACCGCCGGCGTCGAAGGAATTTAGGTCGACCGCAAAGCGAACGTGACCGCTAGCGGTGTTCTGCGTGTCGATCAGATAAGACGAGCCAGCGGCATCTGAGCCGTGCATGCTGACTTCACCGACACCGTCACACCGGATGCTGAGTTCGACTCGATCGACCGTCGTCCAGTGGCGCCAGTAGCTCGCGGGAAATGCGTTGAAGTAGGTCGCGAAAGATGCGATCGTGCCAGATGCAACACAGACCGACGTCCGATCGACGATATTCACGCGATCGGGCCGCCGATCGACATAGAGCGGATGAACCTCGCTGTCCACGACGTCGGGGAAAATGACTTGCTGAAGAATCTGGGTCATTTGCTAGTCTCTGGCTGTCAGCCGTGAATTGATAAGCACGGACTCGCGCTAATTCTGCCATCTCGATGTCAGCACCCCCAAAGTGCCCTGCGACAAGCTCCTCTGCACTATCAGCTATCATCGCGCTGGACGCAACAAGCGGGCCGACCCGAGTCTAGACCCCGTCAGCGGACCCTAGAGCGGCGCCGAGAAGACAATGAACACATCAACAAGACGAAAGAACCACGCGTGATTGTCGCATTCGGCACCTATGACTCGATACGCCACCCTCGGGTAGGCATAATCATCGATGGCTTGCGGGCGAACGGCGTTGATGTGACCGAGCTCAACCGACCACTCGGATTCAGTACCTCAGAGCGAGTCCGAATGCTACGTGAGCCCTGGCGGCTGCCAGCCTTCGGGTTTCGACTGCTGAGCCGATGGATTTCGCTGATCAAGGATGCTCGCGCACTGCGTCGCGAGGGTGCCGAGCCGTCGGTGGTCCTCGTCGGGTATCTCGGCCACTTCGATGTCATCCTGGCAAGACGCGTATTTCGTCGTTCCACGATCGTGCTCGATCACCTGATCTTCGCTGGCGACACCGCTCAAGACAGGGGCACGGAAGGTCTTCGCGTGCGAATGTTGCGCTGGCTCGACAGCGCAGCAATTCGTTCCTCAGACCTCGTGCTCGTAGACACAACCGAACACGAAGCAATGCTGCCCGCGGGGGTTGAAAGTCTGGTCATTCCTGTCGGAGCCCGAGAGGAATGGTTCGTTGCACGGCCTTCGAACGATGAGCTAGTGCCGCTGCCCTCAGTCGTGTTCTTCGGACTGTTCACGCCGCTTCAGGGAGCGCCAGTGATCGCCGCCGCGATTGCGCAGGCACTCGACGACGGCGCTAAGTTCACGGCAACGATGATCGGAACAGGGCAAGACTGGGATGAAGCTCGGTCGCTGCTAGGAGATCGGCAAGGCGTTACCTGGATCGATTGGGTAGAAGCAAGCGAGCTACCCAAGCTGGTCGCTGGCCACGACGTGGGGCTCGGTATTTTCGGCACCGGACCCAAGGCACTGCGGGTGGTTCCGAACAAGGTCTATGAAGCAGCAGCAGCTGGGTGTGCCGTTCTGACCTCTGACACACCGCCTCAGCGGGCACTGCTGGGGGACGGTGCGATATATGCGCCACCGGGAGACGCCCGCGCGCTAGCCTCCGCGCTCGTCAAGCTCACATCCTCCGGTGCAGAGACCAAGGCAGCGCGCATCCGCGCGAGGGAGGCCGCCGAACAGTTCCGCGCGGCACGTGTCGTGGCGCCATTGCTCACGGCATTGGCACGTCGCGCATGAAGCATCTGCTGAAGGTACTGCGCTCGCCTGCCGTACGGTGGGGATTCTTGGCTGTTGCTCTCGTGTTTATTGTCTGGTTCGTCTGGAACAACTGGACAGAGATCGCTGATGCGCTCGCTGAACTGTCACTCGTTGCACTCGCTCTCTCAGCGCTTGCGAGCGTCATCTATGTTTTGTTCACGCTCGAGGCCTGGCGATCCGTCGTGCGCGATCTAGGCAACCCGTTGGGATTCCGTTCATCGGTGCCGTTATTCGGTATCAGCCAACTCGGAAAGTACATCCCCGGCGGAGTGTGGAACATCGCGGCAGCGGCCGAACTCGGACGAGCCCACGGGATCCCGAGACGACACTCAGTTGCTGCGATGTCGATCACGCTTCTTGTCTCCATCATTTCGGGAGTAGCAGTCGGCGTTATCGCGTTCGCAGTCTCACCTGGCCCGCTCTTTCAGCAGTGGGGCTGGGTCATCTGGGTCGCGGTACCGCTCTTGGTGTTACTCGTGCCCGCGATCATGAATCGCGTCATCTCAGTCGCGTGGAAACTTGCCAAGCTTGAGCCTCTCGATACTTCCATTTCGACCCGCGGCTTGACGGCGACAATCGCATGGTCGGTTGCGGCATGGATCACCGCAGGGATGGCCGTTGCCGCGCTCGCGATCGGCATGGGCGCGCCCCTCACTTTGCTCACGATTGCGCAGTGCATCGGCGGGTACGCACTCGCGTGGACCGCAGGGTTCCTTTTCATCGTCGCGCCCGCCGGCGCTGGCGTGCGCGAAGTAGTACTTGCGGCTTCGCTCGCTGGAACTGTTGACCCGGGCGCGGCCGTGGCTATTGTCCTAGTCAGCCGCGTGCTTCTCACGGCAGTTGACCTAAGTCTCGCGGGCGTCGGAGTCGTCGACGCCAGAATACTATCGCGCCGAGGCAGAGACTAGACGGCTTTGTCCTCTCGCCCGGCGGCTAGCCATTCGTCACCGTTCAAAGGTTCCATCTCGCCTCTTCCAGTAAAGAGAAGCGACAAGAATCGAGCCCACCGCAACGATGGCTGTCGCTGAGACCGCTGCGCCCGCTACCAGTCCATCTCCTTGATACACGAAAGATACGGTGTGTGTCCCGGCTGGAACGAAGGTTGCACTCATCGCATGGTCGGCCTCTACGACGTCAGCTTCGTCGCCATCGATCGACACACTCCATCCCCGGTGCATCCAGTCCGCGACAACCAAATAGCCGCCGCCTTCCGCCACCACCTCCACGGCCACCTCATCGCCAGAATCAGTGATGACCTCTACGGTCGCGTTCTGTCCCTCAGCAGTTGGACCTTGTTCACTCAGCACCACCGTGTCGGATGCGAGGCCTGGCTCCTGCAGGCGGGCCAGCCGATCGGAACTGTCGGTCACAACTTCGCTCGACGAGGCCCAACGCACCCGCGGAAGTGCATTCTGTCTCTCCCATACGGTTCCGCTCGCGTCGGCAAAGCTCAATAGCAAACCATCGTCGGCTGGTTCCGTGATCGCTAAGGCGGGCTCACCGCCCGTGTCTGCCACCAATACGACGTCTACGTTGGTGTGAATCTCAACCGTGAAGCCATCAGCGGAGGGTGCAAGCTCCTCGGCCGCGATGGGAACAAGAACGGGGCCGGGGTTCAATAGCTGCCGCTGGAGTGCACTGGTCGCTACCACCTCGCCGGCCGCATTTCGCAAAGAGATCTGCACGCTGACGCCGTCTTCGTTGCCCAGCGCCTGCTCAGCAACCGAAAACGTCACCGCACGAAGCGACGCGCTGGCTACATCGCGAACAAGGGGCTGGCCTGCCTCAGAAACGATGGTGTTGTCTGATATCACCTCGCTGTGAGGCTGGCCCGACGCGTCAACTAGCTTTCCGGGAGTCTCCGCTCCGGCTGGTGTTGTCCAAGCGGCCACTGACAGCCTGTCGAGCAACGCTCTTTGTTCAGCGGTCTCCACCCCGGGGAACGTAAGACTTGGATTGGTCGGAGATTGGCCCTCGCCAAATGCGCCCAGATCGAGCGCGACCAGATATTCCCGCCACGTAGTCGGCTGGAAGGTGTGCGCGGTTGCTGACCGCAAGCCGTAGGCCGACGCGGTTGACCCCATGAACGAGCCAGAGGTCGCCAGCCTCTCGCCTTCCGTCGCGCTTTCGAGTTCACTGATCAGCTGGAGCTGCGGATAGAAGTCCTCCGCATCTGTGAGCGGCCAATAGTTCGATACGGAGCTACTCATCTGCAGAGCCGCAAGCACCACGACGCCGGCGAACGCACCCGCGCGCAATGCTGCACGCGAACTTGCCAGGACCGCGACCACCGCAAGCACGATGATCCCGAATCCCGGTGCGGCATCCCAAAACAGATGTTCGGCTGTAACCTCCGGGATGCGTTGCCACACCCAAATTGTGAGTGCTCCCAGCAGGGCTGTACTCGCCGCGGCGATGACGAGAATCCGAGTACGAGGCCGTGCCGACTGTCGGAACACGCGCTCAACTCCGATGCCGGCGAGCGCCGACCCAAACAGCATTACCAGGTCACGCAATCGGCCGGAGTTGTTGCCAGAGAAAATGGGCAGATCAGCGAGCCACAGTGTCCACCATCCTTGCTGCCATACCACGGCTGCGGCCAGTGCTGTACCGACGGCCAGAAACGGCACAACGCCGCGCGCTTGACCGACCATGCGTGGACTCAGCAGCGCAACTAGAGCGAAGAACACCGCTCCGATACCGAGAAACGCGTACGCCTCGATCGGATTCGTCCCACCGCCGAACCCCACCTCGAAGAACGTCTCAGGGTAGAAGACCGAGAGAAACGATCGAATGGGCTGCTGCGAGAAAAACTGTCCGCTTCTCACGCTCAGGTCGACATCGGATAGCCCAATTGCGAACGGGATGAGCTGCACCGCGGCGAGCGCTATACCCAAGGCCACGGCTGCTACACCGATAGCGAACGTGCGGAGGCTGCCAGACACACTGTGGCGTGCTCGTTCTGCCACAATCCGCACAATGAAGTAGATGCCGCCCGCGTACAGGGCGTGGCCCGCAGCTGCGGGAAAGCCGCTCAGCATGAGCAAGCCAACCACTCCGGCGATTGGCAGCGAAGACCGCAACGTGCGCCGACGCACATATCGTTCGATGGCCCAAAATAGTGCGGGCATCATGGCCGCGACGGATGACTGCGCAGACCAGGTAGCCCACCCGACAAAGAACCCAGAACCACAGTAGAAAATTCCTGCGACGACGCCGGCTGCGCGACCCATGCCAATTCGACGCATCCAGAGGTACATGCCGCCCATGGCGAGCGCTATCTCAACCAGCTTCACAAAGCCGGGCGCATAGACAGTGGGCAACACCAAGAACCAGATCGTCGACAACGTAAGCGCTGGACTGTTGGTGCTTGCTAAGAGTTCGGTTCCCGGCCCGCCGAGCGATGACCACAGCGGCCACTCCCCGCTGAAGAGACGCTCGTGCATCTGAATATAGCTAGGCAGCAACGAGTCGATGCTGTCCCCCAAGAACGGATTGAGCACGCTCGGACGCATGCCTCCGTCCCACCATGGCGCGACTGACGCCAGCCGATCCATAGCGCTAAACGACTTGACACCGATCAACGCTGGCCCGAGATGTACGGCGAGGACCGCAAGCAGTCCGGTCAGCGCAACGAGGGCGCCAAACACATCCGGACGTCGACGCCACCACCGCAAGAGCGCTTTGTTCATGACTGGCTCAACTGAGCCGTCATCGGTCGCTATAGAGGCATCAGCCACATCCTCGCCGGGGGCATGAGTCACACTGCACTCCTACATACTCAAAGGGCGTCTCTCGCCGCGGGCTCCGGCAAGTCTACCCAGGGTGGTCGCCAGCGTTCCTCGTTCCGCCCGCTGCATAGCATCGCGATGCTGCCTGTCGGCTAGAATCGGCGAGTGAATCACCATTCCCGCACCCGCGTCCTGCTGATCACCGGTGACATTATCGGACCGCGCATGGCAGGCCCTGCGATCCGGGTGTGGAACATGGCCGACCAGTTGGCTGCGACCTGCGATGTACGGGTCGTGTCGTGGGCGAAGATCGATCGTCAATCCGACATCTTCGCGTTGTTCTATGTGAATGACGGCGACGATCGGTCGATGCGAGAGCATGAGCAATGGGCCGACGTCATCATCGTGCAGGGCATCTCGATGCGCATGTATCCGTGTATCGCTCAATCAGACAAGATTCTCGTCGCCGATCTGTACGACCCGTTCCACCTCGAGCAGCTCGAACAGAACAAGCACCGCGACGCCGATACCTGGAACGAAGAAGTCCTCAAAGCGGTGTCACTCCTCAACGAACAGCTGGCCCGCGCGGACGCATTCATCTGCGCCTCTGAACGTCAGCAAACACTCTGGCTCGGCGCGCTCTCCGTCGCCGGGCGCATCAACCCTGCAACATATTCGGCCGATGCCTCGTTTGATTCCTTCGTGCGGATCGTTCCGTTCGGGCTTCCTTCCGACGACCCCGTGCAGTCTCGTCATGCTCTCAAAGGCGAAAGAGCCGGCATTTCCGTAGACGACAAAGTACTCATCTGGGGCGGTGGCATCTATGACTGGTTCGATCCGGTCACATTGGTGCGTGCTGTAGGACTGCTGGCTGCCGCGCACCCCGAGGTCAAGCTTTTCTTCATGAGTGCACGGCACTTCAACCCCGACGTTCCTGAGATGCAGGTGCTCCAGCAGACTGTTGAGGTCGCCGACGAGCTAGGTCTCACCGATCGATCGGTGTTCTTCAACGACACCTGGGTCGACTATGAAGATCGCATCAATTTCTTGATGGATGCCGATGTCGGTGTGAGCACCCACCCCGTGCATCTCGAAACCCGATTCTCGTTTCGAACACGAATTCTCGACTATCTCTGGGCAGGGCTGCCCATCATCACCACTGACGGAGACAGCTTCGCCGATCTCGTTCGTGATCGGGATCTCGGTGCCGTTGTCCCCCCGCAAGACCCTGAGGCCCTTGCGCGGGCGATTATCGAGGTGCTCTTCGACGACGCTCGACGCGAGAGCATCTTGAGCAACGTTCAGCAGGTGCGTGAGGACTTCACGTGGGAACGCGCGGTCGCGCCCCTACGCGACTTCTGCGAGAACCCGACTCGAGCACCTGATCGAGGCGCCGCCAAAGGCTCGCGTAGCACAGGTGGATCGGATCCGTTCAGCAGAATTCTCGCAATGCCCAAGGGACCGCGGCGCGATACGGCTCTGCTGGTCTATTACCTTCGCACTGGAGGTCTCAGCAAGACCTTCGGCAAAGCCCGAGAGCGTTGGGGCCGAGCGCGACGGCGATGAGCAGGCGGCGCGCCACGTGTGCTCTCGGCTAGGTCGCAGACGAGCGACTGTATAGTGTGACGCTGTTGATATCACCCGCAAGAAACAGAGGAACCGCGTGAGCGAACGCCCGAGCGAGCGATACGCGCGCCTTGCATCCGAACCGTTGATCCCCGTGACGGCGGCAAAGACCGGACTCCCAGGGGTCGGCCGTTCCATCGGAGAGATCTTCGCGCACCGCCACCTGCTCGGTCTTCTGGTGAGACGCGATATCAAGTCACGCTATAAAGACAGTGCGCTCGGCCTGCTGTGGACCCTCATCAACCCGATCGTTCAGCTGATCGTCTACTACACGGTGATGGGCCAGTTTCTCGGTGCTGCCCGCGGGATCGAAGACTTCGCGCTGTACATTTTCTCGGGACTCACGATCTTCGTCCTCTTCTCTGAGATCGTCTCCGGTGGTACGGGTTCGATCGTCAACAATGCGGGCCTCGTGAAGAAGGTGTATGTTCCGCGCGAGATCTTCCCACTCGCCTCCGTCGGCTCGGGGTCATTCACATTCGCTATGCAGGTCGCGGTACTCACCCTGGCGTGCGTCATCCTCGGCGCACCGCCGTTCACCATCGATTTGCTGTACTTCTTACCTTCCGTCCTTCTCGTTCTCATCTATGGCACCGCCCTCGCGCTGCTTCTGTCTGCGCTGAACGTCTACCTACGGGATATGCAGTACCTCACACAGATTCTTCTTATGCTGTCGATGTGGTCATCGCCGATCGTCTACGGCTGGACGATGGTGCGCGACAGCTTTGCACTGTTCGGCTTTCCCTCCTGGGCTATTGAGGTCTATTCGACCGGCCCGCTCACGCTGGCCGTGCTGGGTTTCCACAAGGCCTTCTGGATCGCCGGCGAACCGACCGACTATCCTTCACACCTCTTGCTGCGCATGCTGATTGTCGGAGCCATCGGCATTGTGCTGCTTTGGCTCAGCCAAAGAGCCTTCACACGCATGCAGGGCAATTTCGCACAGGAGCTGTGACATGAGCATCCAAGACGCCGCAACCTCGCCCGACGAGCAATCCCCTGAGGTTGTCACCATTGAGGGAGTGTCAAAACGCTTCATCATTCGAAAAGACAATTCGCTCAAAGAACGCGTTGTCACTTTCGGTCGCCGCGGGCGCACACACCGCGAGGTCTTCGACTCGCTGCACGATGTCTCGTTCAGCATCCGCGCGGGAACCACGGTAGGACTCATGGGCCCCAACGGCTCAGGCAAGAGCACCCTGTTGAAGCTCATCGGCGGGATCATCGAACCAAGTTCCGGAAAGATCGCTCGACGTGGCCGACTTGCGGCGCTCCTCGAGCTGGGGGCTGGGTTCCATCCTGATCTGTCGGGGCGAGACAATGTCTATCTAAATGCGTCGATACTCGGACTTTCACGCGAAGAAACCGACGCCAGGTTCGATGACATCGTCGCCTTCTCTGAGATTGCTGACTTCATCGATACGCAGGTGAAGTTCTACTCGTCGGGTATGTACGTTCGCCTTGCCTTTGCGGTCGCGATCCACACGGACCCTGACATATTGCTCGTTGACGAAGTTCTGGCGGTCGGCGATGAGGCATTCCAACGCAAGTGCCTCGACAAGATTCGCGAGTTTCAGCGCGAAGGACGAACCATCATTCTCGTGTCCCACTCAGCTAGTCAGGTGATGGAGGTGTGCGACGAAGGCGTCGTGCTTTCCGCCGGCGAGGTGGTTTTCATCGGACCCGTCGATGAGGCAGCAAAGGTGCACCGCGAAGTGCTCGAGGGCAAGCGACGCGACGCGATTGCGGAAGAAGCTGTCGAAGTCGAGGACATGAAGCCCGAGATCACCGCCATCACCCTGAGGACCGCGAGCGGTGAAACAACCGTGGCTCCCGGTGAGGCTCTCACGATAGAGATCCATGTAAACCACAAGCAATCCGTCGCCAAGTGGAACACCGGGTTCAGTATCGACACTCCGCACGGTCAACAAGTTTTCGGTACCGGCTCTCGTCGTCTGAGCGAGCCGCACGAGGCCACACCCGCCGGGCCCAGGACGATCACATATGTGCTTCCGACCCTCGGACTCGCTGGGGGACAGTACTTTGTCAATGCGGAAGTCGCCGACGAAAACGGAACTCAACAGGCTGTGCTTTGGCAGGGTGCAACCTTTGCGGTGCCGTTCGACCCGCGCCAGACGGGCACACTCTACGCACAGGCACAGGTGTCGCTCTCCTAGAAGCACCCGGGCGAACCGATAAGGTGAGTTCGGTTACCTGAACCGCACCCGATCACCATGGAAGGCGACCGAGTGAAGACTTGCGTCTATACCTACCTCATCGGCAACTATGACGGACTTCTCGCACAACCCGTCGCTGCCGACAGCACAGCAGACTTTCTCTGCTTCACAGACGACCCCTCGTTGCGCAGTGATGACTGGGAGATCGTTCTTGTAGAGCCCCGCTTTCCGACCGACACTGTACGTAGCGCTCGAGCGCTCAAGATCCTCGGTCACGAACGCTTGCGGGAGTACGATGCCACCCTTTGCATCGATGCTTCGGTGCGCCTTCGGCAGCCGCCAGAACATATCATTGCGGCGTGGTTGGGTGATGACGAGGTCTTTGCCCTGGCCGAGCATAGCTATCGCGAGCAGTTGCTCGACGAATTCGACGAGGTTGTGCGCCTCAACTACGACAACGGTGAACGAGTGCATGAACAGCTCCTCGCGTACTCGAATGCGCATCCAGACTGCCTGACAGCAAAACCCTTGTGGACGGGCATGATGGCACGTCGGCGCGACGAAAAGGTCGATCTTGCGATGCAGCGGTGGTACGAACATGTACTGCGATACTCACGCCGCGACCAGCTGTCGATCCTGGTAGCCCTCGATCAGATCGACTTGCCATATCGGAAACTCGACATCGACAACTTCAGTTCGGAACATCATGAGTGGCCAGTAATCGCATCGCGCAAGGTGGCGCAGGGTAAGGCGAGTCCGTATTCCTCAGGTCCGCTCCTCGCTGAACTTCGACGTGCAAAGAGGGAAGTCGATCAACTATCCGCCCGCCTCGAACCGCTCGATGAGATGACGGTCGCAAGGCTCAACACCGAGCTGGCAGAGCTGGGGGCGCAGTTGCATGGCGCCGAAACGGAACGCGAGCGGCTAGAAGAATCATTCCACGAACAGCTCGTGGATGTCGGGATTTGGCAGGAGCGATGGTTGGGCACCCAGGGTGTGGCGGGTGCAGGCGCCAACCTGGTTCGAAGCCTTACCACTGCCGTCCGGCGCCCGTTCAACCGCAAGCGCCGCTCCTAGCTATGGCGCCAGTGGCGCACTGCGCGAGCTACGCGGCGTCGAGCACCGCTCAGCAATGTGCGTACCTTGCGAAGCACGCGCCTCGGTAGCGAACGATCAGCCGGATTCAGCCGCGCGTACATATTCACAAAATCGCGCCAGCTTCCTGACCCGACGTATCCTGCACGCTTGAGAAAATGTATCTGCTCGACGGTATCGCCCGGAATCGTCGTTGACATCTGGTCGAGGTTGTAATCGAACGCAGTGTGGCTGATCGAGAGATACTCAGTGGTACAAACGGTACGCGTGTGATATCCGAGCTCGCCAGCGGCATATGACGGCACCCGCTCAAGCACGTGAGCGAGCCCACCATCGCGATAGGCCTCCGCTCCGCCGAAGTCCTCGTACTTCCAGGGATGCTGAACGAGCAATCGCAGAGCCGCCGGGCGCGCGATGAACATTGAACCGTACGGAGCAAGTGGAGAGATCTCGTCCGGCGGCACGTGGAGGCCGAGCGTCTCAGCGATGCGCTCATAGCCCGGCTTATTCGACCACCACCCACGACCCATCGTCGGGTAGCCGATGTGAATCGTTGGCGGGTATGCCATGCCGAGGCCCGGTTCTCTCTGAAACAAGGCGATCAGATTGGCCGAGTAGCCCTCGCTGTTGAGCAGGTTGTCGAACTGTTGCCGCTTGAAATGGCGGCCGACGTTGAAGCCGTCTTGCGGAGTTTTCTTCGAGTGGAGTTTGACGACGAGGTCATACTTGCCGCTGAGCAATATGTCGCGGCAGCCCACGAGAAATGCGCTTTGGTCACGGCCATCGTTCTCAACCACTCGCACTTCGTGTGATCGCGCTCCGCCGTCGCGCCGGTCGAGAATCTCACGAATAGCAACCGCTCGCTCTTCCTCGGGCGTGGTGACTACCAGGTCATATCCGCTAGGAAGCGTGTCGACATGATCGAGGATTTCATCCGTCATCTCGACGTAGTAGATGTGCGTGATAACAACCG
>NZ_JBBDGL010000005.1:0-163307 GCF_037204165.1 Microbacterium marmarense
CGTCTGGAAAGCGAAGTGGTGGACCCGCAACGCGACCCCCGGCAGCTCACCCTGGCAAGACCTCGGCAACTACTGACCTCTGAGAGACAATGGATAGCCGGGCAGTCGACACTGACCGGCTATCTGTGTCCGAGAATTCAACGGAGAATTTCCATGACTGTATCTCTGCTCGCAAGGCGCGTCGCGCTTGTGCTCGTTGCGGCGCTGATCATTTCAATCGCCGTGCTTCCGACTCGAGCTTCGGCGCATGGTGGACCCTACGAACTCAAGGTGGCCCATGACGGAGCAGGTGGTTTCACCGTATCCGCTCGGTACACCCGCGACGCACACGTTGTAGAAGCAATCATGGATGCGGTTGTGACCGCAGTCGCTGCCGATGGCACAACGGTGGGCCCCGTTGCGCTGATCTCGTCCAACCAAGGTATCGGGCGTTGGGTAACCGAAGAGCCAATACTTGAGGAGGGGGAGTGGACAGTCACCGCGAAGACAACCACGCCACAGTTGGCTCAGGCGTCCATCGAAGTGAACGTCGAGCCGCTCGCACCACCGATCGAGATTGAATCGAACGACGAGGCGGTCATGAGCGATGACCCCTCTGTTGCGGCGGCGCCCGACGGCATTGGCAACAACGCGCTGCTTATTGTGGTGGTTCTTGGTGGCCTCCTCGTCGCAGGCGTTGCGGCGGTTGTGGTGATGATTCAGTTGCGCAACAAACGCCGCTGAACTGCGGTGCCCTGCATTCCGGTGACGCGGCGATCGCTTCGCTGGTGAGAGGGCCCCGAGCATGTGAAAGCGGCGCCGGTTGCGAGATGACTCTCGCAACCGGCGCCGCTTTCGTCGGCGCGAACCTATTCTCGAGCGCCCCGTGCTGCGAAGCGCTGCTGCAGCAGCACCGCCACGACGATGATGATGCCCTTCGCTACCGCCTGCACCGAAGACGACAGGTTGTTCTGAACGAACACGTTCGACAATGTGGCGAAGATGAGAACGCCGAACACCGTGCCGACGATGGTTCCGCGGCCGCCGATCAGCAGCGTTCCACCCACAACGACCGCAGCGATCGCGTCGAGTTCATAGAGCGTGCCATGGGTCGAGGTGCCAGCGGTCGTGCGTCCGAGGATCATGACCGCGGCGATGCCGGCGCTCAGACCCGCAATCGCATACAGCCACACGGTGTGGCGCTTGACATTGATTCCCGCCAGACGCGCCGCCTCGCGGTTTCCTCCGATTGCCACCGTGCGCCGCCCGAAGGTGGTGCGGTTGAGAACAAGCCAACCCGCGAGCGCGACCAGCGCGAACATCCAGATGAGAATGTCGACGCCGAGGAAGTCAGCGTTCATGAAGTCGATGAAGTCACGGGAGTCAACAGTGAGCGTACGACGTTCCGCGAGAATCTCGGCGAGGCCGCGGGCGGCCACCAGCATGGCGAGCGTCGCCATGAACGCGACGACGTTGCCATAGGCGATCACCACTCCGTTGATGATGCCGGCAACGATGCCCACCGCGATAGCGACGACGACCATGAGGATCCAATGCGTCTGATCGACGAAGTGCTGCATCACGTCGAGGGTCGCCACTACCGAGGCCAAACCCATCACCGAGCCCACCGACAGATCGATGCCTCCCGAGATGATCACAAAGGTCATTCCGATGCTGATCACTCCGATGATGGAGGCTTGTCGAAGGATGACAAGAATGTTGTTCACGCTTGTGAAGCTGTCTCCCGCGGTGATTGCTCCCGTGACGAAGATGAGCGCGAGCGCCACGATCAGGCCGATGTTGCGGCCGGTGGAGCTTCCCAGCACCTTTCGCCAGATCGGTGGGTCCTCGGTTGTGGTGACCGTGGTGGTGGTCGCCGGGTCGGTGGACTCCACGCCCGGGGGTGTCTGCTGACTCACGCGGCAGTTCCTTTCATAACAAGGTCGAGCACTCCGTGCTCGTCGATTTGTGAAGCGGGGATCGTGTCGAGCACGCGCCCTTCGGCGACGACGAGCACGTTGTCGGCCAAGCCGAGCACCTCGTCGATCTCGCTCGAGATGACAACGATGGCGTTGCCTGCGGCTGCGAGGCGACGGATGAGTGCGTAGATCTCGGTGCGCGCACCCACGTCAACACCCCGGGTCGGTTCATCCAGCAGCAGCACTTCGGTGCCGTGGACGAGCCAGCGCGCCAACAAGATCTTCTGCTGGTTTCCACCCGACAGCGTGATCGCAGCTCGATCGGGGTCAGCGGGGCGCAAATCAAGCGCTTCGATCTGTTCGCGCGCCACGTTGCGTTCGGAATTTTCTCGCAGCCATCCGTTCTTGGCGAACCGGCTGATTGACGACAGCGTCACGTTGACATAGATGGGCTGTTCGAGCACAAGCCCCTGGCTCTTTCGCTCTTCGGGCGAGAGCCCGATTCCCGCGTTGACCGCGGCTACGACCGAACCGCGTCGAAGCTGCTTGCCTCCCACATGCACTGTTCCGGATGTCGCTCGCCGGGCCCCGTAGATGGTCTCGACAATCTCGGAGCGGCCTGATCCCACGAGCCCGGCGAGGCCGACGATCTCACCCGCTCGGACGCTGAATGACACATCTTCGAAGCATCCTTCGAGCGCGAGGTCGCGCACTTCCAGCACCACGGGCGCGTCAGCGGCGATCGGGGTGGCAGGGGGGAACACGTTCTCTACCGTGCGGCCGGTCATCAACCGGATGAGCTCTGTTGTGGGGGTATCTCCGACCGGCAATGATGTCGCTGTGGTTCGTCCGTCTTTGATGACTGTGATGCGGTCACCGATCTCGCGAATCTCTTCTAGCCGGTGCGTGATGTACACCACCGCGATTCCGGCGGAGGTCAGTTCGCGAACGACGCCGAAGAGATTCTGTACCTCCTCGCTGTCAAGCACCGCTGAAGGTTCGTCCATGATGATGAGCTTCACATCGTGAGAGAGCGCGCGCGCCATGCTGACGATCTGCTTGTTGGCTGCGCTCAGCGTTCCCACTTCGGTGTTGGGCGATAGTGAGCTGTGCCCGAGCCGCTTCATCAGCTCTTTGGCCAGCCGGTTGGCTTGGGCGCGCTTAGTGAACCCCGCGCGCTGCAGCTCGTGCCCCAGGAAGATGTTCTCCGCCACGGTCAGCCCGTCGACGACATCGAGCTCCTGGTACATCGTGGCGATGCCAAGGCCGAGAGCGTCGAGTGGAGACTCGATCTGCGTCTCTTTTCCCAGCCAGATGATCTCGCCGCTGGAAGGCTGATGCACGCCTGCCAGCGTCTTGATGATTGTGGACTTGCCCGCACCGTTCTGGCCGAGAATGCAATGCACTTCGCCAGCGCGTACTTCCAGGTCTACATGTTTCAGAGCGCGCACGCCTGCGAAGGACTTCGACAGCCCTCGGACGTTGAGGACTACCTCGTGGTCGACTTTGATCATTCCCGCAACATAACAGATTGGGGGCACATCCGCACCCGTTTCTTCGGGTTGTTGCCGCGTCGTTACGCGGATTGCGCGCAAACATGCGGCGGCGGAAAAGCGCTAGACATGGCAACTGAAGTGATGTTATGTTGTGGCGAACGCCAATTCGAGTGAACCGTTCCCGACGGATCGCCGGCGACACAGCACCACACTCATGCAACATTGCATCACCTCAAAGGAGAGATTCATGGCAATCAAGAGTTCCCTCGCGCGACGAATGGTTTGGGGCGCCACAGCCTCGGTAGCGGCGATCGCTTTGCTGGCCGGCTGCACCGGTTCCACGGCCGAAGACGAGTCAGTCGTAGACCAGGGCACCACTACCGAAGAAAATGCTGAGGCCGGCGAGACCGTCACCATCGGCTTCTCGGGTCCGGCTGCCGACCACGGCTGGCTCGGCGCCATCAACTCTGGCGCCATCGCCGCAGCCGACAGCTACTCCGATGTAGAGCTGCAGCTCGCAGAAGGCACCAACGATGTGACGGCTCAGATTGCCGCTGTCGAAACGTTCATCAACGATGGCGTCGACGCAATCGTGCTGCTGCCCAGCGATGGCGCGGCGCTGACCGAGGTGGCCATCAAGGCGATGCACGCCGGTATTCCGGTGATCAACGTCGACCGTGAGTTCTCGAGTCCCTTCGCCGCTCGCACCACCGTGCTCGGCGACAACTACGGAATGGGAGTCAGCGCTGGCACCTACATCTGTGAGCAGCTCGGGGACGACCCCGACGCAATCGTTGCTGAAATCGCTGGCATCGACTCCCTGCCCCTGACCCAGGATCGCTCCGAAGGATTCGCAGCGGCTCTTGATGACTGCGGCCTTGAAGTCTCGGCTCGCGTTGCCGCAGACTTCACGGTTCAGGGTGGCGAAACTGTGACCTCTCAGCTGCTGTCGGCCAACCCCGAGATCGATGCCATCTGGAACCACGATGATGACCAGGGCATCGGCGTCCTCGCCGCGATCAACTCGGCAGGTCGTGACGAGTTCTTCATGGTCGGTGGTGCCGGCTCGCGCGACGCGATGGAACTCATCGAAGCCGATGACTCGGTCCTCAAGGCCACCATCATCTACCCCTCCACTCAGGCTGCTGACGGTATCGCCCTTGCGCGTCTGATCGCACAGGGCAAGACGATGAGCGATCTGATCACGCCGAGCGTGCCGAACCGCATCGTGCTCGACGCACCGGTCGTTACGAAGGAGAATGTCGACCAGTACATCGATCTCGCGTTCGCTTCCTGACCCGACGATAGTGGGGGCCGCGGTCAACGCGGCCCCCACTATGCTGGGCACTCGCCCAGTGCGATGAAACCCCAATACTCGATGGAGAGAAACGTGACTGAGAGACTTCGCGTCGCCATGATTGGCTACGGCTTCATGGGCGCCGCCCACTCCCAGGGGTGGCGAGTGGCGCCCCGATTCTTCGATCTGCCAGCGCAGCCCGAGATGGCCGTTCTGGTTGGGCGCAACGCTCAGGCCGCCCAGGCTGCCGCAGACAAGTGGGGGTGGAACGAGGCTGCCAGCGACTGGCGTGAGGTCATCACCCGCGACGACATCGACATCATTGATATCGTCACCCCGGGCGATTCGCACGCCGAGATCGCCATTGCCGCGCTCGATGCGGGCAAACACGTGATGTGCGAGAAACCGCTCGCCAACACCGTCGAGGAAGCGCTGGCGATGCGCGATGCCGCCGAGCGCGCCGCCGCGAAGGGCGTTCGGTCGATGGTCGGGTTCACCTATCGGCGCGTTCCTGCGACCACGTTCGCGCGCCAGCTTGTTGCAGACGGGCGGTTGGGAGATATTCGCCAGGTGCGGGCCGCCTATCGCCAAGACTGGCTGATGGATGCCGACGGGCCCATGACGTGGCGCCTGCAGAAAGACCGCGCCGGTTCCGGATCCCTCGGCGACATCGGGGCCCACGCCGTCGATCTCGCTGAGTACATCACGGGACTGAATGTGGAGAAGGTGTCGGGCCTGCTCGAGACCATCGTCACCGAACGGCCCCTGCTGGGCGAAGGCATCGGGCTGTCGGGCACCGCATCGACCGAGCGCGGCACCGTTGACGTCGACGACGTCGCCGTGTTCTCGGGGCGTTTCGCAGCTCCCGAGGGTGGATTCTCTGCGGTTGGCAGCTTCGAGGCAACCCGTTTCGCCACCGGCCGCAAGAACTCGCTCACCATCGAAGTCTCTGGGTCGCTGGGCGCACTGGCTTTCGACCTCGAGCGCCTCAATGAGCTTGAGTTCTATGACGCGACCTTGCCCTCCACAGAGCAGGGCTTCCGCACGATTCTCGTCACTGAGAGCGAACACCCATATCTTGCGCCATGGTGGCCAGCCGGGCATATGCTCGGCTACGAGCACGGCTTCTCGCACCAGGTCGTCGACTTCGTGACAGCCGTTCGCGATGGCGTGTCACCTTCGCCGTCGTTCGACGATGGACTTCACGTTCAGCACGTTCTTGACGCCGTGACGCGCAGCTCTGATGACTCCGGCCGTTGGACTTCCGTCGGCTGACCGCCGGCTACTCTCCTGTCACTGATTCGACGACGAAAGGCAAGCGACATGGCTCGACCGATTACTCTTCTTACCGCGCAATGGGCGGATCTTCCCTTCGAGGAGGTGGCTCGACTCGCTGGCGAGTGGGGTTACGACGGCCTCGAGATCGCGTGCTGGGGAGATCATCTTGATCCTTCGCGGTGGGATGATGACGAATACGTCCAGGGCAAGCTCGACACGCTCGCGCGAAACGGGCTTTCGGTGTACGCACTGGCCAACCACCTCCAGGGGCAAGCGGTCTGCGACGATCCGATTGATCAGCGCCACCGCGACATCCTGTCGGATGAAGTCTGGGGGGACGGCGACCCAGAAGGCGTTCGTCAGCGCGCAGCCGAGCAGATGAAGAACACCGCGAGGCTCGCCGCCAAGCTCGGAGCGAAGATTGTCACGGGTTTCACCGGATCGTCGATCTGGAAGTGCGTGGCGATGTTCCCACCCGCGTCTGATGCGATGATCGACGCCGGATACCAGGACTTCGCCGATCGGTGGAACCCCATTCTCGATGTGTTCGACGAGGTGGGAGTGCGATTCGCGCACGAGGTGCACCCGTCTGAAATCGCGTACGACTATTGGACGACTGTTCGCGCGCTCGAGGCGATCGGTCACCGGGAAGCATTCGGCCTCAACTGGGACCCCTCCCACATGGTTTGGCAGCAGATCGACCCCGTGGCCTTCCTCTGGGACTTCCGCGACAAGATCATCCACGTGCACTGCAAAGACACCAAGGTTCGCCTGAGCAACGGTCGCAACGGGCGACTTTCTTCGCACTTGCCGTGGGCCGACCCGAGGCGTGGGTGGGACTTCATCTCGACCGGGCACGGAGACGTGCCGTGGGAGGACTCCTTCCGCATGCTGAACGCGATCGGATACGAGGGCCCGCTTTCGGTTGAGTGGGAGGATGCTGGCATGGATCGACTGGTCGGAGCGCCAGAAGCACTCTCATTCATGCGCCGTCTCTCGACTTACGTGCCTTCGGAAGCTGCTTTCGACGCAGCCTTCTCGCAAGCCTGACTTCGGTTCATCAAACAGTGCCCGAGCGTGATGCGGTGCATGAGGCGGGCAAAGTTCACTCCGGCACCGCATCACGCACGATGGTCGACGAGATCCGGCGCCAGAACCTGCGGCAAGTGCTCCTTCTCGCGCACCGCTCTGGACCCCTCTCTCGCGCGGAGCTCACTCGTGCAACCGGTCTCAATCGCTCCACGATCGGCGGTCTGGTAGCAGAGCTTCAGGAGCGCGGACTGGTGCACGCGCACGCCGCCACACCGACCCGCAAAGTGGGACGTCCGAGCGCCGCGGTGTCTGCGTCGACACAGACCGTTGCGATCGCGGTCAACCCCGAAGTAGACACGATCGACGTGGCGCTCGTGTCGCTTGGCGGGCGCGTGGTGCACCGCGTGCGCTACGCAAACGACCACATCCCGACTCCTGCTGAGTTCGTGAACATCGTCGGCGCGATCATCGAGGGCATGCGGCCCGACCAGCTGGGATTGCGCTCGGTGGGCGTCGGCCTGGCAATTCCCGGCCTCGTGCGAGAAGCTGACGGGCGCGTGCTATTGGCACCACACCTCGACTGGCGCGACGTGCCCGTCGCCGCGATGCTCGAGGCGAAGATCGGTCTACCCGTGGTGGGGGCCAACGATGCAAACTGCGGCATCTTGGCTGAGGTGGCCTTCGGTGCGGCGAGCGGCACGGGCGTGATCGTCTACCTGAACGGCGGCGCGAGCGGCATCGGCAGCGGCATCGTCATCGACGGGCAGCTGATTCGCGGCAGTGGCGGGCACGCGGGAGAGTTCGGGCATACGCTCGTCAATTCGATGGGTTCGAGCTGCCACTGCGGTGCCGTGGGATGTCTCGAAACCGAAGTTCGACTGGACCGCCTTATCGCTGCCGCTGGCGCCAGACCCTCCACGGCAGCCGAGATGAACGCGCTCGTCTCTGACGCGTGGCACCATCCACAATCGGCGTGCGGGCGTGAGCTTCACCGCCAGCTTCCGTATCTCGCGACAGCGTTTCGCACCATCATCAATGCACTGAACCCGGTTCAACTGGTGCTCGGTGGATACCTGGCGGCGATTCTTCTTGCCGCGGGCGAGACGGCGCTGACCGACCGGATCGGTCCGTCATTGCCCGGGGCGCGCGAAGAGGTGAGTCTCGCGGCGACGCAACTTGGCGATGGGCTGTTGCTGATCGGTGCGGCGGAGTTGGTGTTCGCACCGCTCGTTGACGACCCCGCCAGTCAGCAGCGCGTGGACGGGGCGATTGCGTCGAACCTTGAGAGTCGGCCGGCTCTAAAGCTCTGAAGCTAGCGCGGCGGGGTCAGACAGCAAAGGCGCAAAGGCAGCTTCGGCAGCGCCGATGAGCAGACGATCCTCGCCGAGACCAGCAACTCTGAGCTCGAAATCGTCTCCGATCTCGTTCATCGCGTGGGAGCGCACCAACGTCGCCAGTCCCACGGTGTCGGTCGAAGCCAGCGTAGCCAGGAACCCGCCCAAGACGACCACTTGCGGGTCGAGCACGTTCACCGCGTTCGCCAGCGCGGTAGCCAGAATGCGGCGTTGTCTTGCAATCTCATCGCCGGCCGCGTCGCCGATGGCGTGCGTGAGCACGTGTGCAAGCGTGGGTTCATCGGCGCTGCTGAGGCCGGCAACACTGAGCAGGCGGGCACGACTGACCTCGTCTTCGAGCACTCCGTTGGGTGCCCTTCGGTCGGCGTCGGCCAGAATGCCCGGTCGGTTCTGGCCGAACTCGCCCGCGTAGCCGCTCGCGCCGCGGACGGGCAGTCCGTGCACAACGATCCCACCACCGATACCACTCGCGCCGCCGTTGAGGTATACGACGTGAGCCACGCCCTTGGCAGCGCCGAAGAGGTGTTCCGCGACGAGACCGAGGGTCGCGTCGTTGTCGATCACGGTCGGCAACTGTGTGAGCTCGCTGACGATATCGCGCAACGGCACGTCATGCCAGCCCAGGTGGGGCGCGTTTCTGACAAGTCCGTCATGGGTGCGAACGAGGCCTGGTACGGCGATGCCGATGCCGACGAGTCGTGCGTCGGCGAGCGGCCCGGCCTTCCACAGCTCGATCTGCTCGTTGATCATGCGCGCGGTGGCTTCGGGTGTGGGTGCTCCTGCGACTTCGATACGCTCGCGAGCGATCACCACACCGTTGAGCGCTACCGCACCAAAGGTCACAGCGTCGATCTCGGGGTTGACGGCGATCGCCATCCAGTTTCCGCGCGTGCGCACGACGAGTGACGGTCGACCCACGCGATGAGCACCCGTGGGCGCTTGCTCCTCCACCACGCCGCGGCGGCTCAGCTCGCCTACGAGGTCGGCGATGGTCGACCGATTGAGGCCGGTAGCTTCTGTCAGCCGCGATCGCGAGGTCGGACCCTCACGGTGCAGCAGTCGCACCAAATGCGCGAGATTCTGTCGGCGTACTTCCTCGCCGTTCAGCCCCATCTCGCTCATGATCTCACCATAGATGAACCGGCTGGGAGGATTTGTCGTTTGACTCGCGAATCTCGGGTTCGTACGATAGGTTGTATCGAACAACTTATTACGTTCAATGAGGAGCAACCATGAATCACCCCACTCGCGCCGACAGGTTCTCCTTCGGTCTATGGACAGTCGGCTACAACGGAACCGATCCCTTCGGCGGCCCCACGCGACCAGCGCTTGATGTCGTGCACGCCGTCGAGAAACTGTCGGAGCTAGGTGCCTATGGCTTGACTTTCCACGACGACGACCTCTTCGCGTTCGGCTCAACCGACTCGGAGCGACAAAAACAGATCGATCGCCTCAAGGGAGCTCTCGCCGACACCGGGCTGATTGTGCCGATGGTCACGACGAACCTCTTCTCGGCGCCGGTCTTCAAAGACGGTGGCTTCACTTCGAACGATCGCGACGTTCGCCGCTTCGCCCTGCGCAAGGTGCTTCGTCAGCTTGACCTCGGAGCCGAGCTCGGCGCCAAGACATTCGTCATGTGGGGAGGTCGTGAAGGCGCAGAGTACGACTCTGCGAAAGACGTACGCCAGGCGCTCGAGCGCTACCGCGAAGCCGTCAACTTCCTCGGTGACTACGTCACCGAGAAGGGATACGACATTCGCTTCGCCATCGAGCCCAAGCCCAACGAGCCGCGCGGAGACATCCTGCTGCCGACCCTGGGGCACGCGCTGGCTTTCATCGACTCGCTTGAGCGTCCCGAGCTCGTTGGCCTCAACCCCGAAGTCGGTCACGAACAGATGGCGGGACTCAACTTCGCCGCGGGCATCGCCCAGGCGCTCTATCACGGCAAGCTTTTCCACATCGATCTCAACGGTCAGCGCGGCATCAAGTATGACCAGGACCTCGTGTTCGGTCATGGTGACCTCTACAACGCGTTCGCCCTCGTGGATCTGCTTGAGCATGGCGGTCCTGACGGCGGACCGGCCTACGACGGACCGCGCCACTTCGACTACAAGCCCAGCCGCACCGAAGACGAGAAGGGTGTGTGGGAATCTGCAGCCGCGAACATGCGGATGTATCTCTTGCTCAAGGAACGGGCAGACGCCTTCCGCGCCGACCCCGAGGTGCAAGAAGCGCTGGAGGCAGCCAAGGTGTACGAGCTCTCTGTGCCGACTCTTGGGGAGGGTGAAACCTACGACGATTTCGTCGCGGATCGCTCCGCCTACGAAGACTTCAACGCAGACGAGTATGTCGGCGGCAAGGGCTTCGGCTTCGTGCGCCTGCAACAGCTCGCTGCAGAGCACCTGCTCGGCGCGCGCTAGCGGCACAACCAGGGCCTCGCACGCGCTACCGAAGTGAAAGAGAGAGCCATGGCGCTCGTATTGGGAGTAGATTCGTCGACCCAGTCCTGCAAGGTGCTTGTGACCGACACCGTGACGGGCGAGATCGTGCGCCACGGGCGGGCTTCGCACCCTGACGGCACCGAGGTCGATCCATCAGCCTGGTGGGAGGCGCTCGGCTCGGCTGTCGCGGATGCTGGCGGTCTGGACGACATCGCCGCATGGTCGGTGGGCGGACAACAGCACGGCATGGTTGTTCTTGACCACGAGGGAAACGTCATCCGGCCTGCTCTGCTGTGGAATGACACGAGATCGGCAGACGCCGCTCGCGATCTGATCGCTGAATTTGGTGCCGACGCCCTGGCCCAACGCACCGGGTTGGTGCCTGTGGCGTCGTTCACCATCACGAAGCTGCGCTGGCTGCGTGATCATGAACCCGAAAACGCCGCCCGAGTGGCCGCCATCGCCCTGCCGCACGACTGGCTCACGTGGCGACTGCGAGGATACGGCCCGGCGGCGGAGTCAGAACTCGGCCCGGTGCTCGAAGAGCTTGTCACCGATCGCTCGGACGCCTCAGGAACCGGATATTGGAACCCGGTCACCGACGGATACGATCGCGAACTGTTGACGGCAGCGCTCGGTCGCGACGCCGTGCTTCCTCGGGTGCTCGGCCCGAAAGAGTTCGTGGTGGATGCCGCGGGACGCCGGGTGGCTCCCGGCGCGGGAGACAACGCGGGCGCAGCGCTCGGCCTCGGCGCGGGCGTGGGCGACGTCATCGTATCGATCGGCACGAGCGGCACCGTCTTTGCGGTGAGCGAGCAACGCACGATCGATGCCACGGGCACCGTCGCGGGCTTTGCCGATTGCACCGGACACTTCTTGCCCCTCGTCGCAACGTTGAACGCGGCGCGCGTGCTGGATGCTATCGGTCGGCTGCTCGCCGTTGATCACGCTGAGCTCAGCCGGCTGGCTCTGCAGGCAGAGCCGGGCGCTGGCGGCTTGGCGCTCGTACCGTATTTCGAGGGGGAGCGGACTCCGAATCTGCCCGATGCGACAGCGCAGCTTTCTGGTATGACGCTGGCATCAACCACCCGCGAGAACCTCGCCCGTGCGGCTGTTGAGGGAATGCTCACGGGCCTGGCTGGCGGCTTGAATGCCCTGCGTGCACTCGGCGTGCCACTTGAACGCGCGCTTCTTGTCGGCGGAGGCGCACAGTCGGAGGCGGTACGGCAGATCGCACCGCTCGTGCTGGGCCTCGAAGTCGAGGTGCCCGAGCCCGGCGAGTATGTCGCACTTGGTGCTGCGCGGCAGGCGGCCAACGTGTTGGCGTCCAGCTGAGACGCGCACCTTCTTGCGAGGCAGTTCGAGGCACAATAGGGCCATGTCATCCGACAGCGGCCTCGATGACGTCGCCGCAGAACTCTACGCGTTGCGGCCTGACCAGTTCACCGCTGAGCGAAACGCTCGCGCGCAGACGGCTCCGAGTGCGCTTGCGCGAGCAATCAAGGGGCTTCGCAAGCCCACGGTGGCCGCGTGGGCCGTCAATCTGCTCGTCGGAGCCGGTCAGCTCGATGAAGCGTTGGCACTCGCCACCGCCCTTCGAGAAGCTCAAGATGATCTGGATGCCGCCGAGCTTGCGCTGCTCGCTCCGCAGCGCCGTGCGCTGGTGGCTGCTCTGGCCCGCAGCGCGGTCAATCTGGCTCAGCAACAGGGAGTTTCGGTAAGCCCTGCTGCTCTTGCCGACATCGAGAAGACCATCAACGCCGCAGTTTTGGACGCCTCCGCCGCAGCTGCTGTGAGCACCGCGCGATTGGTCACGCCTCTTGAAGCAGGCGGCGCAGCACCCTCAGTCGATTCGGTGGGTGGTTCACTTCCCGGCACCGCGCCAGCAGCGTCGGCGGTCGTCGATGACCTCGCCGAGCGACGCGCGCGCAAAGCAGCAGAGAAAGCGGCACGAGATGCCGACCGGGTCGCGAACGAGGCCGCGCGAGCGCTCGGCCAGATTGGCGCGCGACGGGTTGAAGCGCGCCAGCGCGCCGATCATGTTCGCGAGCGAATCGACGACCTGCGTGCAGATATCGCGAAGCGGGAAGCAGAGGCCGGCCTGATCGCAAAGACGATCGAAGAGCTGGAGCACGAGTATGCGGCCGCCGCCGAAACCGCTCTCACCTCGAAGCGCATCGCAGACCGAGCCCGAGCGTCCCTCGACGATCTGTAGTCGACTCACAGCGCTCTCGTAAGCGCATTGCCTAGCGTTGCACCATGCCGATTCCCTCGACGCTGCCGCAGATTCCTCCTGAATCAGACGAGATCACCGTTTCGCCTGCTGCCCTGCGAAGCCTGCGCGACGACCTGCAGCGTTTTTTGCTCGAGTACCGTTTCGGGCTGCAGGAGATCGAGACGAAGATCAGCATTCTGCGCGACGAGTTTCAGCTGATGCATGACTACAACCCGATCGAACACGTCTCAAGCCGCGTGAAGTCTGCCGACAGCTTGGTCGAGAAGGTTGCCCGCAAGGGCATCGAAGCTGACTTCGACAGCATCCGTGATCATGTGCATGACGTGGCCGGGGTACGAATCACCTGCGCGTTCGTGGCTGACGTATACCGTCTGTTCGATCTGCTGACGGCGCAAGACGACATCCGATTGCTCTCGGTGAAGGACTACATCGCTGTGCCCAAGCCGAACGGATACAAGAGCCTGCACGCAATCGTCGAGGTGCCCGTTTTCTTGTCGACGGGGCGCATTGACGTGCCGGTCGAAGTGCAGTTTCGTACTATCGCGATGGACTTCTGGGCGAGTCTCGAGCACAAGATCTATTACAAATACGACAGCAACGTGCCCCAAGAGCTTCTCGATAACCTGCGAGACGCTGCCACCACTGCCGCGGAACTCGACAACCGCATGGAGGGGCTCCATCATGAGATTCGAGGTGGTGGCATGCCGGCAGCGACCGAGGAGCCGCCGCCGATGACTTCTCCGCTTCGGATGTCGGCCCGCGCGACCCGCGTCTGAAAAACCGCTCGTACGCAAGCGCGCAGCGCACTCACCGGTACGCTGAACGGCGTGAATGACGTCGATACCTCGTTTGTGGTCGTAACCTTTCTTGCGGTCATGGCGCCCCTGATGGCACGAGGCCTGGGGCGGTGGGTGCGCATTCCATTGGTCGTTTTCGAACTGCTGCTCGGCATCCTGATGGGGCCGAGCCTGCTGGGCTGGATTCAGGAATCTGAGCTGATCTCGGCGCTGAGCAATTTCGGTCTCGCCATGCTCTTCTTCGTCGCGGGTACCGAAATACAGGCGGGAACTCTGCGTGGCAGAACGGGCCGAATGGCATGGCTGGGTTGGATTATGAGCCTTGCTGCGGGTTTCGGTCTTGGATGGGTTCTGATGCCCGGTGAGGGCGCGATGATCGTCGCGATCGCGTTGTCGACCACTGCGCTGGGCACACTATTGCCGATTCTGCGTGATGCTGGTGAGCTCAAGACGCCGTTTGGCATGGCGGCAAGCGCTCTCGGAACTGTCGGTGAGTTCGGCCCGCTGATCGCGATCTCCATTTTTCTCGGCGGCAGGGAGCCCGGGCTCTCGACCGTCGTTCTGCTCGGCTTCGCCATCATTGCGGCTCTCGCCGTGTGGTGGGCGATGAGGGTGCCGCAGGGCAGACTGCACGAGTTCGTGAGCTCGTCGCTGCACACATCCGGCCAGTTCGCAGTCAGGACGGTGCTGTTGATCCTCAGCGCCATGGTCGCACTGAGCATCGCACTAGACATCGACATGCTTCTCGGAGCCTTTACCGCGGGCGTGCTGTGGCGCCTCATCATGCGCGAAGCGAGTGAATCAGACCGCCATGCCGTGGAAAGCAAGATCGAGGGACTGGCCTTCGGCTTCCTGGTGCCCATCTTCTTCATCTACACAGGGGTCACGTTCGATCTGGAAGCGCTGATCGACGACCCCACACTCGCCCTGCTCGTGCCGGTCGCGCTGCTGGTGCTGTTTGCTATTCGCGGCCTGCCGTCGATGCTGGTGGCACCGAAGGGCGCCAAGTTCTCTGAGCGACTCTCGATCGCCCTGATGGGAGCGACAGGGTTGCCGATCATCGTCGCTGTCACGGCCATCGGCGTCGATGCCGAGATCTTGTCAAGCGGCGCAGCGTCGGTGCTCGTCGGCGCTGGCATGCTCTCTGTGCTGCTGTTCCCTCTTATCGCCATGACGATGCACGGCGACCGAGTGTCGCGCGACGCCGATGCCCCTGTTGAGAACGAAGCCTGAGAGCAGACGCGGTGAGTGCGACACCTGATGAGCTGCTCACCGGTGCACGCCGCGCTCTGATCGATGCTCCCAAGGAGGCTCTCGGCGAGATCGTCGTGCCGCGACGCATACTGGGTATCGCGCGCGCCCCCAAGATCATCGCACGCGGAACCGCGTGGCACTTGGGGGTGCTGCTTCTGACCGACGATGCACTGCTGGCTACCGGCGAGATCGTGCGCTCACGCCACGACGCCCCCCGCGGCTACACAGCGGAGTCTCAGCGGCACCGCTCGGAGCTTGCTGCCGCCGCCTACCGCGGTGGATTCAGCGAGGGCACGCCGGTGCATCTCGGGTGGAGTCCGTTGGAACTCAACGCACCGACGGCTGAATCAGCATCCTCAATTCTCGCGCTGGTCGACGGCGTCATCAGCGTGCGATGGAATCCGCGCGGCGGGTGGATGCCACTGCACAGATACCTCGACGAAAGGGTCGATCTGCTGATCAACCCGCCGGGCGGAGCGACGTAGCGCGCGAATGCCACGCTCCACTCGGAGTGTCAAGCGGGTGGCATGCGGCCAGCGGCGTTTGTACGGTGTAGTCATGGAGAGTTCGGCGAAAGACCTTGTGCGGCAGATTTCCGTTATCAGCGCTGCTGTTTTCATGATCATCGCGGCCATGGTCGGGGTCGGCGTTTTCGGGGGCACCCCGGTGCAAGAGCTGCAAGACGGCGCGCTCGCCGCTGATGCGACGTATCTTGCTCCGGCGAGCTCCGCGTTCTCAATCTGGACGGCCGTGTACGTCGGTCTGTTCGCCTACACGGTGTGGCAGGCGCTGCCCTCGCAACGAGCGAATGAGCGCCAGCGAGTTCTCGGCTGGTGGGTCGCTCTGACGATGGTGCTCAACGGCGTGTGGTTGGTGCTCGCCCAATTCACCACTCTTGTGCTCACCGTGATCGGAATCGTGGCGCTGCTGGCCGCGCTCGCGGTGACGTTTCGACGGGCGATTGTCTTGTCGCCTTCGACGGGTTGGGTGGATCGCATCCTGATCGACGGCGTCACCGGATTGCACCTGGGCTGGGTCACGCTCGCCACGGTCGCCAATGTCACCGCCTGGCTGACGGTGAACCTTCCGGCGAGTTGGGAAGACCACGCCGTGGTGTGGGGCATGACTGTTCTGGCCGTCGTCGCGGTGATCGGGGTGGCGATCTCATGGGCGGGCAAGCGCCTTGCACCGTCGCTTGCTCTGGCCTGGGGGCTTTCCTGGCTTGCGGTCGCCCGCATCACAGATCAGCCCGAAAGCCTCGCGATCGGCTACACCGCCGCGGTGGTTGCCGCAGTGATTCTCGTCGTGGGCATCGCGTTCACTGTTCGGGGTCTGCGAGAGCCGCGCTCGGTCCAAACTGCTTAGCGAAGGTTCGCAGCAAGCGCACCGGTTCGGTGATCGACGCTGACAGCACCCGTGCCGCGATTTCATCGAAGGCGCTGGCATCGAAGTAGCCATCATCGCGATATACGGCCATGCGTTCCGTGAATGCCTTTGACGTTGGCTCTGGGTGAAACTGTGTGGTGTACAGGCGTTCGCCGACGCGGTAGGCCTGTACAGGGCATGCGTCGTTCTGTGCCAACAGAACCGCCCCGCCTGGAGCCGCTGACGTGCCTTCTTTGTGCGCGGTGAGAGCGGTGAAGCGATTCGCCAGCCCGCCGAACACGGGGTCGGTTCGGCCTTCTGCGGTCAACTCGACAGAGACAGGTCCGGTGTCTTCAGGAAAAGCGCGAGTGACGTCGCCTCCCAACATGCGGGTGACCACACCTATGCCGTAGCAGGTGAACAAGGCGGCGGGGCCATCACCGGCGGCGGTATGAGCGGCGAGGTGCTCGAGGTCTTTCTCGAGCCGTAGCTGCACCTCGGTTTTCGTCGGCTCGGGATCAGCGACATTGAACGGGCTGCCACCGACGACAAAGCCGCTGTAGCGATCGAAGATGTCGTGCGAAAACGGAGTGCGCACCAGGTCATGCTGGTGAAGCTGCGAGGGAGCAAGTTGCATAGCGCTGCGAAAGGATTCGTATTCGGCGGCAGCGGCTCCCTGCTGCGGCCGGACACACACATACAGCAACGGCGCGGACGTCATGGGGGCCAGTCTAAAACGTCGAAGACCAATCCGTTTGCGCGTCATGTATCACGATGCCTCTTCCATGCTCATGCAAGGTGTGGACACAATGGGCGCTATGACACATCCCGACGTGCCCGTCGACGCCGCCGAGCCAGCGAGGTGGGAGCGTGCTGCGTCACTCTTTCTGCGGTGGCGCGGCGGTGACACGCGAGCGATGGACGAGCTGGTTCGGCTGATGACGCCGACCCTGTGGCACGTGGCGCGCGCTTATGGGCTCGACTTCGCACTTGCTCAAGACGTCGTGCAGACAACGTGGATGACTCTGGTGCGCCGGCACGAATCGATCATGGATGCCCGCGCCGTCTCGGGATGGCTGACCATGTGCGCGCGTCGGGAGGCGTGGCGAGTCGGCAAACAGCACAGACAGGCCGACGCGACCGAGTCAGCCGCTCTTGAAACACAGCTTCCGGTTCACGAATCCGCCGAACACGATGCGGTAGCCGCAGACGAATCTCGCCGACTGTGGTCTGCCGTGACGATGCTCAACGAGCGCTGTCAGCGACTGTTGCGCGTGGTCGCCTTCGAAGAACGACCTGACTACGCACGAATCGCCGAAGACTTGGCTATGCCCGTGGGCTCGATTGGCCCCACGCGCCAACGCTGCCTCGGCAAACTCCGCGCCCTGCTTGAGGGTGCCGGATGGGAAGGAGCCCGTGATGGCCGCTGAAAGCTTCGGAGTGGATGCTGCACTCTTTGCGCGCTTGCGTGTGCTGTGGGCTGAGCACGACCCTATGCCGGCGGAGCTGATCGATCAGATGGTCGCCGCTGTTGCGTCGTCAGATCTGTCGCGTGAGTATGCGATGTTGACCCTGGTCGAAGGATCGCGCGCCGCCGTGCGCAGCGACACCGACACGGCGACGCTGCAGTTCAGCGATGGCGTCACCAGCGTGCTCGTGCACGTCAGCACGACCGAGAACGGTGGGCGCCGGGTTGACGGCTGGGTGGATGGCGCGGTGAAAACCATTCTGCTGGTGCAGAAAGACCGCCAGTGGGAGGCCGACCCGGGCGAGCAGGGTCGGTTTGCCTTCGGTGAAGTGCCGGCAGGGCTCTGTCATCTTCGCCTCGTCGTCGAGAGCGATCACACCCACGATTACCGCACACCCCAGTTCGAGGTGTGACCCTACGGCAAGGAGAGCGCGATGGCACGACCGATCGACCAAGATGGCGAAGGCGACCACAAAGTGGAGCACGAGAGCGGAGCAAGCTGGCAGCGGCGAGAAGAGGCGATCAAACCCCTCGGAGTGGTGCTGAATCCGTCGGCTGACTCGGGCGACAAAGACGTGTTTCCCACGGTTTATGTTCCCGATCGCCTCTTGGTCGCTGCGGGTCGGGATCCCAAAGAAGTGGCCGAAGCACTCGGCGCGGTGATGAGTGACACCGGGGTGGAATTCGTGCCGCGGCTCGGTGTCGTGAGTTTTGCGCGGACCGCGCGCCGGCGTGCTGCGACTGACCAGCCCGCCGTAACCCGACTGGCGATTGTGGCGACCGGCAGCGCCGAAGCTCCCGATGCTTGGACGGTGCTGCGTGCCGCGGCGGCAGCGGGGGTAGACCTGAGCGGCGTGAGCCTTGACCACCTGCTTACCGTGGGCCCCATCGGCATGAACCCCTTCACGTCAACGAACCCGTTTACCTCGACGAACCCGTTCACGTCGACGAACCCGTTTACCTCGACGAACCCGTTCACGTCGACTAACCCGTTCACCTCGACGAATCCGGCCAGCACGGGGCTTGGCAGTTATTCGCTGCCCGGATACGGCGGGCGTCAGCCGGTCGCCTGGGTAGGGCAGCGCCCAGCTCGTGCACGCTCGCGAAAAATCGCTCGCCCAACCGTCATGGTGCTCGACACCGGGTGCGGTGAGCACGACTGGTTCGAAGGCGGCGTCGTTGAGCGCCGGGTCGAAGTAGACGGCGTGGCCGTGGGAAAGACGGCTGCCGCCGATGATCCAGAGGTGAACGCCGACCTCGTTGGTCCCCTCGACGGTCAGATCGATCCGATCTCGGGCCACGGCACCTTCATTGCGGGAATCATCCTGCAGGCGTGCCCCGAAGCAACCATTCTCACCCCGCGCATCGCTGACAGTCTCGGACGCGTGATCGAGTCCGATCTCATTGACGCACTCGATCAAGTCGCCGAACTGGTACTGCGCGATGCTCAAGGCCTCGCGGGAGGTCGCCGAATTGACGTGCTCAGCCTGTCGTTGGGGTATTACCACGAGACGCCCGACGACGTGCTGTTCAGCGACGGTCTGCGCGCGCTGCTGCTGGAGATCAACGCCGCGGGCTGTGCGGTGATCTGCAGCGCGGGCAATGACGCGACGGATCGTCCCATGTTCCCTGCGGCGTTTCCCGGCGAAACCGGGCTGGCGCCGCTCGTATCGGTCGGCGCATGCAACCCGAATAGGCGCACCGTTTCGCTGTTCAGCAACACTGCGAAGTGGGTCGACCTCTATGCGCGCGGCGCTGCGGTCATCTCGACATTCCCTGCTTTCAACGGCGGCGCGCAAGCGGTCACACGGCGAGACGCACACGGTCAGGAGCGGGAGTGCATCGATCCCGATGACTTCACGGGCGGGTTCGCCGTGTGGAGCGGCACTTCGTTCGCGGCGCCGCTCGTTGCCGGAGCCTTGGCAGCTCGCCTCGACGCGATCGCGAGCACTTCGGGCTGGTCTGCGGATGCCACGGATCGCGCTGCGTTCGCCACGAAGACCATTGACGCGATAGCGGCGGAGAAGCCCTTGTAGATTCAACCTATGGGACTGAGCGCAACGCAGCTCTACACGCGCGGCGTCGAACACGGCAACGCGGGTCGCAACGCGGCAGCCCGCCGTGACCTGCGCCTCGCGCAGGCGCGCACCGTCGACCCCGACCTGCGCGCCAGGATCGCGGGAACTCTCGCCTACATTGCTTCGCGCACCGGCGATCCAGCAACCGCTGAGGCGTTGTGTCGCGAAGCAATGGACGACACCGGTGTGAGTCGTGAGACGCAGGCTATTCTCTTTGGTCAACTCGGCGTGCTCACATTGATGCGCGGCGAGAACAGTGAGGCGCGGGAGCTGCTCACGCAGGCGCTGGATGGCGTCGTCAACGTCACTCTCGAAGATCGTGCCCGCGCCGGACGCATGCACATCAACCGCAGCGTGGCGGCGATGCTCGGGGGCGACCTCACAATGGCCCGACACGATCTGAACCACGCGGCCGCGATCTTCGCTGACCTCGGCGAGCCGGTCGAGCGGGCGAAAGCGCTGCACAACCTCGGCTACGTCGAACTTCTCGCAGGAGACCTCATCGCCGCGCTTGCGCATATGGAGGCGGCTCGACCGACCTTTGAGCAGGAGTCGCCGGCGGCGGCGGCGCAATCGGATCTCGATCGTGCCGAGGTGCTGCGTGATGCCGGACTCACGACCGAAGCAGAGCAGCTACTGGCGAGAGTTGCTCGAGTGTTCGGTGCCCACCGCATGCGTCAAGCTCGCGCAGAAGCAGAACTCGGCTTGGCCAGATCGCGGCTCTTGCACGACCCGCGAGATGCGATGCGCCTGGCTCGCGCCGCGGCGAGGCGCTTTCATTCGCTGGGAAGCCACACGTGGGCCCTGCGTGCCGAAGCCACCGAGGTGCGCGCTGCGCTCGCAGATGACGTCTATGGCGCCACCGGCGAGCGCCGAGTCGTTTCTCACCGCGCTACCGCGATGGCGCGCGTTCCTGCTCTTGTGGGAGGGCTGCAACGAGCGGGGCTTAACTCTGCGGCAACGGCGGTGAAACTCGCCGCACAACTGCGCTCTGACGACGGCGCCGTCGTGCCACCGGGCGCGCGGCGCGCGATCCGCGTGCCGCGAGACTCGTCGCTGGCAACCGTTCTGCTGGCCGAACAGGCGCGCGCTCGTCGCGCGGAAAGCGATGGCGATGCTGCTGCGGTGCGTCGCTACTGCGCCCGCGGCCTCGACGAACTCGTGCGCCGTCAAGCGGATTTCGGAAGCCTCGACCTGCGCACGTCTGCGGCCGTGCATGCCACGCCATTGATGGTGGCGGGCTTGCGCGCTGCGGTGGCCTCGAGACGAGCGGACGTTCTGTTCGACTGGTCTGAACGTGCACGCCACCTCAATCAGAGCGTTGTGCCGCTGCGTCCACCGCCCGATGCCGCACTCGCCGCAGACCTGGCAGAACTCCGTCAGATTCGGCAGGATGCACTCGGCGACAGCTGGCTTGCCGACCCCCGGGCCGAGGTGCTGCGCGACCGCGTGCGCGAACGTCAATGGCGTGACACCCGCGGCATTGAGATCGAACAGCGCGCGACGCTGAGCGCCGTGCGGGCTGGACTCGATGGTGACACCGCGTTGCTGTCATATGTGTGGAGCGGCGACGATGTGCTCTGTGTCGTGGTCACTGCGACACGCACGCGCGTCATCGATGTGGCGAGTTGGCCGACGGTGAGCGCGCTGATGGCCGGTTTGCGAGCCGATCTCGACGTTTCAGCGTCGATGGTCTCCGGACCGATGGCGCGCATTGTTCGCAGGTCTCTAGACGAGCGTCTTGCCGCACTGTCCAAGGCGCTGCTTGACGTGCCCGCAGCGTGGGCTCGCGCGCGTCGCCTTGTGATCACGGCGCCCGGCGTGCTCAATGGCATTCCCTGGAGGATGCTTCCCGGAATGCGCGGGCGCGTGTTCACTCTTGCGACCTCAGCCACCAGCTGGGTGACCCGTCGCGGCGGCGCCGTTCGCTCGGGGGTCGGTTTCGTCGCGGGACCCCGAGTGCCGCGAGCGCGCGAAGAGGTGAATAGATCGGCTGCTTTCCGTCCCGCCGCGCATCTCGTCACGGGCGAAGCGGCAACCGTAGACGCGGTGACTGAGCTTGCAGGTCGATCGGGCACGCTTCACGTGGCCGCCCACGGTCGGCACGCGGTCGACAACCCCATGTTCTCGGGCCTCGAGCTCGCCAATGGCACCTTGTTCGGCTACGACATCGACCTCATTCCCCGGGTGCCCGACGTTGTGGTGCTCTCAGCCTGCGAGGTTGGCCGCTCGTCGGTGCGCTGGGGGGAAGAGGCGATCGGGATGACACGAATCTGGCTGCACGCGGGAGCCCGATGTGTGATCGCCGCACCGGTCATGGTCGCCGACGACGAGGCGTGTGAGCTGCTCGGCGCTATGCACGAGCAACTCGCCGCAGGCTCGCAGCCCTCGGACGCGCTCGCCGCAGCATCCGAACAGACAGGAATCATCGCGCCGTTTCAAGTGCATGGCGCTGGATTTTGAGAAACTTCAAAAAAGCTTCGCCCGCGATGTATCACCGCGCGTCTGTCGTGCTCTTGATCATCGGAACGGGTGGCCACCAAACGGGCTGGGGGTTGTGACCAACGCGAAGACGTTTTCGGGCACGCATGGGGGCGTGGTCTTCGCACCCGAACCACGGGGGATGTCGCAGAGACCCAGGTTGGCGACATCCCCCGCTACGCGCGCGACGACTGAGCCGTGCGTCCGCGCACGATGCCGATGAAGGCGTTGATGGCGGGGTTGTCGGAGTCAGCGAGCCACGCGACGCCCACGGGCGAGGCAGGCCCGTCGCTCAGCACACGGTAGGCGGTGTCTTTGCGGCGATTCGCCCGTGCGATCGACATCGGAACGATGACGATGCCGACACCGGCGGCCACGGTTTGGATCGCCTCTTCGATGTCGGCAGGTGCTGCGAAACGCGGCGCCACCGCACCAGGAACGTCGAGGTCGAGCACATCGTCATCGGGCACGAGGAGCACCTCGCCGCTCAAATCCTCGAGCGACAGTTGTTCCGCTGCCGTCAGGTGAGAGTCGATAGATGCGATGACGACCGGGTCTTCTTCGTAGAGCTCGATGACATGAAGCCGGTCTTTGCTGATCGGCAGGCGCACGATCGCCGCGTCTACCTCGCCGCTGGCCAGCGCCTGATACTGATCTGCTACGGAAAGGTGCACGAGATCAAGCGGGGTTCGAGGCATGCGGGAGTTCCACACGTCAATCCATTTTCCGGGCGTAGCGCCGGGAATGACTCCGAGCGTGAAGCGCGGCGGCAGATCCACCACGGGGGGCGCAATCTCGATGGCAGTCTTGGGTTTGCTCGGGCGAGGTGATTTCGGCGATCCTGCGCGACTAGTGGGCTTGCCTTGCCGCGGGGGTGCGGCATCGCGCCCGCTCTTGCGCGGGCGTCCGCGCGACCCGCCGCCCTTAACCATGACGCCAAGCGTAGCCGTGGCGCTAGGGTTCGAAGATGCTCGCCATCATTGCTACCGTCTTCGCCGCGCTCGCCGCGCTGCTTCACGTCTACATCTTTGTGATGGAGAGTGTGCAGTGGACGCAGCCGCGGGTGTGGAAGATCTTCGGAATTCGCTCTCAGGATGCCGCGGAGATCACCAAGCCGATGGCCTACAACCAGGGTTTTTACAATCTGTTCCTGGCGATCGGCGTGATTCTAGGCCTCGCGCTGTTCTGGGCGGGCGGTCCAGATACCACGGCCGATGTCGCAGGCCGCACGCTCGTGCTGTTCAGCCTGGGGTCGATGGCCGCGGCGGCAATGGTTTTGATCACCACGGGAGCGAAGTACCTGCGCCCGGCGCTCATTCAGGGAACTTTTCCGCTCGTCGGTTTCGTTGTGTTCCTCTTCGCCTAGAACACGCACGCGCCCCATTGACCGGAGCCGATCGCACGCGCATCAGTTTCGGCTCGTGCGAAGAGCTCAGCATGCAGATCGTTCGGTCGCACCACGAGTGAACGCGCATCACCGGCCGCCATCAACTCATAGTTGACGAAATCGCCTGACTCGTTCCACAGGTACATAAGGGCGCGGTCGTAGCGGTCGTACCATTCCTGGTCAGGCGCCACCCAGACGATAGAGCCCTCGGGCAGCAGCGCGCTGAGGTGATCGGTCGCCTCTTGTGACCAGCACTCCGGTTCGGGTCGCAGCTCGGGGGTGTCGATCCCAATCAGCCGCACCGAGACGCGTTCAGAAGTGGGCATTACGTCGTTGGCGTGAGTTGCCCGTGCCTTGACGGTGTCACCGTCGATGACGTATTCCACGGTCATGGCGAAGGCGTCGTCGGGCCGCTCTGGGACGCCGCCCGCCGAGGTTTCGGCGCTTGAGTCGTCGTTCGAATCGGCGGTACCCAGGTTGCCGATCAAGGGTGGCAACGCGAAGAAAGCCAGCGTCAAGACGATGCCGACGCCCACGGCAGCCACGCCCCATCGCGCTTGTCGGCCGGAACGATTGGTCACTGCGACAGGCTAGCGGCAACCCCCGACCGTCTGTTGCTAGGCGGCGAGGCGGAGTCCCCGCTGGTCGGTGGCGACACGCTCGCCATCGCTGATGGTCTCATCGTCGCCAATCAGCGATCCGATCGCCACGCGTGCACCCGTTCCCACTTGAGTGCGCACGCCGATTTTTGCGCCCGCACCGATCGCGGCACCTGAGCCGATATGAGCGTGCGGCTCAATGCGTGCTTCTGGTCCGATCACAGCATCTGTCTCAACCCACACGCCGCGACCCACATGGGCTCCCGCGGCGATCTGAACTCCGGGTTCGACATACGCTCCAGCTTCAACCACGGCGCTCGGGTGCACTTTCGCCCCGTGCGCGATCAGCCCTCGACCGTTGACGTGCTTGCGGTAGCGCAGTGTTTCGCCAAGATCGTTCTCGATGTCGATGTAGTTCTTACCCACGAGCCCCTCCTACGGCAATTTGCCGACTATCGACACCAACGACTCGGTGGGATCATTCATTCCCATACCCAGATGTTTGTGTCTCAGGAGTGATTCGTAGCTTGAAGCGAAGCGGATTGCTTCGCGTTCAGTTCACATATTCGTCAGCCTGCGACAGGGCACGGTCGATGATGCCGAGACCGCGCACCAGGTCGTCTTCGTCGATCACCAGCGGCGGCGCGACGTGCACTCGGTTGAAATGCACGAACGGCCACAGCCCGTCTCTCTTGCAGGCCGCTGCGACGGCTGACACGGGCGCGGCCTCGGCGCCTGCGGCGTTGAACGGAACGAGCGGTTCGCGCGTCTCACGGTCTTTGACCAGCTCGATAGCCCAAAACATGCCGATCCCGCGCACATCGCCCACCGACGGGTGACGCGATGCGATTTCATGCAGACGCGGCTCGATCACGCGTGAGCCGAGATCGCGCACACGCTCGAGAATTCCGTCGCGATCGAACACTTCGAATGTCGCCAGGCCCGCTGCGCATGCCAGCGGATGACCCGAGTAGGTCAGACCGCCCGGGAACATCACGGTATCGAAGTGCGCGGCAATTCGCTCTGAGATCACGACTCCGCCGAGAGGCACATAACCGGAGTTGATTCCCTTTGCGAAGGTGATCAGATCGGGAACGACGTCGAACTCTTGAAACGCAAACCACTGGCCGATGCGCCCGAACCCGACCATGACTTCGTCGGCAATGTACATGATGCCGTAGCGGTCGCATAGCTCGCGCACACCGTTGAGATAGCCGGGCGGCGGGATGAGCACGCCGTTGGTGCCGACGACCGTTTCGATGATGATCGCCGCGATTGTCGACGCCCCCTCCAGCACAATGGTCTGCTCAAGGTGCTGCAGGGCGCGCTGCGCCTCTTCTTCGGGCGAGGATGAGTGAAACGGTGAGCGGTAGGTGTACGGACCGAAGAACTTGGCCACCGACCCGTCACCGGGCTCGTTCGCCCAGCGCCGGGGGTCGCCAGTGAGCGAGATCGCCGTCGAGGTGCTGCCGTGATAGCTGCGGTACATCGACAGCACCTTGCGCTTGCCTGTCACCAGTCGAGCCATGCGCACGGCATTCTCGTTCGCGTCTGCGCCGCCATTCGTGAAGAACACCTTCTCGAAGCCGTCTGGAGCGACCTCTGTGACGCGCCGAGCCAGCTCGCCACGAACATCATTGGCCATGGCAGGTGCGATCGTCGCGAGGCGACCGGCCTGCTCTTGGATGGCGGCGACCAGGTCAGGATGCTGATGGCCCAGGTTCAGATTGACCAGCTGCGAGCCGAAGTCAAGAAACGAGTTGCCCTGGTAGTCCCAGAATGTCGCTCCGTTTCCCCCGGCAACGGGCATGGGATCAATAAGCGCCTGTGCGCTCCACGAGTGGAACACATGTGCGCGATCATCAGCGCGTACCCGCGCTTCAGTGTCGAGATCGATCGAAACGTCAGTCATCGGTGTGTCCTTTCGGGTGCGCAGCGCTGAGGCTCAGTGGTTGCTCGGGAAGCCCAGGTTGACCTGGGTGGGGGTGTGGTCGGGCCAACGCGTCGTGACAGCCTTCGACCGGGTGTAGAAGTGGATCGACTCGGGGCCGTAGATGTGCGAGTCGCCGAACAGCGAGTTCTTCCACCCGCCGAACGAATACGCACCGACGGGCACCGGGATCGGAACATTGATGCCGACCATTCCGACCTCGATGTCGAACTCGAACTGGCGAGCCGTGCCGCCGTCGCGGGTGAACATCGCGACACCGTTCGCGAACTGGTTCGCGTTGATCAGCTCGACAGCTTCGGCATAGCTTTCGACGCGGACCACCGACAGCACCGGGCCGAAGATCTCGTCGTCGTAGACCTTCATACCGGGCTTGACGTGGTCGATGAGGCTCACTCCGGTGAAGAAGCCGTCGCCATCGAACTCCTGCTGAGTGCCGTCGACGACCACGGTCGCGCCCTCGCCCGCAGCACCCGTCACGTACGACTCGACCTTGTCGCGGTGTTCGCGCGTAATGAGAGGTCCCATCTCAGACGCCGAATCGGTGCCATCGCCGATGATGAGCGACTTCATGCGAGAGGCGACCTTCTCGACGAGTGCGTCTGCGACGTCGTTGCCGACCGCGACAAGCACCGAGACAGCCATGCAACGCTCGCCGGCCGAGCCGTAGGCGGCAGAAACCGCCGCGTCGGCAGCGCCGTCGAGATCAGCATCCGGCATAACGACCATGTGGTTCTTAGCACCGCCGAGTGCCTGCACACGCTTGCCCTGCTCACTGGAGCGCTGGTAGATGGAACGCGCAATCGGCGTGGAGCCGACGAAGCTCACGGCGCGCACATCGGGCGAGTCGATGATCGTGTCAACGGCAACCTTGTCGCCGTGCACGACGTTCAGAACTCCCGCGGGCAGTCCTGCTTCTTCGAACAGCTTCGCGAGGAAGATCGATGCGCTCGGGTCTTTCTCGCTGGGCTTGAGTACGACCGTATTGCCGCACGCGATTGCCGAGGCTGTCATCCACAACGGCACCATGACCGGAAAGTTGAACGGTGTGATGGCGCCGACGACGCCGACGGGCTGCTTGGTCGAATGAATATCGACTCCGCGGGCCACTTGCTCGCTGCGCTCGCCTTTGAGCAGGTGCACAAGCCCCGCGGCGAACTCCACGTTCTCGAGGCCGCGGCTGATCTCGCCCTTTGCGTCTGAAAGCACCTTGCCGTGCTCACTGGTGAGAATCGCGGCCAGGTCATCTTGGCGCTCAATCAACAGCGAACGCAGCCGGAAGAACACGTCTGCGCGTTTGATCAGACCGGTGGCGCGCCAGCCCGGAAGTGCGGCCTTTGCCGCGGCGATCGCTTCAGTGACCTCGTCGACGCTGGCGAATGCCACCTCGTGCTGGACGGCTCCGGTGGCGGGGTTGTAGACATTGCCGGTGCGCTCGGCCGCGCCCGTTGCCTGACCGTTGATGTGGTGCTGGATGAGGCTCATGAGATCTCCTTGCGCTGGTCGGACAAATCGACCGGGCATCATCTATGGTGGATTTGTCCCAGTTTGTCAGAGGAATAGAGGCGGCAAGAGTGGCCGAACGTCGCGAAGATCACTCCATTCGCACGGATCGTCCGACAGGCCGCTCCGCAAGTGAGACTCTTCCCACCGTGCGCGACGTGCTCGCTCTTGACGTGCTCGCACAGGGCGTGCCCGAGGTTCTCGTCGGCGATAGCGCCCTCGAGAAGCGGGTTCGCTGGGTCTACGCCTCTGACAGCGGTGACGTGGCACGATTGCTCAACGGCGGTGAACTGCTGTTGTCAACAGGATCATCGTGGCCGACCGATCCCGCCGACATGCGTCGGTTCATCGATGCGCTCGCCGACGCTGAAATCGCCGGGCTCGTGCTCGAGCTTGGCGCCCACTATCGCTACACGCCCGCTGTGGTGGCGCAGGCCGCCGAGGCACGCGGCCTGGCGCTCATCGTTCTTCACCGTGAAGTGAAGTTCGTGGCGGTCACCGAAAGCGTCCACAGCGTGATCATCACCGGGCAGCACGACGCGCTCCGAGCGCGAGACGAGGTGCGAGAGCGGTTTACTTCGCTCGTGCTGCGCGGCTCACCGGCCGACTTCATTGTGAAGCAACTGGCGCAGACGCTGAGCGCGCCGATCGTGCTCGAGAACCTCGCGCACGAGGTCGTTGCGGCAGAAGTGCCGCCCGCGATGGAGGAAGAGCTCTTCGTCGAGTGGGAGCTTCAGTCGAGGGCGGCGCAACGTCGCGCCGAGCATCGGTCGCAGCGCGGCGCTGCCCCGACGCTCGACGATTGGCTGGTGGTGCCGATCGAGGCGCGTGGAATTCGCTGGGGGAGCCTCATCGCACTTCCTGGGCCCGAGCATGCCGCTGGTCGATCCGCAGTCTTAGAGCAGGGTGCCATCGCTCTCGCGGTTGGCCGTCTGGCAGACGGTGACTCTGATGAGTGGGGGCGCATCGGACGGCGCCGACTCATCGATGGGTTGCTCACTGGAAGGTTCGCAGGCGCGAGAGGCGCAGCCGCGAGGCTTGAGGCCGCCGGACTGCCGGTGCACTCCGCGTCGGTGCATGGGGTCGTTTTCTCGGGAGCGCCAGTCACTCCTGAGAGGGTGGATGCTGCAGCCCGCGCGGTGGGCGGCAAGGTGCTCATGGGCTCGGCCCCCGAGGGTGCGGCTGGTCCCGCTGCGCTCATGCTGCTTTCTCTGCCTTTAGGCGCTGTGTTCGATGATGAGACCGCCCGCACCTTCGCGAGGGAAGCGGCAGACTCGCCGGCTGACGCTGAAAGACTCGTTGTCTCGATCGGGCGCGCAGCGGCGGGCCTCGATGATGCGCTGTCGTCGCTGCACGACGCGGTCGATCTGTCGCGGGGTCGTCGTCGGCGCGCGCTGAAAGGGCTGCAACTTCGCCGCGCGGACGACCGACCGCTCGTGCATCTGGTCACGTCGCTCCGCGACGACCGGCGCGTGCTCGAACACGGTGAGCGCATGTTGGCACCGTTGATCGACTACGACCTCGCGCGCGGCGGTGATCTGCTCGATGTTCTCGAAGCTATGCTCGCGCACCCGGGTAACCGCACGGCCGCGGCATCCGCCTCTCATCTATCCCGTTCGGTCTTCTACCAGCGCATCGCGCTCATCGAAGAACTCCTCGGTCTCGACCTCGATGACGGCGAGACGCAGACCGCACTGCACCTGGCGTTGCTGATTCGACGAAGCGCTGGGCGCTGAGACGGCGTCTAGCTGGCGAAGTAGATTTTGCGCAGGGGTTCGCGAACAGTCCACACTGTCTTCATCCCCGCTGTCAGCCTGACCACCGACCCCGGCGCCAGCTCGATCGCCGCCAGCTCGGGTTCCAAAACCTCTAGCGTTGCTGCTCCGGCAATCACCACGAAGGTTTCGTCGACTTCCACGTCGCTCATCGCGCCGATCGACATCTCCCACACGCCGATCTCGAGCGCGTCCGATTCGTCGATCGTGGCATAGCCGGTCGTGGGCATGCCGGCAACGACCTGCTCGAGCGGCACTGCTTCGTGGGTGAGCAACAACGTCGCGGCATCGGCCAAAAGGCCAGCGGTCACTGAGCTCATGAGTCGAATCCCAGGCCCAGCGAGTCAAGCGTCTTCAGCAACAGGTTGCGCTTGCCGTTGTTGTGGTCGGCGCGGTTGAGTGACCAGCGAGTCGCGTTGATGCCGATAGCGGCAGCAGGCTCTGGCGGGAACGGCAACGGGCGCTTGCGCACCATTTCAAGCTCGGTGCGTTCAGTCTTCTCGCCCGAGAGCAGATCGAGCATGACATCGCCCGCGAACCTCGTTGCGGTGACTCCCAATCCGGTGAAACCGGCGGCGTACGCCACACGACCGCGACGAGCGGTGCCGAAGAAGGCGCAGAACTGTGTGGACGTATCGATCGCGCCCGCCCACTTGTGAGTGAACTTCACCTCTTCGAGCTGGGGGAAGGTCGTGTAGAAGTGGCTAGCGAGCGACTGCCAGGTTTCGGGTCGGTTCTCATACTGCGAGCGCACCTTGCGGCCGTAGTGGTAGACCGCGTCGTAGCCGCCGAACAAGATCCGATTGTCTTTGCTCATGCGGTAGTAATGGAACTGGTTCGCAAGGTCACCGATTCCCTGGCGGTCATTCCATCCGATCGCCTGCAGCTGCTCACTCGACAGAGGTTCCGTCATGAGTACGTAGTCGTACACCGGCACCGTCATCAGTCGAGCGCGCTTGAGCAGTGCAGGAAAGACGTTGGTGGCAAGCGCCACCTGCGATGCCACGACGCGGCCGCCAGCGGTCACCACGGCGATCGCGTCCGCGGCGTCGTCGAGCGACCTGACGGGCGACGACTCGTAGATGACGACGCCTGCTTCTTCTGCAGCGCGCGCCAGTCCGCTGGCCAGTTTGCCGGGGTGCACGAGCGCGGTCGTGCGGGTCTCCCACACCGCGCCCAGATACGTCGGTGATGAGACAGACGCCTGCACTCGCGTTTCGTCGAGCCGCACGAGAGATTCGTCGCCGCGCGAGCGCGCGTCTTGTTCCCATTCGTCGAGCCACTCGAGCTGGTGCGGCTCGGTCGCCACCGACAGCGCACCGACACGTTCCCAATCGGCATCAATGCCGTGCGAGGCAATGTCATCGCCCATTCCGTCCAGGTTTGCAAGCCCCATTTCATCGAGCTGATCGATCTCGTCAGGCCAACGAGTCACTCCGTTCTCGCGACCGTGCGTGAGACTAGCTTCGCAAAAACCGCCGTTGCGGCCAGAAGCTGCCCAGCCGGCAGTGCGCGCTTCGACGACCACCACACGCTGTGACGGGTCGCGACGCTTGGCCAGCAGCGCAGTCCACAACCCGGTGTAGCCGGCGCCGACGATCGCGAGGTCGGCGTGAACGACCCCCGATAGTGACGGGCGGGTGCGGGTAGCAGGCAGATCATCAAGCCAGAACACGCTGTGCTGCGTGTCTGCAAGGCCACGCTGTATTGCCGCGGCCGGTGGCCGACGTCGTTCGAAGACAGTCGTTCCCACGGGTATCACCCTTTCAGGGGTTTCGTTCATTCAATCTTCGTGTCATGGCGGCGTGCCCGCCACATCCTGGTGTCGCGAGTCTGGCCGCGCTCGTACGAGTTGTCCGAGCAGTCGCCATGGTGAAGGTGGCTAAGCGTCGGAGGCCGCGTACACGCGCTCACCTTCGACAAAGGTCTGCAGCACTCTGGTGTGCCCGATCTCGTCGCTGGGCGCATCGAAGGGATCGCGATCGAGCACGGCGAGGTCTGCGTACTTGCCGACTTCGATGGTTCCGGTGTCAGCATCGAGATGGTTCACCCAGGCCGATCCGGCGGTGTACGCAGTGAGCGACGTTGCCAAGTCGATGGCTTGTTCTGGAAGGAACGGCTCGTAGTCGCCTTCTTCATAGCCGGGACCAGCCAGGCGGTTGACGGCCGTGTGGATGGCGGCAAGGGGATCCGGCGACGAAACCGACCAATCGCTGCCCGCTGCCAGCACGGCGCCTGAGCGCAGCAGATCGCCGAACGGATACTGCCAGGCGCTGCGGGTGGCGCCGAGGAACGGCAGGGTGAGATCCACCATCTGCGGTTCAAGTGTCGCCCACAGCGACTGCATGTTGGCGGCCACGTCGAGGCGCCGAAAGCGTGGGATGTCTTCGGGATGCACGACCTGTATGTGTGCGATGTGGTGTCGGTTGTGGCCGCGGCCGTTGCGGCTTATCGAGTGTTCGACAGCATCCAAGCATTCGCGCACGGCGCGGTCTCCGATGGCGTGAAAGTGAACTTGAAAGCCGGCGGCATCGAGCAACGGCACCGCTTCGTTGAGGATCTCGGACGCGACAAAGGAAATCCCGGAGTTGTCGGTGAAGTGGCCGTGGCCGTCGCAGTAAGGCTCGATCATGGCGGCGGTGAAGTTCTCGGCGACCCCGTCTTGCATCACCTTGATGCTGGTCGCCGCGAAGCGGCCGGCGCGAAAGCGTTCGCGTCGCTCGATGAGAGACGGAATCTGCTCGAGGCCTTTGGTTCGGTCCCACCAGAGCGCGCCGATCACCCTGGCGGTCAGAGTGCCGTCGGCGGCAGCTTTCATATACGCTGGCGCTGGATCACCGGCGTCACCATAGCTGCCCACGATCGCATCTTGCCACGCAGTGATGCCGTACGAATGCAGATATCGCTGACCGACGAGAAGCGCTTCAGTGAGGCGATCAAGTGGCTCTTCGGGCAACAGGCGATTCACCAGACCCATGGCGCCTTCGTGGAGTGTGCCGGTGGGGGTGCCATCGGGGGCGCGCTCGATTCGCCCGTCCGAAGGATCCGGCGTATCGCGATCGATGCCTGCAAGTCGCAGCGCTGCCGAGTTCACCCAGGCGCCGTGACCATCGCGGTTCGGCAGAAACGCGGGACGATCGGCGACTGCAGAGTCGAGAGCGGTGGCCGTCGGCGTGCCACCCGCAAAGGCCGACATCTGCCACCCTCCGCCCAGAACCCACTCGTCGTCGGGGTTCGCCGCCGCGAAGCGAGAGATCGCGTCGAGGTAATCGGGGGCAGTGCTGTAGCCGGCCAGATCGCAACGCAGCATGTCGAGGCCACCCCACACCGGATGCACGTGCGCATCTTGAAAGCCCGGTGTCAGCATGCGCCCAGAGAGGTCGACTACCTCGGTCTTCGTGCCGATCAGTTCTCGCACTTCGTCGCCGCCGACGGCGATGATCCGCCCTCCTGAAACGGCAACCGAGTGTGCGCGTGAGCGAACGGCGTCAGCCGTGAACACAGCACCACCGGTGAAGACAAGCTCTGCGGAGGGCATGGGGATCCTTCTGATGGAACGAATGCGGACAGACGCTGGAGTGGATGCTGCGCCACGGCGAAGCATCCATTCCCAGAATCAGCCGCCGGTCATGGTGCGGGCGATCTCAGTAGCCGAATCACCTGCGCGCTTGAGCACGAGCGCGACGAGCGCGAGTGCCACGAGGGTGAGCAGCAACATGATCGTCGATACCGCAGCGATCTCGGGGCGAAGGCCCGATCTCACCGCGCTCAGTACATACACCGGCCATGGCGTTGAGCCTGAGACCTGCACGAACGCCGCCACGATGGTGTTGTCGAGGCTCAGCGTGAACGCCAGCAGGAAGCCGGCGAGCACCGCGGGCATCGCCAGCGCGAGGGTGACTTTGCGGAAGGTCGTGAACGGCTTGGCGTACAAGTCGCTCGAGGCTTCTTCGAGGTTGGCGTCTTGGCCGATCAACCGTGCGCGCACGATATACGAGACCACCGCCGTCGCGAACAGCGAAGACCCGACCGACAGGCGCACCAGGCCGTTGTTGAACATTCCGATGCCCATGTCTTGGCCAAGCCAGACGAACCACGGCAGCAGGGCAACGGCATCGACGATTTCGGGGGTGACCGAGACCATCAGCAGCAAGCCAAGGAACCACCAGGTCCATTTGCCCGGGTGGCGAGCCATCGCGATGCCGGCAAGCGTGCCGAGCGCGGTCGCGATCACGGCGGCGAACAGTGCGGTCTGCAACGAGACGACGACGGCACTCTGAATCGCTGGCTTCACCAGGATCGTGGCGAAGGCGTCGAAGCCGAAGCCGTCCCACGATACGAGCAGGCGCCCGGTGTTGAACGAGTAGATGACGATCACAATGATCGGCGCGAACAAGAAGAGCATCACGAGCACGCCCCACACGTTGAACGCGATGTCTGACCAGGTTCTCTTCAACTTGCGCTCACGAGGGGCGCCGGGAGCCTGCTGCGCGCGCAGCATGGTCTCAGTAACTGTCTGGGTCACGTCAGCACCTCCGTGCGCTCGGCAGGGGCAGCATCCGTCTTCTCGTCATCAACCGGTCCGAGCACCAACCGCGTGCGGTGGCGGTACGGCAGCGTGACCAGCCAGATGAGAGCGGCGCCCGCGGCGATCGTCAGTGTGATGACGAGCATCAACAGCACAGCCATGGCTGAGCCGAGCGCCCAGTTCTGCGCGGTTTGGAACTGGCTCGCGACCAGTTGTCCGATCATGTTGCCCTTGGCCCCACCCAGCACTGTCGCCGTGATGTAGTCACCCATCAGCGGGATGAACACCAGCAGCACGCCCGCGATGATTCCGGGCTGGGCGAGTGGAAGTGTGACGCGCGCGAACGTGCTCACCTTGCCCGCACCGAGATCTTTCGACGCCTCTCGCAGCGCCGGTCCGACGCGGTCGAAAGCGACGAACAGCGGCAGAATCATCAATGGCAGGTAGTTGTAGACCACACCGATGACCACCGCCGTTCGGGTATAGAGCAGATCAAGCGGGCCGTCGAGCAACCCGGCCGCCTGGAGGCCCGAAGACATCCAGCCTTCCGGTGACAGGATGATCTGCCAACCGATCGTGCGAACGAGAAAGTTCGTCCAGAACGGCACCAGTACCAGGGCGATGAGCAATCCACGCCGTGACGGCTTCACTTTGAACGCCATCCAGTACGCCACCGGCGCACCGATCAGAAAGCACAGCACTGTTCCGATGACGCCGACCCACAGGGTGTTGATGAACGTCGCCAAGAACGTCGGAGTCAGCGCTTCGACATAGCGATCGAACGACAGGATGTCATTCGCGTGGGTGCCGAAGATGCCTGGTTTGTAGCCGAAACTGAACCAGATGACCATCCCCACGGGGGCCACGAAGAAGACGAGGAACCACGCCCACGCAGGAACCGCGAGCGCGGCACCGGAGGTTTTACGCACCAGCGGCGGCCTTCATTTCGTTCCAGATCTCCACACGAACCGTCTGCGAGTCGTTGAGCACCTGTTCCTTCATGGTGGCGAGCTGCTCGTCGCTGAAGAAGATGAAGTCGGTCAGCTCGATGCCGCCGTCGATCGCTTCTTGTTCCATGTCTTTTCCGCCGACGTTGTAGCCGATGTAGTCAAGGTTCAAGAAGAGGTTCTCGGGGGTCATCGAGTCGTTGATGAACGCGTGGGCAGCCTCGGGGTTCGGCGCACCTTCGGCGATCGCCCAATTGTCCATCCACAGCTCGGTGATCGGGCCAGGAAGAACCCACTGCCAGCGGTCGGGTTCGCTTGATTCCATCAGGCCCAGTCGAGCGTCGCCGTTCCACGCCTGCATGAGCGCTTGAGTGCCCTGCGGGATCGCGTTGGTGCCCGGGTACGAATCGAACGCCGAGATGTGGGGCGCGATGGTGTTCACGAGGTACTCGCGGCACGCTTCGAGCTGTTCGGGATCTTCGGTGTTCCAGTCAGTGTCATTCGCCCAGAAATAGGCGCCAACGACACCTGCCGGGTCATCAGACATCGCTGTCTTTCCGCTGGCCTCGTTCTGCGCAGCGTCGAAGAAGTCACCCCATGTCGTCAGCTCGCGCGTGATGATGTTCTTGTCGTAGACGAAGCCCGTGGTTCCCCAGGCCTTGCAGATCGAGTAGTCGTTGTTCGGATCCCACGCGCGGCCGAGGTAGGCCGGGTCCATGTTGGAGATGTTGGGCAGCAGGTCTTTGTTGAACTTCGTCAGCAGACCGTTCTCGATCATCTGTGGAATGAATACGCCCGTGGGCACGACGATGTCGTAGCCAGACGTACCCTTCGCGGCGATCAGCTTGGCGATGAGCTCTTCGTTCGACGAGTATGAGTCGAGCGTGACTGTTGGGCCCAGGTTGGCAGTGAACGACGCGATCACGTCAGGAGAGTCGTAGTCACCCCAGGTGTACACCGACAGGCTCGATTCGAGTTCGCCGCCGGTCGCCTGGGTCGATGGGGTGCTGTCGCCGCTCGGGGAGCAGGCGGCGAGCACTGCTGCGCCGCCGGTGATCGCCGCAACGCTGAGAAAGCGTCGGCGCGAGATCTCGCGCGCGATCGTGGGCACGGCTTCTTGCGGGGCAAGAATGCGGAGCGGGTTGCTGGATTCGGTCATCAGAGACTCCTGGTTCGGGTTTGGCGCCGGTGGCTGGTGTGGCGACGGATCAGGCTGTAGGTGGAGCGACGTAGCCGCCCTCGGCGGCGGAGTCATCGGCGGGGAAGAGCAGAACGTGGCGGGCTTCCCAGGTGCAAAGAACCGAGTCGCCGATGCGAAGAGAGGGAGCGTCGGGTGTGGGACGGCGCACGACCAGGCTCTGGTCATCACCGAGGCTCACCAGGAACTGCATCGTGTCACCGAGGTGCGAGACGCCGAGAAGCTTGCCGCGCGCGGTGTTCGCATCGTCGGTGCTGCCAGCGATGCCGTCCTTCTCGATCTTGATGAACTCGGGTCGCACAGCGGCCTCGCCCTGCGAAGCATCTGCCAACGACGCTGTCGCGCCGCGCACCAGCGCGTGAGCAGAGGTCACAGCAGCACCAGATTCGGTCACGCTGCCTCGAAAGAAGTTCTGCTGCCCAACGAAGGCGGCGACGTAGGCGGAGGCGGGGTGCGCATACACGGTGTCTGAGTCTGCGAGCTGCTCGATGCGGCCCGCGCGCATGATCGCGATGCGGTCACTCATCGACAGCGCTTCGCCCTGATCGTGCGTGACGAAGACAAACGTGATGCCGAGGCGCGCCTGGAGCAGCTTCAGCTCCATCTGCATCTCTTCACGCAACTGACGGTCGAGTGCGCCGAGCGGCTCATCGAGCAGCAGCACGGCGGGGCGGTTCACGAGCGCGCGAGCGAGCGCGATGCGCTGCTGCTGGCCACCCGAGAGCTGAGTGGGGCGGCGGTCGCCGAACGTGCGCATCTGCACCATGTCGAGAGCCGCGGTCACGCGCTCGCGCACATCGGACTTGGAGGTGCGTCGCTGGTGCAGCCCATAGGCGACGTTCTCGGCCACCGAGAGATGCGGAAACAGCGCGTAGGCCTGAAACACCGTGTTGACATCGCGGCGGTACGGCGGCGCGTTGAGCACCGAGGCTCCTGAGATGAGGATGTCGCCGGCATTGGGCGTTTCGAAGCCGGCGATCATGCGCAGGGTGGTCGTCTTGCCGCAACCCGAGGGGCCGAGGAAAGAGATGAACTCGCCAGGCTCAATGGTCAACGAGAGGTTGTCGACGGCGGTCTGATCGCCGTACCGCTTCGTGATGCCCTCAAGGCGGACGCCGCCGCGGCTGTCAGCCGCGCCAGAGTTTGTCGTTGCGGTCGAGTCCGCATCGGTCACCGTTGTCACCTGGTGGAGTCCTTCGGGTCGAGGGCTGCGCAACGCTGCGAAGCCGGTGTGATGTTCTGAGAATTACATATCGCCGAACACGGGCGTGCAACGCACAGCGACGCGAACCGGACGATTAGGGACGAGAGGCGATGATGCCAAACACTATGTCCGGAGTTATGTAACAGGCAGAAAAACGCGGGTTTCGTAAGGGTAGCGGTCGGCGCTCATGCCGGCAATGCCTGCCGGTGCTTACAGAACGTCCGTATCGATAACGATTTGGGTCAGTGCCCTCGCACGCTGCTGTCGCTCTCGGGCTGACAGCGTGGACACCAGAACACCAGGCGTTCGCTCGTCGCGGCAGCGCCCAAGGCGCCGCGCCGAAGGGTCTGGCCGCAGCGTCGGCACGGCTTTCCTTCGCGTCGGTAGACCCACGTGGTCTGACCGGGGCGGTTGTCTCCGGTGAAGGTGCGGTCTCGACGATCACGGTTCGCTCGGATCATGCGCGCGCCCAGATCTATGATCGCGGCGACGTCGGTCAACTGCGCTGGCGTCTCAGGATGCACACCGCGCACGAAGAGAATCTCGTTCACGTACTCGTTTCCGAAGCCAGCGATGTTTCGCTGATCTTGCAACGCCACGTGGATGCTGCGTGTGTCGGCCCGCAACCGAGTTGCCGCATCTGTCGGGTCCCAATCTGCGCTCAGCGGATCAGATCCGAGATAGTCGACGAGAGTGTGCTCGTCGCGTGCAGGAACGAGAGAGATATCGGCGAGGTCGAAGCCGACACTCTCCCACCTGGTCGCATCGCTTGCGGTGACTCCGATCACCGCGCGAGCGGTGTAGCCAGGCTTTCGCCAGCGATCACCGCGCCCATAGACGTGCCACTGGCCCTCCATCTTCAGATGCGAATGCAAGGTGAAGTCGCCGATGCGATGCAGGATGTGTTTGCCACGGGCGGCAACCCCGTGCACAACCTCACCGCGCAGATCGGCGGTCGCGGCTTGCGGCACGCGAAGCTCGAAGCGGGTTACCGTGCCGCCGGCGAGCGCGTCGTTGAGGCGCCGCGCGGTTCGAAAGACGGTATCGCCCTCAGGCACGAGCGCTCGCCTTTCGCAGCGTCAGCCCCTTGGGAGATTCGACGAATCCGGCCGCCCGCAGCGCGCGCCCGACCGGCGTCGTGTAGACGAAGACGCCGTTTACCTGCTCGATGGTGAGGGTGTCGAGCCGGTGCCGCTTGCTGGTTTCGGCAAGGCCGGAGGCGGCCGCGGCCAGCCTCGCGTCGTCATCGACGAATGCCAGCGCTGACTTGCCGCCGCGTTCGAGATAGAGCGTCAGTTCGCCATCGACGAGCACGACCAGTGCCCCCGCTTTGCGACCGGGACGGTGTGCGACGCCTTCGAGCGCGGGCCACCCCAGGGCCGCGCCGTAGGGGTTGGCAGGGTCGGTTGCCGCGAGCGTCACCGCCCGCAGGGGCGGGGTATCGGGCACCGAGGCGAACTCGCGGAGTCGGTCGACCGTGGCGGACGCAGCGAACTGCGCGGCGCCGAGCTTCTCCACCACGTAGCCACGGCGGCAATGGCCGGCATCTTCGAACCCTGCGAGCACGCGATAGGTCTGCGCGAACCCGCCGGGAACGCCCTCGGCCTGCACCGAGCCGCGGGTCACGACTCCGTAGCGGTCGAGCAACAGGCTCGCGGCAGCCGTAGCGCGAAGAGTGGGATCGGTTTCGGCAGGCGGCAGCAGCGACCAACGACCGCCCACCGAGGGCGAACGCGCGGGAACTGACGAGGCAACGGTGCGTGCTGCGGCCCCTCGATACATGCGAGCTCGCGGAGCCTTGCGCGCCACGCGGTGCGCCTGCGAGCCGCCGCTGACGAGCGTGCGCACGGGCGCAAAGGTGTCGTTGGTGACTCGGCCTGACCAGGTGAGACGCCAAAGGGCCTCAACGAGGGATTGTTCGTTCTCGGCGCCGGTGAGCGCGCGAAGCTGCGCGGCGAAGTAGGCCCCGCCACCGTCGAGCGTTGCGAGCAGCTGGGCGTCGAGGCTTCCCGGCGCTACCTCGTCTTCGGCGATCGGCAATGACAGGCTGACGGTGTCTGCCGGGTGCAACGCGATCCATCCGTCACGCCCGGCGAGGCTGCCGTGTCCCGACCAGACGATCTCGCCGGTTGAGCTGAGTTCGTCGAGCATGCTCGGACTGTAATCAGACACGCGTGCGGGCAGGATCAGCGACTCCCACGCGCTCGCCGGGATGGGCACACCTGCAAGCTGATCGATGACGGTCGCGACGCCGTCGATGCCCTCGAGCGGGCGAGCAACGTGTTGCCACACCGGCAGAAAGCGCGCGAACGCGTCTTGGGGCACCGGTTCGACGCTGCCGCGAATCGCCGCGAGAGAGCGCATGCGCAGCCGGCGCAACACTTCGGTATCGCACCACTCCAGGTCTTCACCGCGGGCGCCGGTGCCTTCCGGCAAGAAGTAGCCGCTGGTGACCCGGCCTTGCGAATCGAGTCGTTGCAGCGTCAGCCGCGCAACGGCGATGCCGATGCCGAAGCGCTGTGCGACGGCATCCGAGGTGAAAGGGGCGTGAGTGCGAGAAAAGCGCGCAACGAGGTCGCCCAATGGGTCGGCGAGGGGCTCAAGGAAGGCGTTCGGGATGCCGACCGGCAGGGCGACTCCCACCGCATCACGCAGCCGGCCGGCGTCTTCGATTGCAGCTACCCGGCGCACCCCCGCGATCGTCACTTCGATAGCGCGGCGAGCCTCTACGAGCGCGGCTAGATGCGACGTGGCCGTAGGAGCGTCTGCGGCGATCGTCGGGTCATCGGCGGCTTGCAGTCGTGCCGCGACCTCGGCAGCGTCGAGCGGGCCGAGCACGCGCAACAGATCGGCAACCCCCTCCACCCCCTTAGCGCGGCGGTCGGCGTCGAGCCGCTGCGCTTCGCGCTCGAACTGTGCGATGACCTCAGGATCAAGCAGCTCGCGCATCTCGATCTTGCCGAGAAGTTCGCTGAGCAACGCGGGATCGACGGCCAGTGCTGCTGCCCGGCGCTCGGCGAGAGGCGAGTCGCCCTCGTACATGAATGCGCCGACGTAGCCGAACAGCAGATCGCGCGCGAACGGCGACGGTTGCGCGGGAGCCGTCTCGACCAGGCGGATGCGGCGATCGGCGATCGAGCGGGAGACCCGCAGCAGAGCGGGCACGTCGTATACGTCTTGCAGCACCTCGCGCAGCGTCTCGAGGATGATCGGGAAGGTCGGGTGACGGCGGGCGACTTCGAGCAATTGCGCCGATCGCTGGCGCTGCTGCCACAGCGGGCTGCGCTTGCCGGGGTTCAAACGGGGCATGAGCAGGGCGCGTGCTGCGCACTCACGAAAGCGCGAGGCGAACAGCGCTGAGCCGCCCACCTCTTCGGTGACGATCTGGTCGAGCTCATCCGCGCCGAAGATGAAGAGATCTGCGCCCGGCGGCTCGGCCGCAGCATCCGGAATTCTGGCAATGATGCCGTCGTCACTGGCTACCGCCGAGCCTTCGACGCCAAGGCGCTCACGAATGCGGGCATTCACGGCCAGCGCCCACGGCGCATGCACCTTCATGCCGTAAGGGGAATGCAGGATCACACGCCAGTCGCCGACCTCGTCTCTGCCTCGTTCGACCGTGAGTTGGCGATCGGTGGGCAGCGTGCCGGTAGCCTCGCGCTGCTCGGTGAGATACGCGAGCAGATTGTCGCGGGCGTAGTCGTCGAGACCCGCAGCGCGCAGTCGCTGTTCTGCCTGCTCGGGCTGCGCCGCCGACAGTTCGCGCGAGAACTTTCCGAGGGCTTCGCCCAGTTCTGCGGGTCGGCCGAGACCATCACCATGCCAGAAGGGCACTTTGCCGGGCTGGCCGAAAGCCGGTGTGACGTTGACCCGGTCGTGGGTGATCTCGACGATGCGCCAGCTTGTGGTTCCGAGGGTGAAGACGTCATTGACGCGCGACTCGTAGACCATCTCTTCGTCGAGTTCTCCGACCCGAGCGTTCTGCGATTCGCCCGCGATGAAGACGCCGAACAAGCCGCGGTCTGGGATCGTGCCGCCGCTGGTGACGGCGATTCGCTGCGAGCCCGGCCGACCGGTCAGAGTGCCCGCGTCGCGATCCCAGATGAGACGGGGGCGAAGCTCTGCGAACTCATCGGAGGGAAAGCGGCCCGCGAGCAAATCGAGGGTCGCTTCATATGCTGATCGAGGCAGCGAGCGAAACGGTGCGCTGCGCTTGAGCGTTTCAAACCAACGCTCGACGTCGATTGCACCGAGCGCTGAGGCAGCAACGGTCTGCTGAGCGAGAATATCGAGCGGGTTCTGTGGCACCTTGATCGCCTCGATCTGGCCAGCCAACATGCGCTCGGTGACGATCGCGGTGTGAAGAACATCGCCGCGATGCTTGGGAAACAGTGCGGCGCGGCTCACTTCACCCACTTGGTGGCCGGCGCGACCGATGCGCTGCAGCCCTGATGCGGCGCTTGGCGGTGCCTCGACCTGAATCACAAGGTCGACGGCGCCCATATCGATTCCGAGCTCGAGGCTGCTGGTGGCAACCACACAACGCAGCGTGCCTGATTTCAGTTCGTCTTCAACCTGCGCGCGCTGCTCCTTCGACACCGAACCATGGTGGGCTTTTGCGAGCACCGGATCGGCACCGCTGGTGGCTCCTGCCTGCGCCATCATCGCCGCGGGTGGCGCTTTCAGCTGCGCAGGTTCAGCACCGAGCCGCTCGGAGTAGATCTCGTTGAGTCGTCCGGTGAGTCGCTCTGCCAACCGTCGGGAGTTGCAGAAGACGATGGTCGATCGGTGCTGCACGATGCGATCGACGATCGCCTCTTCGACGTGGGGCCACACCGAGCCGGTGATCTCGGTCGAGCTGTCGCTGTGGGGTCCGCGAGAACCGTCGGCGAACCAGTCTTCATCGATCGCAGGTTCTTCGTCAGGCGTTGCTGGCGTTGGAGGCGTCGCTGTTGGCGCGCTCGCATAGGCGCTCGGTGCTGCGGGCGGGTTCATCATGTCGTCGATCGGCACGACCACGTGCATATCGAACGCTTTCGTCGCGCGCGGCGCGACGATCTCGACGGGGAGTGCGCCACCCAAGAACCGGGCAACCTCGTCGATCGGCCGCACCGTGGCCGACAGACCGATTCGCTGTGCGGGCTTCGAGGTGGGCTCGAGCGTGGCGCGCAGCTCATCGAGCCGTTCGAGGCTCACCGCGAGGTGCGCGCCGCGCTTGGTGGCGGCAACGGCATGCACCTCATCGATGATCACCGTGTGAACGTCGCGAAGTGTTTCACCAGCCTGGCTGGTGAGCATGAGGTACAACGACTCGGGGGTGGTGATGAGAATGTCGGGCGGCGCCGACACGAGTTTGCGGCGGTCGCTCGAGGTGGTGTCTCCCGACCGCACGCCCACGGTCACCTCGGGCAGGGCGACTCCGAGTCTGCGTGCAGACTGCGCGATGCCGATCAGCGGAGAGCGCAGGTTGCGTTCGACATCGACGCCCAGGGCTTTCAGCGGCGAAATGTAGAGGATGCGCGTGGTCGAGGCCGGGGTGCCACGCTTGCGCTTCGACGCAGCCACGGCCGCGGGTTCAGGCAGCTTCTTCTCTCGGAACACCCGGTCGATCGCCCAGAGAAAGGCCGAGAGCGTTTTTCCCGACCCAGTCGGGGCTACGACAAGCGCGTGTTTTCCTGCTGAGATCGCGTCCCACGCGCCCAGCTGCGCGTTCGTGGCACCCTCGAAGGCGCCACGAAACCAGTCCTGCGTGGCAGGACCGAATCGCTCAAGCACATCGGCCACCACTCCATCTTGGTGCGTACCGGCGACACTGGCGCTTTCAGTGGTCGGCTATTGACACGGCGCGAGCATGCGGTATCGGAACGCGCGAAGATCCTTCTCGCGATGGATGCGCAGTCGCGCTCGCGCACGTATCGTCGCAGGCATGGACGACATGAAGAAGGAGCCTGAGGGGCAGCAGCCCGCGTTCGCCAACGCGCAATGGGGCGCCGGACTCGCGATCGGAATCGGCGTGGGCATCGCCCTTGGCGTCGCGTTGGGCAACATCGGTGTGGGCATCGCGATCGGTGTCAGCATCGGAGTCGCGTTCGCCCTCGCGTTCGGCGCCGCCGCAAAAGATCTGAAGTCCAAAGAGCCACGTGACTCCCCGGAAAGTCCCCAGAGCCCTGACGATGAAGAACCTGACTCTAGGCGCGGACCTTCCGGTACGCCTAGTGATCCAGAAGCGGGCTAGCTGTTGCGCTCTGCGAGACGCTCGCGCTGCTTGTCGATGAAGACGCGCAGATCGGCCAGTTCTGCCTCCGACACGCTGTGTGCCATGTCTTGATAAACGCGGCCACTCAGCTCGACTCGCTCGGGCAGCCACTGGGTCGTGTGCAAGACGAGTGCAGCAGGAATCACCTCGTCATGAGAGCCGCGTCCCCAGAACACCGGCGGCTTGAGCTCTGCGAGCTCTTCGTCGTTGGGGAGCGCACCGGGCGTCACATAGCCACTGAGATTGACGACATAGTCGATGCGTTGGGGAGCGAGTCGCAGCGATTGCAGCGACACCGCGGCGCCCTGCGAAAAGCCCAGCAGTCCAATGGATGCTGCGCCTTGCGCGTGCTCATCGAGCCACGCCAGCACGGCTTCGGCTGCGGCGGTGATGCCGGCAGCATCCCGAGTATCGAGTCCTTCAATCGGGTACCACGAACGCCCGGGAGCTGGCCACGGCGGTGTCAGTGGTGCAGCGAGTGCCGCGACGACAAGATCTTGCGGAAAGTACGTGCGCAGCGCGAACAGGTCATGCTCATCGGAACCGTACCCGTGCAGCACCACAAGAAGATCATGGCCCTTCAGGTCGTTGCGCTCGGCAGACCAAAGCACGGCCTCGGCATCAAGAATCAGTGACTCAGGCATCTTCTTATCTTGCCATCGTGCACCGCCCAGCCCGATGCGGTCAGATGCGAACCGGCAGGGTCATCAGAATGCCGATGCCGACGATGGCTACGACGATCGCCATGCCCAGGAAGGCTCGACCGATCCAGGTCTTCACATCGCGTTGCGACATCGCGGTGAGGAACAGCACGAGGGCGAACAGCACGGTAAGCAGTGAATAATTGTCGCCGCGCTGATTGTTCTCTAGCGCCTCGGTGAACTTCTGGTCTGCTCTGGCTGAGAGATCCGCTGCTTCGAGTGCGGCTGGCAACACATACGCGTCGGTGGCGAATGGCCCGTTCTCTGCCATGCCGTCGGCTTGCCAGGCATCGAAGGCGATCGCGAACTCAGGCGCGAACCGCTCTTCGATGTAGTCGGCCAGCTGATCGTTGCCGTCAGCGACCGCAACGACCCACTGGCTGTAGATGGTGAGGTCGAACTGGCGCTGGTCACGCGCTTCGCCCTCAGCAGCCACCGACTGGATTCGCGCAGAAGATGCCTCGCTGAATGCGATGGACATCTCGCCGCCCCACTTCGAAGATTCGAAACCACACCACGCGGTGAGAACAGCTGTTATGGAGAGCACGAAGACGGCAACGACATCTTGAATAATGCTGATGCGGCTCTGGTGCTGGTCGGTTTCGGTCATGGCGAGGCCTTTCTGCGCTGAGATGAGAATACTTACTTCTGCGCATCCCGTCGGCCAGTCGGGCATCGACGCGCCCGAGAGGGTATACAGGAAGCATGTCCGTTCGCACTCCAGACCCAGAGCCCACCGGAGACGAGCCATTCGGCCAGAGCGCGGGAAGCTCCAACCCGGGCTGGCTGAGCGAAGTCGAATTAGCCGAAGCCCGGCGCCGCATGCCCATGCTGTACGTCGAAGGCGTGCCGGTGCGAGTTGATGGCATGGGCCAGGTCACCGAGATCGGGATTCTGCTGCGAGCTACTCCAATGGGGGAGATGACCCGCACGATCGTGTCGGGTCGAGTTCGCTACGGCGAAACTGTGCGCGACGCGCTGTTTCGCCACCTCGAGAACGACCTCGGGCCCATGGCCTTTCCGCTGTTGCCCCCGCAGCCGAGCCCGTTCACTGTCGCCGAGTACTTTCCCATCCCCGGCGTCAGCGCGTTTCACGACGACCGCCAGCACGCGGTGTCGCTTGCCTTCGTCGTGCCGGTCTCTGGCACGTGCGAGCCTCGGCAGGATGCGCTCGAAGTGACGTGGATGACGCCCGAGGAAGCAGCGACCGACGCGCTCGCCGACGAGATGGAAGGCGGCCGCGGAACACTCATTCGGCTAGCCCTCGCGAGCGTCGGTGCACTTCGCTGAAACAGCGTGCGCATCCTTGCGCAAGAGCGGTGTTTCGCCGCTGTGAATATCAGTTGAATCCGTGCTCATTCACATAGTGAGCCCGGGTAGTGTCGGGGTACCGACGCGCAGTTCTTCCGCTGCGCCTACCTCCGTGAAAGAGGCGCCATGGCTGATCGTGCCGATTCTGACAGCTCGAACGTCGATGAGAACGCGAAGACGTTCGACGAACTGATCGTCGCGCCGATGCGCACGGCGAACGCGCCGACGTTCACGACCGCGTTCCGCGGCTATGACAAAGACGAAGTCGACACCAATGTTGCCGAACTCAACGAGCGCCTGCGCGTGCAGGCTGAGCAGGTTGAGGTGCTCAAAGAGCGCCAGCGCCGTGCCGGGGCGATGAACGCGCAGAGCGAATCTGAGATTGAACGCCTGCAAACAGAATTGGATGCGGCGAACGAAGACAACCGCACGGTTGCAGAGCGCACCAAGCAAGAGGCCGACGACGCCGCCGCTGAGATTCGCGACCGCGTAGAGCAGCTTGAAGCCGAGCTGGCCGCCGCCCGAGCCCAGGTCACAGATTCTGAGAACCGCATCCAAGCGCTGAGCGATGAACTCGTGTCTGCGCCCGAAGACACCTCGAATCGGCACCAGTTCGAAGAAGTTCTGCGTGTGGCCGAAGACCAGGCCAGCGTGCTGCTGCGCAATGCGACCGTGCAGGGCGAGCGTCTGATCGCCGCCGCCCGCGAAGAGATTGAAAACCGCCAGAAAGAGACCAAAGCTGAGGCCGAGGCGCTCCTCTCGCACGCGCACCACGACGCTCAGCAGGTGCGGTTGCGCATCGACACCGAGTTCACCGCACACCAGACGCGCATAGAGCGAGAAGCCGCTCGTGCGGCCGAACAGGTATCGCAGGCCGAGCAAGAGGCGGCCGTGATTCGCACCGAGGCAGAAAAGGGTGCGGCTGCGTTGCGCTCGATGGTGGCTCGAGAGACCGCCGAGGCTCGAGCGGAAGCCGAAGACGCGGTGCGTGAGTTGCGGGTGCGTGCCCTTGAATTCGAAGAGTCATTGACCCGCCGCCAAGACGACGCGCAGCAGGAGTTTCTGCTGTTGCACAATCAAGCGGTGGCCCACGCTGATCGCATCACCCAAGACGCCAATGAACAGGTCGCCGCATCGCTGGAGCACTCTCAGCGCGTCGCCTTGAAGGCTGACGATTTTGAACGACTGATGCGTGCGCAGGCTCAGCAGATCGAAGCTGATGCGCAAGTGCGTGCCCGCGCGACGCTTGAGCGAGCGCACACGAAGGCTCAGAGCATCATCGACACCGTGACGGAGCACTCGCAGTCGGTGCTTCGCGACGCAGAAGATCGCACGCGCCAGCTGCGCTGGCAGCAGCACCAGCTGACGAGCTTCATGTCAGAGGTGAAAGAGCTGATTCGCCCCGAGGGAGCCTTCGGTGGCGCCGGCGACTCAGGGCCCGTGACTGACGAGTCGGCCGACGCCGAGAGCACCGGCGCCGACCAGGCCGAGAGCGACGGCGAAGACGCGCAGCCCGAGGTCGTCGAGCACGAAGAGCACACCGAGGTGGAAGCCACCGAAGTGCACGGCGAAGACGACGAAGCCAGCGACGACGGCGACGACGAAGAGGGGCGGCCGGCTAGCTAGTCGTTTCGCGGGCGATCGCGGCGATGAACGCGTCGATGTCGTCTTCGGTGGTGTCGAACGAGCACATCCAGCGCACTTCGTTGCGCGCAGCATCCCAGTCATAGAAACGGAACGACTCACGCAGGCGGTCGGCCACTCCCTCGGGAAGCGTCGCGAACACGCCGTTGGCCTGTGTCTGCTGGGTGAAAGCGACCCCGCGGATCGTGCCGTCGGCGAGTCCCGCTTCGACTCCAGAGCGCAGCCGCTGTGCCATGGCGTTCGAGTGTGCGGCGTTGCGAAGCCACAGGTCGCCCTCGAGCAACGCAATCAGCTGTGCCGACACGAATCGCATTTTGCTGGAGAGTTGCATGTTGAGCTTGCGCAGAAACAGCAGGCCCTCTGAGGCTGCCGGGTCAAGCACGACAACTGCCTCACCGAGCATGGCGCCGTTCTTGGTGCCGCCGAAGCTCAGCACGTCGACACCGGCATCGCGGGTGAACTCACGCACCCCGACCCCGAGCGCGGCTGCCGCGTTTGCGATGCGAGCACCGTCCATGTGCAGACGCATTCCGCGGGTGTGGGCGTGATCGGCGATGGTGCGCACTTCGTCGGGCGTGTACAGGGTGCCCAGCTCGCTCGACTGGGTAATCGATACAACGAGTGGTTGCGCACGGTGCTCGTCGCCCCAACCCCAAGCCTCACGGTCGATGAGATCGGTGGTGAGCTTGCCGTCGTCGGTCGGCACGGTCAGCAGTTTGATACCGGCGACACGCTCGGGGGCGCCGCCCTCGTCGACGTTGATGTGAGCGGTGGATGCGGCAATGACCGCGCCCCAGCGGGGGAGCATCGACTGCAGTCCGATGACGTTCGCGCCGGTGCCGTTGAACACCGGGAACGCCTCGACGCCCTTGCCGAAGTGCTGCGTGAAGACGTCTTGCAGTCTTGCGGTGTAGACGTCTTCGCCGTAGGCGACCTGATGCCCCTGGTTCGCCGCGGTGATAGCGGCAAGCACCTCAGGGTGGATGCCGGAGTAGTTGTCGGAAGCGAATCCGCGGATGTTGGTGTCGTGGAGCGTGCTCACAAAGGTCCAATCTAGTGCTGATGATGCCCAACTCAGTCTGGGCGTACGAGTGCCGCCGCGCGAACTCGCGCGCCCTTGGAGCTGCGCCTCGGCTGGCCTTGCGCGCAGATCGAGTCAGGTGCGCGGAAGGGTGATGACGGTGTCGTTGATGTCGGCAGCGGGTGAGTCGAACAGCGCGACAACGGCATCGGCGAGGCTTTCTTCGAGGCCGGCGAGTGATTTGACCCTGAAGATCACGGATGCTGCGCTCAGTGGCACCTGCGCATCTCGTGCCGTCTTGGCGAACCCCTGTGCAACGGCGCGCGCCCATGCCTCGCTCGCGGCTTTGACGGCGGCGTAGTTTGCTCCGCCCGCGAGTGGTCGTGCCGTGGCAGTTGACGACACGATCGCAAGGCGACCGGCCGACGACGTGCGAAGGCTGTTGTCGAATGCCCGGCTCACATGGCGAAGTGCGGTGAGGCCAGCCTCGAGGAATCGATAGTCTGCGTCGTGCTGCCCCTCGAGGCCGCCGCCGCCGCGCCAGCCGCCGACGAGATTGACCACGCCGTCGATCGGGCCCACGCGCGCAGCCATAGCCATCACGGCTGCTTCGTCGGTGAGATCGCACGCCTCGGTCGAGACCCCCGGAATATCGGTGGCCATCTGATCGAGCCGAGCCTGATCACGCCCGACAACGATCACAAGAGCACCGCCGCGAAGCAGGGCGCGCGACACCGCACGCCCTGCTTCGCTCGTGCCGCCAGCGATGACGACCGTGCGACCGGCCACCGCGGATTCAGGCATCCGACGCTCTGATGCCCTCGGTGGACTCGATCACCGGTCGCATCTTCTTCTCAAGAGCTTCGAAGAACATCGACAGCGGAAACTCATCGTCAAGCACCTGATCGGTGTAACCCTTGGGCGCGCCCGCGAGCACGTCGATGGGCAGTCCTCGAGCCCACGCAGACGCAGGGTGTGGTGTGAGCGTGGTGCTGACCAGCTCGTACGCGGCGAGCCAATGGGCCACCTTCGGGCGGTCGATCGACTTCCAGTACAGCTCGTCGATCGCGTCGCCGAGCGCGACCACCGCGGCGGGGATCTCTGCCCAATCGAAGGTCAGCGCGGTGTCGGTCCAGTGCAGCACGTCGCGCTGATGAAGCCAGGCGAAGAGCAGCTGACCGCCGACAGCGTCGTAGTTGCGCACGCGAGTGCCGGTGATCGCGAAGCGGAAGATGCGGTCGAAGATGACGGCGTACTGCACGAGCACCGCCTGCTCAAGCGTCTCGGCTTCGGCAGCATCCAGCTCTTCGCCAGCCTCAACCCGTGCCCGCAATCGCTGGGTGATTGCGACGCACTCGCGGAATGCCGTCAGGTCGCAGCGCAACTCTTCGAGCGAGTACAGAAAGTACGGCATGCGCTGTTTGATCATGAACGGATCGAACGGCAGGTCGCCGCGCATGTGGGTGCGGTCGTGGATGATGTCCCACATCACGAAAGTGCGTTCGGTCAGCTGCTGATCGTCGAGCATGCGGGCGGCGTCGGCGGGCAAGTCGAGCTTCGTGATCTCAGCGGCAGCGCGCACTACGCGGCGGTAGCGCGCGGCCTCGCGGTCTTGGAAGATCGCTCCCCACGTGAACGTGGGAATCTCGCGCATCGCGACGGTTTCAGGAAACAGCACCGCCGAGTTGGTGTCATAGCCGGGGGTGAAGTCGATCAGCCGCAGTGAGACGAACAGACGGTTGGTGTATTCGGTTTCGAGCTGCGCGATGAACTCGGGCCAGATGACCTCAACCAGCAGCGCCTCGACGAAGCGGTTGCGCGAGCCGTTCTGGGTGTACATCGGAAAGACGACCAGGTGTTGCAGGCCGTCGATGCGATGCTGCTGTGGTTGAAACGCGTTGAGCGAGTCGAGAAAGTCGGGTACGCCGAAGCCTTCTCGCGCCCAGCGGTCGAAGTCGACGATGGATGCTGCCAGGTACGCGGCATCGTGCTCGAACGACGGTGCCAGTGTGGCAATAGCCGAAGTGATGGCGCTGACGTGCTCGTGTGCGGCGGGGTGGTGCGCAGCATCCGGAATCGAACCGTCTTGGATTTGCAGCGACTGCAGCGCGGTGGCAGCTTGCTTGAGGCTCTGCCACGCGGTGCTGCTTTCGATGGCGTCTTCGACGACCTCGGGTTCGCCGACGATTTCTTGCGTGGTGAGCGCGGTGATGCTGGGCATGCTGAACCTCCGTTCGTCTGAGTTGGGGGAAGTCTACGGGAAGTTATCTCGCCGCAACACCTTCTGGCAGGAAAGTATCCGGCCATGCCTGGTACTCTCGACTCATGACGTCGATCGAACGCCCGGGCGCATCCCGTCTCGAAGATCAGACCGACCTGCGCATTGTGCGAGAGGTGTCGAGTAACGGCCGTGCCACGCTTGCGGAGCTTTCGGAGGCGACCGGTTTGTCGACGTCGGCGGTGCAGGCGCGGCTGCGGCGGTTGGAATCCCGCGGAGTGATCACCGGCTATCGCGCGACGGTCGACGCCGAGGCGGTCGGGCGGCCGCTGTCGGCATTCATTGAGATCACGCCGCTTGATCCGGCACAGCCCGACAACGCGCCCGAGCTGCTTGAGCACCTGTCGGCCATCGAGGCGTGCCACTCGACGGCGGGTGACGCGAGCTACATGCTGTTCGTGCGGGTGCCGACACCCCGCGACCTCGAGGTGCTGATTCGCGACATCCGCGTCGCCGCGTCGGTGAACACCCGCACCACCGTGGTGCTGCAGACCTTCTACGAGAACCGCCCCATCCTGGCGGAATAGCGGGCCGCGCCGCGCGCGTGCGCGAGGCATGGCTGTGTGCGCGAGACATGGCGGGTGCGCGAGACATGGTGCGGTGTGCCCTGTTTCGGGCACGAAGTCTTGTTTGGGTGAGCGGGACGCGGGGCGTGGGGCAGCGTGCGTGGGCGGCGCGGGCGAGCAAGCGGTGTGCGCGCGGGCGAGACATGGCTGTGTGCGCGAGACATGGTGGGGTGCGCCCTGTTTCGCGCACGAAGTCTTGTTTGGGGCGAGCGGAGCAAGGGTGCGGCGGCGCGGAAGCAAGGGCGAGCGGGACGCGCGGCGGCGCGGAAGCAAGGGCGAGCGGGACGCGGGCGAGGGGGGCGGGTGCAGCGGCAGCCGCAGGCGCGACGCGCAGCCCCGCACCGGGCAGGCGCGCGCGAACGCAACCCTCCGCCCACGCAAACAGCGGGCCGGGCGACCCGAAGGTGCCCGGCCCGCCGAAGGGATGGTGCTACTGGCCGCCCTCGGTGAGGGTGACCTCGATCGGGGTGAAGTCGGCACCCTCGACGTCCACACCGTCAGCGGCAAGCGCCTCGAGCGCCGCTTCGATGTAGGTGTTGTCGTATGCCGATGCCGGGGGCTCAGCGGTGATCAGGTTGAGACCGTCCTGGTTGGTGGCGGCAAGTGCGCCGTCAACCGTCTGGTCCCACGCGGCCGAGTCGATGACGCCGATGCCGGCGGCAGCGGGCCAGATCAGCTTGTTGGTCTCGTTGGTCTGCCACAGCTGGTGCGTCGGGCCGACCGGGAAGGCGGCTTCTGCGTTCGAGGCGACGTCCCAGACGAGGGATGCCGCGTCTTCGGTGTTGTCGCGGGCGTAGACCCATCCCTTGACGACAGCCTTCAAGAAGCGCTCGGCAGCGTCGGCGTATGCCGGGTCGCTTTCGAGACGCTCGGTGTCAGCCCAGATGGCGTCCTGCAGCATGGCGCCCGCGGTGTCTTCATACGACACGATCGATAGGTCGTCCATCGTGTAGAGCTCGCCGGTATCGGGGTCGACCGTCTCGAGCACCTGAGCGAGCTCGTTGTAGGTCATCGCCTGCGCAGCATCCACATCTCCGTCAAGAAGAGCGTTCATCGAGAAGTCCTGCGTCGTGATCGACACGCTCTGCGAATCGAGTCCTTCGTCGGCCATCGCCGCGAAGATCTCCCACTCGTTGCCGAAGCCCCACGAGCCGATGCGCTTGCCCTCGAAGTCAGCGACCGAGGTGATGTCGTCGTCTGCCCACGACACCTGGAGCGTGCCCGAACGCTGGAAGATCTGCGCGATGTTGGTCAGCTCGACACCGGTGGCTTCGATGGTTCCGAGAACCTTCGGCACCCACGCGACGGCGAAGTCGACGTCACCCGCGATGAGAGCATCCTGCGGCACGATGTCACCACCCGAGGGGATGATCTCGACCGAGTCGAAACCCTCTTCTTCGAAGTAGCCGAGCTCTTGGGCCGCGTAATAACCGGCGAACTGTGCCTGCGGCAACCACTGCAGCTGCAGCGAGAGGTCGGTGATCGGCTCGAAGTCACCCGAATCGGCGGAGTCGGTCGACTCGGAGGTTGATGCACTGCACGCCGATAGCGCGAGAACGGTTGCTGTTGCTGCTGAAGCGAGCAGGAGCCCGCGCCGTTTGCTGTGTCGCATGGTGTTTCCCTTCGTGATGGTGGGTGGTGCAGGGTGTACCGCTGTTTCCGGGTTACCCCGGGATCCGCCTAGCCGTCAGGCGCTCGAGCAGCACCGTGGCGAGGAAGAAGATGAGGCCGATCACAATGCCGGCAAACACGTAGGCCCACGCGAGTGCGGCATTGCCGCTTTTGGCCATGGTGGCGATCGCGGTGCCGATACCGTCAGCGGGGCCGCCGAAGTACTCGGCGACCAGCGCCGAGATGACGGCGAGCGAGCTCGCGATGCGAATACCGATGGTCAGATACGGCAGCGACGTCGGCAGGGTGAGCTTGCGAAACGACTGCGACCCGCTCGCCGCATAGGCGCGAAACAGGTCGCGCTGCACGGGGCGGGCCTGCCTGAGGCCTCGCAGCATGTTCAGGTAGACCGGCACAAAGGCTGCGATTCCGGCGATGGCCTGGCGGCCGAACTGGCTGGACGCTCCGAACATCGTGTTGAACAGGGGAGTGAGGGCAACAATGGGCACCACCGCGATCGCCGCGACTACAGGGACCGCCATCGCATCGATCGGCCGCGCCCATGCGGCAATGCCCGCCGCGATGATGGCCAGGATGCTGCCGCACACCAGACCGACGAGGGCGTTGCCGCCGGTGATGATCGCGTCCTCCAAGATGATGCCCCAGTGCGTGATCAGCGCGTCGACGATCGCCGTCGGACTCGGGAGCATGCGTGGCGTGACCTGAGCGACTTCGACCAGCAGCTGCCAGAGGATGAGCACCAGCACGCCGAAGGTGATGGGTGCTGCGATGCGCAGCACCTGATCTCGCGTGCGCATCGGCGCTTGCTGCATGCTCACCGTTCGTTCGCCCGTTCAGTGGGTGCGCCGTGCAGCGCTTCGCGCACCGCGGTGACTCGTTCGAAGAATTCGGGTGCTTCGCGCAGCGACTCGGTGCGCGAAGCACCGAGAGGCACGTCGACGATCTCGGCGATGCGACCGGGTCGCGCCGACATGACGACGACACGCTCAGACAGGAACACCGCCTCGGGAATGGAGTGCGTGACGAAGACGACGGCGGCGCCGGTGTCGGCGGCAATTCGGGCAAGCTCCGTCTGCATGCGCTCGCGCGTCATCTCGTCGAGTGCGCCAAAGGGCTCGTCCATCAGCAGCAACTTCGCGTCTTCAGCGAGCGCACGCGCAATCGCAACGCGCTGCTGCATTCCGCCAGAGAGCTGGTCGGGGTAGTGCTCGGTGAAGTCCGAGAGTCCGACCATTGCGGCAAGCTCCGCCACGCGCGCCTTGCGCTTTGCCGGAGCGATTCCATGCAATTCGAGGGGCAGCGCCATGTTCGCTTCCACTGTGCGCCAGGGCAGCAGACCCGCCTGCTGAAACGCGATGCCGTAGTCCTGATCGAGCCGGGCGCGGGCGGCTGGCTTTCCGAACACTTCGATGGTGCCCGCGGTCGGCTGGTCGAGGTCGGCGATCAGACGCATCAGCGTCGACTTGCCGCATCCAGACGGGCCAATCAGCGAGATGAACTCACCCGCTGCCACATCGAGGTCGACCCCGGCGAGAGCGTGGACAGTGGCGGTCTTGGTGGCGAACTCACGTGTGACGCCCGCGACGTGAACGGCTGGTGCGGTAGCGATGGGGGAGGTCATGTGGTGGCTTCTCCTCTGCGGTATGGCGTCAGGCTCGCGCCGAGCAGGGCGACGGAGCCGGCGGCGATGAGTCCGAGAAGGACGGCGCCGAAAATGGGTGCCCACGGAATCGCGGGATCGCTCGAGGCTTGGCCGGCGAACTGAATGAGCATGCGGCCAAGGCCGCCGCGCATACCGATCGAGACCTCTGCGACCACGGCGCCGACGACCGCATTGGCAGCGGCAAGACGCAGAGCGGGCAACAGATAGGGAACGGACGCGGGCAGGCGCAGCGACGTCAATGTCGCGCGATACCCCGCGCCGTAGCTGCGCATCAGGTCGACGTGAATCGCGTCGGGTGAGGTCAAGCCGCGCAGGGCACCGATCGCGACAGGGAAGAATGCAAGGTACGAGGCGATCACCGCGATCGAGAGCCATTGCGGCCACGGAAAACCGCCGCGATCGATCTGGGTGCCGATGCTCGCCACCAGCGGCGCGAAGGCGATGAGCGGCACGGTCTGCGACACGATGATCCAGGGCAGCAGCCCCCATTCCGCCAGGCGCCAGCGCTGCATGACGAGCGCGAGCGCGAGGCCGACCACGACCCCCATCAGCCAGCCGACCGCCGCGATTCCCAAGGTCACGAGGGCCGCGCCCGCGACGGCGAACCACAACGGCGGGGTATCGGTGCCGCCGGTGGGCTCAAACAGGCGTTCCCACATCGTCCAGATGTGGGGCATCGCCCGGTCATGGGTGCGGGGAAGAATGCGCAGACCGCTCTGGTCATCACCCGCGACCCCGAAGATGATCACACCGTCGTCGGGGCCGAGCCACTTGTAGAGCTCCCAGATCGCCATGACGGCGATGATGCCGAGCGCCCCCCATGCCCACCTCGACGCCGGAAAGGAACGCCTGGGCTTCGCCGGGCGCGCGATCGCGGTCGCGGATTCGGCGAGAACCGCGGTATCGCCCGGTGGGCCCGCCGTCATGCCTTGGCCGTCACGTGGCTCGAAAGAGCCGGAATCACGGTTTCGCCGTAGACCCGCATGGTCTCTTCTTTGTTGTCGTGCTGCAGATAACCCGCGAATTGGGTGACTCCGAGCGCTTTGAGCTTCTCGAGCTTCGCGATGTGCTCGTCGGCGGTGCCGAGAATGCAGAAGCGGTCGATGATCTCGTCTGGCACGAAGTCGGTGTGCTCGTTGCCTGACTTGCCGTGCGAGTTGTAGTCATAGCCGGTGCGCCCCGCGATGTAGTTCGTCAGCGCTTCGGGAACGTCGCCGTGCATGCCGTACTTCGCGACGATGTCGGCAACGTGGTTGCCGACCATTCCGCCGAACCAGCGGCACTGCTCGCGCATATGCGCGACGTCGTCGCCGATGTACATCGGGGCGGCCACGCAGAAGGCGATCGATTCGGGGTCACGCCCGGCGGCAGCCGCGGCATCTTTGACTGTTTTGATCATCCACGCCGCGATGTCGACGTCTGCCAATTGCAGAATGAAGCCGTCGCCGACCTCACCGGTGAGCTTGAGCGCCATCGGTCCGTACGCGGCGACCCACACCTCAAGCTCGGAACCGCGGCTCCACGGAAACTGCAGCGTTGCGCCCTTGTACTCCACGGCGCGAGAGTTGGCCAGCTCGCGAATAACGTGAATCGACTCACGCAGCTCGCTCATGGTGACCGGCTTGCCGTTGGTGACGCGAACGGCCGAGTCGCCGCGGCCGATGCCACACACGGTGCGGTTGCCGTACATCTCGTTGAGGGTGGCGAAGATCGATGCCGTGACGGTCCAGTCACGCGTGGCGGGGTTCGTCACGAATGGGCCGACGGTGACCCGGTTCGTCTCGGCGAGGATTGCCGAGTAGATCACGTAGGGCTCCTGCCAGAGCAGGTGCGAGTCGAACGTCCAGACGTGGCTGAATCCGTGTGCTTCGGCGAGCTTCGCCAACTGCACGGTGCGTGCAGCGGGCGGGTTGGTTTGGAGGACGACTCCGAAATCCATGGTGTGTTCCTTAAAGGTCTGCAATGCGGATGCTGCGAGTGCCGCCGTGACGTGCACCGCTAGTCGAGTAGCGCCGAAGCGCGGTGGTGACGCGGTTTACGTCAGATACTGCGACAAGCCCCGCTTGAGGAACTGTCCATCGCCCTTCTGCCCCAGGTACTGGCCATCGTTGACGACGACCTTGCCTCGCGAGATGACCGTGTCGACGTGACCGTCGACCTCATAGCCCTCCCACGCGGAGTGATCCATGTTCATGTGGTGCGTCTTGCCGTAGCCGATTGAGGTGTGACCGTTCGGGTCGTAGACGACCACATCGCCGTCGGCGCCGGGGGCGATGACACCCTTCTTGCCGTACAGGCCGAACATGCGCGCGGGCGTGGTGGAGGTGAGTTCCACCCAGCGCTCGAGTGTGATCTTGCCGGTGACAACGCCCTGATACATCAGGTCCATGCGGTGCTCCACCGAGCCGATGCCGTTGGGGATCTTGCGAAAGTCGCCGAGCCCGAGCTCTTTCTGATCCTTCATGCAGAACGGGCAGTGGTCGGTGGAGACCATCTGCAGGTCGTTCGTGCGCAGCGCCTGCCACATGGCGTCTTGATGCCCCTCTTCGTGTGAGCGAAGCGGGGTCGAACAGACGAACTTGGCGCCCTCGAAGTGTCCGTACTTGTCGCTCGTAGCGCCGAGCTGGTCTTCCAGTGACATGTACAGATACTGCGGGCAGGTCTCGGCGAAGACGTTTTGCCCGGCATCGCGAGCCCACGCCACCTGGCCGACCGCTTGTTTCGCGCTCACGTGCACGATGTACAGCGGCGCGCCGGTGAGTTTGGCCAGCATGATGGCGCGGTGGGTGGCTTCCTCTTCCATCTCCCAGGCGCGCGCGACCCCGTGGTAGAACGGGTCGGACTTGCCCTGTTCAATGAGCTGAGCGGCGAGCACGTCGATGGCTGGGCCATTCTCGGCGTGCATCATCGTCATCATGCCGGTGTCGCGAGACAGCTGCATGGCCTTGAGGATCTGCGCGTCGTCGGAGTAGAACACTCCGGGGTAGGCCATGAAGAGCTTGAAGCTCGAGATGCCTTCGTCGACGAGTGAGCGCATCGCCAGCAGCGACTCGTCGTTGACATCGCCGACGATCTGGTGAAAACCGTAGTCGATCGCGCAGTTGCCCGCGGCCTTGTCGTGCCACGCGGCAAGCCCGTCTTGGATCTTCTGCCCGTACGTCTGCACGGCGAAGTCGATGATGCTCGTCGTGCCGCCCCACGCCGCAGCGCGGGTGCCGCTTTCGAAGGTGTCTGATGCCTCAGTGCCGCCAAACGGCAGCTGCATGTGCGTGTGTGCGTCGATGCCGCCGGGGATCACGTACTTTCCGGTGGCGTCGACGACCGTGTCGACCACCGCAGAAATATCGGTGCCGAGCAGGGCTGAGCCCGGCTGCAGCACCGCGATGATCTTCTCGCCGTCGATCAGAACGTCAGCGTCTCCGCGACCTGTCGCCGAAACGACCGTGCCGCCCTTGATGAGTGTGGTTGCCATGGTGTCTGCTCCCTTGTCTACAGCGCGCTGATCTCGCCGTAGCCGTCAGGTCGACGATCACGGTAGAACTGCCAGTCGTCGCGCATCTGGCGTACGAGGTCCATCTCAAGATCGCGAATGAGCAGCTCTTCGTGCTCACCCGAACCGAGCTCTCCGACGTAGTTGCCGCGAGGATCAACGATCTGGCTCTTGCCATAGAAGTTGACGGCCTCGTCGCCATACTCGTTGTCTTCGAGTCCTACGCGGTTGGGCGCGAGGACGAAGTAGCCGTTCGCGACCGCAGCTGCGGGCTGCTCGACTTCCCACAGGCGGTTGGATAGACCGGGCTTTGTTGCGTTCGGGTTGAACGCCAGGTGGGCACCGTTGAGTCCGAGCATGCGCCATGCCTCTGGAAAGTGGCGGTCGTAGCAGATGATCACGCCGACCTTGCCGACAGCGGTGTCGAAAACGGGGTAGCCGAGGTTGCCGGGCTTGAAGTAGAACTTCTCGTAGAACTTCTCCACCTGTGGAATGTGCTGCTTGCGATAGCTGCCAAGCACGGTGCCGTCAGCATCCACCACGACGGCTGTGTTGTAGTACACGCCGGTCTGCTGCTCTTCATAGATCGGCAACACCATCACCATGTTGAGCTCTTCAGCGAGGGCTGCGAAGCGGGTGACGGTCGGGCCATCGATGGGCTCGGCGTAGTCGTAGTACTTCTTGTCTTGGGTGATGCCGAAGTAGGGCCCGTAGAAGAGCTCTTGAAAGCAGATGACCTGTGCGCCTTGGGCGGCAGCATCCCGAGCGAACTGCTCGTGTTTGTCGAGCATCGACTGTTTGTCGCCAGTCCACTTTGTCTGCGTAATTGCCGCACGTACCGTCGTCATTGCGTCTCCGTCCATGCTCGAGCGAGCATTTGTATCTGCCGCCGAGAGGGAGGGTCGGGATTGCCTCTCTGCTACCCCGATCAAACAGCCCCCACATTTCACTGTGGTTTCGGCCTGTGTCGTGACAGTAAAGCCTGCAAGCAGGGCAGGGCAAGACCCCGGGTGTGATCGATACTCGAACGGATGCTGCGCCCGAAGACTCAATCCCGGGGGATGCTCACCGCGCTGGCCGCCGCCCCGGGCAAACGATCAGTCCTGTGGTGTGGGCGCCGGATCGTGAGCCCAGCTTGGTGCGAGGGCGCGAATGCGCGCCGCGCGCCACTGCCACGTTGCCCACAGCACCGGCCAAAGCAGAGGCGCAGACGCCCCGCCGATCACGAGGCGATCGCGCCACAGCGTTTTGGATGGATCGCCCGGAGCGGGCGAAATCGCCATCTGGTGATCCCACACATCGAGCGACGCAAGAGGACCGGTGAGGGGAATGCCGGTGTCGCGGAAGATCCGCACCCGGCCCGCAGGCTCATCGACGAAGCGCTCGCTCACGCTGATGAACTGGCGGCCCATGGGAATCTCGCCGAAGGCGGCGAGTTGCACGGCAACGTCGGCGCCCGGTTCCCACGTCGTGGGGAGTCCCTGAGGCTCAAGCGGCGACATGTCGACCACGGGGCCATACAGTTCAGCCACCGCGCGCGGGGAGTGCAGCGCGCGCCATGCGGCATCTGCATCGCAATCGATGACGAGCTTGAGCATGATCCGCATGCGTCCAGTGTTGCACTTCGTTCACTGTCTTCGATCGCACGCGCGCGACAGATTAGGCTCGGTAGGTGCAAGAGTCTGAGACGCCGGGGGCCGCTTGCGACGGCTCCTTCTTCGATCAACATCGCTACCAGGTGCGGTTTGAGTGGGGTGTTGAGGGGCTCGCGCACCTCGACCCGGCCGATATCGTCATCGTGGTCGACGTGTTGCGTTTCTCGACCACGACTACGCGCACCATTGAGGCTGGTGACACCGTCTCGCTCTCCGCAGCCCGTGTCAGCGCACTGCATGGTGTTGCGGTGGCGGATTTGGCAGCGGCAACCGGTGCCCTTGTCATTCTGGGCTGCCTTCGGAACGCATCGTCGGTCGCGCGCGAGGTCGCCGACGAACAGCTTCGTCGAGGGGCGCGCACGAGCATTGCGATCATCGCCGCGGGTGAGCGAGTTGCTGGCGAGACCGGCTTGCGGTTCGCGGTCGAAGATCACCTCGGAGCGGGTGCGATCATCGGTGCGCTCACCGACCTGGGTCTTGACCATACGTCGCCCGAGGCGGCATGCGCAGCAGAGGCGTTCCGAGGCATGCGCGGGGCGACGCGGCACCTTCTTTCGGCATCGGGGTCAGGTCAGCAGCTCATCGCAGGGGGTTCGCGGGGCGACGTACTCGCCGCTGCTGACGTCGATGCGTCTACCGCGGTGCCCGTGCTGCGTGAGGGCATTTTTGTCGGCGGCTCGGTTGCCGACTAGCGGGGTATTTGCGCCGCCAGCCGGGTTGCGGGCGTGATCTCTCGACGCGCCCACGCGAACAGGTAGCGCTCGTCGTATCGCGGCGCGCACTTCACGCACGACGCGGCTCTGGTGGGCTTGCGGTGGCGATACGCGACGTGCCCTGCCGGACAGGTGCCCACCCATGGCGCCAGATCGGTCGCCGTTTCGCCGTTGTGCGTGGTGCCGCCCACATAGCCCAGATCGCGCGCGACTCGCTTCCACGCGGCACCATGCCCGGCGCTCGGGCCGGCGAGCGCGTGAGCGACCTCGTGCAGCAGCGTCTGATGATTGGTGTCGTCGTCGTAGCGCGCCGTGAGGTAGCGAGACACGGTGATGCGTTTTCGCGTGTAATCGCAGAGCCCTGCTCGCCGTTTCGCATTGTCGAAACTGAACGACCACGAGTCATCCAGGTGAAGGGCAATCAGCGCCTCAGCCCAGTGGCGCACACGGTTTAGATCCGACATGGGGTGAGACTAGAACATACCTACGACACTCAGCGGGCGACCGGTGCGTGCGGGCGTCGAATCAGCTGGCGACCGACTCAGCGGCGCGGCGACGCTCTACCGTGTCGATGGCGAGCAAGGTGGATTCGAGTTGATCGTCGGGGGCGCCAGCGTCCTGGCGCAAGAAGAGCGCCCGCTTGAAGTCGTGGCGTGCCGACTCGAGGCTTCCCTCGTCGAAGTGCACCTTGCCGCGGTGCTGATACGCGAAGGCGGCGATGCCTGCCCACCCGTGCCCCTCAGCTTCTTCTGCGCAGGTGCCGAGCTCTTGTTCGGCAGCGGCATAGGCGCCGCGCACCTGCTGCACCGAGGCGTGCAGAATGCGTGCCCTCAGCAGGTCTTTGCGCGTTCCGGCCATGCGGGCCACGCGAACAGACTGCTCAGAGATCACGAGGGCGTCGTCTGCTCGACCGAGAACCTTCAACAGCCACACTCGCTCAAGAAGAGCGGGCAGCGAGCGCTGCTCGCCGATTTCGTCAAGGCGTTCCTGGCACTGAGCGGGGTTGACCTTCTCGCGCAGGGTTTCTGGGTCGTACCCGAGGATGTAACTCACCCTGACCTCCTTTGCCGTGCTGTGAATCGCCATTCAAGTGTGACCCGTGGGTCACAAATTGCCGGCTCGGCACGCCGATCCGCGGCATCCGATCATCGTTCGAACAGCGTCGATGAGGGCTTCGGCGAGTCGGTCGCATCACCGTCAGCGGCAATGCGTGCACCCCGGGCGAACTCCTCGACCTCGCGTCCCTCTGCGACCTTGGCGGGATGCGGGCCCGCAGCCATGAGTCGTGGCAGCCACGCGGTGGGCAGCGCTGTGTGCGAGGCGGCAACAACGAGGTTTCCGAATCGGCGCCCTTTGAGGGTCTGCACCTCGGCGAGGATGATCACGTGTTCGAGCACGCGCGACACCGTCGCGACCTGACGCCGAGCGAACGCCAGACCGGCACCATCGGCGATGTTTATGAGCAGCACTCCGTCGGGCGCAAGAAAGCGTGCGGCCTCGGTGTAGAACTCCACGGTCGTCAGATGTGCGGGCGTCTGCGCTCCCGAGTACACATCAGACACCACCAGGTGTGCCGCGCCGATCATGCCCGCAGGCAGTCGCCCGAGCCCTTCACGCGCGTCGCCGATGCGTACGCGAATTGACGCGCCGCGGGGAAGGGGAAGGTTCTCACGCACGAGATCCCACAGAGCGGGCTCTAGTTCGATGACCTGCTGGCGTGACCCCGGCCGAGTGGTCTCTATGTAGCGCGGAATCGTCAGCGCGCCGGCGCCGAGGTGCACCGCGGTGATGGGCTGGCGCGGCATGCGCAGCTGATCGATCACGGCGCCCATGCGAGCGACATATTCGAAGTGCAGGTGTGTCGGGTCGTCAAGGTCAACGTGCGATTGTGGAGTGCCATTGACATCGAGTTCCCACCCGCCGGCGTATTGCGAAGGAATCACCCGTGCGATGGTGCCGTCGAGCAGCCGAGCCTCTGGCGGAGGAGGGGCGTTGTTTCTCGAGCGGGCCATGACTCAACGGTAGCTGTGGCGTGCTCGCCCGCCGCGCGCCTGACCCCGCTAGCGTGGGGGCATGAGCGCGATCGACCTCAACGCCGACCTGGGCGAGACGGTCGACGGTCGACCGACCGCCGATGATGAGTCGATGTTCGCTGTTATCTCGAGCGCCAACATCGCCTGCGGGGGTCATGCCGGCGATACCGCATCGATGCGCGAAGCTGTCGAGCGTGCCGCACGATTTGGGGTTGCTGTCGGCGCGCACCCCTCATTCCCTGACCGCGCCAACTTTGGGCGCAGCGCTCTGATCATCGAGCCCGCAGCGCTCGCCGCAAGTGTGGCGGCACAGCTGGCCGCGCTCGTCGCGGCGGGCGCCGAGATTCGCTACGTCAAACCGCACGGGGCCCTCTATCACGCGGTCATCTCCGACAGGGAAGTGGCGGATGCTGTCGCTCGCGCGATCAGCGACCTGTCATCCACGCTCGGGCGTGCCCTGCCTGTGCTCGGTCTCGACGGTGAGATTCGCGGCGCTGCAGAAGCAGCGGGACTTCCGTTCGTGCGTGAAGCCTTTCTTGACCGCGGGTACCGCGCCGACGGCTCGCTGGTGCCGCGCGGGGAGCCAGGAGCGCTGCTTGACGATCCCGTGCACGTCGCGGCTCGCGCGGTGAGACTAGCTCGCGAGGGTGTGGTCGAGACGGCAGGTGGCACACTCATCGACGCAGACGCGGCATCGCTCTGCGTTCACGGCGATTCGCCTGCGGCGGTCGAGATGGCGCGTGCGGTGAGGGCGGCGCTTGACGCGGACGGCCTGGCAGTGCGTGCGCCATGGTGAGCGGGCCATGGTGACTGGGCCATGGTGACCGCGCGCGCCCTGCCGATGGGCGAGAGCGCTTTTCTGCTCGAAGTCTCGACGCTCGACGAGGTGCTCGCCACGCACGCGTCGCTCGCGGCCTCGCGCCCCGAGGGTGTCATCGACCTCGTGCCCGCGGCACGCACGGTGCTCGTGCGCGTAGACCCGCGCGTGCTGAGTGTTGCCGCCGCACGCGCTTGGGCGCTCGAGAGCGCCCAAGCGGCAGACACTGCCGCCGAAAAACGGGGCGAGCTGCAGCAGGTTGACATCGTCTACAACGGCGCTGACCTCGCCGGCACCGCCATGCTGCTCGGTGTCACGGTGGAGCGGTTGATCGATGATCATCTGAGCGCCGAGTGGCGGGTGGCGTTCACCGGCTTCGCCCCGGGTTTTGGCTACCTGGTGAGTGCTGATTGGCCCCACGACGTGGCGCGCCTCGATGCGCCGCGCACCCGGGTGCCGGTAGGGGCTGTCGGGTTGGCAGGCGGTTTCTCGGGTGCGTATCCGCGTGAGACTCCCGGGGGGTGGCGGCTCATCGGCACCACCGATGCGCCGCTGTTCGCGCCCGAGGCCGAGCGCCCTGCGCTGCTTGCTCCCGGCATGCGCGTGCGCTTTCGCAGGGTCGACGATCTCGCGGGGGATGTTCTCAACCCTCCTGCGGGTGTCGCCACCGCGCGCGTCGACGATCCCGGCGCGGCCATTCGAATCGTTGAATCGGGATTGCTCGCAACCCTGCAGGATCTGGGGCGGCCGGGTGCGGCTTCTCTCGGCGTAGCCCCTTCAGGGGCGCTGGATCGCCGCGCCTTGCGCACCGCCAATCGGCTGCTCGGAAACGCCGAGACTGCCGCCGCGATCGAGGTCACGATGGGCGGGTTTCGCGCGACTGCCCATCGTGACCTGTGGATCGCGCTCACCGGCGCATCGGGCTCGGTGACACTCGACGGTCACCCCGTCGACCCCTATCGACCTGTGCAGTGGCGCCGTGGTCAGGAGCTATTTCTCGACTGGTTCACGCGCGGCGCGCGCGCCTATCTCGCCGTTCGTGGCGGCTGGGCTGGCCCCACCATTCTGGGCTCACGCTCGAGCGACGTGCTCGCTGGCCTGGGGCGACCGCCGCTGCGCGCCTCGCAACAGATGACAGTGAGCGAAGAGCATGCCGGCCCGATTCCGCCCGTCGACCTGAGCCCATGGGGTGCGCCGCACGACGGCGACCTCGACATCGAGCTTGCGGAGGGGCCGCGCGCTGAGTGTTTCGGGGCGAGCGCACACGCTGCGTTCTTTGACACGGTGTGGACGGTGTCGAACAACGCCGACCGAGTCGGCATCCGCCTCGACGGACCCCCGCTCGAGCGGGAGCACGCCGGTGAGCTGCCGAGCGAGGGGATGGTGCCGGGCGCGATTCAGGTGCCGCCGAGCGGGCAGCCGGCGGTGCTGATGGCTGACGGTCCGGTGACCGGCGGCTACCCGGTTATCGCTGTGGTGACGGATGCTGCGCTCTCGCTGCTCGGCCAAGCGCGGCCAGGCACCCGGGTGCGGTTTCGGCATGCGCTGCACTGAGCCGCGATAATCCGGGGTTTTCGCGGCCGAACGCGCGTCTTGCGCGCAGTTATACCGCAGCATCCCACCCTCGTCAAGAATCCGGCTGGACATGGCGCGTCTTCCCGCCTATAGTTGGTAGTTGCGCTCTTGGAATCCCCCTGCCCTCATATGGTGGTCGGCTGTGTCTGCGCGCCCCCCGCTTGATTTTCGGATCTGTTGCGGAGTGGGGCGAGTTGATTTTGGGGAAACAGAGCCTTCACCTGACGACAAGGAAACGAGCCCTTACCCGGGCCCACGGAGGTAATCCCCTTGGCTGCTGCGCGTAACGCATCCACCACCACCCTCAAGAACGGCCGCGGAGTATCGCGGCTTTCGTTCGCCAAGATCTCCGACACGCTGACGGTCCCTGACCTGCTCGCGTTGCAGACTGAGTCATTCGACTGGCTCGTCGGCAACGAAGCATGGACCGAACGTGTCGCGGAGGCCAAACAGGCGGGACGCACCGACGTTCCCGAGATCAGCGGTCTGGAGGAGATCTTCGAAGAGATCTCGCCAATCGAGGATCTGAGCGAGACGATGCAACTCTCGTTCACCAACCCCTACCTTGAGCCCGAGAAATACTCGATCGAAGAGTGCAAGGAGCGCGGCAAGACGTACGCCGCCCCCCTCTACGTCGAGGCCGAGTTCATGAATCACCAGACCGGTGAGATCAAGACTCAGACCGTCTTCATGGGTGACTTCCCCCTGCAGACCGGCAAGGGCACATTCATCATCAACGGCACCGAGCGTGTCGTCGTCTCGCAGCTGGTGCGTTCGCCCGGTGTGTACTTCGACAAGACGCCCGACAAGACGAGTGACAAAGACATCGTCTCGGCACGCGTCATCCCCAGCCGTGGTGCATGGCTTGAGTTCGAGATCGACAAGCGCGACCAGGTCGGTGTTCGTATCGACCGCAAGCGCAAGCAGTCGGTCACCGTCTTCCTCAAGGCTCTCGGCCTGACCACCGAAGACATCCTCGCCGAGTTCGCTGGCTTCGACTCGATCGAAGAGACGCTGTCGAAAGACACCATCCTCACGAAAGAAGATGCGCTTCGCGACATCTACCGCAAGCTTCGTCCGGGCGAGCAGGTTGCTGCCGAGGCTGCGCGCGCGCTCCTTGACAACTTCTACTTCAACTCGAAGCGCTACGACCTGGCAAAGGTTGGTCGCTACAAGATCAACCACAAGCTGGGCATCGACAAGCAGCTGAGCGACTCGGTTCTGAGCGTCGAAGACATCGTCGCCACGATCAAGTACATGGTTCGCCTGCACCGCGGTGACTTCGCGTACGACGGCATTCGCAGCGGCAAGCCCGCCGAGATCCGTCTGGCTACCGACGACATCGACAACTTCGGCAACCGCCGTATTCGCGCCGTCGGCGAGCTCATCCAGAACCAGGTTCGCACCGGTCTTTCGCGCATGGAGCGCGTTGTGCGTGAGCGCATGACCACGCAGGACATCGAAGCGATCACCCCGCAGACCCTGATCAACGTGCGCCCCGTCGTCGCGGCGATCAAGGAATTCTTCGGCACCTCGCAGCTGTCGCAGTTCATGGACCAGAACAACCCGCTCGCGGGTCTGACGCACAAGCGTCGCCTTTCGGCGCTCGGGCCCGGCGGTCTGTCACGTGAGCGTGCCGGCGTTGAGGTTCGTGACGTTCACCCCTCGCACTACGGCCGCATGTGCCCGATCGAGACGCCTGAAGGCCCGAACATCGGTCTGATCGGCTCGCTCGCATCGTTCGCGCGCATCAACTCGTTCGGTTTCATCGAGACGCCGTACCGCAAGGTCATCGACGGCAAGGTCAGCGAGCAGATCGACTACCTCACCGCCAGCGAAGAGAGCGACTTCATCGTTGCTCAGGCCGGTGTCGAGCTCAAGGCTGACGGCGCATTCGTCGACGAGCGTGTGCTTGCTCGTCGCGGTCAGGGTGGCGAGGTCGACCTCTTCCACGCGAGCGAAATCGGCTACATGGACGTCTCGCCGCGCCAGATGGTGTCGGTTGCTACGTCGCTGATCCCCTTCCTCGAGCACGACGACGCGAACCGCGCACTCATGGGCGCCAACATGCAGCGTCAGGCTGTGCCGCTGCTTCGCAGCGAGTCGCCTGTCGTCGGAACCGGTATGGAGGGCTACGCAGCCATCGATGCTGGTGACGTCATCACCGCTGAGAAGGCCGGTGTGGTCATGGAGGTGTCGGCAGACGTCGTCACCGTTCAGCTCGACGAGGGCGGCACGCAGGAGTACTACCTGCGCAAGTTCGACCGCTCCAACCAGGGCACCAGCTACAACCAGCGTGTGATCGTCTCTGCAGGCGACCGCGTTGATGTTGGCGAAGTTCTTGCCGATGGTCCCGCCACAGAGAATGGCGAGCTCGCGCTCGGCAAGAACCTGCTCGTGGCGTTCATGACGTGGGAAGGTCACAACTTCGAGGACGCGATCATCCTCAGCCAGAACCTCGTGAAAGACGACACCCTCTCTTCGATTCACATCGAGGAGTACGAGGTTGACGCCCGCGACACGAAGCTCGGCAAGGAAGAGATCACTCGCGACCTGCCTAACGTCAGCCCCGACCTGCTGAAGGACCTCGACGAGCGAGGCATCATCCGCATCGGTGCCGAGGTTCGCCCCGGCGACATCCTCGTCGGCAAGGTCACGCCCAAGGGTGAGACCGAGCTCAGCGCCGAGGAGCGTCTGCTCCGTGCCATCTTCAACGAGAAGAGCCGCGAAGTTCGCGACACCTCGCTGAAGGTTCCTCACGGCGAGCAGGGCACGATCATCGCCGTCAAGGAGTTCAACGCTGAAGACGGTGACGACGAGCTCGGCTCGGGTGTCAACCGCCGCGTTGTCGTCTACATCGCCCAGAAGCGCAAGATCACCGAAGGTGACAAGCTCGCTGGTCGTCACGGCAACAAGGGTGTCATCGCCAAGATCCTTCCGATCGAGGACATGCCCTTCCTGCCCGACGGCACACCCGTTGACGTCGTTCTCAACCCGCTCGGTATTCCGGGTCGAATGAACTTCGGCCAGGTGCTCGAACTTCACCTCGGCTGGATCGCCAAGCAGGGCTGGAAGGTCGAAGGCAACCCCGAGTGGGCGGCCAAGCTGCCAGAAGAGGCTCGCGAAGCTGCACCGAACACGAAGGTCGCCACTCCGGTGTTCGACGGCGCGTTCGAGCAGGAAATCGCCGGTCTTTTGGACTCGACCACGCTTACGCGTGACGGCGAGCGTCTGGTCGACTCCTCGGGTAAGACGATGCTGTTCGACGGCCGCTCCGGCGACCCGTTCCCGGCACCCGTCTCGGTGGGTTACATGTACATCCTGAAGCTGCACCACCTTGTCGACGACAAGATCCACGCACGCTCGACGGGCCCGTACTCGATGATCACCCAGCAGCCGCTCGGTGGTAAGGCTCAGTTCGGCGGACAGCGCTTCGGTGAGATGGAAGTGTGGGCGCTTGAGGCCTACGGTGCCGCATACGCGCTGCAGGAGCTCCTCACGATCAAGTCCGACGACATCCTCGGCCGCGTCAAGGTGTACGAGGCCATCGTCAAGGGCGAGAACATTCAGGAGCCCGGCATTCCCGAGTCCTTCAAGGTTCTCCTCAAGGAGATGCAGTCGCTGTGCTTGAACGTTGAAGCACTTTCGGCAGACGGCACCCCTGTCAACCTGCGCGACACCGACGACGAGGCCTTCCGCGCTGCGGAAGAGCTCGGCATCAACATCTCGAGCCGCTTCGAATCCTCGTCAATCGACGAGATCTGATCCGGCCAGGCAACGAACGAATTTCCGACACAGGAGAACTAGTGCTCGAATCAAACTCTTTCGACCAGCTTCGCATTGGCCTGGCCACCGCCGACGACATTCGTCGTTGGTCATTCGGTGAGGTCAAGAAGCCCGAAACAATCAACTACCGCACGCTCAAGCCCGAGAAGGACGGTCTCTTCGGAGAGCAGATCTTCGGACCCTCGCGTGACTGGGAGTGCGCGTGTGGCAAGTACAAGCGCGTGCGCTTCAAGGGAATCGTCTGCGAGCGCTGCGGCGTCGAGGTCACCAAGTCCTCGGTTCGTCGTGAGCGCATGGGCCACATTGAGCTCGCGGCTCCCGTCACCCACATCTGGTACTTCAAGGGCGTTCCCTCGCGCTTGGGCTACCTGCTCGACATGGCACCGAAGGACCTCGAGAAGGTCATCTACTTCGCCGCGTACATGGTCATCTCGGTCGACGAAGACGCTCGTCATCGCGACCTGGCCACGCAAGAGAACAACATTCGCCTTGAGCTCAAGACTCTCGGTGAGCGTCGCGACTCACGCGTTGCCAACCGTCTGCAGAAGCTGGAAGAGGAGCTTGCTGCTCTCGAAGCCGAAGGCGCCAAGGCTGACCAGAAGAAGAAGCTCAAGGATGCTGCCGAGAAAGAGATGGCAGCAACCCGCAAGAACTTCGACGAGCAGATCATTCGTCTCGAGAAGGTGTGGGAAGACTTCCGCACCCTCGAGGTCGGCCAGCTCAAGGGTGAAGACGAGATCTTCCACGAGCTTCAGGACCGTTTCGGTCAGTACTTCGAAGCTCACATGGGTGCGGAGTCGATCAAGCGTCGCCTGCTGACGTTCGATCTCGCCGCCGAAGCCGACAGCCTGCACCTGCAGATCTCTGAGGGCAAGGGCCAGCGCAAGATCCGTGCGATCAAGCGTCTGAAGGTCGTCAACTCGTTCCTGTCGACCGGTGCTTCGCCCGCGTCGATGGTGCTCGATGTCGTTCCGGTCATTCCGCCGGAGCTGCGCCCGATGGTTCAGCTCGACGGTGGCCGCTTCGCAACAAGCGACCTCAACGACCTGTACCGCCGTGTGATCAACCGCAACAACCGTCTTCGTCGTCTGATTGACCTCGGTGCCCCCGAGATCATCGTCAACAACGAGAAGCGCATGCTGCAGGAGGCCGTCGACGCACTGTTCGACAACGGTCGCCGCGGCCGCCCCGTCACCGGTACCGGCAACCGTGCCCTCAAGTCCCTCAGCGACATGCTGAAGGGTAAGCAGGGTCGATTCCGCCAGAACCTGCTCGGAAAGCGCGTTGACTACTCGGGCCGTTCGGTCATCATCGTCGGTCCCCAGCTGAAGCTGCACCAGTGTGGTCTGCCCAAGCAGATGGCTCTCGAGCTGTTCAAGCCGTTCGTGATCAAGCGTCTTATCGACCTTGGCCACTCGCAGAACATCAAGGCGGCCAAGCGTGCCGTCGAGCGTACGCGCCCCGAGGTGTGGGACGTTCTCGAAGAGATCATCCGCGAGCGTCCGGTGCTGCTCAACCGTGCACCTACGCTTCACCGTCTCGGCATCCAGGCGTTCGAGCCTCAGCTCGTTGAGGGCAAGGCAATCCAGCTTCACCCGCTCGTATGCGCAGCGTTCAACGCTGACTTCGACGGTGACCAGATGGCCGTGCACCTGCCGCTGTCGGTCGAGGCTCAGGCTGAAGCGCGCATTCTGATGCTCGCGTCGAACAACATCCTCAAGCCCTCTGACGGCCGTCCGGTCACCCTGCCTTCGCAGGACATGATCATCGGTCTTCACCACCTGACCACGGTCAAGGAAGGCGCAGCGGGAGAGGGTCGTGCATTCGGCTCGGTCAGCGAGGCGATCATGGCTAAGGACGAGGGTTCCCTCGACCTGCAGGCCAAGGTGCGCATTCGCGTTCCGGGCCTCACGTTCCTCGAGGGCGAAGCGCCCGAGGGCTACGAGAAGCACGGCCTGCTTGACGCATCACTTGGTCAGGCGATCTTCAACGACACCCTTCCCAAGGGCTACCCGTTCGTTCGCGAGCAGGCAGACAAGGGCAAGCTGTCGCAGATCGTCAACAAGCTCGCCGAGGAATACCCCAAGGTTGAGGTTGCTGCATCGCTCGACCGCATCAAGGACGCCGGCTTCTACTGGGCTACGCGTTCGGGTGTGACCGTTGCACTCAGCGACATCCTCACCCCGCCGAACAAGGCTGAGATCGTTGGCGGCTACGAGAAGCAGGCCGCGAAGGTTCAGGGTCAGTTCGAGAAGGGCCTCACGACAGACGCCGAGCGTCGTCAGGAGCTCATCAAGATCTGGACCGAGGCCACCGACGAGGTTCAGAAGGCGATGCGCGCCAACTTCCCGGCAGACAACACCATCAACCGCATGGTGTCGTCGGGTGCTCGTGGTAACTGGCTCCAGATCCGCAACATCGCGGGTATGCGAGGCCTGGTGAACAACCCGAAGGGTGAGATCATCCCTCGCCCGATCATCTCGTCGTACCGCGAGGGCCTGTCGGTTGCGGAGTACTTCATCGCAACCCACGGTGCTCGTAAGGGTCTGGCTGACACCGCCCTGCGTACGGCTGACTCGGGCTACCTCACGCGTCGTCTCGTCGATGTGTCGCAGGACGTCATCATTCGCGAAGAAGACTGTGGCACCCGCAAGGGCCTCGACTTCACGATCGCTGAAGTCGTTGATGGCGCGCTCGTCAAGGATGCCAACGTCGAGAACTCGGTGTTCGCACGTACGCTCGCCGCTGACGTGGTCGATGGCAAGGGCGAGGTTCTCGCCGCTGCTGGCGACGACGTGGGTGACGTTCTCATCAACAAGCTCGTCGAGGGTGGTATCGAGACCATCAAGGTGCGCTCGGTGCTCACCTGTGACTCGGCGGTCGGTGTGTGCGCGCGCTGCTACGGTCGTTCACTCGCGACCGGCAAGATCGTCGACATCGGTGAAGCCGTAGGCATCATCGCTGCACAGTCGATCGGTGAGCCCGGAACCCAGCTGACGATGCGTACCTTCCACACCGGTGGTTCGGCGTCGGCAGATGACATCACCCAGGGTCTTCCCCGTGTGCAAGAGCTCTTCGAGGCGCGTACCCCCAAGGGCGCGTCGCCTATTGCCGAGTCCGCCGGTCGCATCACGATCGACGAGACCGACAAGGCGAAGAAGGTCATCCTCACGCCCGACAACGGCGACGAGCCGCACGTCTACCCCGTGCTCAAGCGCGCAACCCTCCTCGTTGAGGACGGCGACCGCGTTGAGGTCGGCCAGCCCCTTCTGGTCGGCACGCTCGACCCCAAGGAGGTCATGCGTGTCATGGGTGCCCGCGAGGTGCAGCAGTACCTCGTGAACGGTGTGCAGGGCGTCTACCGCTCGCAGGGTGTGCCGATTCACGACAAGCACATCGAGGTCATCGTTCGCCAGATGCTGCGCAAGGTCACCGTGGTCGACCACGGCGAGACCACGTTGCTGCCGGGTGAGCTTGTTGACTTCAAGCGCTACCAGATGATCAACCGCGAAGCGGTCGGGTCAGGCAAGCGTCCGGCTTCGGGTCGCCCCGAGCTCATGGGTATCACGAAGGCGTCGCTTGCGACCGAATCGTGGCTCTCGGCCGCATCGTTCCAGGAGACCACGCGAGTGCTCACCCAGGCAGCGATGGACGGCAAGAGCGACCCGTTGATGGGCCTCAAAGAGAACGTCATCATCGGAAAGCTCATTCCTGCCGGAACGGGACTCACCAAGTACCGCAACGTCACGGTCGAGGCAACCGAAGAAGCAAAGAGCGAGCGTTACCCGCACCGCATCTTCGCTTCTGACGGCGCGTACACCGATGCTGACCTGAGCTATGTCGATTTCGACAGCTTCACGACCGACGACTTCACGAGCTACAACTAGTCAACGTCTGAAGTGAGCGAAGTGCCCCGGGCCTCCCGGGGCACTTCGTCGTTTTCGCGGCCACTTGGGCACCCGATGCCGTGCCGTGGCAGGACATTCGCGAGATGCGATTAGCGTGGAGCTTGGAGGCATGACGATGGCACGAGTCGGTGGGCGCAACGCCTGGCTTGCCGTGCCCATCGGCTTGATCTGTGCGGCGATTGTGGCAGCTCTGGTCTGGCTTGCAGCGCCAATGACTCCCATTCTCAGCCAGTGGGGCGGCGACATGCTTCGCGAGGCCTCGACGGCAGAACCTGTGCCGTCCGAGCAGCCCAGCCCGACCGAGCTGGCGGCGGAAGAAGGTGACTTCGACTGTCGCGCGATGTACCCCGACTCGCTGTGGGCAGTGATGGCGTGGCAGGCCGGCGCCTTGCTCTCGCAGACAACAGCCGCACCCGCCAGCGAAGCCACCGCGCTCACCGATGCCCTGCAGCCTGTCGTTCGGGTCACGTGTGACTGGAGGTGGCACGAGGGTCATACCGTGGTGTCAACCCTCTCGCGAGTGGGCGAAGACGCAGTCGCTATCGCCGAGGCGTCGCTCGAGGGCGAGGGCTTCACCTGCGCCGAGGTAGATGCGGGCGTGAACTGCACACGAACCAGCGGTGACGTGCGCGAGACGCAGACGGTGCGCGATGGCTGGTGGCTCTCAAGCGTCGAGTCGGCGTGGCATCCTGAAGCGTATGGCGCGCGTCTCAGTGCTTTCGTGTGGGGCGAGGCGGAACCAGCCGAATAGCGGCGAGAGGCGGGGCTATTCGTAGATGCTGGCGACGAGCGCGTCGGTGTAGCCACTCGGGGCAAGGTTCGAATAGCGAGTATCGATCAGCACGCCATCGCGCCAGAACACCGTTCGACCGTCGATGACCGGGTAAGTGGCGTTCTCCCATGTCTTCTCGCACCGCGTGCCGCCGCTCGGGGTGTAGCACGTGAAGTCTTGATCATCGACGAGCTCGTTGAGCATGTCGAGTGCGGGGCCACGTGACATATACGAGATCGTGGTGGTGAGATTTGTCGTGTCGGCCGCGGGGTCTGCCCAGATGCAGATCAAGCTGCCGTCGGGTTGCGACCCTGAGGCGCCGAAGGCGGGGTCGTTCAGCGGAACGCCATCGAGCTCCTGAGCCACCGCCGGCGTGAGCAGTCCGCCGCAGTCCTCAGGGATCTCAGCCTGCGCTTCTGCGGTGGCACTCGGCGTCGCATCCGGTGTGATGGTGGCTATCGGAGTGGGGCTCGGCACCAGCGTCGCGGTCGCCGAGTCGGTGGGTGAGGGGGTGGACTGAGACTCCGACGCGCATCCGGCGAAAACGGCCACGATGGCCAGAATGGATGCTGCCAGCGCGACCCGCGGCGAGGTGTGTCGTCTCATGCGGCAACCCTAATCGTCTTTGCCGACGGCCAGCGAGGACTCTCAGCGCACTTGCGGTGACAAAAACAGCGCGACGCGCCCACGCTCATCCACGGCACGCCTAAGGGAAACATTGCTTGCAGGACGTTATTGTCGGCAAGGCGGGGAAGAGCCCTGCGTGAGGAGTGCCTTCGATGAGTGATCCCAAGTCTTCATACGGCGAGCCGGTAGACGAACCGACGTCTGTCGACGATGTCGTCGGGCGCGCCAACGAGGGTCTTGCCGACGCGGAAGCCGCTCGCGGCGACGCCGTGAACGACGAGACCAGTGCCCCGGAACAAGCCCCGGCCTACGACGGCTCGCCGTCAGCCGCTGACGAGGTGCCGGCGCACGAAGCGCCGATCGACCCGGACGCCAATGTCGAAAAGGCGTGGGCGCAAGAGTATTCGTCGCTTGGCGGCGACCCGATCGCCGAGGCGGCGCCCGTTGCCGATGCGCCAGAGAGTGCGGTTTCGGCTGACGCCACGAATGGTGCCCCGGCCGCGTCGGAGCCGGTAACGACGGCGTACGCGCCATCTGACGACGCCGTCACCACCGCCTACGCACCCGCAGACGCCCCCACGCAAGTTGCCCCCGTCGCGCCCAGCGAGCCAGCGATCGAATACGCGGCCCCCGCCGCGACGGCCTACGCGCAGCAGCCAATCTTCGTTCAGGCCCCCGACGCACCTCACCCTCGAGGCAATCGTGCCGCTGCCGGCGCGATCGGCCTGCTGGCAGCGATCGCGTTCGGAGTGCTGTATCTCGGGGCGTGGCTCGGATTCGGCGCGATCACCGGAGCGGTGACCATTGACAACGTCGGTACGGCCGCATTGGAGGCACTGGCTACCTGGTCGCTCTGGGTTCCCATCGTCGTCTTCTACGTCGCGTTCTGGCTGCTGGGAGCGATCATCAATCGCGGACGGTGGGGAGCGTGGGTCATCTTCGGCCTGCTCGTCGGCGTCGCATCCTATGCTGGCCACATTCTCGGCGCACTCTTCCAGGCGCCGTTTTGGACTCTCACCGCAAGCGAGGGTGCCGCGCTGGCGGAATCCGAGCTGCTTGCCCCGCTCGCCATTGCAGCGTTCGTGATCGGACGCGAGCTCACCATCTGGTTCGGTGCGTGGGTTGCCGCCCGCGGCAAGCGAGTAACCGAGCTCAACGTCGAGGCCCAGCGCGAGTACGAGCGCACGCTCGAGGCGGGCCCGCAGCTCACTCAGCAATAGCCTCGGCAACACACATGACGTCTGAACGCGGCGGTCAGGGCGGTTCCAACCGCCCTGCCGCCGCGTTGGTGTTTGCGTCGATGGGCTACGTCGCGCTAGTGATCTTCGGCCTCGGCATGACGAGCCTGGTGCTCGACCAAGACGTCATCGCGGTGACAGGTCTCGGACAGGCGCCCGCTATCGTGGGGCTCTTGGCGTCGCTGGCAGCGTTTGCCCTCGTGCTCTGGGGAGCAGTCCGTCGAGAGCGCCCCTCGTATTGGGCGTCTGCGACGACAGCGGCGACGGCGTACGTCACCTACGTTGTCGTGCTCTGGCTGACGGCGCTCGTCACCAGCTCAGATGTCGCACGCGCGACGAGCGCGGCCACGTCAATCGCGACGACGTGGTTTGGCGCGGTGATCGCGGCTTCAGCGTTCGTGTGCGCATGGGCGGGTGTTGCGCTGGTGCGCACGCAGGCCTCGCAGCCTCGCTGGCCGTGGGAAGAAGAAAAGCGCGACGACGAAGAATAGTGCCGTGCAGAGGGCACGTCACCACCCATTTCGGCGATGCGGCGCTACCGTGGGGAGGGTGGAGCGGTCAATCGAGACCCAGGTGAGCCAGGCTGTCGACGCCTGGCTGCTTTGGCTGCCTCGATGGGAACCGGCAACGCATCGCGGCCGCGTCGCTCCGTGCCGGCGTTGCTTCGGGTCTCCGGTGCTGTCTGCGGCGGGACTGGGCGCAGATGTGCCGCACGGAGTGCAGCATGGGCTTTCGACGCGAATCAAGACAATCGTCGATCGCGCGGTTGCGGAGTACACCTCGGTGAACCTGCCGATGCTTCAGGCAGAGCTCGACCAGCAAGCCACGCGCAACAGAGCGCGCAGCTATCGGCCCGCGGAGGGACTCGAACCCGAGTTCGAAGGCCTGCCGCTGGATCCCGACCCGGTGCCAGGAGCGCCCTTCTTGTTCACGATCTCAGGCCTGGCCGAAGAGGTCGACTCAGCAGTGCCCGATCTTCCCCCGTTGAGCGCCGAGGCGAAGGCCGCGTTGCGTCAAGAAGTGGGCCTGGCTGACGACTACGCGAACATGGTCGGACGCGAAATCTGCGCGGTGATGCTGCACCATCGCCTTCGCATCCAAACCGCCATTCAGGAGTTCGTCGAGCCGCAGATCGAGGCGATGCTCGAAGAACTCACGCGGTCTCTCGATGCCCCGTTCGACCCGAATGATCCGCTGAACGGCTGATCTCAGCATCCACTGTGTCTGATGGCTTTACACAGCCGAATCAAGAGGGTCAGGAACCCTCGGCGGAATTTGTTAGCATGACCGAGTTTGCGGTGCTTATGCAGCGCTCAGACATCACGAAGCGAACAGCGGAAACAGCGGGGGTTGGCGCATGGCAAGTCGTCTTCCGTCAGCGCCCCCGATCCTGCCTGGCCTCGCCTACATTCGGCCGCTCGGCTCGGGCGGATTCGCCGACGTGTTCTTGTACGAGCAGGACATGCCTCGACGAAGCGTTGCGGTGAAGGTGCTGCCGAGCGACGTGCGCGATGCAGACCTGCGTCGTATGTTCAATGCCGAGGCCGATGTGCTGGCCCGTCTGTCTGCGCACCCGTCGATCGTCACCGTCTACCAGGCGAGCATCTCTGCGGATGGCCGCCCCTACATCGTGATGGAGTACTGCCCGGGCTCACTCGCGCAGCGCTACCGGCTGGAACGCATTCCGGTCGAGGAAGTGCTGGTCACGGGCATTCGCATGGCCAGTGCGCTGGAATCGGCGCACCGTGCCGGTCTCGTGCACCGCGATGTGAAGCCCAGCAACATTCTCATCACGACCTTCGGCACCCCCGTGCTCGCGGACTTCGGCATCTCGTCGTCGTTGCTGAGCCGGAGCGCTGATGAGATGCTGGCGATGTCTATTCCTTGGAGCGCACCCGAGGTGATCTCGGAGTCGACCGCTGGCACCATCTCGAGCGAAGTGTGGAGCCTCGGCGCAACGGTCTATTCACTGCTGGCTGGCCACAGCCCGTTCGAGCGCCGTGAGCGCGGCCAGAACACCAAAGAGCTGTTGCGTCGCCGCATCGCGCGAGCGAGCTACACCGAGATATCGCGCGATGATGTGCCCGCCTCGCTTCAGGCGGCGCTGGCCAAAGCAATGTCTCGAGACCCCGAGCGCAGGTACGCTTCTGCGCTCGACTTTGCGAACGCCTTGCGAATCGTGCAGGCCGAGATGGACCTCTCGCCCACGCCCGTTGAGGTTCCCAATGCAGAGTGGTCGCCCGCTTCTGCGCCGGTCGATTTCGCTGACGCTGAGCTGCGGGGCCCGGCGCGGTCGCGAATTGAGCGAGACGTGACACGCAAGCCTCGCAGCGAAACGGGCATGTCAATGCTGGCCCGTGATGAAGACACCGAGTTCTCGGCACCGTCAGGCTCATCGCGCCCGCGCTGGCACTGGCTCGCGGGCGGTGTCGTGGGCGCCGTCGTCGCGGTCGCCATCGGCGTCGTCGCCACGCTGCTTGCAACAGGCGCACTCTGATGCGCCGCAGCACGACCGCGGGAATCATCGCCGCATCGGTGGTCGCGGCGGTGGTCATCGGCATTAGCGTGGTGTGGCCAGGTTTGGATGCGCAGGACACCCCCGAGGTCGACAACGCAGTGTGGGCATTGCAAACCGGCGAGGGGCGACGCTATGCGCGGGTGAACACCGCCATTGACGAGCTCGACACGGTGCGCGACATCAGCAACCCGGATCGCGTGGTGCAGACAGCGGACGCGGCATATCTGTTCAGCGACAGCCTGAGCAGAGTCACACGAATCGACGAAGCGCAGCCGGTTGACCTCGATGAGACGGCGCTCGCGAGTGCCACTCCAACTCCGGCGGGCACCGTCGCCGTCGTCACGGCCGGTGACTATGTCGCCTACCGCACCGATGCGGGCAGCGTTTTCTTCGGCACGCTCTCAAGCGGCACCACGAGCCAACTCGACCCGCTATCAGACGACGAGAATGCCCAGCAATACGCGGCTGATGCGATCGCGATCGATGAGCGTGGCCGGCTGTTCGCGTATTCTCGCGCCGACGCGGCGGTGCTGACCTATGACATCCCCTCCGACGATGTGCGAGCGCGCGACGAGTTGACTGCCGAGGGGCTAGGCACCCCGACGATCACGGCGGCTGGCGATCAGTGGGCATTGGTTGACGTTGAAGACGGCGAAGTGTGGCTGGGCGACGGCGGGCGCGCGGTTGTCGCCACGACGGGAACCGTTGTCGTTTCTGCTCCAGATGCTGAGGCCGACGCCATCTATGTGGCCGACGAGACATCGCTCATCGCCGTGCCGACCGACGGATCAGAGGTGACCACGCTGGTGGGCGACGGCACCACAGTGAGGGGCGTGCCCGCCGCTCCCGTCAGCAGAGACGGTGCGCTGTACGCTGCCTGGCTCGGGCAGGCCGATACCGGGGGTGTGCTGTGGACTCGCGGCGCGGGCGACGTATTGCTCGACTACGGCGGCGAGAGCCTGCCCGATCAGCGTCGGCCAGTTTTGGTGCTGGGTGAGAGCACGGCCATCCTCAACGACACTCGCTCGGGGTGGGCGTGGAACGTGCCCACCGGCGAACTGCTGGCTTCGAGCCAGGATTGGTCGCTCGACGACCGCACAGATCCAGAAGCCGTGCCCAGCGACGAAGAACGCGAGGTGGTGCTCGAGCCGAAGCCGCCCATCGCCGAGCCGGATGCGTTCGGCGTGCGTGCCGATCAGTTGGTGACGCTCCCCGTGCTGATGAACGACCATGATCCGAACGAAGATGTGCTGACGATCGTTCCCGATTCGGTCACCGGGCTCGATGAGGCTTTCGGCACGGTTCGCATCACCGACGATGGCCAGCGGCTGGCTGTCTTCGTCGCCCCCGGAGCGAGCGGCAGTGCCGAGTTCGCCTACGCGGTGCAGGACGGCACGGCAACAGATGGACTTCGCTCGAAGTCGACATCCGTCATACTCACCGTGCACAGCGACAGCGAGAACGCTGCGCCGCAGTGGTGCGGTGTTGAGGGCTGCTTGCTCGAGTGGCCTCAGCCCGAAGTTACCCGCGGCGGCACGGTGACTGTGCCGGTGCTGCCGGGCTGGGTCGACCCCGATGGCGATCCGCTGCTGCTGCTCGCCGTGCACAACCCCACGCAGATCGGCAGCGTTGCGGCCACGCCAGCGGGCGAAGTGGTCTACCAGCACAGCGACAGCGGTGGCGGCAGTGAAGAGCTCATTGAGCTCACGGTGACCGTGGCCGACACCGCTGGCGAGCAAACCGAACGCCCGCTTGCCATCAGAGTCTCATCGCAGCCACAACTCACCGTGCAGTCGTTTTCGACCATCGACCTTGCTGGCGGACGTACCACGATCGATGTCGCTGGGCACGTCACCGGCACCACGGGTGCGCTGTCGCTCGAATCGGTGCGGGTGCTCGATGACGCGAGCGCGACAGCCACCGCCGTGGGCGGCACGACGCGGTTCGACTTCACTGCAACTGATCCTGGAACGTACCGCGTTGACTTCACCGTGACCGATGGCCTGAGCGATGAGACCGGCACGGCGCTCATCACACTGGTGCCCGCTGACGCCCCGGCACAGCTGTCGACGTCACCCGTTGTTGCATTCGTATACCCCCAAGAAGACGCCACTTTGGACGTATTCACCGCGGTGTCCAATCCCACGCGACGCGTGTTGCTGCTGAGCGATGCGATCGCCACGGCAGAGCCAGGTGCACAGCTGTCGGTGGATGCTGTCGGGCAGAACAACCTTCGCATTTCAGGCACGACAGCAACCGGCGCGGAAGGCCGCCTCGGCACGGTGTCATACGTGGTGAGCGATGGAACCGAAGACTCCGGCGCACGGATCGAAGGCGAAGCGACGGTCTATCTGCTGCCGCCAGCACCTGAACTAGCGCCCATTGCCGTCGACGATTCTGTCGTCGTGCGGGCGGGTGGCCAGATAGACATCCCGGTGCTCGAGAACGATATCGCCCCTTCGGGCGGTGCACCCACGCTGAATCCTGCTTCGGTGGTGTCGTCGGCGTCTGATGCGCTCGCTTTCGCTTCGGCAGACACCCTGCGGTATCTGGCGCCCACGACGCCCGGCGACTACACGATCGACTATGAGGCCTACTCAACGGGAGCGCCCTCGCTTGCAGACAGCGCAACCGTGCGTGTGCGTGTGCTTTCGGCCGACACCAACCGCGCGCCAGTGCCCGAGACCCTTGAAGGTCGGGTGCTGAGCGGCCAGAGCGTGGCGATTGACTTCGACGACTTCGGCATGGACCCAGACGGCGACACCGTCACGCTGGAGCGAATCGTGACCCAGCCTGAGCGAGGCGCGGCGACGATAGCCGCAGACGGGCGCTCGATTCTCTACAGCAGTGTGCCGGGGGATCGCGGGCAGGCGACGTTCCGCTATCAGGTGGTAGATGAATTCGGAGAGCAAGCCGAGGCAATAGCGCGCGTCGGCGTGCTCGACGCTCAGTCGAACCCGAGCCCGGTTACCTTCTCGGACTACGTGCAAGTGCAGGTGGGTGAAGCCAATCAGATCAGGATCAGCCCTCTCGCCAACGACATCGACCCGACCAACGGCTCACTCACGCTGACCGCGGTGCGCCCCGAGCTTCCCGAACAGTTCGCCGATGGCACCGATAACCCTGAGTACGAGCGCCTCGCTGGCCTCATCGAGTCGATGGATGACTCGACGATCGTGATCAATGCGGGTGCTGACACCGGCACGAAGTCGTTCCTGTACGACCTCGAATCCGACTCTGGCAACACCGCGCGCGGACTCATCGTGGTGAGAGTCGTGCGCGACAGGGTTCCCGATTTTCCTATCGTGGACGACACCGTGTTGACCGTGGAAACTCGCGACGAGTTTGTGTCTGGAGTGGATGTTCTCGACGGCAAGGTCGCGTGGTCGGGGGGCGCTGTCGGTGATCTTGAGCTGTCACTGTGGCAAGACCCGACCGATGTCGAGGTCGAGGGGCGGATGCTGAGTGGTGACCTTCCCGCGCAGAGCCGCCTCATCCCCTTCGCCGTCACGGGAGAGGGCGCGTCGGGCGAGGTGACGACGTACGCGTTCCTGCGCGTGCCAGGCGATGAGGATTTGGCGCTCGCGCTGCGCGCAGGCATGCCCGCGCTCGAGGTGACCGAGCTGGAGTCGGTCACCTTCGATATGGCGGAACTGGTCGCGATTCCTCGCGGCACAACAATGCAGGTGGGCAGCTCCGTGACCGTGTCAGGCGCGCGCAGCGAAGCGAGCTGTGCCCGAGACGGCGCGACGAGCGTCACCTATGTGGCAGGAGCGAGCGCGCCGTGGACTGACGCTTGCGTGGTTCCCGTGCGCCTTGAAGGACAAGAGGATTGGACGTACCTCTCTGTTCCGCTCGCCATTCAGGCTCTTGACCCTCAGCCGGTGCTCAGGGCCGGCTCGATGACGGTCGGACCGGGCGAGACCGCCAGTTTCGATCTTCGCGATCTGACGACATGGCAGCTGCGTGAAGACTGGAACAGCATCGAGTATTCGGTGGACTACTCGGGTGCGTCATTCATGGTGACCCAGAGCGGGTCAGAGGTCATCGTCACGGGTCGAGATGCCGCGGTGCCCGGCGCCGAAGAGGCTGCGGTCGTCGCAGTTGTGAGCCACCCGGCGGTGAGCGCAGTGCGGCTCATCATGCGCGTCGGCGCGGCGCCGTCGACGCTTCCGCAGGGCGGATCGATCACCCAACAGTGCTCGCAGTCGAATGGCTCCTCGTGCACGTTCGACGTCATCGGGGCATCCGGCGAGGTCAATCCACTGCCGGGCACACCGCTCGAGGTCGTCGCGGTGCGCGGCACTGGGGCGTGTGTGGGGGTGAGTTTCGCCGTGGCAGGGCCGACCTCGGTCACCGCGAGCTGGACGGATGAGGCGCCGGGCGCCACCTGTGCGGCGAGGTTCTCTGTGAGCGACGCGCAGCAGCGGGTGACGAGCGCGCAACGCGACGGCCGAATACTGCTCGACCTTCTCGGCTATCCCAAAGCTCCCGCCAGCGTCGTGCAGAGCGCATACGACAGTGGCAGTGTCACGCTGCGCGTCGACCCCGGCGACGCTCGTTCCGCGTATCCGGCTTTGACCGGCTTCATCGTGCGTGTCGACGGCGAAACGGTCGCGCGGTGCGCGGCAAACGGAGCGTGTGGTGCTATCCCCGCCCAGAGCGGCCAGAAGCGCACCTATGTCGTGACAGCCGTGAGCGATGTGGGCGAGTCGAAGTCGAGTGTGCGAATCGTTGCGTGGGCGTATGACCCGCCAGCGGCACCGACAAAGGTCGCAGCGACTCCGGTGATCACCTCGGGCGAGGGGGGAGTGGTATCGCTTGTGATCGATGGCATCGACGCCGACCAGACCGGCAGCCTCGAGATCACGAGTGCCGCCGGTGAAACGGTGCGCGTGCCCGTGGTGCGAAACCAGTCCACGATCGAGGTGGGCTCGTATCGAGTGGGCACCAATGTGGCCACGCCCGTGACCGTCACCCCGTACTCTCGGTTCGAGATTCCTAACGGCCTACCTGGCGATCCCTCCGGGGCGTCAGCCAGAGTGACGACAAATGGCATCGGCGCGCCGCGCAATGTGCAGCTCTCGTTGACGGCTACTTCTCACTCAGACGGTACGGCCAGCGTCGAGGCGCGGGTGTCGGCAACGGCGAACGGCACCGGTTCGACGTTGCGGTACGGCGTCGTTCGACAGGGTGAGCCCTGCACGGTCAGCACCGCCGGACCGGTCGTCGTCTTCGAGGGCTTGGCGACCGGCGACGCGTACTCTTTCACCGCGTGTGTGGAGTCGTATCGCAGTGACACCTCATTTGGGCGAAGCGAAGCGCAGCAGACTGTGCGCGCGTACCAGAACCGCACCGCGCCGCAGAACTGGACTTTCGTCGTTGACGCGACCCCCAATGTCGCCGGCCAGCGCGCCGAGTGGATTATTCGCAACCAGCCGACGACCACCGAAGACCTTCCCCGCCGCACTCACGCCGAATTCAGTGGCGGTCCCGCCACGAGCGTCTTCGGTCAAGATCCGGGAATGCGGGTGAGATACGTGCACGACGATTGGCAAGACTGGTCAACACCGTGGGCAGCGGTCAGTCCGCGCGCGGGCAGCGCTCCCTATCAGCTGCAGGTGAGCTGGAACATCTCCACGTGTGTGGGTGGAGCCGAGCTGGCGACCAGCTGGCAGTCGTCGAAGGCGCCCGACGGCTCGGGGGCCAACGTGACCTTCGGCAACAGCGCAGTGCGCTACTACGATGCCTCCGGCGCGCTGCTCGCCCATCCGGCGAACACGTGGACGGTTCCGGTGGGCGCAGTGCTGGTCGAGGGCGTCAGCGTATCGGCGGGCTGGAGTGCGCAAGGGTGGGGGCTTTCCCCCGCGTCGAGCACGCTTTCGGCTACGTGCGACCCCAACCTGCCGATCACACCCGAACCGACACCCTGAAGACGTGCGGCACCTATGACGAAGGAATCACAATGACGCTCACCCAAGAGCAAGCGACCTGGTTTGCGCAGACGTTCGATCAGATCGCCGACAACGTCGAGCGCGCGGTATTGGGCAAACGCCACGTGGTGGAGCTCGTGCTCACCGCGATGCTCAGCGACGGTCATGTGCTTCTCGAAGACGTTCCAGGCACCGGAAAGACATCGCTGGCTCGAGCGGTCGCCCAGTCGGTGAAGGGAACGAATACACGCATCCAGTTCACCCCCGACCTCCTGCCCAGCGACATCACCGGCGTGAGTGTCTATGACCAGAAACAGGGCGTATTCGAGTTTCACTCCGGGCCGATCTTCGCGAACATCGTGCTCGCCGACGAGATCAACCGCGCCAGTCCCAAGACGCAGGCCGCGCTGCTGGAGGTCATGGAAGAAGGCAGCGTCACCATCGACGGTGTCTCGCGTCAAGTTGGCGTGCCGTTCCTGGTGCTTGCCACCCAGAACCCGGTGGAGCAAGCCGGCACCTATCGCCTGCCTGAGGCCCAGCTTGACCGTTTCATGATGCGCACCTCGCTCGGCTACCCCGACCACGCCGCGACGGTTCGCATTCTCGACGGAGCTGCCGTGGCAACCGATCAGCTCCCCCCGATCATCGCGCCCGAAGTCCTTGTCGGCATGGCTGATCTCGCTGCGTTGGCGTATGTCGATTCGCTTGTGCTGGATTACATAGCTCGACTCGTCGAGGCAACGCGCAACGCCGACGAGGTGCGCTTGGGCGTGAGCATTCGCGGCGCGCTCGCACTCACGAAGGCATCACGCTCGAGGGCGGTGTCGCAGGGGCGCACATACGTGACCCCCGACGACGTGAAGTCTCTCGCCGTGCCGGTGCTCTCGCACCGACTGATTCTGCATCCCGAAGCCGAATTCGACGGGGTCACTCAAGAAGCCGTGATCTCGCAAGTGCTTCTCGACGTGGTGCCACCCAGCAAACACGAGTCTGCATGAGCACGACCGAGTCGCGCCTCACCCGGACCTCCGCTGCCACGAGCGCCGGGGGAGCGACCCATGTCACGTCGACGTCGGTGACGTCGTCGGGGCGCGGCCGCGCGTTGGTGCGCGTGGTGGTGTGGTGGTCGCGGTTCTGGCGCAACACGGGAGTGGCCGTTCGCCGCGCCGCGCAGTGGAGTGCGCGAACCGTGCGGCCCGCTGGCGTGGTTGTGGCTGTTGCAGCATCCATAGGTCTTGTGCTCGGTATCGCTTTCGGTTGGGTTGAGTGGATGGTCGCCGGCGTGATCGCGCTGGTGCTGCTGCTGGCCAGCATTCCGTTTCTCTTCGGCGGGCGTTCTTACCAGGTCGACCTGAAACTGCAGCACGAGCGCATTGTTGCCGGCAACGGGCTGATGGGCGAGATTCTGGTGCGCAACGACGGCAAGCGAACGGCGCTGCCCGGCCGGGTCGACATTCCCGTGGGCGCAGGCTTGGTGGAGTTCGGCGTGCCGCTGCTCAGACCGGGGCACTCGGTTGGGCAACCCCTTGAGATTCCCGGGATGCGTCGAGGAATCGTGGCAGTGGGCCCGGTCACAACAGTGCGCAACGACCCGGTCGGCCTGCTGCGGCGTGAACACGCATTCCGTGACGTGCATGAGGTCTTCGTGCACCCCCGCACGGTGACCCTGCCGTCGACGAGCGCAGGATTGATCCGCGACCTGGAAGGCAGCGCCACCAAGCGGGTGGTCGATGCAGACATCACCTTCCATGCCATTCGCGAGTATGTTCCCGGCGACTCACGCCGCCAAATCCACTGGCGTTCAACGGCCAAGACCGGCCGCCTCATGGTGCGCCAATACGAAGAGTCTCGTCGCTCGCGCATGGCGATCGTGTTGGCGTCAGCGCAACAGGAGTTCGCAGACGCCGACGAGTTCGAGCTTGCCGTGGAATGCGCGGCATCGCTGGGGCTGCGTGCAGTGCGCGACGCTCGCGATGTGGTGATCGCAACCGGTTCTGAGGTGCCGCGTGCGGTGCGCGGTCGCCTGCGCTCGATTACCCGCATTCCCGCTGCTTCGCCGCGTGTGCTGCTCGACGGCTTCAGCGGGGTGGAGCGGATTGAGAACGCGTCGTCGCTTGCAGATACCTGCCGCCTCGCAGCGGAATCGGGCGCCCAGCTTTCGGTTGCGGTGATCGTTGCCGGCTCGTCGGTTCCGCTGGCACGGCTGCAACAGGCGGCGCTTGCGTTCTCGATCGACACCGCGGTGATCGCGGTGCGTTGCGACGAGCGCGCGCACCCGCGGGTTCAGCCCATCTCGGGCGTCACCGTGCTCACTGTGGGCACACTCGACGACCTGGCAGGACTGCTGTTGCGGGGTGCGACCGAATGAAGGCTCTTCGAGACGATGCTGCGCCGCGCACGCCGTGGGTCACGCCGCGCGTCGTGGCGGGATCGCTGTTCGCTCTGGCAACCGTGCTGATCTCGGCTGTGGCTGCGTGGCCCATCTACCGTTCGACGCAGTTCGTTCTGCTGGTGGCTGTGGCGCTCGCCGCCGCCACCCTGATCGCGGCGGTATCGTGGCGCCAGCAGTGGCGCGGCTGGCTGGTCACGGCGGTGCTGGTCGCCGCTCTGCTCGTACTGGGAGTGACACTCGCGGTTCCTGCGCAGCTGGGCGCGCCCTCGGGGTGGGGTGAGAGCCTAGCCGAGGTGGTGGCGGGGTTCTTCTTCGCCTGGAAAGATCTGGTCACCGTCGAATTGCCCGTCGGCTCGTATCGCAACCTGCTGGTGCCGGCACTGGTGTTGTTCCTCGTGGGCACGTGCGTGCTCTTGCGGCTGTCGTGGCGGCCGGACCGCCTGGCGTATCTGGCGGTTCCGCTGGCTATCGCGATGGCGTCTTTCGGACTGTTCTTCGGGCGCACCTCGGTGAGCATGCCGCTGCAACTCGGCCCGGTGGTGCTGTACGCGCCGGTCGAGACCGCGAGTGGAGCGGGCATTCTGGTGGTGTGTCTGGCGTGGCTCGCATGGCGCACGAGCGACGAGCGCGTGCGCGCGCTGCAACGGGCAGCCGACTCCAGTGGCATTCGCACACCGCGCCGTTTCTCGCAGGCAGATCGACGCCGCGCTTCGCTGGGGGCGGGCATGGTTGCCGTGGCGGTGCTGATTGGCATTGTCGTGGTGCCGCTGAGTACCCACGACGCTGATCGTCAGGTGCTGCGCTCGTCTGTCGGGCCCGACATCGACTTGGCTCAGGCAGCGAGTCCGCTGTCAGAGTATCGCGCCCTGTTCGCCGACGAACGAGCCACCGACATCATCTTCACGGTGACATCTGACGGAGCGCTGCCCGCAAGAGTTCGCATCGCCACTCTCGACGCATATGACGGAGAGGTGTATCGAAGCGGTGGTGCGCAGCAATCGGCTGAAGCGGCGCAGTTTGTGCGCCTGCCATCGACGATTGATGCTGGCGAGGGCGCTCCGGTCGAGGCAGAGATCACAATCGGCGCTCTCGGCGGAATCTGGATGCCCACCTTGAGCGGACTCGAAGCGGTCGAGTTCGCCGGCGCTCGAAGCGCTGATCTCGCAGACAGCTTCTACTACAGCGTGGATGCGGCAGCAGGAGTGCAGACCGCTGGCGGCGGTCTAAGCGCGGGCGACACCTATACGGTCCGGGCGGTCGAGAAGCCCACGCCATCACTCGCTGAGATCGAAGCGGCGGGCGCGGTCGACGACGGTGCAGCCGTTCCGGAGAATCTGACGAGGTGGGTCGAAGAACACGCGCAAGGCACCGAAGGTGCCGCGCTGCAATCGCTCATCGCGCTGCTGCGCGAGCGGGGCTACCTGAGTCATGGGTTGGGTCTCGCCGACGAGCAAGAACCCGCCTGGGCGAGTGAGTTGGTTGACTACACCGTTCAGCCCAGCGCTTCTGGTCACTCACTCGCACGAATCGATACGCTTTTCGAGCGGCTGCTCGAAAGAGAGAACGACCCGCGTGCGCAGCAGACGGGCAACTACGTCGCAGCGATCGGTGATGACGAACAGTTTGCAGTAGCTGCGGCGTTGATCGCGCGTGAGCTCGGGTTCTCTTCGCGTGTCGTCATGGGTGTGCGGATCGGTGACGCGCCCGCTGGACTAGCGGCGTGCGATAACGGCAGCTGCGAAGCGCAGGACGTTTCGGTGTGGACCGAGGTAGCGGCGGCTGACGGCGAATGGGTGCCCATCGATGTCACGCCACAGCACGCCAACACGCCCAGCCTCGATGTGACCGAACTGCGCGACCCCGAGAACGTGACCGAAGTTCGTCCCGACGCCGCCGAACCGGTGCTGCCCCCAGATCCCGTGCAACAAGACGCCGCCCTGCCCGATGACGACGGTGATTCGAACGCCGTCGATCTGGCCTGGCTCTGGGCAGCCCTGCGGGTCGTGGCAATTGTCCTGCTGGTGCTGTTGATCGTTCTCGGTCCCTTCCTGGTGGTGGTCGCGGCCAAAGCAGTGCGGCGCCGTACACGTCGACGTGCCGCCACGCCCGCCGATCGTGTCGCGGGTGCGTGGGAGGAATACGTGGATGCAGCGGTTGATGCTCGTTTCGAAGCGCCCGCAAGACTCACCCGCCGCGAGCTCGCCGTCGCATTCGGCGCCCCCGAGGCTGTGTGTATCGCCGACGCCGCAGACCGCGCGGTATTCTCAGGAACGGCGGTCACCGACAGCGATGTCGAAGCGGTCTGGTCGCAGGTCGCGCGGCAGAGCGCCGCGCTTCGCGCTGATCTTTCTGCTGTCCGCCGACTGGCGGCATCCGTATCGTTGAGATCGTTCATTCGTCGGCTCGACCCCAACAGGGGCGCTCGCTCCCCGAACGTTCAGAAGGGACGGCGCGCCTCGCCCGCGCGCTCCACGCTATGACCCTCGAAGCATTCACGCTCGGGCTCTTCGGCCCGATTCCGCTCGTTGCCGCGATCGGCATTTACGTGTGGACGGCCCTCGCTCTGGGTGCCGTGTTTCGCAAGTCTGGTGACCACGCCTGGAAGGCATGGGTGCCGTTCTACAATCAGGCAGTCCTGTTTCGACTCGGGCACCTCTCGGCCTGGCTGCTGCTGCTCTGGCTCGTGCCGGTGCTCGGCTGGGCGGCGGTGTGGATCGCGCAGGTGCTTGCGTGCCACCGCATCAATCTCGCTTTCGGTGTGAACGCTGCGATGACGGCGCTGGCGGCGCTGCTGTTCCCGGTGTGGGCATCAGTGGTTGGCTTTGGCAGTGCTCGCTGGCTCGGAGCGAGTGAGCGTCGAGCGCTCGACCCCAGCGTGCCGCGACCCGCATACGCGCGACAGAGTTATGTGGATCATGAAGAACTATCCGCTCAGCCCAGTTCAGTTGACAAATCCGTCACGGATGCCCACAGTTCAGTAGACTCACCACCTCCTACCCTCAGCTGGGCGCCCGAACCAGAGGACGCCAAGGAAGAACCTATGATCGACGACGAATCCGACTGGGAAGACGCTCATTCCACCTCTGACGCACCGGCTCCCATGCCGGCGATGAAGTTTGGGCCAACAGATCCCGCGAGCATTCCCGATGGTGTTCTGCGGGGTCGAGGGGGAGCGATCCTGCCCACGGGCGAGACCACCGATCAATCCACCCACCCGCCGGTCACCCGGGTGCCAGCGGCACCGGCTGACGCAGAGCGTGACCCTTGGGCGCCGAGCGATCCTGAGGCCTTCCCCGAGACATCGGGACCGGTCTCGGCGGTCGTGGGAGCGCCCGAAGCAGGCACGCCCCGCTCAGCACGCACCTCGGTGTCGTCGTTTCACACCCGCCCCGAGATTCCCGAAGATGTCCTCGACGAGACGATCATCGCGCGCCGCAGGCGAACGAACTGGTCGCTGGTGCTGCCGGCGGGTGAGCCGGTCGCGCTCGGCTCCACGACGGTGCTGCTGGGTCGGCGTCCCGCCGCCGACCCAGACCACCCGACGGCCCAGCTCGTCTCGGTCGACGATGGCACCGTTTCAAAGACCCACGCCCGGCTCGAGTTGAAAAACGATCGCTGGTACATCACCGACCTTGCCTCCACGAACGGTGTGGTGTTCGCCACGCTGGTCGGGCCCGAGATCGAAGCGACTCCGGGCGAAGAGACGGAGGCAGGCGACCGTTTTATGCTCGGCGATGCTGAGGTGCGGTTGGTGCGGACTGATCGGTGAGCGGATTCGACGACCCCGCTGAGCTTCCTGACGACGGCCCCGCTGAGCTTCTTGACGAGAGCACACTGCCCTCGCGCCGCCAGAGCGGCAACGAACACTCCGCCCCGGCTGAGACCGCCGTCAGCGCGCGCCGCAGATCGGGCGCTGAAACGCCGCCGAGCATCGATCCCGATGATGGGTCGACGATCGTTGTGCGGCGGGGCGCGCGTCAGACAGCGCCGACCACCGGTTTTGCTGCCGAGCAGTCGAAGCTCACCCCGACTGCGCAGCGCGAAGAAGCCGCACGCACCCTCGAAGCGCGCTCGAACGATGTGCAGATCTACGCCGTGCGAAATGCTTCCCCGGCCCGCATCGAACGGGCGGCTCCGGCCGCCCGCAGCGAGCATCGGCCGGTAGACGGCAACGCCGTCAGGCGGGCCGTTGGGCGCCGGCGTATGCGCGCAGCAATCGTGATCGTCGCAGCATCCCTCGGACTCGTGCTCGCCATTGCCGCTCTCACCGCACTGCTCTCGCTCAACGCTTGACCCTCGTTTGCCGCGACAGCCGATCCCGCGTATCATTGACCGGGTGTGTGCTAGTGCACGCCGTCTGCCGTGCCTCGGTGCGGACTCGGTGTGTCGCAACACACTTCAGGGAGAGGCCTGCGAACAGGTCGCCCCCACGGCATACCCACCACACAAATCGCGATGACTTTTGTTGCGCCGGTGGGTTTGTGGTGAAACCACGAAGCTGTCACCGTGCAGCACCTGTGCGGAACCAACAACACCGTGCAGCACCTGTGCGGAACTAAAGAACCGTGCAGCACAACAAGGAGAGAACGTGCCAACCATTCAGCAGTTGGTTCGCAAGGGTCGCTCGCCCAAGGTCACCAAGACCAAAGCGCCAGCACTTAAGTCGAACCCCCAGCAGGCAGGCGTCTGCACTCGCGTGTACACGACCACGCCTAAGAAGCCGAACTCGGCGATGCGCAAGGTCGCTCGTGTCAAGCTTCGCAACGGCACCGAGGTCACCGCGTACATTCCGGGTGAGGGTCACAACCTTCAGGAGCACTCGTTAGTGCTCGTCCGTGGTGGTCGTGTTAAGGACCTTCCCGGTGTTCGCTACAAGATCGTCCGCGGTGCACTTGACACCCAGGCAGTCAAGAACCGTAAGCAGGCTCGTAGCCGCTACGGCGCAAAGAAGGGTTGAGTTAGATGCCTCGTAAAGGACCAGCCCCGAAGCGCCCCGTCGTCAACGACCCGGTATACGGCGCACCTATCGTCACCCAGCTCGTCAACAAGATTCTTGTTGACGGCAAGAAGTCCATCGCCGAGTCGATCGTGTACACCGCCCTTCGTGGCGTTGAGGCGAAGAACGGCCAGGACGCAGTCTCGACCCTCAAGAAGGCACTCGACAACGTGCGCCCCACCCTTGAGGTCAAGAGCCGCCGCGTTGGTGGCTCGACCTACCAGGTGCCGATTGAGGTCAAGCCTCACCGCGCCAACACGCTCGCTCTTCGCTGGCTCGTGAGCTACGCCAAGGGCCGTCGTGAAAAGACAATGACTGAGCGCCTCCAGAACGAGATTCTGGATGCCTCGAACGGCCTGGGTGCCGCGGTCAAGCGCCGCGAAGACACTCACAAGATGGCTGAGTCGAACCGCGCCTTCGCGCACTACCGCTGGTAAACAGCGGCGGTGGCGACTTCGCTGCTCACGCAGCGAAGTCGCCACCTCCCACACACGTCTGATCGACATAATCGATTTACCTGGATTCCAAAAGTAAGGAACACCCCGTGGCACAAGAAGTGCTCACCGACCTCACCAAGGTCCGCAACATCGGCATCATGGCGCACATCGATGCCGGCAAGACGACGACAACCGAGCGCATCCTGTTCTACACGGGTGTCAACCACAAGATCGGTGAAACGCACGATGGTGCGGCGACCACCGACTGGATGGAGCAGGAGCAGGAGCGTGGCATCACGATCACCTCCGCTGCTGTGACGTGCTTCTGGGACAAGAACCAGGTCAACATCATCGACACCCCCGGTCACGTTGACTTCACGGTCGAGGTGGAGCGTTCGCTCCGCGTGCTCGACGGTGCTGTTGCCGTCTTCGACGGCAAGGAGGGCGTTGAGCCCCAGTCCGAGACCGTGTGGCGTCAGGCTGACAAGTACGACGTTCCTCGCATCTGCTTCGTCAACAAGATGGACAAGCTCGGCGCGGACTTCTACTTCACCGTCGACACCATCATCAACAAGCTCAAGGCCAAGCCGCTCGTTCTGCAGCTGCCCATCGGCTCTGAGAGCGACTTCATCGGGGTCGTCGACCTCATTGAAATGCGCGCACTCGTGTGGCCCGGTGACTCAAAGGGTGACGTCACCATGGGCGCCAAGTACGAAGTTCAGGAGATTCCTGCTGACCTCGCCGACAAGGCTGCCGAGTACCGCGAAATGCTGCTCGAGACGGTCGCCGAGTCCGACGAGGCGCTTCTTGAGAAGCACTTCAGCGGCGAAGGCCTGACAGTTGCCGAGATCAAGGGCGCCATCCGCAAGATGACGATCAACTCGGAGCTGTACCCCGTGCTTTGTGGCTCGGCGTTCAAGAACCGCGGCGTTCAGCCCATGCTTGACGCTGTTGTCGACTTCCTTCCCTCGCCCCTGGACGTGGCCGCTATCGAAGCGCACGACCCCAAGGACGAAGAGATCGTCATTCCCCGTCACGCTGACCGCGAAGAGCCGTTCGCGGCGCTCGCGTTCAAGATCGTGACGCACCCGTTCTTCGGTCGTCTGACCTACATCCGCGTCTACTCGGGTCACCTCGACTCGGGTGCCCAGGTGATCAACTCCACCAAGGGCAAGAAGGAGCGCATCGGAAAGATCTTCCAGATGCACGCCAACAAAGAGATGCCGGTTGATGCGGTTACCGCAGGTCACATCTACGCGGTTATCGGTCTCAAGGACACCACCACGGGCGACACTCTCTGCGACTCGCAGCACCAGGTTGTGCTTGAGTCGATGACGTTCCCCGAGCCGGTTATCGAGGTTGCCATCGAGCCCAAGACCAAGGCTGACCAGGAGAAGCTGGGTCTTGCGATCCAGAAGCTCGCCGAAGAAGACCCGACGTTCCGCGTCGAGCAGAACGGCGAGACCGGTCAGACCGTCATCAAGGGAATGGGTGAGCTTCACCTCGACATCCTCGTTGACCGCATGAAGCGCGAGTTCCGCGTCGAGGCCAACGTGGGCAAGCCCCAGGTCGCGTACCGCGAGACCATCAAGCGTGCCGTTGAGCGTCACGACTACACGCACAAGAAGCAGACCGGTGGTTCGGGTCAGTTCGCCAAGATCCAGTTTGCAATCGAGCCGCTCGAAGTCACCCCCGACAAGATCTACGAATTTGTCAACAAGGTGACCGGTGGTCGTATCCCGCGCGAGTACATCGCTCCGGTCGACCAGGGCTTCCAGGACGCCATGAACGTCGGCGTGCTCGCCGGCTACCCGATGGTGGGCGTGAAGGCCACCCTGATGGATGGTGCTTCGCACGATGTTGACTCGTCTGAAATGGCGTTCAAGATCGCTGGCTCGATCGGTTTCAAGGAAGCGATCCGCAAGGCGCAGCCCATCATCCTCGAGCCGATCATGGCCGTCGAGGTGCGTACTCCTGAGGAGTACATGGGCGACGTCATCGGCGACCTGAACTCGCGTCGTGGACAGATCCAGTCGATGGAAGACGCTGCCGGCGTCAAGGTGGTTCGCGCGAGCGTTCCGCTTTCCGAGATGTTCGGATACATTGGCGACTTGCGCTCGAAGACTTCGGGCCGTGCCGTCTACTCGATGGAATTCGACAGCTACGCCGAGGTTCCCAAGGCCGTCGCTGAAGAGATCGTCCAGAAAAAGGGCGAGTAATACTTCGGATGCCACACCCCGAGCAGCAGCGGAGGGTGTGGCATCCGGTCACAACTGCATATTGTGTGTGGAAGCTTGGTCGAAGGTGGCGTGAGCAGACACACAGTTTCATCTAACGCGTCTCTACTAAGGTGGAGACAATCCCTCGTAGAGAGCCGGTCGCAAACCAGCGCCCGGAACTTCTACACGACAGTCCTGAGGAGGACCCAGTGGCTAAGGCCAAGTTCGAGCGGACCAAGCCGCACGTAAACATCGGAACGATCGGTCACGTTGACCACGGTAAGACCACGCTTACCGCTGCCATCTCGAAGGTGCTCGCCGACAAGTACCCGTCGGCCACCAACGTGCAGCGCGACTTCTCGTCGATTGACTCGGCTCCTGAAGAGCGTCAGCGCGGCATCACGATCAACATCTCGCACGTCGAGTACGAGACCCCCAAGCGTCACTACGCACACGTTGACGCCCCGGGTCACGCCGACTACATCAAGAACATGATCACCGGTGCTGCCCAGATGGACGGCGCAATCCTCGTGGTTGCAGCGACCGACGGCCCGATGGCACAGACTCGCGAGCACGTTCTGCTCGCTAAGCAGGTTGGCGTTCCCTACCTGCTCGTCGCACTCAACAAGAGCGACATGGTCGACGACGAAGAGATCCTTGAGCTCGTTGAGCTCGAGGTTCGCGAACTTCTTTCGTCGCAGGACTTCGACGGTGACAACGCACCTGTCGTCCAGGTCTCGGGCCTCAAGGCTCTCGAGGGTGACGAGAAGTGGGTTGAGAAGATCGTCGAGCTCATGGACGCCGTTGACGAGTCGATCCCCGACCCGGTACGCGACAAGGACAAGCCGTTCCTGATGCCCGTTGAGGACGTCTTCACGATCACCGGTCGTGGAACCGTTGTCACGGGTCGCGCCGAGCGTGGCACCCTTGCTATCAACTCCGAGGTTGAGATCGTCGGCATCCGCCCGACGCAGAAGACCATCGTGACTGGTATCGAGATGTTCCACAAGCAGCTCGACGAGGCATGGGCCGGCGAGAACTGTGGTCTGCTTCTTCGCGGCACCAAGCGTGACGACGTTGAGCGTGGCCAGGTTGTTGTCAAGCCCGGCTCGGTTACCCCTCACACCAACTTCGAGGGCACCGCGTACATCCTTTCCAAGGAAGAGGGCGGCCGTCACAACCCGTTCTTCACGAACTACCGCCCGCAGTTCTACTTCCGCACCACCGACGTCACCGGCGTCATCACGTTGCCCGAGGGCACCGAGATGGTCATGCCCGGCGACACCACCGACATGTCGGTTGAGCTGATTCAGCCCATCGCCATGGAAGAGGGCCTCGGCTACGCGATTCGTGAGGGTGGCCGCACCGTCGGCGCCGGCACGGTCACGAAGGTGCTCAAGTAGCATCTGCCGCTTCAAGAAAGGCCCCCGGGGATTCCCGGGGGCCTTTTTGTGTGCGCAAGAATCGCCCAGGATTGGCCGGAGGTGCTGTTGCTGGTCTGCGAACGCCGCCACAATGGCTGTGACGGGCCGCACCGCGCGCCGGGAGGGAAGGCAACTATGGGTTTCGGAGATCTCGTAAATCAGGGCAAAGGCCTCTACGAGCAGAACAAAGAGCACGTCGATGGGTTTGTGAAGTCTGAACAAGCGGAAGACATCAGCGACAGCCTGTTGGACGGAGCATCGAGTGCAGCCAAGAAGGTGGCGCCCGAGTCTCACCATGGCACCGTCGACGATGTGCGCGGCAAGATCGACAAGTCGGTAGGCGACGAGTAGTCAGTCTCACTAGCCCCGGGTGCTGCTGCCCGGGGCTTTGTCGTGCGATCGAGCAGCGCACGAATCATCTCGATATCAACTAGCTCAGTTTTTGCTCAGTTCCACCTCACGTCGTCGATTTCATTTGCTCGGGTGGGCTGCGCCGGGTTAGGTTCGGGAGTGGGACGAGACGTCCGCGACGATCAGCTTGGGGAAGCGTGATGACTGCGGAAGCTCGAACTGGGGAGTCCCAAAACTGGGGGGCACCTGTCGTTGATGACAGAGGTGAAAAGCGATGTTTGGCGTGCGCAATTTTGGGGAAAGCGGCCAGTCGGTAACGCGGCGTAGTTTGCGAGCGAAGCGGGAGACTCAGCGAAAGCTGGTGACCCGCCACCGCTGGTATGCAGGCGGCATCGCAACGATTCTGTCGGCGGCACTGGTCTTCACGGGCATGACACCCGCGCTGGCTGAGGAAACTCCTACGCCCACCCCCACGATCACTGCGCCCGCAGAGAACGCGGTAGCGGAAGAGACCCCTGTTGCCGAAGAAACTGCCGCGGCGACCACGGAAGCGACGGCCTCGCCCAGGCCGACTACGACGGTGCCCGTCACTGAGCCCAGGGCCAGCGACACCGGCGTCTTGCGCGTTCCTGACGCCACCGGAAACAATGCCGTGATCACGGTCAAAGTTGGATCCGACCGCGTCGGGGTTACCGGCGTTACCGAACTCGCCGGCGTGACCCTTCACCTCAACGGCGGCAACAACAACGGGTCAAACGGCAACCGCCCGGATGGTGTTTCTGCCAACGGCGATGGCTGGGCCAAGTGCGTCTCAGACGCCGACGGTGACTGCTCATTCGTCGTACCCAACACGCAAAATGGTGGCGCAAATCGCGACGACCGGTACTGGGTAGTCCAATATTCCGTGCCCAGTAGCTACTACTCAAACCCCGACCTGCGGGTAGGAAGCGCTTTCGGTGGCGGTAGCTCGCTCGCTTACGAGTTCCGCACCGGAGACGAGTTGCGTGCCGGGCAAACATATGAGTCAACAAACTCCAACGACTTCATGGCGTCTTCAGGCAGTGCTTCAGATGCCTCCGGCGGCATCTGGCAGCAATCGCGTTCGAATCCGACGCTAGACCCGGCCTGTGGCCTTGACGTCGCATTGATCCTTGACATTTCTGGTTCAGTCGGCGATGCGCTTCCCGATCTCAAAACTGCGGCGAACACGTTTGTGGATGCGCTCGCGGGTACGCCGTCGCGCATGTCGCTCTTCTCGTTCTCTTGGCAGACGCCTGGAGCCGGTGCATCCGCGAACTATCCCGACCTGGTCTCCGTATCCACGGGCGCGCAAGCGACCACGTTCAAGAACAGGTATTCATCGTGGACTTCCGGAGGCGGAACCAACTGGGACCGCGGTCTAGGAATCGCTGCATCATCGAACACGACCGACAACCACTACGACGTGGCGGTCGTGATTACCGATGGAAACCCGACAACGTACAACCAAGACCCGTACCAGGGTTCGGGCAGCAACAACCGCTTTCGAGAGACTGAGAATGGAGTCTTTTCCGCGAACGCGTTGAAAGCCGCCGGAACACGTGTGCTCGCCTTCGGTGTCGGCGACGGCGCTGTCGGCGCGACCAACGCGCTCAACCTGCGTGCGATCTCAGGGACGACAGCCTTCTCGGGTTCGAACGGCAGCACGGCAGACTATTACCAGACGACAAACTACGAAACCGTAGGAAACGCGTTGCGCGCACTTGCGCTTGGCAACTGCAAGGGAAACCTCGCTGTGACCAAGCAGATCGTGCCCTCGACGGCGGCCGCAGGATCAATCGCCGGCGCCACTCCTGCAGGAGCTGGATGGACCTTCGGCAGCACGGTCAGCCCCAGCACGGTCACCACTCCCGAAGCCTCGCGGACGACGACTGCTGACGGCACGGGCACGGTGACTTTCCCGCTGACCTTCCCCGGCGGTGTCAACTCCGCTGCGGTGTCGGCGACCGAAACGCAGCAGACCGGGTTCACTCTTCAGCAAGTGAATGGAAAGAACGCCGTGTGCACCAACCGTTCTACGGGCGCCTCGGTCGCAGTGACCAATTCGGGTGCGCTTGGCTTCACCGTGAACGTGCCGAGCACAGACCTCGTGAGTTGCACGGTCTACAACCGTGCTCCCAACCCTGAAGCCGATCTTACGGTCACCAAAAAGTGGGTTGTGAACGGCACCGAGTACGCAAACGGCGCGCAGCCGGCGGGGCTTTCCGCTCAGCTGTCGTTGACAGGCCCGGATGACGCGAGTGCCACGACTCAGGGCTGGGGTGTGGCCCGTTCCGGCTACACGCAGGGGGACGAAGCGACTCTCTCAGAGTCTGTAACTCTGATTGACAACGCGCTCTGCACCAACACAGCGGAAGTCACAAGCGTGAATGGCGTGGCAACGAAGACCGCGCTCGGCTCCGGCTTTGAGATGGAACTTACCAAGGCAAACAACACAGCAACCATTACAAATACGGTCGAATGTCGGAGCACGCTGACTCTTGCGAAAGAGGTTCAGGGTGGCGACGCGGACGCAGACCTTTGGACACTGAATGCGACCGGAGAGAATGGTGCGATAGCGTTTGCCTCGGGCGTATCGGGTGTCAAGCACGATGTAACTCCGACCGCTCGCTACCAGCTGTTCGAAACCGGCGGGGACCCGCGATACACCCAGACTGACAACCGCACCAGCTTGCAGTCCAACCCCTTGTCGACCGGCAGCGCGACCTGTATCCGCGTATCAGGCGATGGAACGCCCATCACGGGTTTCTCTGATGGCATCAATGGTGGCGTGAACGTACCCCTCGGCTATAACGTGCGATGCACCCTGGTGAACCAGACGGCGGAACTCACGTTGCTCAAGCGCGTGGTCAACGACAACGGCGGCGACGCGGTCCCAGCGGACTGGGAACTCACCGCAACGCCGGCCACCCTTCCTGGCCTGACCGCGACCTCGGTCGACGGATCGCTCGATGTCGTCGAGGCAAGCACCTTCGGTGTGCGCCCTGACCACGCGTATACGCTGACTGAGTCAGATGTCTCTGGCTATGACTTCCAAAAACTTGAGCAATTCGTGGATGGAAGCTGGACCGACGTTGTCGCCGTGGCGGCACCCGGATACCCGCGCAAGAATGACGCCGGCAACTGGATGGTCACTGTCGATGCGCTCGACGACCCGATCTACCGCTTCGTCAACGACGACATCGCGCCCACTCTCACATTGCAGAAGCGCGTGGACAACACCAACGGTGGCGTCGCGACGGCCGACCAGTGGACTCTTGTGGCCGCCGGCGGTGGCGAAACCCCGATCGACGGCGAGGGAGCCCTGATCGAGCCTGAATCCGACATCGCAGCCATCAGCGCTGAGGTAGAAGCAGGTGTCGTTTACACGCTGAGCGAGACTGACGGTCCTTCGGGTTACACCACAGACAACAACTGGGCCTGTGCACCCACTCGGGTCATGCCCATGGCGCAGCCTGATGCCATGGCGCTGACCGCCGTCACCAACACGGTCACGCTTCAGCCGGGCGACGACATCACCTGCCAGATTGTCAACGTCGCCGAAGATGCCGACGGCACGATCGTCAAAGAGCTCGCCGACGGCTACCCGCAGCAGGTGGGGAACACGTGGGTAACGCGCTACGACATCACGGTGACCAACACCTCGGAGTTCTCGACGTTCACGTATGAACTGCGCGATGTGCTCGACTTCGGCGTCGGTATCGACATCGATGACGCCAGCGTCATCGAATCTCCCGACGGAGTTACTCTCAACTCGGATTGGGATGGCACAGCTGACACCGTGCTGGTCGCGACAGCAGCTTTGCCGGCGGCGACGGGCACTCACGATTACACCATCGAAGTCGTATCGAGCTTCACGGATCCTTCTGCCACCTTCATCAGCGATGAAACCTGGATGTGCATTGATGCCGTCAACATGGAACGCCCGGATCAGGGTGGTTTCTTGAATATCGCAGAGCTCTACACCCCCGGCGGCAATGAGCCGGATGGTGAGGCGTGGGCATGCGGCGAACCAGCCTTCCCGATGATCGAGAAGACTGCCAACGCCACCACCCAGAACGCCGACGGCTCGTGGAACATCTCGTACGAGATCACGATCGCAAACGAGAGCGAAGCGACTGACATCGCTGCCGCGTTGACCGATCAGTGGCCGACCTTGCCCGGCGGCTGGACGCTTTCAGATGGAGTGTGGACGGTTGCGCCGATCGATGGCGCGCCAATCACCAACAGCGACAGCTCGGCCGACCCGATCTGGGAAGGCACGCTTGGCAAAGGCGCGTCGTACAGCTACACGGTGAGTGGGATCATCACGCCGTCGCTTTCTGCGGACGAGATCGGTTCGTGTAGCGACGAGGGTGGTCTGCTCAACCAGGCGACGGTCGTCTCGGGTCAGATCACACTGTCTGACTCGGCATGCGTCACGGTTGAACTCCCCGAGCTCGAGGTCGAAAAGTCAGACGGCACCGTCGCGCAGCTTGCCGACGGGACCTGGCAGATCGACTACGAGATCACGGTGACCAATGGCACCAACCTGGCCAGCACCTACACGTTGACTGACCTGCCCGATCTCGGAACAGGCTTCACTTGGGAAGAAGCGGCTTCGAGCTGGCGCGACCCTGCTGATGTCGACACCGAGGTCTCTGCCCCGGCCGCGAACACGGCGATCGAAGCGAACGGCGAAGACACCTACGTCTACCGCGTCATCGCCAGCTTCGATACCGAAACGGCGGATCCGGAGCTTGCGTGCGACGAGAGCAACGGAGGGGCGTTCTTCAACACTGCCTCCATCGCCTTCCCTGGTGGCACCGACGCTGACTCAGGTTGCGCCGAACCGGCGTCGCCCGAGGTTCAGAAGACGGCGCTTGCAACATCGCAGACAGATGATGGCCGTTGGATACTCACATACGAGGTGACGGTCATGAACGCGAGCGATACTCAGCTCGCGTACTCGGCGACTGACACGATCGCGCAGCTGCCCATGGGCGTCGACGGTGCAGACTGGTCGGCGACAGGCCCGGAGATCACCGGCGGAACTGCCGCAGACGCAGGCGTCGTCAACGATGCATGGAACGGCGACTCGAACACCGAGCTGGCGACGGGTTTGATCACGGCAGGTGCATCGCACACGTACACCGTGACCAGCGAGGTGGATGTCGCGGTGAGTGCGTCGCGCGATGAGCTGGCATGTGGTGAGTCGCCCGACAGCGCCACCGGGGTGTGGAACGCCACGACGGTGACCAACGGTGTTGGCGATGACGAGGCCGATGCCTGCATCTCGATCGAGACGCCGACCGTGTCAGTTGAGAAGTCTGTGACATCGACGATTCAGAACGAAGACGGTACGTGGACCGTTTCGTACGATGTAGCCGTCACGAACGACTCGTCCACCCTGATCGCCCTGTACGACCTCAGTGATCAGCTACGATTCGGCGGCGGAATCACGTTGCTTGACGACCCGGCAGCCTCGTGGACAGGCCCGTCGGGCACCAGCGGAACCTTCATGGGAGTGAACGCGGTTCTCGCTACAGGGAGCGTGCTGAACGGTGGGGCGACCGAGACCTACACGGTGACGGCAACGGCCGAAATCAGCACCGACGCGTGGATGAGCGAGAACTCGCAGTTGACGTGTGAGGAACAGGGCTCGCTCACGGCGGGCGGGTTCCTCAACGCCGCGACAGTCTTTGCTGGCGGCACCTCGTCGACAGCAGATGACTGCTCGACGCCGGATCTTCCGACGATCGTGAAGGCACCTCTCGGTGCAACGCAAGTTGAGGGCAACCCTGACCAATGGGTCGTCAGCTACATGATCACGGTCACCCCGAGCAGCTACGACACGTACTACTCGCTGGCCGATGATCCGGACTTCGCGGCCGGCATCACGATCGTGGACGCCTCGGGAACCGCGGTTCGCACCGACACCGATCCGGTCGGAGCCCCGATAGCCATCGCACCCGGTGACACGTTCCCGAGCGAGCCCGTCGAGATCCTTGCCGCAGACGCACCACACACGTGGACGGTGTCGTTCACGGCAGCAATCGCGAATGAGTTCGACGAGAATCTTGCGGAGTGCACGCAAGAACCGGGCTCCGGCTTCTACAACACGGCAGAGCTGCTTCAGGGCGGTCAGGTCATTGACGAGAGCGCCACGTGCATCCCCGTCGCTGACCGGGTGTACCCGACGGTGACGAAGACGGTGAGCGGGCTAGCGCAAGACGCCACGACGGGCAAGTGGGAGATCACCTACGACCTCGTTGTCGAGTTGGCCCCCGAGGGCGAAATGAATCCCGACGGGCTGAGCGCAAGCTACGACCTCGTGGACACCCTTGATTTCGGCGGTGACATCGTCATTGAGAGTGCTTCGTGGGCCCTCGGAGGGGGCTCAGCGACTGACTTCGACAGCGGATCGTGGTCAGCGCAGCTTGCGGAGGGCAAGGCCATTGGACCCGGCGCAACGCACACCTACACGGTGAGTGCGGTCGCTGACGTCACGGTTGAGGCCATCGAAGCTGGCACAACAGTGTGCTATCCCGACAGCGATGACCCGGCAGGCGGATTCTTGAACATCGCTGTGCTCACCTCGGGTGGTGCGGAACCAGTGATGGTCGACGCGTGCGCCGAGCCGGTCTTCCCTGAGATCTACAAGATCGGAAGCACCAGCACCCAGAACGAGAACGGTTCTTGGAACATCTCGTATGACGTGACGGTGAGCTATCCGCAAACGGATGCAGATCCGCTGCCCTCGCCGGTAGGTTTCACTCTCACCGACGAGCCCGTGCTTCCGGCCGGTGTCACGCTTGCTGACGGCGCGTCGTGGACAGCAGCGGCGACCGACGGTGGTCCGCTCGACAACGCCACCTGGAACGGAGAGGGCACCTGGACGCTCGTAGAAGCGGGCGAACTGATTGTCGATGGCGATCAATTCCCCTCGTACACCTACGAGGTGAGCGCCGTCGTCGACGTGGTTACGTCTGGCGAGCAGGTGCTTGAAACCTGCGGCGATGTCTATGAGCACGGCATCGTGATCTGGAACGACGCGACCGTGACATCGGGTGCCTATGAAGACACCGACGACGGCTGCACGGTCGTTCACGTTGACGACGTGGGCATCGTGAAGACATCTGAGTTGCCTGAGGGCGAAACCTCGGTCGCACCGGGTGATGTGTTCGACTACGTGCTCACAGTCACGAACTACGGCACGCGAACCGCCTACGGTCTGCAGGTCACCGATGACGACCTCAATGACCGTCTCGAGATCGTCGGCTTGGACGTGGAGGGTGCCGGCTGGAGCCCGAGCCCCGGCTATGAAGGCAACGTCGTTGACCTCACGCTCGACGCCTTGGGAGTCGGCGAGTCAGCCACGATCACTCTGACGGTCGAGTTCCTTCCTTACGAAGTTGCGTCGCCGTTGCCGTACGTCATTCATGGCGAAGCGACGCCCACGGTGCCGACACCGCTCGAGTCGCTCGACAACACGGCGTGTGTGCAGCTGACCGGTCAGGTTGAAGACGAGCAGTTCAACGGCCCCGACAACAACGAGTCGAACAACTGTGACGATGAGAACATCCCGACACGAGACGTCGTGGCGTCTGTTTACACGAGCTGCTTGAACGACGCTGCGTTGCTGGGGTGGACCGTATCGAAGTCGGAGCTGCTCGTTTCAGAGCCGATCGACTTCGTGTGGATGCCGACCAATGGCGATGTGACTCCGGAAACATCGCCCTCGCAGGTCGCGATGACTCAGCCGGGCGGCACGGCAACCTGGTCAGACGAGATTCCGTGGCCGGGTGCGGAGTTCAATCCCGCGGGCATTTCAATCGACTACCCGGGGTGGCGCGCCATCGAGCGATCTGATCTCGCCGGCGACGGGCAGTACTACCTGCCCGGAACGACGACGATCATGACGCCCGAAGAACAGGCCCAGAACGTGTTCAACGGATTGATTCTCGACCCGAGCGAGCTTGACTTCGCCTGGCGAGGACTGACCACGGGCACGTTCAGCGTGAACCCCGAAGTGACGTTCACCACCGAGTACCCGACGGCAACGCCCGAGTGCGCAGTGGCTCGTCACACCGAGGTGGAGGTGGACAAGACCGCCAGTGTTGACAAGAGTGAGCCCGGCGAGTCGTTCACGTACGACATCGCGGTAGCGAACGTCAGTACCGACTCGGCAGCGGAGGGCGTTGTGGTGACCGACTCGATCCCCGCAGACCTGAAGATCACTGATGTGAGCTGGCCAGGCGAAGACGACGACACGACCTTCCCATACTGGGAGACGTGTGAAGTCTCGGGTGCTGACAGCGCTGGCTACGGCGGTTCGCTCGAATGTGTGCTTACGGGGCCACTGCAGCCACTGGGCAGCGACAACGGCGGGCCGACGACCGCGCCGACGATCACGCTGACCGCTCTGGTCAACGCGTCGTCGACCGCGAGCGTCATCACCAACGTCGCCGTTGTGGACTACTACACCTTCGGCGACCCTGAGGACTCAGGACGTGACAGCGACGATGCGATCGTGCTGCTGTCGGCGCTGCCGGTGACAGGTGGTGGCCCGTTGGCCGCGATCGTGATGTTGGGCTTGTTGGCTGTGTTCGGTGGGGGTGTGACGGTTCTGGTGATTCGCCGTCGCCGCAACGCAAAGCTGCTGCTCTAATCGCGTGGAAGGAGCGTCGTCCCCGCGGTCGCTCCTTCCGCCCCGCGCCATGTGCGCAAAAACTCCCCTCGTGGCCGGCCGCGAGGGGAGTTTCTTCCGTGTCGATCGCGCGTCTGATCGCGCGCAAAACGCGCATCCTCAGAGCCATCAGCGGCATAGCCTCAGCTTCGGCCAAGCATTGACTTGATCAGCACTTTTGTGTGCTGAGCGCAGGAGGTTCTCTGGCTATCGTTGGCCGCGAACACTTGTTCACACGGCGACCCGAATCGTCGTGGAATCAGATGGGATGCCGCTGTGGCATGGGGATGCTGCAGCGAAAAAGCGACCCGTCGAGCCTGGTGCTTCGTGCACCGTCTGGGGAGGTCATCGTGCGATATTTGCGCACCGCGCTCGCAACCACACTTGCGTGCGCACTCGTTCTCGGTTCAAGCGCGGGTATCGCGACCGCCGCGTCTGCAGACCAGGGCGCGCAGCAAAGACAGACGACCTTCGTGTCGTCGGGCGCCGGCGCCGCGAATCCGATCCAGCACCTGTCCTGCGATGAGATCACCGTCGACTATCGTCGCAGCCTGGTGAACGGCGATCACATCAACCTGGAGTACCGCGCGAGCGGCGAAGCATCCACCACCCAAGTGAATGCCTACGTCGACCGGAACATCGCTGGGGGATACAACTCCCTCGGCCTGCGTTTCTCGAATGGCACCACGCGCCCGCTCACCGAAGTCGAAGTTGTCTCGGGCGTGATCACCTTCGACTACCCGGCATACATCGGCACGGTCACGGGCTTCACCGTGACCTTCGTGCAGACGAACTCGACCGACACCTGGCCGCTGCTCGAGTGCGAGCCCCCGACCCCGACCCCAACACCAACACCAACCCCGACCCCAACCCCGACCCCGACACCAACCCCGACCCCGACACCAACCCCGACCCCAACCCCGACCCCGACGCCGACCCCGACCCCAACTCCGACCCCAACTCCGACCCCAACTCCGACCCCGACCCCGACACCGACGCCGACACCGACACCAACCCCAACCCCGACCCCCACACCAACCCCGACGCCGACGCCGACGCCGACACCGACACCGACACCGACACCGACGCCGACTTTCGTCGATCTGGGCATCGAGAAGACCCACTCCGACCTCGGCGAACAAGACTCCGTCGAGTACGGCACCGAATTCAGCTACTTCCTGACCGTGACCAATCACGGCACGGCTGCCGTTGCCGACGGTGTCATCACCGACGAGGTTCCCGAAGCTCTGATCGTGCAGTCGGTCGTCGTGCCTGAGGGCTGGTCGTCTGAGGTTGACGGCAACCTGGTGACCGTTTCAGACGTCGCCCTCGCAACGCTGGCCAGTGGCGCAGTCGAGGTGAAGGTGAAGGTCAGAGCCTCTCCCGACTACACCGCGGCGCAGGTCGATACCGGCGACGCTGATCCCGCACCTGCGCTCGCCCTATCGGGCACGCTGACGAATGAGGCCTGTGTTGATGCGCCGTTCGACGCGAACCCCGACAACGACTGCGACTCCGTCGACATCACTCGCGACGAACTTGTCGCCAACGTCTACGCGCGGTGCATCAATGACGCCCCATACCTCTACTACTCAGTCGAGACGAGCGATTCGCTCGTCGGGCAGCCGATTACGATGACCTGGTCACCTGATGCGCAGCCCGCGGTGCCCGCGTCTGAGACCAAGACGCTCGTATCGGGAGATTCTGGGCGCATCGCATGGCCGGGCGCCGCCTTCGCGAGCAACGGTGACAGCATCCAATGGCCTGGCTATCGTCCGCTCGCCGAGCAGGACTACAACAGCGATGGATCGCTCGCGGTGGATGCGTCTCTGGTCTACAACGGCCTCGTGCTCGATACCGAATACGAAACCTATCCGTGGCGGGGGTCGTCCACAGTCACGTTCACGGTGAACCCCACCCTCGTCGTCACTACGAGCTATCCGGCCGCGACGCCGAACTGCGCGGTTGAGCGAAGCGCCGACCTGCGGATCACCAAAACCGCGAGCGTCAATACCGTCGTCGCCGGCGACACCTTCGACTACTCGCTCGCAGTGCAGAACGTCAGTGTGAACTCGACAGCACAGCCGGTGGTGATCACCGACGTCATTCCCGCGAGCATCCGCGTAGATCAGGTCACCACAGATGCCACGGCCTTTCCCCGGTGGGAAGACTGCGCGGTGACCGGTGCTGACGCCGACGGATTCGGCGGAGTGCTCGAGTGCAGTCTGCTCGGCGCACTCGCGATCGGATCCGCAGCCCCTGACATCACTCTTGGTGTCACCGTTGCCAGTGATGTGACCGACAGCACCATCAGCAATACCGCAGAGGTCTGCTGGGGCGGTGCCGACGATGCAGGAGAGATCGCAGCCTGCAACGACGACAGCGCAACGGTTGCCGTCGCGCAGCCGCTCGCGGTCACAGGCGGCCAAACGCCGGCGATGATCGGCTTCGGTGCGATCGCTGCGCTGCTCGTGGGACTATCACTGCTGGCCTTGTCGAAGCCCCGTCGCCGCGTACCCGCGAGCGGCTAACTGGGAGTGGGCTGAGCAAGCAAGAATCCGACACGCCCGAGTTTGCGACACGCCCGGGCTGCACGTAGACTAGTGAGGTTCCACATTCCGGCGGGCCCTTTTGGGTGTGCGCTCGGATCACTACCAGGGCAGTGCATAGGCGGCGCCGACTTTTAGAAGGCGCAGGGTCCTAGGCCGCGGGTAGTTAGAACATCCAAACCAAAACCCACCCAGAAATGGGCAGCGCGTTCGCGTGCGCAGACTTTGGTTCCGGATGCTGAAGCATCCGGATTGACATGAGAACAGTGGTGCAGCAAAACCAGTGAGAACTGGTGGAAGTGCCCATGGCGCAACAGCGTCACCGGGCGTCCAATGCCCCCGGCACCCCGGGTAGGTAAGACGCGTTAGAGAGAGAGACAGACAATGGCGGGACAGAAAATCCGCATTCGCCTGAAGTCGTACGACCACGCCGGTCTTGATTCATCGGCGCGCAAGATCGTCGACACCGTGACCCGTGCGGGCGCGACGGTAGTAGGCCCCGTGCCGCTGCCGACCGAGAAAAACGTCGTGTGCGTTATCCGGTCGCCCCACAAGTACAAGGACAGCCGCGAGCACTTCGAGATGCGCACCCACAAGCGCCTGATCGACATCATCGACCCGACGCCCAAGGCTGTCGACTCGCTTATGCGTCTCGACCTGCCGGCAGACGTCAACATCGAGATCAAGCTCTGAGGTTCGACATGGCTGACATCAACAACAAGATTTCCAAGGGTCTGCTGGGCACCAAGCTCGGTATGACTCAGGTTTGGGACGAGAGCGGCAAGCTCATCCCCGTGACTGTGATCGAAGTGGCCCCCAACGTGGTCACCCAGGTTCGCACGCCCGAGAAGGACGGCTACCAGGCTGTTCAGATCGCGTACGGCCAGATCGATCCCCGCAAGGTCAACAAGCCCCTGACGGCTCACTTTGAGGCTGCAGGCGTGACCCCCCGTCGCCACGTCACCGAAATCCGCACCGCGGACGCCGGCGACTACTCCCTCGGCCAGGAGCTCACCGTTGACGGTGTGTTCGAGGCCGGCCAGCTGGTCGACGTTGTCGGCACGAGCAAGGGCAAGGGCACCGCGGGTGTTATGAAGCGTCACAACTTCAAGGGCATGGGCGCCTCGCACGGTGCTCACCGCAACCACCGCAAGCCTGGCTCGATCGGCGCGTCGTCGACCCCGAGCCGCGTTTTCAAGGGCATGCGCATGGCCGGCCGTATGGGTGGCGAGCGCGTGACCGTTATGAACCTCAAGGTGCACGGCATCGACGTCGAGAAGGGTCTGCTGCTCGTCAAGGGCGCCGTCCCCGGCGCTCGTGGCCGCATCGTTTACGTCCGCAACGCAGTGAAGGGGGCTTGAGCACATGACTGACTCGACTCTCGCGCTCGACGTGCTGAAGGCAGATGGCAAGAAGGTTGGCTCGGTTGAGCTTCCCGCCGAAGTCTTCGACGTCAAGACGAACATTCCGCTGATCCACCAGGTCGTTGTCGCGCAGCTCGCGGCAGCTCGCCAGGGAACCCACTCGACCAAGCGTCGCGGTGAGGTCTCGGGTGCAGGTCGCAAGCCCTTCAAGCAGAAGGGCACCGGTAACGCCCGTCAGGGCTCGATCCGTGCGCCTCACATGACCGGTGGTGGCATCGTCCACGGCCCGAAGCCGCGCAACTACTCGCAGCGCACCCCCAAGAAGATGATCGCTGCTGCCCTTCTGGGTGCCATCAGCGACCGTGCTCGTGGTGGACGCCTGCACATCGTTGACTCCTTCGAGATCGACGGTGCGCCGTCGACCAAGGCCGCCGCAACCGTGCTTACCGGCTTCGGTGCTGTCAAGAACGTGCTCGTGGTCATCGACCGCGCAGACGAGCTGACCGTGAAGAGCGTGCGCAACCTTGCGTACGTGCACGTGCTGACGTCTGACCAGCTCAACGCATACGACGTGCTCGTCTCAGACGACATCGTCTTCACCAAGGCCGCTTACGACGCATTCGTTGCTTCGAAGGCTGGCGCTTCCGAGGAGGTCTCGGCATGACCGCCGTGAACAAGGACCCACGCGACATCATCCTGAAGCCGGTCGTTTCAGAGAAGAGCTACGGTCTCATCGACGAAGGCAAGTACACGTTCCTCGTGGACCCGCGTGCCTCCAAGACTGAGATCAAGCTCGCTATCGAGAAGATCTTCGACGTCAAGGTTGCAGCGGTCAACACGCTCAACCGCGTCGGCAAAGCCCGTCGCACCCGCTTCGGCACGGGAAAGCGCAAGGACACCAAGCGCGCCATCGTGACCCTGAAGTCGGGCACCATTGACATCTTCACGGCTGTCGGCTGACGGTCGGAATAGAGGACTAGAGATATGGCTATTCGCAAGTACAAGCCCACGACCCCGGGTCGCCGCGGCTCGTCGGTGGCCGACTTCGCCGAGATCACACGATCGACGCCTGAGAAGTCGCTCCTCCGCCCGCTGTCAAAGACCGGTGGTCGCAACAACCAGGGTCGCATCACGACCCGTCACATCGGTGGTGGCCACAAGCGCCAGTACCGCGTGATCGACTTCCGTCGCAACGACAAAGACGGCGTCAACGCCAAGGTCGCTCACATCGAGTACGACCCCAACCGCACCGCGCGCATCGCGCTCCTGCACTACTTCGACGGCGAGAAGCGATACATCATCGCGCCGAACAAGCTGGCTCAGGGCGACATCGTAGAGTCGGGCGCTGGCGCTGACATCAAGCCCGGCAACAACCTGCCGCTGCGCAACATCCCTACCGGTACCGTGATCCACGCGATCGAACTCCGCCCCGGCGGCGGTGCCAAGATGGCTCGTTCGGCTGGTACCTCGGTTCGCCTCGTGGCGAAAGAGGGCCCCTACGCTCAGCTGCGTCTCCCCTCGGGCGAGATCCGCAACGTTGATGCACGCTGCCGCGCGACGATCGGCGAGGTCGGCAACGCCGAGCAGTCGAACATCAACTGGGGCAAGGCCGGTCGCAACCGCTGGAAGGGCATCCGCCCGACCGTTCGTGGTGTTGCAATGAACCCCGTCGACCACCCGCACGGTGGTGGTGAGGGTAAGACCTCCGGTGGTCGTCACCCTGTTACGCCGTGGGGCCAGGCCGAAGGCCGCACCCGCCACGCGAACAAGGAAAGCGACAAGTACATCGTTCGCCGTCGCAACGCCGGCAAGAAGCGCAAGTAGGAGTAGAGGAAGATGCCACGCAGTCTTAAGAAGGGCCCCTTCGTCGACGAGCACCTGCTTCGCAAGGTTGTCTCGCAGAACGAATCCGGCTCGAAGAACGTCATCAAGACCTGGTCACGCCGCTCGATGATCGTCCCCGCAATGCTGGGTCACACGATCGCCGTGCACGACGGCCGCAAGCACATCCCCGTGTTTGTGTCCGAGACCATGGTCGGCCACAAATTGGGCGAATTCGCGCCCACCCGCACCTTCCGCGGCCACGTGAAGGACGACAAGAAGGGCCGTCGCCGCTAACGCGGGGACGATAGAGGAGAGAGAAATGGTGGAGTCCATCGCACGCGTGCGACACATCCGCGTGACCCCTCAGAAGGCTCGTCGTGTCGTTGCGCTCGTAAAGGGCAAGCAGGCTCAGGAGGCTTTGGCCATCCTGAAGTTCGCTCCCCAGTCCGCGAGTGAGCCGATTTACAAGCTGGTCGAAGCTGCTATCGCGAACGCTCGCGTCAAGGCAGACAAGGACGGCGAGTACCTCGCTGAGGCAGACCTCTACATTGCTAACGCATACGTAGACGAGGGCACGACGCTCAAGCGTTTCCGCCCCCGTGCACAGGGTCGCGCCTTCCAGATCAAGAAGCGCACCAGCCACATCACTGTTGTGCTGTCGACCCCCGAGGTTGCTGAGGCAGCCCCCGTCCAGACCAAGAAGGCGAGCAAGTAATGGGCCAGAAGGTAAACCCGTACGGCTTCCGCCTGGGAATCACCACCGACCACGTGTCGCGTTGGTTCTCGGACTCGACGAAGCCGGGTCAGCGTTACGCAGACTACGTAGCTGAGGACATCAAGATCCGCAAGCTGCTGCAGACCCAGCTCGACCGAGCCGGCGTCAGCAACATCGAAATCGAGCGCACCCGTGACCGCGTTCGCGTCGACATTCACACCGCCCGCCCGGGCATCGTGATCGGTCGCCGTGGCGCCGAGGCTGAGCGCATCCGCGCTGACCTCGAGAAGCTCTCGGGCAAGCAGATCCAGCTGAACATCCTCGAGGTCAAGAACCCCGAGGCTGACGCACAGCTCGTTGCACAGGGAATCGCCGAGCAGCTTTCTGCTCGTGTCGCCTTCCGTCGCGCAATGCGCAAGGGCCTGCAGGGCGCTCAGCGCGCTGGCGCCAAGGGTATTCGTATTCAGGTCTCCGGCCGCCTCGGCGGCGCCGAGATGAGCCGTTCGGAGTTCTACCGCGAAGGTCGTGTGCCCCTGCACACACTCCGCGCGAACATCGACTACGGCTTCTACGAGGCAAAGACCACCTTCGGCCGCATCGGCGTGAAGGTTTGGATCTACAAGGGCGACCTCACCAACAAGGAACTCGCTCGCGAGCAGGCAAACGCTCCGAAGGCACCCCGTGGTCGCGATGACCGCGGTGGCGACCGTCGTCGCGCCCCTCGCACCGAGGCCCCCGTCGCAGAAGGAGCGTCAGCCTGATGCTTATTCCCCGTAAGGTCAAGTACCGCAAGCAGCACCACCCCGGCCGTTCAGGCCAGGCAACTGGTGGCACCAAGGTCAGCTTTGGTGAGTACGGTATCCAGGCCCTCACCCCGGCATACGTGACCAACCGTCAGATCGAGTCCGCTCGTATCGCGATGACGCGTCACATCAAGCGTGGTGGAAAGGTGTGGATCAACATCTACCCCGACCGTCCGCTTACCAAGAAGCCTGCTGAAACCCGCATGGGTTCCGGTAAGGGTTCGCCGGAATGGTGGGTCGCAAACGTCAAGCCGGGTCGCGTTCTCTTCGAGGTCGCTGGCGTCGATGAGACACTCGCTCGCGAGGCTCTGACCCGTGCAATTCACAAGCTGCCCCTTAAGGCACGCATCATCAAGCGCGAGGAGGGCGACGCGTAATGGCGATCGGCACCAAGACGCTCGCACCGAGCGAGCTCGATACGTTCGAAGACCAGCGCCTCGTTGAGGAGCTGCGCAAGGCCAAGGAAGAGCTGTTCAACCTGCGCTTCCAGTCGGCCACCGGCCAGCTCGAGAGCCACGGTCGCATTCGTGCGGTCAAGCGCGACATCGCGCGGCTCTACACCGTGATCCACGAGCGCGAGCTCGGCATTCGTGCCACGCCCGCTCCTGTTGAGGTTGCGACGAAGGCGAAGAAGACGAAGGCCAAGAAGGCGGATGCCGCTGACAAGGCCGTGAAGGAAGAGGCCGAGTAATGGCTGAGACCACTGAGAAGAAGGCCCCTGCCAAGAAGGCGGCGGCTAAGAAGCCTGCCGCTGCCAAGGCAGCCGAGGTCGAGACCCCCACGGTCGCTGCTGCAGGTCACGAGAGCAGCGAGCACGATGTGCGCGACGCTGAGGCTCGCGGCTACCGCAAGTCGCGTCGTGGCCTCGTCACCAGCGACAAGATGGACAAGACCATCGTTGTTGAGGTTGAAGACCGCGTGAAGCACCCGCTTTACGGCAAGGTCATCCGCCGCACCTCGAAGGTCAAGGTTCACGATGAGGCCAACTCGGCTGGCATCGGCGACCTCGTCCTGATCAACGAGACCCGTCCGCTCAGCGCTACGAAGCGCTGGCGCCTGGTCGAGATCCTCGAGAAGGCCAAGTAAGCCCTCGGCTTACTTGGAACCCAAGGAGTAACAAGTGATTCAGCAGGAATCCCGCATCAAGGTTGCCGATAACACCGGCGCCAAGGTCTTGCTCACGATCCGCGTGCTTGGTGGCTCGCAGCGTCGGTACGCCGGCATTGGAGACATCATCGTCGCAACGGTCAAGGACGCAATTCCGGGCGGAAACGTCAAGAAGGGCGACGTCGTCAAGGCGGTTGTCGTCCGTACCGTTAAAGAGACCCGTCGTCCCGACGGCTCCTACATCAAGTTCGACGAGAACGCCGCCGTCATCCTGAAGACCGACGGGGAGCCTCGCGGCACCCGCATCTTCGGACCGGTCGGTCGCGAGCTTCGTGACAAGAAGTTCATGAAGATCGTCTCGCTCGCCCCGGAGGTCATTTGATCATGGCGAACATTAAAAAGGGCGACCTGGTTCAGGTCATCACCGGTAAGAAGCAGGACAAGGGCGGCGACCGAGGCAAGCAGGGCAAAGTCCTGGATGTCTTGATCGAGCAGAACCGCGTGATTGTGGAGGGCGTGAACTACGTCACCAAGCACAACCGCGTGGGTCAGTCCCAGCGAGGCACCAAGACGGGCGGCATCGAAACGATGGAAGCCCCGATCCACATTTCCAACGTCGCAGTCGTAGACCCCTCGACCAAGAAGCCGACCCGTGTCGGTCACCGCGTCGAGGAGCAGACGAAGGACGGCGTGAAGCGCACCGTTCGGGTTCGCTACGCAAAGACGTCAGGTAAGGACCTCTGATGACCACCACCGCTGCCGCGCCGGCTGGCAAGATCCAGCCGCGCCTGAAGCAGAAGTACAAGTCCGAGATTCAGCAGGCAATGCAGGAAGAGTTCGGTTACACGAACGTCATGCAGATCCCTGGCCTGGTCAAGGTAGTCGTTAACACCGGTGTCGGCGAGGCAGCTCGCGACTCCAAGGTGATCGACGGTGCGGTCGAAGACCTCACCAAGATCACCGGTCAGAAGCCGGTCGTCACGAAGGCTCGCAAGTCCATCGCGCAGTTCAAGCTGCGTGAAGGTCAGGCCATCGGCGCACACGTCACCCTCCGTGGTGACCGTGCGTGGGAATTCGTCGACCGTCTCGTCAACCTCGCTCTGCCCCGTATCCGCGACTTCCGCGGGCTCTCGGGCAAGCAGTTCGACGGCACCGGAAACTACACCTTCGGTCTTCAGGAGCAGTCCGTGTTCCACGAGATCGACCAGGACAAGATCGACCGTGTCCGCGGATTCGACATCACGATCGTGACGTCGGCGAAGACGGATGACGAGGGTCGCGCACTTCTGCGTCACCTCGGCTTCCCGTTCCGCTCCGAGGACGCACAGGCCTAGTCATACCCCGGTCCCTCACCTCGCTCAGGCGCGGTGAGGGACCACCCCACCACAGGTCGACGTCTGCGAAACAGGCGGCGAAACCTGGTGAACAAAGGAAACAATCCACATGACAATGACAGACCCGGTCGCAGACATGCTGACCCGTCTGCGCAACGCGAACTCGGCGCACCACGAATCTGTGTCGCTGCCGAGCTCCAAGCTCAAGACTCACATTGCAGAAATCCTCGAGCGCGAGGGCTACATCGGCAGCTGGGAGACCAGCGACGCACGCGTCGGTCAGACCCTCACTCTGACGCTGAAGTACGGCCCGAACCGCGAGCGGTCGATCGCCGGCATCAAGCGCGTCTCGAAGCCCGGCCTCCGTGTATACGCGAAGTCGAACGAGATCCCCACGGTTCTCGGTGGCCTCGGCGTTGCCATCCTTTCCACCTCCTCCGGTCTTCTCACTGACCGTCAGGCCGAGCAGAAAGGTGTAGGTGGGGAAGTCCTCGCCTACGTTTGGTGACCTGATATGTCGCGTATTGGACGTCTTCCCATCGACATTCCCGCCGGCGTGACCATTGAGGTCGAAGGCCAGGATGTCGCAGTAAAGGGCCCGAAGGGTGAGCTCAACCTCACCGTTGCGAACCCCATCCGTGTCAAGCTCGAAGAGGGACAGATCGTTGTCTCTCGCCCCGATGACGAGCGCGAATCGCGTTCGCTTCACGGCTTGACCCGCACGCTCATCAACAACAACATCATCGGCGTCACCCAGGGTTACACCAAGGGCCTCGAGGTTGTTGGTACGGGTTACCGCGTTGCTCAGAAGGGCAGCTCGGTCGAGTTCGCTCTTGGCTTCTCGCACCCCGTGCTGATCGAGCCACCCGCAGGCATCACCCTCACGGTTGAAGGCAACAACAAGCTCACCGTGAGCGGCATCGACAAGCAGGCCGTCGGTGAGGCAGCTGCCAACATCCGCAAGATCCGCAAGCCTGAGCCCTACAAGGGCAAGGGTGTGCGCTACGCCGGCGAAGTTGTACGGCGCAAGGCCGGAAAGGCTGGTAAGTAATCATGGCTGTGAAGTCGAAGTCAGTCGCACGTTCGCGTCGCCACGCCCGCCTTCGCAAGAAGGTCGTCGGCACCGCCGTGCGTCCCCGCCTGGTCGTAAACCGTTCCGCGCGTCACGTATTCGTGCAGCTTGTAGACGACAGCCAGGGCCACACCGTGGCCTCGGCGTCGACGCTTGAAGCCGATCTTCGTGATTTCGAGGGCGACAAGACCGCCAAGGCTCGCAAGGTTGGCGAACTCGTCGCCGAGCGCGCCAAGGCTGCTGGCGTCTCTGACGCCGTTTTCGACCGCGGTGGCAACCGCTACGCGGGACGTGTCGCGGCAATCGCCGACGGCGCCCGCGAGGGAGGTCTGAACCTGTGAGCGAAGCAACGAACAACAACAAGGTGGAGTCCGAAGTGACCGAGCAGGAAAAAACTGCCGCCGCTGAAGCACCTGCCGCTGCCGAGGCTACGGCTGTTGCCGAGGCACCGGCCGAGCGTGAGCGCGAGCCGCGTCGCGGTGGCCGTGAGCGCAACCAGAACCAGCGTGACCGTGGCGGTCGCGACGACAAGAGCCAGTTCCTGGAGCGCGTCGTTACGATCAACCGTGTGTCGAAGGTCGTCAAGGGTGGTCGTCGCTTCAGCTTCACCGCACTCGTCGTCGTCGGTGACGGTAACGGTCTGGTCGGTGTCGGCTACGGCAAGGCACGCGAAGTTCCCCTGGCGATCGCCAAGGGTGTTGAAGAGGCCAAGCGCAACTTCTTCCGCGTTCCCCGCGTCGGTGTGACCATTCCTCACCCCGTCCAGGGTGAAGCTGCTGCCGGTGTGGTGCTCTTGCGCCCCGCGTCGGGTGGTACCGGTGTTATCGCCGGTGGTCCCGTGCGTGCCGTGCTTGAGTGCGCTGGTATTCACGACGTGCTGTCGAAGTCGCTCGGTTCATCGAACACGATCAACATCGTCCACGCGACGGTTGCAGCCCTGAAGCAGCTTGAGGAGCCTCGTGCGGTTGCCGCGCGTCGTGGCCTCGAGTTCGACCAGGTTGCTCCTGCGCGTCTCGTCCGTGCCGAGGCTGATGCCGCGGCCGCTGCGAAGGTAGGTGCCTGATGGCCGCGCGTCTCAAGGTCACACAGATCAAGTCCAAGGTGAGCGAGAAGCAGTACCAGCGTGACACGCTGCGTTCGCTCGGGTTGAAGCGGATCAACGACTCTGTCGTTCGTCCCGACGACGCGCAGACGCGCGGTTACGTCAACACCGTCGCACACCTCGTCAAGGTTGAGGAGATCGACTAATGGCTGACAAGGCTGAAAAGAACGACGCCGTCGAAGCAGAGGCCAAGAAGGCTCCTGCAAAGAAGGCTCCCGCGAAGAAGGCTCCCGCGAAGAAGAAGGCTGCTCCGAAGGCAGATGCTCCGGCATCGCGCCCCGGTGTGCTGAAGGTTCACCACCTGCGTCCCGTACCGGGCTCGAACACGGCGAAGACCCGTGTCGGCCGTGGTGAGGGCTCGAAGGGTAAGACGGCAGGCCGTGGTACCAAGGGTCAGAAGGCTCGTTACCAGGTCAAGGCCGGCTTCGAGGGTGGGCAGATGCCTCTGCACATGCGCACCCCGAAGCTCCGTGGCTTCAAGAACCCGTTCCGCGTCGAGTACCAGGTTGTGAACCTGGAAAAGCTCGCGGAGCTCTACCCGAGTGGTGGCTCAGTCACCATCAGCGACCTGGTCGCCAAGGGTGCGGTTCGCAAGAACGAGAAGGTCAAGGTGCTTGGCACCGGCGACATCTCGGTGAAGCTCGAAGTGTCGGTCGACAAGGTCTCGGGTTCTGCCGAGCAGAAGATCGTCGCCGCAGGCGGTACCGTCAAGTAGCACTCACAATGGGGGCCGGAGCAATGCTCCGGCCCCCATTGGGTTACCCTGAATGCTGGTCGTCGTTTGCGCGACCGGCATCCCTTCTTGGAGGAATCCTTTTGTTCAGCGCCATTGCGCGGGTCTTCCGCACACCTGATCTACGTCGGAAGATCGGTTTCACGTTGGCGATTATCGCCTTGTACCGTCTCGGCGCACACGTGCCAGCTCCGTTCGTGGACTTCCCGAACGTGCAGTCCTGCCTCGATCAGTCGGCAGGCACAGACGGTCTGCTCTCGCTCGTCAACCTGTTCTCAGGTGGCGCGCTGCTGCAGCTGTCGATCTTCGCGCTCGGCGTCATGCCGTACATCACGGCGACGATCATCACCCAGCTTCTGCGCGTGGTCATTCCGCACTTTGAGACTCTCCACAAGGAGGGCCAGGCGGGCCAGGCCAAGCTCACTCAGTACACCCGTTACCTGACGATCGCTCTTGCACTGCTGCAGTCGACGACGCTGGTCACGGTAGCCCGCAGCGGACAGCTGTTCGGTGTCACCGGCATTCCCGAGTGCGAGCAGCTCCTCACCAACGACGTGTGGTGGGCACAGCTGCTCATGATCATCACGCTGACCGCCGGTACCGGCCTCATCATGTGGTTCGCCGAGCTCGTCACCGAGCGCGGCATCGGCAACGGCATGTCGCTGTTGATCTTCACCTCGATCGCCGCATCGTTCCCCTCGTCGCTCTGGGCCATCTGGCAGACACGCGGCTTCGAGGTGTTCCTGCTCGTGCTGGCCGTCGGTGTCGTCGTGATCGCGCTCGTCGTGTTCGTTGAGCAGTCGCAGCGTCGTGTTCCCGTGCAGTACGCCAAGCGCATGGTGGGCCGCCGCACCTACGGCGGTACCAACACCTACATTCCGATCAAGGTCAACATGGCCGGTGTGGTGCCCGTCATCTTCGCCTCGTCGCTGTTGTACATCCCCGCCCTGATCGCGCAGTTCAACCAGCCGCAGGCTGGCGAAGAAGTGCCGGCGTGGGTCGCGTGGATCCAGCTCTACCTCGTGACGGGCGACCACCCGTTCTACATGGCGCTGTACTTCTTCCTGATCGTGGGCTTCACGTACTTCTACGTCGCCATCACGTTCAACCCGGTCGAGGTTGCAGACAACATGAAGAAGTACGGCGGCTTCATTCCCGGCATCCGTGCTGGTCGACCGACTGCCGAATACCTCGACTACGTGCTTACCCGCATCACGCTCCCGGGCTCGATCTACCTCGGTCTGATCGCGCTCATTCCGCTCATCGCACTGGTGACGGTGGGTGCCAACCAGAACTTCCCGTTCGGTGGCGCATCGATCCTCATCATCGTCGGTGTCGGTCTTGAGACCGTGAAGCAGATCGACGCTCAGCTTCAGCAACGCCACTACGAAGGGCTGCTCCGATGACCCGTCTTCTGATCGTTGGCCCGCAGGGCTCAGGAAAGGGCACCCAGGGTGTGCGCATCGCCGAGGAGTTCGGTGTTCCTGCTATCTCCACCGGCGACATGTTCCGCGCCGCGGTCTCAGGCGATTCCGAACTCGGCCAGCAGGTCAAGTCGATCATCGAAGCCGGCGACCTGGTTCCCGACGAGGTCACCAGTGCGGTCGTTCGCGATCGTCTTTCGCAGGCGGATGCTGCGGGTGGCTTTCTGCTCGACGGCTACCCTCGCAACGTGGGCCAGGTTGCGCACCTCGACGAGTTTCTCGAGGGTCGTGACGAGGCGCTCGACGCCGTGATCGAGCTGAGTGTGCCGCGCGAAGAGAGCATCGCTCGTCTGACGCTGCGTGCGCAGGAGCAGGGCCGCACCGACGACACCGAAGAAGTCATCGCGAACCGTCTTGCCATCTACGAGCGCGAGACCGCGCCGATCCTGGGCGTCTACCACGCACGTGGCATCGTCGACAAGATCGATGGCGTGGGCTCGCTTGACGAGATCGCCGCGCGCATCGTCGCTGCCCTTGAAGCGCGCGGACTCACGCGCACCGCTGGCGTCTGATTCTCTGTGGCGTTTCGGCGATCCATCTATAAGACCCCCGCGCAGATGCGGGCGATGGTCGAACCGGGCCTGATCACCGCGGCTGCGCTAGAGGCGGCGCGCTCGCTCGCGGCTCCCGGGGTGACGACTCTCGAATTGGATGCTGCAGCATCCGCCGTCATCACTGGGCGAGGCGCGAAGTCGAACTTCCAGATGGTGCGCGGCTACCGCCACTCGATCTGCACCTCGGTGAACGAGCAGGTTGTTCACGGCATCCCCGGCGACCGAGTGCTCGAGGCGGGCGACATTCTGTCGGTTGACGCTGGCGCCGAGTTCAAGGGCTGGAACGGTGACTCGGCATTCTCGATCGTGATCCCCGATCCAACGCGGCCCGAGGTGGTCGCCGAGCGACAGCTGCTCTCTGACGTCACGCAGGGGTCGCTCTGGGCCGGTATTGCGGCGATGGCGTCTGCGGGCTATATCGCCGACATCGGCGCCGCCATTCAGGACTACATCGAAGCGAACGCTCCCGAGGGCGGGTACGGCATTCTGCGTGACTATGTCGGTCACGGCATCGGCCGCAAAATGCACGAGTCGCCGTCGGTGTTCAACTATCGGGTGAGCGATCCCGGAGCCGAGGTTCGCCCCGGTCTAGTGCTCGCGATTGAGCCGATGGTCGTCATCGGCGATCAAGAGACGCTCATCGAAGACGACGACTGGACCGTTTCGACGGTCGACGGCACCGCTGGTGCTCACTGGGAACACAGCATCGCGCTGCACGATGATGGCATATGGGTGCTCACGGCGCCCGACGGGGGAGCGGCCGGTCTCGCACCGTTCGGCATCACTCCCCAACCGATCGCATAGCAATCACAAGGAGTAACGGTGGCCAAGCAAGCACGAAAGACGAACTGGTTCGCGATCTGGATCAGCGTGGGCATCCTGATCGCTATCGGGCTGCTGGCATGGCTGGTCGTCGCGATGAACAACCAAGCCAGCGCACCGGGTGAACAGCCTGTCGCGGCGAACATCGAGACCGATTCCGGTGCGATCCTCGTCGGTGACGCGGAGAACCGCTTGGACACCTACGTCGACTTCATGTGCCCGGTCTGCGGTCAGTTCGAATTGAGCTACGGTCCATCGATCGAAACGCTCGTTGACGAAGGCACCGCGACCCTCGGCATCCACCCGATCTCGATCCTTGACCGTGCGTCGCAGGGCACCGAGTTCTCGACCCGCTCTGCCAACGCCATGTACTGCGTCGCCGTCGCTGACGCCGATGCGGCACTGCCGTTCATGCAGACGATGTTCACGAACCAGCCCGACGAGGGAACCACGGGGCTGACCGACGCAGACATGCTGTCGATCGCAGAGCTGGTCGGCGTCACCGGCATCGACTCATGCGTCAACGACGGCACGTATATGAAGTACGTTGCCGAGATCACCGAGCTGACTCCGATTCAGCCAGGATCGACCGGCATCGGCACGCCCACGGTGGCGGTCAACGGCGACGCGATCTCGAACTCTGATCTGCCAGCACCCGACGAACTGGCCTCGCTCTTCAACTAGCGAGAGCGAAGCTCGGGGCAGCGACACGCCCGAGTTGCCGCGCGGGCACATATCACCTATGATTGCTCTTTGGTGCGTTGCGCCTTCATTGGCGTGTCGAGGCACCAAAACCCCCATTCACCGCAGACCGACCGGTCTGCTGAAGCGATAGCGAGTATATGGCGAAGAAAGACGGCGTCATCGAGATCGAAGGCGTGATCTCCGAGGCTCTGCCCAACGCGATGTTCCGCGTTGAGCTCAGCAACGGGCACAAGGTTCTCGCAACGATCTCAGGCAAGATGCGGCAGAACTACATCCGCATCATCCCCGAAGACCGCGTGGTTGTGGAGCTTAGCCCCTACGACCTCACCCGCGGTCGCATCGTCTACCGCTACCGCTAGTCCGGTCGAGAAGTAACGGCTGTGTGCCGGGCTATGCCTGCGCGCAGCACGAAGACAGCGATAAGGAAAGAACCATGAAGGTCAACCCCTCAGTCAAGCCCATCTGTGACCACTGCAAGGTCATCCGCCGCCACGGCCGCGTGATGGTCATCTGCAAGTCGAACCCGCGTCACAAGCAGCGCCAGGGCTGAGTTTTACAACTCACAGTTTTACAACTTCACACGAAACGGCAGCGTCAGAACCCGTGAAAACGGGGGACACCTCGGGCTGGAGGCCCGGGCACCGACTCTGCTCCACACCTCCACCAACTCCTAGGAGATTCGCATGGCACGTCTTGCCGGCGTTGACATCCCGCGCGACAAGCGCGTGGTGATCGCCCTTACGTACATCTACGGTGTCGGCCGTACCCGCTCGGACGAGATTCTCGCCGCTACGGGTATCGACGAGAACATCCGTGTCAAGGACCTGAGCGACGAGCAGCTCGTTCAGCTTCGTGACTTCATCGAAGGCACTTACAAGGTAGAGGGTGACCTTCGCCGTGAGGTTGCCGCCGACATCCGCCGCAAGGTCGAGATCGGTTCATACGAGGGAATCCGCCACCGCCGCGGTCTCCCCGTGCGCGGTCAGCGCACCAAGACGAACGCACGTACCCGCAAGGGTCCGAAGCGCACCGTCGCCGGCAAGAAGAAGGCGCGCTAGGCCACCGCCGGCGTCACGGATTTAGGAGACTACGAACATGGCACAGGCCAAAACCGCAGCGCGCAAGCCGCGCCGCAAGGATAAGAAGAACATCGCGTTGGGCCAGGCCCACATCAAGTCGACGTTCAACAACACGATCGTTTCGATCACCGACCCCTCGGGCGCAGTCATCAGCTGGGCATCTTCGGGTGGCGTGGGCTTCAAGGGCTCGCGTAAGTCGACCCCGTACGCCGCCGGTATGGCTGCCGAGTCGGCAGCACGCCAGGCTCAGGAGCACGGTGTCAAGAAGGTCGACGTTTTCGTCAAGGGACCCGGCTCAGGCCGCGAGACCGCGATCCGTTCACTTCAGGCCGCTGGCCTCGAGGTCGGCTCGATCAACGACGTCACGCCCCAGGCTCACAACGGCTGCCGTCCGCCGAAGCGTCGCCGCGTCTGACTTTTGCAGCCGGGCCCCCTCAGGAAACTGGGGCGGGCTCGGCTACAGCAGGTTTACCGGGATGGTGCTTGGCAGCATCCCAAGAATAAAACTCAACACCTCATTCACCGCACGTGTCATATAGCGGTCACGTGATCGAAAGGAACACATAGTGCTCATTGCACAGCGTCCCACTCTTACCGAGGAGAAGATCGGGGAGTTCCGCAGTCGCTTCATCATCGAGCCGCTGGAGCCTGGCTTCGGCTACACGATCGGAAACGCCCTGCGTCGCAGCCTGCTTTCATCGATCCCCGGTGCAGCAGTAACGTCGATTCGCATCGACGGCGTTCTCCACGAGTTCAGCACCATTCCTGGTGTTAAAGAAGACGTCACCGAAATCATCTTGAACATCAAGCAGCTCGTTGTTTCGAGCGAGCGCGATGAGCCCATCACCGCTTACCTTCGTAAGACCGGTGCTGGCGAGGTTACGGCCGCCGACATCTCCGCTCCCGCGGGTGTTGAGGTTCACAACCCCGAGCTCGTCATCGCGACGCTCAACGACACCGCGAAGTTCGAGCTGGAACTCACCATCGAGCGTGGCCGTGGCTACGTGTCGGCGACCCAGAACCGCAACGAGTACGCAGAGGTCGGTCAGATTCCGATCGACTCGATTTACTCGCCCGTGCTCAAGGTCACCTACCGCGTCGAGGCAACTCGTGCCGGTGAGCGCACTGACTTCGACAAGCTCGTGCTTGACGTTGAGTCGAAGGCATCGATCGACCCTCGCGACGCAGTCGCGTCGGCTGGTCGCACGCTGACCGAACTCTTCGGCCTGGCTCGCGAGCTCAACGTCGAGGCTGAGGGCATCGAGATCGGCCCCGCGCCGGTTGAAGCTGTTCTCTCGAACGAGCTGTCGATGCCGATCGAAGACCTCGATCTGTCGGTTCGCTCGTACAACTGCCTCAAGCGCGAGGGCATCAACACCGTTTCGGAGCTTGTCGCCCTTTCGGAGACGCAGCTCATGAACATCCGCAACTTCGGTCAGAAGTCGGTTGACGAGGTGCGCGACAAGCTCATCTCGCTCGGCCTCTCGCTGAAGGACTCGGTTCCCGGGTTCGACGGTGCACACTTCTACGGCGGATACGAAGACGAGACCACCGTCTGAGCTGTGTCCGATGTTCGCACCGGCTTGAAGCCCGGCGCGACCCCGAATCGACCTTCACACTGGAGTAATTGACAATGCCTAAGCCCACTAAGGGTCCCCGCCTCGGAGGCGGCCCCGCACACGAGCGTTTGATGCTGGCAAACCTTGCCGCAGCGCTCTTCACACACAAGTCGATCAAGACGACCGAGACCAAGGCCAAGCGCCTTCGTCCGTACGCTGAGCGACTGATCACGTTCGCCAAGCGTGGCGACCTTCACGCACGCCGTCGCGTGCTGTCGGTCATCGGTGACAAAGAAGTTGTGCACGTTCTCTTCACCGAGATCGCACCGCTCGTCGCCGAGCGCGAGGGTGGCTACACCCGCATCACCAAGGTCGGCAACCGCAAGGGCGACAACGCTCCGATGGCTGTCATCGAGCTCGTACTCGAGCCGGTAACCCCGAAGAAGTCGAACAAGAAGGCTGCCGCCAAGGCTGCTGACGCGGCTCCTGCTGAAGAGGTTGTCGAAGAGACCGCAGCTGACGAGACTGCAGCTGACGACGCTGCTGCTGACGACAGTGCCGCCGAGGCGGGCGCCGAGTCGCAGGCCGAAGGAGAAGCCGCTGAGGCTGCAGCCGAAGACGCTGTTGAAGCTCCTGCAGAGGAGAAAGCCGAGTAATCGGTTGCCGGGCTCTGCCCGGCAGGTCGCAGCATCCATTTGCTCGACCAACCTTGCACCGCGAGACCCGCGTGCTCCTTCGGGAGGCGCGGGTCTCGTTTGCGTTAACTGTTCTAGAGCGCAGGTGCGCGTCGCGCGTAGGGTAATGGTGTGACTGAGTCGATGGATGCTGCTGGGGCTGGGGCTTTGCCGCTGGCTGATCGCGTGCGGGCGGTGTGTGGTGATGTGCCAGCCGCGCAGCTGCCATCGCATGCCGATGTGGCTATGTGGCGGCATCCGACCGTTGACGATATCGACGCAATACACCAGGCGCAGCGCGCGGCCGATCTGGCAGACCACCCCTCGTGGACGACGCCGCGCGAAGATATTGCAGACTCGTTCGACCTGCCCGAGATCGACCCGGAACGCGACATGGTTGTCGCACTCAGCGACGATGGGGCGGTGATCGCGCTGGGAACGACCATGCGGCATCCCGATTCTTCTGAGCGTGTCAAGGTGTACATGACGGGGGCCGTGCATCCGGATTGGCGTCGTCGCGGCATCGGCACGGCGCTCGCTAGGTGGCAGCACGCGCGGGCGCTTGAGCACCTGGTGTCGATCGACACGACTCTGCCCGGCGAGATCGACATGTATGCCGGTGAGGGCAGTGGCGCGGTCGTCATCGCGGAGCGCTATGGGCTGAAGACGGCGCGGTGGTTCATGAGCATGGTGCGCGACATGTCGATCGAGATTCCCGAGCTTGAGGTGCGCGACGGCATCGAGTTCGTCGCATACAGCGCCGACCGGGCCGAAGAGGCACGCCTCGCACGCAACGATGCCTTTCGCGATCACTGGGGCAGTTTGCCGTCGCAACCCGAGCGGTGGAAGCAGTTCGTCGGCGGCCCGTTCATTCGCCCAGACCTGTCGACTCTCGCCCTTGCGGATGGCCGCATCGTGGGGTTCTGCCTCGCGTCGGTCAACGAAGAAGACTGGGTGACGCTCGGCGCCAGCAACTCCTACATCGACCTGATCGGGGTGGTGCGGGATCATCGCGGCAAGGGGCTCGCGCCGCGAGTGATTGCCCGCACGCTGGCGGCGATCCGGGCAGCAGGGCTCGAAAAGGCGGTGCTCGACGTCGACACCGACAGCCCGACCGGCGCCAACACCCTGTATGAACGCCTAGGCTTCGTAGCCACCGAGCGCGAGCAGGCGTTGACTCGCGAGTTCTGAGCTGGCGCGGGTGCGCGGCGTGGGTTCTGAGCCGGGGCGGGCGCAACTGTCTACATGGGTGAAAGCTATCGTTCGGCTAGGAGCCACCTGAACGCAGGCTGAGCTCGGGAGGCTGGGAGTCCGACATCCCCCGACGTGTGTGCGGCCGGATACGGCGTGCGCGCGGCTGACATGAAGGTTCCCCCAAATGCCTCGAAATCGAACGCGCTTCGCGATGGCCGCCACTGGCGTCGTCGTCTGCGCAAGTCTTGCGCTTCCTCTTCTACCTGCTTCTGCGGCGACCGCTCCTGCCGCGGTCGACCTCGCGGCCGCATCCACCGACAGCAGCGGAACCTTGCCACTGCTCAGCGACCCGTTCCTGCAACTGCCTGGCGCAGATGACGTATACGTCGTTTGGAATACCGAGTACGCCGGTACGGCCAACGTGACCTTGATCGGATCGGGCGTTGCAGCACTCACCGATGCCGAGGCGCGGGCGGCCGCGACCGGCACGCCATTCCCGAACGTGACTGCGTTCGCTGCGGTAACTGCCGCATACTCACGCATGGCTGAAGACAGCTCATCGCGTCTCGTCGACGCCCCGGCCGCCGAAGAGGGCATCGTCGCTCGCGACGTGTGGCGCCACGAGGCGCACGTCACCGGCCTCACGCCCGGTGAGACCGTGGCATACCGAGTTGTTTCGGTCGACGGTGCCGACATGGCAGTGTCTGGCACCTTCAGCCTCGCGCCCGCCCCGCAGGCTGGCGACGATCTGCGCGTGCTGCTGACCAGCGACCACCAGGCCATGGCGAATACAGCCGCCAACCTGCAGATGGCGGCCAAGACGATCGGCGACATCGACGCGGTGTTCCTCGCCGGCGATCTCGTCAACCACCCCGACCGTGCGTCCGAGTGGTTCGATGACACCCGCGGCAGCGCCTTCTTCGCAGCTCTGCAGGGCAACGGCGGTCGCTTCGACAACAACGGTGTGCAGGAGTACTACGGTGGCGAGATCGTGCAGAACGCACCGCTGTATCCCGCCGTCGGAAACCACGAAGTGCAGGGCCGTATCGACGGCATGACCAGCATCGGCACCAGCTTCAACTCGCCGGTGCCGGTTTCGGTCGCCGAAGCGGAGTACGAGAAAGTCGCCACCGAGGTCAACCCGTCTGCCGACCCCGAAGTGAAAGCGCAGTGGATCGAAGACAACTCGTTCAGCACGACCACGTATGAAGAGGTGTTCACGCTTCCTGAAGACTCACCGGGTGGCGAAACCTACTACGCAGTCTCGTTCGGCGACATCCGCCTCATCTCGCTGTACTCCACGCGAATCTGGCGCGGCACCACGGCTCAAGCAGATCCTGAAGCGCGCACCTCGAGCTCTCGCTACCAAGAGAGTGCGGCCAGCCTCGACGATCCGCTCACGCAGGGTTATGGCGAGCACATCTTCGAGTCGTTGGCTGTGGGCTCAGAGCAGTATGACTGGCTGGCCGACGAGCTCGCCAGCGATGAGTACACCGACGCACGTTTTCGCATCGTGATGCTGCACGAGAGCCCCCAGGGTCTCGGCGACAACGTCATGCCCCAGTTCGGCGACCCGGTGCGCATCGAAGAGACCAACGACGCTGGCGAGGTCATCGGCGTGCGGTACGAGTATCCGACTGAGAACAACATGCTGCTGAACGACTTGAGCCCGTTGATGGAAGGCGCAGGCGTCGATCTGGTGCACAACGGTCACTCGCACCTGTGGAACCGTTTCGTCTCCGAAAACGGTGTCAACTACCTCGAAACGTCGAACACCGGCAACTCGTACGGTGCCTACCACGAGCTGAGCGGCCGCACCCGTCCGCTGCCGCCCGAGCCTTGGGATGCGTCAAACTACCTGTCGCAGGGCAACCCGGGCGGCCTTGAGCCGGTTGTTCCCAACGTCGCACCGTTCACTACCGAGGATGGCACCGCGCAACCCTTCGTGCAGAGCAACGACCTCGCCGTCTTCGCGATGCTCGACACCGGCGCCAACGAGGTCGTCTCGTACGCGTATGACGTGCGCACGCCCGAGGTTGACCCGTGGGTTATCGACCGCTTCGAGCTTGGACGTCTGGCGGACGAGACCAATGGTGGGACCGACGGTGGCACTGACGGTGGCACTGACGGTGGCACTGATGGTGGGACCGATGGTGGCACTGATGGTGGCACTGATGGTGGGACCGATGGTGGCACTGATGGTGGCACTGATGGTGGCACTGATGGCGGGACCGATGGCGGTGCGAGCGTGGCGATCTCGGCATCGACGGTCGCTGCCGGCGGATCTCTGACAGTTTCGGGCGAAGGGTTCGCCGCCGGCGAGTCGGTGTCAGTTGAGCTGCACTCCACGCCGGTGACGCTCGCGACGGCCACAGCGAGCGCGAGCGGCATGCTCGAGCTGACGGTGACCATTCCGGCAGACACCGAGGCCGGAGAGCACCAGATCGTGCTGACTAGCGCATCGGGGCTTGAGGCATCGGCGCCGATCACGGTGACTGCGGTGACCGATGGCGCGCTTGCTGTGACTGGTTCCGACGCTGCGCCGATCGTCGGGCTGAGCGTTCTCGCGCTGCTGGCCGCCGGTATCGGCGCCGCGGTGCTGTGGATGCGACGCCGCACAGCACAGAGCTGATCTCGGAACGCCAGGCCCCGCATGCCTTCGGGTGTGTGGGGCCTGGCGTTCGCCGTTCACGGCCTGCTGTGCAGTGCGGTCAGACCTGACCCGCTGCGTCGAGACATGAGCTGGTGCGCGAAACGAGTGGTGGTGCGCCTTGTTTCGGGCGCGAGGGCTTGTTTCGACGGTGGGGCGGGGTTTGCGGGCGGGGTGGATGCTGCGTTGGGGCCGGCGGCGGATGGTTCTGTCGGGCAGTGCGGGGCAGCTTTGTGGTGTGGTGCGGTGCGGTGCCGCGGTGTTGTGCAGCTCTGCTGCGCTCTCCGGTGCTGTGCAGTGCGGTGAGACGTGACCCGCTGCGTCGAGACATGACCCGGTGCGCGAAGCGAGTGGTGGTGCGTCCTGTTTCGGGCACGAGGGCTTGTTTCGCCGGTGGGCGGGGTTTGCGGGCGGGGTGGATGCTGCGTTGGGGCCGGCCGCGGATGGTTCTGTCGGGCAGTGCGGGGCAGCTTTGTGGTGCGGTGCGGTGCGGTGTGGTGTGGTGTTGTGCAGCTCTGCTGCGCTCTCCGGTGCTGTGCAGTGCGGTGCGACGTGGCCCGCTGCGTCGAGACATGAGCTGGTGCGCGAAGCGAGTGGTGGTGCGCCCTGTTTCGGGCACGAGGGCTTGTTTCGTCGGTGGGGCGGGGTTTGCCTGCGGGGTGGATGCTGCGTTGGGGCCGGCCGTGGATGGCTCCGTCGGCAGGGCAGGGCAGGGCAGGGCAGCGCAGGGCAGGCGGTGCGTCGCTGCTGCGCCGTGCAGCGCGGTGCGACGTGGCCCGCTGCGTCGAGACATGAGCTGGTGCGTGAAACGAGTGGTGGTGCGCCTTGTTTCGGGCGCGAGGGCTTGTTTCGACGGTGGGGCGGGGTTTGCGTGCGGCGGCTAGCACAGCGCGCCCAGCGCGGCGGGCGGCTAGCCCAGCGGGGCGCGCGAAAGGGGCACCGGGGCGGGCGCCGGGCCGGCGTAGGGCGTGTCGCCCGCGAGCCACGTCATGATGCGCATCTGCAGGTCACGCTGAGCCTCGACCCGCGCCAGGCGCTCAGCCTCAACCTGCTCGATGACGCCAGCCACCGTGTCGGCGAAGACGCGTCCGCCCGGCTCGCCGGGGTGGATCTGGTCACCCGCCAGCATCGCCGTCTTGTCTTCAATCGCACTCGACCAGTCGGCAACCATCACGTTCGGACGTTCGTGCGCGACCTTCGCGAGGTCGGCGTTGACGCCCGGTATCCAGTCACGTGGCGCGAACGCGTTCACGAGAATCACGTGCCGATCGGGGCCAGCGATATCGAGCATCTCGTCGAGCGAACCGGCGTCGATAGGTCCGTTAGTGCCTAGCGCGAGCACCACGTAGTCGCGCAACTTGTTCTGCTTCGCCAGCTTCTGCAGAATGCCGGGCCCCGCCCACGTCGACCGCGACACTGCGGCGTCAATGTCGATGCCCGGCAGCCGCTCCAGCAGAGCGGGCGCCGAGGCCAGCATGACCGAGTCGCCGACGGCCGTGACGTTAGCACCGTCGATCACCGGTTCAGCGGGATCAGACGTTGTGGTGGCGGATGCTGCTTCTCCCGACCCAGCAGCCTCTGCCCCGCCAGCGCCCGCCCCGCCAGCACCTGACGCACTGGAACCTGACGCGCCAGCAGAAACGGTCGCCGCAGCGTCGGCGGAACCAACGCCGCTACTCGCGCCCGCCAGCGAACTTGCGCTCTCTGTTGCCCGTGCACCGGACTGCGCCATGCGCTGCGAGGCATCGGGCATCGCTCCGCTCGGCCCAGGCGCTGGCGCGGACGACCCAGACGGCCCCATCGCGCTCGTGAGAGTGCCGTCGCTCTGGCGGTCCACCTCGGCGCTGGAAGCTCCCGACTCCGAACCCCCCGTTCCCGCTCCCGAAGCACCCGCCGCGGCGTCCTGCGCGGCTTTCAGCGCGGCGGCGCCTGCCTGCACGTACTCCTCAGCGCTCGAGCCCTGCGGCGCGGCTGCGATCGCCGCCGAGGTGCCGCCAAGCGCGATGCACACCGCAGCGGTAGCGCCGAGCGCGCGCATGCGCGAACGAGAGCTGGTGCCGAACGCCCGGCGCATGCGTGCCAACGCTCCGCGAAACCCGAGCACCCGTATCGGCATCTCGATGTAGCGGTACGACAGTGCCGAGACGACGAGCGTAACGCCCAGCACCCACACGCTGATCCACAGTGGCACCCCGGCGCTCAGTCCCGTGCCCTGCGCCGCAGCGACGGCCAACACGAGCAGCGGCCAGTGCCACAGATAGATGCCGTACGAACGGGCGCCGATCCATCGCAGCGGCGCGGCGTCGAGCCGGGGCCCCACCCACGATCGCGGCCACGCCCCAGCAATCACCACCGCGACGCTGCACAGGCTCGCCGCAAGAAGCGTTCCGGGAAAGGTCACCAGGTCTTCGGTCGGTGCCATCATCGCCAGCGCGACGATGCCCGCAAGCGCCAGAACCGCAGTCGCTGATGTCACGCCCAGCGCCCAGTTCGTGCGGGCCCACGCAGCATCCATTCGCCTCAACTGCGCCATGGCGAATGCGGCGGCGATTCCGATCAGCAGACCGAACGCGTGCGTGTCGGTGCCGAAGTAGGCGCGGGTGAGCTCGCCTGCGCCAGACGACACCATGACGCCCATCCAGACCGCAGACGCGGCCGCTAGAACGAGCGCCATGCCCACACGCGCCCACGTGCGCGGCAGCAGCAGAAACAGCGGCAGCACGAGGGGCCAGAGCAGATAGAACTGCTCCTCGACGGCGAGCGACCAGAAGTTGCGAAAGAGTTCGGGGGTGGATGCTGCGAAGTATCCGCTGTCGCCGGCGAGCGATATCCAGTTGTAACTGAAGGTCGCGGCTCCGAGCACCTGCGCGCCGAGGCGGGTGAGCACGTCGCCGCCGACCATCCACGCGAGGGTGGAACAGACCGTCACGACGACCGCGAGCGCTGGCAGCAGGCGTCGCGCGCGACGTTGCCAAAACGGCACGAGCGCGATCTTTCCGCTGCGCGAATGTTCTCGCAGCAGCAGGCTGGTGATCAAAAATCCGCTGATCACGAAGAAAACGTCTACCCCGATGAACCCGCCAGGCAGGGCATCGGGGGGAAACAGGTGGTACACCACCACCAGAATCACCGCGATCGCACGTAGCCCATCGAGCCCGGCGAACCGAGTAGGGGAGTGCGCGGGCGCGTGAGTAAACATGGAACTTTCGGTGATGACGGGCGAGCGCAGAACGTGGCAGAAAGCGCGGTCAAGTCTACGTCGCGCGCCTGAGGTTTGACCTTGGAATAGACCGCGAACTCGCACCGCATAGCCGCCGCGGCATAGCCTGGAGTAATGTCATCGCAGCTGTCTGACCGCATTAGTGCGCCTGAAACCGCTCCTGTCGCCCCCCATGAGGCCATCGCGGTGTGGCGATCGCCCACCCGTGACGATATCGACGCCATTCACGCGGTGGTGGCCGCGGCCGATCAGGTTGATCATCCGACGTGGGTGACGACCCGCGGATCGATCGCTGACCTGTTCGATATGCCCCACGTCAGCGCTGACGATGCGCTCGTGGGCGAGAATGCCGACGGACAGATCGTCGTGGTCGCAGCGGTCGTGCGCGAACAAGACGTCACCGTCGAGGTGCAGGTCTCGCTGCGCGGTGCGGTGCTGCCCGAGTATCGGCGCCGTGGCATCGGCACCATCGTCGGTGCGTGGCAGTACGCGCGTGCCCTGCAGGTGCTGGCCGAAGTCGACGTTGAGGTAGAGGGCGTCATCGAGCAGTACGTGCACGAGGGCAACCCCGGTGCTGAGAAGATCGCCCTCGCGAACGGCCTCGCCGGCGAGCGGTGGTTCGTGGTGATGGAACGTGACCTCTCGGGCCCCGTCGAACAGCTCGACGTCGACGCCCATGTCACCCTGCAGGCGCTCACGCCCGACCGTGACAACGAAGCGCGACTTGCGCGCAACGACGCGTTTCGCGACCACTGGGGCAGCGTTCCCTACAGCCGCGAGACCTGGGGCAAGCTCACCGGCGGCGACAACTTTCGCCACGACCTGTGCACCGTCGCCGATGTTGACGGCCGCGTCGCGGCGTTCTGCCTCGTCAGCGTCAACGAAGCGAACTGGGTGCACCGCGGCGCGCGCTATGGCTACATCGAATACGTCGGTGTGGTGCGCGACCACCGCGGGCAGGGTCTTGCGCCGCGCGTGCTCACCAGCACGCTGGCATCGATGCGCGCAGCGGGTCTCGAGAAGGCACAGCTTGACGTCGACACCGCCAGCCCCACCGGCGCAAACTCGCTGTACTCGAGCCTGGGCTTCGTCGAGCGCGAGCGCGAGCAGGTGTTCACCCGCCGCTTCTGAGCGAGCGCTCCTCGATAGGATTGTCTGATGCGCATTCGGCTCGACATCGCCTACGACGGCACGCATTTTCGCGGCTGGGCCGTGCAGCCGGTGCTTCGCACGGTGCAGGGCACGCTTGAGTCTGCGCTCTCTCTCGTGCTCGGCGGCGAGCCGCGCCTGGTTGTCGCCGGTCGCACCGACGCGGGTGTGCACGCGACCGGCCAGGTCGCGCACATCGATCTTGACGAAGACCAGCAGCGTCGTCTGCGCAATGTGCGCGGCAGGGGAGTGAAGAACGCGACGGATGCTGAATCTCTCACCGACTACGCCGCGGGCGCGCTCGCCGCGCGGCTGACCGGTGCCGGCGGTGCCTACCCCGACGTGGTGGTGCGTCGCACCTCGCTCGCGCCCGAAGGCTTCGACGCTCGCTTCTCAGCGGTGTGGCGTCGGTACGAGTACCGCATCGCCGACCGCGTTGCCGGCTACAACCCGATGGAGCGGCTGCGCACCACGAGCGTTCGATCGACGCTCGATGTCGAGAAGATGGATGCTGCAGCGAGCAGCCTGATCGGCCTGCACGATTGGGCGGCGTACTGCCGGCCGAAAGAGCGCGCGACGACGATTCGCACGCTGCTCGAGTTCGACTGGCATCGCGATGAGCATGGCATTCTGATCGCCAACGTCAAGGCCGATGCGTTCTGCCACTCGATGGTGCGCGCCCTGGTAGGTGCCTGCGCTGCCGTGGGCGACGGGCGCCTCGATGTGGCAGATGTCGCCGAGATTCGCGATGAGCTGCAGCGGGTTCCCGAGACGAAGGTGCTCGCCGCGCGGGGTCTTACGCTCACCGCGGTGGGCTACCCGAGCGACGAGCTGCTCGCCCTGCGCGCTGAGCAGACCCGGCGTCGCCGCAGCGACGAGCAGTGAGTATCGAGCTGTAGCAGCGCCGGGTATCGAGCAGTGACGCGGCCGGGTATCGAGCTGTTCGCTATGAGTGTGCGCAGAGGTAGGACATAAGTCACCGCAGCGACACCCGACAGGAATATGCTGGCACCACCATGAAGGTCATCTCGTACAACCTGCGCAAGCACCAGGCCGCTGGAGAACTACCCCGCCTGGTGGAGCAACACGAAGCCGACGTGCTGTGCCTGCAAGAGGCCGACACCACCGACATCCCTGACACGATCAACGGTCTCAGACTTGCCGACTCGACACAGCGGAACCGGCTCGGGCTCGCGGTCTACTACCGCGAGAGCACTTTTCGTGCCGTTGACGTGCGCGCACTCGCGCTCAAGAAGTCACTGCACGACCGGGTGTTGAAGCCCGCAGAGGAACGCCTGCTCGGCGTGCGGCTGTATGACATCGACCACGGCCACGAAGTGATCGTCGCGTCGTTTCACGCGGCGCCCCTCACCGCGCTCAACTCGCTGCGGCGCCACCAGATCCGCACCGCTCTCACCGAACTGCAGCACCTGGGTGACGGCCTTCCCGCGCTCATGGTCGGCGACTACAACTACCCGGTCTTCAAAGAGAACCTGGGCCAGACGATTCGCGAGCACGGCTATGAGCTGAACCTCAGCGACTCACGCACGTATACGCGCTACAAGTTCTTCCGTGGTCACTACGACTTCGCCACCTCAGTGGGCTTCGAGATCGACCGCGTGCGCACCCTGCCCCAGGGCTTGAGCGATCACCTGCCGATTCTGGTGACGGCACGCGTGCACGACACCACGGCGACGGCAGCAACCGCGGCAACCGCGGCAACCGCGGCGCCCGCAGAAGCTCCCGCTATCGCTGCGCCCGTAACCTAGACGCCAGCAAACTAGGCGCCAATAGCCTAGGCGCCAACCTGAGCGCCTATAAGCGAGGGCTGAGGTTCAGTCGTCGCTCTGGCGGCGACGGACCAGGGCGGTTATGCCGACCGCAGCGCCCGCGAGCACGAGGGCTCCGCCGCCGATCCACAAGCCGGTCAGGGTGCCGCTGTCGAAACCGGTGACCGGTAGGCCGTCGGTGCCGGTGGTGACTGTCACGCTGGCGGTGGCGCCAGCAGATGTCGCCGAGACTGCGGCGATGTTGTAGATGCCCGAGGCATTCGTGGGAAGCGTGATGGTGACCGCGGGCAATGCGCCAGAGTCATCTGAGGTGACCTGGCCGCTCGCGGTGGTGACCGCTGTGCGCACCATGCCGATGCTGGCCCCCGCGCCGTTTTCGCCGGTCACAGTGATCGTCACTGACTCGTTCGGCGAGAACGTGGCGCCGTTGCAGCCGAACTGAAAGCCCCCGCCTGCCTGCACTGTGCTGGTTGCAGTCGTGCATGACTCAGCGGGAGGGTAGATCGTCGATGCTTGGGCGGCCAGAGGCGCCGCAACCACCAGCGAAGCAGCGAGCATCGCTGCCGCGGATAGGCGGGCGATGCGAGGTGCGAGTGTCGTGGTCATAACACGCGCAAGTCTACGCGCAGAAATCTGCTTCGGAGTACGCATCGCCAATCGTGGGAGTCTGTCTGACCAGGAGTTCTGCTCCGGTGGGCACCGTCGAGCGCGCGGTCACGGTGGCGGTGAAAGACTCGCCCGACGCGAGGTCTGTCGAAAACGACAACACGCGACGGCCGTCGTGGCTGGCTCCGCCGAAACCCTTCTCATTTGTGCTGACAGCATCCATCAGTTCGAAGTGTTCGGGAACGTAGAGATATCCGACCGTGCGGGCAATGCCTGCCGGCACCCCGAAGTTGCCCCCGCCGGTGATGTAGTCGGGCAGTGAGGCGGCATCTGCCGGTGCATTGTTCGTGACGGTCAGCGTCATCGTGGCGGTGCCCGAAGCCAAGCCCGACTCGTCGAGCGTGCAGGAATCCCACTGCACGGCAACGTCGGTGTCGAGGTAGTAGTCCATCTTCGAGCCGGTGCCGTCGTTGACGTACGCCCCGAAGCTCGTGGTGACCTCGTCGGTGATGGGCAGTCCGCCCGCCAGGGTGGTCTCGGCGATGAGAGTCTGCTCGGATTCGACGGCGCTCCACATGAGCAGACGGTTCTCGCTGCCGGCCTTGGTGAGCGCGGCGACCAGCTCGACCGGGTCGGAGCTGCCGTCTGAGAGCGCCTCGAAAACACTCGCCGCGGCGAGGGCGAAGAATGCGTCTTGCTCGGCGGGCACCGTGTAGCGAAGGTAGACATCGTTGAGCAGCAGCTGCACGGCGTTCTCGCTCGTGAGCACATCGCCGGTGGGTAGCTCAATCGGACCGGTCGCCTCAAGCAGATATGACAGGGCCACCGGGTCAAGAGCGATCACGCCATCCACCTCGTCGCCGTTGTGCTCGAGGGCCCACATCTGACGGGCGAGTTCACCCGAGACGCTGAAGTCGGCCACCTGGGTGACGTTCTGAATCCACTTGCCGGGATGGTCGGTGTAGATCGCCAACACATCGTCGTCGAGGGGAAGCACCGATTCTTCGTACTTGGGGTAATCGCTCGAAGACTCTTGCCCAGCCAGACTCATCTCGCCGTCGTCGGTGTGGATGAGGGCCATCGCACCGGGAATGCCCCCGAGCGAACGCCACTCGGCGTTGTTCTGAAACAGCACGAGGTAGTCGCGCGCGTCATCAGCGCCAAGCATCGAGGGCAGCAGCACCGTGGCGCGCGCGAGCGCGCTGGTCGCCTCGGTGGCTTCGGTGAGCACGTCGGCGACCTGGGTGACTGCGTCGCCGACGGGAGCGAGCAGCGGGGCAGTGTCGATGTTGTCGATGGATGCTGATGCCGCCGCAATACCCGCCGCGCTGATCGTGGCCGGTGCTTGCAGTTCTTCGAACAGCGCCAAGTCGATGCGTCCGTTCTCGGCACGCAGCGCGTCGAGTTCGAACGACGAGGCCACTTCGGTGAGCGGGGTGAGCGAGGTGTTGACCACCTGGTTGGCGGCCGCGGCGACGGTAGATACTGCTTCGAGCTGCGGTCCCACCCACGGCAGCGACTCAGCGAGCTGCCAAATCGGGTCTGATGTCAACGACTCGGCTGCGCGGGTGTCGACCGAGATCTCGTCGATCGCCGTTGTCGCAGCCGCCGGGTCGGTCAGGTCATCGCGCACCGAGCTCGCTTCGGCCTGCACATCCCTGAGGTGGGTGTAGGCGAGCAGACCGCGAACGCCGACCCACGCGGTCATGGCGATAGCCGCGATCAGCACGGCGCCGAGCACCCAGGCGAAGGTGCGGCCCGCGACGCGGAAAGCAGTGGAGTTAGTCATAGGTCCGTGGGGAAGCTCGGGCGTGGGGCTCCAGTGCGCAGCCACCTCACAGCAAACAGTGAAGGCCAGGCTATCGAGAATTGCCGTACGTCTGCTGGTAGGCCGCGGAGTACACTCACTTCAACATGCGCGGCAATGTCGCAGCGCGCCAGGGGAGCGCGAAGGACAGCTTTGGTGCACGAGAATTCGACCACGGTCGCAGACACGACGGATGCTGCGGCGCCCATCACTGCTGTGCCCGCGGTCGATTCAGCGCCTCAACCCGGAAGCATCCCGCCGCCCCCGCCCGCTCGGCCGTTGCCGGTAGCCGATACGCCCCCGCGCGATCAGCTGTCGCCAGCCGCTCAGCCGTTGCCGGTAGCCGATACGCCCCCGCCCGCTCAGCCGCCGCCGGTAGCCGATACGCCTCCGCCGACTCCGCCGCCCGGATACCTCTTGGTGCCCCCGCGGCCACCCCTTGCGTTGGCGCCCGAATGGCGCCCGAGGGCACCGCGAACCCGCCCCGCTCGTGATAGCTCCCCCGCGATCCCGCGTGACGCGCTTGACCCACGCGCCTTGCTTGCCCCGCGCGACCCACGCGCCTTGTTGCGCGACCCGCGCGCCTCGCTCGTGCGCGATCCGCGCTCATGGCTTGTCGCCTATGGGGTGCTCCTCGCGCTGATCGCGTTCTGGCCGACGCCGGTGGACCGCAACGCCGCCGGCCTGCTGCACGCGATCAGCGCCGCGATTCCGTGGCTGAGCTACAACCTGATCGAGTTCACCGCGAACATTGCGCTGTTTGTGCCGCTGGGAGCGCTGGGCGCAATGCTGTTGAGGCGCCGCCCGTGGCTGGTCATCGTCATCGCGCTAGGCGTCACGATCGTGATTGAGTCGGTGCAGGCGCTGCTGCTCGCCCAGCGCACACCGAGCGGCCTCGACATCATCGCCAACACGCTCGGCGCGGCTGTGGGGCTGGCGATCGTATTGCTCGTGCGTCGCCGCAGCGGGAGCTGAGCCTGCGCTACGCCTACCCCTACGCCTCGCCGCGCTACCCCTACGCCTGCGGCTGGGCCTGCGGTTGGGGCTGTACTCGTGACGCGGCGGGGTCGGGTTCGTCCCACAGCTCGACGCACTGCACGATCCAGAAGGCGCCGAACAGTGCGAGAGCGACGGTTTCAGCGATCAGCGCCACCGGAAAGTCGATGCGCTCGACATAGCCGTTCAGCTCGGCGTATACATACACGCCGAGCACGAGAACCAGCATGAAGGCGATCAGAATGTACGCAGCTTTGAACGTGCGCCGCGGCGGCGCACCAAGCCTCGGGAACGCTCCCCGCACAGCCACCGCGGCGAACAGTGAGAAGAACGCGACCGTTGCAATGGCGTGGCCCTGATCAAGCACGAAGTCGCGAAAGAAGATCCAGCCGATGGCGAGCGTCAACAGCACGATGATCGCGAAGGTCAGTGAAACCGACACGGCGCCCAGCGACACCTGCCGTCGCCGCGCCAGGATCAGCACCAGAATCACCGTCAGCACACCCATCACCAGGTAGGTGATGACCCCTGCCGCGGCGATCGCCTCGTACTCGGGCGGAAAACACCGAAACTCGCACGGCACCACAATGCGCGCGATATTGCCCGGGCCGAGCGTCGTCGGAATGAAGGCGATCAGCGGGGCGAACAGCGCGGCCGCGTCGAGCAGAGCACGCTCGACTCCGCGCCCAGACAGGGCAAAGAGGGCGAGGGATGCTGCAATCAGTGCACCGACGAACGCGTCACGCGCGGGCGTGAAGTAGTAGTTGCTGAGCGACGGCAGCAGGCCGACCTGCGTCGCTGAGATGCCCACGGAGACGAACAACGCGATGATCGTTCCTGCGATGCCGATGCGCAGATACCGGTAGGTGCGCATCAGCGACGTGGTGGGAGTCGCAGTTGCCATGCGGCTACGTTAGACCCCCGCGGGCATGGTGCGGCGCACTTTTCTAGGTGTGATAACCGGGTTTTCTAGGTGCGGTAGCTGGGCGCAGCATCCGACTCGTTTGAAATCTCTTCGCGGGCAGAAACTGTCTGCTCGCGGCGCCATGCGCGCAATGAGATGACCACCGCTGCCGCCCAGATCACCGCGATGGCGCTGAGCGTCCAGGCGACGACGAACCCCGGGGCCTCGAGCACGATCAGCAGCGTGCGGACGTTGGTGAAGATGATGATTCCGCCGACCAGCGAGCCGAGCAGGCGCGGGGGCAGTTTTCGCACCAGCCAGGCGGCGATCGGTGCAGCGATCACGCCGCCGATGAGGAGCGCGGCCACCCACGCGAAGTCGAAACCCTGGGTGCCGAGGGCGAGCAGAAAACCCACGCTTGCGGCGAGCGAGACGAGAAACTCGCTCGTGTCGATGGAGCCGATGACTTTGCGGGGTTCGATGCGTCCGCTGGCGAGCAGTGCGGGGGTGCCCACCGGGCCCCAACCTCCGCCTCCGGTGGCATCGAGGAATCCACCCGCAAGGCCGATCGGTGCGAGAAAGCGCAGCCGCAGTGGCTTCGAGCGGTCGACGCGCGGGAGTGAGCGAAACGTGAAGCGAATGAGGATGTAGATGCCGAGGCTCAGCAAAATGAGGCTCATCAACGGACGCGCCGCGTCGGTCGACAGGTTCGACAGCACGGTGGCTCCGGCGAAGGCGCCGATGGCTCCGGGAATGCCGATGCGCAACACGACCTTCCAGTCGACGTTGCCGAATCTCCAGTGCGAGAACCCCGAAGCCAGCGTCGTGCCGATCTCGGCGAGGTGCACTGACGCGCTCGCCGCGGCGGGGTTCGCACCGATGGCAAGAAGCAGGGTGGTCGAGGTGACGCCGTAGGCCATGCCCAGTGCTCCGTCGACGAGCTGCGCGCCGAGGCCCACGAGGGCGAGGAGTACGAGAGTGTGCATGGCCACCTATTCCGGCTAATTCCGACTGGATAGGTAGGTAATCAATCAGAGCCCGCGGGATGCCGCAATAAACGTGTCGCAATATGTCGCGGGCAAGTCGGTCACGGCCGTCAGGTGCAGCGCGCGGCCGCGGCCCGCGCAGCCGGCGTTTCGGCGCTTAGCGCCCGCTGATCCAAGACGACGGGTCGTCGGCGAGCGCGCGAACTTCGGCGGGCAGGTCACCCGTCGCGAGCTGCGCGAGTGAGGTGTCGTCGAGCACGCGGCGCACGCTCGCGCGCAGCGCGACCCACAGCGTCACGAGGTCGCTATCGGCGGCGGGGTACTCGAGCTCGCTCGGTCGCTCGTCGCGCACGAACACCAGGGGGCCATCGACGGCTCGAATGACATCGGCGACCGAGATCTCGCCGGCGGGTGCTGCCAGCCGGTATCCGCCACCCGCTCCGCGTCGACTCTCGACGATGCCCGCTTTGCGCAGCGCCGACAAAATGCCCTCAAGAAAGCTCGCCGGAATGCCCTGCTCGCTGGCGATGCGCTCGCCGGAGATGCGTTGTGGGGGTATCTGCTTGGCCGAGACCTGCTCACCCGGCACCCGCGGGCCAGACCCCTGTTCGTCCGAACCACGCTCACCGAGCGAACCGCGCGCGAGAAAGACTGCCGCGCGAACGGCGTAGTCAGCTCGTGCCGAGATGCGCATAGAGTCCTTCGGTTGCGGTAGACGCAGTCAATAGTCGCGTGGCCAGTAGCTCGAGAAACGGTTGCTCGCGTTGATGGTTCGGATGCCTTCCATTCTGCCCGGCAAGCGGGATGTTCGAGGCCACAGACAAAACGAACGTCCCGCCCCCGATTGCTCGGGGACGGGACGTTCGTTGGGGAGGCGGCTAGCGCTGGGGAGGCGTGCTAGCCGACGTCGTGTCCTGCACGCTGACGACGAATCATCAGTGCGCCGACACCAACGGCGATCAGGATCGAGGCAAGAGCTGCCCAGCCCATCACGATGCCGGTGTCAAGACCTGTCACGGGCAGTGACGACACCGATGAACCATCCGACGCCGTTGCGCCGTCGGTGTCAGTGTCAGTGTCAGTGTCGGTCGAACCCGAATCGGTGCCTGAACCCGAGTCGGTGCCCGAGTCAGGGTCAACCGGGTCGGTCGGGTCGACAGGGTCGGTCGGGTCGACAGGCTCTTCTTCGATCGCCACGGTGAACGCGGAGGTCGATTCGGAGCCTGAGCCGTAGCCGGCGGCGACGAACTCGTGCTCGCCCAGCTCGGCGTCGTCAGGAACAACGGCCGTGAACGATACCGAGCCGTCGTTCGAGACGACCGAGCCCAGGTCAACCGGGTCGGAGTACATCGTCAACGACACCGACTCGCCGGTGCGGAAGCCGCTGCCGGTCACCGTGACGGTGTCGCCGGGAGCCGCCGAAGCGGGGCTGACGGTCAGCGTGCCGGGTGCACCGGTCGCTTCGAGGCAGGGGTCGCCCTGCACGCCAACCTCGGGCACCGGGGTGCCGTCGGTGACGCCGTCATCTTCGCGAAGCGTGATCCATGCGAACGAGTCGCCGATCGTGACGCCACCAGCGGTGGTTGCCACGTTCGCCGTGTAGTTCGTGGTCGCGCTGCTGCTCTCTTCGGTGTCTCCGGTGTAGGGAACTTCAACCGCGGTGCAGGTCTCGCCGGGAGCGAAGGTGACCTGCTGCACGACACCGGCGATCTTCGCGGAAGCGAAGCTGACGGCGCTGAAGTACATGGTCGAGGTCTCTTCTGCGGGGCGCGACAGGTAGATCGGCACCTGCAGCGTTGACGGGCCAGCACCCTCATCGACGATCACGTCGCCAACCGAGACAACTGGTCGAGTCGATACCTCGGCGGTGCCGATGCTCGCGGGCTCAAGCAGAGCCAGGTCGCTCAGCATGACGCCACCGTCTTCGTCGGGAGCGATGAAACGCACCTGGCGAACGTCGGTGAGGTCGATGCCGGTGAAGTCGCCGACAGGAATGGTGATCTGCTGCAGCAGCACCTTGCGCAGCGGGTTGCCGCTGCCCGGAAGCACCGTGAGCGCGTCGCCGTACTCTGAAGCAACAACCGATGCCTTCGCACCTGAACCGTCGACCAGCTGGATCGTGATCTCAGTGCTGGTGGCTACGGTTTCGTCGGGCGAGATGCGCAGCGAGAGGTTCTCGAATGCGGTTGCATCAACCGAACCGCCGGGCACCGTCACACCGAGCTCTGCCGGGTTCGACGAGCTGGTGTAGGTGAAGTGCATCGCGGTGGTCGACGGCACGCCAGGCGTCTTCGGGTTCGACGACGTGCGTGTCACGCTGCCCGCGTTGCCCCAGTCAGGAGCCTGCGCGAAGCCGAGCCCGTTGATGCAGTAAGGCAGCACTCCGGGTACCGGTGTTGACGAGATGCCCTCACAGGTGACGTAGGTGCCACTGCCGCGCAGGTCATAGGTCGTTCCCGGCACATCGAAGTTGTCGATGTCGAAACGAGTGGATGCTGGCTGGGTTGCGCTCACACGGATGTCAGCGAAGTCGAGGTCAGCCGGCTTCGCATCGGTGCCATCGAACATCGGCAAGAACTCGTCAGCGCCACCGAGGGTGAGGCGGAAGAACGCAGCCATGTAGGCGTTGCCCACGGCGTACTGCTCTGCAGCATCCAACCGAGTGTCTGAGACGGTCGAGCCGCAGGTCGCGTCAGTCTGCGAGCGGTCGTAAATGCCCCAGTCATCGCTCACGTTGTAGGGGTACAGGCCCGGGGTCCAGATGGTGTTGAAGTAGTTGTGGTTGGTGCCCATGATCAGCACCGATGAACGCAGCACGTCGTCGTCGTAGGAGTGACGCGAGTCGTTGATGTACTTCTGGCCCATCTGGTCTTCGACGTCGCCATCGCAGTAGGGGAGCAGGGTCGCGGTGATGACTCCGGGAACCGCGATGCGGCTGTAGGAGGTCGGCGCGATCGGGAGCACGGAGTTGATGCCGAAGGGCTCGTCTTGCTCAGCGTTCAGCACCGCTGCGCGCATGATTCCTTCGCCGCCGCGCGAGTGGCCCATGAGGCCCACGTTGTCGAGGTCGAGGCGGCCTGTGAGCGATGCCGAGACGGGAACAACAGCGTCGTCGGGGGAGACGAACGTGCCCGCGTTGGCGTCACGCAACAGGTCGAGGTGGTCGATGACGAGCTGGCCACGAGCAAGGGCACCGGTGTCGTCAGAAAGCGAGCCGTCGAGCGCGTTGACCGCGTTGGCCGAAACCGACACAACCGCGTAGCCCTGGCTGGCGAGGATCTCTGCCGCGTCGTTGTAGCCGAGGTAGCTGGGGATCTCGTCTTGGTCTTCACCACACGGCCAGGCGAGCGGGTTGCGCGTGCCGTTGGCGCAGGTGGAGTGGCGACCGTGGAGGAAGACGACCACGGGCAGTTCGCCAGTGGCACCCTCGGGCATGAACACCGCGGCGCGCATTTCGCCGAGACGGTCGAAGCCCGAAAGCTCTACAGCTTCGTCACCGAGGTCGTAGTCGAGGCGCTCGACCGCATAGTCACCCATGGCGCTCGGGTCTGCGGCCAGTTCGGGTACCTCAGCGGCGAGCGGAGCGAGCAGCGACTTCATCGCGAAAGCATCGACGTCGACATCGACTGATTCGCTGGGGTTGCCCTGACCTGCCCAGCCCTGCAGCACGTCGTCGGTGCTGACGACTTCGGGGTCGGCGGTGGTTGCCGAGAGCGTGAGGCCGTCGAGGGATTCGGTGGCAAACCCGAGGTCGAGGTCGTCGGCCCACAGGGTGGGGACGTCGGCCGTGATCTCGAGCGGCTCGTCGAGGGTTTTGACTACTTCGTAGCCACCCGCGACTTCGGTGATCGTCCAGTCGTCGCCTTCGGCTACGACGCCGGTCTCTGCCGCAGACGCAGGCAGGCCGACGAACATGGATGCAACGGTTGTACAGGCGGCAGCGGCAAGGACCGCTTTGGTTATTCGCGTGCGAAACACAGTTCTCCTGGGGGGAGGGATGGGAAGGGGGAGTGGAGCAAACCGACGTCTCGCCCGCCCAATGCCAGCGGCGGTGAGCCTACGCTGGCTCGTCCAAGCTAGCGGCGCAAATGGTTCTCATCACGAGTGGAAACAAAATGGAAACGTTTCGCAACGGTTGTGAAACGCACCCGGAATTACGGGTGGGATGCGCTTTCCGCCATGACGCCCGTGCCCTGCCAAGAATTACGCTGGTGAGGCGCGAAATTCGGCGCAGCGCCCGACTGAATCGATACAGCAGAACCCCTCTGCAACACCCGTGCACGCTGCGCCAGCTCGAACGACTCAGCAGAAACGACTCGGCGCGAGCTCGAAGTGACTCCGCGCTAGCGGGAGCGCCTCTGCACCAGCCTGACCCCTCTGCACCAGCCTGCCCCCTCTGCACCAGCCTGACCCCTCTGCACCAGCCAACGACTCACCCCGAACGACTCACCCCGAACGACCCACCCCAAACGACGCACCCCGACGACTCACCCCCGACGACCCTGCGCCCGCTAGAACGGTGCGGTGCCTTCGTCGCTCGGGCGGAACGCCACCACGCGGCGCTCGGGGTAGACGTCATACTGCCGCCCGGTGGGCGAAGTCCATTGCAGTGCGCCGCCACTGTCGGCGATCTGGGTGACCGTCCAGCCGCCGTGATGCTTGACGCGATGATGCCCTCGGCAGATCGGACTCAGGTTGTCGAGTGAGGTGCCGCCGCCGTCTTCCCATGCGACCGTATGGTCGATTTCGCATCTGACGGCGGTGAGTCCGCATCCCGGTGCCATGCATCTGTCGGCTCGCCACCTGACCAACCGCCTCAACGAAGCGGGTGGTCGGTATTGGTCTCGCCCGACCGAGAGAACCATTCCGGTCTCTGGGTGGGTGAGCACCCGCATCCACCCGCTGTCTCCACCGCACAGCTGCTTCGCCCGATCGAGTGGGATAGGCCCGATGCCCTCGACCTCGGCCGGTGCGAGCCCGGCGGCTGCGCGAGCGTCTTCGTCGTCGACCAGCAACGCGAGCGCGGGCACCGTCACCGTGACGTTCGCTCGAATGCCCCGCGTGACCGGTGAGCCATCAGCGACCTCACCGTCAATGAGCAGGTCGCACAACACGTCGGACCGCAGCTGATCAAGGGTGCGGTGTTCGCCGTCGACCTCGAGCATCGCCTTGGCCATCGCGGTTGCGCGCCCGTACGCGGCGTGAACCTCAACGGCAGGAGCCAGGATCGCTAGCCAGGCCATGCCGTCATCGCCCGGCGACACGTACGCACGCCGTTGCTCAAGGGCTTCTTCGTGCCGCTGCGGCAGCGTCACCGACCGCGCAACCTCAACCAGCCGGTTCACCTTGCGGCGAAACGTTCCGACCGGCTCGGCCTCGGCGAGGGTGATCGCCCGCGGCAGCAGATCATCGCGCAACTCGGGCTCTGCCTTGTCGACGGCGTCAACCAGAATCTCGGCGTGCTGCTGCGTCATGCGCGCTGCGCGCATCGAATCGAGCACCGTCGGGTAACGAACCACGACCGCATCGGCGAGATGCAACAGGTTGCTGGCTGCCGTTTCGGTGACGCGCAATGCGGCAGCGAGTTCAAGCCGAATGCCACGCTCGACGACGTCGGTGAGTTCGCGGCCGTGCCGCGCAGCATCCGCCAATGAAACCTGATGCACTGTGACGAGAGCTTCGAGCTGAGCTGCCGCGATCTGCGTGATCTGCGGGGCGAAGCCGACCACGTCGTCGATGCCATCCGCGGCGCGCTCGGCGTCTTCGGGAGTGGGGCTCGAACTGTCGATCGACATAGCTAAAGACTAGAACATACCTACGACACTCGGTCTCGTTGGGTGGTCGCTGTGGACACGGGCGCGAGAAGCCGAGTTGGGGAGGATAGCGCACCCCCAAGCGCTGTCAAGTGGCTTGGAATCGGCTCGCCATCGGCCTTGACTAGAGGCATGCCTACAGTCAGCGACTTCATCATCGATCGAGTGCAGGAATGGGGTGTCTCGCGGGTCTTCGGTTACCCCGGTGACGGCATCGGAGAGTTCGACGGGGCCCTCGGGCGCGCCGAGAAAGCCGGCGAGGGGCTGGAATACATCCGCCCCACGCATGAAGAGCTCTGCTCACTCATGGCCACCGCGCATGCGAAGTTCACCGGAGAGGTGGGCGTTTGCATCGCCACCTCGAGCCCCGGGGCATTCCACCTGATGAACGGTCTCTATGACGCGCAGATGGACAACCAGCCCGTCGTCGCCATCGTCGGCCAGCAGGGTCTCGCCTCTGCCGGCACTGCCACACTGCAAGAGAACAACCTCGAGCGGGTGTTCGCCGACGTTGCCGCCTACGTGCAGACGGTGACCACTCCGCAACAGGCGCAGGTCGTCGTCGACACCGCGTTTCGCACCGCGATCGCGCGGCGCCAGCCCACGGTCATCGTGCTGCCCCACGACGTGCAGGCGCTTGACGCTGAGGCTCCGCAACCTGAGCACTGGGTCTCGCGCTCGAGCGCGAAGCCCGCGTCTATCGAGATCACCCCACCGGCAGACGAGATCGCACGCATGGCGAAGATCATCAACGAGGGTGAGCGTGTGACGTTCTTCGTGGGCGCGGGCGCGCAGGGCGCCACCGCCGAGGTGCTCGAGGCCGCCCGACTGGCGGGTGCCGGCATCATCACCGCGCTTCGCGGCAAAGACGTGATCAGCTCTGACGTTGCCCATCACACGCAGCAACTCGGGCTGCTGGGTTCGCTGCCGAGTCTGCATCAGATGCAGCGCTGCGACACGCTCGTGATGCTCGGCACCAACTACCCCTACGGCGAGTTCATGCCCGAGACCGGCCAGGCGCGCGCGGTGCAGGTCGATCTGCGTCCCGAGCACCTGGGCACGCGGTACCCCACCGAACTCAACCTCTGGGGTGATGTCGCCTCGACCCTGCGCGCCGTGATTCCGCAGCTCACCGAGAAGACCGACCTGTCATGGCAAGAGAAGGTCGCCGAAGAGATGGTCGGCTGGGAGCGCGAGATGCAGGCGCAGGCGATGGTGGACTACTCCGACGGGGTGAACCCACGCCGAGTGTTCTACGAACTCAACGAGCGCCTGCCGCACGGCGCCATCGTCACGGCCGACGCGGGCACCTCGGCCGATTGGTATGGCCACCACATTCGGCTGCGCGAGGGCATGCGCGGAGATCTGTCGGGCCGCCTCGCCACGATGATGGCGGCGATGCCGTACGCGCTCGCCGCGAAGTTCGCCTACTCTGACCGCACCGTGGTGTGCACGATCGGCGACGGCGCCTTTCAGATGCTCGGCATGAACGAACTGATCACGATCAAGAAGTACATGCACCAGTGGCAATCGCCGCAGCTGATCATCGTCGTGTTGCACAATGACGACCTTGCGCAGGTGTCGTGGGAGATGCGCACCGAAGACGCCAACCCGCTGTGGGAGGGCTCGCAGAACGTCGAGTCGGTCGACTATGCCGGGTGGGCCGAACTGGTCGGGTTTCAGGGCATTCGGGTGAAGAGCGACGATGAGGCCGCGCCCGCGATGGAAGCGGCTCTCGCGCACCGCGGCGTGACGCTCATCGACGCGTATGTCAGCAAGAACGTTCCGCCGCTGCCGCCCCACATCACCGCGGAGTTCGCGAAGAACACCGGCATGGCGCTGCTCAAGGGCGACCCGTCGGCGGTGAACGTGATTCGCGATTCGGCCGAAGCGCTCGCCACCCAGACGGCGGAGCGGGTCAAAGGCGCACTGCATATTGGCGACCGATGACGGCGCGACAGGTCACGCTGCGCGACGGCCGCAGCCTGGGAATGTCAGATCTCGGTGACCCCGTCGCTCGGCGACTGGTGCTGCTGTGTCACCCCTCGCCCGGCGCGAGCGAGTTCGACCCCGATCCGCTCATCACTACGCAGTGGGGAGTGCGCGTGATCGCGCCCGAGCGGCCGGGGTATGGCGCGAGCGACCCGTGGCGTCGCGATGCCGATGCCTCGTTTGCCCGTCACGCCGACGATATCTCGAGCTATCTGCACGGCGTCGAGCGCCAGGCAGCGATGCTCGAAGGCGTTGATTACGGCTCCATCGGAGTGGTGGGATGGGGCGCCGGCGGTCTCGTGGCGCTCGCGCTGGCGGCGCAGCATCCTGAGCTTATCGATCGGGCGGTGCTGGTTGATACGCCCGCTCCCGAGCATTTTCCTGACGAAGTGTCGGCCGATGAACCGTTCACGCCGTCGATGTTGGGAATCTCAGAGAGTGAGCCCAGTTGGACAGCGGCGAGCAGTCGTGTTGAGCGGATGCTGACACTCGCCGCGCGGCAGGGCGATGCCGGCGTTCGTGGTGATCAGCTCGCATTCGACCAGCGTGACTGGCTGGCTCGGCTCGACCGCGTTCGCGCCGAGACCCTGCTCGTGTATGGCGAGGATCACCCCGAGGTGAGCACCGACATCGATGGGCGCTGGTTTCGTCAACGGCTGCTCGACGGCCGCACGGTGCGAGCCGAGGGTGCGGGGCTTGCGATCGCGACGCACTGGCGCAAGATTCTTGCGCACGTCGCACCGCAACACGGAGACGTGCCGCGTTCTCTGCGGGGACGCCGCCGAAAGGCGCGCTCCGCTACGCTCACCGCATGACCACTTCTGCGCCCGGATCCACACCGCCTTCTGCGAACGACGCCGCGTTCACCGAGCAGACCGCCGCATCTCAGCCCGCTACGCGAGGGCGCTCAGCGCTCGGGCTGGCCGCGGTGATCGTCGCCGCGGTTGCGCTCTTGCCCGCTGTGCTGCTGGTATTGATCTCGCTGATTCCGGGAATGAACCCGGTGCTGTGGCTGCTGATCGTCGTGCTGCCCGTTGTTGGGCTGCTCGGGTTCGTGGCGCTGATTCTCGGCATCATCGCCCTGGTGAAAGCACGCCCCGGCGTCTCGAAGACGCTGCCCATTGTTGGCACCGCGCTCGGCGCGTTCGCCGTGCTCGCACCGGTGAGCCTGGTGTTCGGCTGGTGGGCTTAAGCGCCGATCACGTCGATCGTGGTGGTGGGCGTTCGAATCGGAAACCGCACCGTCGCGATGGTGCCGCGCTCTTCGGGTGATTCGAGCGAGACCGTGCCGCCATTGCGGTGCACGAGTTCTGCCGTGATCGCGAGACCCAAGCCGGTGCCGGGGGTGTTGTTGCGCTCAGCGTCGGGTGCGCGATAGAACCGCTCGAACACGTGCGCCAGCGCTTCTGCGGGAATGCCCGACCCGGTGTCGGTGACCTTGATCACGGTCGCGGCATCTGTGACGAAGGATTCGATGGTGACCTGGCCGCCATCGGGCGTGAACTTGATGCCGTTCGACACCAGGTTGCCGATCGCACGAGCAAGGTCGCTGCGCACGCTCGTCACGCTGCCGTCGAGGGCACCGACCTGCAGTGCCACGCCGCGGTTCGCGGCGAATGGTGACTGAATGCGCACGACGTCTTGAACGATTTCAGCGATCTGCACCTGCTCGCTGATGCCCCTCTCATAGGGCGCCTGCGCAGCACGGCTCAGTGACAACAGGCCCTCGACGAGCTCGATAAGACGGTCGGCGTTGCGGGCGATGATGTCGACCCACTCGCGCTCGGTGCCGCGCAGCTCGGTGGAATCTTGCAGCATCTCGGTGTAGCCGGCGACACTCACGATGGGGGTGCGCAGCTCGTGGCTGGTGGTCGCGACGAAGTCTTCGCGCTGGCGTTCGAGCTCGATCTTCGCCGCGAGCACGGCGCTTCGCTCGCGCTCGGCGGCGAGCTGTTCATCGGCTGCCCGCACGGCTTCGCTGACGTCAACGATCTGCACCGCGATGCGGCTGCCGTCACCATCGACCGCGTTGGCGACGACGTTGATCGTCTCACGGCCCGCAATGCGTTGAAACGACACCACGTCGCCGCACTCGAGCGCTGCCTTCGCCTGGTCGGCCAGCTCGCCCTGCCAGCGGCTGTCGGCACTCACCTCGTCGGCGAGCACCGCGGCGGCAGCGCGGTTCGTCCAGCGCACGACCCACTCGTCGTCGACCACGTCGGCGAGCACCAGGGCTACCTGCGAGTCGACGAAGCCCGACGACAGCAACTGCGAGGCGTTCTGGGCCGCGCGGCCGGCGAGAATCACCTCGGTGCGCCCGCCCGCCAACAACAGGGTGAACGCGGCCAGCACGAGCAAGAACGTCACGATGACAGCCGCCTGCTCGTCGGGATGCAACGAGTCGTCGACGAAGGGACCGAAGCCGGCCACACTGACCAAGATGACGATGATCGACGTGGTCAGCACCTCTGCGATCGCGATGCTTGCAGGAAAGCGGAATGCCGCCCACGAAAGAAAGGCGAGTGGAACGAAGGCGAGGGGCAGCTGATTCTCGACGCCGAAAACAATCACGAGCGACAGCAACAGCAGCACTGATTGCAGCGCCACTTCGCCCCATGGAGCTCTCTCGCTGGTGAGAGGGGGGAGCACGGCGAACGGGGCGATCATCATGATCGCCGCCGAGTGCGACATCGCTGCATGGAGTCCGCTGGTGACGAATGATCCGCCGTCGAACGTCATGATGGCGAGGCCCGCGAGCACTCCGATCACGCAGCCGCCGACAACAGCAGCGATGATGAATCGCAGTGCATCTGAGACCGTGCGCAGCACGAACCGCCGGCGCCCTAGTTCGAGGATATATACGAACATTCCGGCTTCGGCGGCGTTGCCGATGCCGAAGACGAGAGAGATGTCGATGTCGCGGCCGCCGACCATATTGGCGAGTACCGTCGACACGAATATGAGGGTGATTGCACCCCAACGACGGTGGCGCGGATTGGCGAGCACGAACGCTGCCGAGAAGCCGGCGGCGGGCCACCACACCGCGATGTTGGTGCCCTCGGGGCGCAGATAAACGCCCAGGGTAGCGAGCCCGAAAACGGTGAGCGCGGCGCCCACCCAGATCCACCAAGAGGTGACCCAACCGGGGCCCTCGCCACCATCAAGCCGTTGCGATGGCAAGAGCGGTTGCATGATGCGACCGTAGTGCGGGAGTGGCTACTGTCGCAAAACGGGCGCAAGGTCGTATGATTACGCTACCCACTCTCCCCGAGGAAGGACCTCCATGGCCGCTATTCTCGTCGTGGAGGATGACCCCGATGTCGCCGGGCTCATCCAGATGAAGCTCTCACTCTCAGGTCACGATGTTCACGTGGCCGTTGACGGTGAGTTCGGGTTGCAAGCCGCCGCTGAACGGCTGCCAGATCTGATCATTCTCGATTGGATGATGCCGCGAAAGAACGGGCTCGAAGTGTGCCTCGAATTGCGCGCAACAGAGCGGTACGCGCAGACGAAGATTCTCATGCTGACCGCGCGTTCTGAAGACATCGATCGTCAACGGGCGATGGATGCTGGCGCTGACGATTACTTCACGAAGCCGTTCTCGCCGCGTGCGCTCGCCGCCCGCGTCGATTCGCTCATCGCTGCCTGATCGCACAGTTAGCACCGGCCTCACCTCGCCCAGCCGCACAATTGACGCGGTCGAACGACTAGCCCAGTCCCACGACTATCCCAGCCGCACAGTTGGCCCGGTCCCATGACTAGCCCGGTCCCATGACTAGCCCAGTCCTACGACGAACACGGCTCCGTCGACTGCGTCGCCGGTGACGGCGTTGCCGCTCAGCGTGATCAGGGCGGTCAGCCGGTCGACGTCGATGAGTATGCGCGCCTCGGTGTCGTCAGCGATGACCTCGAGAAAGTCGCGGACGAAGGTGTTGGGAATAGCGTCGATGATCTTGTCGAGTGCGACGGGAGTGGTTGCCTGCCAGCTGGGGCCGCCGATCCACCAGTTGTTCGCATCGAAGTCATCAGCGTTGTGGCCCTGACCGATGCACGTTGTGATGGGGTCGTTGTTGAAGCTGCCGCCCTGTGGGGTGAGGTCGCCGCACACCGCGAAGTTCAGTTCAGACGGGCTGGCGGTGCCGTTCTGCGTGCCCGCACCGATCATGGCGCCGCTTGCGATTTCGCCGGTGAACCAGTCGGCGACGTCAGACGAGGCATTGCGGCCAGCGGTCGCGTTGATGCTCATGTTGTTCATCGCCAGGTTGTCGAGACCCGCGTTCCACAGCAGTCCGTCGTAGTCGGTGGTGGAGTGAAGGCCCGCCCACAGCTGACCAGAAGTGATCGAGTAGTCGTCGGTGTCGGTGCACGAGTCGGCGCAGCCGAACTCCCATGACGACGGCGAGTTGAGCACGAGCGGCACGCCGGCAGGAACCTTCGCGTCGATTGCGTGAGTGATCGCCGTGGTCTGTGCGTTGGTGAGCACACCGGCTGAGTTGAGCTTTTCGACCACGCTGTCGAGCGCGGTCTGCAGTTCGGTGTTGACGACGGTGAGCTGCTCGAAGCTGTAGAACGAGAGAAAGTTCGAGTGTGTGCCGCCCGAGTCGACCGCGAACGTGTCTGACGAAATGTCGGGATTGATGCACGCCACCGCACTCGCGCCCATGGCGCCGACCTCGTTGGGGTTGATGTAGCAGATCTCGCCGTCGTGGGTCTGGTAGTCGCTGCCGCCGACCCACCAGTTGTTGTCGATGCCCCATTCGCCCTGACCGAAACAGGTGGAGGTGCTGGCGGCACCGAAGGCGGTGAAGTTAAGGTCGCCGCAGAACGCGTAGTGCAGCTCGTCTGGTTCGTCGCCGTCAGACGACAGCGTGTGCACCGTCTTCTGGTTCGTGTTCGTCGAGAAGTATGTGGCCGGAGTGGTTGAGCTGTCGTGGGTGGCACTCACGTCGAACTGCAGTTGATCTGAGTTGTTCCACGAGGTGCCCTGCCAGTCGAACGAGTCGCCGCTGCCGACCGAGTAGCTCTCGTAGTCGAAAGTAAGGGTGCCGACGCTCGAGTTGAGGTACACCGAGTCGTCGTGCGAGATCGCAAGCTCAGGGTCGACATCACTATCGTTACCGGAACCACCCGTAGCACCGGAGCCCCCACTGCCACTCGACGAACCGCTTCCACTACTACTGCCGCTCGAAGTACCGCCGCCACCCGTAGCAGTGCCGGCACCAGTGTCGCCCGAGGCCTCGCCCGGCACCGCGCCCGGCGCAGCGTACGGCGCCGCATACGGAGCACTGTAAGGGGCGCTGTACGGCGCAGGAGCAGCCTCGGGAGAGGTCGATGCGTCATCGGTGGCATCGTCGGTTTCATCGCTCTCAGCGCCGTCGGCCTGCGTGGTGTCGTCGTCACTCGGCACGGGTGCAGCCGTCGCTGTCGCCGCGGAGCCGGTGTCGGTCGGTTCGGGGGCGCTTTCGGCCTTTGGAGCGGCAACAGTGCAGCCGGCGAGCAGCAATACGGCAGCTGCCGCGACGGCGACGGCGCGCGTGCGCCTAGAGAGTGTCGTGGTCTGCATAAGAACCCCAGGTTCGTCGGCCAGCGATCATCGATGGTGTCGGCGTCAGCGCCGGGAATGCGCCGTTGTCGAGCGTTCGTTTCAGGCTATCGATCATGTGAGCGGCGGCCGCAATCTGTGAGGTGACAGTTGGGCGTCAGCATCCTATGAATCCCATCAACGACCACAGGCCGGGGTGGCACTCCCGCTTACTGCCAGGAGGCGAGGGGGATGCGGTCGATGGACGTCTGGGGTGCGTCGGGCTGCTGGCGTGTGCGGAGCAGGCGGGCGACGATCAGTCCGGCGACGATGGCGGTGCCTCCGGCGACAACGGCGGTGATCAGCTGCCACCACTCTTGGGCGGCGCCGCCGACGGTTGCGCCGAGCACGGCGAGAATGAGCAGTCCGGTGGGGCCGACGAGCTTGTCGGGGCGGTCGGCGGCCAGTGCGATGAACACGCCCACTGCGGCCACGAGGGCAAGGCAGAGTCCGACGGTAGCGATGCCTGAAGCGGTGACGTGCATCAGGGAGAGCAGTTCGAAATTGTTCAGCATGTGGCGGGATTCCTTGGTGACGTCTTGAGGGGTCTACTGAAGAGACGTCGAACCAAGTGATTCATTACGCGACTTGCCGAAATCAACCGGGTGAGGTTTTCACCCGGTTGATTCAGTAGCGCGGTGCCGCTGTGTGCACCGCGCGGATTGGTGGTGCAGGTTAGGGGCGGCCCATGCCGTAGTAGGTGAAGCCGGCGTCGCGGTAGGCGGCGGCGTCGAGGCAGTTGCGGCCGTCGACGATGACTTTGTTGGCGACGAGTTCGCCGACGTGGGCGGGGGTGAGTTCGCGGCGGTATTCGTCCCACTCGGTGACGACGATGACGACTTCGGCGCCCTGTAGGGCGTTGTCGCGTCCTTCGACGTAGGTGAGTTGGGGGTGCACGCGGGAGGCGTTTTCGATCGCGGCGGGGTCGGTGACGGTGACCTTGGCGCCGAGGCCGTGCAGGCGCACGGCGACGTCGAGGGCGGGCGAGTCGCGGATGTCGTCGCTGTGGGGTTTGAACGCTGCGCCGAGCACGGTGATCTTCTTGTCGTAGACGGTGCCGCCAGCGGCGGTGACGGCGAGTTCGACGGCGCGTTCGCGGCGGCGCAGGTTGATGGCGTCGACTTCGCGGAGGAAGCCGACGGATTCGCCGCGGCCGAGTTCTTCGGCGCGGGCGGCGAAGGCGCGGATGTCTTTGGGCAGGCAGCCGCCGCCGAAGCCGATGCCGGCGCCGAGGAAGCGGCGGCCGATGCGGGCGTCGTGGCCGATGGCGTCGGCGAGTTGGGTGACGTCGGCTCCGGTGACCTCGGCGATTTCGGCCATGGCGTTGATGAACGAGATTTTGGTGGCGAGGAACGCGTTGGCCGAGACTTTGACCAGTTCGGCGGTGGCGAGGTCGGTGACGATGAAGGGGGTGCCCTTGGCGACGGCGGGGTGGTAGACCTGGCGCAGCACGTCGGTGGCGGTGGTGCCGGCGTCGGTTGCGGGCACGCCGACGACGAGGCGGTCGGGGTCGATGGTGTCTTGCACGGCCCAGCCTTCGCGTAGGAATTCGGGGTTCCACACGAGGGTGGCGCCGGTGGCTTCGACGCGTGGGGTGAGGCTTGCGGCGGTGCCGACGGGCACGGTCGACTTGCCGGCGACGATGTCGCCTTCAGAGAGGTAGGGCACGAGGCCGTCGACGGCGGCGTTGACGTAGGTCATGTCGGCCGCGTAGCCGTCTTTCTGCTGCGGGGTGCCGACGCCGATGAAGTGCACTTTGGCGCCGGATGCTGCAGCCATGTCGGTCGTGAATGTGAGGCGACCTGACTCGATGCCGGCGGTGAGGATCTCCTGCAGTCCGGGCTCGAAGAACGGCGCGACACCCTTGGACAGTGAAGCGACCTTGCGCTCGTCAACGTCAATACCGACAACCTCGTGACCGATCGATGCCATCGCTGCCGCGTGAACGGCTCCGAGGTATCCGCAGCCGATAACCGAAAGACGCATGAAGCTCCAAAACTAAGGGGAGGGGCAAGTCGTGTGGCATCAATCGTATTCGCTATATACCAGGTTGATTTGCACACGAGTGGTCGGCACCGAATTCAACCGGCCGAACGCAGCCACGGGGGTTCGTCGTCGGGGTCGGAGACGATGGACCAGCCCTCGAACTGAGTCGGTGCGATGGTGTCAGTGTCAGTGTCGAGCGGTGCGTTTGCGTCGAGTGGGGCGTCAGCGTTGAGTGGGCGGTCGGGTGCATCGTCGTGTGGGGCATTGGTGTCGAGCGGATGGTCCAGCACATCGGTGAACCGCGACGACTTGCCCGAACGGTCGTCGGGGTGAACGCGGTCGTCTGGGGGTGATGGTGAGAACATCACTCCGGGTGGTTTGTCGGTGTAGATGCGGCCGGCGGGTGAGGTCCATTCGAGAACTCCGCCGGCATGCTGCACCACCCGCCAGGGTGTGGCGTGTTTCAGGGTGTGATGCCTCCGACACAGGTGAGCGAGGTTTCGCGCTTCGGTTGCTCCGCCGAGGGCCGCATCGATGGTGTGATCGATGTCGCATCGCACGGCCGCGGTGCGACAACCGGGAAAGCGGCAGTGCTGATCGCGGGCACGCAAGTGGCGTTTGAGCGCATCGCTTGGGCGGTAGCGGTCGACGGTGAGCACTTCGCGAGTGATCGGGTGGGTGAACACGCGATCCCACCCGGCGGCCCCGCCAGCAAGAGTACGTGCCGTCTCGGGATCGACCGGGCCGAACCCGGCGAGATCGGCCGGGATGTTAGCCGTGCCCGCGAGGGTTGCGGCAGGAACCGTCACCTGCACGACCGCACGGATCGCGCCGAGCGTGCCGTCACCATCCGCTTCGTTGGGCTCAGCCGCGGGCACAGAGGTCAGCAGCATGTCGGCGAGAAGGTCTGCGCGAATCTGATCCATTGTGCGCACGTCGCGCTCGGCGGCACGGTCTGGCAAGGTGGCGTCGGTCAAAGCGCTATCGGGCAGAGAGCCATCCGGCGAGGAGCCACTCGGCGAAGACCCGGCGCCCGTCGCGCCGTCAAGCGCGCTGCCAGTGGGCGAGGTGTCGGATGGTGCATTGGCGTCGGGGGAGGGCGCAGCATCCCGAACATTCTTGATCAGGCGTGCTTGTTGCGTGATGCGATCGAAAATTCCGTGCGCGAGAATTCCTGGAAGGCGGGCCTCGAGTTGGGCCATGCCATCGGGGAGCGCGAACACTCGCACCGAGCGCTCTTCGCGGGCGTCGAGGTGGCGTTCGTTGAGGGTGCGTGGTTGGGCTGTCTCGGCGAGGGCATCGGCAAAGCGGCGCAGACGCCCGGCGGTCTCGACTTCGGCGATCTTGACTACGTCGTGGTCGAACTGCGCTCGTGCCTCGGCGCCTTCGAGGGGTGCGCCCGCATTGAGGATCGTGTTGACATGGCTGCGCGAGATGCGCCCCTCGTGCAGGGCGGTGAAGGTTTCGGGGTAGTCATCGACGAGACTCATCGCGTCGTTGATCTGCGCTTGGGCCGTGCGGTCGGCGACGTGCATGGCGGTGCCGAACTCCGCGGCGATAGAGCGGATCGGCATTTCGCGTTCGAGGGTTGCGCGAGCAGACAGTCGCGCCGAGCGGGCGGCTCCGATGTGGCCTGCCTGGGCGAGTGCGGCGGCTTCGATGGCCTGGTGCTGGGCAATCAATCGGCGCGACTCGGTGACCGTGTCGAGCAGCTCGGTCAAGATCGCGGTCTCGCGAATCTCGAGCTCGCTGTCGTTGTTGGTCATGCTTCTATTGTCGCGCATACCTCCGACATTGACAGTTGGTAGATCGGCATCTGTTAGAAACTATAAACGAGCGGATGCTGGGCAATTGCGCCGCTTTTGCTTGCAGGCTCAGGATTGTCTGCGGCTCTGCGCAGGTTGCGGTTGCGGCCGATTTCGCGGGCTTAGGCTCGCTTCATCATTTTCGACGAGCTCCACATAAACGAACAGACCCGCTTCATGGATACCCTTTCTGCCCTCGCCCTGCTTCTGGGTGTTCCCGCGCTGTTGAGCGTGATCGCGCTCTGGCGCATTCGTCGTAACCCCCGCTGAGGGCGTTCGCCGGCCCGCCAACTCGACCACCCCATCAGGAACACGTCCACTATCGCCTGGAGCGGGAATCGAGCGGTCGATCGGAACGTTTGAACGATGGAAAGGGCCTCCGACACTGAGCAGGGTCGATGCGTGCCCAAGGAATGGTCCGGAGGAAACCAGCGAATCCCAGTTAAGACCTGATCTATGGGCTAATTGACTCAACCCGCTGATGATCGCTATGTTCGAGTATTGGATGCTGTGCAGTACAGTTCGTGAACTGTCTAAGAATCAACTGCACAACCTGTTTGTACGGCACATCGTTGTTGGAGCAGTTCGTGATAGTTGCTGGCTCCGCGAACAAGTCGTCGGCCCCCACCTTCTGGTTCGCGCGTACCCGGGTTACGCTCAAGCGACGGGGTGCATCGCCATCGCGCGAACCGCTCCATCACACCCAGAAAGAGGCCAGAAAGTGAGTGCTGTGCGTGGCGAAAGCCCCCATGTAGGCCGCAACTCGACGTCCAGCGACGCACGTCCAGCGCCGCGCCAGCGGCCCGACCCCACAATCGCGCCGGTAATCGAAGAGATCCTCTTGCTTCACCCGGTGATCGCGAGCATCAAAGATGACAGCGACATGCAGGCCATCTTGAAAGTGCACTGCCCGGTCGTGTTTGTACTCTTTGGGTCCGTGCTGACAATCGCCGACATCGTCAAGGCTCTCAAAGACGCGGGTCGCACGGTGTTCGTCGACATCGATCTAGTCGACGGATTCTCAAATAGGCCGGTCGTGATCGACTTTCTGAAACAAAACTCGCAAGCCGATGGAGTTCTCAGTTCGAAGGCGATGATGGTGAAGTACGCGAAGTCGGTGGGCTTCCTTGGGATCCATCGTTTGTTTCTCGTGGACTCGTTCAGCTACAAGAACGTACCGAAGCAAGTCAGCTTGTCGGGCGCGGATGCGGTTGAGATTCTCCCCGGGTGTATGCCGCGAGTGCTTTCGTGGGTGCGTGAAGACACCGATCTACCGCTGATCGCGGGCGGGCTAGTCTGCGACAAGCAAGATGTTCTTGCGGCACTAGGTGCCGGAGCGATCGCTATCGCTTCGTCGAATCGAGACGTGTGGCAGATGTAGTCGAGCGAACTGGAAAATAGTTCTAGGCGCGGCTTGAGGTCCGTGCTAGCCTCTTTCAAAACTTCACATACCTTCTGATTCATTTCGGAACGGTTGCTAGAACCTAGAGAACAGCGACCTCCTTTCTTAAGGAGATCGCTGTTCTTTTTTTGTGCCACGACGAGGTCGGCGCCGCTGACCTCCCTACGAAAGGATGAGGCTCCTTGTCTCTCACCACAGCCATCGCCACGGCTCACCTCACCCGCGAAGAGATCGTCGCCGCGTACACCGACATGCTCGGCGCTGACCGGGTGATCACTGACGAACAGACTCTGAAAGAGAACAGCGTCGACCGTTACTACAAGGTCGAGAACATCTTCGGCGTCTACTCGCTGCCGCTGCCAGCGGCAGTTTTGAAGCCCGCGAGCACAGCAGACGTAGCGAAGATTCTGACCTTCGCGAACGATAACGGCATCAATGTCGTGCCCAAGACCGGTGGCAGTGCCACGGAGGGTGGGCTCGAAACCGTCGTCGAGAACTCGATCGTGGTTGACGGCTCGACAATGAACAAGATCATCGACATCAACACCGAAGACATGCTCGCTACTGTCGAGTGTGGCGTCGGCCTCGAAGCGCTCGAAGATGAGCTGCGCAAGATCGGCTACACCACTGGTCACTCACCGCAGTCGAAGCCTTTGGCTCAGTTCGGCGGTCTCGTCGCCACGCGCTCGATCGGCCAGTTCTCGACGCTCTACGGTGGCATCGAAGACATGCTGGTGGGCGTCGAGACAGTGTTTGCAAACGGCGAAATCTGCCGCATTAAGAATGTGCCTCGCCGCGCTGCTGGCCCCGACATTCGTCACCTCGTTCTCGGCAACGAGGGCGCCTTGAACTACATCACCGAAGTGACGGTGAAGATCTTTCGCTATTACCCCCAGAACAACAAGTTCTACGGCTATCTGCTCGATGACATGAAGACCGGGCTGCAAATTCTTCGCCAGGTTGTCACACAGGGCTATCGCCCGTCGGTGGCACGGTTGTACGACAAGGAGGATGGGCTTTACCACTTCAAGCACTTCTCAGATGGACGCTGCGTACTGATTTTCGTTGCTGAGGGACCCGAGCGTCTCGCAGTTGCGACCGGCGACGCGATCGAAGAAATTGTCGCCTCGTTCCCCGGCGTGGATCGCGTCGACGGTGAGCTCATTGAAGACTGGTTCAACCACCTCAACTGGGATGTCTCGAAGCTTGAAGAAGAGCGGGTCGAAATTCGCGAGACGCTGATCAACGGCTTCACGACCGAGATCTCGGGTAACTGGAGCGTCATCGGTGACATCTATGAGAACGCCTTGGCGCGCATTCGGGCCGAGATTCCCGCGCAGTTCTCGTTGCTGGGAGGACACTCCAGCCACAGTTACTTGAACGGCACCAACATGTACTTCGTCTACTACTACAAGGTCGACGTTGACCCGACCGAAGAGCGCACGACTTACCACGACCCGATTCAGAACATCATCGTCGAAGAGACGCTGAAGCTCGGCGGTTCAATGTGCCACCACCACGGCGTCGGCAAGCACCGCACGCACTTTCTCGCCGAAGAGTACGGCTCGTCGCTGTACATGCTCGAGACGCTCAAGAAGGCGTTTGACCCGAACGGCATTATGAACCGCGGCACTATCTTTCCGCTCGCACAGTAGCGAGCCAGGGTGCGGTGCCACGACGGCGCCGCACCCGTATCCCTCACACTCATACCTCTTTAGAGCAGGCACACATGAATGACCTAGATATCGCCGACTTCGGCGCAGATTTCTTCTCGCTGGCTGGCAAGAATGCCATCGTGACGGGCGGCAATACGGGGCTTGGCCAGGCCTTCACCCTCGCACTCGCCAAGATGGGCGCGAACGTGCTCGCCGCGAGCATCATCCCCGACGACAGAACAACGGGCGCACTGGTCGAAGCCGCGGGCTCGCGGTACGCCTACATTCGTTCTGACATCACGCAAGCAGGCAACGCCAAGCAGGTGGTCGACGCGTGCATCAAAGAGTTCGGCAGCGTCGACATTCTCATCAACTGCGCCGGTCGCGGCATCAATGAGCCCGACGTGCTCAAGTTCACGCGCGAGCAGTGGGACCCGATGGTGGCGCTGAACCTCACGGCGGCGTTCGAAATGTCGCACGAGGTGGCAAAGCACATGGTGCCGCAGCGAAGCGGCAAGATCATCAACATCTGTTCGGTGTTTTCGTTCTTGGGTGGTCAATGGTCACCGGCATACGCGGCAACGAAGCACGGCATCGCCGGACTCACCAAGGCATACTGCGACGAGTTGGCGCCCTTCGGCATTCAGGTTAACGGAATCGCCCCGGGCTATTACGCCACCGCTCTCACCGTCGAGACGCGGGCAAACCCCGACACCAACCAGCGCGTGATGGACCACGTGCCGGCGGGCCGCTGGGGTCAGACGCAAGACCTGATGGGAGCGACAGCGTTTTTGGCCAGTCGCGCATCGGACTACGTCAACGGTCACATTCTGAGCGTCGACGGCGGATACCTGGTGCGCTGAGCGATGACGACCAAATACATCATTGGCATCGATGGCGGTTCGCAAAGCTCGAAGGTTGTTATCTTCGGCACCGACGGGCGGATCGTGTGCGAAGCAAGCGAGGCGTTGGCGCCTATGTATACGCCGCGCCCAGGCGTCGCTGAGCATCCCGACGACGACCTCTATGACACGATCGTTGCCGCCGCAAGGCGTGTAATGACGATGTTCGAAGGCGACCCCGCAGACATCGTCGGGGTGGGTCTGTGCACGATCCGGTGCTGTCGCGCACTGGTTCGGGAAAACGGGATGCTGGCGGCCCCAGTGCAGAGCTGGATGGACCACCGGTTATCTAAGCCCTACGAGCACACGAACGACGACGTCGCCTATGTGACCACGACCTCGGGTTACTTGATGGGACGTCTCACCGGAAGCCTCACCGATACGGCGGCCAACTACATCGGGCCGTGGCCGATGGACGTGCAGACGTGGGAGTGGTTTGACGATCCGGCGACGTTTGACTCCTTCAACGTGCCTCGGGCGATGTTGTACGAGTTGCAGATGCCCGGGGATATTGGCGGACGGGTGAACGAGCAATTCGCGGCGGCTACCGGCATTCCGCGTGGTTTGCCGGTCGTGCACACAGCAAATGACAAAGCGACGGAGGCGCTGGGGGCTGGTCTTCGCGACCAGCGCCAGGGACTGGTGTCGCTCGGAACCTACATCGCAGCCATGGTCGTGGGCGTCGAGTACGCGAACGACTCCGTGAACTACTTCAGCAACTTCGCATCAGAACGGAATCGTTACATCTACGAAAGCGCGGGAATTCGGCGCGGGATGTGGACGGTGTCGTGGCTGCGCAATCTGGTGGGCGCCGAGATCACACAATCGGCAGCTGAGGCAGACATGTCGCGTGAAGAGCACCTCAACACGCTCGCGGCGACGGTGCCGGCGGGATGCGACGGGCTCATGTGCGTGCTCGACTGGCTGGCATCGCCAACGCAGCCCCATAAGAAGGGCATGTTCATCGGCTTTGACGAGCGGCACGGGTATGCGCATATGTACCGCGCGATTCTTGAGGGCATCGCGTTTCGCATGAAGCAGAACGTCGCCGCGATGGAGGCCGAGCTGGGTTTCCGCATTGAGAACCTCGTCATCTCTGGCGGGGGGTCAAACAGCGATGTGGGCATGCAAATTTTTGCTGATGTCTTCAACATTCCTGTTGCGCGCAACGCGGTACCCAACGCAGCAGGGCTGGGTGCGGCGATCTGTGTCGCCGTGGCATGCGGAATCTACCCCGATCTCGATGTAGCGACTCAACGGATGGTGCATCAGGCAGACGGGTTCACACCCGACCCCAGCCGTGCACACCTATACAGCAAGCTCGGCGAAGTCTATGCAGATATCTCTGCGCAGACGGACGTCATTCTCGAACGCACGTACAACATTCTTTCCGAACAATAAGGAGCACCACCCCATGCCCAAGCTCGCCCAATCAAGGAAGATTTTCGAGCTAATCCTCCTCATTCTCGCCGCGGGGTCGATTTACCCGCTGGTCTATCTTCGCCAGAACTTCGAAGAGACGATCCTGACCGTCTTCAGCATGAACCAGTCCGAACTGGCCAATCTGTATTCGATGATCGGCATCATTTTCGTTGTCGGTTACATTCCCAGTGGTTGGCTCGCCGACCGCTTTCCGGTCAAGTTCTTGATCATCATTTCGCTGCTCATGACGGCAGGAGCGGGCCTCTGGTATGCACAGATTCCCGACAAGTCGTCGCTGATCTTCATCTACCTGATTTGGGGTATCGCGACGGTCTTCACCTTTTGGAGTGCCATTCTCAAAACGGTGAACCTGCTCGCCGATACCAATGAGGAGGGGCGCTACTTCGGCGCACTCGATGGCGGACGAGGCCTGGTCGAGGCCATTCTGGCCAGTGCAGCGATCGCGATTTTCGCAGTTGTCGCGGGGCCTGGAGTGGTTGACCTTGCTGGCACTCAGGCTGGATTTCAAGCGGTCGTGTACATGTACTGCATCGCGATTATCGTGATCGCCGTCGGTCTTTTCTTTCTTATGCCCGGTGGGCGCGACAAAGAGATCAAGGCTGAAGCCGAGAGCAAGGGTGACGTTGAGTCGACCTGGGCTGGCATCCGCCGCATCGTGAAGATCCGCGAGGTTTGGGTGATGATCGTCATTCTCTTTTGCGGCTACACGCTGTTTTGGGGCCACTACTACTTCTCTGGTTTCCTCAACGTCAATCACGGTGTAACGCAGGTAGGTGCCGGAGTGGTCACAGTGATCGTGTTGTGGATGCGCCCGATCGGCGGCTTTGGCGGCGGTTTCTTGGCCGATCGGTTTGGTCGCTCACGCGTTCTGATGATTTCGATGGTGCTCACTTCTGCAATGCTCATCGCGCTCGCCGTGCTTCCGGGCAGCTCACCGATCGGCGTCATTTATGTGCTGATCGTCGCGGCAGGTCTTGTCATGTACGTCATTCGCGGTGTGTACTGGTCGATTCTTGACGAGTGCCGCGTACCGGTAGCAGTAACGGGAATCGCGATCGGAATTATCTCGTTCTTCGGCTACCTGCCAGACATCTTCTTGCCGCAGATCAGCAGCGCGATTTACACGAGCTTCGGTGACAATGTCGCAGGTGCGAACAATGTGTACTTCGTCGTCACCGCTGTCATCGGATTGGTCGGTGCCGTCGCAGCCGGTTACTTCATGGTGTTGATGAAGCGCCGCGCGACGCTTGAGAATGCGGGAACTCCCACCGCGTCAACCACCACGGTGTAGCTACACGTTGCGCCGAGGCCCCGTCCTGATTTTCAATGATCCGGGCGGGGCTTTCACGCGCCAGCGTTGGCGCACCAGGGTATTCCGGCTCACCTCAAGACAGAGTTCGCACAGAATCGCGCGCCATCACAACCCAATAGCATTTGTCCGGCGTCCGAAACTGCAGCCGATGTGACGAGTACCGGTTCTAAAGCCGAGCTCGTTGTGCGACAAGATTTTCTTCGTCGGGCGATGAGCCGGATCGCGATGAAGACCAGGCCGCACGCGACCGGCACTATGGTCAGCGGTACGTCTGCGCGTACGTCGTGTTCTGCCCCGAGGCGGTGCCGTTGGAAATCGTGACGGTACGGGTACGGCGCCGGTGGGCTGGGCAAGCAACGCACCTAAGAGCGCCCACCTAGCCAATTCGCAGCGATTCGCCGACCCC
>NZ_JBBDGL010000006.1:0-5730 GCF_037204165.1 Microbacterium marmarense
CCGTTACGGGACGAATCAGGCTTGCGTTGCCCGTTGCGGGGTGGGTGCGACTTGTGTTGCTTGTCGCGGTCGCGGTCGCGGTCGTGGTTGTTGTCTCGGGGGGTGTTGTCGGGCATGTCGTGATCCTCCCGCAGCCCCGGGTGGGGGACAACGATTGTTAACGCGAAAAGGCCACCCAACATTGGGTGGCCAATTCACTAAAAGAAGTCCGGCGGTGTCCTACTCTCCCACAGGGTCCCCCCTGCAGTACCATCGGCGCTGTGAGGCTTAGCTTCCGGGTTCGGAATGTAACCGGGCGTTTCCCTCACGCTATGGCCGCCGAAACACTATTGATGTTTCAATCAGCATAACAATCAATTGTTATGCGGTTCTCGACCGTACATCGAGAACCACTCAGTGGACGCAGCACCTTAAACGGTGTGTTATCAAGTCATCGGCTTATTAGTACCAGTCAGCTACACGTGTTACCACGCTTCCACATCTGGCCTATCAACCCAGTAATCTGGCTGGGAGCCTCTCGCCCGAAGGCATGGAAATCTCATCTTGAGGCCGGCTTCCCGCTTAGATGCTTTCAGCGGTTATCCATCCCGAACGTAGCTAATCAGCGGTGCTCCTGGCGGAACAACTGACACACCAGAGGTTCGTCCAACCCGGTCCTCTCGTACTAGGGTCAGATCCTCTCAAATTTCCTGCGCGCGCAGCGGATAGGGACCGAACTGTCTCACGACGTTCTAAACCCAGCTCGCGTACCGCTTTAATGGGCGAACAGCCCAACCCTTGGGACCTACTCCAGCCCCAGGATGCGACGAGCCGACATCGAGGTGCCAAACCATGCCGTCGATATGGACTCTTGGGCAAGATCAGCCTGTTATCCCCGAGGTACCTTTTATCCGTTGAGCGACAGCGCTTCCACAAGCCACTGCCGGATCACTAGTCCCGACTTTCGTCCCTGCTCGACCTGTCAGTCTCACAGTCAAGCTCCCTTGTGCACTTACACTCGACACCTGATTACCAACCAGGTTGAGGGAACCTTTGGGCGCCTCCGTTACTTTTTGGGAGGCAACCGCCCCAGTTAAACTACCCACCAGGCACTGTCCCTGAACCGGATTACGGTTCGAAGTTAGATATCCAGAATGACCAGAGTGGTATTTCAACAATGACTCCACAAGAACTAGCGTCCCTGCTTCAACGTCTCCCACCTATCCTACACAAGTCACACCGAACACCAATACCAAGCTATAGTAAAGGTCACGGGGTCTTTCCGTCCTGCTGCGCGTAACGAGCATCTTTACTCGTATTGCAATTTCGCCGAGTTCGCGGTTGAGACAGTTGGGAAGTCGTTACGCCATTCGTGCAGGTCGGAACTTACCCGACAAGGAATTTCGCTACCTTAGGATGGTTATAGTTACCACCGCCGTTTACTGGGGCTTAAATTCTCAGCTTTGCCTTGCGGCTAACCGGTCCTCTTAACCTTCCAGCACCGGGCAGGCGTCAGTCCGTATACATCGTCTTGCGACTTAGCACGGACCTGTGTTTTTAGTAAACAGTCGCTACCCACTAGTCTCTGCGGCCTCCAAACGCTTTTGGGAGCAAGTCCCTATACGCCGAAGGCCCCCCTTCTCCCGAAGTTACGGGGGCATTTTGCCGAGTTCCTTAACCACGATTCTCTCGATCTCCTTAGTATTCTCTACCTGACCACCTGAGTCGGTTTGGGGTACGGGCAGCTAGAACCTCGCGTCGATGCTTTTCTTGGCAGCATAGGATCACCCACTTATTATCCGCATCGTGTCTCAGCCTTAATGAGTGGCGGATTTGCCTACCACTCGGCCTACGCACTTGCACCCGGACAACCATCGCCGGGCTGGGCTACCTTCCTGCGTCACACCTGTTAATACGCTAACCGCCCCAGCATAGGGTCGCACGCTAGGCCCCACGCTTCACCCCGAAGGGATCCATCTAGGGGATTCAGATGCTTAGCATTACTGGATTGGTTTGGGCGGTTCTTCGCCGGTACGGGAATATCAACCCGTTGTCCATCGACTACGCCTGTCGGCCTCGCCTTAGGTCCCGACTTACCCAGGGAAGATTAGCTTGACCCTGGAACCCTTGGTCTTTCGGAGGACGTGTTTCTCACACGTCTTTCGCTACTCATGCCTGCATTCTCACTCGTGTAGCCTCCACGGCTGGTTCACACCGCCGCTTCGCTGGCCACACGACGCTCTCCTACCCATCAATACGGCTGGACCACGAAGGCCTACCAATAAATATCAATGCCACAACTTCGGTGGCGTGCTTGAGCCCCGTTACATTGTCGGCGCGGAATCACTTGACCAGTGAGCTATTACGCACTCTTTCAAGGGTGGCTGCTTCTAAGCCAACCTCCTGGTTGTCTAAGCAACTCCACATCCTTTCCCACTTAGCACGCGCTTAGGGACCTTAGTTGGTGGTCTGGGTTGTTTCCCTCTCGACTATGAAGCTTATCCCCCACAGTCTCACTGCTGCGCTCTCACTTACCGGCATTCGGAGTTTGGCTGACGTCAGTAACCTTTTAGGGCCCATCGGCCATCCAGTAGCTCTACCTCCGGCAAGAAACACGCAACGCTGCACCTAAATGCATTTCGGAGAGAACCAGCTATCACGAAGTTTGATTGGCCTTTCACCCCTATCCACAGCTCATCCCCTCAGTTTTCAACCTAAGTGGGTTCGGTCCTCCACGACGTCTTACCGTCGCTTCAACCTGGCCATGGATAGATCACTTCGCTTCGGGTCTAGGACATGCGACTGAATCGCCCTATTCAGACTCGCTTTCGCTACGGCTACCCCTCAACGGGTTAACCTCGCCACATATCGCTAACTCGCAGGCTCATTCTTCAAAAGGCACGCTGTCACCCCTACTAGGGAGGCTCCAACGGTTTGTAAGCAAACGGTTTCAGGTACTATTTCACTCCCCTCCCGGGGTACTTTTCACCTTTCCCTCACGGTACTTGTCCGCTATCGGTCATCTGGGAGTATTTAGGCTTATCAGGTGGTCCTGACAGATTCACACGGGATTTCTCGGGCCCCGTGCTACTTGGGATACTCTTCGCGTCAAGAGAAGCATTTCGACTACGGGGTTCGCACCCTCTATGACCAGCCATTCAAAGCTGTTCGTCTATACCTTCTTGTAACGCCGACTGATCGGCAGACCAGTCAGAAAAGTCCCACAACCCCGAATACGCAACTCCTGCCGGATATCACACGTACTCGGTTTAGCCTGTTCCGGTTTCGCTCGCCACTACTAACGGAATCGCGGTTGCTTTCTCTTCCTGTGGGTACTGAGATGTTTCACTTCCCCACGTTCCCTCTACCCGCCCTATATATTCAGGCGGGAGTCACCAGGTCAGCACGCTGCCCAGCGGGGTTTCCCCATTCGGAAATCCTCGGATCAAAGTGTGCTTATCCACTCCCCGAGGCTTATCGCAGATTGCTACGTCCTTCTTCGGCTCCAGATGCCAAGGCATCCACCGTTTGCTCTTAAAGACTTGAAATCACATGAGTTGAATCAAAACTCGACCCCACACCCGAAGGCATGGGAATCTGAAATTGACTAATGATCTTTAAGATCATCTTTCATGAGACAACACCAAAAGGTGTCATCTCAAAGATGCTCGCGTCCACTGTGTAGTTCTCAAAGTACGGGCGGTACCCTCCACCGAAACCAGCCAAAGCCGGCAACAGCAAAAGGTCCAGAGAGTCGTCAAAACCCAACATCCAAAGACATCAAGTTCATCCGGTCCCTCAGGACCCAACAGCGTGCATATGCCGGCGCTTCCACCAAAACCGTTCCAGCTGCAAGCAGCGTACTAAGTTCAGGAAGTCCCGAACGGCATCTTGTCTAATGTTCCACCCATGAGCTAACCAGTGAGAAACATACGTTCTCAATCTGGCGCCTGGACATCCCGAAGAATGCCAGATGCTCCTTAGAAAGGAGGTGATCCAGCCGCACCTTCCGGTACGGCTACCTTGTTACGACTTAGTCCTAATTACCGATCCCACCTTCGACGGCTCCCTCCACAAGGGTTGGGCCACCGGCTTCAGGTGTTACCGACTTTCATGACTTGACGGGCGGTGTGTACAAGACCCGGGAACGTATTCACCGCAGCGTTGCTGATCTGCGATTACTAGCGACTCCGACTTCATGAGGTCGAGTTGCAGACCTCAATCCGAACTGGGACCGGCTTTTTGGGATTCGCTCCACCTTACGGTATTGCAGCCCTTTGTACCGGCCATTGTAGCATGCGTGAAGCCCAAGACATAAGGGGCATGATGATTTGACGTCATCCCCACCTTCCTCCGAGTTGACCCCGGCAGTATCCCATGAGTTCCCACCATTACGTGCTGGCAACATAGAACGAGGGTTGCGCTCGTTGCGGGACTTAACCCAACATCTCACGACACGAGCTGACGACAACCATGCACCACCTGTTTACGAGTGTCCAAAGAGTTGACTATCTCTAGCCCGTTCTCGTATATGTCAAGCCTTGGTAAGGTTCTTCGCGTTGCATCGAATTAATCCGCATGCTCCGCCGCTTGTGCGGGTCCCCGTCAATTCCTTTGAGTTTTAGCCTTGCGGCCGTACTCCCCAGGCGGGGAACTTAATGCGTTAGCTGCGTCACGGAATCCGTGGAATGGACCCCACAACTAGTTCCCAACGTTTACGGGATGGACTACCAGGGTATCTAAGCCTGTTTGCTCCCCATCCTTTCGCTCCTCAGCGTCAGTTACGGCCCAGAGATCTGCCTTCGCCATCGGTGTTCCTCCTGATATCTGCGCATTCCACCGCTACACCAGGAATTCCAATCTCCCCTACCGCACTCTAGTCTGCCCGTACCCACTGCAGGCTGGAGGTTGAGCCTCCAGTTTTCACAGCAGACGCGACAAACCGCCTACGAGCTCTTTACGCCCAATAATTCCGGATAACGCTTGCGCCCTACGTATTACCGCGGCTGCTGGCACGTAGTTAGCCGGCGCTTTTTCTGCGAGTACCGTCACTTTCGCTTCTTCCTCGCTAAAAGAGGTTTACAACCCGAAGGCCGTCATCCCTCACGCGGCGTTGCTGCATCAGGCTTGCGCCCATTGTGCAATATTCCCCACTGCTGCCTCCCGTAGGAGTCTGGGCCGTGTCTCAGTCCCAGTGTGGCCGGTCACCCTCTCAGGCCGGCTACCCGTCGACGCCTTGGTGAGCCATTACCTCACCAACAAGCTGATAGGCCGCGAGCTCATCCCTGACCGAAATTCTTTCCAACTACCGACCATGCGGCCGTAGCTCATATCCGGTATTAGACGCCGTTTCCAGCGCTTATCCCAGAGTCAGGGGCAGATTGCTCACGTGTTACTCACCCGTTCGCCACTGATCCACCCAGCAAGCTGGGCTTCACCGTTCGACTTGCATGTGTTAAGCACGCCGCCAGCGTTCATCCTGAGCCAGGATCAAACTCTCCGTAAAAGAAATTTGCTACCAACAACCGGAATAGGCTGAAAGCAGCGAGTTTGAACTGACCAAAAGGATGTCAATACTGACAATCCATACGCCAACCCCCGGAAGAGGTTGGACTTTGATCCAAAGGAATCTCACCCAACCGAAGTTGAGTAGAGGTTATTTGGCATTTGACAAGTGCACGCTGTTGAGTTCTCAAGGATCGGACGCACCTCCCACTCAGCTTCACAGCCTCGCCAGAAGGGCAACTTCAC
>NZ_JBBDGL010000007.1:0-4352 GCF_037204165.1 Microbacterium marmarense
TGTCTGGAAAGCGAAGTGGTGGACCCGCAACGCAACTCCCGGCGCGAGCGTCTGGCAAGACCTCGGCAGCTACTAACCCCTGAAATCAAGGATGGCCGGGCCGCGCAACGCGACCCGGCCATCATCGTGTCGTCGACGACAACGCGTGAGGAGATGAATCCTAATTATCTGGGCACACACGAAAAGCTGCGAGGTCAGAATCCCGATGTTTGGGCACCTCGGATATCGCGCGCTTTCATCCTATGTTTTCGACCGTTGATCGCGAAGAAACACCTTTAACTTGAAAGCCAGTGACAAGACATCGGATAAATGTTAGCCTCACGGTGTCGTCTCGAAGCAGAGAAGATCGAGCAGTTGCTACTCATGTATATCTCGATTTAGTGTTTTAAACCACATATCGAGAGTGTGTGAATGGCGCGGCACGGCTAAGTCTGATCGAGAGTTCTCCCAGATAAGACCCCGCGCAAAGGAGCCGGAACTGTGCCCACGCAAAAGCATCCGCAGTACCCAACGCCAAGAAGCGGTCGCGTACCGACACCGAGGCGATGGGTAGCAAGTTCGCTCGCTGTTGTGCTCGCCACTGGCGGCATGGTCGGCATAGGCGTTCCCGCGACAGGCGCCGAAGAGGCAACGCAGTTTGGTGAACAGCCAGCGCTCAAGACTTGGTACTCCGCACCAGCCGGACCTGCCACTGACAAGGCCCAGGCGTGGGAGAAGGAGAGCATCCCGCTCGGCAACGGCTATATGGGCGCGAGCATCATGGGAGGCGTCGACACCGAAGAAATCATTGTCAATGATCACACCTACTGGTCGGGTGGCCCTGGGCAGAACCCAGACTATGACGGCGGCTTCAGCAGCAAGAGCACCGAAGAGAACGTTGCGAACATCCAAACCGCGCAAGAGATGTTGCAAGAGGCGTGGGATGCAACGACGCCGGCCACGGTTGATGCTGAGGGCAACATCACGCCTGCTACGTCACCTGACGCTGCCACGATGTCTCAGATCACCGGCATCGTGAACCAGCTGAAGGGCACCAAGGCGGATTTTGGCAGCTACCGTCAACTCAGCACTGTCGTTATCGGGTCCGATGAGATCATCAATCTCGATTCGTTCTCTTCGAACTACGAGAACCCAAACAACCCCTCGCAAGGGACCGCAGCTCTATTCGACGACGACACATCCACAAAAATGTATGCCGACGAATTCGGCACACCAAGTGCAGAGCACCCCTATGAGGTCGAATGGTCCTACTCGGCTTCGATCAGCGCGACGACATATCGCCTCGCGACAGGCAGCGACCAGGCGCCGCGCGATTTCAAGGCATGGGACCTGTTTGCGAAGGACGGAGCCGGCGACTGGGTGCTCGTAGACGCCGTTTCAGATGGGGCGCTCCCGTCGAGCCGTCGAGCATACACGTCGTTCGATCTTGATGCCCCCGGTGTCTACGATTCGTTCAAGATGGTTGTTACGGCGACCAAGGGCGGTGCCAACCCGCAGATGTCAGAGATCAACATCGCTATCGCACCCGCGACCGGTCCTGAGCTGGTGAGCAACGAAGCGAACCACGAACACCCCGACAACGCAGCGGAACGCTCGGCATCCCTCTTCGACGGCGACACCGGCACGAAGATGTTCGCCTTCAACTCCGGTGCGATCACTCCCGAGAATCCCTACGACGTGGAGTGGGCATATTCGCAACCGTTCGCTGTCGAGACCTATCGCCTCGCGACGGGCAATGACCGACCCAATCGTGACTTCAAGACGTGGACGCTGTACGCCAAGTCGAGTTCTGGCGAATGGGTGCTGATCGACACCGTCGATGACGCTCAATTTGGCTCAGCACGCACGGCGTACAAGGAGTTCACTGCTGATGTTCCGGGAACCTATAGCTCGTTCAAGATGACCGTCACCGCGCTCGTTGGCGCGAACGACAACCCGCAGATGTCGGAGATCGCAATGCCGGTTCCCGTTGACGAGAATGCGCTCGTCAGCGACTACCGCCGAGGCCTCGACCTCGATGAGAGCAAGGCCACAGTCTCGTATACACGCGGCGATGTCGACTACGAGCGGGAGTACTTCATCTCGAACCCCGACAACGTCATGGCGATCCGCCTGAACGCATCCGAGCCGGGCTCGATCAATCAGGTGTTCTCGATTCAGCCGATTGACCCGAACTCGATTGTCGCGGATGGCGATACGGTCACGGCCACCGGCTGGGTTGGTGGGCACGACGATGCCGCTGACGAGATCAACAAGTTCAACGACGGGCTTCACTACGCTCAGCAGTTGAAGGTCATTCCGGTGGGAGAGAACGCCGAGATGACTACCGTGGGCGATTCCATCGCGGTCAGCAACGCTGACTCAGTGTTGGTTCTGACGACAACGGACACCAACTATCAGCAGGACATCACCGCTGATGAGCCATACGCAGGCGAGGATCCGCTCAACAACTATTTCGATGGTCGCGATCCATTGATCGACGTCGCAGAGCGAATTGCTGCTGCGTCGCAGAAGTCGTACGAACAGCTCTACGAGGCTCATGTCGCGGACTACAAAGAGCTGTTCGACCGGGTGCAGTTGAACCTCGGGAACGTCGCTTCCGTCGAAGACAAGACCACGATCGAACTGCTCGACGGGTACCGCAGTGGGACCAACACAGCCGCAGAGAATCTTTACCTCGAAACGCTCTACTATCAGTTCGGTCGCTACCTGCTGATCTCCTCGTCGCGTGAGGGCTCGCTTCCGGCGAACCTTCAGGGAATCTGGGCATACGGCAAGGTTGCGCCATGGAACGGCGACTACCACGCGAACATCAACCTGCAGATGAACTACTGGCTCGCAGAGCAAACTAACCTCTCGGAGCTGAGCGAGCCGCTGATCAGCTTCATCGACAACCTCGTCCCACGAGGCACCGTCGGTGCGCAGCGCATGTTCGGCGAAGACACCCGCGGCTGGACGGTCTGGCACGAAGTGAACACGTGGGGCAACACCGGTCCCGCTGTGTCGGGCGCGTTCTTCAGCCCAGAGGACGGTGCATGGCTCACCCAGCACCTGTGGGAGCACTACCAGTTCACGCTTGACACTGATTTCTTAGAAGAGCACTACGACATGCTGAGAGACGCGGCTCTGTTCTGGGTCGACAATCTGGTGGTCGACACCTCAAGCAACAAGCTCGTGGTGAGTCCGTCGTATTCGCCTGAGCACGGACCGTACTCGCTAGGTGCAACGCAGACCCAAGCCGTGGTCAACGGTCTCTTCGAGGACGTCATCGAAGCTCACGAGGCGATGGGCGGTCGTCTCGACGATGCCGATACCGAGAACGGACTCGAAGGACGCTCTGCCGAGGACGCCTATATCGACGAGATCGTTGCAGCCAAGGCAGGAATGCTCGGATTGCAGATCGCTCCAGAGGGCGACTACACCGCGGACGGCAAGACGTATCCGGGAGGACAGCTGCAGGAATGGCAGAATGCCATCGCCATCGACTTCACGGGTGACGGCAACCACCGTCACACCAACCACCTCTTCCCGCTTCACCCAGGCGACCAGGTCGTAGCTGGCCGAAGCGCCGAAGATGACGCGTACGTCGAGGCGATGAAGGTCACGTTGAATACCCGCGGCGACGCTTCGACCGGCTGGTCGATGGCATGGAAGCTCAACTTCTGGTCGCGGGTGCGAGATGGGGATCGCGCACACACCTTGTACAGCAACCTGCTGAAGCGAGGTACCTACAACAACCTGTGGGATGCGCACCCGCCGTTCCAGATCGATGGCAACTTCGGCGGTACCGCCGGTGCCACGGAGATGATGTTGCAGTCGCAGGGCGATGCGATCGAACTGTTGCCAGCGATGCCTGAGGTCTGGAGTGAAGGCTCAGTTCAAGGATTGCGCGCTCGAGGCAGCGTCGGAGTCGACATGGCCTGGACAGGTGGTGCGCTCTCCGAGGCCGTGTTGACGCCTGATGCGTCACAGACCCTTACCGTGACGGCTGAGGGCATCGCGGACAAGGGCGTCACAGACTCGAGCGGCAACCGTGTTGCTATCGAGGCCGTCGCCAACTATGACGGCGAACAGGATGGTCGCACCATCCGGTTCGAAGCCGAAGCTGGCGAGACTTACCGCATCGCCGAGGGCGGCGAGCCCGAGCCGGAGCTTGATACTGAGCGTCCGGTGGTTGAGTTGGTCTCGCCTTCGACGGCTGGTCCGTTCTTGGAGCTCGACATTCAGGTGGATGCTGCGGACAATACCGGGTTGAACCGTGTGGTGGCGAACATCTTCAAGGATGGTGTGTTGGTGAAGAGCACGCAGTCTGTGGCGGATGGGGCGACGGAGTTTTCGCACTCGGCGACGGT
>NZ_JBBDGL010000008.1:0-2474 GCF_037204165.1 Microbacterium marmarense
TGCCTCGAACGTCGCCACTGCGTCTGCCCAGAGGCGAAGCGTGGTGGTGTTGTCACCGAGCATCGATGCGACGTATCCGATGCGAACGCCCTCGAGCGAGCCAGCATCCAAATAGGAGGTGTATGACTCGGGCACAAGACCGGCCTGGGTCGAGGTGATCGGGTCGCCCGCGTCGACGCCAACAACAGCGTCGAGGGCTACGGCTGCGTCAAGAACGCTGCGAGCCATGGGGCCACCGGTGTCTTGCGACAGTGCGAGCGGAACGATTCCGTCGCGGCTGGCAAGACCGACCGTCGGCCGAATGCCGACGAGCTGGTTGTATGACGAGGGAACGCGGATCGAGCCACCGGTGTCGGTGCCGAAGCCGATGCCGGCGAGGTTAGCGGCGATTGCCGCGCCCGTGCCACCACTCGAACCACCCGCGGTCTGCGTGGTGTCGTAGGGGCTGGCGATGTAGAGCGATTCGCCGACGGGCTGGAACGACGAGAACTGCGACGTGAAGCCATAGGCGAACTCGTCAAGGCTGGCCTTGGCGAGAATGATCGCGCCGTCGGCGCGCAGACCCTCGACCATGGTGGCGTCGGTAGCGGTCTGGTTGAGGTTCCAGCAGCCACAACCGGCCGTGGTGACCATGTCGTAGGTGTTGTAGTTGTCTTTCAGTGCGATCGGCACGCCGAGCAGCATGCTGGTCATGCCGTCGGCGGCGCGCACGGCGTCGGCCTCGGCGGCAGCGGCAAGTGCGGCGTCGCTGACGGTGATGATCGAGTTGAGTGGGCGACCGCCTTCTTGATCGTCAACCAGAGCGGTGTCGTAGAAGTCGATGCGATCCATGTATTCCTGCGTGATCTCGACCGAGGTCGTGACGCCGGCGTTCATGGCGGCCTGCATGTCGATGGTCGACGCTTCGATCAGGTCGAACTCGCCGTCGTCGTAGATCATGCGCTGGGCCAGGCCTGCGACGTCGCTGACGGTGATCTCGCCCGATGCGTCGAGGTCGATGACCGAAACGCTTGACCACGCGGCGTCATCTGCCGTGGTGCCAATAGCGTCGGCGGCAACACCGAGGTCGTCGGTGGTGACCTGTGCGTCACCGGTGAGGTCGAGCTCGGTGTAGAACGGTGCGAGCATCGACGCGGTGGTCGGCTCAACTGTGTCGAGTGCGACGGCGGGAGTTGCCACTGCGCCAGCGGCAACTGTTCCCAGTACCGCGATGGTGGCGATGGCTCGCTTGGTGCTAGTCACCGGGAGTCTCCTTTGTGGACGTGCGAACGCTGAGTTGGAGGGAACGGTGGCGGTCATGCTTTCACCGCCTTGCGGCGCAGCACGAGCACGGCGCCTGCGGCGAGTGCAATGAGCGCGATGATGCCGATGACGATCCAGAGGGTGGCGTCAGAACCGGTGACGGCGAGGTCACCCTCGGTGCTCGACGAGTCGGTCGAGTCAGTGGTGTCGGTGGCGTCTTCGGTCGGCGTTGCCGTCTCGGTGGGAGTGGCGGTCTCAGAAGGCGTCGCGGTCGCGGTCGGCGTCGGCGTGGTAGCGGCCGGCTCGACAGTCGTTGTGACGGAGTCGACGTTGCTGAGTGAGGTGGTGTCGCCTGCTTCTGAACCGACGAGCGTGAGGCCGGTGATGGCGATGTCGGCTGAGCCTTCGCCGATCGCTTCGAAGCTGAAGGTGACGAGCGTCTGCGCGTCGGCGAGGCCGGGCGAGGTGCCCAGGCGGGTGTTGGTGAAGGTGACCGAGCCGCTGTCTTCGGCGACCGAGCTGAACCCACCATCGGGAAAGACGCTCGAGGTGGCGTCGTATGCGAGCACGGCCGAGTCGAACGACACCGTGATGTCGTAGGCGAACAGGTCGGCCGTGGCTGAGGCGTCAACGCTGACCGAGACGGTGTCGCCGACGGCGACCGATGAGGGAGCGGTGAGGGTGACGTCGCCGGCCTCGGCAGCGTTTGCCGCGGGTGCCAGGGCGAGCGAGCCGCCGAGCATCGCGGCGATCGCAGCCAGAGTCGCTAGAGCACGGCCGCGGGGGCGACGTGTTCGCGAGGTGGGTGTGAGTTGGGGCATGGGGGTGCCGGTTCCTTTCAGGGGAGACGGACCGCCAGCGCGAATGCCGTCGGCACCCACGCACCGACGCGTCCAAGGGGAATAGCCCACACCTTTCTCTCGTCAGATTTCGAAGATGTCTCCAACCGTTTCGAGAATGTTTCACCGCCCTATCAAAGGCCGATCAAGGTAAGAAAAAAAGATCGGACGATTTGGATGCTGAAGATGCACGAACATCGCAGCACCGCAAGTTCGCTCGCCAGAACGCGCCAAGCTGGCGTGGCAACGGTTCGACGCAGCCGAACAACGAACCGACACCGCGTGCGTCGCCGGTCGTCGGTTTTCATCACGCCGACTCGGAGGGAGCCGACGTGCGAAAACCTTCGCGGGAGATTAGTCCGACTGAGCCAGTGCCCCGTGGATGTAGTGCCC
>NZ_JBBDGL010000009.1:0-1969 GCF_037204165.1 Microbacterium marmarense
GACACCAGCGTATCTGGCAAACGTGGCGTCCGCTGAGAGTGGTCCCTGCCACTTATATGGTTGATGGATGACGCATCTAGCTCCCGGCACGATGTTCGGGCGCGTCCGCCGGGGGTTACGCACCGCAGCGGAGACATTCGGCGGGTTGCCGCATTCCGCAGGCACGGTTGACAGTCCGCCGCCTGAAGTCGCTCGAGATATCGCGACTCTCTGGAGAAGCAACAGCGACCCTCGCGCGCGAGAGAAGGTGGTCGACGCGTCGTGTCCCGTGACCGTCACGATGACGACTCACGGAAGACGCACCCGAGATGTCTGGTTGGCCCTGGAGTCGATCGGGCGCGGGACCATGCGTCCGGGGCGATTGATCTTGTGGCTCGATTCGCCGCCCAAGAGGCAAAATTGGCGGCTACGTCGGTTGCAACATCGGGGCCTGGAAATTCGGTACTGCCCGCCAGGGTTCGGAGTTCACACCAAGTACTGGCCCTATCTGCTTGAATCAGCGCTCGACGTTCCGCTCGTGCTGAGTGATGACGACATCGTCTATCCCGCGACGTGGCTTGAAGGGTTGATGCGCGTGCATCTTCAGCACCCGGAGCACGTCGTCGCGTACCGGGCGCACGTCATCGGAATGAGTGACGATAGCTTTCTCCCGTACGCCACCTGGCGCTCGTGCGACGATGATGAGCCGAGCTTCGCACACTTCGCTACGTCGGTTTCAGGCCAGATTCTGCCCATTCCGCTTCAGCAAGCCCTCCTCGACCAGGGCGACGTCTTTCGCTCGCTCACTCCGTCAGCGGACGACGTTTGGCTGCATCGCACCGCCGTCATCAGCGGTTACCGCACCCGACAGGTGGCGGCTGGTCAGCAGCATTGGTGGTTTATTCCGGGCTCGCAAGTGTCGGGATTGAACGCTCTCAACGTCGGTTCGGGTGCCAACGACGTGCAGATTGCGGCAGCGCATACGACACTCTCGCGAGAGAGAATCGCTGCTGACCTGTTTGGTGGCTGACCCGCGGTAGGGGAAACTGGTTGTATGCGCGGAATCATTCTCGCGGGCGGGACTGGATCCCGGCTGCATCCCATCACCCTCGGCTCATCGAAGCAGCTGGTGCCCGTCTACGACAAGCCGATGATTTACTATCCGCTTGCCACGCTCATCTTGGCGGGAATTCGCGATGTTCTCGTCATCACGACGCCGCACGATGCAGATCAGTTTCAGCGATTGCTGGGCGATGGAAGCCAGTTCGGAATCAATATCACCTACAAGATGCAGCCCTCACCGGACGGACTTGCGCAAGCATTCATCCTCGGTGAAGAGCACATCGGCTCTGAGAGCGTCGCACTCGTGCTCGGTGACAATATCTTCTACGGTCCAGGGCTCGGAACGAGGCTAAGGCAGTACAACGAGCTCACCGGTGGGGTGGTCTTCGGCTACTGGGTAGACGATGCGACCGCGTACGGCGTCGTCGAGTTCGATCGCGGTGGCAAAGTCGTTTCGCTTGAGGAAAAGCCTGCGAAGCCAAAGAGTCACTACGCGGTCCCGGGCCTCTACTTCTATGACAATGACGTAGTGGAGATCTCGAAGCAGCTGAAGCCGTCACCGCGCGGCGAGCTTGAGATCACCGATGTCAACAAGGCCTACCTTGATCGGGGCGATCTCAAGGTCGAGATTCTCCCGCGCGGAACAGCCTGGCTTGACACGGGCACGTTCGATTCGTTGAGCGAAGCGACCGAGTTCATCCGCACGGTGCAGAAGCGTCAAGGATTGTCGATCGGCTGCCCCGAAGAAGTCGCGTGGCGAATGGGCTTTCTGTCGGACGAGGAACTGCGCGCACGGGCGGAGCCACTGTTGAAGAGCGGCTACGGTCGATACCTGCTCACAGCACTTGAGCAGGGAAAACACTGACCACTGACTCTAAGATCAGTGACGACGCGCTACTTCGTGTCACGGTCGATGTGGACCATTGGT